>NZ_WEZQ01000001.1 GCF_009864005.1 Furfurilactobacillus milii
TAGTGCTCAAGATTTAACGACGACGTTACTCCAAATTAACCAGCGACCGCTTAAAATACTCGACTGGCAAACACCGTATCAGGTTATGCTGACAAATTTTTCCAAAAATTCGGATTAAATTTGCAATCTACCAAATAATAAAAAAATGCCGAGTCTCCTTAAAAGAGGCTCAGCGTTTTTTTAAATCTGTGACCAGACGTCCGCTCCCAAAGTAGGGAAGAGAGGTACGATGCGGCCTAGTTGTTCAGCTGTATATTGAAACTCAATTGCTGGTAATAAAACGTTAATTGCATCGGCAGCATGTTCACTAACTTCAGCTGCTCCTACAAGATGATGGTCTTGATCGTAAATCAAGGTGTTATCACCAATTGTTTCCTTATCAACTTGGCGGAACCATCCGTCAGGAAGATGATTAGTTTTAATGGTGTAATCAGGATTTTGCTGAGCTTCTTCGACGCTCATACCAACCTGTGCGATTTGTGGTGAGGTAAAAACAATGGTTGGGATGGGCGGATAGTTGATTGCGTCAGTAGTCTTTCCTGTGAAAAGTTGGGTTAAATAACTAGATTCAAAGATCGCAGTCGGGGTGAGCTTAGGCTGTTCTTTATCAAGCACATCACCAGAAGCATAGATGTTATCAATGTTAGTTTGAAGATGATCGTTAACTTCGATCCCGTTAGCATTGTAACTAACGCCTACTTCGTCTAATCCGATGTTTTCGATGTTAGGAATTCGTCCGGTAGCATCCAAAATCCAGTCGGTGGTGAGGGTTTCGTGATCGTTATAAGACACGGTAAAATGAGAACCGTCTTCCTCAAAACGATCCACCTGAGCGTTGTAAATGAACTTCACCCCTCGTTTTTCGAGGTCGGCAATGACTTGTTTTATGTAATCTTGATTAAATTTGCGCAACGCCCGATTATGGCGTAAAAGTACAGTGACGTTCGCGCCGGCAGCATTGGCAATCGTGGCAAATTCCATGCCGATATAGCCCGCGCCAATAATTACGATATTTTCAGGAAGCTGTTTGAGGTTCATAAAATCGGTACTGTCATGCGTAAGTTCTGAGCCCATAACATCTAGATGGTGGGGACGTAGCCCCGTTGCAATCACGATTTTGTCAGCGGTGTAGCGCTGTTGATCCACTTCGATGGTGTGAGCATCAACAAATTTTCCACGACCGTGAATAATTTCGATGTCAACAGAGTCGAGTAAACCAGTAATCATGTCCGGCAAGCCGTCGATGACTTCGTGTTCATGTTCTACATTGGCAGTCCAATCCAGCTTTAAGTCACCATTTACAATGCCATCAAGGCGTTCTTGGTGGCGTAAAAGTTGAACCGGGTTGTCCAGCGTAATTTTCGCGTTGCATCCACGGTTTGGACAAGTTCCCCCGATTTTGTCCGCTTCGATAATGGCGACTTTTTTACCACTATTAGCTAGTGGAACCGCCCCGTCGAAGGCACCATGCCCCGCGCCTAAGTACAAAACATCAAATTGATAACTTTCAGTCATTTAATTACCTCAATCCTAAATTTAGGTGAATAAACAATTACCATTGTTGGCACGAGCATAGCAGAGGATAGGTGCGAGTTGCAAGCGATTGCAACTGAAGAGAACAAAAAGCAATCCTTAACTTTAAATAAGGATTGCTAAAAAATATCTTACTAACGTTTTAATGATTTAATCGATAGCATTGAAATACCACCAATCAAGGAAAAAATAAATGAAACAATAAAAATTCCAGAATAACCAAAAAGACTTATGACGGCAGCGGCTAAAACGGGTGCGATAGCTTGTGTAATTGTATTACCTAAGTTGTAAACACCTAAGAAAAATGCAACACGATTTTGATCGGGGATAACTTTTAAGTTTAATAAATTATCAAGTGCGTTCCATAAGCCCATTCCTAAACCGGCAGCTAAGGCGTAAAGAATAATACCAGTATTATTTCTTAAGAAGAACAGGGAGAGACCTGCAATTGCTAATAAGATAGTTGAGAGACCTACTGGTAATTTCAGTATTTTAAATTTATTAGATAGTGGCCCAGCGACTAATCCCATCAAAATGCCAAAAATAAGCATAATCATGTTAACAAGTTGGATAGAAGATTGAGTTTGATTACCACGATGAAGAAAGTCGGTCATTATATATAAAATGTATCCTGTAATTGCAAAGTTTCCAACTCCCTGAAACATTTTTCCTATAAGAGCTAGGTAGTAGTCGCACCAATTTGCCAAGAAGGAAAAATTAACTTTACATTTTTTAAAGAAAGCTTTTCTTTCTTTTTAGTTGAGGTTTCATCTAAATTAGAAGGCTCATGGACAATCAAAGTTGCAATTAATACGCCAGCAAATGTGAATATACCAAAGACTATAAATCCTAGTCGAAACTGGCTAAGGAACAAAGCACCGATAACGTTAAATTCGTTATTACCTAAAGCCATGCCTAGACCACCATAAGCAGAAGAAGCAGTCCCCTTTCCATCTTCAGGTGCAAAGGCTAATCCAGATTTGAAAAAGCCAAGAGCTAAAAAAGCCCAACAAACTTTACAACAATAATCGTAAAAAGCGCCTAGAAATAGGCGTTTTTTCATGTTTTGACGTTTGAGAAACGCATTCTAAGTCCAGTTTTTATTAATAAATGGGTTAATGTCCGCTAAATGAATATATAAACTGCGTCATAACTTAAGAGTTATGTGCTGACTGATAAGGTTCAAAAAGAACTCACCATTAATCAAGCAAAAACTACCAAGCCCAATACTAGGATCGGTACCAGAAGCTAAGTTAGTCACAACCGTCAATGCCGACAATGTGACCATTAAGAGTCAATTCAATACGAAGATCAACGATGTGACCACGAATTCAAACACGCCAAGTAACTCAGTTGAGAAGCTTTCACCATCATTAGTGGCCAAGCGCGTGGAAGATGCCCAAGGCAAGCTCGCAACAACGAGTGACAACGTTAATATCTTGACGGGTAAGGACGTTTACTTTGATATTTTCAATCAGTACGATAACAACTCACATACTGACGATTTAACGGATACTGATCAATTGCCGAAAAATGTGCAGGTTGATACCAGTAAGATCAAGGTGATGATGAGCGATGGGAAGGCCGACGCCTTTAGCATGACGGCTGATAAGCTCACGGGGCTGAGCTATACGAAAGACGTGACCAGCGATGTTACGATTGCTTATAAGGACGGTAAGTTAACCGTGACGCCGAAAGCGGGTAAGGAAAATGAGTTTAAGAGCCAGCAAACGAAGGTCCGGTTTGCGGCTAGTTTGCCAAAGGATAAGACCGATAGTGAGTTAACTAAGAAAGATAACGATTATACCTGGTCAAATAAGGTAACTAAGGGCGATAAACCATCAAATGATGTGGCATATCATTCAGAAAAGGATCCGGACTTGATTGTGAAAAAGGTTGAAACACAAGATGGTAAGTTAGCTGACAAAGTGGCCAATGCTAATATTATCAATGCCAAAACCGTTCCTTTCAACATTTTAACCAGTATAACAATTTAGGTGAAACCCAATATATGACCGATACCGATCAACTACCAAAAGATGCGAAAGTTGATTTGAAAGCGGTGAAAGTTTATCTAGCTGATACCGCAACAAGCGATACCAATTCATCATCTAAGGCCGATGACGAGTCAGCAGGTGCGATGAGTGCCAGTTCAGCAACTAAGACTGACCAATCATCAAGCGCAACGAGTGCTAGTTCGTCAGCTAAAGCTGATGATCAGTCGGGATCAACTAGCAAGATTGATGCTAAAACAAGGACTAAGGAAAAACTAGCGACATTGACTTACACTAAAGATGTGCCCGCTGATTTCACAGTCAAATTTGAGAACGGTCAGCTAACCGTGACGCCAAAAGCTGATAAAATCGCTGAGTATGCTGGTAAGCAAACTAAAACACGCTTTGTTGCGAGTTTGCCAAGCGACAAAGCTGATCGTGAGTTGACCAAGCAAGGTCAGACCTATAATTGGAATAACCAAGCCTCTAACGGTAAGGACAAGACCAGCACGGTTAAGTATCATACCGACAAGCCGGTAACTCCGGCCAAACCAACGACTCCAGCACCTAAGCCAACGGTTACTAAAATAGTTAAGATGGCCCAAATTGGTCATCACCAAACTTGGTTTGATCGATTGGTGGCTTGGTTCAAATAATTGCTAGTCTGAGGTTCAGCACGTATACTAAAGATATTAAGGAATGACCGATGGCCAAAAAATGGAACAATGTAATCCTTACATTCCAATAATTCCACCAACTTTCTTTTTTCTTAGGAGGAATCAACATGGCTGATAATGTGTTAATGGCCTATCATATTGTGCATGATCCTGATGAGCGGGCAAAACATGTTTTGAATACGAAAAAGTTGTATAAGTGGCGGATTACCGAAAAGACGAAGGGCACCCCGGTGGTTGGTAATGTGGCGTTAGTCCAAACCCAGTTTGCGAAGCGTACCCCAGTTATGATTTATGCGACAAAGGAAGTTGCCAATGATTTAAGTGACTTACAACCAGTTAAAGCATTTACGAACTATCGTGATCAAGAGACGGTTAATCAAACGTTTGATGACCTGATGAAATAACTTAACGGCCCATAACAATGTGGAATCAGTAACATTGTTATGGACCATTTTTGCTAACAAGAAGTGCTAATGTAAAACATACTTGAAATAGCCATGGTGGCAGTTATGAATACATGTTTTGCGCCCAGTATGTAAGTTTAACTTAGCTATTATTCAATTAGATCTAGAATGCTGATACTTGCTGATGGATATAAGAATTTAAATAAATTGATAGAATGATGGTAGTAGTCGCCAAAAAAATTGACTGGTTAACAGTTGATTTATATGTGCCAGTTATGTTGATGGACTATTCTCTAATGAATAGTGGATCCTATACATGTAATAAGAGTGAAGGTCTAATAAGCTTGAGCAACTTAAAAAATAGTTTTTGTTCAAGCTTCATTCGGATTGATTTTACAATCTACCATAAGTATTTAAAAGAAATTACTGAAAATGGGGCTTATTATCAAGTGGCTTGGCAAAAATTAGCCGATGGCTACGTTGCCCCTTATGGCACGACCCCGATTCAAATAAGATCATTGCCGACATTGAATGATACTTTTGAAGATGAGGAGGGGTAGACAATGCCGAGTAAAGCCGACGTTAAAGCCTGGAAAGCACAATTAGTCGCCCAGGCTGAACAGCAAATCCTAAAATTAACCGATAGTGACCGATTTAAACAGTATCTCAATACCCTGGCTAAATTTCATCGTTATAGCGCCAGAAACATTGATTTAATTTATGCGCAAAATCCTCAAGCCACTCAAGTCGCCGGTTTTAAGCAATAGCAGAAGGCTTTTAACCGCACCGTCAACCGGGGCGCAAAAGCGATTCGGATTGCGGCTCCGATCATTAAGAAGCTAACACCAGCCGAGCAGAAGCATCTTGATACCACCGATGAGCGCGCCATTGTCGGTTATCGCTATCTACCCGTCTTTGATGTGGCACAAACTAGCGGTGAACCAGTGTTAAGTGCTAAAGACTTTGTCAAAGAAAATTTGGCCGATCATCAGAATGTGACAAGCTTGTATAACGCATTCAAGGACTATCTAAACCAGCAAATCGACCTTAAAGTCAGTGAAGTGCCCTTAGCAACGCTAAATGGGGCTAAAGGGTATTTTCAACCCAGCACTAATGAAATTGTTATTGGTGGTGATGAATCCGATAATGCTTTAAAATTGAAGACGTTATATCATGAATATGCACATAGTCAGTTACATGGATTAAAATCAGCCTTTAAAGATCGGCCACGAGCCTATCAGGAAACCCAAGCCGAAGCGGTTGCGTATGTTGCCATGCAAAATATTGGCGTTGATACCAGCAACTACTCACTCGGTTACGTGGCCACCTGGGCTAAAGATAAAGCCGTGATCCATAGTGCTTTAAGTGAGATCCAGCAAGTGAGCAACAAAGTGATTGAGCTTAGCGACGGGTTAACCAAACAATTAGGCTTACAAGAAGCCCAAAAAGAGCCTGAGCATGATCTAAAAAAGTTATCAGCCCATGATCTTAATAAGTCCTATCAAGGCTTGCAACAACAAATTCAACAAGCAACTAGTCCACAACAGAAAGCACAATTTAAAAAACAGTTAAACGATGTGCATCAGGAAATCAGTGAGCGAACACAGAAGCAACTGAAATCCTTTGCTGAACAGCATCCAGAAATCAAACAACCAGATTCTGAACCTGATCAAAGCCTAAAACGTTAGCCAGTTTTTAAGGGACATGCTATAATGTAATAGAAAAAGGAAGTCTTGCGCTAACAAGACTTCCCGCGCAAGCCGCTTCAAAGGCGGTGGCATTAGTTAAGAAATGATAGTTGAGTCACCCTGTAACCTAGCCAAAGTTACGCAGGGCGGCTTTTTTATTTGTTCCTTTTGTCGATGTATGTTAGCAACGCTAAAATAAACATTGCAAACAGCAACATCAACGAGAGTGTCTGGAAGACGCTCATTGACTGTGAAACCTTCCTGAAGATTATTCCATGTTCCCATGGGCCTCACCTCGCAAGGGAAAAGACAGCCACCGCCCTTAAAACTTCCTGCGTAATCCATGCAATTCTGCTTTAAATCATATTAGGGTATCACAAATACTTTACAAATATTTTTTGCGTCGCATCAAAAACCAGCAAATTAGGCTTAGTATAACAGAGATAATCAGCACAGCAAAAGCACCATAAAAAGATTTTTCAAACGGGACATCGACATTGATTCCCCAAAAGCCAAAAATAATCGCTGGAATAGTCAAAACGATTGATATCTCTGTTAGAGTTTTCATAATCATGTTAAGCTGATAAGAAATCATATTGTTTATCATATCTTCCAAATCATCCAAATATTGGCTGTAACCTAAAATAATTCTATCCATTGTGTCGCTTGTATCGTATATCTCATCAATTATTTTTTTGGTGGTAAAATCAATATCATTAATAGTTGTGAAATTTTTTTAACGAAATCCAGCGCTTTGTGATTAGCGCCATAGGTTGTTGACAAAGCTATCATGTATTTTTGAAGAGTCAATAAATCATTAAACGTTGGTCTGAGTGGACCGGACGTTGATATTTTTGAGTCTAAATCATCAATTTTTTCCTTGACTCCACGAAGGTTGTTAAGCATCACATGGAAATCTTTTTGCATGATCTTTAAAAGTACTTCCTCCATGAAATTATTGACATCACGTAAAACCATATTGGATAAGAGTTCGGGAATGAATTTTAATTTTTGTTTTGTAAAAATTATCAACTTATTTTTAAATACCAAGAAAACAACAGATGTCATCAGATTATCTAGATGCCCACCTTCATGTACCTCGGGAAACAAAAAACTTACGAGCAAACTTTTTTCATCGTTCTGATCTATCATCGTGTCATATGCAACTTGATCATCAAACGTTAGTATATTGCCTATTTTAAAGTTATATTTATGTTCAAAAGATTCGATATATTCTCGTTCGTCACCATAAACATAAACAACAGAAGAATTTTTGATATTTGATTCTGACGAAACTTCTAATGTATCTTTTGTTAAAGAATAAGTTTTCAGCATTGTAATCCTCCTGCTTTATATTTTTATCAAAAATAAATGCCTAATTGTTGTGAAATAAATACGTTATCAGTTTTAAAAACATTTTATCTTATGGTAGATTGCAAATTTAATCGGAATTTACGTTATTTTTATCCTAAAGGGACTCGTTTTGAGCACATTAGTGCTCAAGATTTAACGACGACGTTACTCCAAATTAACCAGCGACCGCTTAAAATACTCGACTGGCAAACACCGTATCAGGTTATGCTGACAAATTTGTCCAAAAATTCGGATTAAATTTGCAATCTACCTTATGGGCTTTAAAGGTTTAACACCATAAGCACCACCTCCGATTGGAAATAGCCACCGCCTTAACTTCTCTACTGGATCTATTATACAGGCAGTCTAGCTCTTTAACCAAATATAAAATTAAAGAATCAGTAAGAATACTATATTTATATCTGTAAAAACAGTTTTTAACTGCTAGGTCATAATGTATAGATAAATAAAAGCAAGCACCTATGTAAAAAAGTGCCTGCTTTGATTAATTATCGAAAAAATTCCAATCTATATTTATAAAGGGTCATCTCACCAATTTAAATATTGATTAACTGATCTTCAATTGCTCAATTATTTACGTTCTAAGAAGCCTAATACAGATAAATTTGGCTAATTATCCATGTAATTTTTGTTGCAATGTATCACCAATGCCATCTACTTTCTTAGCAGCCAAGACGGTGCCACCGATGAGGACACCACCTACAATGAGCGTAGAAGCGATCATAAACTTAAATACACTTTTCAAGACGTCCATAAAATTCCCCTTACTTTTTACTAGTTCGACCAACAACTAATGAAACAATCAGAACTAAAATAATTGCCCCGATGATCGATGGTATCAATGCCATGCCAGCTAACGAAGGGCCCCAAGTGCCAAGGAGCCCTTGGCCAATCCACGCACCGATTAAACCAGCTACGATGTTTGCAATCCAGCCCATAGCAGCACCACGGTTAGTGATTGCGCCAGCAATGGCACCAATGATTGCCCCGACGATTAATGACCAAATAAGTCCCATATTTACTCACTCCTTTAGTTAACACGACTAGATTTATTGTCAGACGTTACTTTATCAACGCTGTCACCTAATGTTTCCTTCGATTTCTTTGCGCCCTTACTGACGGCTTCCTTCGTTTTGTCTGTGGCATCGCTCACGCGATCTTGCAGAGAAGTCGAATCTTTTTCATATTGCTCCTTTGTCTTGATATCAACAACATTCACATTTACCTCAATTACTTCTAATTCGGTCATATTCTTTACTTCCCGAACGATAACATTTTTGATCTTGTCATACAGTTTAGAAATATCAATGCCGTATTCAGCAACAATGTCGAGATCCGCTGCAACCTGCTTTTTTCCAACCTCTACATCAATTCCTGATGTGACATCTGAAGTATTAACTAGTTTTTGAGCAACATTTGAGAAAAAGCCGCCATCCACGGTTAATAAGCCATCTACTTCAGAAAGTGCGATACCAATGATCTTTTGAATAACCTTATCATCAAATGTTAAATTGCCTTTAACACCAGACTTTTCGTTAGTTGTTGTTTTCTCACTTGGCGTTCCATTCTGCATAATTTTTCCTCCTTATAATTCAAACAAGTTATTTAAAAACATTTGTTAAGATACCAGTTTTTTGAATATAATAACCCGCGGTAATCCCGATTGCCATAAAAATCAAAACAAAAAGCGTCTTGAAAAATCCAAAAGTGATGATAAGGACCGCTAAGAGCAATCCCATAATTCCACCAATTAGTGGCCAAAAATAGGCTTTAATGAGTTCGGTCACGATATCACCTCCTAGACAACTCGAGATTTATGCACATTAGCGTCCAACTCATTAAAATCAACGAGTCTGATTTTAATTTTTTTCTGTTCAGAAATTCCAAGACAAATACGCAAATCTTTTTTTAATTGATTAAGAAAATTTGCAGTCTGTTGCTTGGCATTGACTGAATTTAGTAGATCACCCGATATTTTAAGTGTGATCCCTTTTCGTGATAACTTAGATGATACCTTGGGGTTGCCAATAAAGGGTTCATGTTGAAGTGCTGAAAGCGCAAAATGTTCAATAGCTTTCTTACTGATGGTCACTTGACCATCAGACTTTTGATGAAGATATAATGATTGTGACCGTGGCCAAAAAAGTGTGATAAGCAAAAAAATAATTAACAGTACCGCCAGAATTACTCCACTCCAAAAGAGATATATCGGTTCGTACTGCTCCAACCAACCAAGCTTTAATGACATGGGTGTACTAGTACCAATGGCCGTTGACCAATTTTTAAAGACAAGAACTATGGATAAAGGAAATGCAAGGATAATAACAACTACTATTAATGCCTTAAATATAAATCGCAAATCATCACCTCCTTTGCCATAATTATAGCACAACAGGTAGTGATGATTTGCGATTTATATGTTCTTATAAGGAACCAATTAAGATTTTTGTTTGACTAAACCAATCTAGCCAATAGGGTATATTTAAAATTAAAACATCCAGCTCGCTATGATAAATACCTGTTGTTGGAAAAATAAAATAGCGCTAAATTATTTATTGAGAAGATAAATTCAAATATATATTCAACGATTGATACTAAATAACTAAGAGCCACAACCGATATAAAATTGGCTGTGGCTTTTTATTTTTATGATGCAGCATTTCTTGAATTTTGTACCATTAAAACCAGAATAAAGCCGATGGTTGCTAGTGGTATCAAGAGCTAAGCGCACAGATTACGGATTGGTCAGTTGCCAGTATGAGCGTGACGTGATTGCTGGAATTGACAGAAAATGGGAACGGGAGCGTCGTGCTAAACAGCATGGCGCTTTTAGTTTGCATAAAAAAGTGTACAAAAAAGACGGAGCGCCCACACAAACTCCATCTACGTTACATTAACTATTAATCTTTATTATCGGACAACTTTTCTTTTACACTTTCTGTAGCACCTTTTACCGTATCTTTTGCATCGCCAAGTTTTTCCTTAGCTTTACCAAGCACACCCTGAGATTTTCCTTCAGCTTCCAATTCTTTGTCACCGGTCACTTTTCCACCGACTTCCTTAGCCTTACCAGCTAATTGATCCTTTTTGCTCTCAAACTTTTCCTCTTGAGTCATAAATGAATCTCCCTTCGTTGAAAATGTAGTATGTGTACATCATTAGAATAACAAATATGTATTTAGCTTATCAAAAGATACGCTTGAAAGGAAAAAATATGAAATGGTTAATGATAATTCTCACGGCGGAGATGCTTTTATCTGGTAACTCACATGACTAGAGTGCGTAGGTGTCGTCAACAAGGATGCCATCAGATGGTGGAACTACCGGATCATTACTGCGCTAAACACTATGCGCACGAGGCGGAGTATCTAGCATCCCGGCAGAAGCGGGCGCGGTCAGGCGACCAAATGGCGAGGCACAAGTACAACACAGTCACTAGGTATCGCACGTATGACAAGCGAGAACAGTATCAATTCTATCGTGGCAAGCAATGGCAATCATTGCGCCAATTGGTATTGGACCGTGACCACTATGTCTGCCAGTACTGTGGACGACCGAACAGCAACACGGTGGATCACATTGTGCCAGCTGGTTGGCTTTTTGCTGTAATAAAGTTTTGGCTTGCTCAATAAAGGAATTTGTTAGGGAACAAACTGATACGATGCCAGGAAGCAATACGACATATTTTTAAATAGGTCGTATCTACCAATTCATAATCATTTTTTTGTTTGTCATTGTTAATCCAGCACATCAATCTTTTTCACATCGGCCAAATGACTCATTTTCAAAATAAAATCATCAGGGTCAGTTCGGCGGACTAATCTAATTTGCATTTCAAGGAAAAATGAATCCGGTTTGTATGCCAGAATTCGCATGTGGACGTGACTGCTGCCAATGATTTTTAGTCTTTCTGGTAAGGCGTCCATGTCACTTAGTTTGCCATTAAGCGTAACTTGTAGGCGGATCATCGAACGATTCGGGTAACGTTTAAGCGCCTTGATTCGCCTAACAATTGTTTGGGCGATTAGGATGCAGAGCGTCCCGGCAATACCGATTACGTACATATCCGCGCCAACTGCCAGACCAATCGCGGCAGTCGCCCATAAGCCAGCTGCAGTTGTTAAGCCGTCGATCTTGTGATTAACGGTCATGATGGCTCCGGCGCCGATGAACCCGATGCCAGTGACAACCTGTGAGGCAACTCGGGATGGATCCAGGCTGACAGAATTTGCATGATTGAGGACATCAAAGAATCCATATTTGGAGATGATCATGAAAAGAGCGGCTCCTACCGCAACCAACATATGAGTCCGCATCCCAGCGGTCTTTAGGCGGACCTTTCGTTCATAGCCGACAAGGTCGCCGCAGATTGCCGCCACAAATAGCCGTAAAACCCATTCTAGTTGATATAACCAGTAAGCCATCACCATCCACCTCCTTGTTCCTAAATGGCTGTATAACAGTTATTATACTGCGTTGTGTCGTCAAGGTAAAAAATGCCGTCTAATCTCAAAATAAACCACCCATATTTAACTTGCCAGTTAAACGGGTCTAGAATTTTTGGTGTTGGAAAGTATTTCCATTCCAAAAGTACTAGGCCCTAATTTAAAAAGCCATTGATAATGGATCAAAAAAAGGCCACTAGGGTATACCCTATTGGTCTTTTTTATTTCTGTGCTATACTAGGAATTACAAGTGTTCATTAGAACTGTCCAAAAGGAGAACTGGAAATGGCTAAAATCGGTTATGCGCGTGTGAGTTCCAAGGAGCAACATTTAGATCGACAGTTAGCGGCTTTAAAAGACGTTGATAAATTATTTACGGATAAATTAAGTGGGGCTAACACTAATCGGCCAGAACTGCAAAAAATGCTGGCCTATATTCGTGAGGGTGATATTGTAATGGTCACTGAATTAGATCGCTTAGGCAGAAACAACCATGATTTGACTAAGATCATGAACTCCATTCAAAATAAGGGTGCCACCCTAGATGTGTTGAATTTACCGTCCATGACAGGGATTGCTGATCCTAACTTACGTCAACTGATGACTAACCTCATCATTGAACTGTATAAGTATCAGGCTGAAAGCGAACGTAAGCGGATCATTGAGCGCCAGCAACAAGGGATTGCATTAGCTAAGCAGCAGGGTAAATATCACGGGCGCAAACCCCAATACACCCAAGACGATCCCCGCTTGCAACATGCTTTTAAGCTTTATCGAGCTGGCATGAGTGACATTGATGTGTCCCGAAATACAGGTATTAAACGGACGACCTTTATTCGATACCGTGTGAAATACGGTATTAAAAGAAAATAGGGCCCCCTTTTGGTTAGCACATATTAACTGAAAGGGTCCCTATTTTCTTTACAATCTACCTTTTACCAAGCAATTGATGAAATGCTAGCTAACGCTAGTCCTAGTGACAAATTGTCTAAACGCTTGCAAGCAATCTTTGCCCAAGCATCTATTTCTCGGCGTGATATGTTGGGTGCAATGATTGGCGCCGGTATGAATATTGCTACAGCAAAAAGTGAATCATTTGCAGTGAATGAACTCAAACAGCAGTATATCGATGGCTATAATAATTCAAGCCCTAATAAACTATCAACAGTTCCAGATAAAGTAGCCAACCAAGCTGAGAATTCTCAACGAATTTGGGTGCATGGCGACGTCATGACGACACGAATGAAAGAAACCCTGAACAAGGGTTTGAGTCGCCGCATGAAAAAATCAGACATCAATAAAATGACCCGCAGTATTCCTCAAAGCGGTGATCGAATTGATGACAATTTAGCAACGCCTATGAACCAAATGCTATCCAGAATTCATACGTTAACAACTAATGAAGCTATACGCAATAGCAACGGTGGTAAGAATAGAGCGTATGATGAACAGAATGTTCAGTATGTGATGTGGTTAACCGAGGAAGATGATCGTGTTTGTGATATTTGTGAACCACTTGATAGACAAACATTTGCCTATGGACAAGCACCGATTCCAGTCACGGATACTCATCCAAGGTGTCGTTGCCAGCTGGTAGCCTGTGATGAAGATGGGAATCTGCTGTCTGGTGAACTTAATAGGGTATTTAAGGAACAAAAAAAGCCCACTTAGTTTAAAACTAAGTGGGTCAGGAATATTATTAATTGGCTTCGCTCACAACAAAGTCGAGGGGTGCTAACTAAGTTAGCATCTATAATTAGTATAAGAACCTTAAATGAAGCTTAAAAACTAATTCTTTGATTTACCGACAAAGAAAGAAACTACAGCAACAACAATTACTGCTCCAATAATTGAAGGAATAATTGCCATTCCGGCTAATTGAGGACCCCAAGATCCGAGTATAGCTTCTCCAATAGAGGAACCAACTAATCCGGCAACAATATTAGCAATCCACCCCATTGATTTTCCTTTGCTAGTAATTGCTCCAGCAATAGCACCAATGATGGCACCAATAATTAAAACCCATAACCAATGCATAAAACATCATCCTCTCTTATTTTTCGAAGGATGTTTTTTAGATTTGTTATAGTTTTGAATTTCTTTAAAAATGGCTAATAAAAGTTGAGATATAGAAATGATAATTGATATTTTTGACCAAAGTCTAAATCTTTTCATATGAAATCCTCTATTATCTAAATTGCATCCTTCTAAATCTAATTATAGACAATTGAATATTTGCATACAAGTTATTCGATTGTGCCATTCTTTTTAAAATAGGAATTTTTGATTTGCCTTTTTCTCAATTACAGGCGTTAAAGAGTAATCGATTTATTTATTGCGCTTACAAACAATTTAGCATACGGACTTAAAAAGGAGTTTTGATGATGAAAACAAATTTGCAATTTTTTGCTGATCCTAACCCAGAACCTAAGCCAAACGATTCCAACCCAAATCCTGATGGTAAAAATCCAAAGCCAGCTGGCAAGACCTACACACAGGATGATATTGGAAAGATGATGGCCTCTAAGGCTAAAGAAGTAGAAAGCAATCTGCGGGATGATTTTGAAAAGGAGCTTAAGCAAAAGGAACAAGAATGGCTTGAAAAGGAGCTTAAGCAAAAGGAACAAGAATGGCTTGAAAAGGGTGAAAAACGAGCCAGCATGAATGCTAGTGAGAAGGCCCAAGCCGATTTAGAAGAGCAACGACAAGCTTTAAAAGAACAGCAAGACCGTCTTCAAGAAAAATTAGATGAAGCTGATCGTAAGGATGCTTTAGCTGCAACTAAAACTGTTCTAACTGACCAGCACATTCCAGCTGAATTTGCGGAGTTTATTAGTGATGTTAAAGAAGATGTTCGCAACAATAACTTAGATAAGTTCACAAACTTATTTAACAAAGCAGTTCAGGAAGCTGTTGAAAAGAAGGTTATGGGTAATCAATCACCACAGAATGGCGGTCAACAATTTAACGTTTCTATGACACGCGAAGATTTTGCGCAGATGAGCCTTGAAGAGCAGACTAACCTTTATCGTCAAAAACCAGATTTGTACAACAAACTTAAATAGGAGATGTAGGTAATGACCGTAATTAACGGAAACCCTACGACTTTTAGTAATTTAATTGAACCAACAGTCTTTCTAGACTGGATCTATCGTCAAAATACTCAAACTAATCGATTTGTTCAATCTGGTGTGCTAAAAAACGATCCAGTATTAGGTGGCCGATTGCTTCAACCAGGACGATCAGTCGAGATCCCTGCAATGAATGATTTAAGCGGTGATGCAGATGAATGGAATGATACTAACGATATTCAAACTAATGGTGTTGATTCTGCTATGGAATACGGCATTAAGATGTATCAAAACAAGTCATTCGGTAATACTGACTGGGGAGATTTAATTTCTGGTGCAAGTACCCAACAGCAGATTGCTAATCGCTTTGGCAACTGGTGGACTCGCCAAGATACAAAGATTCTTTTAGATACTGTTAAAGCCACTTTTAACAATACTGATATCGCGACTGCCAAGACTTATGGTGTGGGTTCTGAAAAAGAATTATCCGCCTCAGACTTTGTTAAAGCACTTGCCCGCATGGGTGATGTAATGGATAACGCCTTATCGACATTAGTTGTTAACTGGTAGATTGTAATAAACTTCCGAACATTTTTCATTATCTCTTCTCTTTATCGGCCTCATTAGGGACCATTGCACTGGCAACATTATCTAGCCAGTCCTCATTAGAAGACTCCTTATTAGTATCGTAAATTCCTTGGATGAAGTCTTCAAACTTTTTATCGGCCAACCTTTGTTGTTCTTCTTTCTTTTTATCTTCTTCATTCATGCGTTAGCCTCCCATTTATCTCTCTACTATTAATAGTATAACGATTCCATCTAAATTGTGATTATTGCTAGTTATTTTGAGCGTCTGCTAGTATATATCTTCTTCACCGTTCGATATTCAGCACGTTCCTCATTTGTTAAACCTTCTAGCGTGCTATTAATTGTGTGTTCAAGCATCTCATCCACACTTTTAAAATTAAGCACTGCGGATAATGCATTTAGCATATCGGCTGTCTCAACTGAGCATCTAATTGTAGTAGTTTTAGGCTTAGACTTTTTAGTGTTTGCTTTCACTTTCATGTCCCGCGAAAATATATTGCTAGGTTTCGGAACTTGAGTAACATCTGAGTTAAGGCTTTTCTTGAGCAGGTCTTTACTCATCTTTACCAACCCTTTCAACAAATTCATTTGTAATTTTCTTATATAGCGCATCTACTCGCATATCATGCATATCATGTTTTTGTGTTTTTAAATCTGGATCAACAATGCCAATAATGTCATAACGTTTTAGCCGTTCCATATTTTTAACAACATTTTTAAAAATATTATCCTTGTCAAACTCAGCCTCGGCTTGTTCTAGTATCGACTGATCAACCTGGCTGTTGTTCTTTAGCAGAACCGGTAGTATTCCTGCAATGTTGAAATCTGCGTCATAATTAGAGACAAGCTCTTGCAGGTAAGATATAAAGGCCTCAGCACCTACATACGACCGTTCTTGAGTTTGAAGCACAATTATAACGCTGTCTGAGGCCATTAACGCTGAGTCAGTGTATACACTAACAGTTGGTGGCGTATCAATGATAATGTAATCGTAGTCATCTTTAATTTTATCTAGCAAAGGCGAATTTACAATTGAAATGCAACACAAAGTAAAAAAATAAACCCATACCGGGTAGAATATGTTTAACGACCAAATCAAACAATTCGAGGTATCCGGTATGAGCTATAAACATCTTACTATAAAAGAACGTGAAATACTTATGTTTTTACGAGCTAAGGGGTTATCTATCCGGGCTGTTGCGTTACGGCTGGGGCGAAATCCAAGCACTATTTCACGGGAGTTAAAACGTTGTGCAGGTAATTATTCCCCAAGCAAAGCAGATAATGACTATCATCAAAAGCGGCAGAATTGTCACAAGAAGCGGCTATTAGACAGCCATCCACAATTACGCCGTCAAATTGTTCATCACATCTTAGATCTGCACTGGTCACCAGAGCAGATTACCGCTCGCTTTAATAAGGAACATCAATGGTGTGTTAGCTACAACACAATTTACCGTCATATCTATCAACACAATTTAGGTGAGAAGTACTCCTCACGTGGTGATACCGGTATTCAGCGCCATCTCAGACATAAACATCGGACTCGGCATTCAAAGAATACTAGACGACATCGAGAAGTACAGACCGACTATATCTCGATCCATGAGCGCCCTGGTTTTATCAACCAGCGTCAACGTATAGGTGACTGGGAAATTGATACTGTGATTGGTCGAACGGGTCACTCCATCCTTTTAACGGTTGTCGATCGGCTTAGTCGGCTTACGCTTATCAAAAAGGTTGTGCAAAAGGACTCGCAGGAGATAAATAAAGGCTTAGTTGAACTGTTAGGGGCCATTCCTAAAGAATTTGTTCATTCTATTACACCAGATCATGGGACTGAATTTCTTCATCTTGATGAAATCAGCGAAAGGTTAGGTGTTACTGTCTATTGGCCCGATCCATATTCGCCTGAACAGCGTGGAACAAATGAGAATACAAATGGATTAATCCGGGAATATTTTCCCAAGCGAACAGATATTGGTAATTATACAGAACAGGACGTTGAACACTGCCAAAAGCAGTTAAATCAACGTCCTCGCAAAGTGTTAAACTATGAAACCCCATATGAAGTATTTTTTGACAAACCGTTGCACTTAGTTTGACAATTCACCCTAAATTAAATGGGCCTCTTCCAAAAGCTCCTTAATCCAAGTTTTTTCAACCTTCTTCAAGCCTAATTTTCGAATCGGCTTTGGTAATGGTAGGTCAATTTCTTCGAGTTTTTTCTTGTCGTTCATATAATATACCGATTTCAGCAACTCACGAATATCATAAACTGAGCCAAATACCTCTGGAACCCCTCGTTCAATATTTAAGAGCGTATAGACAGATTCCATAGCTGTTCTAACCGAATATTCCGTTGTAAAAACCGTATCTCGAGATAGTGATTCAGCAAAATTCCCAATAAAGGCTAAATTAACCGATCCAACCGGCACCACTTTTGGTCGATCACCCTTAGCTCTGGGCATAAAATAACTGGTAATAAACGGCATATAGACTGGTACTACATTGATATACTCCTGACTTGAAAGTTGATCGATCTTGCTCTCCGGAACGCCTAGATGATAAAGAAACTCTTCAGCAATTTCTTTTCCTGAACAATTTTCAATTGGTTTTCGAATGTAATTCCCATCGACATCTGAATACAATCCATAGATCCAAACGGTGGTTTGATTTGGCTTTTGTTCTTTAAAATGAGGTTGCCGATGAACCGCAAAACTCATCATCCAATTAGAATCAGTGACTGTAATAATCCCGCCCGAATTGATTTTGTGGGCATGCAGATCCCGTTTGGTTAATCGTTCAATGTAAGGGTCCAACTCGTCGTTTTCAATCGTTGCCGTTGCGGACACAAACCAACTCTTCTTCGGCAAGTTCTGATAGAAGACTTTAGGATGACCAAAATCATCAGATTGAGCTGCCAAATTTTCCCACAGCATCCATGAACCACCCGGTTGATCAGTAATCGGCGCCGGTTTATCATGACTACCATAGGTTGAACTTTCCGTAATTGATCCATTGGTGACAAATACCAAATCATTTGGCGTTAACGTCACGGTTTGTTTTTGACCACTAACGGTGAGTAACAATTTCCTGGCAACTTTCTGGTTTCCTTCTAAATCAACCAAAACATTATCAACCGTTGTCTCAAATTGGACATCGACATGGTGATCGGTTAAATAAGCCATTAACGGTTTAACCATCGATTCGTACTGATTGTATTTATTGAATTTCAGTGCCGTGAAATCCGGCAAGCCATCAATGTGATGAATGAATCTCATCACATAACGTCTCATTTCAACAGCTGAATGCCACTTTTCAAAGGCAAACATGGTTGACCAGTACACCCAAAAGTTACTCTCAAAAAACGCATCAGAGAAAAATTCTTGAATGGTTTCGGTACCCAATTTTTCTTCCGGCGTCAATACCAACTTGATTAGTTCTTTTGAGGTCTTACCAAGCGTGTACTGACCATCGTCTGGAACCTCATTACCACGATTATAGATTAAACGGCAATTAGAAGAATTCGGATCATCTTTATCCAGCCAATAATATTCGTCCAAGTACGAAGCACCTTTAATTTCAAGAGACGGGATGGACCGATACAAATCCCACAAACATTCGAAATGATCTTCCATTTCTCGTCCACCACGGGTTACAAAGCCAACATTGGGCCGATCTGTGCCATCCAAAGAACCGCCAGCTACCGGTAATTCTTCATAGATATGGATTTTTTCACCGGCCATCTGCCCATCACGAATTAGAAAAGCTGCAGCAGCTAAACCAGCCAGCCCCGAGCCGACAATATAAGCCGACTTCTTCTCGACGTCTTTAGGTTTTCGGGGCGTTGCAAACGCCTCATAATTTCCTTTACTATAATACACGAGAAAGACCTCCTCATTTTAAAACAGAGAATCAATCAACTTGAACTACGCGATAAATGAATTTATCGTTACATTTGTTATTATCATATTCTTAATAGGCCAACTATTTCAAGCTTTAAGCATCTCTGTTTTGATTGCGCCATCATAAATTGTCCTGATTCAATCTATTACAAAAGCGTCAACCAATTTGGTTAACACAACTTATTAAATGTAAAACACATTCTTAGTGTCTCCTGAATAACCATTTTTTAGCATTAGGTCGCCTTTTAGACGGCTTTTTGATTATAATGGATGCAGTAGTTTTGTTGGAATTTTAGAAAAAAGTTGGTTCTGAAAACTTAGAGGCGAATCATTCATGTATAAAAAGTTAAACTCGATGCAAATTTCTTTAGATGATTTTGGTCAACCGGCTGGTATGCATCTTTCACCAAACAATCGTTGGGTGCAAAAAGCCGCCGCAATTCCTTGGCGCACGTTAGAGAAAGATTACGCCAGACTTTTTCCCGCCCACACCGGCAACGTCGCTAAAACCTTTCGCATGGCGTTTGGCGCACTGATCATTCAAACCAAATACCATTATCCCGATGAAGAATTGGTCCAACAGATTCAAGAGACGCCGTATCTGCAGTACTTTATCGGCTTACCCAAATACACCGAAGAACCGCCTTTTGATCCCTCAACAATGGTTTGGTTTCGTAAACGCCTGCCAATTGATCAGTTAGCGGCCATCAATGAACAGATCATCGCCTTCAACCAACGGCGACTAGCCGCCAATTCAGATCAGGCAAAGGGTTCTGAGCACCCAAAAGCTGACCGCCCGGATGCGGCCAATCCGCAAGGATTGCCTAATCGGGGCACCTTAACTCTGGACGCAACCTGTGCCCCGGCAAATGTGGCTTATCCTCAAGACATCAATCTCTTGAATCAGACCCGCCAGCACTGTGAAAAAATCATCGACGCCCTTTATAAAACCGGTGCGTTGACGCGGCGACCGCGCATTTACCGTCAAAAGGCTCATAAAGACTACTTGGCGTTCGCTAAAACCAAACGGCGATCAACCAAGAAACGCCGCCGCGCTATTCGAAAGAAACTTCAGTATATCCGTCGGGATCGCAAAATCATTCATCAGGTGATCGCTCAAGGGACCCAGTTAACTCAGCGCCAGGCGCAGATTTTCGACATCTGTGAGCAGATTTACCAACAACAGCACGCCATGTATGTCCAAAAGACCCATCGAATTGGGCAGCGGATTGTCAGTTTTCAACAGCCTTATGTTCGGCCGATCGTCCGAGGAAAAGTTAAGAATCCCACCGAGTTTGGTCCCAAGATTAATGTTAGTAAGAGTGACGGTCTCTTACGGATTGAACGCTACAGCTATGAAGCCTTCAATGAATCGAAAGATTTAATCATGGTCATTGAGCGTTATCACCAGCGCACTGGTGTGTATCCACAACGAGTGCTGGTTGATCAAATTTACCGAACGCGGGAAAATCGCCGTTACTGCCACGACAAGCACATTCGGATCAGCGGTCCCAAGTTGGGCCGGCCAGCGAAACACGATCAACAAAATCTAAAAGTTGAACATCAAGACGAACGTGATCGGACGCAAATCGAGCGCGACTTCAGCCTCTCTAAGCGTTGTTATTCTTTGGGAGGACTAAAAACCAAGCTGACAAACACCAATCTCAGGCAGGTCGGGCTGTCAATCCTCTGTGTTAATTTAGACCGGCTCCAGTGCGTTGTTTTGGTATGCCTATTTTTCGAAAAACGGGCTCTCACCAGTGATTTGACCGCCTGAAAGTACATAATATTCATTGGATTCGTATAAAATACTACCAGCATTAACTATTACGGTTATTCAGGAGACACTATTTACGGATAAATTAAGTGGGGCTAACACTAATCGGCCAGAACTGCAAAAAATGCTGGCCTATATTCGTGAGGGTGATATTGTCCTGGTCACTGAATTAGATCGCTAAGGCTAGTGGAACCACTCCAGAAATGATCCATACGGATCGTGGAGCGGCATATACGTCCACCAATTACAACGAAGCTCTCCGTCAGGAGAAAGTAAGGCATAGCCTATCGGCGCCTGGGACACCAGCGGATAACGCCGTAATGGAACACTGGTGGGCAGATTTTAAAAGCATCTGGCTCGAGCATCGTCCAAAGGCGCAAACTCTAGCAGAGTTACAGGAACAGGTTCGTGCTGGAATAATGTACTTCACGAATCAGTTCATTTCCGCTAAAAGAAATGACCAAACCGTGGCGGAATATTACCACGATTTGGTCGGATGGTAGATTGTAAAATTAATCCGAACGCTGTTCGGACAAAAAAGATCAGCTTCCTTTAAAATGGTGTTTACCACAAACCCATCTTTTAGGAGCTGATCTTTTGTCTAGTATAACCTATTCCAAACGAATTAAAATCGAAACCTTTTGTGAACTAGGGCTGTCCAATATCCAAATGGGCGTTCGGCTGAACCGATCACCGTCAACAATTTCTTATGAATTATCTCGATGTCAACCTTATCAGGCTGAATTAGCCCAAACAGATGCCGAATACAAGCGATCACGATGTGGTCGGAAAACTAAGCTGAGCGATGAGTTAAAGCAAAAAATTCTCAACCATTTACGTCTAAGCTGGTCACCAGGAATGATTGCTCACGAATTTAAACTAGCTACTAAATCTATTTATAATTGGCTAAATCAGGGGAGAATTGATTTCTCCTTGAATGATCTACCTGAACATGGCGTACCCAACGGCGTAACGTTGACCAACGATCCAAATATAATCAATCTTTGGGGCGATCAATTGAACAGCGTCCCATGATGATTAATCAACGTAAGCGCATCGGCGATTTTGAACTAGATACAGTCGTTGGTCCTCGTGGGCATAGTAAGGCAGTTTTATTAACTTTAATCGATCGCAAATCACGGTTCCTTTGGGCATACCGGTTAAAAGATCGGACGACAGCGACTGTTAATGAAGCACTAACTAAGTTCCTAACCACTTTTAATGGTCCGGTGCACAGCTTTACTGTGGACCGTGGCACTGAGTTTAGTAAGCTAGTATCACTTGAATCACAATATGGTATTAAGACCTATTACTGCCATGCTTATACGCCAGCTGAACGTGGTAGTAATGAACGCTTTAATCGGAATTTACGTTATTTTTATCCTAAAGGGACTCGTTTTGAGCACATTAGTGCTCAAGGCTTGAAAACCACCTTACTCGAAATTAATCAGAGACCGCTTAAAATACTCGACTGGCAAACACCGTATCAGGTTATGCTGACAAATTTGTCCAAAAATTCGGATTAAATTTGCAATCTACCATTACTTCTTTCTTTTATTTTAATGTAGCACTGCTTACATATTCTCCCGCAATACGGTATACCTGCGCTGTTGTTCCTCGGTCATATCCTTGTAATACTGGTCAATAAGAAGCTGGATAATCTCGTAGTCGAAGCTAACATGTTCAATTGTCTTCAGGACTTTCATATCCTTGTAAGTCTCTGCGGATACCTTAAGGGATTTTTTCTGATTTTTTGGTATAGAGGAAGATCTATTCTCTTTTTTCGTAGCATTATCTGTTGCATGGTACTCTTCTGATGGCTTTACCGCTCCGGTAACCCTTCGTTGAAGAATATTAGGCTTTTTACTTGGCATCTTACTTGGCCTCCTTATCATCTATAAATAAGCCAATCCGGCTTAATAACTCATCGGTAACTTGCTGGTACTTGTCTAACACTCGCTTATCGAAGCGGTCCTTATCGGTAATTCCATTAATTGGGAATCGTTTAATCCGGGCCATTTGAGTAACAATATTTGTGAATACATTTTCTGCTCCAAACTCATCCTTAGCAGATTGTATGATTGTCTGATCGACACCGTTACGGGCATCGTGAAGCATTGGCAAGATACCAATTACCTCTATATCTAGCTGATACTCTTGCTGAAGTTTGGAAAGGGTATTCACATACTCTTCTGCACCGGATAGACTATCATCGTGTGTTTGCAAGCTGATAAGTGCAAAGTCTGAGAAGATAACAGCATTACGGGTAATCTCAATACTAAATGGTGGCACATCCAACAGAATTACATCATATTTCTTCTTCAATGGATTAAACAAGGGTTCCAACAGATGTGTTTCTTCGTACTCATTATTCGTATTCTGATATAAATATTTCGTGAAATCTTGGAAATCAATATATGAAGGAATTAGGTCAAGGTTATCCATTATCTTAACTGGTAAGTCTGTTAGATCTTTCTCCTGTACGCCTACCATCAGAGTTTTTTTAATTGAGTACACGGTATCTTCCTGCTGACTTTTCGTTAACATTAGTGTTTTAGTGGCGTTGGCTTGTGGGTCTAAGTCTGCAACCAACGTATGTATTCCCATTTTAGCTAAGGTATAAGCGATGAGATACGTGTTAGTTGTTTTTCCCACGCCACCCTTTTGATTACCAATCACAATGGTTAATGCCTCATCACGAGACTGTATAGCCTTTACTACGTCTGGAATATCCATAACAACGACCTCCAATTGATTTTTAATTAGTATACCACAATTTAATAGCAAAAGGGAAATTTCCCTAAATAGTTATTTAGATATATAGAATTAGGGATATATAGAAATTGGGATAAAGGGAAAAAGGGATACTTATCGACTGAGAACACTGTTAGAATGGGAATTAAAAATATCCCTAAATAGAAAAAGGGATATAGGGATAATTCTATTTAGAGATAATTCTATTTAGGGAAAAATAGATAAAGGGAAAAAGGGAAATTAAATATAATTGTTGACAGATATCCTATGAAAGGGCTATAATCATTGGTATTGACAGTCCTATTATATGATGTGCTTTTAACATTATTTCCACCGTTTGCTGTACTAACTGTGAATCATGGGGGACACTGTCAGTAGTTCAAAAGAAGTAATACCTAAAAAACTGCATAAAAAAAAACACCCACCGACTGGCATCGGTGAGCGCCACATAAAAGTCAACTTGTTTAATGACTATTATATCATGGCCGGTGCGATTTTTAAAGCCCTAGGGGACAAGCTGGGGTCTAAATCCAAGGGGACACGTTTGCCAGTGCGACTTCAATAAGTCTGGCTATACCACAACAAGGCTATCTGTACGGCTGGGTGGTGAATGGTGAGCGCGACCATTAACGGCGCGGGTGGTAAAACGAAGCTTCGGCTTGGTGCCACTGATTAGTTGGTGATCGAACTCACAAAAGGTTTCAATTTTAATTCGTTCAGAATAGGTTATACTAGACAAAAGATCAGCTCCTAAAAAATGGGTTTGTGGTAAACACCATTTTAAAGGAAGCTGATCTTTTTTGTCCGAACAGCGTTCGGATTAATTTTACAATCTACCTTATATCTAAGGAGATTTATATATCATGAAACGTTCACAAATTAACACCATTTTGGACAACTTAATTGCTTTTGCCTCAGAACACAAAGTTTATTTCCCAGAATTTGCCAACTGGACAACCGAAGACGTGAAGAATGCCGGCCCAGAATATCAGGAAATCTTTGACAACATGTTGGGATGGGATGTCACAGACTTTGGCAGTGACGACTTTGCTAAACGTGGCTTGGCTACGTTCACTTTCCGTAATGGTAATTTCAATGACAAAAAAACTTATCCAAAACCTTACTGTGAAAAAATTTTGATCCTTGAAGACGGTCAAGAATTACCAATGCACTTCCACAAGATTAAGGAAGAAGACACTATCAACCGTGGCGGCGGTATTCTCGACATTACCGTTTACAACGCAACAGCCGATGAACAACTCGATAAAGAATCAGATGTGCATTTAGTTAAGGATGGCAAGAAAATCACGGTTCCTGCCGGTGGCGTCATTTCATTGGAACCCGGAGAAAGTGTCACGATGACACAACGTATCTATCACCGTTGGATGGGTCGTAAAGGCACAGGCAAGATCATGGTTTGGGAAGTTTCTTCATCAAATGATGACAACGTCGACAATCGCTTCTTTGAACCAGTACCACGTTTTTCGAACGTGGACGAAGATGAACCTATTCGTCATGTTCTATTCGCTGATTATCCCACACTGCGTGGTAACAAATAATCGTCTTTTAATAGCTGGTATTCATGTTCTAACTAATGTTTGAACATGCCGTGTCCTCGTTCCCGAGTTAGGAATAAGGACACTTTTCTTGAAAGGAGAAGCATCATGACAAACAAAACGGCAAAAAGCCGCAGCAGTTGGTATATTTACTTTTTTGGTGCGCTAGGCGGATTATTATTTGGTTACGATACAGGTGTTATCTCTGGTGCATTGCTTTACATTCGAGCAGAAATGAAACTTACCTCCCTTGAGCAGGGCCTGGTCGTTAGTGCTGTTCTTTTAGGTGCCATTATTGGGGCTGCTATCATCAGTCCAATGTCCGATCGGTTCGGGCGCAAGAAAATGGTGATGCTCTCAGCATTAATTTTCTTAATTGGTGCCCTACTATCAGGTTTTTCACCTGATGTGATAGTCTTGGTCATCGCCCGGGTCATCTTAGGTGTCGCCGTCGGTGGTGCGTCGGCACTAGTACCAATGTATCTAGCTGAAATCTCGCCTGCTCGTATCCGGGGCACGCTTTCCAGTCTTAACCAATTAATGATTATGACTGGTATCTTACTGGCCTACATCATTGACTATAGTTTTGCTAACGTCACGAACGGCTGGCGTTATATGTTAGCATTTGCTGCACTACCAGCGATCATCCTATTGATTGGTGGTGTATTGCTACCTGAAAGTCCACGATTCTTATACAAAGTTGGGCGAACTGAGGATGCTAAAAATGTATTGATGCGTCTCCGGGGAGACAATGAAAAAGAAGTTAACGATGAACTCTCAGTTATTGAAAAAGCTAACAAACAAGAATCCGGTACTCTAAAAGACTTATTCTCAAAACTTGTCCACCCCGCATTGGTAATTGCTGTTGGACTATGTATCTTCCAACAGATTACTGGATGTAACACCGTTTTATATTACGCTCCAACCATCTTTTCACAGGTGGGTCTCGGAAATTCGGCTGCCATTTTAGGGACTGTTGGGATAGGTGTCGTTTCCGTTATTACCACCGGTATTGCTGTCATTATCATGGATAAGTTTAACCGCCGCACGCTGCTTAACTTTGGTTCCGTTGGTATGGCGGTCTCGCTATTTACACTTGCAATCGTGACTAATTTTGCTGAAAAAGGTTCTGGACTCTCTGCCTGGATTGTTATGATTGCTCTTGCCGTGTACATTGTTTTCTTCTCTGCAACTTGGGGACCAATTGCTTGGGTCGTAATGGCAGAAGTCTTCCCGTTAAATGTGCGTGGGTTAGGAACTGGTTTCGCGAGTGTTATCGACTGGTTTGCTGACTTAATCGTTTCATTAACTTTCCCAATTTTATTAACTTGGTTAGGAACATCAATCTTCGCTATTTACGGGATCATTTGTATTTTAGCAATTGTATTCGTCTCAAAATTCGTGTTCGAAACTCGCGGCCGCAGCCTTGAAGACATTGAACAAGAGCTGCATAATCGCGCTAAATAATGGTAGGAGGACATTATGATTACTAATAAAATCGAAGAATTTGATCATCATAACGGTCATCTTATTAAGAAGTTTACATTAATCAACAAACGTGGTTCGAGTATTAGTGTATTGGATTTTGGGGCAACCTGGTACGAATACCGTTTAGCACGTCATGATCAAACGACACAAAATGTGTTATTAAATGAACCTGATATTGCGCATTATTTAAACAATCCATTCTATTTAGGCGCCACAATTGGCCGTGTAACCGGTCGAATTAAAAATGGTCGCTTTACACTTGGTGGAAAGCAGTTTCAACTACAACAAAATGAAGGCGCTACCACTCTGCATGGCGGCCCCCACGGATTTGCTTATTTACAGTGGGAAGGAACTATTTTGTCCACGGATGAGGGTGATAACTACCTTCAATTCAGTCGACAAGTAGACCAGTCTTTGGACGGCTTCCCTGGCACCATGACAGTCACAGTCACTTATTCGCTTTCAGAAGACGACACTGTTGACATCACTTACCAAGCCATCTGTGATACTGACACTTTGTTCAGTCCCACTTGTCACGCCTACTTCAACTTAAATAAGGATAATCAAGATATCAGAAACCATGACATAAAGAGTAATGCTCAATTTGTTGAAGCATTGGATGAGGAACATGTGCCAAACGGCATTCTGGCCCCTATTGACAACGACATGTATGATTATAGAAATTTTAAAAATGTTGGTCAGGCAATTAAAAGCATTATTGACAGTAATCACGGCGCTGGGATTGATGATACTTTTCTCACGCCTGCAGGTGCCGACGTTACCATTCGTGATCAAGAAAGCAACTTAACATTGCAAACGACTGCGGATCGTAACGGGGTTACTATTTTTACAGCCAATGGGTTTACACCAACCATGCAAACTAATAAGGGTGCAGGAAAACCATTCCTTGGTATTGCAGTGGAACCACATATTCTTTCCAATGCGATTAACCTCGAAGGTTTTGGTAACATGATTTTAAAAGCAGGCGTTAATCAAACCTACCACGCGCGGTATCATGTTTCTGAGGGGGTCTAAGCATGAGTTATGTATTGGGCATTGATCTTGGCACCAGTGCAGTCAAGGTTTCAGCCGTTAATCAGGAAGGTGTGATTGTTGCTCAGCAATCGTTTGATTATCCACTCAACCAACCACATCCTGGGTACAGTGAACAAAATCCTGAAGACTGGGTATCTGGGACTACTGTTGCCATTGTAAATTTAATCTTGAAAGATCATCTCAAACCAGAAGACATTGAAGGCATCAGTTATTCCGGTCAAATGCACGGCCTCGTCCTGCTTGACGAAAATCATCAAATACTGCGGCCTGCAATCTTGTGGAATGACACCCGCGCAGCAAAACAGCGTCATGAAATTACAGACATTTTGGGTGATCGTTTTGAAACAATCACTAAGAATCAGCCTTTAGAAGGGTTCACGCTGCCCAAGTTACTGTGGGTCAAAGAAAATGAGCCAGAAATTTATAAACAGATTGCCACAGTTTTGCTTCCCAAAGATTATGTTCGTTTTAGAATGACTGGCAAATTAGCTATTGACTACTCTGATGCCACTGGAACGGTCATGCTTGACGTTAACGAAGACACTTGGAGCAAAGAAATCCTGGATGCATTAAACATCGACATCGATTTATGCCCGCCGTTAATTAATTCCACGGATTTCGTCGGCAATATTACGAGCAGTTACGCATCCTTCTCTGGTCTATCTACTAGCACTAAAGTCTTCGGAGGTGCAGCAGATAACGCTGCAGGCGCGATTGGCGCCGGTATTGTTGATGACAAACAAGTTATGGTAAGCATTGGGACCTCTGGCGTTGTTCTGAAGACGGAACCTAAAACAAGCAATTACCGTGGTGTGCTTCAATTTGAAGATCATGGGATCACTGACCAATACTATTCCATGGGCGTTACCCTAGCCGCGGGTTACAGTCTTGGCTGGTTCAAACGAACTTTTCTTCCAGACCATTCTTTTGATGAGCTCACTAGTCTGGCCGCCGAGCGGCCAATCGGCGCAAACGGGCTTATCTTTACACCATACATTGTAGGAGAGCGAGCACCCTACGCAGATGCCGATATTCGCGGCAGTTTTATTGGCGTAGATGGTGTTCAGACTCAAGACGACTTTATTCGATCAGTGCTGGAAGGAATCACTTATTCTTTTAAAGATATTTTGCAAATTTATCAGAACAACCATCGTACATTTTCACAGGTTGTCTCTATTGGTGGTGGCGCCAAAAGTTCGTTTTGGCTGCAACTACAGGCAGATATTTTTAATGCACCAGTCACCAGCCTTGTTAATGAACAGGGTCCTGGATTAGGAGCTGCCATGATTGCCGCCATGGGATTGGGTTGGTATCCTGACTGGAAAAATTGTGTCGCAAAGTTTGTTCAATACGGTAAAATATATCAGCCGCAACCGGAGCATGTCGCACAATATGAGCAATTTTACGCTGTTTACCATCAAGTTTACGAGGCAACGGCATCTCTAAGCCATCAACTGTTGCAATTGCGTCGTCAAAACAGTTAGTCAGTGTGTGACTAACCTTACACTCGTGCACGCATGACTATTGATTCATGTTACACGTGGAACATTTATTAACTGCTTAGACATTAAATACCCCTGAATGAATCTCGAATCGGATTCATCCAGGGGTATTTTTGTGTCTGATGAAGTTCTCAGATACTCGTTAATTTGGCATTAATTCTACCAGGCCGGTAACGTATTTCCTTTGTAGTACTTCTTCAAATTCTGCTTAGTTGCCTCCGTCTGGTAGGCCTTCACGATCTTTTTGTACGTTGCGTTGTTCTTATCTTTCTTCAAGGTTGAAACAACATTGATGTACTGACCACCTGTCTTTAAGTGTTCAGCATACAGAGCATCCTTAAGTGTCAGCTTAGCAGCCGAAGCGTAATTACCATTGACGACTGCAGCATCCGCACTGGATAGAGAACGCGCTGTTTGTGCCGCATCAACAGTTGTAAACTTTAAGCCCAATCGATTCTCAGTGACGTCCTTAGTTGTTGGCAAGCTAGCCTTGTTCAGTTTGATAAATCCAGCCCGTTTCAAAAGCACTAATGCCCGTGTTTCGTTAGCCGCGTCATTCGGAATCGCAATCTGCGCACCGCGTTTGATTTCTGACAATTTCTTCAACTTATTAGAATACAGCGCTAATGGTTGAAAATAGGTATTCCCAATAGCAACGATGTTAGTGTGATGTGCTTTGTTCCACGCATCTTGGAAGTTTAAACTTTGAAACGCATTAATATCTACGCTGTGGTCTGACAGCGCGGCATTCGGCTGAGTATAGTCGGTAAAGTTCACAATCTTTAAGGTAATGTGGTCCTTCTTTTCAGTCTCCTTGCCGACGGCCTTCCAAATGGCCGCATCCTGGTCGCCCACAACACCGACCTTTACGGTTTTATTGCTGCTCTTTCCACAACCTGCTAATGTCAACGCCAATCCAAGCGTAATGCCTAACGCTGCTAATAAACGTCCCGTTTTTTTCATATTAAACCTCTCCCTATCAAATCAAATTCACGACGGTTAACTAAACAAATAATCGACAGCTTTAAAATTGAACACAAAAATAAGCGCTCCCTAAGTCCATCACTTAAGAAGCGCTCACGCACGATACCATTCTTGTTTCACCAAGACTTACATCTTGATGCTTACTAGCCACTTTCATGGCGTGCACAATAATGAGTGCCGGTCATTGCCACCTGTCCTTGCGGTTCAGTGACACCAATCACAGGCCATTTTCATGTTGTGCCCTGCGACCTCATTTCAGCTAAAGAGGCTCTCTAAGCGCTGGTAATCAACATTACTTTCCTGATCAATTCGTTTTGTTGTTTGATTGACAAAAATATACGCCCGTTACCATTAAAAGTCAATGAGAAAAATCGAAGAATTAAAACAACAAAATCGATCTATTGAAAGCAAGTCGTTTGAAACTAAATCGTGCTGTCACCGATATTTCGGCTGACCGTCGTTAACTCAAACATTGGCCACAACATGAGCAATCCTAAGAAAACAAACCCAAACTGGTAAGCGTGTCCCAACGTCATTGTTTGACTGAGAACGGAGACAATCACCGTAATCAAGGACACCCCTAAACCTTGCGCTAAGGTCATGATCACAGCCGTTAGCGTGTTCGCACTATTACGTTCAGCTAATGGAACATCGGCAAACGTCAGCCCATTGTATGCGGTTAACGCTAAGGAACGTCCAACACCGGAAATAAAAGCCAGCAACGCGATAACCCATGACCATGTTGACGTCGTAATCAATGCCAAACAGAACGAACTGACCATCACCATCAAGAAGGCGCTAAAGAGTGCGCCACGATATTTTAGCGTTTTGATAATCACCGTCGTGAAGGGTTTTATGCCAATATTTCCCAGAAAAATAAAAATCACAAAACCTGATGCTTTAACCGGTGACCACTGAAAAATCGTTTGCAAATAGACCGTCATTAAGTATGGCATGGCCCCGACTGATAACCACAAAACGCTATCGCCCGTTTGTGTGAACCGAAATGATTCAATTCGTAGTGATGAAACGGAAAACAAAGGATTTTCGACTTTGCGTAAGTGAAAGTAGGAAAAGACTAACATCCCCACGCCAATGACCACCATCAGTGCTGCTAATAGCCATTCCGAATGACCATGAGTCGCTAATTCTGCCCCAGCTAAAATCAATCCTGATGCAATCGCGATCTCAACAAAACCGATAACGTCAAACTGGCGATGTTCTGCTATTTGAGCATCTTGATCAATCAGAAAAAGCCCAATCAAGATAATAATGATTCCCATCGGTAAATTAATCAGAAAAATCCAGCGCCAGTTCCACCATGTCACAATCAAACCACCGATTAACGGCGCAATCGCTGGCGCAATTAAAGCCGGCCATACTAAGTAACTCGTCATTCGCAACAATTGTGACGGGATCGTCTTTTCCACCACAATCAGTCGAGCCGTTGGTGTCATCATTGCGCCTGACATTCCCTGGATCACCCGCATCCCCAGCAGAATGGCAAACGTAGGCGCCAGCGCACTGCCCAGCGAACTCAACGTAAATAAGCCAACGGCCAATAGCCACATGCGTTTCTTGCCAAATCGATCAGCGAGCCAACCACTTAACGGAATAAAAATCGCAACGGTAATTAGGTAAATACTCACTAGTATTGCAACGGTGGCTGAGCCAGTCCGAAAATATTTCGCCATACTCGGCAACGCCGTGGTGACAATCGTTCCATCCATGATTTCCATGAAGAGGCTCGCCGCCATTAATAACGCAATTTTGATTTCTTTAGTCATTCGACTGAAAGCCCCCGTTCTTCTCCAGTGCTACTTTAAAGCCTTGGATCCACTGCTCTGTCACCTGCGCTTGGCGGAGACGTAACTGCATCTTCTGTGCCGCATACCAGTGATCTTTGTGCTCGTGCTTCTTTAAGTGCTCCAACTCCGTTTGACAGTCATTCACAATGGCGATCTGCTCGTTCATATACTGATCCAGCAATCCCTGTTGATCAGTTAATGGCAAATGCTGCATTGAATCCAGCTTGATTTGAAAAATATCATCCGTGTGAGCGCCCTCAGGAACTGGCGCATACATTAATTCCAAGAATCGCACTTCACCCTTTTTTGTAATGGCTGCCAGTTTTGTCGACCGTTTGTCGTCGCCTTGGACCTTTAGCGTGATGTAACCTTCTTTTTCCAAACGTTCGAACAGCGGATAAATAACACCAAAGCTAATTTTTCGGTGACGACCAAGTGACACCTGCATTGATTGACGCAAACGATATGCCGTCTTTGAATTCTCCATCAATTCTCCTAAAATATATAACTCATTCATCATTTTAGTGTTTACCGTCCTTTCATATCTTTTAGATGTAAATAATGTATATCTAAAAGATATAAAAAACAAATAAAAAACGGCCACATTTTGATGTGTCCGCACAGTTCAACATCATTATTGATAAGGGTTGCCATACTTTGTCGTATAAGCATAAAAACCAAGTTTATGTAACTCGACGCCCATCGCAATCTCCTTTGCTGAGGAACCAATCATTTTAAGAACCTGTTCCGTAAAGTCTAATGCGGCAGTCCCATTGGCAGTAACGAGGTTTCGATCGCTAACAACCTGAACGTTTTGAAAATCAGTTGGGTTTTTATAGTCCACATCGTCTTTCCACAAATATTGGGCATTCCCGGTATGCTTAAATCCTGTTAACAAACCAGTTCTTGCTAGGAAATCAACGGCCCCACAAATGGCCCCAACTGGAATTTTGTTTGCTAAACTGTGCGAAACAAGCTGATAAAGTGCCTCGTCGTTAATGCTCCAAGAATTGCCACCTATTAGAACCAATAAATCAATGTGCTTAGGGACAGCAGGAATCAGATCATCGACTTGGGTGGTAAACCCACCAATAAATTTAACTACAGGCTTGATTGATGCCGTTCTAACCTGCCAATCTTTCTTCTGATTCAATTGGCTGGATAAATACGCTCCCTCCCAGTCAGCAAATTGGTCCAAAACAACAAATTCTGCTATTTTCATAAATAATCTCCCTTTTCCCGAATGTATGTTCGCATTTATAGTGTACACCTTTTTGGAAAATATTAGAGTCGCTCTAGATTGTCCTTGCTACTAACTGATCATAAGCTTCCTTCAATTCAGACTTATCTGTTTTACCGACAGCCGCCTTGTTGGCAGTCACCAAAAACAGTTCGCTAGCCTCCAAGAGTTCACTGACTTGCTGATTGCCAATCGGTGTTAGCACAAAGACATAGATCCTCATTGTATGGATAGCGCTCAATGAATCACCATCGCTAACGCTGTCAGTCAATCCGTTAACTTGACGAATCACATCCAGGCTTAAACGTGCCATGGCTGTCTTAGCCCTGTAAATACTCTGTTTGGCCGCCCGTCGTCGTTCAAAAAAGTTAAAAAGTAATGTCGTGAGCACCGCTGCAAACGTCGCTGCACCCGTAAACCAATCCGCTAAAGATCCAATTTGCATTAAGATCACCCTCAAATTTGATTCACAATCTGTTTTAAAAACGCTTGTCGTTGACTAAAATGGCTGTTTGTAATACCACCACAATTGGTCCAATGCCGCTGCTTGATTCCCAGCTGTTTAAGCGTTGCCCCCATAAAAACACGCTTAATTGCATTCCCGGAAAACAACTTCAAATACCAGGTTGGTGACGTAGACGTCGTTAAAACATCGACCCGTTTGATATTCGTCATCCGACCCTTAACGCCTCTAGGAGTGTTGACGTAAGCAAACTGGGGCTTCATAACTTTATCAAAGAACCCCTTCAACATACCCGGTAGGTCGTTCCACCAAATCGGCGTAATGATAATAAGACTCGTACTACTCCGCAACCCCGTTTGATATTTAGTAACTAGTGGATCCGTGGTGTCGCCATCTTTAAACTTGGCCAGTTCAGCTACAGAATAACGTGGATCAAATTGATCCTTATACAGGTCAATAACGTTATACGCCGCACCTAACTGATCTAACTTTTCTTGAACCGTCATCAACACCTGATGATTAAAGCTTTTATCATACGGATGGCAATAAACAATCGTTGTTTTACTTTGCATCGTTAACGCCCCCGTTTTTCACAATGTCATCAATCATGCTGTCCACAACAGCCTCATCGTAAGTTAGCGCACCGTTAACAATGAGTTGTGCGTAGCCAAAGATGAAAGACCACAGTTTGGTAAACAACAAGTCACTCTCTTCGGTCAGATGATAGTCATGCTTTAACCCAGCGACTTCCTGACTCATATAACGTAAAAAGGGTTCCTTGGTATTAGTGAAAAAATTCTGCTGCCGATACTCGGCCAGTGCCCTAGGACTGAAGAAAAGAAACGCCACTGCATGCGGTCTTGTACCTGCCCAAGACACAATCATTTTACCTAGTTTCGCAATAATCTCCCTGTGTTCCTTGGGACTAAGTTGCGCCACACTTTGAATAGCTTCAGTTTCAAACTGACGTGAGACCTCTTGCAAGGCTGCGTCCAACAAATCATCTTTGGATTTGAAATGCTTATACACTGCCGATGGCGCAATACCAACGGTCTTAGCCGCCGTACGTAAAGATAGCAGGTGAAAGTCGTTCTCACCGACAAACTTAACAGCATACTCAACAATTCGCTGACGTGTATCCGTCGTCCTCAAATCTGCCACATCTATCATTTCCTTTGAATTTTGATTTTAGGATAACACCGTTCACCTAAATTGACAATAAAAAAGCGAACTTAGGCCTAATTCTCGTTAGACAATAAAGTTCGCTTCGTTAATTCACTTTAAGTGCAACACACTATTCAACCGAATTTTGTTTTGGCTCTCGTTGCAAGGCGACTAATCCCAGACCGACAATTAAACCGATAAGCATAAACGGTAAGAAATCCAGTCCATCTTTGAACAAGGGAAAGAACTGTTGGGCAAAATGATTGCAGGCTTTAACCACCGTCAATTTGGCAAACACTGGTGGCAAAGCGTGAATGAAATCAAAGATTGCCGGAATTAGTACTAGATAAATCGTCGTCCGATAAACTGTAACATTTTGATGAATCAAAGGTTGCAAGATTCCCAGTACAATCAGACTGATAGCCAATGGATATAACAACATTAATAATGGCGTTGAGAAGGCAATAATCTGAGTTAAGCCGATATTAGCAATCAGAAAAGCCCCCACCGTCGTCCCCAGCAAAAAAGTTCGGTACTGAACACGTGGAAAACGACGACTGAGGTCTTGTGCCAGTGATGTGATGAGCCCGATAGCGGTGGTCAGGCAGGCTAGCAATGTCAGTGCAGCTAATAAGGCCGTTCCTATTAGCCCCGTATAATGTTCCATAATTTGACCAAAGGCTAGCCCACCGTTAGCACTCATTGATGTGTACCGTAAACTAACGGCACCAAGCATGATCAAAAACGTATAAATAATTGTTTCTAGTGACATTGAGAAAAGACCAATCTTTGCGATGGCCCGTGACTGAGCGCCCTCATTGTGCACGCCCATATACTTGAGTGCATTGACAATCGTTACCCCAAATCCGAGGCCGGCCAGAGCATCCATCGTGTTATACCCTTGTAGAAACCCGTTTGTCAGCCCGCCGATTGAATTAGCCGCACTTACAAACGGCACATGCGTTAAATCACCCTTGATTACCAAGGCCCAGAAGAAAATAAACGTTAATAACAGGAGAAACATTGGATTGAGGAGTTTGCCAACATACAGCGTGATTTTTTGTTGATTACTGGCCAGCAGGAATGTCGCCAAGAAGAATAAAAATGAAAAAATGGCTAAACTGATTGTTTCAGTCCCTTTTGGAATAAAAGGAACGACGCCGATTTCAAACGTAACCGTCGCCGTCCGGGGCGAGGCAATCAACAGTCCCAAACTGGCGTGGGTCGTTAGCAGAAAGAAAGATGCAAATCGTCTACTCACTGGCCTAGCCAGATCATACATGCTGTCGCTACGTGTCACACTGATAGCAATAATCGCCAGCAATGGCAATAAAATTGCAGAGAGTAGGAAACCAATCGTAGCGGTGATCCACCCTTTACCAGCCAGTTGACCCAAGTGAATTGGGAAAATTAAATTGCCGGCACCAAAGAATAAACCGAATAATAATGATCCTAAGACGTAGTAATCGCGTCTTGTTAAATGTTTTTCTCGTTGATCCATATGGTCAACCTCGCTTTCTGTGGTCCAAGTTTAAGGAGACTAGTATCTTTGGAATGGTTACTGCTACATGGCTATAACGCGCTCCCAACTCCTGAATCCTGTGCATAAGCTGAAAGACAAATCATTCGGAAATTCACCGAATGGTTCGCCTTTCTTCTTATTGCTCGGCTTCAAACCGGAGTTGGTCACACTCACATACAAAAAACGCCCCCACAACATCTCTGTTGCGAAGGGCGCGAACGCGGTACCACCTTGCATCGTTACACTGTCACCAGCATAATCTCATAAACTGCAGCCATCAACCGGCTAGAGTTTGGTGACGATAATGGGCACCACCCCACTGAATTTCAATTTGGAATTCAAAAGCTCACAGGTTACTTTCACAAACATTGTGCCACCCATTCTCATCACCTAGGGCTCACTTCAAGCACATCTTGCCTGTTACTCCTCTGCTTCATAACTTGTTTAATCTATTGTTAGCTATTTTAAATAATTGATGAGAAATGTCAATAGATTTTAATCTGAAGCAAAATAAAATGTATTTCCCGGGAACAATGGCACATCTCGCACCTCTTTGGAGAAGATTCCATTGAGCTTTTTTGCGACTTCAAAGTTACTGTTGGGGTAGAGATGACCGTAAGTGCCAAGCGTCGTTTCGATGTCCTCGTGTCCCAGACGTTCTTTGATCTGGAGTGAATTTTCACCAAGGCTGATCAACAGTGACACATGCGAGTGGCGGAGACCGTGAACAGTAATTCGCCGAACCTTAGCGAGCGTACTGTACGTGTCCACAGTATCAACGAATTGCTAGTCAGAGCACGGAATTCCATCACGGGAGAATACTCACCCGGAATTCGCCATCGCCGCTTGTGCGGCCTGCCACGCGCCGGGTCCAACCACGTTGACGCAATCAATTACGCCGTCGACTTCAAGAGTAGCCTGTCTGATCAAGACGCGATCATCTTCATCAAGCAAGTGCAGACGCTGCCCAATTGCCCTCGCACTTTGCGTTCCTGTCCACCTTGAGTTCGAATGAGCCATTTGATTACTTTATCGCAAACGGTTAGGTAAAGACCGACCGCCAAGCGTGATTATCTTAGTGATACAACGCAGCCAATACTTGTGTGCTGGCTTTGATCTGCTGATACACGGTCTCCGCATCTTCTACGCGGCCATGCACCAACCAGACAAACATCGCTGATGGCAAAATATCAGCCAAAATGCTGTTCACGTAATCGCGAGTGGCCTCAGAGATGGCCTGATCGATGTGCAAATTTTCAAAGATAGATGAGAGCTGACGCCGATGGGCTGCGCGCAACAGCGCCGTCAGTTCACTATTGACTAATGCGCTGAGCAAATCGACGTGCTGCATACACGCTTCTATAAAGAGCAGCTGTGCCTGGTGGGTGCTATCGTCCGTTGGTGCCGGCATTGCCACGGCGATCTCTGATACCATCTGGTCGCACGCATAGGCCAACACATCAGCTGGCGTGTCGAACAGGCGGTAAAACGTGCTGCGGCTCACCGTAGATTCACGCTGCAACTCGGCGATTGAAAGCTCATTGAGCGGTTTCTGATTGGTCAAAGTGATCGTCGCCGCAACTAATAAGTCTGCCGACTTCTTGGCCCTGGCGTCGTTGACGATATGATACATAATCGGCCTCCTGTGTTGTATAAGTTGTGATACTATTGTTTCATAAAATGTTTTACGCTACGATTGTCTCATAACTTAGCAACCACGACAACTCGAAAGGAAGCCTTTATGATGAAAATCGTCCCATTACCAGATAACGCACGCGAAATGCCCTACTACGATGTGATCCACACGCCCCTTGCCAAGCCCACCGAAGCGGCAATCACCAAAGCCAAAACCTTCCGCGGCGACCCGACCCAAGGACTGAGATTCGAAGACCGTGCCCAAGTCCAAGCGCCTGACTTCCAGATCCGCCCGCAAGCCACTTACTTAATGGACGACGGCAGTATTTATCTCAGCTCATCGACGCCCACCCCTGATATCACCGGCCCGATGATGGACTGGTGGATGATCTGGCATCAGCTGGAACCACTGCGCTACGCTCTGTGGAACCCAGAAGACCACTACAACGTGGCCCTTTCCGCCGAAGACCGCGAGCAGTTCCTGAACTCAGACAAGCCTTACGTGCAACGCATCTGGAACACCTCCAGTATCGTGACGGAATCCTTCAACGGTGAAAAGCCAAACACCGCTCCGCTGAACTTCGTTGAACCAAACGTAGTCGGCTTGAACAACGCCTTGCTAGGGACTGACGGCTGTATGTCGATGATCATTGCCAACAACACGATCTCTGCAGGGCCAGTCAAGATTCCGGTATTCATGATCGAATCTGTTCGCCTTGATGGTGAAGGCAACAAGGTCTGGAACGTCAACGCCTGGGTCGGCCGCGGCTATAAGAACGGCAAGCCGGTATCGATGAAGCTGCCAATGCGCGACAAGATTGCCACGAACGTCGGCATGCTGATCGTGCACAGCAACAAGGAAATGGCCCACCTCAACACAGTGCTGCCAGGCCTGTATCGCGATTACAGCAACAAGCCGCTGATCTAACTAAAGAAATAGGATTAACCAACACGCATCTTGCCACTTGGTTAATCCTATTTTTTGATGCTACACAGTTTTCAGATTGTTTTTATTTTGAATTTTTTCAAACGGGCCAAGCCAAGGTAAACTCAACAATTGCGATGATCAAAACAATATGATGAAAAATCATCTTAAGTAAATAAGACTGCCTGAGTAGTGGCAGTCTTAATCATTAGGGTAGCACACGTGGCACAGTCCATAATCGTTTTATCTAATGTTAGTATCGTAATGCGCCTCAATAAGTGCATTACAGCAAGATTCTGTAAATTAGTTGGCCGGCTAATTTATTTCCTAGGAAATATCACATCTTTATTTTTGCGCGTGATGTGGTTCCTTAATCATAAAGCCTGCGGCAACCGCACCCACAACAACTAGGGTAATAGCTGTCACAAGAACGCCTTTATAGCCTTGATTAAATGCGCTGAACACTGCTTTGTTCATTTGTCGTAAAACTTCTGGTCCATTCGCATAATTTTCAGTAAATCTCTTTGCGCCTTCGACAACACTATGGCCAGCCATTGGTCCTGCCTGGTGCAAGCCTTTCGTTATCCCCGCCTCTGCTTGTTGTGGTAACTGGCTAATTGCCTTTATGTTTGTCGTAACTGCCGGGTCATAAATATGGCTCAAACGTAAACCGTAAATAACCACTCCAAAACTGATCCCTAATTGCCGAAAGACATTCATTACGCCACTTGCCATACCAACCTGACTCATTTTCACGCTATCCATCGCTGCCGAGGACAAAGGCGGATTCACAATTGCATTACCGATGCCTAAAAGCGCAAAGCCAGCCACAAAGTCAATATACATAACGTTGAGGCTAACGGCGTGGTAAATAATCAAAAAGCCACAGCCAATTAACAACAGCCCACCACTGATCATCCAACGTTTTTGCCAACGACCGGACAGCATGCCAGCAATAGGACCCAAAATCATACTGAAAATACTGATTGCTAACTGTCTAACCCCCGTTTGCATAGCAGAATATCCAAGATAGTCTTGCATCCAAATCGTCAAATAGGTGAAGAAGGCATATAACCCGGCACCCAAACAGAAGGCAGCAATAATGGTGCCATCGAAGGAAATTGATTTAAAAATGGCTAGGTCAATCATCGGACTCTTAAGCTGATGTTCCAGCAAAATGAAGCCAATCAATAGCACAATGCCCGCAATCAAATAACCAGCAACATGCAAGTTTGACCAATGCCATGCGGAATGGGTCTCCTTTTGAACCAGCCCAAATACGAGACTAAAAACCATGGCAATGCTTATCAGCATGCCAATCCAGTCAATTGAGCCCTGCCGATTACCGTAGCTTTCATCCACAAAGTAGATGGCCCCTAGTAATGCGATAACGCCAATTGAATAGCTGAATCAAGTAGCCGCCGAGTAGCGGTCCCATAGCGGTGGCAACTCCAATCACAGAACTCCAAATCCCGAAAGCCAATCCACGGTCACGCCCGACAAAAGTTGATGCCACAATCGTCATTGACAGGCCCATAATGCCCGCGCCACCGATTCCCTGAATTGTTCTGAATAGATTCAGTTGTAGTCCTGTTGTAGATAGCGCAGAAGCTAATGACCCGAACGTGAAAATTGTTAATTCAATAAAGAAAATTCGTTTGCGTCCAAAAATATCGCCGAGTTTGGAAGCAACTAATAAGACAACAGCATACGCCAAGGTATAGGCATTGATAATCCATTGAACGTCGCTAAAAGATTCGTTAAAACTTTTTTGGATTGTTGGCAACGCCACGTTAACGATCGTCACATCCAGCAGTGACATAAACACCGCCACACACAGCGTTGCCAAGCTCAACCAGCGGCGAGCCCCACCGGCATTAGTTCTTGTTTCCATTCTGTACCTCCTCAATTGTTGACTTAGTCCATTTCAATGCCGCCGTTGCCTGAACCTTAGTTAACGCCATCAGCCGAATGGCATCTTTAAGATCGTCTGGCGTGATCTTCGTCTGCCGTAAATAAGCTTCGGCATCTGCAACATCTTCAATTTTATTTTCCAAATAATGTTCAAATTCGCCTAAAATACTGAGTTGCAGGCTCACGTCAATCTGATGAAAATTACGAAATTTAACTTCATACGTAAAATCAGTGTTTTGATTCAATGGAACTGGATCCGTCATGAGCTCTTCAAAGCGCTCACGCCCCTGCTCCGTCAGTGTTGCATCCTTTTTGCCACGATTAGCGTCATCCTGACTGTCCGTCAATGTAATAAATCCCTTTGCTTCCAATCGATCCAATAACGGGTAAATCATGCCAAAACTAATTTTTCGCCGGTTACCAACGATTCGTTGTAAAACAGTACGTAACAGGTAGCCAGTCATCGGTTTATCTGTCAGTTGTCCCAAAACAAATAATTCATACATTACGATGCCTCCATATATCAGTTCGATATGTCACTCGTGAAATTATCATATATCAGACTGATACATCCGTCAATAATTAACTTAAAACGATTTTTTTGAATTAATTACTTTCATCCTTAGCGGCACACTTGTACGATAGGTTTAAAATAGCGCAATATGAAAGATGACGGTCTGATGCTTTTAAAAGATTACGCAAATATAGCTGATCCATCACAATATCCGGATGACCTATTTTCCAGTGCATTTGTCATTTGTCAATTTCAAGCACGTTACCTCATTGGCTTCAACAACTGGCGTTTGCAATGGGAAATTCCCGCTGGCAAACGTGAACCTAAAGACGCGCCCACTGAACCGGTTTTACAAACGGCAATCCGTGAATTACACGAAGAAACACATCAAACCGCACAAGATCTAATATTATGTGGCGTTGCCAGTATCTTCGATGAAACAAAAATGGAAACTCGAAAGCGGGCCGTTTTTACCGGCAAAATTTTGCGGCCAACGCCCTTTATTTTTCACAAAGGTGACGAAATGGATAAAATCCAGTTTGTGCCCAGCCAAGACCTGAATACAATCAATATTGATCCAGTCGACTTGGCAATTGTGCGACAGTTTGAAAAACACGTTAACTTCTAATGAAGGGACCAATTGCAACATGGTTAAACAAGGTAAATACGCCGGCAGCAGTCGACAAAAACAACTTCGTAATTTACGACAACGAATTAGCAATAAAGGCCAACACACGATTGCCGAGGCTGATTTAGTCGACTTTTTACTCGTCCGCTGGCACCTAACTCAGCATAATCAGACGCAGTTGGTTGAACAAACCACGCAGCACTTCTTACGCACTTGGCTCGAACAGGCTCAACAAACTAACACGTCTGTTTGGAACATTGCGACAATTACAACCAATACTTTGAAAGCTTTCGCCATTCAGGTGCCATGGCAATTCTACGCAATCATTAATCACGAATGGTCACATCTGCAGCACTTTTTAACCAAAGAAGTGCCTGCAGTACCGCTTGCAGATCAACATCTTACAGACAATCAACTAACTCCAAATGATTGGCATACATCGCTTAGCACACAACTGACAGTCAACAGTTTCTTGTTGATGTTTAAGGGGAATCAACAGCTGTTAAGCAATGTATCCAATCAACAAATTGATCAATTGCGTCACAGTTTCCAGACTGAGCAGGGTCTGGATTGGCGAGCCGTCGCCACTGTTTTTCAGCCGCTCGCGTACACTATTCCAGCTGATGCAGACGAAGACAGTGTTCAATGGCTGACGGAGCTAGACTCGCTTACTCCTGATGCTTTACAAAAGTGAACTGAACTCAAAAAAGCTCTGCTAGACTACCAATGTTTGGTCGCCTATGCAGGGCTTTTCGCGGTTTCTAAATTTGTTTCATTATGTGAAAATTACTTGCTGGCTTTTGCGCCTTTATCAACGTAGCTTAATGTTCCAATTGGACCAGATACTTGGAGCTTACCATTCTTGTAAACAAGCTTAGTAACGGCGGCATTCTTTAATGGCTTACCCTCATACTTTTTACTCATTGTGGACAGGTATTCGTTGATGGACATTCCTGAACTAACGACCAGAACATTACCGCCACCGTCTTTTGAAGTCGTCTTCGCAATGTGATTAAGTTCCGTCGTCATCCGTTGCTGAACTTCTTTAGCACTTTCGGCGCGGTCGGCCTTGACTAATTTAGTATCCTGACTGTTTTGTGTGTCAAGCTTGTGGTAAGCGTCCTGCAGCTGATTCCAGTAGTCCTTACCCGTTTTCTGCATGAACTCATCGCCAGTCTTGTAGCCATATACACCGGCAATCTTGTTATTATCGGCAGCGATACTGTCACCTTCAAAACTACCGTAGCCGCCTTCGCGCAAATCTTTATTCTGACTAACAGAGACATGCTTATTGCCTGAGTACTTCAGTACTTCCTGCGCCGTCACTGTTTGACGGGTTAAGTCCCCAGTGTAAGCTGCCTTGAACTTAGTATTTTTCAGACCACGACCTAAATCATCGGCTACTTTAATCCCGTTCGTAGTCAGTGGAAAGTTGCTCCAACCCTGGACGCGCATCATAACATTTGCAGTCGTTTCTCCGTGACGAGTTAAGTAAATGGTCACCGGTTTTGTGCTAGCAGCCGTAGCCGGTTCACTAGTAACGTTGGCAATTCCAAACGTCCCTAAAGCTGTAATCGTACCTAGAATAAGTGCAAATTTCTTCTTAAATGACATGTAAAAATCTCCTCAATTAAGTATTATAGAAACCGCTTACATAAGCATATCAAATAAAATCGGCGAGTTCTTCGTTTATTAGAGAACTCGCCGATTTTATTAGGAAATGTTCATAAAGTAAATTATTGACTCACTATGAGTAACGACTTGATGGCTTCACGCTTGTCCATTGCGGCATATGCGTCCGCAATGTGGTCCAAGTCGAACCGCTTAGTAAACACCTGGCCTGGATGAATTTCACCCTTTAACACTGCGTCCAAGAGAATGTTCCGGTCATCAGTCGTCACTGAAGCAATCCCACCACGGAGACCAATGTTTTTCCAGAATAGGTTATTGGTGTTCATATCCGCTTTTTGAGGCACACCAACACGACCAACAACGGCTCCTGGACGGGCGACTTGAACTGCTGTGTCAACTGATTGTTCAGTACCCACACATTCCAAAACGGCGTCTGCTCCAGCACCATCTGTCAGGGCCATCACGGCCTTCACTGCGTCATCCCCACGCTCTGCAACGATATTTGTTGCACCAAACTCCTTGGCCAATTTTTGACGATCTTCATAACGACTCATCGCAATTATCCGTTTGGCACCGCGCAGCTTAGCAGCAATGACACCACACAGACCAACCGCACCGTCACCCATGACAACGACAGTATCATCCTTCTTAACCTCGGCAGAGGCCGCAGCGTGATAGCCTGTTGCCATAACGTCGGCCAATGTTAACAGATCGGTCAATTGGTCATCTGTATAATCTGATGGTTGTCCAGGCACCTTAACTAATGCCCAATTGGCATTCTTAAATCGTAAATATTCACCCTGATAGCCGACTACTTCGTCATCACTTGGCTTCAAGCAATCACCATCAAAGCCAGCCAAACAAGCCGCACAATGACCACAACCATGTGTGAACGGTGCAATGACAAAGTCACCAGGTTGGACGTCAGTTACCTCTGAGCCGACCTCCTCGACAATGCCGATGGCTTCATGCCCGACTGGCGTATTCTTTGGTCGGTCAGAAATGCCACGATACCACCACAAATCCGATCCACAAACGCAGGCACGAACGATCTTCAAAATAGCGTCAGTTGGCTGTTTAATTTCTGGCTTAGGTAAATCCTGTGCTTCAACTTTTCCTGGTTCTACAAACACTGCTGTTTTCATTGTTAAGGTCCTCCAATTATTTTCTGTTAATACCGAGGCTATCACGTGAACCAAGCGCAGAATCATGCGCGAGATGCATCACTAAGGCAGCAATGCTTTCACGTGAAACATCATGACCACCAAACGGTTCTCCTTTTTTCGTCACCTGATAGTCCGTATCGTGTCCGTTGTCAAACCAGCCTGGGCGAATAATCGTGTAGTTCAGATCAGATGCCTCAATAATGTCGGCAGCATCCCGATACGTTTGCAACATTGGGTTATGTTCAAGATTCCCACTCTCGCCAACGCTGGCTGGAATCTCATTGTAGATTCCCATCGACGTAATGAATAATAAGCGATCAACGTTAGCGCGATCCATCGCTGACACAATTGCCGTTGCCATTTCTGGTAGATTGCCACTTAAAGCAGCGAATACAACATCCTGATTTTGAAGTGCATCGTTCAAGCTTTGAATGTCAGTGACATTTCCTTGAATTGCTCGCTCCCGTTTGCTGTTCAGTTTGCCTAATCGGGTTATGTTTCGCGCCATTAAGGTTAACTGATCATCCGTGTGTTCCAAGAAATATTGACGGGTCACCTGACCAATTGAGCCAGTGGCGCCGATAATAAGTACGTTTGCCAATTAATTTACCTCCTGTTTCACGTGTAACAATAGTTACTTTACAACTTTACAGTAACTTGAAGGCAACACTTATTTTTGTTTTTCTGGCAAAATCAAGAAAATGGCTGCCAACAACGAAATCAGTAATAAACCTGCGCCGATTAAAATAGCATAGTGAAAGCCTATTACCTGATTTTTAAACAGACCTTGAACGCTAACCAAAATTGATAATCCCACGGATCCGCCAATCTGATGCATCACGTTGACAACACCGGACGCCGCACCCGCATCCCTTACATCAGTGTGAGCCACACCTGCAGCAGTAAACGGACTGAGCGAAAGTCCTTGCCCAATGCCAATTGCAATCATCGGTAGGGCGATGCCGAGCCAGTAGCCAGTGTTAACCGTAAAGAAGCTCATCCATGTCATCCCAATAAACGTTAAAAATATGCCGATTGTTAACAAGCGCCCGTTACCAAACTTCGCCGTTAAACGCGCTACCTGTAAAGCCACAATAAAGTTAACAATCGTCAATGGAAAGAAAGCAACACCAGCCATTAACGCGCTAAAACCTAATTGTCTTTGCATCAGTTGTGGTGTGATAAACCAAAAGCCAAGCATTGAGCCCAAATATAAGAAACGTCCTAAGTACGCGCCAATGCGTTCACGATTCTTAAACAACCGTAACGGCATGATCGGTTGACTTGTCCGATACTCTTGGTAAACAAAAATTACCAACAGCGCAATTGCCAGTATGAACGCAGATAACTTGCCCCAAGTACCAACAATGCTGTACACCAATGCGCTCATTCCAAATAAAGAACTTAATGTGCCAAGCCAATCTAGATTTCCAGACCGGCCAGCAGCCTTCTGTAAATGACGCACAGATAAGTAGTACATCCACATACTGATAGGCACGTTGATGAAAAATCCAACACGCCATGTCAGCAAGCTTGCAAACACACCGCCAATAACTAAGCTAACACTCGCACCAATTCCGGCCATAGCACCATAATACGCAATGGCACGTACACGTGCAGGTCCTTCATAAGTATCCATCAAAATAGCCAAGGTCGTCGGTGCAAGAATGGCCGAGCCAATTCCTTGAAAGGCTCTGGAAGCGATAATCATCGGTGCATTAACTGATAATCCAACAAGTAGCGAACCTATTCCAAAGATAACCAGACCAATTTGAAATACACGGCGCCGGCCAAACAGATCCCCTGCCCGACCGCCAAGCAGCAGAAATCCACCAAACGTTAACGAGTAGGCGCTACTGACCCAAGATAAAGTTTGCTGATTTAACTGTAAATCTTGAGCAATTTTAACAGTTCCCGTAAAAATAATTGAATTATCAAGCAAAATCATAAAATAACTCATCAAAATAACTAATAGTATCCAATCGAATCTTTTCTTCGTTGCCATGTTGTCCTCCTGTTGTTATGCAATGTTTGAAAGCTTAGACCTTCAACTGCACTTCAACGCAACAAGAAAATTTTCTTTTTTCGGCGAATCGCCATGCAATGTATAAAAAAACTGTTAACCATAATGTCCTCATCAGACATCATCGTTAACAGCTTTCATTTCTATTGATTTGCTTTTTTCTCCGCGTGCTGTCGTTCCAGCTCACGAAGCTCTTCTTCAGTCGTTTCCATATGATCATAGAAATGATTGAGTTTGTAATTCAAGTGATCGATAGCAGACTGCAAATCATCGCGCTTTTCTTCCATCACAGCGAGTTGTTCCTGCAGAATAGCCTTCTGCTCTTTCGTATTATCTTCTTGCGCATCGAATAACTGGATGTAACGTCGCAAATTTTCAATACTCATGCCGGCAGCTCGCATTTGCGTCACAAACTTAATGCGACGGATGATCCGATCATCAATATCACGATTGCCAACCTCTGTTCGGTCAATTTCTGGAATCAGCGATTCTTTTTCATAATACCGAATAGCTGCCGATGATACGCCTGTTTTTTCACTAGCTTCTTTAATATTCATTGCGTTTTCTCCTTGTGGATCATAGTAGCACAATGGCCTAAATAACCGGCCAGTCTCATTGATGTATTCACAATAGACCTTAATGTGTACTTGAAGGCAAGGGAAACATTAGAAATGAAGTTCGTTATTGAAAAATCGTGTATGAAATATCTCTGCAATGTCTGCACCAACACTCTGTAAAGATCTCTTTGAAAATCCAATCTCTGACAAAAGAAAGTATCGAACACTTAATTGTAAAATTCTTGTTGCAATTATTAGCTTCTCATCTTTATAAATACCTGGTCTAACTTTTCCATGTGTCAAATACACTCTTGTGTTGACTAAACTTTTAATAAAATCATCTTCACTGTCAATACTCTTTTGTAAAACATCTCTATTTAAAATTTCATTTGGCACTCTCTTAAAAAGAAATGTTAGCTTGTCTCGTAAACAAGCATCACGGTTACGGAAAAATGACTCAATACCTTCCGTTAAATTGATTAAAGTGTTTTCAATAATACTTTCCTGCGTAACTGTCAAAATATAATCATCGGCCAGTAACTTTAATTCGCTAGACATATCAAACCATTTAGTCAAACTATTAGGTAATTCATCTTCAACATCATTATATCTGGGCGTGATTCTAAGGTCACTTTCTCTCTCTACACTTCTTATGGGATAAGTTTGATTGAACAACACATTTGCTTTCAAACCGTTTGACAAATTGCCCTGTAAATATTTAGCACTAATAGTCTCACCAAGTAAAACAGTAAAAAATTTCGCAGTTTCATTAACTATTTTGGTCGATTGCAGCATCGATACCGCATTAGAATTAGGTTCAATTATTAATCCTGTTTCATTTTTTATATTAACTTTTAGAAGTTCACGGGGGTAATTAATTGTGCCAGATTCGTCCAAACTAACACTGAAATTGCCTCCATCAAAGGCGAAACTAGTTAAAAGTTTTCGCTCAGGTTTCTTGACTTCAAAAATTTGTTTACCGCTCTTTGGTTCTTTTTTGATGGTCAACATGTTGTTTGGCAGCCACACATTTAAATCGGTTAAAGAAAATCTAAAAAAAGATAAATACTGGCGCTGAGTAACCTTGTTGAAATTTCCATTTGTAATAAGCATATCTGATACTTGGTATCTCTCTGAGATTAATCCAGGTATAGAATTTGTATTGCCAATCATGCTCACCGTGGATAAAACAATATTTTCGCCGGTTTGGGCAAAGCCAAATACTGATTCATAATCCTCAAAGTTGAGTACATCTATCGCCGATGTCTCACTAACATTTAGCGTTCCAAAAACTTCGAGAAGTATATTTCCAGAGTCATAATGAAGTTTTCCCGGAATCCAATTTTCTGGATTAATTTCCTTTTTAACAGACCAAATTCCTTGGAATTCAAAGCGATCAAACATATTTTCATTAATTAATTTAGTCATTTTCCTTCAACCACTTATCCAGCACACTGATAAACTCATCATGCTGATCCAACAAAGCCAAGTGACGGCTGTTGGCAAACAAGTGCCACTTAGCGCCTGGAATGTGATCGTAAACAGACTTAGCAATTAATGGTGTACATAGATCATCCGTCCCATTAGTAACCAATACAGGCACATGAATGTTCTTCAGATCATCGGTTACATCGTAGTCACTGATGGTCCCGTTCTCAGTAAATTCGTTTGGTCCCTCAGCGATTAGGCTGGCACGTTTACCATTCGTTTCACGACGCAGTGGTTCTGGTGAATTTTCATCCGGATCATCCCAGCAATAGCGCTCCATGTAACGGTCGTTAGCAGCCAAGTACTTAGGACCGGAGAAGTCCCCTGTGCGCTCAGCCTCGGCAATTGCCTCGCGATCCTCATGACTCAAATAAGAAATTAACCGGTGTTGCTCTTGCGTCCACAACTTGATAGAAGCAGGCGAACCATCGATCATGACACTCTTAACCCCCGTTTGGTCATAATGCGTGAGGTAAAGCATTTCAAGCATGCCACCCCAAGATTGACCCAACATGTGAATTTCATCCAGGTGTAAGTACTTACGGAGCGCGATTAATTCCTCAGCCCACGTTTCCTTCACATAAACGGATTCGTCCTCAGGCAATGATGACTTCCCACAACCAACTTGGTCATACATAATCAACTGACGGCCTGTTTCTGCGTAGTCATCCAGCAATTCAAAGTAGTTATGCGATGAACCAGGACCGCCGTGAATCAGCAATAATGGTGCCTTGCCCGGCGTCTTCTCACCGACAATTCGATAATATGTTTTATAACCGCGAAATGGCATGTAGCCTTCTTCAATCTTCATGAATCGCAACTTCCTTTATGTGTGAAATATGATGCTTATGTTGATTGTACGCCTTGCAACAGACATCGAAGCATCCTGAAATAATTATTTTTCAATCATCTTAGACAAATTAAAAACATGTTAGGCGAAATTATCATAACCCGCCTAACACGTTTTGAAATTCTAGATTATTTTCTTTTTTCTGTTAATTTTAACGTCCACTTCTAACTGTCAAGATATCTAGCAGCGTAAACGTTGGACCTAATAACGTAAACTCGCCACCATGAGAAGGATACGCATACCTATTTTAAACATTTTTCTAGCCGTTACGATCGTTGCCTCAAGAATTGTAGATGGGAAAAAGTATTAATTGTGTTCACATCCGTCTCAAATTAGCCTAGCGTTTACGTTTCATTTTGATAACCACCCAGCTCAGCACCCCGATGATGATAATCATCACGCTACCGACAGTCCAGTAAAGCATCGTGTGATCCGGTTTCAGCGTCACGTCTTGGTTATTGTATTTTTCGGCCTGCTTCTTAGTAATCGTGAATTCACGAACAAAATGCCACTTCTTCTTAACGGCAGTGACTGTTAAATCAAGCCGGTAGCGCCCTGGTTTAAATCGTTCCCCGTTCAAACGGATCGGGTAATCCATGATCGAGTTTGGTGCAAACTGAACGTGATCCTTTGTCGACTTATACAACGTCCGTTTGCTCGTTGTTTGAACCTTTGCCACGATTTTTGCCTGGCTTAAGTAACGTTTTTTTACATTGCGCAATTGAGCTGTGACCAGATTACGACCCGCTTCAGATTTAGCTTTTACATCCCCCAGTTTTAACATTGGTGTTAATTTTTGCCGACCTTGATGAAGGACCATTCCCACCACGTACTGATAATTATTCGTGACGGAAATTCCTTTCGAGGTCTTTTTCTTGTCGGGCGCTACTTTTTTAAACGAAATTCCGCCGGCAATCACACCGTTAAACTTTTGTTTAGGTGCATCGATTTCAAAAATCGCCATCTTCGAACTTTTGGGCGCCAAACTGAGCTGCTTTGGGGCAGTCGTCACAACATCCGTTAACGGTATCGTCAGCGTTTTGTCGGACTTAAATCGTGACTTGCTATACTCGACAACGCCGTTTGGATTCGTCTTCGCCACGTTCACATTTGTGTTGATCTTAATGCGTTTGTCAGACGTATTGGTAACCTTCACCATGACACTTTCTTTTTGACCCGGCTTCACGTTTAAATCAAAATACGTTTTCGATTGATCCCGTTGTAATGACGACTTTTGTGGCTCCACGCTGAAATCCATGCTTTGTGCATGAGCCACTTGACTATGTAGCAGGAGGCCAACCACCCCACAAAGCATCACTATAATTGTCGTTAATGTTTTCTTGGTCATGTTGAACCCTCCTGTGTTTCGCATATTTGAAACATTTAAAACTAAACGGCTTCATCTGGTGTATCTTCTAGTGTCCAAGTCAATGTTCCATTGTAGGTGCCCGCACGAGCGGCACCAGCTGGAACTACTAGCTGAACACCAGTTGTTTCTTCTTGTTCAGTACCAGTCACTTCACCGCCAAAACGATGGATGGTCGTTCCTGTTCCCTTACCCGTTGGCGCGTTTAATAATTTCACATTCGCGCCATCATCAAGAACCGTCACATTGCCGCCAACCATAGTTGGTTCCTGGCCAGATTCAGTGCCTAATACGGATCGATCATTGAATAGAATCTTAGTACCGGTCATTTGATGCTCCTCGCCGTTCTTAAAGGGCAGGCTCTGCTTGACTGCTAATTGCCATCCAAGTCCGCCACCCCGTTTGTCGGTGACCTGAACGAAGTTGGAACGTTTGACTGAACCTTCAATACCGTCGATTTGAACTGTATCTGTTTTGGCATTGAATGTTTGTTCCTGCGTATTGGATGTCGTCCGTTGACCGAAATCTAGTTTGGACGCGTAATCAATGGTCAATGAACCACTCTGATTAGTCGTCCCGGATCCTGTCAGCTCAGTTGCTGCGTCGTTAGGATCTAATGGTGTCGTAACGGTACTTGGATCTGTAAACGAAACCGTCGCTGTAGAATCCCATGACGCGGCCATGACCGGTGTCGCCAACCCCAACGTCAGTAATGATGTCGCAATAATGGTCGTTAGTTTGCTCATTTTCATGATTTTTACCTCACTTTTTTATCTGCAAAGGGACGGCCATCGTTCATTGTTATCGGCCCGAATTGGTGGCAAACGGACGTGGTGCAAACACTTCATTTTATTCATGTGTCATCACCCCTCCGTTTCGTCTGGTACATCGTTCAGGTTCCAAGTGATTTCGCCATTGTAAGTACCTGCCTTGGCCTCTGAGGGAGAAACTTGGAGCATGAGTCCCTCTTCGCTATTCCATTGATTAGAAACGACATACGGATCATTGTCAGGATTACGTGCTGTTTCAATCTCAATGGCTGCATGACTTACCGGCAGTAGTTCACCATTCTTTTTATACTTAATTGCGTCCGGCAACACATCACCAGTCGTATTTGTTAACGCCTGCGTCAGTGTCAACGTTAACGACCACTGTTTGGTTACATAACGTTGATCGGTCACACTCAACGGCTGATCCCAACTTACTAACGGAAACAGTTGATCGGCTTGCCGCACAATCAGATCACGACCAAAATTCAAATTTTTGGGGACACTGGATAATTGCAGTGTCCCGGGCGGATTGTAAGCCGCCATTCGGTGCAACGTTTTGCCCCTGACGGCAGTTGCCATCGCTTCCGGATCACTGGTGACCGTGCTACCAGCAAATTTTCCCCACTCAATTCCTTCAAACGACTGTGTTGGATCACCGCTGACTGCAGTGGTATCCCAATATGCAAACGGCGAATTCGATAAGGTTAAGCTGGAATTAGCATTCAGATTCAATGCCCGAGAATTTGTGCCAGTCCCAGTGTTTTGTAAATCGAATGCAGCCGGATTCTCAATGACAGCTGTTGTCGTACCCGTGCCTAAGTCTACGGTTGCTGTAGCCGCACTATTGTTTCGCGCAGTCAATGATCCTCGGGAAGCAACGGTAATATTATTGTTTCCCCCTGAGGAACGAATAGCCGCAATTGACCGATTATCGGTATCTAAATTCATTTGAGCATACTTACCAATCGTTAACGAGGCATTGTCATTGGCGATTTGAAAATAAACATTATTCCCAGGCCACTCTGCATTAAACTTTGTCCCATTTCCTAACGTAATGTTGTTGTAGTACAGATAAACAATTGGATAACCTTGCGTCCCGTTAGTCCCAGTCAAATTCAGCGTACAGTTTTGACCAGTTGTGAATTCGCGACTCTCACCGGTCTGACCTTCAGACGGTCGCAAATCATAATAAAACATCGAATAGTTCGTATTGTTGACGTTCCCGGTGTAGACCGTATTGTCTGCCATTTTCACGCTCCCGGTATAAACATTTTCTGCCCGCGTATCTATGTTGCAGGTTCCTGAAAACGTGATGTCTGAATACGTTGCAATGGCCAGTCGATTAACCGTTGTAGCCGTGCTAATATTGCTGAATTCAAAGTGCCATTGACCTCGAGCAGCGCCACTATATGTGACGAAAGCTGCGGCCGTGTTTGCCACCTGAATATCATGCACGTTCAGTGTCGGATTGCCTGAAACCGGCACACCATAACGTAAGGCGCCACTGCCGATGTTTAGGGTATGTTGCTGCCCATCGATTTCCAAGCTCCGGGTGATTGGATTAGCAGATATTGAAGTGGCAGAAATGTTATTCTTCAAAAAAATCTTGGTTACGGATGGCTCGTTAATCGCAGTCTGTAATTCAGAAATATTGCTAACCTCACGTTCTGTCTCGCCAAGTTTTGTGTCTTCCTCTACCCGGGAAGTTTGCGTGCTTTCTGGTCGTGAACCACTTTTTCCGTCAGTCTTGCTAGACTCATTAGCTGACTGTGAATTAATTGAATTGGTTTCACGTGAAACGGTCGTGTCACTTTCCAAATGTTTTGAACTAGCCTTGCTGCCTTCACTAACATCACTGTTAACATCCAGATCATTTGATTCACGACCGCTTTCACTGGATTGACTACTCTCACTCATTGAAGACACCGAACTACTATCTGAGGATTCACTTTCACTGGCCGATTCTTCAGCAGCAGGATCAATCGTTTCAATCAGCGACACTTGTTCAGTGGGCAGATTACTGAGTTTGGTTACCTTTTCCGTGTCCACATGTTCAAACGTCAACAACCAGCCAAGTTCGCCATCTTGAGCAGTTACAAACGAACCACTTCGGTCGTTGTTAATGCTCAAATTTCGAAAAGTTAGTCGTGTGTTATCACCTGATTTACCCAATGGAAGTGCACCCTCAGTTAAAGTTAACTGATGTTGCTTTCCGTTAATCACGAGCGAAGTTGTTCGTGCAGCTAACTGACGCCCATCGCCACTAATGTCCGTGGCTAATGTAATCTCTTGAACATCGGCATTTTCATAGGCAGCTTTGAATTCAGCAAACGTATGAACGGTCGGCTTAACCTCAATAGCATCAGTTTTATCGGCTGATGAACTATCCGTAACCGCGGTTATCTTATTTGTCATAGAATCACTGGCCACTGAAGCACCAATTGAATTAGCCGTCTGCGAGTCATCTCGGGAAGACTGTTGTGCATTCTCTACTGATTCATTAGCCTGCGCCATCATCTGCGGGCCAATTTGACTAGCGCCAATAACCCAAAACGCAATCATAAACAAAGTAAACAATCGTTTCATCGGCAAATCTCCGTTAATGCTGATTTTTTCACAATATATCAATTAGCATTTTTGAATTCAAATCATAACTCTTTGATTATCGATAAAAGATGCGAAATTTGTCATCAATAAGGGCTCTTCGCAGCAAAAAACGGATCAAATATGAATTAACATATTTGATCCGTTTTTGTGATTTAAATTTTGTGTTTTACTACTCAGTTCATCAAAACTGACAACATTAAATTATCTAGTGATCTCAGATGAATCTTGCCGCTTATATCAGCTGAAGGGCGGCAACATTGATACCGAGCCGTGAAGGTGTTGTTAATCCGAATGGCGCTCTCGGATTTACAACACGGACAGTCGCAAAGACTCGCGGTCTTCACGAGGCTTGGCGGCGAGGTGATAGACGGCGCACTTCCGGCTTGAACCGGTCCCACGGCGAGCGTGTCAATTTTGCCAACCGCAGGCGACATCCAGCGTCTCTATCCTAAATGTTGATAATAATAACACCCAGCGCATCACTACTACTAACAACTAGTGTTTAATGTGCAATGCCCGCTTCCATTTGGCAAACACGATTGATTCCGTACGCGGTGTAATGCTGTCGTATGCGTTACGGCTCATCGCTTCCCAAACTTGGTCATCTTTCATGACCCGTTGGATGGCGTTTGCTAAACCGACGACATCGTTATCCGCTACAAGGTAACCGTTCTTACCCTCATCAATCATATCTGACGGACCATAATGCACGTTATAAACGACAGATGGAACCCCATGCGCCAAAGCTTCTGCCAGTGCCAATGGTTCGTTGTCACTTTCTGTGGCGTTAACGTAAACCTGTGCGCCATCGTAAGCTTCGTCCAAATCTGGATGATAACCTTTCAACGTGACACTGTCCGTTAACTCAGCCTTCTTGATTTGTTCAGTAAGTGGCTTCTCTTGGTCACCATAACCGTAAATATCCAGGGTTGCGTCAGCGATGTGCTTCTTCACCGTTACAAACGCTTTGACGACGTCTTCCGTATGACGTTCCTTAGTTAACCGCCCAACGACAATCACTTTGTGAGCTGTCCGTTGAGGCAAACGAACACGTTTAGCATGTGCCTGTTCATCATTGACCACACTGAATGGCACAACGCTGATAGGTGCCTTAACTTGCGCCTCACCGCCCATCCACCGCGTCAAATCAGCCTTTTGCTCATCAGTTGCGACAATAATACCGGAGAGCTTATCAATTTGGTTAACGATCGGATTGGCGTAGATACCAGACAAGTTAGCGTAGACCTGATCTTTAGGATCAATAGTATGTGTCGTCGGCAGTGTAATAAACCGGCCGACCTTGGTTGTCATGCTTAACATTGCATCGTAAGCCGCACCCGGACGGTCAGCAACAAACGTCGAGCCTTCACCATCGCGACGGTTTAATTCGTCGAGGAAGAAAGTGAACAACTCATCATAGCTATCAAAGAACAGGTCCTGTCCTTTGTAATCTAATAATTGGAGTAACGACAGGAAGTTGTGCCCATCTTTGTCGTGACTGAAGTATTCCTCAATCACCCGTTTGCCATCTGGTGCGTAGGTAACCTGACTGATAAGTTCACCTGCATCACTAAAGAACTGATCACGTGTTTTAAAACCACGGAAGTCCCACAATTCTGTTTGAACCTTTTTGCCAGTACGGTCAAACGCATCAACGCTGTATAACTGACCAATGGTGCCGGGCGCGAAATGAACATTCATGACTAACTTATCGCCATCATAAACGTGACTGACATCAGCCCCAGGATCCACATTATAATCAGCCGCTAAGTTCAACGATTCAATCTTTGGCTCGTTCTTGCCAACTGGCTTTAGATCTTCAATGCCCTGGAAATAGTCATACATATTAACAATCTGATCATCTTCGATGCCAAACCGTTGCTTGTTGGCATACAACATTTGATCAAAGTTCCGCGTCACCAACTTGGCAGAGGCGCCTTGATGTTTAAACAATTGTAGCCGCTTGATTTCGGCATGTTCAATCCCAGAATTCAAGGCCATCAGATATTCATTTACGAAATAAATCATTTGTTGGCCTCCTGTTGTTTGTCCGCCTGTGTTCTTGAGTCAGCTGCAGCAAACGCCTTAACATCGTCTAAAACTGGCCGCCATTTGTCCCACACAGCATCTTCTGAGAAACGTTTAGCATCCTCGTAGGCATTTTCACTGAACTTTTGCATTAGCCGGTCGTCTTTAAGTAACTTCGTGATGGCATCCGCCAAAGCATCGACGTTATCCAATTCAACCAAGTAACCATCGCGATCATTTTCAATGATTCCCTGAGGACCATACTTTGCGTCATACGACACTGTTGGCACACCATGAGACTGTGCTTCCAATAGAGCCAATGAAAATCCTTCAGCTCGTGACGCCAGCACGTTAATTTGTGCACCATCGTAAACCTTACCAACATCCAAGGTGTAATCGTGGAAAGTAACTAAATCGCCAAGCTTTTTATCAGCAACGATCTTATTCAATCGTTCGCCTTCCTTACCGTTTGCGTATCCCCAGAAATCTAGGCGCGCTGCTGGCACTTTAGCATGAACCTTTTCATAGGCTTCGATTACTTTATCTTGCTGCTTTTCGGGAGAAAGACGAGCCACCATGATGATTTGTCCTGGCGTCCGGTCCGACCATTTAACGTGAGGCGCATTTAGAACATCGTTGTCCACAATCCCAACTGGCAACTCGAAGACTGGTGTTTGATCGCCCCAACGATTAATAAAGTCCGTCCGTTGTTGTGGCGTTGGTGCCGCCACACCTTGCCACTGGTCCAAATTCTTAATTGCATACTCGTAGTTATAGTTCAGAGTCGCCGTCATGATCTTTTCAGGATCATTCAAATGATTTGAGTGAAGGTGCATCATCTTAAAGGCCCGTGTCCGCATGTTAAGCACAGACCAAGCCAATTCAAACGTCCGGTCAACAACAAATACGTTATTTTCACCGTTACGTTTGTTTAATTCATCAAGGAAGAAGCGCATCATCGCCTGCTCACCATTAAATGAGTAGTTCGTCCCGTGCCAATTCATGATCCGATACAGCGAGTTATCGTACTTACCTTCCTGATTTTTCATATGGAATGTTTGGTAAACCACTTTACCATCAGGATTAAAGACCTGCTCAGCATTAACCACGCCGTCTGCGTCATGCCACTGTTCTAGCGCCTTGAAACCACGAGAATCCCAGTATTCACTCTTTACCAGTTTGCCGTAACGATCAAACGTCCAAACTGTTTCAACTTCCTTATACTCAGGAGCGCGCATTTTAATTCGCTGAATAATTCGTTCAGAATTACGCACCATAAACCCGTGCTCATCTTGATCATTAACCAGCACTTGTAAATTTGGTTTCACGTGTAAATCGGCCAGTGTAAAAGACGTCTTTTTAAGGTCTTCTGTACCCTCGAAGAAGTCAAACAGATTGACCATGTCGCTATCCGCCAATCCAGCATGAGCCAACGTGTCGTGTAGCGTCAGTGAAAAGAAGCGCGTGACGATTTTTGCTGGTTCGCCGTGATCTTTAAACATCCCCAGCCGTTTCATTTCCGCGTGTTCAATTCCTGATTTTTTTTCGTTAAAACTTGCGTTGATAAAGTAATACATCCCATTACCTCACTTATCTGCACACCTATTTTTTAATCATACCAGAAGCTCACAAAAATAGGGCTCAGCATAATTGCTAAGTCCTATTTTAACGTACCTTGAGCCTGATGAACGACCTTTTCACGAGCTTAATACCTTTTTTAATGCCGTTTTCGCTCGCCAAGTCCTAATAGTGTGACTAAACCAAGTAAAGCAAGACTAATCACCCCTGTTAAACGGAGGTTAGCGTCACCCTGTTCACCCATTTTAGGTAGTTTTTTGTTGTTAGTCGTTGAATTCACCCCGACATCTTTGAACCGCATTGGTTTAATCACGGCAGATGGAATCAGTCGATGTTGTTGAACAGCCTGCTTGGCAAATGCACCGGGGCGCGTTGAAACCATCGTCAGACCGTTGTTTTTCCCAGTCTGTGAAGCCGATGATGCCTGTTGGTCAATGATTGGGGTCGAAACACCGTTCCCGTTGGGGTCATTGTTCGCTTGTAACAATAAATCCGCTTGATGCTGCAACTGTTGAGCTTGCTCTAATGCAACTTGAGCTAGTTGTGCATAATGTTGGGCTAATGCGACATCATTATGCGCGGCTGCCTCAGCAGCTAACTGGGCATCGCGTTGGGCTTCATCCCTAGCTAATTGAGCAGCATTGGCCAGATTTTGACCAGCTGGTGTCAAGCTGCCCGCGTGAGCCGTTTGAGCTGCTTGGCTTGCTGCATTGGCAGCTTCGTTGGCCGCAACGCTGGCATTTTGCGCGTCTGTATTAACCGCCTGTTGAATCGCTGTCGCCATCTGTTGGGCGACTGCCTCAGCTGACTGAACCACTTGGGCGGCAGATGTTGCTACCTGTTCGGCACTAGCAGCTGCACTCGCAAATTGGCTGGCAGCACTAGCATCATTCAACAACGCAGCACTAGCCGCCTCGCTGGCTAATACACTCGCCAAGTTGGCAGCACCACTGGCAACTTTACCGGCTGATTGAGCCGTAGCGACTTGCTGTTGTAAAAGTTTGTCCAAACTTTGAACGGTTGCATTCGTCGGGTCACTTACAGCTTGTTGACCGGCCTGAGCTGCAATTGCACTTGCTGAATTAACGTGACTGGTCGTGTTGTTGGCAGTGCTTTGGGCGGCTTTGTTAGCTGCTGAGGCGACACTTGCCTCACTCGTAGCGTTACTTGAATCGGCTTTGACTGCCGTTTGCAAACTAGCTAATGCCTGGCTGGCAGCACCCTCATCAGAAGTCGCCAACTGTTGCGCTTTAGTAGCGGCTTCTTGAGCGCTTTGTGCCTTCTTGGCCCATTCACTAGCTGCCGATGCATCATTGATATTGGCAGCACTGGCAGCAGATTTGGCAAAGTCGTTGGCTAAAGCGGCAGCGTCACTTGCGGCCGCTTCAGCGCTGGTCGCCTCATTAACTTTCTGCGCCACTTCACTAGCCAGTTGCTGGACACTGGCATTTTGTTTATCTGTTCCGGCTGCGCTGGTCGCAACCGTTGATGTTGAAGCAACCACTGATGCTAGCGAAGCGGTGGACTGGTTGGCGGAAGCAGCGCTGGATGCCTGCTTCGTTGCCTCACTGGCGTAACTGGCGGCCGTGGATGTGTCTGTCGTAACCGTATTATTGACCAACAATTGTAAATCAGTAGCATGACTGGTCAAACCTTGCGCTTGATCCGTGAGTGTCTGCGTGTTGGCATTAGCTGATGCAGCCGCACTGGCATAGTGACTGGCGGCAGAAACATCGTTGTCAGCTGCTGCAGACGCTGCTTGACTGGCTAATGATGCAGCGGTACTTGCGGTTGCGCTAAGAATCTTTGCAATTGACTGAGCGGCGCTCGCCGCAGAAGTTGCCTGGCTCGCCCAACTCTTGACTGCTTTGTTGGCCGTATCTTTATCGGCATCTTGATTAGCCGTTGATGCAGCGAGACTAGTCCCGTTTACAACATGTTGAGCGGTTGCTGTCGCCGAGCTAGCGACACTCGCAGCATTACTTGCACCAGATGCTTGTAAACTAGCGGCATGGCTATCGGCACTTAATGCCTGTGTAATCAGTTGACTATTGGCATTAACTTGATTAGCTAACGAGTTAGCGACGCTCTGTTCAGAATTCAGCAAACTTTGGACATTTGCGGCACTAACATCGTTTAGGGCCGCGGCAGAGGCGGTTTGACTAGCTAACTGCTGCGCGACGTCGTTCAAACTGGCGGCTACGCTGTCTGCCGAGTTTAGCCCCGACTGTGTTGCTACTTGTTGACTGATCAAACTTTGGTAACTGCTGTTTGCCTTATCTGCTCCCGACTGAACAGCTGTTGTCGATGTTGCGGCACTGCCAGCCAATGAGGCTGCCTGCTTGCTGACATCACTGGACTGTTTAGTTGCCGCACTCGCCTTAATGTTAACACCATCAGCAATTTGGCTTACCGCATTCGCATCTGCCTTGACGTCATCTGAAAGAGCCGTCATTAATGACTGAGCCGATGTGTTATCTGCATCAGCGGTACTTTCCAAACTGGCAACGGTGGATGCTGCGGCACTGGCTGACTGAGTCAGTTTAGTGGCTAATGCCGGATCATTAGATGCCGCGGCGGCGCTAGCTAATGACTGTAGCGAACGCGCTACATTGGCAGCAGAATTGGCCGCAGATAATGTCGCACTGGCAGCAGAATCTAACGATGCCAAACTTTGGTTGAGACTCTGTACTGTCTTATTCGCTGAATCTGTGGCAGCCAACTTTTTACCAGCTGATGTATAACCTGCAACACTCGCAACTTGACTACTCGTTGATGCCGCCTCACTGGTTGCAATGTTGGCATGGATAGTCGCCGAGGTTACCTGCTCAGAGGCAGCTGTGTGATCGGCAGTCACTTTGTCGTTCGCGTCGTCAGCCAAACTATGAACTAGCGACTCTAATGAGTTAATCGCAGATTGATCGCTCGTCATATCATCATTTAAAGATGTAGCGGCCGACTGTGCACTCGTAGCGCCACTGACATCGTTTAACGAAGCCGTGGACTGAGCTGCACTGGTCACGGATGCCAATTTGCTGATCGTTGACGTAGCCGAAGCAACCTGACTGTCAGCTGATTTGGCCGCGACTACAGCCTGACTAACAGCAGTTGAGACTGCCTGGTTCTTCGTATCGGCACCAGCCAGCGATTTCAGTTCGTTTACTAAGCTACTGATAACAGCGCGCTGATCTGAAATTGTCTTGTTTGCGCCACTAGCAGTTGTGCTCGTTGTCGTTACCTTTTCGGCAGCCTGACTTGCAGCTTGGTGGTCGTCTGTGACCAATTTTTGCACCTGAGCATAAATTGACGTGGCCGAATCGTTCAATTGATTGATCTTTGCCACATCAGCGGAGGCCACTGCTCCCGCTGACGTTGCCACTTTTTCAGCAGACTGTGCCGTTGATTGATCATTTGTTAACGCAGCTGAGGCCGCAACACTCGCCGCACTAGCAGCGATCGATGCCTGTTGTGACACAACGGTGTTCAGACTAATCGTTTCACTGTCGATACTTGTAGCACTACTATCCAAACTTTGAACTTCTGAATTCATTAAATCCGTCTTAGCCAGTGAGTTGGTGCTCGAAACGGTACTGGTTATTTGACTCTCCACATTTTTACTGGTCGTTACACCAGTTGCCGCACTAGTGGCTGTGTTGCCAGCAGACATAGCAGCATCTTTTGCTGCTGTGCTATCGCTAGCCAGTGCTGATGTGGCCGAGTTCATAATACTCGTCACTTCAGACTGTGCACTTGCCGCTGTCGAGGCCAAATCATTGGCAACCTTGGCGGCACTTAGAGCTAATGACTGATCCTGACTCGCTAAAATTGGTTTATTAAAGCTGGCAACACTGGTTGCACTCTTTGCATAATCCGTTGCTGATACTGCAGCAGCGCTGGCCTCACTAGCAGTTGTCGCAAACTTATTTAGCAAACTTGTTGCTGCTGAAACGGCCGTTTGAATACTTGCATTATGAGGATCTTGATTAGCAACACCGGTCAACGAACTCAAATTAGTCGCTGTTGTTGCGGAGGCCGCTTTAATAATTGGCGCGGCACTATCGGCTGACAACGCCGCACTGGCCGCCTGACTAGCTAAATCACTGGCAACCGTGTGATCGACAGTCGTTGCAACTGAATTAAAATCACTAGTTAATGACTCGGCCTTAGTTTCCAAACTATTAGCAACATCTTGATCTGAATCTGCCTCGCTAGCGAGTTGACTGGCAGTCGCGAAATCATTGTCATTAGCTGCACTAGTGGCTTTGTCCACTAATGTGGCAGCACTTGCTGCGGCTTGTTTGGCCTGATCAACCAGCCCATTAATCGAGTTAGCTAAATCGGCAGCGCTCTTGGAAAGCGTCGTCAATTGCGTATTGCTGGCATCACTGGTCGTCGTTTTAGCAACTGATGCGGCATTAGCACTCGCTGCACTGGCCAAACTATCAACCAGTGAGCTTGCAATACTAGCCACGTTAGCAGCACTACTGGTCGTATCCGCTGCCTGAATGGCACCAATGCTATCGTGAATCAACGTATTTTGCGCATCATTTGTTAAGGACTTAGTCTGTGAGGCAAGCCCATTAGCGACCGTATCGTCAGAATCCGCTAACGATTCAGCAGAAGCCGCCTGGCTGGCAAACGTGCTAGCTGCACTGGCATCATTCAAAGCCGCAGCCGACGCAGCTTGGCTAGCAAACACACTAGCATTACTGGCAGCAACACTTCCAGCAGATGCAGCGGTTGAAGCTTCACTGGTTAATGAATTGACTGCACTGGTTTCGCTTTGAACCGTTTTATTTTTCGGATCACGTGCAGCAATTGACGCTGCTTTACTTGCCAACGAGTTGACCGTTGATACCGTTTGCGTTGTTTGACTGGCAACACTGGTCGTTGTCGAAGCCGCGACACTAGCCGCACTAGCCGCTGTTGATGCGTTGTTACTGTCTAATGCAACTTCGCTGGCAATTTGACTGTGAACACTGTTAACACCTGATTGAAGACTAGCAACCGTCGAAGCGATACTGTTCGCTGTGCTGGCCTGTGTGGATGCCACGGACGCCAACGACTTTGCAGCTGATTGATCATTCAGCAAGGCCGCGTTTGACGCCGCACTCGCCGCACTTTCAGCGATACTAGTTGCCGTCGATAGGCTGACTTTCTGGTCACTGACTTGATTGTTAAGCTGATTGGCAGACGTCAGAATGCCATCCAAATCAGTATTCGCGCTATCCGTGTTCACTAATCGACCCGCGTCACTAACAGCACTGGTCATTTGAGAAGCGGCACTGTTGGTTTGTTCAACATCACTCGTTGCCTGACTAGCTAAACTGTTTGCGACGCTAACCGCTGAATTAGCAACACTACCATCACCAGCAATATCAGTCGTTATCTGACTGTAAACATTGTTTGCCTGAGAAGCCAAACTATCAACTTGATACTCTAAAGAGCTAACAGTCGAAGCGGCAGCAGAACCCTTGGCCGCATACTGGCTAGCTAATGACGCATCATTGTTGGTCGCGGCAGAATCTGCTAACGCTGCGTAAGAATTAGCTTCACTGGTAGCAGATGATGCTTGTTGGTTATCGCTCGCAATCGCGCTTGCCAGAGAGTTAGCACCCTTAATTAGATTGGTAACTTCTGCGTTTTTAGGATCCGTAGCTGCCACAGAATTAGCAGCGCTCAGAATACTATTAACGTTTGTCCCTTCACTAGTGGCAGCAACCGTTGCCTTATTCGCAATGCTGGCAGCCGTTGAAGCAGCTGAGTTTTGAATGGCAGCAGCCGTGCTGTCGGCGATGGCCGTTTGGTTAGCCGCAACGGCCAGTGAATTTGCTTGACTCATTAATCCTTGAAGTGAATCTTGTAAGCCAGGAATTTGATGCTCAGCACTGGCTGCTAATGAGGCATCTTTGGTAGCCTCATTGACATCGTTCAACGCTGCAGCTGATGCGGCCATCGAACTATACGTGCTGGCCTGCTTAGCCAAGCCACTTACTGTCGTTTCAATACTATTCGCATTACTAGCAACCTGTTGCCCTTGTTTGACCAAACTTTGTAACGCACTATCAGCCGTCGTCGCTGACGCAGCACTAGCTACCTCTGAAATTGCTTTATTAACATTGCTATTTTGCTGACTGACTGTTACTGCCTCACCAGAAGCAGTGGATGCTGCTGCTGCCGCATCGGAACCTTGTTCACTAGCAGTAACACTATCAACATGGACTGCGTTGGCAATAATCGGCGCTGTCTGGCTGACAACAGTATTTAATGACGTTAACGATGTCGTTAATTGTGCATCCTGACTGGCAATTGAGGCGGCTGTCAAAGCAGCTTGGGAGGCACCGCTTGCATCATTATTCAACGCGGCCTTAGAGGCTGTGCTTGTCAGCTGGTCAACAGTAGCTCGATCATTAGATAGCTTAGCTGCAATCGAGGCGGCAGAAGCAGCCGCCAGACTGGTAGCAACAGCGGATTTTTGAACTTCGGCATTTGTGCTGTCAGTTGCTGCATCGCTGGCAGCTTTTTGTGCAATGCTATCAGCTTGGGAAGCAACATCAGAGCGGTTAACCATCATCGATACCGTATCAGCATCCGTTGACTTCGTTGCGGAAGCGGCCTGTGAAGCAGCGGTGCTATCTGAAGTAACCTCATTATCAATCTCATTGTCTTCAGCCAAGAAGTCCGTGTAGAAAGCCCGCGCCGCTTTTGCCGCGGAGTCGGCTTTACTTTGCGCAGCTGAAGCCGATGCATATAATGTCTTAGCATTGTCTGCCTGGTTTAGATCAGCGGCTGCCTGAGCGGATTTGTACAGATTATTAGCAATTGCCGTTTGATCAGCCGCAACGGTCTGCAAAGACTGTGTGGAGGCAGCGGCAGATGCAGCCGCTGCTGCCTGCGACTGAACGTGAGTATTTTGCTTGTCCTGTACGGCCTTATTAGCGGCCCTGACACTCAACGAGTTGTTGCTCGTCACAAAGTCTTGAATCGTACCAATATCCGCACTAGCTTGTACCGCATCCACACTGGTGGCCTTCGCCGCCGAACTCGCCGCAATACTATCAGAACTGACAGCACTCTGAACGAAATCATTGGCACTTTGAGCAACCGTGAACAGACTGGTAGCCACCATAGCAGCCGATAAAGCAGCGGTTTGGGCACTCGTCGCCGAAGCAGCGTATTCACTGGCTAAACTCGCATCATTCGAAGCCGCGGCCAGGGATGCCCGCGAAGCAAAGTCACTGGCAGCAGAAGCATAGTTACTCGATTGACTGGCAAATGACGTCGCTTGTTTGGCCTCGTAACTGGCCACAGAAGCAGCAGATGCCGCACCACTAGCAGCTGACTGAGCTAAACTGGCTGCACTGACAACCTTGTTATTTGCAAGGTCGGTTTTCCCGGTTGCTGAGGCCGCATTGGCATTAGTCACGGCCTGAACAGCTGCACCACTGGCGGTTACGGCATTATTAACAGCAGTAGACGCAATGCTTTGTGCCTGACTAGCCAGTTGTGAGGAAACCTGACTATCAACGGTAACCTGACTGGCTACAGTCTTTGTCGAACTAGTGACGACAGCCGCGGCGCTGTGCGTTACCTGTGCTTCCGAGTTCGCTTGAGCAGCTAAACTAGAAGCACTCATTGCGTAATCGTATGCCGCACTGACATCATTATCATCCGCCGCACTGGCGGCCAATGACGCAAATTGTAATGCTTTATTGGCATCATTATTTGCAGAGTGAGCCGCTTTATTCCCAGCATCCGCATTTTGCGAAGTCGTGCCGGCGCCAGTTTGAACATTACCATTAGCCTGGTCCGCAGCTGCTAATGACATTGCCTGACTAGCAGTCATGTTGGCCTGAATAGCTGTCATTGCAGCAGACAACGCGGCTGACTGAACGGAGTGCACGACACTCTGCGCTGTCGAGGCAACGTTGGAGGCGGCAATTGAGGTCGCAGTAGCCGCAGTGCTTTTAGCTTGAGAAGCAGTGGATGTCGTTTGAGAAGCAGTCAAACTAGTTGCGCTCGTCAGCTCGTTAGCTGCCGCAGCTGCACTATTAGCAACAGACGATGCATTTGCAATTGCCGTAGATGCAACTGCCAGTGCTGAATTGTATTGCTTTGTGGCAGACGCCGCTACAGCATTTGCAGAATCAGCTTTTTTCTGATCGTTAGTTGCCATATCCGAATAATAGGAGAGATTTGAATCTTGTTTAAAACTTGAATTTTCCCATTCATATAAGGAATTGGCAGAGTTGGCAGCAACAACTGCCGCAGAAGCGTCCGCCAACTCCTTTAAATAAACTTGTTCAAGACTTGTGGCCAAACTATTAGCTGAGTTAGCCGTTGTAATAACCTCGGCTACCTTGCCGTTAACTGAATCCAGAACACTCTGTGCACTTGTCGCAGCACTGCCCTGACCCAAAATTGCTGTGTAATAAGACTGTGTAGCTGAATATTGATTAATAACATTTTTATCGTTCGGTGAGACAGACGCAGCGTAACTGGCAGCAACCAACGCAGATTTGGCACTAGAAAGCGCGCCACTGGTCATCGCCTGATATGAATTAACCTGTGACTCAGCAGCAGTCACAGTCGGCGTAGGATCTGCCGTAAACGTATAAGTTAGCGAGGTATTTGTGCCAAACGTTTCTTTCAAGTCTGGCGACTTGGTTAAAAGATAGTTCAGCCCATCGGTTCCCTTAACTTCTGAGGTCGGTTCGACTGCAGATAGATCGATTGCAGTGCCATCAACTCCAGAAATAGTCCTGTCCGCCTTAATCTGCTTACCATTAGCATCCACATAGTGAATCGTGGTTGTAACCACGTTACCTGTTTGAATTTCCGGAGTTGTCTGTGTTTGATTATTAGTAACCGTGTACGTAAACGCAGATGTTAATCCGTAACCAACACTATTGTCCCAAACAACCACTGTAGCAGGGTCCATTCCCATATCAATTGCAGCCTGAGCGGATTTCTTGTCAGGATAAACGTGAATTGTATCACCGATATTAGCTGTTACAGTAATGGGAGCAGATGCTCCGCTTGGTGTCTTAACATCTAACGTAACCTTTGCAGTTCCTTTGGTGTAGCTTAAGTTAGTAATTTTCGCTGACTGTGGATTTTTGGCACCACCTGTGGAAGCGGCAAAAGACAATGTGTACGCAGTTGATTGTGATGTATCGATAGAAATAGTTTTAGTAAAAACATGGTTAGTTCCATTGTCTGGAACATCCATGGTCAACGTGCCGGTTCCGGATGTAGCATCGTAATGGTAACTCATCGTAAAATTATGAAAACTGCCATTCAAAATCTGTGAACTCATGTGTTGCCACGTTGTTGAGGACGCAGCAATATTATCATCGGTTTCCCAGTCGCTTTGGGTATAGTTATTAATTAACCCATCCGCATCTGTTGTCCGCCATCCCATATAAGGCGTCGTTGGATCGCCAAATTGATTGTTTTCTTCTCCACCGTCGGACGGGTCACCTGAGTTCCCCCAAGGATCAAACACAAACCCAAAAGCATTCTTAAGACCGGCAATACCAAGACCGCCACCCTTCATACCATTAAAGGTTTCCGTGGGATTTTCAGGAGCTTGAACAAAGACAAGCGAAACACCGTCGGCACCACCAGAGTATCCGACTTGCAGTGCACCAGATAAGGTAAAATCGTGCTGAAAATTAATAGTCGTATTTAAATTGGCGTGCCCAACTTGATCGTTTGCATTGGCTGTTAATTTAACAGTCCCAGCATTATCAAACTGCACACTAGTACCATTACCGGTAAATTGCGTTGATGCGTTCGTGCCAGTAACATTCCCGTTAGCTGTTCCAATTTCCATGTTGTTGCTTAAAGTAGGCAGGCTAACACTGGCATCCTTTTGCGTGATCATCATAGGTTGATTAACAAGCGCCAACGACTTCTTCAGTTCTATCAGCTGAGCCGTTGTCGTTTCATCTGGGACACTAATTACTGTCATGCCATTAATCATCGTTAACGTGCTGCCTGTCGGTAATACAGCTTGTTGAACAGTTGACGTGGGTACATTGGTATTAGTGTCTAATGGTAAAGGTGTTTCACGTGTAACAGTCGTTTTTGCTCGGGACTGAGCTGTTACGATACTCGCTTCAGAGGCCGGAGTTACTGCAGATTGTGACGATGCCACCAATGATGTCTTACCTTGTTGAAGACTATCTACTACGCTTTGGCTAGTAGCAACCGATAAAACAGCATCTGCCTGTGGCGCACGTGAAACCAGCGTGGCCGGATTAATAACATTGCCAGTAACAGCCGCTTGTTTTTCAGCCGGAGCACTTGTAGGCACCTGATTAATATCTTGCTGAGCCAAATACGCACGTGAAGTTAACGCGCTACTGTCAGGACTTTTTTCTGAACTACTGTCAACGCTGCTTTGACTATTAACACCGGTTAAATCTGGATTTTTAGCATCAGTCGGTTGACTAACTGTCAGTTGCGCTGAATTAGCTGCTTGAGTCACATTGGATTCAGCAGTAGCACTAGTCATTGAGATGCTACTGACAACACTGCTGATTGCACTGTTTTTAGTCGTATTTTGGGCAGCCCCGTCGTTGACAAGACCCGAAGAAGCAGTGATTGAAGTCTCAGTTATCTGTGACTGAGCACTAGTTTGATCCGCCGAGACCATCTGATCTGTGCCAATCATTCCCGTACCAAAAAAAAGTAGCACTATGCCTGCAAACAGCCAGCGCTTCCCTGCCTTATACATCTTATAATGCTCTTTGCGTGTCGTTGAGAACCGACCCAACTCACTATCTTTCATAAATCCCCTCAGAAACCCTGTTTCAGAAAAATTAACATCATTAAATATCACGTTTTGTTAATTATATATCGCGCAATTTATTTGTAAACATAGCAAAATGATGCGCTATTAAAACATTTAGTTGGGTTTTTAAATAGTGTTAATTTTATTGAAATTGGTACGGTTCAAAACTCCCTTATCACAAAGTAACAGGCCACTATTGGAACATTAAAGCAAAAAACAAAAGAGGCTCTTTCTGACAAAAAAATTGATTTCTAAGAATTTAATAATTTTTATATTGTTTAACTTTCTAGAGTCGTAATGTTTATTACCAGTACAAATATTGAATGAAAAACAGCGTTCGACATCAAAAAACACCCTGGTTGCCTGACCAAACGGTCAAGTTTCCAGGGTGTTCGTATATAAAGCTTTAAAAATCAGTCTAGTCTTCGCTACCCATCCAACGACCAACAAAGGCCGCGATAGCAGCACCCAATACTGGGGCAATCAAGTAAACCCAGTAGTGAGATAAAGCAGTACCACCAGCAAAGATGGCAGGCCCGAAGCTACGAGCAGGGTTCAAAGAACCACCAGTCAAGTTCAGGGCAACAATGATCAAAAAGGCTAAGGTCAAACCAATTGCTACTGGTGCCATTGTAGCGTTACCAAACTTGTCGCTAGTGACCATCAAGATCACAAATACGAACAAGAAGGTAATAATTGTTTCGAAGCAGAACGCTGCGCCAGCAGAGATCTTAGGAAAATCCGTTTGACCAAAACCAACGCTCTTTGGCAAGCTTAATGCGTGTTCAAAGAAGTCCAAAACGGCCGAAGCAACTGTAGCACCTAAAAATTGCGAAATAATGTAAAAAATGGTGTCACTAGCTGACAAACGACCGTTAATCAACATCGCGATAGAAACAGCGGGGTTGAAGTTACCTCCTGATACACCGCCAACGGCATAAGCCATCATCGTAATGGCCAATCCGAATGCTAAACCAATGGCTAAAGTGCCGCCTTTAGCAACCGTAACTGTACCAGTACCGATGAAAACAAGCATGAAAGTTCCGATAAACTCGGCAAAATACTTTCTCATTTTCATTCCCTCCAGGAATATGTAAATTTAGAAAACTTTTGTTCGAACTAAATGATACCCTATTTAGCCTAAAAATACAGACTAAACACCTGTGATTAACCATTTCGCTACAAAATAATTACGTTTCATGTGCATTTTAAAAATTGCATAGAAAAAGAGTTGAACCATGAGCTTATTTCAAACAATTACAAACTTGATTGTTCAAGATAAAAGCTGATGATTCAACTCTATTTTAGTTTCGATGATTAGCTGCAATAACCTGCAAACGATGACCAGCAATCCACAATAGGATAGCCGCTACCCAAGAAGCAAAGATCACACTAATAATTCCTTGCTGATAAAACGCGCTACCATTGGCCAGCCATCGATCCGTGAGCTGATTCAATTTGGACAACTCCCACACACCTACAATGGCTGGGATCAAGGTCACCGTGTAAACGAAGAACGATGCCCCACCCGTTAACATTGTCAAACTAATGACAACACCAGAAAAGATGTTGATAATGGCTGCCCATAGTAATAACCCGTGAACGGCGGCATTAGCCTGTTCACGCCATTCCTGATTCATTTTAAATCCGTCCTTTTATCCTTAGTTAGTTGATTCATTATGACACACTTTACTAATCTAAGGGACAAAATGACCGACGTTATTACTTTGTCTTACGATCTGCTAATGCCTGCTTGCCTTGATCAGTTAATCCTTCGACGGTATTGCCACTGGCTTCGATGTAACCAGCGTCGATCAAAGGCCGCGGATCGCCGCCAATCGCATTATCACAGTAGTCTACGAAATGAGTAACTGGCGTCCCGGATTCAACACGTCCTGAGGCAATCGCATCTAAGATATCGTAATCTGTATTTGTTAGTTCCATATCAATTCCTCCTTCTTAAACTGAAAGAATTATACCCTGTTCATTCATAAATTGTCTTATTTTTGTGCTCTATGCGGATTCATCCCCATAGGCACATAATTCGCGTCCAACCGTGGTACTTGCTACGCTATCAAGTAGAAAGTTCCGTCTAACGGGTGTTTGAAGCCTTAAAGGACGCATGCCTAAACAACTAAGACGTGTTTAAATTAGGAGGATAACGCATATGCCAAACTCACTGTTAAATACAGCTACATTAACAACTTTATTAACACAACATCCTGATGCGCCAGTTGTATCAATTTACGCAAACATTGATCCTGCTGATCGGCCTCACACACGATTGCGTGTTCAGGATCTTATTCGTCAGGCAAAGCAACACGTCACCCGTCAGTTTGGCACGGACTGGTGGTCCAGCATTGAACCGCGAGTGACAGCGGCACTCAGCGACGACGCACTGTTTGCACAAAATATTAAAGAAAGCATCGCCGTTCTAACCACAGCAGATCAAGTAATCATCGATCATTTGTCCGCCAACGTAACTGACCAAGTGTCTGTAAGCACCGTTCCCGAGTTACGACCACTGCTACGTGAACAACAGCGCGCCTTCGATTTCGATTTACTTGCTCTAAATGGCGATTCGTTTAAGCTTTACCAAATTCGTAATCATCGCGTGATTTTAACTCCTCTGCCAGAGGATGCGCCAACCACCTTGACACAGGCACTCGGCACAGAAATCCGTGGCGGAGACGTTAATGGTGTCAGTCGCGGTGAACACGCCGGCTATCACGGTCATCACACCAAAGACGTCGGCAAAGATATTGACCTGACAAATTACTTCCAAGCCGTTGATAACTTCATGCAAGCTTGGCAAAAAGATACACAACGCCCGCTAATTCTGTTTGCCTTACCAGAAAATCAAGCTTTATTCCGCAAACTCAGCCGCTTAACACATGTTTCCACAGATTATGCGTTGAATGAATCTCCCGCCAACTTAAGTACTGCCCAGATTCAGCAACGCGTTGAACCCTTATTTGAACAGCATGCCGACCAAATTATTCAAACGGGACTCAAAGCTTACCATGATGCTGCTAATGCCAATCATCAGGTCAAATTACCAACCGACATCGCCACGGCTGTTTCTCATGGTCAGCTGGGGACTTTAATCGTCGCCGACACATCCGAGTGGCACGGTCACTTAGACCGTGATCAATTCATTGCCGACCCAACCGCCGCTAATGCTATTCCTTCACTGTGTGCCACTATGCTTCAACGTGGCGGTAATGTGATTGTCGTTAATGAAGATCAGTTGCCAGATGGCCAACCAGTTGGGATCAGTCGCTATTGATTTACACTAAAATGAAATAGATATAAGGGGTTAAATGCGTCTTAAACGGCGTATTTAACCCCTTTTTTCTTGCGCACTATGCTATGCTGTCGATGACAATTAACGCTAAGATTAATGTATATATGAAAGGTGATACTTATGCCTAAAACGTTTGCCGACAAAATCAAACTCTCCACGTACAAACATATTTCGATCCGTCATCAACCAGATACAATTGATCCACTGCCGTTCAACCAAGTAGGCGCCTCAACAAAAACAAACGACCTCATTCTGAGTTTTTGTTTATCAACAGACATGATGGCCGCGGAAATTAAAACGATTGCGGACGAAAAATTGCTTTCATCTAAGGGCTATCTTTACCTAATTTACCCAAAATTGAAAAACAAACTTGGTCTGTCGGGGATTCATCGCGATGTTCTTTTCCCCGCTCTCAACGTTGATGAGGACAGCGGTGCAGTAGCTGATACTGGCCTTAAATTTTCGCGGATGGTGAGTTTTGATGACAACTATACAGCCGTGGGATTAACTTGGCTGGCAAGCAATCCTCGTCGTGCTGACAATCCATCTGGTCGCGTTGCAACTTATGAAGATCGGTTGAGCGAACTCAAACAACTAATCGGCACAGATACTGATGCCCATCAAGCCTTCGATACGTTGACGCCTGGCTATCAGCGTTCTTGGGCACGTTATGTATTCAGTCCCAAAACATCTGCAACTCAACAGGCACACCTTCAACAAATGATTAGCTTGTTGAAGGAAGATTACGCATCAGTTGAATTATGGCACCAGGGAAAAAAGCGTCACTAAAAATTTTTCAAAAAAATATGCGCCACGTTTCAAACTCGTAAACGTTGTCACATCAATCGTTTACAAACGTTAACACCGAAATTTACACGTTTCGCAACTATTTCATTAAGTCTTTTTAAGCTTACTTTTAGGTAACGTCGGTATATTATAAACATCGAAGGAGTTCATACCCCTCACTCCTCCGACGTAATGTATCTCCCCCCAGATATGTTAAGACTCTCTCTAGAATGATGGCTGACCTAGGATTCCCCGATCCTAGGTCAGTTTCTTTTTGTCTATTTTTATTGGGACGCCTTAACCTTAAATTGAAAAGACTGGCAGAGACCCCAGAAAAGTAATGTCATCCCTCGTTGCTGCCGTTCCCTCGGCCAAAATCGCACATTTACAAACAACATTGGCATCAACCTTAGCCATTAAATTTTCTGCTGCAGTCAATGAACCTCCAGTCGAAATCACATCGTCCACTAAGAGTATTCGTTTGTCAGTAAGTCGAAGAACATCATTACCATCTAGCACTAACGTTTGTGACTCTTCTGTCGTAATTGACTTTACAGGAACACTTATTGGATGAGCCATGTACCCCTTTACACTTTTGCGAAGGACGACATAGCTTTTACGATGCGTTATTTTACTTATTTCTTCAGCTAACGGAATACCTTTGCTTTCCATTGTGACGATTTCATCAAACGGTTCAGTTATTCGTTTGACAAGTTCAGCGGCTGCATAACTGGACATTTCTGTATCCCCGAGCAGAACAAACGATGCGATTGCAACAGTCGAACTAATCGGAATAATCGGCAACTTTCTTTTCAAAACTCCTATCGTAACTTCATAACTTTTTTCCATCCTCATAACCCCAATCCGATTATTGGCAAAATAAATTTGAAAATGGCCCCTGTCAATAAGCCTGACATTGGATCAACTAATGCTGTGACAATCAATGTCAACGCGGAAATCGATGCACCAGATCCTTTCAACGCTAATGCAGCGTTCTCTGGAAAAATAATCACGGCTCCCAAAATTAGCAAAAATCCTGCAATTGAAGCAGCTGGTACATATTTACCCAATCGTGGTAACCAACCGGAAAATAATAAAAGTGCCATTAGCAACATCATCAATATTCCAGAAACGACTGGTTCTGGTGCACTTGCGGTCGCCGAAATAATACTTTCTACTGGCGCCCCACCAAGTAAGCTCGTTCCCATATCCGCAAAGGCCTGCGTCCCCGTCAGAATATTCAGGTTCACCGGATTTGGCTTAATGCCTGTTAACTGACCAGTTACCACCCCGTATGAAATGTTCGCGCCAATATTCAAACAGGCTAAGCTTAGTGCTCCCCGAATCACTCGCAGATTAACCATTGGTTTCAAGAAGTGAAAGCGCCGCTCTACAACGTATTGTGGCAGTTCCACCCGATAGTGAGTACCATAAACGGCCACTACGCTTGATGCAATGACGGATAAAACAATTGTCCAAACCAAGTCCTTCGTTAATAAATATGTCAGCACAGCAACGCCGACAGAAGTGCCGCCAGCAATTCGTTCGTTTTTAACCATTGTCAAGCTGATCTTACTAAGCATTAAACCAACGCCTGCCATCATACCCGCGATGATACCATTTCCTAAAACATGTACGATACTCGTTAAAGTACCTGTCAAACCAATAACTAGCATAATGATGGAACCGCCAAAAATGATCGACGACCGTTCTCGGTGTGTTTGACCTAAACGACTCAAAAAGCCTAATGACTCGGCCTGAAATGAAATCGGTGCAACAGATCCAACCGCGCCGTTCACTAATGCGCCAAAAACGAAGGAAAAGGATGTCGGAAAAATGGCGAATCCCAGAGTCATGGCCATAATCCCTTGAGGAATCCCATTCAGAACAACGCCTATTGCCGCCATTAAATCAGCCAACCAATGCATGTAAATACCCCCGGATTATCATTCTGTATGTTTGGCGTAATAACATCAGGTCATAAACTAGTGTCGAAAATGCCGAACACCTGTCGTCACCATTGCAATGCCAGATTCGTTGGCCTTATCAATAGAATCTTGATCACGGATGCTACCACCCGGTTGAATGATTGCATGAATACCATGCTTAGCCGCATATTCAACACAGTCGTCCATCGGGAAAAAGGCATCACTAGCTAACACGGCCTCGTTAAATCGAGGCTGTTTTTTTGCGGCGTTAATAGCTAGTTCCACTGAACCAATACGATTCATTTGGCCGCAACCAATGCCCAACGTCTGATCAGCAGTAGCTACAACAATGGCATTACTCTTAACATGTTTCACAACAGTTTGTGCAAACTGAAGAGCTTTTAGTTCTGCCTCAGTTGGCTGAATTTCTGTTACAACGGTCATATCAGTAATTGCTTCAGTCTGAAGATCTTTATTTTGTAAAAGCAACCCACCTGTTACAGAAATCGCCTCAAGTTCACCTGGTTGTGCTTTTCCTAATCCGATAGTTAGCAATCTGACGTTCTTTTTCTTAGCCAAAACTGCATAAGCATCATCATCAAACGCAGGCGCCATGATAATTTCTAGAAACAAGGCGTGCATCTTTGTCGCTGTGGCAAGGTCGACCGATCTATTCAGCGCAACAATGCCACCAAAAATCGACATTTTATCTGCATTGTATGCTTTGTCCCATGCCTGCTCGATATCATCTCCAAGACCAATGCCACACGGATTCATATGTTTGACTGCCACCACTGCTGGTTGATCAAATTCACTAAGTGCGGATAAAGCTGCATCAGCGTCTTTAATATTGTTGTAGGAGAGTTCTTTACCGTGAAGCTGGTTAGCAGATGCAAGACTTATTTTCGAAGGATATTCCTTTGTATAAAAAGCAGCTTGTTGATGTGCATTTTCACCATAACGAAGAGCTTGGCGCTTCTGATATGTCATCGTTAATTTTTCTGGGAAGGGTTCAGGATTTAGATAATGTGCAATAGCTGCATCGTAGGCGGCAGTAATGGAAAAAACTTTTGCCGCCAGCTGACTGCGTAACGTCGCATCTTCAGACTTAATGCCATTCAGTACAGCTGAATAATCGCTCGGATCTGCAACAGCCCAAACATCTTTAGCGTTCTTCGCAGCCGCCCTCAGTGCCGTCGGACCACCGATATCAATTTGCTCAATTGCTTCAGTACGTGATACGTCCGGTCGATTTATCGTTTCAGAAAATGGATATAGATTTACGCACACAACGTCAATCGGTTCAATATCGTTTTCAGACAACGTTTGCATGTGTTCAGTTTTATCGCGTTGCGCAAGTATTCCTGCATGAATGCGGGGATGGAGCGTTTTAACCCTTCCATCGAGCATTTCAGGAAACTGTGTCACTGACTCTACGCTAATAACTGGCACCCCAGCGGAGCTTAAATGGCGTGCAGTCCCGCCTGTTGAAACAATTTCAAAACCCAAGTCAACCAAACCAAGTGCAAAATCCACAACTCCTGTTTTATTGAATACGCTAATCAATGCACGTTTCACCTTAATATCTCCTTACCCTCAAATGAGTGACTGACTTTTCTAATTAGTTTCGAACATTTAAATAAAGTTCGTGTTTATAAAAGCATCCGCTAACTCGTTTCCAAGTTAATAAAGGAATTCTATCATTGCACATTTCTTAAATCAACGATAAATATTAACTATTATATTCAATATAAATTAGATAGTTCGTGTTTTACAAATATATTAATTGTTATGATTCTCTTTTCCAGCGGTTACCAAAAAGTGCCTACTTGTTCTTTAACTGAGAACCAACTAACCTGATGATTGAAAAAAGACAGGAGACTATGACATATGGATTTACAATTAACGCACAAAATTGCCCTCGTAACAGGTTCAACCAAAGGAATTGGAAAAGCTATTGCTACTGAACTAGCTCGGGAAGGAGCCACGGTTATTATCAATGGCCGCAGTCAGAATAGTGTTTCAACGGCAATCAGCGACATTACAGAAGCTGTCCCAGATGCATCTTTGCAACCGGCACCGTTTGATCTAACAACATCTGCTGGTCGCACAGCACTGGAAGAAAAGTTTCCAACACTAGACATCCTTATCAACAACCTAGGTATTTTTGGTGCCATGGATTATTTCGACATCGACGATGAAACTTGGAATAGCTACTTTAACACCAACGTTTTAAGTGCTAATAACCTCGTGAAATTTTATTTACCAGGGCTGATGAAAGCTGATTTCGGTCGGGTTATCTTCATCGCTAGTGAGGCCGCCATCATGCCGTCCCCAGAAATGCCGCAATATAGCATGACTAAGGCCATGCAACTGAATCTATCCAAGAGCTTAGCCAACGTCACTCGTGGTACTAACGTTACGGTAAACACCGTTATGCCAGGGTCCACACTGACTGAAGGTGTGGTCGATTTCATTAACGATTTGTATCCTGACCCGAAGCAAACGTTTGAAGAAAAAGAACGTGAATACATGGCCAAGAATCGACCAACGTCAACGCTTGGCCGACTCATTCGTCCAGAAGAAATTGGCAAGCTTGTCACCCTTGTCGCTAGTCCTGCCGTTGGTGGTTTTAGTGGTAACGCTATTCGTATGGACGGCGGGATTGTACCAACGATGTTCTAATCACAGTGGGCGAGGTGCACGTTTTGCGGTACAATTAACCGAACGTTTTAATGAAACCGTGAAGAAAGTGAGTGCTGCTCGTGTATTATTTTCCTGCTCAGTTACTGGCCGTTGGCTATGTCGCCGCTTGTCTGGTAACCACTGTCAAAGCATATTCTGACCCCAAGATGTCTACTCACATTGCGATGTGGTGGTCCGCCGTAACTATCGTAATGGCACTCACACTTGCCAGTTGGGTCTTTCTTGTCGTCGGCAGTCTCGCCTCACTTGAATTGGCTTATCAAACGGACCGGTCCAAGGGTCTCATTCGTTGGTGGCCATTGATTGGGCGGACAGCCTACGTTGTCATTATGATTGCGTTGTACATGCGCTTTGGTGTACCAAACTTTAAATAGTCTAAAAAGCCTGATTTCTCACAGTATTGGTTGAGAAATCAGGCTTTTGAATTTAACTCATATTGAACACTATTTAAAACACACATTTTTAACAATGTTGACAGACCAACTTTATCAACACTTTTCCTGCCCATTTTTATGAAAAGGATGTTAAACTGCACACATTAATTAATTGGATTGCTTAGACAGATACGTTTTAAGAGGAAATTATCATGTCTGAATATGAAACATCGTTTGCTACCATGGCACAAACATTGGGCGAAAATTTAGCCATGCAACGCCGTCGTTTAGGTATGACGCAAAAACAATTAGCACGTGATATTTGTTCACAGGGACTCATCAGCAACATTGAACGTGGTAATTATGTACCCAATGCGATTCTACTTGGTCAAATCTGTAACCGTTTGAAAATGTCCATCGATCACGCTTTATTGAATCATTACTACAAAATCGGTCACCACGAGGACTTTAACGAAACTGTTGAACAATTATGTAATCAGCATTTATATCAACAAATGCGGGACTATTTAGAAAAATCCGAACTTGCGGACCACTTGCGACGAGATGACGACTTGCAGATTTATTATTACTACCATGCCTGCAGCGTTTACCAATTAACAAAAGATGCACAAGTAGCACTGAGAGAATTGAACCTAGCCTTATCCTTCACCTACTCTCCACATCAGACACACCTCACCAGCTTAGAAATGATCATCATGTCCTGCATTGATTTTGTCGAAAGTGAATCCAACATCAATCATGAATTTAAGCGATTCAAACGGCTCGAAAACATTATCTTAAACGATGATAATCTAACTCTTGATCCAAACTATAGTTTAATATTCTATCAATACGCGCTAACTCTGTTTCACCATGGCGAAAAATCAGAATCCATCGCTATTCTACAGACAGGGATCAAATGGGCTACCGACCATAACGTAACGTTCATGTTAGCCGACTTCTTCTTTCTGTTATCAAAAGAATATATCACGATCAAAGACGATGACAAGGCACAAGCAGCAACGCAAAAGTATCAAGTTCTTGAGTCATTATTTCATCAGCCCGTCAATCAAACAATCGGCTAAAGTAGCTAACTGTTTGGTGAAGAAACTTTTTTACCAAAAATAACGCACATTTCTGCCTTTTTAAAACTGATCCTGCTTTACTCAATCTTAGTGTGATTATGCCTTGTTTCTAATACAACCTTCTCTTAAAGAATAAAACCGCACAAATTTTCACCGCCAAGAAAATTGCCAAGGCAACGCTAGCCCAGCCTAAAACAACCACAAAACTCACCGAGAAAATTTTTGACAAACCTAGCAAAACTAATAACCATAAAACAACTGGCATGTAACCACCTCCATGAGAAAAGTATGCTCGCAAGCAGGAAACCAACAAAATCAGAATACTGATTTTTATCAAAACGAAATGCGTTTTATACTGCGTGCATCAAAACAAATGGAGGTCCATATCATGAAAGCAGTTATGTAAACCAGTTACGACGGCATTGATGCACTACGGATTATTGAGACACCATCCCCGCATGGTCAATTAATGAGCACACTGGTAAATGTCCATTTTGTCCCAGTATTACCCTGGGATATAAAAAGTGAAATGGGATTACTACCTGATGGTCACGCAGACCATTTGCCCAAAATACCGGGTTATGGCTTTTCAGGAATTGTTAACGCGAGTCATCTACTTGGACCAGCTGTCGGAACACGTGTCGCTGGGGCAACACCAACGGGTAGTTACGCAGAAATCGTCAACGCACCAATTCCACTTTATTTATTCACCCTACCAGAGGAGGTTTCACTCGCTGATGCCGCAACCATTTTTGGCGGTGCTGATACAGCAATGATGATTTTAAACAGCGTCCGTTTGAAAATAACAGATCACGTCTTACTCATTGGTGCCTCTGGTGGCGTTGGCGATTATCTCGCCCAGCTTTTAACTGCACGTGGAATAACCTTCACAATCCTTTCTTCTCAAAGGAGCTTAACGTACACACGGCAAACTTTTGTAGATGCCGACATCCGCTCAACGGTTGAAGATCTCGCTAATGAAACATTCGATTACGTCCTCGACACATCCGGCGATGTCACAACACTAGGCAAGATTGAGCGCACGTTAAAAACGAATGGTGTTCTATTTACCTCAGCATTGCCAAATTATCAGCCGCATAGACAAGATATCCGTAGTCAGTTCAACAACAGCCCAATTCCTCCAAAACAATATCAAACAATCATTCATATGCTCGCTACTGGTCAGCTCGTCGCACACATCGACCGCATTTTTCCAATGCAAGATGTTAAAACCGCGCAACAACGACTATTACAGTCGCCATCACGCGGTCGAGTGCTATTAAGTATTAATGAATCAACCTCTTGATTAGAAGAAACGGAAAACCATATTGTTACACGTGAAACTAAAATTTTTTCTGCCTAGTCATTATCTTGAATTTCCTTCGCATTTTGTAAACGAAAAGCCTGCGTCACGGCAACCAGTAATAGACACAAACAAATGCCAAAACCGACTTGAATCCCGACCCGCGAGTTTGGTACATGTAAACGGGCATCAGTAATCGTAATAGCCGCCACAATTAATGCCGTTCCCATCGTTGCGGCTACCTGACGTAATGTATTAAAAATTGCGACACCATCGGGAAGTTGCGCCCGTTTAAGATAAACTAACGAGTGTGTTTGTAACGGAATCAGCATCAGTACCAAACCTGATTGACGAACCGCCTGTCCTAAGGTCACCATCCAAATCGATGACTGTGCACCAATCAACATTTGTAACAGCGTTCCACAAAGGTCAATTGTGAGTCCAATGAGCACTAAATGTTTGATTTTAAAACGATCATAAAATTTACCGCTAGTCGACGACATAAAGCCGGTAATTAATGCCCCAGGTAAAATAACCAGTCCAGACACAAGCGGGCTCTTATGCATGCTATTTTGGACAAGCAACGGTAATAGGATCGTATTGCCATACATTGTCGCGATTATCAGTGAATTAATCACCAGTGCAAACGTAAACTGACGTGTTTTAAAAACGTTAAGGTTCACCAGCGGCTGCTTCGTTCGCAATTGTAACCAAACGAATAATAGCCAGAAAACTATCGCTGCTACTAAGGATAAGCTAATCAGTAACCCTTCTCCCGACAGCAACTGGCTGACGTTTGATAATGCCCACAATAAGAACCATAGACCTAAACTAATCAGCATTAACCCTCGGTAGTCAAAGGACAACGCCAAGCTATGCGACTCTGCTGGTAACGCCTTAAAAGCCACAACCAACACGCCTGCCAAAAATGGAATTAGTAAGATAAATAAATACCGCCAAGAGAAGTAGGTCAAAATGACGCCTGACAGTGTCGGACCAATAATGGGCGAAAAATTGAATGCCAATCCGATAAAGCCCATCACTGACCCCTGTTTACCTTTGGGCGCATAACGGATCGCCATGACATTTACCAGCGGCACCATAACACCTGCTCCAACGGCCTGAATCATGCGTGCAAACACGACTAGCCAAAAAGATGGTGCCATTGAACCCAGAATCGTCCCCACCAAAAAAACACTGGTAAAACCAAGAAATAGCCGTCTAAATGAAAACCGTTTAATTAAATAGGCACTAACTGGAATCATCAGTGCGTTAATTAGCATATAACCATTGCTAACCCATTGGACTTGTTCGGCTGTAACGTGAAACGTCCGCATTAAAATTGGCAATGCAATGTTCATCAGTGTAGAGCATAGTAAGCTCCAAAAAGCGCCAAAGGTTAAAATCGTCAGTGAAATTTTTTCTTGTCGTCGCAACTACATAATCTCCCCGAATATAAGCATAATTATATTTATTGTACGTGGTTCTGACCTCAAATTCACTGACAATTCTTGAAATAACACTATAAACAAAATCGGCAGCGACCCTAATCAGAGTTGCTGCCGATTTTATGAGTATTTATTTTTTAGCCAAATACATTAATACTGTGTCGTTTTATGATACATCAATCGGCGAATAACAATCACCATGATCCACGTCAACGCAATGGCAACTGCTGCAAAGCCAAACAAAAATTTGTATGAAGTTGCATCAATCAGAACACCACCCAGAAGTGGACCAATCGCCCGACCAGCAGCGGCAGATGCATTAACAGCGCCTTGGTATTTTCCCTTCACGTCTAATGGGGTCAACTGATTGACGATCGCCGGAATCGCTGGAAAGGCCGTCGCTTCGCCAAGTGTTAATACGGCAATGGCAAGGACAAACCCAATATACTGTTTAACAAAGAGCAGAATGACAAATGATATTGCAACTGCGGCAATTCCTGGGATGATTTGATAGTATGGATTGCGAATACGATCACCAAGAAAATTGACACCCATTTGAAAGACAAGAATAAGCCCGGCGTTGATCGTCCATAACAAACTATATTTTGTCAGTGGAATCCCTTGATCAGTCATATAAACGGCCATGTTTGATGTCCATTGCTCATACATGATCCAAATGACAATCAGTGTAGCGAAGAACGTCCAGATGATAATCAAATTAGGCTTAGGCAACTTGATTTTGCTCTTAGTCTGCTTGGCATGGGCTGCATGGGCTCGCACACTATCTACGTTAAATTGCGTCATCGCAATGAAGAAGTACGCCACATACATTGCCGCTGTGATAATGAATAGATATTGGACGCCGTGTTCATAAACAAAACCAACCATCATGGTCCCAAAGACAACCCCAAGGTTTTGCATAAAGTAGATCATGTTGAACACATATCGACCGTCACGACTTTTAATGGTCGTTCCTAAAGAATTAATCAGCGTGATCAAAAGTCCACTACCAAAGCCCATAAATACAAGACCTATTGGAAAGGCCGGCCACCCATGCCAAAAAATCAAGAAGGCCGTGGCAATAAACTCATAAACTGTCGCAATCAACGTCAGCTTATAAGCATCGACACGATCAAACAGCCAGCCACCTAAATAAGCACCAATGATATTTGCAGTTGAGTTAAACAACAATACGAGTCCAACAACTGTCAACGATTCATGAAGTGCATCATGAATATAGATGGTTGTCAGTGGCCAAATAAAACTTTGACCCATATTATTGAGGAGCCCGGCAACTAATAACCACGGCAGCTTAATTTCTTTCCCAGTAACTTGTTGTTGCATCGGTCTTCCCTCCAAATTTATTTCCCCGGAAATAATAATTGATTAGTACTGATAAACGGGTGTACATCGTCATCGATGCACGCCCGTTTTATTGGTTGTCACTCTAGTTTTGCGCGTTATACGCAATGTTTGAGAACTTGTTATACGATTTAACAAATAGTAATTTGACAGTTCCCCGGGCACCAGAACGGTTCTTTTCAATAATGACTTCAACTTCCCCAACGTTTTGATCCTCATCATCACGTGGATCGTTGTCATTATCCTCATCATCGTTGTCACGTTCATAGTAGTCATCACGGTACAGGAAGGCAACAATATCGGCATCCTGTTCGATTGAACCAGATTCACGAATATCAGATAACACTGGTCGTTTATCCTGACGTTGTTCCAAACCACGAGATAGCTGTGACAAAGCAATAACTGGCACACGTAATTCCTTAGCCAATTTTTTTAACTGACGGGAAATATCAGAAACTTCTTGTTGCCGGTTTTCTTTGTTCCCACCTTCAATCAACTGAAGGTAATCGACAATAATAATCCCTAGATCATGTTCTTTGGCCAAGCGACGGCACTTTGCACTGATTTCAGCCATCCGGTTACCGGGTGTGTCATCAATGTAAACACTGGTCTTAGATAGCGCGCCCATGGCCACAACGAGGTTCTGCCATTCCTCATCAGTCAGCTGACCTGTTCTCAAATGGTTTGCATCGATACTGCCCTCAGCACAAAGCATCCGGTTGACTAATGATTCAGCGCCCATTTCAAGACTGAACAAGGCCACCGTCTTATTCGTCTTTGTTGCCACATTTTCAGCGATATTCAGAACAAACGCTGTTTTACCAACACCAGGACGAGCAGCAAGAATAATCAATTCATCATCATGAAATCCAGTCGTCATCTTGTCTAGTTCATGGAAGCCCGTAGCCAAACCAGTAATTTCGTCGCCATTCTTTGATAACTCATTAACGGTGTTCATAGCCTGATTTAATACGTCCGCAATCGGTTTAAACCCACCACTATTACGATCGTCGGCCACCTTCATGATTTCTGTCTCAGCATTTTCAAGCAGTGTCGAAACATCATCCTCTTCGTTGTACGAACGGGTAACAATGTCCGTCGCCGTCTTTATCAAGCGACGTAGCAAAGCCTTCTCTTGAACAATCTTGGCATAGTAAACGACATTAGCCGCAGTTGGCACTGCCTGTGCCAACTCGGCAATGTAAGTCACCCCACCAACGTCATCAATTTGTGCGTTGGCAGTCAGGGCATCGTTAACTGTCACAGCATCAACGACTGTACCATTATTATTCAAATCAATCATCGTTTGAAAAATAATCTGATGCGCTCGACGGTAAAAGTCCTCAGCTTGGAGATATTCCATCGCTTCAGGCATGGCGTCATTACTTAAAAAAATGGCCCCCAATACGGCCTGCTCTGCTTCAATGTTTTGTGGCGGGGTTTGTTCCCGCAAATCTACATTATCCATGCTATCTCCACTTGATTCTGAACCAAAATAACAAAACGCACCATTTCCCGGGAAATAGTGCGGTCAAAATACCTTAATAACTATTGTTCAACCACGTGCACACGAATCTTCGCGGTCACTTGGCTGTGTAGTTTAACTGGTACATTTGTATAACCGAGCACCCGAATTGGATCCGGCAATTCGATCTTGTGCTTATCTAACTTAATATTGAATTGTTGATTTAACGCCTGAGCAATCTGCTTTGAAGGAATTGAACCAAATAAACGACTATCTGAACCAGCTTTGGCCTTAATTTCAACAACTGTTTCATCAGCCTCTAATTTCTGTTTCAATTCCTGAGCCGTTGCTAATTCAGCTGCTTCTTCGCGAGCTTCAGCACGTTGCTGGCCTTTTAGTTGGCTCATGGCAGTTGCGGTTGCCGCTTTTGCCTTACCTGTCTTAATCAAGAAATTTTGAGCAAACCCATCTGGTACTTCTTTGACTTCACCGCGTTTGCCACGGCCACGAACATCCTGCGTAAAAATAACTTTCATCGTTGTTACTCCTTTGCATCCTGTGTCGCTTCTGCCGCCTGATTATTGAGAATGTTCAATAATTCTTGACGAACTTCGGTAACACTTTGATTTTCAATCTGTGTGGCTGCGTTTTGTAAATGACCGCCACCGCCCATTTGTTCCATAATGACCTGCACGTTAACCTCACCAGTAGAACGAGCAGAGATACCAACCCGGTTGTCAGCACGTTGGGTAATAACAAACGAGGCTTCAACACCTGCCATATTTAGCAATGAATCAGCAGCTTGGGCCGCCGTTACCGAATCGTATGTGGTACCGTCTTCTCCAGCAATCAATGCCACATTCTCATTAATCAGTTCAACTCGACTAATGAGGTGATTACGTTGCATGTAACTGTCCGGATTTTCCTTATTAAATTGAACAATCAGCTCTGCATCAGCACCAGCTGACCGCAAGTAGCTAGCTGCGTCAAACGTTCGCGTACCAGTATGGTTCGTGAAGTTTTTAGTATCAATTTCAATCCCGGATAGCATTGCTGTCGCTTCAATTTTGTTCATTGCGTTTGCTTCCTGTGGTTGATACTCTAACATCTCTGTAATCAACTCACAAGTTGAACTTGCATAAGGCTCAATGTAAACCAAAATTGGGTTTTCAGGAAATTCTTCACCCCGTCGATGATGATCAATAATCACAGTTCGATTCTGAAGCTTGTCATACACACTCTCAGCCATCGACATGGATGGCTTGGAATGATCCACCATAATCAATAAACTTTGATCAGTGGCCCGATTAGCAGCATCTGCCGGCGTGATGATTGCATCTTTTACTTCTGAATAATTATCAATGGACTGTAACAAACGTTGAATATCAGAATGGGACTGTTGTGCCTCATCCAGAATAATCCAACATTTCTTACCGTTCATCTGTGCAATCCGTCTAATCCCCAGGCATGCCCCTAATGAGTCCATATCAGGCGTTCGGTGACCAGCAACAAATATCTGGTCCGATTGACTGAATAATTCCTGTAACGCCTGAGAAATCATTCTGGCACGCACACGCGTCCGTTTTTCCATTGGGTTCGTCTTACCGCCGTAAAAACGGGCTTCCTCATTTTCAGCTTTAACAACGACCTGGTCACCACCACGACCAAGGGCTAAATCCAAATTACTCTGAGCTAGGCTAGCCAGACGATTGATATCTTTCTGTCCATAAGCTAATCCCATGGACAAAGTGAGCGGATAGTTCTGTTTAGAAGTGGTTTCACGAATCGTGTCGAGAATCTTAAACTTATCAGCTTCCAAATTTTCCAAGTCACTCAAATGGCCAACTAATAGATAATGATCTGAATTCAAACGGCGCAGGTACGTATTGAAATCTTTAGTCCAGTCTGTCAGTGTGCTTGTCACATAATTACGAAGTGTTGAAATATCTGAATCACTCATGCTTTGAGTCACTTCATCATAGTTATCCAATGAAATAATTCCAAGAACAAGTTGTTCATTATGGTAGTCACGTTCAATCTGCGCGTAATGACTGACATCCATCAGGTACACAACGTTTAATTCTGGTTGAACCAGCAAGTAAAATTGCTTATCAGCCCACGTAATCGTACTGTATGTTTCATCTTTTGCGTGTGTTTCAATCGCATCAGCCAACGTTTGATCCACGCTGGCAATGCTCTTCCCTAACACTTCTGTATCGCCAAAATAGGCCTGTAAATATGGATTAATCCAGGCGACGCGTTGATGATCATTGAAAATCAGCACGCCCATTGGCATTTCAATCAGTGCTTCCTGTTCACCACGTTTAATGCGATAGGATAAATCGGCGATGAACTCTTGCGTATCGATACTGATCTCCTGCAGAGTATTGAAAATCACGACCAACACGACAACGGCCGCAATCAGCACAATGAGCCCAAATATCCAATTCAACATAAACGCTGTAATAACGCCCAACAGGCCTAACGCCAACCCATAAAATGCAATCCACCGCAAACGCGTGTTTTGCATGAAAACGGGCAAACGAAATCTTGCGAGTAATTGTCTCATGTTGTTCGTTCCTTTCTATAAAGTATTGCTACCAGTAAAGTACTTCGGTACCGTTACACTGTTACCAGTTTATCACATCTAATGTGACCAATACACAGCACACGACAGTCTGTGGATAATGAAATTGTCAAACCTAAAGACTAAAAAAAACAGCCCCCTAAAAGGGCTGTTTGATAAAACATTGATTAGTCTTCGGCTACGAATGGAAGCAATCCCATGATCCGTGAACGCTTGATTGCCACCGTCAAACGACGTTGGTTCTTAGCGGACGTACCAGTCACCCGACGAGGTAAAATCTTGCCTCGTTCTGAGATGAACCGTTGCAACAATTCAGTGTCTTTGTAATCGATGTATTCGATGTGGTTTGCGGCGATGAAGTCTACCTTACGGCGACGACGGTTACCACCACGACGACGTTGATCTGCCATGATATGATCCTCCTATCTTCTGAGACTAGAATGGAAGGTCGTCATCCGAAATGTCAATGCTTTCACCGTTACCAGCGAAAGGATCGGCAGGAGCCTGGCTTGTTTGACTGGAAGGTGCAGCATTACCCGCATTGTTCCCGCCATTATTACCAGTGCCGCCAAACGGATTGGCGCTTCCTGATTGAGGAGCATTATTATTGTAGCCGCCGTTGTCGTTTGTGTTACCGGAAGTCCGTTGATCAGATTGAGAACGGGATTCTAGTAAGGCAAAGTTTTCGACGACCACTTCAGTGACGTAAACGCGCTGGCCCTGTTGGTTCTCGTAGTTCCGGGTTTGAATCCGGCCCTCGATACCAACTAGTGAACCCTTATGCGTGAAGTTAGCGAAGTTTTCCGCTGACTTACGCCAGATTACACAGTTGATGAAATCAGCCTCTCGTTGGCCCTGTTGGTTAGTGAACTGACGGTCCACTGCCAACGTAAATGAACCAACAGCTGCTCCTGATTGTGTGTAACGAACTTCAGGGTCACGGGTTAAGCGTCCGGTAAGAACTGCGCGATTAATCATAGTTGTAGTGCTCCTCTCTTAAAATTTTTGTTTTGTTTACTTGTCGTCACGTTTAACGATCATGTGACGCAAGATGCCATCGCTGATTTTAGCCAAACGATCAAATTCGTTTAAAGCTTCAGCCTGGTCAGTGGTTAGGTTTACAACGTGGTAAGTACCTTCGTTGAAGCCTCCAATTTCGTACGCAAAGCGACGAGTTGACCAGTCTTTTGAATCAGCAATTTGTGCACCATTGTCTGTCAAGATCTTGTCGAAACGTTCAACTAAGGCTTGCTTAGCTTCACTGTCAAGATCTGGGCGAACAATATAAGTAATTTCATACTTAGTTGCTAACATTGACTGTCTACCTCCTTATGGACTTTTGACCCGCTATTTTTCAAACGGGTAAGGAGTCATTCACCAGAATGGCGAACGCTCACGAACTAAAAGTATAGCATGGCAAAGCTTAAATAACAAGGGATAGCTTATGGCGTTTGACGTAACTGATCGATGTATACAGGCCACGTTACAAACACTGAAAGGTTATTTTGTCTTACCACAGAACTCCTAATCCGCAACGCCTGTTGTTCGTTCACACACCTATAACATACGCAAAACGACAACAAATGTTTGTTGTCGTTGATTTTTTTATCTTAATTACTCGCTACTTAAATTTAACAGCCGTTCCATAAGCTGCGACAGTCTCCATGTCTTGGCTAATTGAATCCGAGTCATAGCGCATCATGACTACAGCATCAGCACCCATCGCCGCAGCATTTTCTCTCAATCGATCCACTGCAATATCCCGTGCCTCACTGAGCAACTCAGTATAGGCTTTAATTTCACCACCAACGATGTTTTTCAAACCAGCACCAATATTACGCACAACATTTTTGGATTGTGTTGTTAACCCAAACACTTCACCAATAACTTCATACTCTTGACCAGGGATCCGTTCTGTCGTCACAACGAGAATCTTTTTTGAATCACTCATGCAGTATCACATCCTTAGCTAGAATTTATAATTCGCTTTTATTGTCTAGGATTAGCATCGCAAAAGCAATCGACAGCTACTGAGTAAATAAAAAAGCACCGCGATTTTATTCGCGATGCTTTTATTAATTGTGCTTTTTAGTCGTTGTCGTCATCAGCATCATCAGATGTATCATCCTGATCAGCTTCAGCACGTTTCAACAATTCGTTGACCTGTGCATCAGCGTCACCGGCTGGTTCATCGCCTGCTACTGGTGTCGTCGAATCAACATTCTCGCTTGAAGATGATGGCACTGTGTTATCACCATCAGTTGGTGTCGCACTAGCTGAATCATCTTCGTCCTCGATTTCAGGTTCTACTTTGGCCATCGTCGCTACTGAGGCATCTTCATCGATTCGAATCAAATGAACCCCAAGCGCTGCACGGCCTGTTTCAGAAACAGAATCGATGCTAAAGCGGATCATAACACCCTTGTTAGTCACTAGCATGATATCTTCTGTGCCATTAACCGTCGTTAATCCAGTCAATGGCCCATTCTTAGCTGTCACGTTAACAGTCTTAATCCCTTTACCACCGCGACCCTTAATTGGGTATTCGCTGGCCTTAGTTTGTTTACCGTAACCCTTCTCGCTAATAACAAGCACATGACTGTCCGGCTTCAACACGTCAGCACCAACAACAAAGTCGTCATCACGCAAACGAATTCCGCGAACTCCGGCTGCAGAACGACCCATGTCACGAACAGCATCTTCTGCAAACGATACCGCGTAACCAAGGTGTGTTCCGATAATCATGTTTTGATGACCATCCGTGATGGAAACATTCATCAATTCATCACCATCGTGCAAATTAATGGCCTTCAGTCCGTTACTCCGGATATTACTGAACTCACTAACAGCCGTGCGTTTAACCACACCATGAACCGTCGTGAAGAACAAATAATTATTGCTCTCATCCGGACCACCCTTGACGTTGATCACCGCTTGAATACGTTCACCGGCATCCACGCCAAGTAAGTTGATCACTGGAATTCCCTTAGCTGTTCGGCCGTATTCAGGAATTTCGTAGCCCTTCATGGCATAGACTTTCCCCGTGTTGGTAAACATCATCAACCGGTCATGAGTCGACGTAGAAATCAGGTGTTCAATGAAGTCGTCATCATGAACGTTCATACCTTGAACTCCACGGCCACCACGATGTTGAGCCTTAAACTCGGTTGTTGGTAGACGTTTGATATAACCATTGTGGGTCAACGTCACAATGACGTCTTCTTCTTCGATTAAATCTTCGTCTTCAATATTCGAAATGTCACCGACCTGTAACTCAGTCCGGCGTTTGTCACCAAACTTAGTCTGAATTTCAAGTAGTTCTTGGTAGATGATTTCGTTGATCCGTGAATCATGGGCCAAGATATCCTTGTAGTCAGCGATATCTTTCATCAACCCAGTGTATTCATCTTCAATTTTGCCACGTTCCAAACCAGTTAACCGAACAAGCCGCATGTCCAAAATGGCTTGCGCCTGTTTATCAGACAACGAATAGTTGTTCATTAACTGAGCTTTGGCAACATCAGCCGTTTGTGAATTACGAATAATCGAAATAATGGCATCAATGTGGTCTAAAGCGATCCGCAAACCTTCAAGAATGTGCGCCCGCGCCTGAGCACGCTTTAAATCAAACTCAGTCCGACGACGGATAACACTTTCTTGATGCCGCAAGTAGTCAATCAAAATTTGCTTAAGACTAAGAACTTTCGGCGTGCCATCTTCAATAGCCAACATGTTGAAGCTGAATGAGGTTTGCAACATCGTCATCTTGTACAAATTATTCAAAATAACGGACGCAGAAAAGTCTCGACGCGCGTCAATCACAATCCGCATACCTTCACGATCAGATTCATCGTTGATATCCGTGATACCTTCGATGCGTTTGTCACGTGCTAATTCAGCGATATGCTCAATCAATCGGGCCTTGTTGACCATGTATGGCAATTCGGTCACGATGATGCGTTCCTTGCCGTTTTTTTGCGTTTCGATGTCAACTTTTGAACGCACGGTAATGGATCCCTTACCCGTTTCGTAAGCCTTCCGAATACCAGCCTTACCCATAACGATCGCACCAGTTGGGAAGTCTGGTCCCGGAATGGCTTCCATCAGATCAGCCGTTGTGGCATCAGGGTTGTCCATCAAAATGTGGATTCCCTTGATAACTTCAGCCAAGTTATGCGGTGGAATACTCGTCGCCATCCCCACGGCAATCCCTGAAGCACCGTTAACTAACAGGTTAGGGAACCGCGCTGGCAATACTGTTGGTTCACGTTCTGTACCGTCATAGTTGTCTTGGAAATCAATCGTATTTTTATTGATATCACGTAACATTTCCAGTGCAATCTTACTCATCCGCACTTCCGTGTAACGCATAGCAGCCGCACCGTCACCATCGACAGAACCGAAGTTCCCGTGACCGTCAACTAACATATACCGGTAACTAAAATCTTGTGCCATTCGCACCATGGATTCGTACACGGCGCTGTCACCATGTGGGTGATACTTACCTAAAACGTCACCAACAATTCTGGCGGACTTTTTATAGGGCTTATCCGGTGTATTGCCAAGCTCATGCATATCGTACAAAATCCGGCGGTGAACCGGCTTCATTCCGTCACGAACATCTGGCAGCGCCCGGGCGACAATAACGGACATCGCATAATCCAAAAATGATGTCCGCATCGTTTGCGACAAATTGACGTCGGTGATGCGACTTGGTAAATCTTCGCTCATTTCGCTACTCCTTTGTCTTCGTTCTTACGTCGGCGCTCTAGTACTTTAATTCACACAAACAAATTAAGCATCAAGGTTTTCAACGAACTTAGCGTTATCCTCGATAAACTTCCGACGTGGCTCAACTTTATCACCCATCAACATGGTGAAAATCTGATCTGCTTCAATAGCATCTTGTGGATCAACTCGTAACAAACGGCGTTTTTCAGGATCCATTGTTGTTTCCCAAAGTTGTTCAGCATCCATTTCACCAAGCCCTTTATACCGCTGAATCATTGGCTTTGGAGACGGTGGCAACTGACCTAAAATCGTGTTTAGTTCATCATCTGAGTCGATATAGCGCATCATCTTACCTTGAGCAACTCGGTACAACGGTGGCTGCGCAATGTAAACATAACCAGCGTCGATCATTGGCCGCATAAACCGGTAGAACAATGTCAGCAACAGTGTCCGAATGTGGGCACCATCGACATCGGCATCGGTCATGATGATTAGCTTATGGTAATTAGCCTTTGAAATATCGAAATCTTCACCAAAACCAGTTCCTAATGCGGTAAATAATGACCGAATTTCTTCATTGGCTAAGACACGATCCAAACTAGCCTTTTCAACGTTCAAAATCTTCCCACGAATTGGCAGAATTGCCTGCGTTAACCGTGACCGACCTTGCTTAGCTGAACCACCGGCCGAATCACCTTCGACGATGAATAATTCTGAAATTGTTGGATCCTTAGAGGTGTTATCCGCTAACTTACCAGGCAGGTTTGAAATTTCCAGACCTGACTTTTTCCGTGTAACTTCACGTGCCCGTTTGGCAGCAACCCGCGCTTTCGAGGCCAAAATACCCTTGTCCACGATTTTACGAGCCGTGTCCGGATTTTCCATCATGAACCGACTGAATGTGTCACTAAACAAATGATCAGTGGCGGTCCGGGCATCTGAATTACCCAACTTAGTCTTCGTTTGACCCTCAAACTGTGGATCTGGGTGTTTGATTGAAACAACGGCCGTCAGACCTTCACGAACATCATCCCCAGACAACGGATCGTCGTTATCCTTCAACTGACCACTCTTATGTGCGTAGTCATTAATTACTCGTGTCAGCGCTGATTTAAACCCAGTTTCATGAGTTCCACCTTCATAGGTGTGAATGTTGTTGGTGAACGTTAGTAAATTGCTGTGGAAATCGTCAGTGTATTGCAGGCTGACTTCGACCACGATGTTGTTTTGAGTTCCTTCAACGTAAACAGGATCCTCGAACAAAACATCTTTGCCATCATCCAAGAACTTAACGTATTCCTTAATTCCACCTTCATAGTGGAAATCTTGTTTGGTCGGCGTTTCTGGGCGATTATCGGCAATCGTAATTCGTAAGCCCTTGTTCAAAAAGGCCAGTTCACGAATCCGAGTCGTCAAGACTTTAATGTCATAAACCGTTGTTTCACGGAAAATATCCGGATCCGGCTTAAAGTGGACAATGGTTCCATGAGCATGCGGTTCTGAATCGCCGATGATCTTCATTGGTGTCTTAACGTGACCAGTATCAAAATCCATGTAATAGATTTTGCCATTTCGCATAACCTTAACGTCCAATTCAGTGGACAAGGCGTTAACAACGGACGCACCAACCCCGTGCAGACCACCAGAAACCTTATAACCGCCACCGCCAAACTTACCACCGGCGTGCAAAATTGTATAAACGGTTTCCAGCGCTGGTTTACCCGTTTTCTTTTGGATATCGACTGGAATCCCACGACCGTTATCCGTCACAGTAATGGAATTGTCCTTTTCGACAACCACATTAATTTCATTAGCGAAACCGGCTAACGCTTCATCAATCCCGTTATCGACAATTTCCCACACAAGGTGGTGCAGTCCTTGAGAACTGGTCGTCCCAATGTACATTCCGGGACGTTTACGAACGGCTTCAAGGCCTTCCAAAACCTGAATTTGATCAGCATTATACTGACCAGCTTCAGCTTCACGTTGGTTGGCATCGCCAGAAGCAACCTTTGATGCTTGGTCAGCCTCTGCCTGTTCCACACGTTCGCGTTCCGCTTGCGTTAACTTTTGCTCGTCGTCTTGTTCAGCCAAAGTAATTCCTCCTCAAACGTGGTCCAGCATCTAAAAACGGACCGTTAACCACGTTGCTCAAAAACTGCTGCTTACTAACTTGTTACTTACTCCTGTTTTGGTTCCTGTCCATCGTTACCGTTTTGACTATCACTACCATCGCTTGATGATAATGATTCATCCTGACTTAAATGACCGCTAGCGATATTAAATATCGTCGGGTCATTGATCAGTTTACGGGCAATACCGCTTAACGATGTGGTGGTTAGAAAGGTTTGCACCTTGTCTTGAATAGACCGTAACAGGTGTGTCTGTCTTGCATCATCCAGTTCACTCAGGACGTCATCTAGTAACAACACTGGATATTCACCTGTGATTGCCTTCATCAAATCAATTTCAGCTAGTTTCACAGATAATGCCGTCGTTCGTTGCTGACCTTGTGAGCCAAATGTCTGGACATTTTTACCGTTAACCATGAAGTGAAGGTCATCGCGGTGAGGGCCAATTAATGTCGTCCCTTGCTCGATTTCCTTCGCTTGTTGTCGCTCAAACTGTTCCTGATACGCCTTGTACAACGTATCGACACTTTGTTCGCGCGTTGCTTTAATCTGGTTAACGTATTCAAACGCGAGTTCTTCGCGCTCTTGTGAAATCACTTTATGCACTTGTTGCGCCCAAACGGCTAGTTGATCAAGAAAATTCAACCGTGCGGCAACAATTTCAGCACCAAACGCCGCTAGTTGGTCACTCAACACACCGAGATAAACCAAATCCTTAGCCTGTTTACGTTGCAATTGCCGCAAGTAATTATTCCGCTGTCGCAAAATTGAACGATACTGACCAGCGTTATACAGATACTTAGGACTCATTTGCCCAAATTCTTGGTCAATGAAATGCCTTCGCACTGATGGCGATCCTTTAACCAGCTCTAAATCCTCTGGAGCAAACAAAATCACATTAAGATTGCCCACATAAGCCGATAAACGAGCCTGCTCAAGGTGGTTCACCTTGGCTTTTTTGCCTTTCTTGCTAAATGTCAGCTCCAATGGCGTAACCGTATTCGTTTTATGAACACGACCAGCAACTAAGGCCTCATTAGCCTGCCAGCCAATTAAGTCACGATCATTTGCCGTTCTGTGCGAACGCGTCAAGGCTAAAACGTAAATTGCTTCCAGCAGGTTTGTCTTTCCCTGTGCATTTTCGCCCAGTAACACATTCACACCTTGATTAAATTTGACGTCAAGGTCAGCGTAATTACGAAAATTCTTGAGGTGTAAACCTTCCAGGTACATTTACGCATCCTTTTCCGTTGAGTCTGCTGACTGATTTTGCCGTATAAAAAATAGCCCTACATCTGGGACATCCACTGAATCACCAGGATAAAGTTTACGACCACGACGATCATCCGGTTCGTTATTAACGGACACTGAATGTTCGCGTAAGTACCACTTAGCCTGGCCGCCTGAATCAACAACTGATTCTTCTTTCAACAGTTGGCCCAAAGTAATGAAGGCTGTCTTGATTAAAACTTCTTTTTTCACAATCAACACCATCCCTTACTTACAGTAACTATTATACCGTTTTCAGAACCGAAAAACAATTAATTAACCGGTTTTTACGCCCTATAATCGATTTTATATCTTTTTAAATACCCGATACTAACGAACCCTCAAAATGGCTAAGAGACGCTTTAAACGCAAAATACGACAAAATCGCCTTAAAAAACGACTTTTATTTCGAATCTTGCCGTTGTTTTCCAATTTCCACGTTCTGTCGTTTGGAATTACCGGAAACACGTTAGCCACAGAAAGTGACTTTCACAAGCTTGGCGCAAAAAAGGAGCACTCCGAGACCAGTAGCATTTTGGTCTCGGAGTGCTCCTTTTTGAATTACTTATGCATTCAACTAAAACGTCCGCACAGGTGTAATTAGTTGAATAAAGTTTTGTTCATCCTCACTTGGTACCAAGGTGAATGGCCGTAGTGCCGAAGTGAAGCTTAATTTAATCTGTGATTGACCAAAAGAACGCAACGCATCCTTCAGGTAATCTGGGTTAAACGAAATCTCTAAGTCTGACCCTTCTAGGCTGATGGCCGATAGATTTTCTTCAACAGCACCAACATCTGGTGAGTTGCCGAAAATTGTGGCCGATTTTTCTTCGCCCTTCAACGTGATTTTAACCACGTTGTTACGACTTTCATGTGATAACAACGAAGCACGTTCAATAGCAGATAGTAACGTTGGTGCTGAAATTTCCATGGTCGTGTCAGATTCACTAGGAATTAGGCGTGACGTATCTGGATAATTTCCTTCTAACAAACGTGAATAGAAAGATGTGTCACCGAGTAAGAAGAGCACCTGGTTTTCAGCGAGGCGCATTTTAACATCAGTGCTGTCTTCACCAATCATCCGTGATAGTTCAACTAAGGACTTCCCGGGGATGATTACGTCATGAGTTTCCGTAGCTGGTGTCGGCAGCGTGATCTTGCGCTGACTTAAACGATGTGAATCAGTAGCAACAGCTGTAAATTGATCACCGGCCAAAGTAAAGTGAACCCCAGTCAAAATTGGGCGACTTTCTTGGTTTGAAACGGCAATAACTGTGGTGTTGATGATGTCACGGAAGACATCCCCAGCCAGTGTTACTTCATCATCGCTTTCAATTTCAGGTAAGTGCGGGTAGCTATTGGCATCCAACCCGTTGATCGTAAAGGCAGCTGCTCCAGATGTAATGTTTGCCTGAAAACCTTCTTTAACTGCGATGGTCATCGTAGCTTCTGGTAACCGTTTGACGATCTCACCAAAGAAACGTGCTGGTAAAACAATGTTACCTGCTTCTTCAACATTTAGTTCTGCGTTTTCATCATCAGCACGGAGTGTGGTTTCAATCGAAATGTCGGTATCGGATCCAGTAAAGGTAATTTCATTATTGGTAACTTCTAGCTTTAATCCGGTTAATATCGGAATTGTTGTTTTTGTAGAAATGGCACGCGAAACATCATTGAGCTTTTTAATAAAACTTTGTCGATTGACCGTAAATTTCATTCTTAGTCCCCCAAAGTGGTTTATGTAATTTGGGGCAAAGCCCCATTACTTATTTAAGATATAAAGATAGTCGTAGTAGTAGGCAGTGTGGATACTGTGGAAAACCAAGAATTTCAAGAACTGGTAAAGTTTTCCACCTGTGGATAACTCAAGTAAAACTCAGATGGTTTCGATTTACTTATCCACAGGTCCTAACGACGTCCTGCCCCCATGATACGCCAGTTTTCACTAGCGTTGTATCTCAATTTTAAGCTGCTGAATGTTTTCAGCAAGTTTTGCGTCGTTTGAAATACTCTCTGCAATTTTGTCGCAAGAATGCAAAACGGTTGTGTGGTCTTTGCCACCAAAGGCTTTACCGATTTTTGGCAAGGATGAATTCGTTAATTCACGGGCTAGATACATCGCAATTTGCCGTGGGACAACGATTTCCTTCATCCGCTTTTTACCTTTAAGATCGACGAGATTAACGTCAAAGTAGCTTGCAACCTTCTGTTGAATGAGTTCGATCGTAAGTGTTGGTTTGCTTTCGAGGTTAAGGCTCTTCAATGCATTGTGAACTAAGTCTTCATCAATCGGCTTCTTTTGGAGGCGCGAATAGGCCTGTACACGTGCGAGAGCGCCTTCCAATTCACGGACGTTACTATTGACCTGACTGGCAATGATTTCGAGTGCGTCATCAGGAATTTCAATTTGTTCACGCTCAGCTTTATTACGTAAAATGGCAATTCGTGTTTCTAAGTCAGGCGCCGTAATGTCAACGGATAGGCCCCATTTGAAGCGGCTCACTAAGCGGTCTTGTAACTTAGGAATTTCGTTGGGCAAGCGATCAGACGTCAACACGATTTGTTTACTATTGTTGTAAAGTTGCTCAAACGTATGGAAGAACTCTTCCTGAGTCCCTTCCTTGTCTGCAAAGAATTGAATATCGTCCACAAGGAGTAAATCAACGTACCGATACTTCAACCTGAATTGTTCCTGAGTCTTGTCACGGATCGACATAACCATATCATTGGTGAACTCTTCACTGGTGACGTACATGACGTTGGTATTAGGGTTACGAGCAATCATGGCATGGCCGATGGCGTGCATTAAATGCGTTTTACCCAGGCCAACACCACCATAAAGAAACAAGGGGTTGTACAAGGTCCCAGGTTCCTCAGAAACCGCCATAGCAGCAGCATTCGCCATCTGGTTCCCCTTACCAATAACGAATGTATCAAATGTGTATTTGTCATTTAGAGAGTTTGCGTGATTAACAACTTCAGTTGTGGCAGTGTCAGTAACAGGTTCCTTTACTGTTGGCTGAGCCGGTTGTTCTCCCTCAATGACGTACTCGGGTTCCAACTCAGCTTGAAAATCGGAGAAAGCAAATTCGACCAGTTTTGGGGTTAGAGTCCGCTCCCAGTAGTCTTTATGAAGCTGGGAAGGAACTTGTAAAACGAAGCGTGGCGGCTGGTAAGAAAGAGGCAGTGCTGATTCGACCCACGTATTAAAGGTAACGGGTGACAAATTAGCGCGAAAACTTTCTTTTAAACCATCCCAGAGTGTGTTTTTATCGACCACCGATGAAGCCTCCTAGAATGAATTATGCATAAATAGTAATAATTTATGGCGAAAAATGGAAATAACAAAATCTGCAAAGACAACTTTAGCATGAACAAACTGAGTTTTCCACAGGTTCCACAGAACAAGTTACGAATGTTCCACAGGATTGTGTGAAGGTTATCCACAGGAGCGTTGAAAAATCAGGATTTGGCTTCTGTGAAACAAGTTTTCCACCGGCGAGTGTGATTAAATAACGTTGAGAACAATAGCTTTCGAAAAGTTATCCACAGAAAAAATCAGAGGTGTGGATAACTTTTCAAACGGCTGTGGATTTGTGTATTTTGCTGTTAAAATCCTGTGGAAATAGCGTTTTTTAAAATCTAAAATCCACTGAACCTGTGGATTAGTTTTTCCAATCTGTGGATAACTTTTGACTCACAAATTACCAGAATCGACAATTTGTTGTTTGCAAGTAACTCTGTCTATGATATTATATTTAGGAACTGCATGAGTTTTCTCGTGCGCTAGCTTTTAGCTAATCAAACATATATGTAACGCTGGATATCCAAGTGTGTCGTCACGTCACCACTAAGGTATCTGTGTCGTAACGATCCAAAGGAGGTGCAATCCAACATGAAAAGAACTTACCAACCAAAGAAGCGTCATCGATCACGTGTCCATGGTTTCCGGAAACGGATGAGCACAAGTAACGGCCGTCAGGTGTTAGCACGTCGGCGCCAAAAGGGCAGAAAAGTATTATCTGCATAAAAACAGGCCACTGATATTTTTCAGTGACCTTTTTTATTTTTTTAGTCCACGATGACCATTAGTGTTGGTTTTGTGGCGTTGAATCATTTTAGTTGAGGAGATTCGGACCATTGAGAAAGTCATACCGCATCAAAAAAGAAAGCGAATTTCAAACGGTCTTTGAAACCAGAAACTCGATTGCCAACCGTCAGTTTGTTATCTATACAATGGATAAACCAGAGCAGCCACATTTTCGTGTCGGAATTTCTGTCGGTAAAAAGATTGGCAACGCTGTCCATCGTAACTGGGTTAAGCGGCGAATTCGGCAGTCATTGTTGGAGTTAAAGCCAATGCTTCGTCAGGACGTCGACTTCTTAGTTATCGCGCGACCTTCAGCTGATGGGCTATCAATGGCCGAAATCAAAGAAAACCTGACGCATGCGTTACGTTTGGCAAAGCTGCTGGATGCAGAGTAGCGTTACAGCAAAATATAAGTGGGCAACATAGGCAGTATCAAAATGAATGAAGTAAATGAGGAAAAAATCGTGAAGTCAAACGGAAAACGCTCCGGCCGTAAAAGCCGACGACGATTAGCGCTGACCATGATTGCTGCAGCCAGTTTATTCTTGGCAGCGTGTGGTAAAAAGCCAATCACCAGCAGTAGTACAGGATTTTGGGATCACACGATTCTGTATAATTTAAGTCAATTCATCATTTGGCTGAGTCATGTATTCGGCGGTTATGGGATGGGGATCATTATGATTACCCTGATCATCCGGATTATTATTCTGCCATTGATGATTTATCAAACGCGGTCAATGCGGCGAATGCAAGAAATTCAGCCACAATTGTCAGCGTTGCAGAAGAAATATAAGTCGCGTGATACAGCTACGCAACAAAAGCTTCAGGAGGAAACACGAAAATTATATGCCGAAGTTGGCTATAACCCGGTTTCCGGATGTTTACCACTGATTGTTCAGATGCCAATTATTTGGGCACTGTATCAAGCAATCTATCGGACAGCAGCATTGAAGACGGGGTCGTTCTTATGGATGCAGCTTGGGGATCGTGATCCTTACTTCATTTTGCCAATCCTTGCGGCCGTCTTCACTTTCATTAGTTCTTGGCTGAGTGTTAAGAGTCAGCCGGAAAGTAACTCAATGAATGCTGTGATGGTTTGGGGGATGCCAGTGATCATCTTCTTCACTGCCGTATCCGTGCCAACAGCGTTGTCATTGTACTGGGTAATTTCAAACGCCTTCCAGGCTGGTCAAACATTGTTGATTCAGAATCCTTGGAAGATTAACCGTGAGCGTAAGGAACGTGAAACGGCTAAACGCGACCAAGCGAAGGCCAAGCAACGAGCAATCAAAAAGGCTCGTCGGTCACGACGTCGTTAATTTAATAAATGATTGAAAAATCTGCACGCCTCATCAATTGATGAAGCGTGCAGATTTTTTAAAATCGTGTAAAAATTATGCCTATTGTAAACAGCAAAGATTATATAATAACTAATTTATGAGGCCGGACTGAACACTTTCTAGAATGAACTCAATGCGCTCTTCCATTTGATTCATATCTTCAAGTGGATGAGTCATCAGGATATTGATAGCCAGTGCTTCAATTCGTTTGTACCAAAACTGATAAACTTTTTTTCCTGAAGCTAATAGCTTTAAATTGTGCACCCGTCGATCTTTTGTATCCTCGACTTGCTGGACCAAATTGAGTTTCATAAGAGCAGTAATCCGCGTTGAAAGCAGCGGACTCGACATGCGGAAAAGGTGGCTAAGCTTCGAAGATGTGATTCCTGGTTCTAAACCAATCTGAGTAACCAGTAAAATATCGCGTAGACCCAGTTTTGGAAGATTGCCAACGTCCATGTTGACCTTCTGTAATGCATAGATATCGGCGAGGTGGCCATGAATTAACAAGGTCGTCATTCGGGCGATGTCAGCCTGCGAAGGTTGAGCTTGCTGTGTCACTTTAATGACTCCAATCTGTATAGCTTTTAATGTGGTTTTTAGCGCAAGTGCGCCGAGTGCGCTATGTATAGAATAGACGGGTGGTGTAAACAGTTCAAGCCGTCAATGATTACAATAACGTTACAAATGAAACTATTGCGGTCATTCATTATTTATTGACTATAAGTTTTGCGATGAATATTGGCTACGATTCGAATTAATTTACCGATGACAACTATTTTGGCTCAGATTGCTGTTCGGCACACTTTATAGTGGTGTCTATGCTTAAAGAACCTTAAACTGATAGTAGTTTCGATTTGGAGATGGCATGAGCGATGAATAAAGAGCGGTTCACCGGATTTTCTGACGCGATTATTGCGATTGAGGTTACGATTCTGATCCTTGAAATTGAACCACCTGAGCAGGCAACGCTGGCGGCAGTTCTAAAGCAAGCAGGTTCGTTTGCCGCATTTACCGCTAGTTTTCTATTAATTATGGCAACATGGTACTTTCATCACAATATTATTAACGCTGCCCAGCGTGTGACGTTTCCCGTGTATTTGGCTAATACTCTGTGGATTTTTGTGATGTCATTATTTCCTCTAGCCACTGCTTGGGTTGGTCGATATCCGTTAGCTTTTTGGCCTGAATGTCTATTCATTTTAGTAACGTTAGTGTGGATGGGTGCCTATTCGTTGTTAGTATATAGCTTAGGTGCGGCCAATCCGGAACAACGTCATGAGTTTTATGCACTGGGAAATTCTCGCCCAAACGTACTGTGGCGTTTTGGCATCGTTATTGTCGTGCTATTGATTTTACCATGGTGGCCAATTGCAGGAATCCTAGGGCAGATTCTGTTAGGTGTGGCCTCTGCTGTGTCAACACTGCGAAATAATAATCGTCATCAAAATATTAATAAATCGCGATTAATTGCCTTTACGGATGGCATCATCGCTATTATCGTGACCTTGTTGGTTTTACAGCTAGCGGTGCCAGCAGGGATTCACATCCATGATTTATTGACCCAAAGTGTTAAATTTGCCGCCTATGCGATTAGTTTCTTGTTCATTATGATTGTGTGGTATAACCATCATGATTTATTTAATGGTTCTGGTAAGATAACGACTATCGTTTACTGGGATAATGTTCTATGGCTTCTCTTTTTGAGCTTTTTCCCGTATGTGACAGCCTTTGTAGGGGAGTCTCCAGACAAACGGTTGGCAGAGTGATTATACGTGGGTGTTCAATTGCTATGGTCGTTATCTTATACAAAAATGGCGCGTGACTTACAACGGGTCAATCCAGCTGATGGCGATCATATCCGGTTTGTTGGCAAACTAAATGGGTACAGTGCGACTGCATTGTATGGTGGTCTCTTTGTCGCCGTTGTGCTGGTCTACTTTGTGCCAATCAGCGGCTTACTTGTTACGATATTGTTGGCAGTTTTTAACGTTATTCGGGCTTGGCAGGATGCACAACATCAAGAACATCATTCAGTGGAAAAACGGGAGGAAAAGCATGGGACTCGAGAATAAGCACATTGCTGTTTATGTCACCGGAGGCATTGCAATCTACAAGGCGGCTGAAGTCGTTCGCGGTTTGATGAAGCAAGGAGCTGTTGTTCGTGTAGCAATGACAACAGACGCGACAAAGTTTGTGACGCCGTTGACATTTGGTGCACTGACCAAGCAGCCGGTATTAACGGATTTATTTGGCCACAATGGTAGTGACGGTCACTATGTGCCACACATTGAGATGGCTGATTGGACAGATATTGCTGTTGTTGTCCCAGCAACGGCGAACATTATTGCTAAAATGGCGATGGGAATGGCTGATGATGCTGTCTCCACAACATTGTTGGCCACCACCGCGTTAAAAATCGTGGTGCCAGCAATGAATAATCATATGTGGGAAGCGCCAGCGACTGCTCGTAATGTATCAACTTTGACCACCGATGGCGTGATCGTGATGCAACCGGACACAGGGCTATTAGCTGAAGGGTACGCAGGACGTGGCCGATTACCTGAACCGACAACGATTGTAGATTTTGTGCAACGAAAGTGGGCTAAACAAACGGGGCGTTTGCGCCATCGCCATGTACTTGTCACTGCTGGGGGGACGCGTGAACGCATTGATCCAGTTCGTTTTATCAGTAATGATTCCTCAGGGAAAATGGGCTACGCAATTGCAACCGCGGCGGCTAATGAAGGGGCTGACGTCACTTTAGTTAGTAGCACAACCACTTTGACTGCATCGACCGGTGTTGAAATTGTCCACGTTACTGGTGCCAAAGAAATGCTAGACCAGATGCAACACCGTTTTGCCCAACAGGATGCTGTCATCATGGCAGCGGCGGTCGCTGATTTTCGACCAGTTGAAGAAGCTACCCAGAAGATTAAAAAAACGGCCGATAATGATACGATGACAATCAAACTCACAAAAAATCCCGACATCTTAAAAACGTTGGCAACGCAGAAGACTAAACAAGTCATGGTAGGATTCGCTGCAGAGACCGAACATTTACTGGCAAACGCCCAACAAAAATTAACCGATAAGAAATTGGATATGCTGGTTGCTAACGATGTGAGCCGAAAAGATATTGGCTTCAACGCCGACAACAACCAAGTCATTATTCTGCGTCCCAATCAGGAGCCCGAAAAATTACCAATCATGGCTAAGTCTGAGCTTGCGGCAGAACTTGTTGATAGGGTTGTAACGTTATTACCCGGGAAATGATTTCAGTTACTGACATTTTGGCGACAAATGGTCGGTAACTAGAATGTGAATGTTCAATAAAAAGTTAGTCAATCCATGCTAAAATGTAGGTACGTGATTTATTTGGAGGAATAGCTGTGACGCAATATCAGGGGAAAACCGTGGATGAAGCAATTCAAAACGGACTCAAAAAAATTCAAATTGATCGTGACAAAGTAGCGATTACGGTTGTATCTGAACCGGTCCATGGCTGGTTTGGACGCTTGAAAAAAGAGGCTATCGTTGATATTACGATTAAGCCAGTTTCCGTCACAAAAACGCCGCAATCGGCTAAGGTATCGGCTGGTGCCTCCACGGGAGCAACTTCATCACGGACAACGCAAAGTAAACCACTTAAAAATGCTAAAACTAGTCCGACGTTTGATCATCCAAGTGGTCAACGGGTGGCTGCTAAGCGTGATGAGGATATTGAACGAAATGTTGATGCAACCGCCGATGTTCGACAACGTGAGGGAGACCATCCCCACGCTAAAAGTTCATTAACCTCGGCTGAGGTCGCCGACAGTGTTGCTGCGTCTACTGAGACCACTTCGACTGTCTCGACAACTGCTACGATGAGCAGTGCTGTTGATCAATCGCAGTCTGCTGGTTTGACTGATTCGACTGATTCGATTACTTCAATATCAGCAACCACTCAATTGACACCAGAAGAGTTGAAGGCTCGCCAACGGGCTAATCAAGCGCGCTTGGATGATAATTTGGAGGCAGTTGCCAATTACTTGCTTGATGTGCTGGAGCAACTTGGTATTAGTGCTGACGCCGAGGCCGATACATATCATCATGGCGCAACAATAACCTTTATGACCGAACAAGAGGGGTTATTGATTGGTCGGCATGGTCGCACATTGAACGCACTACAAGTTCTTGGCAATACATTTATGTTGCGGCAGGGTATGCAACATTTCGAATTAATGCTTGATGTGGCTGGCTATCGTGAGCGACGCGCCAGCACTTTAAAGCGTTTGGCTGATAATACTGCGCGTGATGTAATTGCGGGTGGTGAAACAGAGCTGCTCGACCCCATGCCTGCTTATGAGCGGAAGGTTATTCACACACAACTGGCTAAAAACACGCATGTGACGACTTTCTCACAAGGTAGGGAACCACGGCGCGGTGTAGTTGTTGCCCCACGCTAATGCTTGACAAAAAGAGCCGACGCTTTTAGTATTGGGTACATTAATTAAACATTTGATATGAATATTACTGGTTAAAGTAGTCAAGGTGCTTTGCCCACGTGTTTTTTACGCGTGGGGTGGCACTTTTTTTATGCAATTTATTAATCAGCGGAGAAGGGAGTTTATATGTCACAAACGATTACCGAGTTTGATACCATCGCTGCAATTTCAACGCCACCTGGTGAGGGGGCAATTTCAATTGTGCGGTTGAGTGGTGAAGAGGCACTAGCAACTGCTGAAAAGGTCTTTAAAGGTCGTGATTTAAGTAAAGTAGCTAGTCACACCATTAACTACGGACACATCATTGATCCTGACACCAATGAAGAAGTTGATGAAGTGATGGTTTCTGTCATGTTAGCGCCAAAGACATTTACGCGTGAAGATGTTATTGAAATTAACTGTCATGGCGGGATTGTTGCCACCAACCGAATTTTACAGTTGTTGTTAAGTCACGGGGCGCGGTTAGCTGAACCTGGTGAGTTTACCAAACGTGCTTTCCTTAATGGTCGAATTGACTTGTCACAAGCTGAAGCTGTAATGGATTTAATCCGTGCCAAAACTGACAAATCGATGAAGGTCGCGTTAAATCAATTGGACGGCGATTTGGCTCACTTGATTCGCAATTTGCGTCAGGACATCTTGGATGTTTTAGCTCAAGTCGAAGTGAACATTGATTACCCTGAGTATGATGATGTAGAAACCATGACGACACGGTTATTGTTGGAAAAGGCCAAGGATGTAAAGGCTAGAATTGCAGATCTTCTCAGTACCGCTCAACAGGGTAAGGTACTGCGCGAAGGTTTGGCCACAGCCATTGTTGGGCGACCTAATGTCGGAAAATCTAGTCTCTTAAACCACCTCCTTCACGAGGATAAGGCAATTGTGACGGATGTTGCCGGGACAACTCGCGATGTCATTGAAGAATATGTGAACGTGAAGGGTGTCCCGTTAAAACTGGTTGATACCGCTGGCATTCACGACACGACGGATAAAGTTGAAAAGATCGGGGTTGAACGTTCTAAACAGGCGTTGGCAGCTGCTGATTTAGTTTTGTTGGTCATTAATGGCAGTGAACCATTAACGGACGAGGACCGCACGTTAATCAAAACAACGGCAGATAGCAAACGAATCGTCATTTTGAACAAAACTGACCTGCCGCAACGAGTCGACTTGGCCGATTTGCAAAAGTTAGTTGGCGATGACGCAGTGATTGCAACATCCGTGCTGACGAATGCTGGGATGGATCAGTTAGAGGATAAGATTGCTAACCTGTTCTTTGGCGGTATTGAAAACAGTCAGACGACGGTAATGGTCACTAATGCTCGACATATTGGGTTATTAAACCAGGCTTCACAAGCCCTGGATGACGTTATGAGTGGTATTGCTGCGGGGATGCCGGTCGATTTGGTTCAAATCGATATGACTCGTGCATGGGATCTGCTGGGTGAAATAACCGGTGATTCTGTTCAGGATGAACTGTTGACACAATTATTTTCTCAGTTTTGTTTGGGCAAATAGTTACCGAGTATGTTTCATGTGAAACATACTGCCAGAACTACAGTTGTAAATAAGTTGGCAATTGAAAGGAAAATGAAATGATTTCAGAGGGAAAGCCATACCAGGCAAAAGCGTATGACGTAATCGTGGTCGGCGCTGGTCATGCAGGCTCTGAGGCCGCGTTAGCTGCAGCCAGAATGGGCAACAAAACACTGTTGATGACTATTTCATTGGAAATGGTTGCCTTTATGCCATGTAATCCATCTGTTGGTGGTCCGGCTAAAGGGATTGTGGTACGTGAAATTGATGCTCTCGGTGGTGAAATGGGCCACAACATTGATAAGACATACGTTCAAATGCGGATGTTAAATACCGGGAAGGGCCCTGCTGTCCGTGCCTTACGGGCTCAGGCCGACAAACATGCCTATCATGAGGAAATGAAGCACACGATGGAGCGGGAACCTAATTTAACGTTGCGTCAGGGTGTTGTTACTTCCTTATTGGTAGACGATGGTGTTTGTCACGGTGTTGTGACGGCAACAGGGGCACACTACGAAGCTAAGTCTGTGGTATTAACCGCTGGTACCGCTTCACGCGGAAAGATTATCATTGGGGAACTGATGTATTCATCTGGCCCCAACAACTCGCAACCATCCATTGAGCTGTCAGAAGATTTAGAGAAACTTGGTTTTGACCTGGAACGGTTCAAGACTGGGACACCGCCACGTGTTGATGGTGGAACAATTCATTATGATGAAACAGAAGAACAACCTGGTGATAAGGAACCTAATCACTTCAGTTTTGATACGCCAGACAGCCAATACATTGACGTAAAAAATCAACTTAGTTGCTGGTTAACATACACCAATGAACACACACATGAAATTATTCGTGAAAACTTGGATCGAGCACCAATGTTCTCAGGTGTTATCGAAGGAGTCGGACCGCGTTACTGCCCTTCCATCGAAGACAAGATCGTTCGTTTTGCTGATAAGAGTCGGCACCAATTGTTCTTGGAACCTGAGGGTCGGCGGACTGATGAATGGTATGTACAAGGGCTTTCTACATCAATGCCAGAAGAAATTCAGCAGCATATTTTACATTCCATCAAGGGTTTGGAAGATGCAAAAATGATGCGGCCTGGTTATGCAATTGAGTATGACGTTGTGTCACCTTACCAGTTGCGTAACACGCTAGAAACGAAGCTGATTAAAAACCTGTATACTGCTGGTCAAATGAACGGAACGTCTGGTTATGAAGAGGCTGCTGGGCAGGGTCTGATTGCGGGCATCAATGCAGGTCGTCGTGCTTTAGGCGAGGATGATTTCACATTAAAGCGGTCTGACGCATACATCGGCGTCATGATTGACGACTTAGTGACCAAGGGCACGAAAGAGCCTTACCGGTTGTTAACGAGCCGTGCTGAATATCGGCTGATTTTGCGGCACGATAATGCAGATCTGCGTTTAACGGCTATGGGGCACGATCTTGGTCTGATTAATGATGAAAAATTTGCTAAGTTTGAAAGCAAAAAAGCGGCTATTACCGCTGAGTTAAATCGTTTGAAGTCTGTTCGCGTTAAGCCCAACGCGCAGGTTAACGAGTGGTTGGCAGCACATAATGATGCGCCGTTGAAGGATGGCGTGCTGGCAGCCGATTTCCTACGGCGCCCAGAAGTGACCTATGCTGATTTGATGCAATTTATTGATGGACCAGCTGAGCCACTCGATCACCGTGTGGTGGAACAGGTTGAAATTGAGCTAAAGTATGCTGGTTATATCCAAAAGGCTGAGGAGAAAATTGCCAAGCTGAAGCGGATGGAAGCAAAAGCCATTCCAGCAAATATCGACTACGAAGCCATTGAGGGCCTGGCGACAGAGGGTCGGCAAAAGCTTGCTAAAATTCAACCAGAAACGCTTGCTCAGGCAAGTCGAATTTCTGGTGTTAACCCTGCTGATATTGCGATTTTGTCCGTTTATATTGAACAGGGACGCATCGCTAAGGTATCGCAATAGCTAAACAAATTGAATATTTGTTTTAACGGATACCTGTCAGGGATAACGATTTAAACTATAAAAAGAGTGGTCGTCGCAAAAAATGCGATGGCCACTCTTTGGTATTGCTGTTAATTAACATCTACGTCTGGATCGTACTATTGTTGATTGTGCGCTAATGATAGTGAAATAATGGCTTTATTGCTGAGCACGGTCCGGAATCCATCCTACAATATCTTGTGGTTCAAACTGATAAGATAGTGGTTCATGATAGGCTGCCTCGTAGGCGGCCTTTTTTTGTGCATAATCCTGGTTCATCATGCGCGTGGCATTTGCATTAGCTGATAGTTTAGGATCGGGGTAAATGAGCGGCAAAATGTGTAAATGATAACTCGTTTCATGAAATTCTGGCGTTGCTAATTTCTTTTCAGACCGGATTTCGGTAAAACAGGAAATGATGGGTACGTTTGCTTTGGCGGCGTAATAATACGTGCCACGTTTGGGCGGCCTAGGTTTGCGGTAATTAAACCACATTTCCTGTTCGGGATAAATCAACACGAAGTGACCAGCGGCAGTTGCTTGTTGAATCAATGCTGGTAGTTCGCGACCGAGATAGTCCAACCGTTTGGACAAGGGAATGATATCTAAGTTATTCATTAAATAACCCAGTCCGCCAGTCATCGCCAGATTTGTATCCTGGCTAACGATGAATAAGCGCCGGTGTTCATGACGAGCTAGTAGCCGCGGTACCGTATTTTCAAGGGGATTGAAATGATTGGTGGTGATGATGGCACCTTGGTGTTTAGCTAGACTAGACAGATTTTCCCAACCGGAAACGGTGGTCGTTCGGTTAGTCAGCCAGGTTGCGATGGCCATAAACGTTCGCGCAATCCAGTTTGCAATTTTAAAGTGAAGCGTGTGACTGCGTTTGAGGTAGTTATCGACAGCCTGCGTTTTGGCCTCCGTTGATAAGATAGGATCACCCACCTCCACCTTATCGTTAAAGCGTTCCTCAGCAACGGCCTGTCGAATGTTATTAATGACTTGGTCGCGATGATCTGCAACTATCATACGCGAATGGGCACACCGGTGGCGGCCACTTTTTTAAACGTCGTGGGTGTATCGGGTAACTGGCCAGCTTTAGTCATTAAAGTGGTCAGTTTGGCTCGATCGGCGTTTCGTTGTGCAGTTGTATAATCGTTTAATTGTTGATGGAGCATATCTTTGTATGAGGTCTGATCAGCATACTGCCAGAAATAATGACCGTACATAATGTGGTCAAAATACCACGGCTTATAAAATAGATTGTAATGAATCAATTGCGGATTTTTCACTGGCGCATACTGTGGGTCTTTTGGCATGGCGTCCCAAGCCTCGTCTAAGTACCGGATGCGACCATGACACATTGTATTGAGATAATCTTGATCTGGCGCAATACAGTCAAACTGGTACGTTTGCAGCAATCTCAAGAAACGTTGACTGAAATGTTCCTCTCGTAATTTTGTTAGGTTGAGGAGCAATACGCCGGAATTGATGTATTCGTTAGCAGGTAGACCAAGTGCATTAGTGATGTAATCGACCATTGGCGGCACGTGTTCAATTGAATGGTCTGGGGCGGCGCCGATCAAATTATTAGCCAATGGCAGCTCGTATAAATTAGCTAAATTCCCGGGGATGACCGTATCGCTGTCAATGTAAATAGCTTTTTCAAACTGCGGAAACATGTCGGCGATAAATAAGCGGTAGAAAATGGTTAAGGTAAAGAAATCGGCTCTGAGAAAATTTTGATGCTGATTTTGAATAGCAGATAACGACTGTGTTAAAGCTTTAAAGCTAACCTCTACATTAGGCGTACTAAGAGCGGATAGGCTGGCCTTTGTTTGATTAGACAACCCTTGATGCAAAATAATGACTTGGTAATGATTATTTGAATCAGCATTTGAGGTTAATGATTTGATCGAGACAGCGGCATAGGGTGCAAAATCGTCACTGATGGCGTAAAAGATAGGAATAATTGCTGAAGGCATCGTGTGTCGCTCCTTTCTTACTGATGTTGTTTGAGTTCAAGGTACTTATTGAGGACATCATCGTAATCGTGAAGACCTAACTCACTGTGGACCCGCTGAACTTCCCATGGTTTCACAGTGAACGTGTGCACCCACGGGAAGAACTTAAAACTCGTCGTAAAGTGTTGAAAAACAGTGTCAGATTGAATGTGATGCTGCTCGTTAAATCGTTCCGGTGCAATCCGTTTGGTGCGGCTCAGCTTGTTCAATGCAGTCTGATCTGGCATGAAACGTTGTTGCGTCTCACACATATAGCGGGCTTTGGCAAAAAGCTGCGTTTGTCGAATGTAGGCTAAGTTAAGCAGGAGAACACCAGAATTGACGTAATCATAGACTTTCAGTTCATGATGGAAGAACCATTTTCCGTAATGATCCAGCACACCGACAAATTCAACGCCGTGAAGATCTTGGTGATAGAATGACTCAAATGACTGACGGCAAATAATGTCCGCATCGAGGTAAAGCAAACGGTTAGGCAGTTGTGGAATCTGGTCTGCATATAAACGGAGCATGGAATATGGCGTGAACCGTGACGTCATGTTCGCACTAGGTGGTGTTTGGTTGAATAATGTGGTGCAATCAATTGCTTCAATACTACTGAGTGGGTTGGCAGTGTGTAATTCATCGCGAGCACAAGTGAGTAATCGCTCACTAACGGGTCTGCGTTGTGCCCCGTTTGATGACGATAACGTCATCGTCATCACGTAAATATGCAGAGGCTCTCGCACATGCTTGATGAGTGATAACGTTGCGATAAGGATGCCATCCTCTACGCTATGATCGCCACAGAATAAAATATTCATCATGAATCATCTCTTTTGTAGTGAATGTATTCGTAAGTGCTGGCGGCGCTTCGCCGTTTTAAGGTTAGGGTCACATCTTGCCAAAGCTCATGCTGCTGAGCTTTTTTTGACTGGTCCGCTGTTGGTTGAAATGGACCGTCAATATAAACAGTTAGCCGTGGTCGTTTGCCAAATTTACGCTTTTGATAAGTCGTCGTCATGCAGAAGACGGGCTTCTGCGTTTTTACGGGGAAGCTAAACGACGTTTCCGGAAATGGTCTAACCTTGGTGTAATAGGGCCATACATGTGCTTCAGGATAAATGACAACATAGTTATTATGATCCATTACCCGATCGACCGCTTTAATGAGCTGAATGGGCTGACTCGTTGTGGTTGCAGTTGGCAAGGCACCACCATAAGGTAGGTTAGGCCCGAGGATCGGAAGCGTGAAATTTGCGGGGCTGACAACGGCGTGAAAACGTTGCGCGCCACCGATAACTAACGGCATAAACGCATCATTGACCGGCTGGGTGTGGTTTGCATACATAAAGTAGCCTTGATGGCGAAACGGTTTCAAGACACCGCGGTTAACCACCGTTAAATGCCAATTGGCGTAGCAATAAACGTAAGCAAATGCCTTAGCCAAACCACGAAAGATAAGGGACCATAATCGTTCCCACCAGCGGTCGCGATGCCATCGATAATCTTTGGGCAGAATATTCGTTTGGTGATTAGTCGTCACCACATCATCTGTCACGTCATGATAGGTTTGAACTCGTTTAATGTGCCTCACCTCCTTCACGTCGGTTTTGGTTCATTTCTAATGTAACGTTAATCTTATCATAGATGCCAACATTTAGTATTTATTGGTTTGAAAATGAGCGGTTACTCACTTTTATGATTTCAGTATATGGTTAATCGACTGAAAGTCAATAACGTTTAAAGACAAATGGTTTAAAGAGGATTAGATAAGGGGTCGATTATGCCGGTAAATCTTTTGGAAATAATCGTAAACCCCAAAATTTTCGTTGCTTAAACGCTAAATGAAGCTTACTTTAAGCCAGTCATGTTATGGTGGGCTTATTCAGTTTGTTAGGGGAGGATGTCTAATATGGCACAACAGCCAATTAAGGTAATGTTGATTTTTGGAACTCGGCCAGAAGCGATTAAAATGGCGCCGGTAGTGCAACGCCTGCGAGAGGACGAACGATTTCAACCCATTGTGGTTGTCACAGCGCAGCATCGGGAAATGTTGGATCAGGTATTAACGATTTTTCATATCAAACCGGATTATGACTTAAATATTATGCGTGCTGGGCAAACGTTAACCGGAATTACCGTTCATGTCATCAGTCAGCTAGATGACATTATTCAACAGGAGCAACCGCGCTTGATTTTGGTTCACGGCGATACCACAACCACATTTGCTGCATCTGTGAGCGCCTTCTATCACCAGGTTGCCATTGGGCACGTTGAGGCCGGTTTGCGGACATGGGACAAGTATTCGCCGTATCCTGAAGAAATGAATCGTCAGTTGACTGATGTGATGAGTGATCTTTATTTTGCACCAACCACAACAAGTCGTGACAACTTATTGAAAGAAAACCATCCCGCTAGTCAGATTTTTGTCACGGGAAACACCGCTATTGATGCGCTTGGCGAAACTGTTACACAGAATTATCATCATGAAGTTTTGGACAAAATCCCTGCAGGACACAAGTTTATATTATTGACGATGCACCGACGTGAGAATCAGGGCGAACCAATGCGTGCAACCTTCCGCGCAATCAAACGTGTTGTGGATGAGCGCCAGAATTTAGACGTGGTCTATCCTGTCCATCTCAGTCCTAACGTTCAAGAAGCCGCACATGAGGTGTTTGCTGATGACGAACGCATTCACTTGATTGAGCCGCTAGATGTGGTTGATTTTCATAATTTGGCCGCCAAGGCCTTATTCATTATGACAGATTCTGGCGGTGTCCAAGAAGAAGCGCCATCGTTAGGAAAGCCTGTTTTGGTGTTGCGTGAAACCACTGAACGGCCAGAAGGAGTTACGGCTGGTACCCTGAAATTAGTAGGCACAAACGAAGAAAATGTTTACACCGCGATGACCAATTTATTAACTAATCAAGCCGAATACGAAGCAATGGCTAGCGCCAAAAATCCGTACGGAGATGGGCATGCAAGTGAACGGATTGCCGATGCGATTGCAACATACTTTAAAGCCTAGTTTGATCACGAGGGTTGCAATGTTAGCCAAAAGGGCGTTTCATGTGAAACATAATCTTTAGCTGGCTAATGCAAGGAGGTCGAAACGCATGACTATCAAACCAGAAAGTTTTCGTCAGGAAAAGACGCGCCAAGAGTTAATTAACGCAATGCGAACACTGTTGATGCACAAACCGTTTGAACAAATTAGCGTAAACGATATTTGTGAACAGTCGCATAACCACCGCAGCACCTTTTATCGGTATTATCATGACAAGTATGATTTGTTACAGGATGAGTTTCGGGTGGTTCGTGAAACGATGGATGCCGATAACCAAATTCCCAGTCGCCAATTTGTTGAACAGATTGTCGATTTTGCTCAGGAAAATCAGCGGGTATTTCGGAACTTAACGACAGCCAATTCGCACGAAAATATGTACTATGTGTTGACTGCGGCCACAGAGCAAACGCTTAAAGAAAAACTGGTGGAACAGAAAAAAACAGATGATCCACTCATTCAGCAAGTTGAGGATTCTCCTCGTCCAGATTTGGTGATTAGCTTAATTGCTGGGGCCATTGTTAACTTAATGATTCGTTGGGTGACAACAGAACAAAGCACACCAAAGGATGAAATTGTGACTTTTCTGACGGACGGTTTAAATCGAATTTGTGTTGTCCCAGAAACGTAATTAGAACAAAAAGAACCAAGTGTCTCATTTTGAGATACTCGGTTCTTTTTGTTTCTGTTCGCGATTAATTTATCTGGTTATACTGAGGTCACTTTTTTGAGAGAAAGGGATCTCACGACGTATGGAAAGAAAATTTGAGCAGCTAGGACAATTCATTCAAAAGCACACGGTATCCTTGCTTGTCGGCATGTTGGCCATCACGGTTTTCCTTGGCTTTGGTTTGCCTAAGGTGCAGATGGATATGGGCAATGATGTGTTTGTGAACACGAAATCGCAAGTTTACAAGGACACAGAGACCTATCAAAAAAACTTTGGTGGTGATTCTGCGTATATTTTGTTATCAGGGACTCAGGATAAACTGATTTCACATGAAACAATGCAGAAAATCCATAGTTTAGATGGCCGCCTGAACAAGATTGATAATGTTCGTGGAACCACTAACATTGTGAACGTGCTTAACGCAACGTTGAAGAATGGTAACGCCTCATCAGTACAGAGCACAGATCAAAATGGGTCTAGCCAAACAAAACTGATGAGCAGCTTATCTAAGAAACAAAAGCGACAGTTACAATCGACGCTTGCTCAGTCCTTGACGCCAGCTCAGCAACAGCAGGTGCAACAGTATACGTTAACTATTTTGACACCTGCTCAAAAACAGGCGTTGGCAGCCAAAGCCGCTAGTCAAATGGCCAGTCAGTTGAATCTAAAGCAACAACAGCAGATTCAAACCTACACGATGTCTTTGCTGACAGTGGGACAGCGCCAACAATTGACTAGTCAAGTAATGGCACAGGTGCCTCGTGTTGAAAAAATGTCGACACCAATGCTTAATGCGTTGATTTTTTCGAACAACGGCAAGGTACCTTCAGCGATGCAACAATTATTGCCGAAGGATGGCCGCCACGTTTTGGTAGTGGTTAATACTTCCGATAAAACGGACATGAGTACGTACGTTAAAATGACGCGGGATATCAATCACGCCATTAAGCAAACACACTTTCAAAAAGGTGTAAAAGTGCGTTTGGCGGGCTCACCAGCAATCACTAGTCAGGTTCAAACGCAGGTAACGCGAGCAATGATGATTATGCTTGGCCTTGCTATTGTTGTCATGGTGATCGTACTATCATTGATTTTCCGCGTTCGTCGTCGATTGTTCCCCCTGTTGTTTGTCGCTGTTAGTTTGATTTTGGACGTTTGGCTTCATGGGTTGGACGGGCATCTCACTAACATTGGCCACGATGGCGACATTACCCATTATTATTGGTTTGGGAACTGACTTTGGCGTTCAATTTCAAAATCGGTATGAAGAGACGTTTAGGCAACAACATAATCGTCAAGATGCCTTGAATACTGGAATTGGCAAGATGGGACCGGCTGTCGGGATTGCGTTGATTGTGATGACGTTTAGCTTCCTGACAATGTTCTTGTCAAAGGCGCCGATGATGCAACAATTCGGGCTAACGTTAGCTATTGGCGTTGTCAGTGCCTATCTGACAGAACTAATTTTGATGTTTAGTTTGTTACCGTTCTTTGATCGGCACGCTGAACCTGTAAAGACAGATGAGCCTCACAAACTGAGTCAACCATCCGGTTTGGCGAAGGTATTAGCGCGTTACGCGGCATTTGTGACCAAACACAGTGTTGTTGTGCTGATTATTGGTGTATTACTAGGCGGTGCCGGCTTTGCGGTGGAACATAACATTAACACTGAAACTGACATGACCAAGATGATTCCGCAACAGATGACTGCGCTTAAGGACACGAAGTATCTGCAAAAACAAATTGGTTCAACCACTTATATTACCTATTTGGTGAAGGCCGACGATGTTCGTGACAAACGTGTTATGCAGTATACGGATCAGTTTGGCCGGCAAGAACAACGACGATATCATGATGTGACTGATGTTACGAGCCTGCCGACCAGTTTGAATTTAAGCGGACAACAATTAGCCGATGCTAAACAAGGCGCCTTGAATAGTGGCGTTGCCAGTTTACCTAGCTCTATGAAGCAGGTCTTGATGAGCAATAATCAGCATTACGCGACACTGCAATTTAAAATCAATAAGAATTTGTCGAGTGCCGACCAACTTAAATTGATGAACAAAATCACCAAGGATATTAATTCCCCACACGGAATTCACGTTGCGCCAGCCGGAGCTGAGGTCATGATGCTGACAGGAATTCATAATATGACGGCAAACCATTGGCTGATTATTATTGCCGGGATTGCGATTATCTTCCTCGTTCTGTTTGTGATCTATCGAGATCCGCGATTCGCTATGTATCCGATTTTGCCGATTCTGTTAGTGCTGGGACTGTCACCGCTAACGTTATGGTTGATGGGCACATCATACAATCCGCTAACGATTTCGCTGAGTTCCTTAGTTCTTGGAATTGGGACTGAATTTACGATTCTAATTCTAGAGCGGTACCGGGAAGAACAAAAACGAGGTAAGTCGACAGTGGACGCGACGATCAGTGCTGTTTCATCCGTTGGACAGGCCATCTTCGTGTCTGGGATGACAGTTATTGGTGGCTTCTCCGCGATTATCTTTGCTAGTTTCCCTGTGCTGAAATCGTTTGGTCTAATCACTGTGATTGATACTGGCTTCTCGCTGATTAGTGCACTGACGATTCTGCCGGCCATCATTGTGTTCATGCATCGTGGTGACAAACGGAAACGCGTGTAATCATACTTGCTTTAATGTTAGCTTTGTTGTTAGCAAAAGAACCAAAAAACGTGTCACGCTGAAAGACAGTGTGGCATATTTTTTGGTTCAGTAGGATTATTTTTCTTAAAGCTAATTTACCTGTAATCACGAGTCTTGTCTGGGAAACTTAATGAGTTGCTGATGGCCAAGTTAAGTCGTATTCGGCTAGGGTTGCCGGAATGTTCGCCGCAATGTTTGCACAAGATGCAGGGTCATGAAAAGTGGCAGCCCCAACTTGAACAGCGTTTGCGCCAGCTAGCATGAGTTCTACAGCGTCCTTACTGGTAAAGACACCACCGACGCCGACAATGGGCAGTGTGGATGCCTGGCGAACTTGGTGCACCATATAGACGGCGAGTGGGTGAATTGCTTGTCCAGATAAGCCACCAGTGCCATGTGCCAAACGCGGTTTTTGCGTTGCGAGATCAATTTCCATGCCCAATAAGGTGTTAATGAGGACAAGACCGGCAGCCCCGCCAGCCTCGGCTGCTTTAGCAATCGGGACAATATCCGTTACATTCGGTGTGAGTTTGACAAACACTGGTTTATCCACGGCGGTCACAATTTTGGCGGTCAGAGTTTGAACAGTTGCTGGATCTGTGCCAAATGCAAGGCCGCCATGGTCGACATTAGGGCAGGAAACGTTGACCTCAATGAATTTAACGTTTGACGCTGTGGTTAGCTGTTTTGCAACCTCAACGTATTCATTCATGCTACCGCCTGCGACACTGCCGACAATTGGTAGATCAGGATAGTGGGTGGCAAGCCAAGGCAGCTTTTCGGTCATGACATTTTTAATGCCGGGATTTTTTAACCCAACGGCGTTTAGCCAGCCGGCAGTTGTGTTGGTTGTCGTTGGCCAAGGATTGCCTGTTCGTGGTTCAGCGGTCGTTGATTTAATTACTAAGGCACCAAGCGCATTGAGATCAGTCTTTTTGGCCAGTTCCTGACCGTAACCGACCGTGCCACTGGCTGCAATGACTGGATTTTTCAAACGCACACCTGCAAGTGTAATAGACATGTTAACCTCCTGATTATGATGAGTTGGGTTGTCGACGAGTATTGATTTACATTGATACTGGCTGCCAGTGCCAGGGGTCATTATGCCAGGCTTTGGCCAATTCGCAGTCTGTTTCACTTAACTCATGGTGGTTGGTGAGATGCTCAAGTAGTAGGTGATAGTCCAGTAATGGCGTCAGTGATGTTTTCGCTTGTTCAAAATTAGTCGTTGCGTCAGGCAAGTCATAACTAAAGACAGAAACGACACCGTCTACGTGGGCGCCAGCCGTGCTGACAGCCTTTGCTGCCCCCAGCACACTGCCCCCGGTTGAAATGAGATCGTCAATAAGCACAACATGATCCTTGGATGACAATGCCCCCTCAATTTGTTTGCCAGTCCCATGATCCTTTGGGTGGGAACGTACATAAATCAATGGCAGTGAAAGTGCCTCGGCTACCCATGCAGCATGTGGAATACCGGCAGTAGCGACCCCAGCGATGACCGTCGCATTTGGATATTGGCGTTTGATTAAGGCTGTGAGACCTGTTGCGATATGCTGACGCAACTCGGGATAGCTGATCGTCATCCGTAAGTCCGTGTAGACCGGCGAAATCATTCCGCTAGCATATTGAAATGGTTTGCTTGGGGATACTTTAACGGCCTTGATGGCAAGCAGTTCAGTGATGATTGTTTCAGTTAGGTCAGTTGTATTTGTGTTTGAGGTATTATCCGTGTTAGTCATGAATTAACCACTCCCTTTTGATTGTCATATAAGCGTCTGCAGGTTGATTAGATTGAGTTATTGGACGGCCAACGACGATGGCTGAACTGCCAGCCTCTGCCGCTTGCCGAGGTGTCATGACACGTTGCTGATCATCGGCCGGGTTCGTTGTTAACCGAATCCCGGGCGTGACCAACAGAAAGGTTTCGTTAACAAACGGTTTAATCGTTGTGACTTCCTGTGGGGAACAGATGACGCCATCTGCGCCTGCCGTTTCAGCCAGTTGAGCGAGTTGGCGAACCTGATCGGTCATTGGTAGGCTGACGTGCTGCTCATTAACTAACATCTTTTCTGAGATGGATGTTAGCTCGGTTACTGCCAGTAATTTTGGCGGCGTCACGTGCGCTTGCTGTGCGCCTTGCTGGAGGCCACGTTTGGCCGCCGCAATCATGGCCTTACCACCTAACGCGTGGACTGTAGTGTACTGGATGCTAAGTTGCCCGAGCTGGTAAGCAGCACGTTCCACAGCGTTGGGAATGTCATGTAGTTTCAAGTCTAAGAAGATGTCAAAGCCGCGTTGTTGAATGTGGCGAATCATTGCAGCACCTTCACTGTAGAATAGCTCCATACCGACTTTTACCGCAGGTCGGTCATCTGTTTGTGACAGTTGATCAAGTAATTGATCGACTGACGATGTTGTACTTACATCAAGGGCGACAATAATTGAATTCGTGCTGGCGTTCATGAAAACTTCCTTTCGACCACTTGGGCACAAAAAAATGGATCATCTGCCCGGCTAACCGTTCAGACGATCCATTACTGGCATACATTTCGCCGTAATATCGGATTGAATTTGAGCTAGCTTACCAACCTCACAGGATTGGTTTAAAGCGGCGCTTGTTTAATTGGGGATTATGATACTGTTTTTTTCAGCGGCATGCAAGAGGGAATTTTTTATGTGATACAAGTTATCAGAAACGCACACTTGCAAATTATTTTTCGACGTGGCATGATAAGCGACAAGAAAAAATAACGAATGTCAGTGAGCATTCATTTTGGAGGTAATCGTGATGAATCAAGCGCCAGTAGCTTCTGCGATCCATACAGACAGTCAACAGAAATGGACCATTGCATCCACCAGTGCCGGTTTTGCGTTGGAAAATATGGATGTGATGTTTTTGTCATTTGCATTAAGCTCAATTATCACAGAACTACATCTATCAGCAGGTCAGGCAGGAATGATTTCTTCAGTGACTAACCTAGGTATGCTGGCAGGTGGTTTACTATTTGGATTATTAGGTGACCGGTACGGAAGGGTAAAAATCTTTTCGTATACGGTCTTTATTTTTGCCATTGCGACCACGGCCATGGCATTTGCAAACTCAATTGGTTGGATCTACTTATTCCGATTTTTAACGGGAATTGGCGCTGGTGGTGAGTATGGTGTGGGCATTGCGCTGATTTCGGAACGATTTGCCGCCAACAAGATTGGTCGGATGACTTCGGTAGCTGCTATTGGCGGTCAAATTGGGGCAGCATTGGCAGCCGTTCTGGCGGCCGTCATTTTACCAACCTTGGGCTGGCACGCATTATTTTTCCTTGGCTTAATTCCAGTTACGTTGACCGTCATTATTCGGCGTCATGTGCACGAAACACCCGTATTCTTAACGGCTAAACGAAGTGCCAACACACAGTCGGTTAACCTACTGGTGTTGTTCAATAGTCCACGCAGGGCATACCAAACGGTTGGACTCATGTTGATGTCAGTGGTTCAAATTGCTGGTTATTTTGGGCTGATGAACTGGTTGCCGTCAATTATGCAAAAGCAGGCTCATGTATCGGTATCCGGATCGGCCATGTGGATGATTGCAACCATTGCCGGCATGGTCATGGGGATGTTCGTCTTTGGTAACGTACTAGATAACATTGGGCCTCGATGGGCGTTTGGCATTTTCCTCATCGGTGCAGCCATTTCGGTTTATATCTTCACACTGGCTAAAACAACAGCCACAATTCTGCCCGCCGGTGCACTAATCGGATTCTTTTCAAACGGCATGTTTGGCGGTTATGGTGCCGTAATCAGTGAACTTTATCCGGTCACGATTCGCTCAACGGCCAATAACTTGATTGTGAATGTTGGCCGTGCAATCGGGGGGTTCTCCTCGGTGGCAATTGGCCTACTTATGGAACACTTCACCTTGCCAGTTGTCATGGCTAGCTTGGCAGGATTATACATCTTTAGTTTTATCGTAATGTTGACGATTCCAGCCTTGGTCAAACGGGGTGTTACCGCTTAAACCAAATTAAGATTATTGGTTTCTCTAAGAATGAACAGTTTAGGATAACTCGTTTAACGTTTGTTTTACCGCAGTATTCTGACTCACGGTACAGATGGATGGAAGATATTTGACACAGGACGAAAAATGCCAAACAAAGAATATTACCCGGGAAATAATCCCTTTAAAACAAGACACATATAAAAAAAGACATTGTCCCGTGCACTGGCAGTTGTATACCATGCGTGGAGACAATGTCTTTTTAAGTCAGCTGAGGAAACTCTAATTAATCATTTGGATCCTCGTCACGCTTGCGGCGCCTAAGCCCTGCCAGTGCAAGCAATGTTCCCAATAAACCTAAACCAACTTCTGCTGCTACAGTATTGGCATGTTCGCCGGTGTGTGGCAATTCGGTCGTTTTTTCTTTATTAGCGAACGTGGGTTTCGATGTGACAGAACTGTCTGCGACGGATGGATCTTTTACAGAAGTGCTTTGATTATGCACATTGCTGGTCACAGCATCTGTAGCCGCACGTGACTTAAGCGTCTGCGCTTTCTGATGAACAAGTGATTGTGTTGTTTCACTATTGTTTTGCTTCTCAGAGACGTGTGGCACCGTTGCTGATTGTTGAACGGCTTGACTGAGTTGTGAAACATGAACCGATGATGAAGTGCTTTCGTGCTGTTTTGTGGTGGAAGCCTGACTCTGCACGGAAATATTGGCTTGCTGACTTGCTTGAGAACTCTGGCTCTCGTTGGCCGATTCAGGGACATTGGTTGCTGGACCCTTAACGGTTACTGTCGCCGTTTTCATGACAGGATCACCAAAAATATAAATAACTGTATAAACACCCGGCTTTAATGTGTTGACATTATCTGCGTTTTTGACAATTCCGTTTTGCATAATGAATTCTTGCCAGTTGACTGAGACACCACGATCATTTTTAGCATTGACGAAATTCATGCTTGGATTCCAAGTGTCTCCCTGTGTCAACGTAATATCAGTGACGTTGAGGTCAGCGTATGACTTGATGGTTAGTGGAGCCCCAAATGTCGTTACCGTGTAATTTTGAGCGTTTTTAACGGCAACATTAACATCATAAGTTCCTTTGTCTTCGTTCATATTAGAACGCGTGTAAACGAGCTCATAAGGGTTTGAATCTAGCCACCCAACAACATCACTGGCATAGTTATCTGGGTCACCAAACGTTTTTTCCGCGTGGTGCATCGTAACGGTTAGCGGAGCCGGTGTGACCTTGAATGCCGCAACGGCCGGGCCACCGACAATATCAAAATTAGAATTGGCTTCGCGGAATTTTGCCAATCCGCTTTCAGATAGTGAAACGGAATATTGACCAACGTCTCGTTTGTTTGCAGTCGGTGTCAAAATTGTAAAATCAGTTGCAGTTAAGTTAGCTGGCATTTTGATGAGGTTTGGAATGACGATTGTATAGACTGATGGAATGGGTTGAGCATCATAGGTTTTATCGGCCACGACTGGTTTGAATTCGTTGGCATTTACTTTAGCTTTTTGAATTGTATAAACACCAGATGTAACGCCATCGAATGAATAATCGATATTTTGGGCTCTTAATTTAGCAAGACCAATTTTATTCAATTGAATTGCGTAAGTGCCGGCGCCTGTCAAATCGGCAGTCCCCGTAATTGGGCTAACATCAAAATCATCAGATGTCAAAGCAGCTTGTTGCATGAAGGTTGGCATCGTTAATGCAAATAGGTTATCCGGAACTACTGCTGGTTGACCATCATAAACTTTCTGTGTGTTGCCAATCTTGATATCTGCTGTTGATACCGGTTTAACTGACACATATAAGGAACCTGTATCGGTTGCAACGTCGTAATTGTTGGTTAGCTCGTCTTCGTTATCAACAATAACCAGTAACTCATAATGCCCGTTTCGAATGTGAGTTGGATTGGATGCAATTTCAACATGGGCTTTCACCGAATCTGGCGAGATGAGTCCAGTAGTAGTGAATGAAAGATTCAAGTTTTGATCACCGACAACCGTGTGTTGATCCGTGGCTTTGAGAGAAAGCTTCTTTTTGTCAATGAAGTAAGTGCCCGGATGGACACTACTAATACTGTAATTTTTGTTGGTATCCTGAATCTTTTTTAAACCTGACGCAGCAATTTGAACCTGATAGGTTCCAGCCTGAATCATATAAGAACTGCCTTTTATAACATTTGTGATAACAAAGTCGTTACGATTTAAATCTGTTGGCATTTGAAGATTTTGTTCACTTTGAAATTGGATTGTTGGTAGTTCAGCAGTGCCATCATAAACTTTGCTAAATTTGACAATCGATACAGTCGCTACGGCAGGCGTGATCGTAAAAATTCCGTTGGTATTGGTAATAGTGTAATTACGGAGTGTTTGTAAATCTGCATTCACTTGCGATGTGACGCTGTAAGTACCAACTGATTCGCCAGCATCTCGACTGGTAGAAACCGTAATCACGTCGCTACCCTTTGTCCCAGTGATTGTAGCGGTTAGTTGTGGGTCCTTTTCGCCGAAAACCTTTGTCTTGTTAGTAGTGGTCACAATCAGATTAGCTGGCGTAATTTCATAATGACCTGAAATGTTAGTTAAGTCAGTTTGGGTAAATGCAGTTCCAAGCTGCGTTTGCACATGTTGAATACCGGTAGAAGTAAGGTGCCATGTGTATTGGCCGGCGTTACTTTCAGTTGTTGGGTCAACGTTTTGAGCAGATTCATTGGTAAAGGTGTAATCTTCTGCGGCTAATGAGACATTTGGAACAGTGCCGTTGTATGCCGTATTTACTGGTTGAATCTGCAATGTCGGCACATACTTGGATGAAATTGAGGCACCTTCATAGGAGCTTGAAGATGATCCGGTTGTTGGTGTTGCTTTATAGTCGATGGTGTAATAGTAGTTTACATCATCATTAGTCGTGGCGAAGATACCAGTAGCATTTGTTGGTGTTTCAATTAGCGTGTAACCGTCAATTTGTGCGGCACTCGTTGTGTATTGACTATTAAAATTACCACTCACAATCTTTGTAGCAGCAATTTTGTTGGTTGTGCCCGCAACGTAATAGTTAGCACTAACAGTTTCTTGAAGGGGTACATATTCGTAATTAACTTCTGCAGTATTTGTACCAAACGTGCCGTTGGCATTTGCGGGCGTAATGGCTAATTTATAACCGTCAACATTGGCCGCTGCGGCTGAGTACTTGCCATCAAAGAAACCATTCACAGTCGTTGACGCTGTAACCTTACTCGTAGTGCCCTTAAGGTAGTAGTTAACGCTAACTGATTCCGGAAGTGGCGCATATTCGTAAATAACTGGCGCGTTAGTAATGCCAAATGTGCCAGTAGCGTTTGCTGGTGTCCCAACTAATTTATAGCCGACGATATCTTTAGAAGCTGTCGTGTACTGAGTGTTGAAGTCACCTTTTACTGTAGCTGAATCTGCGAGTGCAGTTTCTGTACCTTGAACAAGATAGCGAGACTCCACGGATTCATTATCGGCCGTGTAGAAGTAATCAACGTCTGTGTTTGTTGTACCAAACGTCCCAGTGGCATTTGCCGGCGTTTCATCGAGTGTGTATCCAGCAACTTGAGCGGCAGGGGCCGCGTATTGAGTATTGAAATCACCATTTATAATCGTTGAATCTTTAATCTTGTTGGTCGTGCCTTTAAGGTAATAGTTAACGTTTACCGATTCTGACAGTGGTGTGTAGACGACGTTAACTGTGACCCCAGGGGTATCAGGAACAGCGGGCATGGTTTCTGGTAATGCATAACCCGAAATTGCCGGTAGGTTAACGCTAGTCTGAATTGATTGACCAGGTGTGCCTGTGCCAAGCAGTCCGTTAGCGATTTTATTACCCTTACTGTCGACTGGCAAAGCCGTGTAATTAACGGTGTAATAGTAATTAACGGTGTTTCCCGTTGGGGCGTAGATACCTTGGGCATTATCAGGTGTGGCTACTAACGTATAGCCATCAACGTCTGCAGCAGAAGTTTGATAATTTAAACCCGCGGCACCATTCGTAATGATTGAATCGACAATTTTAGTCGTCGTACCGTTGACATAATAATTAGCAGTGACAGTCGTATTTTGACGATATTTAACTGTTACCGACTGGTTTCCCTGATCCGTCAACGTATAACTGGTTGGTTGACTAGGTACAAGTGAGTACCCAACGACAGTGGGCTGTTCAATTGAGATGGTATTTCCTACCTGTTGGTCATTAACTGTCTTAGCAGGTACAGTTGCCAGTTGATTGCCGCCCTGGTCAACATAAGATACTGTCACGATTGGCGTAATTGTCAGTGTTCCATCAGCAGTCGTCACCGTGTAATTAGGATTTAGGCCATTGGTAACAGAAATTTTGTAGTTGCCAGGTTTTTCTCCTGTTTCACGTGTAACACTCACGCTTAAACTAAAATGCTTTGATACCAAGGAATCTAGCGTGTTCCAGAATCACGGTGGCACAGTTTTGGCACACCGGCACGCTATCAAATTATTTAACATTTTGCGGGGCCATAATGAGATTTCCAAGCCTCTCAGCAATCTCAACATTACTGTTAGGATATAGGTGCCCGTAAATACCTAAAGTGGTTCTAACATCAGCATGTCCTAAACGTTCTTTAATACGCAACGGATTCTCACCCATATGGATTAATAAAGACGCATGTGAATGTCGTAAAGCATGAACTGTTATACGATGCACATGCGCTTTTTCTGCTGCACTGTCGACCATTTTAGCTAAGCTGGATTGGGCTAAGGGGAGTCCATCCATGCTTAAAATAAAACTGGATTTATTCATGATGCGCTGGTCTTCGTACCAAGCCAACAGAATATCCATTGTTTGTTGGTCAAGACTCAGTGTTCGATAACCTGATTTAGTTTTAGGTGTGGAAAAAAAGAACTTATCTATGCCTTTACGAATGACGGTCTTATTGACTGTGATTGTATGATTATCCCAATCCAAATCTTCCCATTGCAAAGCTTTCGCTTCACCAGAACGTAAACCAGTCATGAATGAGATCCAGACACATACAAAAGTGAAATGATCGGGGAAACTATCAACTGATGCCGCCGCAATTACTTTTTCAAATTCTTCTTTAGTCCAAAAATCAATTTCGGGTTGATAAGCTTTGATGTTACCAACGATGCGGGCCGGATTCTTAGGAATAACTTCTAACGTTACAGCGCGCTGTAAAACCATAGACAGTGTCATAAAGATGCGACGAGCGTACAACGCCGAATGTCCTTCAAGTAAACTGTTTTGCCACTTTTGAACGGTTAACGAATCAAATGCCGTGATTTTCATATTCCAGAACTCTTTGAAATAGCGTTTCATCAATCTAGAACGATCATCAAAAGTCTGAATTTTAACCTGTGTCTTATACCAAGGTTTGAAGGTATTTTCGACAAAATCTTCAAAATTCACCAAATGCTCTTCTTTTTGACGCAATGTTTTAAAATCTGTGGCTAAAAGTTTGTAGTAGGCATCCTTTGCTTCAGCCTTAGTTCTAAAACCGCTACGTCGTCTTTGAATTCTTTTGCCAGTTTTGGGGTCAAATTTTAAGCTAGCTCGAAAAGCCCAGGTACCGTTTTCTTGTTTCTTAATAACTGCATTCATATTTGACATTGATAAAACTCCTATCTTGTTGGGATAGGCGTATTACCCGCCAAACCTTCTTGGACTGGAATGCCAAGAATTTCTTCAACTGCTGAAACTGGGACGCGTCCGAGTTTTCTCGTTCGATAATAGCCGTAGCCTTTCTCTACCATCAGTGCTTTTGCCTGACGGATAATGTCAGCAGAAAAACCGGGGCCATAACCTAAACTAATCAGCTCACGCTTTGTCAGTGTAATGGGCAAAATAGGCGCGTTCATAAAAAGTCTCCTTCCAGATGACGCTTGAAAGTAAACTTACAAGCTCATTGTACAAAATATAGTTAACAAGTGACACAGTAGAACCGGGTATGCCCGGTCAGTTATTAGTAGTTTAATGACTAGTTAAACCGCACAAAGCGCATGGGAATTTCACCCCTACTCGTTACGTGGTAGCCTCGCGGAAGTATCATTATTTATTTTTTTGTGGCACATTTTGGGTCTAAGAAATGTGATTAATAGCTGTTGATCGCTCGTACCCACAATTTGGCGGCAGTCATGGCGCAAATAGTAATCAACACAAAAAATAGGAAAGTATTTAACCAGTCTATGTAGTTTTCAAAGATCAGGGTCTTAAATATGACCTTCATACTTAATAAAGAGTAATTTTGACGCAAAAATGCAACCTCTCATTAAAGTTTTATTTAGACTCAGTAATATGAAATTTATCTGAAATTACCGTTGAAAGGCACACGTATGCTGTACTCAAAAAAACAGCCGTAACTTCCAATTACTTGAAAGCTACGGCTGTTTCAGTTTATTACCCTTTATGGGCAGTGATTATCGTATAACTGTGAGCATTGATTGTTAAAACAACCTCATTAAGTCGAATATACCAATTTTTACCGATTCGTTCGCTTGTCGCATCCGGATTCAACAGAAGTCCCACACACACCAATCAACCACATCTTTATCTGGAATGGTTAGTCCAAGATTCCGTTTGATTCGTCCTACTCCAAGAGTGGTGGAGTGAATTAAGGTTTTGCGATCCACCAGTTCACTAGCTGTAGACATTTAAAACTCCTTTACATTAGGGCTAGTCTTCATCCCAACGTTTTTTGAACTGAATCTCTTTTTGCGCCACCGGCCAGCGTTGTCCCATGAAACCTGTAAATTCGATACTCAGCTGTGTACGCTGTTTAATAGCCTTTATAACCGTTTCTAGATAGCCTAAGTCATAAGTATGCACACTATGCAATGGAATTGAGTGGGGACGTTTATGTTGAGGCTGTGTAATGAAAAAGAAGTTATAGACCTGGTCGTATTTGTTGTTCACACATTGAATGTGATACATGGTTCTTGGGACACGTTTAAACAGTGGCTCAATTCGTTCAATAATAGTATCAGCATCATTTTTCATTACTTAACCCTCAAGTAATTTGTGCCACCTTTACTGACATATTGTGCATTTGTTTCGTCTATCCAAGCATCAAACGATTTTTGAAATTGAACTAACCTTTCAGGGTCCGTCTTAGCAACTTGATAAAAAGGTAAGTCAGAAAGATGAAAAGTTGATCCACGACTGATCGATAGAAGTTGCGTTAGCCACCGCTGGTTGTTGTTTGTTAATGACATTCTTGTTACCTCCGTACAGAAATGATTAAACAAATTATACGAATGTACGTTCGCTTAGTCAAGAAAACAAAAACAGCAAAACCACATTTACATATATGGTTTTGCTGCCGATTACTTTTAAACAACGAAAATATATTTTATTTAGCGAGTGCCTGCAAAATCGCTGGTACAAACTGTGGCAAATCATCTGGAGTTCGGCTTGAAATTAAATTGCCATCTTCAACCACTGGTTGATCAAGTGTGATTGCGCCAGCCAAGTACAAGTCAGGACGAATTGATTCGTAACTTGTCAGCTTACGACCATTGATTAAACCAGATTGAATAAAGAATTGTGGCCCATGGCAAATTGTAAATAAAGAACGGTTATTGATTAAGAAATACCGCACAAAACTTACAAAGCGTTCATCCGTCCGGAGCTGGTCAGGCGAGAAACCACCCGGCAAAAACAGAGCATCGAAATCTTCAGGCTTAACATCATCAATAGCTGCATCAATGGAAAAACTTCTGCCCATGACACCACTAATATCGTCTGTAGAGCCATTGATTAACGTGACACTGTAACCAGCTTGGCGCATAGCGTCTGTGGGTACTGCAAGTTCGTCATCTTGAACCATGTTTGTTACTAAAACCGCAATTTTCTTTTCCATTTTCGTTTCCTCCTAATTATTTACCAGTAAATGAATATCACGAGTTATCGCTACTTCCTTTAATCGATGCAATACATCGGCTAACTGTTCATAATCGTGATGCTCAATATTGAGTTCAAGTTCCTCAATAAATCTGTTCTTCGTGTCTTTATTCATTCCATTAAACGCTAAGCAAGTATCCTTATGGTCAACAATACGCTGACCCCACGCTACCAACGGGTGTACCAAGTCAATACTGATTTTAGAAACATCCGCAGCCTTCTTAATCAGAATTTCGACAGTTGCCTCATTCTTTTCATACAGTGCTTTATATAGGCCACTTCGCAGATCTTGTAGTTCTTGTGGCAATGACAGTTCATAGTACATACGATCTAAACGGCATAACAGAATAGTTCCTTGCCCTAGCGTTGAAGAGGCAGTTTTGCGATTGATTTCCAATATTTTTTCAACATTCAGCTGTTTAAAGGGACCCTGATTACCATTTTCGTGATCCATGAAGCGTAAGATTTGGGCGCCACCGAGTCCAATGCCATCTGTGCCAGATAATACGATATCAGGCAAATGTTTGAATCTGAATCCTGCAGAAAAATACGTTAGCAATCCTTGTTCATGAGCTAGGTGCACCAGTTCCAGAGCATTCTGGTAGCCTAATTGTTCCATGATTGGGTCACTTGGATACCAGTCAGCCGTGCCATCAAATGTAACTTTTTCAAAACGTCCAGCTTTAGCTATTTCGATACCAAGTCTTGCAATATCCATGCGATCAGTGACTTTAACGGGCTGACCGTTGTTCTTAGCCATGACCGCTGGTCGATCATCAATCAATGGATAGTTGACACAAAAGGCAGCTGCTAGCACTTGTAAGTTACGGTCACGAACGACATTGGCGGACACCGCCTGCATATACTTAATTGCTTGCATGACCGTCATGCGTTCAATAGCAACTTTACATTCGGATAAACCATTCATAAAGATAGCTGAACAAACGCCCACAGTTGTGTGCACACTCTTAATAAACGAATTTTCAAATGTATCTTCGAACATCGGTCGGCCAACGTAACTGGAAACTGACGTATCCCGGCCAACTGCCATCTTCACTTTTCCCATCGTTGCTAAATCAGGCAGCCGATATGGCTCCACTTTTTCGCGGTTTGTTTCTGCTCCTCGTTCCAAGAACTCCACATGTACATTGGTACCATTGATGTATCGCATACTGTTTACTGTGCCGGTTAAATGACCTAATCCGGGATCAGTAATTGAAGCCTGCGTTTGAATCGCGCGGAAACCACTATTTCCCCAAGGAACAATCGGTGACTCCGCATATCCACGAAAGCCGACCATTTCAAAACCTACCTGAATTGCGATGTACTCAGCAATCGTTGGTTTGCGCTCTTCGTGTCTGATATGTTGAAACAAAACACTAGCGACATTAATAAAACGGTTATTGTCTAAACGCGGATACTCAAGAGTTTGAGTGTTATTTGTATCGTCGACAACGTCAACCAACAGCAGTGTACTGCTTTCTCTCAAAACTATTGATGCGTTTCCAGAATGGCGTGTCTGTAAGAAATCAATGATTTGGTCAGACAGGCGTAAAATATCACCAAAAACACGAATTAAAACACGAGTGTCATTATATGAATTGACCATTTCAAGTTTTCCTAGGAGCTCTTCAATAATGGGTTCCGTTTGTTGATCCCCGTAGTTTGCTTGCAAACGCTCAAACCGTTGTGTCAGTTCTTCGCTCATTTCATTGTTAACACGGCTAAACACTGGGCGATATTGTTGGTTGTCTGTAAAGCTTTCATCGGTTAGCTCTCGCTTTTCAACTAACTTACTTTCTAAACGGTATTGAATTTCAATTAAGGTATCGTAGATGGTTGATTTCAAAAATCCAGATGTTAACACTGTGTAACCTGATAAAATTTCAGGAACATAACGTCTGTAATACCGATCGTTACCTAGCATTTCATTTTCTCCCCATTTTTTTAATCATTCGTAACAACAATCTTGCCAATATTGTGATTCGTTTCAATAATCCTGTGAGCTTCTCTTAAATTAGCTGCGTTAATCGGTGACAAAGTTTTCGTTAATGTCGACTTAACAATCCCTTGATCCATTAGATTAGCGATTGCATTGAGAATTTCGTGTTGTGAGCTCATATCTTCTGTTTGAAAATATGATTTTGAATACATCCACTCCCAAGCAAAAGTAGCTCGCTTCTTAGTTAGCTTCTTTAAATCAATCGGACGTCTATTTTCTGTAATAGACGCAATACGACCATGCGGTTTAATCAAACTAGCGATTTCATTCCAATGTTCATCCAAATGACTGAGACCTAAAATATAATCCACGTCTTGAAACTCAAGATTGTGTAGTTGCTTAACTAAGTCTGTTGAATGATCAACAACAAAATCGGCTCCGTGATCCAAGACCCATTGATTAGATTCTTCATTTGAAGCGGTGGCAATAACCTTTAGTCCGGCAAAATGTGCTAATTGTGTAGCAATTGATCCAACTCCACCGGCACCGTTAATAATCAATATTGTATGTTGAGAATTTGTGTCACGATCCATGTAGTCAATTTGCAGTTGTTCAAAGAGTGCTTCCCAGGCCGTTAATGATGTTAGCGGCATTGCAGCAACCTGAGCATCATTAAATGCTTTGGGTGCATTACCAACAATGCGTTCATCAACGAGTTGATATTCACTATCACTGCCAGGGCGTTTAAAGGAGCCAGCGTAGAAAACACGGTCTCCTGGTTTAAAGAGTGTAACCTTTTCACCGACTGATTCGACAATGCCTTCAGCATCCCAGCCAATGACCTTTGGAGTTTCGAGAATTGCGTGTCCACCGCGGCGAACCCCAATATCGACTGGGTTGACCGACGTAGCGTGGACATGGACTAACAAATCATGACCTTTGGAGATAGGCATAGGTTCTGTAAAATCAATTAGTGATTCTTGATCCTCAATCGGCAAATGTTTCTTAAAACCGATTGCATTCATAGTCTTTAGCATTTTTATTCTTCCTCCCTTTCACCAATTGAGTATAGTGGCTTCATTTTTAACAACAATCGTGAATTTTTAATTACATAGTCACAAAAATGTTACTTGAGGCTAAATTAGAATTCAGAGTTGTGGTGATTTTTTATTCAGAGGATTACACTAACCCTGTTGCAGACATTTGAAATGAGGAGAATGAAGATGAAACGCCATATTTATAATTGCGAAGAAGGTTGTCCTGTCGAGAGTACCTTGCAGATTATTTCTGGAAAATGGAAAAGCGTTATTTTATATCACATCATTCAAGAAAACATTTGTCGTTTTAGTCAATTTCAACGCTGGATGCCGGAGTGCTCACATCGTATGCTAGCTCTTCAACTGGCAGAACTAGAGGAAGATGGTGTTGTTCAAAAACGAGTGTACCCAGTTATTCCGCCAAAAACCGAATATCGATTAACAGACTTTGGGAAAACCTTAGTACCCGTGATTGACGCAATGGAAAAGTGGGGCAACTTTTATAATCAAGTACATGAAGAGGATTATTCAGCGCCTCTGGATCAGACAATTAAAAACTAGATAGAATGCTAGCTGAATAAAAGTTTGGTTGTTATCAGTTATGCATTGAGCGTGATTTGGTTCTAAAACTTAAAAATATAACTCAAAAAGCAGCGCGACTCCCGAAGTAAAAGGAATCGTGCTGCTTTTGATGTACAACCGAAGCAAATGCGATTGTATTCAGTATTTAATTCTTACGCTTCTTAGAAATACCAAATACTGCTAATAAGCTCATCAAACCTGCGCCAACCATGCCAAGAATGCCAGTCTGATTTTCGCTGGTTTGTGGTAATGCCTGCGCATGCTTCATCGCAGCTGGCACCTCAGCCTTAACAGGGCGAAGATCGTCACTTTTAACTGGCTTTTGCGGTTCAGTCAAGTTAACGCTCTTGTTGCTGCTCTTAGCTACTTTCTGGGCTAACGGCAAAGCAATCGAAGGGGTGGATTGTTTTACAGTCGTTGATTGAGTAGTTTCAGATAACTTAGGTGTTTTCGCTGTTTCAACATGACCAGTTGTTTGCGTTTGAACATCAGCTGGTACGGCATGAACAACAGGCTGTGCGATAAATGATACTGGTTTACCATTAACTGTCCCTGTCACAACATAACTTGGTTCATTAGACGCAACTTGAACAGTTGGCTGTGTAGCAGCGCCGTTTGGTTGTGTCGTTGCAGTTTGTGCTGGTAACTTGATGTAATACAAGTTTATTGCATTACCCTTAGTTGCCTCATCAGCCACCGTATAAGTTGGATCACCAGTCATTGAGACTAATTCATAGCCTGTAATTTGATCGTTAGGAATATCGTAGTCTCCACCAACGGTCCCAAACAAATTGTCGTCAGTGCCAATTTCACCAACAATATGGTGAGCAGCATCAATCAGATAATGGTGCACTGCCAAATGAGCTTCTTGACCAACATAAGCCATCATCGAATCTGGCAAAGCATCGTTCAAAGTTGCTTTTAGCGATTCACCAATATAACCGTCGATCGTTGGTGTCTGTTCTGTCACATCCTGACCGTATAGTCCGCTAAATGTCAGGTTCGAAAGTTCAATCGTGTGCCACTGATTGTGATAGTCACGAACCGTAGCCAACAATTTAACCGTCTTGCTGAAGGAATCTGGTGTTAAGACCACTTCATAGACATTGTCATTAGTCGGTTTAACAGTCTGTGGTTGGTTAACCTGCTTAGAACTTGGTGCCAAGTGATAGTGAGGGCTTAAGGCTTGATCAATTACCCCAGTCGTGCTTGGCGTAACCTTAGAATCAACCTTAACTGTCACCTCATGTGTCCCTTGCAACGGCAATTTGTCTTCCGGATTAGTGGAGACAACCTTGATTGTGACCGGTTGTTCCTTCTTTTGGATCTCAACCGTCATGGTATTGGACTTGGTGTTCTCAATATCAGCACTTGGATAACTCTTGTAAACATACCCAGTTGGCAAAGCCGGTAAGCCCTTTTCGTGACCAGTAAAGACATACGTTGAGTTAAATGGCACTGCAACACTGACTTTAGCGGCATTCAGCGCGTCCGCGGCAGTACTGTTGTCTAACGCACTGAACTTCAAATCAAGAGTTTCACTGTCAGGTGCCAAGTAAACGGTAAATGTTGACGAACCATTGCCAGCCACTGTCACATCTGGATCAGCCTTTTCAGCCGTGGTTGCTACGTGATAGCCGTTGACTGTCAGCTTATTACCTAACAAACTTTGCGCATCAGCTAATGTGTACTTTGTATCAGTTGTCGCCGTTGTCTCTTGATCAGCTGGTAGCGTCACTGGCTGCTTGCCAGACTGCGTCAAGGCCGTTTTCACCGTGACTTTAGTATCCGTCTTAGGTGCCAACAAGACTTGATACGTGTCCTTAGTCTCATCGTTATTAACGGTAATAGTCTTAGCTTGCTTGTCTTTAGCAACCAATTGATACCCAGCTGGAACCGTAAACTTCGTCTGATCAACATCGCCATAGCCAAAGGTGGCGTCAACCGCACTCGTTTGGCTGAATGCTGGAATATTCAAATCCGCATTGTTTGTTGCCGCAACAGAAACTGCCACTGTCTTGACATCTGGGGCAATCAGCACGTTGTACGCATTGTCAGACGTCTTGATAGTTTCATCAGCAGCTTGCTTATTATCAGCGACTAATGAGTAACCAGTTGGTACATCAACCTTCAGCTTGGTCAAATCGGCCTTAGCCTGGGTGATACCGTATGAGCTATTCATATTAGCGCTGGTAGTTGCTGACTTATAGACTTTGCCACTGTCATTCGTCTTGACTAAGTTAAGCGTTACATTTTCAGCATCTGGTGCCTCAACAACTTGGTAAATATTCTTCGTGGCATCAGTTCCAATCGTCTTGCCAGTTGCCTGTTTATCAGCAGTTGCCAATGTGTAGCCTGGAATAGCAGTAATCTTCGCCACTGGAACATCAGCATAGCCAAAAGTACTGTCCATCTTTGCCGTAAACGGAATACTTTGTTGCACAGTCTTCGTTGGATCATCGCCACGAACTACTTGCACAGTCCCATTTTCATCTTGAGCGACCAACTGAACCACATAATTATTGTTGGCAGTGCCCACCGTAATGTCATCATTCTGTTTGGCTGCATAGTCATAACCAGCAAAGGTTGGTAACCCAGGAAGTGCCTTAACATCTTTAATGCCGAAGGTCGAATTGTAATTGGCTTTTACATCGCCATTCACTTTAAGTTTCGCAATAGTGGCATTTTTATTATCAGCGACAAATGACACAGTGATTGGTTCTGAATCGGGGCTAAGTTTCAAGGTGTAACTGTTGCCCGTTGTGGCAACGGTAATGTCTGGATTTTGCTTGTCCTTTGATTCAACTGTATAACCAGTCTCCGCTGGCATAGTTGTAATATTGCCAAAGCCGAACTGACTGTCCATCTTGGCCGTCGCAGTTGTTGGCGTGCCAGTCGCCATTGTGGTTGCCTTGCCATCAGTGTTTTCATAAGTCAGCGTCACGGTTTCATCTTTAGGTGCAATCGTTGCCGTGTAATTATTAGTCCCAGATAGACCAACTTTGTTGGTTGGCGTCACACTATCCAATGAGTAACCATCAGGAACGCTGATACTGCTCAATTGATCCTTACCAAAGGTAGTATTGTAATCGGCATTCGTGGTGTAAGTCCCGCTCGTACCCATTTTCTCTGCTTTAGTAATCCCTTTATTGCCATTGTTAGCCGTAAAGGTCACGGATACTGGTTCACTGATCGGTGCAATCATAACCTTGTAAGTGTTCTTAGTCGCATCGGTTCCAACTGTAATAAATGAGCTCTGTTGGGCAGCCTTGGCTAGTTCATAGCCAGTTGGCATATCAGGTACAATCACGTTGGTGTAATCAAAATGGGAGCCTGTATCGACCGAAGGTGTCTGAGTGGCAGGTAGGGTCGTTGCGCCATCAGTGGCGCCAAATGTAACCTGAACATTTTCCGCCGAAATATTTGTTGGCTTGATTGTTCCGTTGACAGCCGTCCCAACTGGCGTAGCCCCATCATTTGGCGCATTGTATAGCGTATAATTCAGGCCGCCAGAGTTTTGATAGTCGTCTTTTTTGGCATAGCCAATCAGAATTTCTTTGGGCAGCCCAGTTGTTGGATCATTGACAAACGAATGAACAGGCACGTAAGTGGTCAAAGGTGTCGATTGATCATTTGAACCCGGCAACGACTGTGGATCAATGGGAATTTCATTAGTAAAATGATCGATTCCAACTTTAGGTGCCTGATAAACGATTTTGCCATCAGGTTGAACGATAGGTTTCTGATAACTATCTTCAGATGGTTCAGCGGTATTTAAGTTGTTCAGTGAAACATCTGAAAGTTTGTCCAGTCCAAAACTCTTAAAAATGTTAGCAATTGGAGAATCCTTAAGAACATTGCTATCCAAAGAAGTCTTTAGCTGCGCATCGGTTAATTTTGTATCAGGTGTTGTCACAATCGGTGACACTTCTGATTCAGGCACAGGACCAAGTTCTTTACCAGTATCATCGACTAGCGTAGCTGTGTACAAATCAGTTGGGTCTGATGGATTAACCACTGTCCCAGAAAATTGTTTAGCTTGTGTGAACTTAAACCGTAAATACTTGCCTACATATTTAGATAAATCAATTCCGGTATTTTCGTCTCCGTAGATAGGCACATCAACGTAAAATCCCAAAGTTTGTCGATCTGTAATTCGCACTAACATGCGACCTAGTTTAGCGCTATCACGTTGATCAACCGCATTCTGATCACCGAAAGTCGGTGTAGCGGGTTGACTAGCATCGTACGGAGCATAGACGGCGCTAGTATAGGGCTTTACAGCTGAATTGGAACTATCGTAAACCGCATTAGTATCTACAGAAATCTGACCTGTCTTATTATCTAAATCGAACGATTTTGTCTGTGTTGTCATACTATCTTGTGAGGAAGCATTTGTAGTTGCAGCTGCCGTGGTGTTGGTAACAACAAAGGAATAATTTGTAGCCCGTTTTGACACAGCCTTAGTCACATTAGACGTGGCCGTTTCTTTATTATTTGAAATTGGTGCTACGACCTGATTAGCACTAGCAGGTGTTGACTGGACTGCCACTGACACAGGTTTATTAGCAATGCTCTTTGCTGCTGTGGAATCGTTGGCCGGGGCAGTACTGTTGCTGGCCTGGCTAGGCACAGCTGAACTGTTACTGATTACTCTACGTGTAACAGTTGATGAAGCCGAAGCCTGAGAGACGGGCGCAACTGATGCTGTGTTAGCACTCTGTGAAGTCTGATTCATTTTGCTAGTTTGCGAATCGCTAGGTGAAACCGACTTTGCAGCACTAGCAGAGTTGGCTTGTGAATCTGCTTTGAGCGGCATCGAATTATTACTAGTAGCTTGACTAGTCGCACTTGTATTACCGCGCGTAATTTGCACAGTCGTATCAGGGTCACTTGGACGGCCCGCATTTTGAGGAACCGCATCAGCTTCAGCAACTGGAATCGTACCAAAAACGATAATTGTTCCAGTCACAATTGTGCCCACGACCCAATGCCGGCCCTTTTTATACATTTTCTTACGTTCAACAGTCTCAGCTGTCATAATCTAGACCCCCATCGCGCTACTATTGATACTATTACCCAAAATGTATCGTAAGTTTAAGGCCAGTAAATCGTTGTCATTCGTGGCTCCGGTCATTTGATCATTTGTCGTATTACCTTGGTCCGCCGGATAAATCAGACCATTATGAGCTAAGATAACATGTTCAATCAGGTTGACTACTTGCGTCTTTGTTAACTCAGTCTCTTGGTTGCTAATTTTCAATTCAGTGCCTTTGACAGTCCAACCAGTCACCGTATTGTAATCGCCGGTGCCAACAAGATTGCCACCAATAATTGTTGTGTCTGCACTATTTCCAATCGCAAAACTCAGTTTATTGATAGTAGGGTTGCTATTTGCTAATTCATTGAGTTGTGAAACAGCATCCTGTAACAAGCTACTGATAGTGAAGCTACCATCATGAGTGACAATTGATCCATCTCCAGCCTTGACATTAATTATGGCTGGAACAGCATTCTTTTCAGTGGTAAACCCGGTCAACTGGTCCAAAGACTTTCCAATAGTCTTCAACGCCTTGGCATAGTCATTGATCTGACTCTCATATTTTTCAATATCTAAAGTGGAGTAGAGCATACTGGTAATTCCAGCAGTATTCAGACCAACGGTCAACGACTTCGTGGCAGTAAACGTCTTACCTGTAACATCCTTCACGGTACTAGTGATTGTGGTCGTTCCTGGAAGGAGTGCTTTAACAATGCCTTGATCGTTAACAGTGGCAACATCCGGATTACTTGATGTCCAAGTCATACTTTGATACCCAGGATCAACCGGATTAAAGTTGTTCGTTGGCGTCAAAACATTACCCATTAAGGCCGTGTTATCTGTGAGGTTAGCGTAGTCAAAACTAAAACTATTAATACTCTTAGCCGGATTAATAGTAATTGTTTTCACTTCTTGTGTCCCGAAGGAATTGAAGTGAATTTCGACTTTGCCGGCCTTTAAGGCCGTAAATGTTCCTGTATCTGTCAAAGATGCTTCGCCGTCTAATTCTTTTAAACTCAAGTCAGTTAAGTGACTCAAATTGAAATTAGTTACATCGCCAACAGTGGTACTAAAGTCGCCGGCTGACATTGGCATTTCCAACTCCAGGTCGCCCTTTTTCAATTCGGTAACTTGGAAGATGTACCATTTTCCTGACAACTCAGCTGAAAGTAAAATATCTTTTTGACTGGATAAGTTCTTATCCACAAATAGCGTACCTGCGTTATTAACAGGACTTGTTAATGGGTCACTAGAAGTCCAAGCATCTGCTGTTACAGCTTTGCCGTTTGCATCAATAAGCTGATAGTTATTTGCTGTACCGGCAAAAGCAAACAGTGGACCACTAATTTTAGTCACATTCGTAATTGGTACCGATTTAACAACCTTTAAATCAAATTGCTTGGTGACTGGGTTATTACCTTCTTGACTTGAGACAACAGTAATCGTAACTGTGCCTGGTTTCAGACCAGTAATAGTAGCTGGCCCATTATCAGCGTTGGAATCAAACGTAATAGAAGCAACTGACGGATCAGAACTCGTCCAAGTGTTTGTAAAGTGTGCGTTTACCGGGTCAATTGATTGAACAGTTGCAACAAAACTACCATTAACTTCGATTTGTTTATCAGCACTGACCTGTGTTGACTTCAGAGGAGCGTAATCAACGACATGAATTTTGGCCGTCTGAGAGCCAAGGTAGATCGTCCGCTTATCTGTAACTTGAGCCTGAATCTGGAAATCTCCCGGCTTCAAGAATGTAAAGACAGGATTGTGTGCGTCAGAACCAGTGGACATCGTGTAAATAGTTCCGTTATTAACTACTGGAACTGTTTTGCCAAATTGATTAGTTTGAACGACTTGCCATTGATAAGGTGCCAAATACTTTAATGCGTCGCCAGGCTCAACCGTAACTGATAATGGTGCTAACGCCGTATTCACATAAGCAAGTCGTGGAACATTGGTAACAACAACGTCTTTGGCTTGAATCAAATCAATAACGTTGACATTCTTAACAACTTTTTGAATATTGCCGGCCGCATCAGTGTAGTTCCAAATCAAATGTGCAAAGGTACTACCATCTTGTGGTGTTGCTTTAAGTGCTGTTACCAAATATTGGGTCTGGTTTTGCACATTTGATTGCCCAGAATAGTTCACAGACAGATACTGTGGGGTATCGGTAGTTACACCATTAAACGTCCAACCCAAATCACTGTCTGTATATGGATTAGTAATGTTGTAGTTTGAAACATATTGTTCATCATTTAATGCCATCGTATCTTTTGGCAATACAGTTTGAAAAATATCTGCTAATTTTGAAATATTGACAACAACATCTTCAAAGCTGGCAGTCACTGTCGCTCCCATGGGGTTAGTGGCCGTCCAGTTTGTGGTTATTTCTCCAGTTTTATAAAACTCAATCGAGAACTTATTATTTCCGAGACTAGTAATCTTACCATCAGCTGGGTTAATGGATCCTGTGAAATTATACTTAGTTGAATCTGGGACTGGGTAATTATTGGTTCCATCATTAGATGGGACATTATATAAATTGCTTAGGTCCATCGTTACTACTTTAGGAACATTTGCGTACCAACCATCATTATTGTTAATAGAGTCCCCGTAATTAAGTTCCCAACGAGTATCATGAATATAATAATAATCTTTAGGAGCTTCAACCGTTACGGTCACAGCCTTAGACAGGATTTGCCTACCGGTTGTTTTATCTGTAACCGTAATATCAATTGTCCCTTGTCCAGGCTCGACTCCAGTTAGTTTTCCGTTCACATCTGTAACAATATCCGGAGTTTCATTTTTATATGCAACATTATAAGTTCCATCTTTTAAACCGCCCTTACCGTGAAGTCCATCATTTCGATAATAACCGGCCGGAACAACCGCCTCACCAACACCACTAAATAAATCAACGTCGGGTTTGTTGACAGTCATTGTGCTGTTATAACTAAATTTTTGACCTTCATCAGTTAGGAACATTGTAATTACAGATGTTCCTGGCTTTAACGAAGTGAGTGTATGCCCAGATACGGAAACAACTGTGGGATCACTCGAAGTCAGTGTGTATTCATCTTGACTGAGCCGTGCTGTATCTTTAACAAGACCACCAAATGAATATACGCCATCAGGCTGTTGCACAGTGCCTGGATCATTCTCCCAATATGGTAGTCCAAAGTACATGCTCGTCATCTTTTCAGGAGTGTGCACTGACTGTTCAAAAGACACGATACTTGTCTTATTATTATTTCTTAACAGGCTAACCTGAACTGTTGTATGTCCAGACTTTAAGGCTTTAATTGCAATTTCTTTGGTTACGGGATCAAGAGTAGCAGTTGCTACCGTAGGATCGGAGCTTGTAACTGATAAATTATGATAAGTTGCATCACTCGGATTGGTGAAGGCTTGAACATTATACTGATTACCAACCCAAGTGTCTGCATTTTGTTGCCAGTCGTTTGAAATTCCCCAGTTTGTAATATTATCTGTCGTAGCAGGCTTGTAGTCAGATACTGTGTCCACAGAATTTGCTGGTGAAGCATTACTTGTGGAACTTTCAGAAGTGTTCGATGTACTGGTTGTTGAAACTGGTGATGCAGAGTTAGGCTCAGCGAGTAACTCAATGGTATTGGCCTGAGACGCTGGCTGATCAGTTTTTACATCAGTCTTTGATACGTTTGAAGTAGCTTTAGGTGCGGAAGCAGTAGCCGTCGTTCTGGCCTGACTAGCAGGAGCACTCGAAGCTGTTGTAGTTGTAGAACTAGTAACGGTTGTATTAGTCTTGACCGCGACAGAATTTGCTCGCTGTTGACTAGCCGGTGCGCTGCTATTATTGTTTGCTTTAGTCGCTTTACTAGTTGATACATAAACTGATTTAGCGGCTTCACTATTTGTCGAAAAAGTGGAAGTTTGACTAGTTACATTAGAGACGGAACTCTTTGCAGTTGACATTAGTGACGCTTGTGATTTAGCGGCAGGCATTGCACTAACAGGTGCCGCTGATTTTTGCGTATTAGTAGAGCTTGCTTGTGAACCTGCTGTTGAATCTTGGCTTGTGACCGTCGAAGTAGGAGCTACTTTATCAGTATTATCAGTAGTCGCTGTCTTTGTTTGAACAACCTGTGGCTGCTGGTTAGCAGTATCAGCTTGAGCAGTAGAAACAAAGCCGCCGAAACTTAACACGGCCGCAAAAATCCCCGCAAATAGCCACTTTTTGCCGGCTTTGTACATCTTATAGTGTTCTTTAACAGATGAATCAATATTTCCATTGTGCTTTAACATGGTAATTCCCCTCCTGATTTTAAATATCTAGGCTTGGGGTGTTAGCAGCTCAACATGAAATTTGCTGTGTTGTCAGCACTTAAAGTCGCTTTAATACTCTTACGCCTTTATATTAGTTCCTTGAATAAATAATTGTCAAAGAAAGTATCACTATATTTTTCAAATCGATATTTATAAAGCAATCTAACAAAGAAGTAACTTCCTTGCCGGCTTATCGTGCAGTTTCACAATAAAGAATGAGACTATACAAAATTAGAAGTAAATTCCATTACAAGTAAAAAATAAAAACACGATCTCAAAAAAGATCGTGTTTTTCGTTCAGCATTTCACCATCAGTCTGTTCGCTTTGAGGGGCGGTCTCTTGGCTTCTGAATTCTGTAAAATATCCAATATAGCCAGAAAACCCATGATTTTCAAACCAATCATGGCAAGAACATCATTATTATCTTCATCGATTTGTGGTAATGTTTGAATCTGTTTCATTGCGACTAATGAGTTGGAAGGGCTTAATAGACTGTTTACGTTAACTTTTCATCAAAAATAAGCCCCTTTGCGAAGTAATTAACCATCAGAATGTCACAATTGATTTTTTAATATCAAAGAATCAAAGTTCGTTACCCCGGTGAGAATATGCTTTTCCATAGATTAATTAACTATTTAAAAGCTTCTTTGCTGTCCCACTCAAAAGCATTTTGCGTTCTTCTTTCGAAAGCTTTAGTCCCTTTAAAATGTCCGTAGGCAATTGATCTCCAAAAGGATAGTCAGATCCGGCCATATAAGGACTTGTTCCATACCGGTCAAATAACATTTGAAGTGTCTTTTGATCGTACAGGCATAAATCATAATGAAAATGCGTAATGTAGTCTGATGGGAATGGCAATTCCACATTCATCATTGTTTCCTCAGGTCGATAAATTGCGTTACGGTCAACACGACCGGGATAGAGAGGCAGTGTGCCACCACCGTGTGTGAGCACAATATCCACATCACTAAATTTATCCATTTTTCCCTCATAAATCATAGAGGTCATAAACTTAGTTTCCTCAATGTTTTGACCAATGGAATTCCACATCACATATTTGCGATACCAAGGATCGCGAATGCCATCTGGATGCACAAAAGCAACCAACTTATACTTTTCAATCAATTTCCACAGATAGTCAAACGAGTTGTCGCTTAAATAAGTGTCACCAACACGCACAGGGAGTTCGACTACCTTCGTATGATAATCACGTACCATACGTTCCAACTCTTTACGAGTAGCATCCGGATTATTTAATGGCAGAATCATTGTCCCAATAAAACGTTTTGGATACTTCTTTACCCATTGCTGATACAAAAAGTCATTTAGTTTGCGAACGGCTTTGGGTTCATCTTTGCTAGACAGATAAAAGGTGCCTTGCATAACTGTTGACGATGAAATCACATGCTTTGTAACCCCGCGTTTGTCCATATCCTGAATTCGAACTTTGGGATCAAACACATTGTCAAAGCGACCGTCATCATTAAAAGGTGGGACGGGACCGTCACCAAAGTTTGCTAACGCATTATGTGGTAATGCTTGCTTAAGAAAATCGGCTTGCAAAAAGTGCGTATGAAAATCAATAATTTCTTCTGTCATTACAACTACCTCCTATTTTTGTTATAGAATCACTCACACATTAATTTAGAAAGTAAAACGGCGACCATTTTAATTAATGATCGTCGTTTTACTAGGTAATATTGTTTTTAAAACTTACGACCAGTTTCATCTTCACGACTACCTAAATCGTGTTTGTGTCGATACTTCTTGATACCAAGCAACGCTAGACTACTAGTAATAATACTTAATCCAGCTACCACCAATGAGCTAGAATTTTGCTCGCCAGTTTGTGGCAAACGAGAGGTACGTTGCTTTGACCCAGCTGTTGCCGCATGTCGCGGTGCATGACTGCGACGTAACTGCGTCATTGGTTGTTCTGTTAACTTAATGCCATGTGATGATTCAACTTGTTCAACTGGTGTTGATACTGGGTCGACGAGATCAGAAGGATCATCAACCACGGGCGGATCAACAGGATTGGCAGCCAAGACATCCGGATAATTTGGCATTTGAGTCGGCGTTACTTGAGGGACATCAGGATTGACAGGATCTGTTGGCACTATACCACCATCTGGGTCAATCGGACTGACAGGTGTACCAAAACCAGTAGTCGTTGGGGCATGTGGATCAGCTGGTTGTACAGTGTTGACCACACAATAGTAGTAATTAACCGTGATACCACCAACTTGATAAGTTCCATCAGCATTTGTTGGCATCGCAACCAGACGATAACCGGAAAATGACTTAGCTTGTGTCTGGTATGAATCACCGAAATCACCCGTTAAAGTGACTGTCGAATTGCCATCAACGGGCGTTGAACTATTCACAACATAATAGTGAACGGTAACAGTCTCAGTTTCAGGTGTGTAAACTACCTTAACTTGTCCTGGTTTATCCGGCACATTAGGAACGGTCGTAACTGTGTAGCCAGGAATCTTAGGCAAAGACGTCTTCGAATTAACTGGTTCACCAGGTGTCCCAGTTCCAGTCTGTGGTTTTACAGGTGGCGTATAACCAATAGGCGTCTTGCCACTTGGTGTCTCAATAACTGGTGTGTAATCAACTGTGTAATAGTAATTGACTGGTTTATTTGTGTCGCCAAGCGTCCCAGAAGCATTTTGGGGAGTCGCAACTAATGTGTAACCCGTAAGATCAAGCGCCGTAGTGGTGTATGCTAATCCAACCCCACTATCTGTCGTCTTAGATTTTGCAATCGGTGTATCTGTACCAACTAGGAAGTAATTAGCGATTACCGAGGCATTTTTACGGTACTTCAAGGTAACTGTCTGCTGGCTATCACTCGTGATTGTGTAACTAGTTGGCTGACCAATTTCAATCGTATACCCGTTAATCGACTTTTGCGTAACTGTAACCGTCGTATCAGGCTTATCGGTACTAGTCAGCGAGGTATCTGATTCTCCTGCAATTGGCTTGCCGTCTTGGTCTTCAATATGCAACGTGACAACTGGTGTAATGCTCAGCTTTCCGCCAGTATCTGTCAAAGTATAGTTTGGATTAGTACCATCTGTAACCGAAATTGCGTAATCACCCGGTGTTTCACCCCTAGCACGTGAAAGCGTGTAATTCAAGGTATCACCCTTAACTAGTCCCGATACAGACTTACCAACAACTGTACCTGTAGTAGCTGTTAATGTTGGATCAGTCGCACCAACAGACTTAGTTTGATCTTTGACAGTAACACTCACTGGTCGTGGTGTGATGGTAAACAACCCATCTTGAATATCATCGTCATCAACGGTGAAGTTCAAGTTTGCGGCTCGCAGTTTCTTGAGCCCGGCAGCGCTCAACTTAACAGCATATGAACCGACATTCTGGCTGTTAATTCCAGTCGTGTCGAAATCAGCGGCCGTGAATGTTTTTGGAATCGTGAAGGTACTGTAATCACTTGGTCCTTCCACAGTATATGTGGTTGGATCAGAGGCGGCCGTTCCATCGTAGACCTTAGTAGCCCCGATAATTGTCAAACTCTTTTTAGCCTGTGGCGTATCTGTCTTCGGCTTATTGTCGTTTGGCACACTAGGATTAGCCGGGTTCGTTGGCGTATTTGGTTTCGCCGTCGTCAGCGCTTGTGGATCAATCTCCAATAATCCAGCTGTCACAGTGATTGTGTAATTAGGATTGTCAGTATCCTTGGCCGTAATCGTCATTGGATAACTGCCAACATCCTTATCACTGGAAATATCTGTCAGACTATAAGTCAACGCCGCTCCATTAGCTGGCTTCCCAGTAACTGTGGCTGCATCATCAGTACCAGTATAAGCATTGCCGTCATACGTCTTCTTCAAAGTTGGTGCGGCAATCGTCACAGCGACCTTGTTAATCGTATACGTTCCCGTTAATTGCGTGTCATCAATTGAGAAGTTAGCGGCTTGCGTAACTTTACCACTGGCATCCTTGACTTCACCCAGTTGAGCGTCAATCTTGGCTTTACCGGTATCATTCACAGTCCAAGTGTACGTGCCAGCATCCTTGACTGAGGTGTAAGGAACCACATCGCCTTTAGCGTCCTTATAGGTAAAGTCAGTTTTAGGATCTAAAGAAATTGAGTCAGGCACCTTAGTCGTATCACTCTTTTGATTCTTGAAAGTGATGTTCGTAAAGTCCTTCTTGTCGGTACTTGAATCGTCAGTCCCAATATCGTTGCCGTTATAATCACGAATGCCATTGTTAACAGCAACATCCAACGGATCAGCTGTAATCGTATACTTGCCACTCTCTAAAGAATCATCAGATAACAAGAAGTTTAAGTTCTTATCATCACCATCTACATTCCCCAGTCGTTGATAAAGCACTTTTTTACCAGCAGCATTCAGCTTCCAGACATACGTCCCAACATTCTTAGCAGCACTCGCGGCAATTGGCGTTGTGCCATCGGCTAAAAAGTAATCATAATCTTGTGAATCAGTTAACTGTAGATCTTTAGGGATAACCGTTGATTTAGGATTACTTGACGTAAAGACTTCTGTTGGCACATAAGCTGAACCATCTGAATTAGTGCTATCGGCTGCAATTGATTTACTGCTATAAACTCTTGTTGTGTCCTGAGTTGTTGACTTAATTGGTGCTGGATTAATTGTTAACTTTCCAGCCACAATCTTATCGACAGTCGATTTGCCAGTAGCGTCAGTAATCGTGTAATCCGGGTTAGCGGCCTGCAAATCCTTAATACCTTGGTCACTAAGGGTGACAGTATAATCACCAACCGGATCTTGGGTTGGATCATTAGCAGTATTCGTTTTAGCATAGGTCCGCGTAAAATCGGCAGATTGCCAACCGGCCGCTGGCGCTTTCAACCATGATGACAAACCAGTCACAGTATACGGCGTTGTTGGATCGGTCATTCCATAAAACTTGGATTGCGTTCCGATTGTGGCCGCCACTTTTGCTGGGCCATAAGTCCATACCAGATTGTCGGCTACAGTGGCGCCACTATTATCGCCCCAGCCATGAGTGGCTGTATAAGTCGCTGTACCGTCAGCGTTCATTTTCAATTCTGATGCTGGAACCGCAGTGCCATTAAAGGTCGCACCAGTAACCACGTAACCGGCGACTGGTTTGGAGGTAACATCATCTGTACTCTTCAAGTTTTTACCAGTTAAGTCAGGATAAACCGGTTTGGTAATTCCTGCGGGCAGACCAGTGCTGTTTTGCGTCAAGTCATTGGTCAACGTCAAAGCTAAGTGAATCCCAGAATCAGCTGGTGAATCACTACTGGTACCGGCAATCAAAATCGCGCCATTTTGCAAACTGCTTTCTGGCGTTGAACTCGTATCTAACGTTGCCACGACATGCGCCGTACCATCCGTATTTAACGAGATGGTCATGGACTTAACGCTGCCCCAATTGTCAGAGCTGTACGAAGAATAGCCCTTTGCGACATCAGTTGCTGAAGAATCATTCGTCAATACTAAATTTTGACCTTGAGCTAATAACGTTAATTCTTGCGTGCTCAAAGCACTCGTTGGCACATCAAATGTGTAAGTGTGCGCTGTCGCATCATAGCCTGAACCACTCTTGGACACATCAATCGTGGCCGCTTTCGTGTAATTCTCTAAAGCAGGTTCAGCTTTTGTTTCAACATATAAGGCATTGTTTAAAACTGGAGTCGTACTGCCAGTGACTGTCTTTTGATCAGTTAACCAGCCGTTTAATGGCAGCCCTTCTTGATAAGCATCAGCCATGAAGTCCAGATCATCAGCCCGTGTTTTGGGTGTAAAGGTGACGGTGACCGTTTTGGCAGCTTTGTTCACAACCGTTTTAACATCATACTTCGTTGAAGTATTGGCGTCAGGTGTAAAGGTGACCGTATTCCAATCATAATCTGCAGCTTCTTTGCTCAGATCAATGGTTTCAGTCACACCATCAGCAATTGCTGCCGTCTTATTAACAGTAACCGTTGGCTTGTTAGGCGTCACGCCTTGAATAACCCCAACCGTCTTGGCGTACAGATATGTCTTGTCGTTTGTGCCAAACTCAACGGTGGCATTATCAATTTTGACAGCAGTTGGGTCGTTAGTTGCTGTTCCGTTAATTAGTTTGTAAGTAGCACCATCGAAGTTAGCTGTCTTATCAGCCGCAATTGTAGCGGGAACAGTAACTGTGTACGTACTGCCAAGAACGGCATTTGTCAGAGTATAAGCAGTTTTAATATCAGTGCCTGTAGCCGCATATGAAACATTTGTTGACTGATCATTTTGTTTAACCGTTGTATTAGCACCGCCCGCAGCGGCCTTGTACGCTACTGTGACATTGCCCTGCATGTTCATATTAAGAGTCAAGCCAGCTAAAGGCGGTACCGGATTGTCAGTACTATCTTTTGTGGTATCTGTGCCAGTATTCGAAGTAGTACTAGTTGCATCAGTAGTCTGTTTTTTCTTTAACGTTTCATCTGGCACATACTTATCACCTTTTGCATCGACAGTGAATGGCAACACTAGTTTAATAACATTAGTATTTGTCTTAACCTTGTAATTACTAGTGGCTTCATCGTCATCATAGGTAACGACAATATCACCGTCAGATTTTAGCGTAACGGCAGCAACACCTTGAGGCAGCGGCATTCCATTCATTGTACCGGTATAAGTTCTTGAGGTTGAGCCAGCTGATGTAGCCCATTTTTCAATAAACTTTGTGACCAAGTCATTAGGATCACTGGGTTTACTTGGATCTGAATTAACTAGTTTTTCCAGTGCTTCGTGAGTAAAGGTGTACTGATTATTGGTCACATCAGTCGTTGAAACATTGACATCTTTCGTGACAGCATTTTCTGATTTGACGTTGGCAGTAATAACTAAGTTCATGACATCGCCATATTTATCAACCATTGCCGCACGCGTAGCATCCTTAGCACCAGACCAATTAATTGTAATAGGACCGTTAGTTGCTGCAGCTAGCAAGGCTGCAATGTCGGCTTTATTCGTTGGTGTGTAGGTTAGCGTTTTAGTATTATCGTCATATGTCCAATTTTCATTGTTTAAAGCAGCTTTGTTAGCCTGATACCAACTCGTCCAGTCAAAGATAGCCGTCCCAATATTATCGCTAGCTGCTTTAACTGCTACATCTTTGCTTGCAGCTCGAACTGCTGGTGTGATAACCCCATCAGCATCAAAGGACGAAGTCGAAATCACTTGTCCAGCATTAACACCATCAGTATATTTACCTAACGCAATTGTCAGTGTTGGAGTTGACGTATCGATATTAATCGTCGCAGTTGTACCAGTCCCAGCGTTAGAAACGTTATTAGCAACGTATTGCAAAGTTGTGGTCGTGTTACGTGCTTGCCCATAATCCAAGCTCATGTCAGTAGCTCTCAATGCTGCTCGAAGATTATTAGTGGCCGTATCTTTGTCACTAGCATCATTAAAGAGTACCGACTTACCATTGGCGTCTTTTACCAAATTTATATCAGGACCAGTTGGATCAATAACTGTCCCTTGATATTGCAGACCATTAGTATTGGTACTGCCGTCATCATCATACGTACTGGTGATACCGTCCTTATTGATACCAACTGTCGTATCTGCACTAAAGACAACCCCTGGATGTAACGCACTAACAGGCGTCACAATCGTAGTTGACGTAAATGATGGTTCAACATTATTACCGACTGTGACACTGACATCCGCAGTAGTAGCCTGGTTTTGAACATTCAACTTATTCGCCATTGTTGACTGAACGCCGGTTTCACTAATCGTAATCGCGTCGTTAGCAGTTCGTGTAATTGTAACTGAAGAAGGCTTGGTCACAATTGCTGAGTCAGGAGTTCCATCGACAATTGGTGTAGCGGGGGCATCATCATTAGTAACAGTAATCAGTTTGTCATTAGCTTTTAAAATTAATTCGCCGGTTGGATTCGTTGTCGTTATGTTCTGTTTGTTGGCCGGTGACAGATTTCCTTTAGTGTCATAGACCGTATAGCCAATATCACCGTTTACATACAAAGTGACCACAGTATACGAACCATCCAAATTTGTGACCGTCTTTTGCGTATAAGAACCATAATGGTTGTTAACGTCACTACTTGGAATCAATTGAACAGACTGGTTTTTAATCACTTCACCCTTTGAATTTTTACTTTCAAAGAAACCAGCATATGTTTGGTCGGTTGTTAACTTATTGGTTGCTTGTCCATTTTTATCTGTGACATCAGGATTTTTAAAATCTGGATCAGCAACTTGTTGAATAATTGTGTTATATGCAATAAACGACTTGCGATAATCCCAACCATCCTGATACAAGTTACCTTTATTTGTTCCATCAACATCAACAACATTAGCCGTTTTTGCTTTGGCAGCTAAACTAGCAACATTGGCATTAGTGAAACGATAGCCAATTGTGCCATCTGGATTGGGAGTAAAACTGATTGTCGTTAATTTAGTTTTATCTGTCGGGTCTGTCGGATAAGCAGTAACTAGTGCTGTACCAATTGGCGCTTTGATGAGACCTGTGTCCACAGGCGTGGTTAAACTGCCACCACTAGTTACCACTTCCATCGTTGTGATATCACCGATTTTTTCACTATCAACCGGCTTAGCCCGATTCAAGGTCACCAAACTGGTCGTGCCATCGGCGTTATTATATGAAACTGAATAACTAGTCGATCCATCCGTGTTTGACGTAGTTGCCACATTAGGTTTTAAAGTATCAATAATTGCTGGTTGTGTGCCAGTTGTAACTGTATTGAGAGCAACCCGATTAAAGTTATAGGAAACTGTCCCATCATCATTCACTGTGGCTTTGACAGTTGTGTTTTCTTTACCATCGGTTGTTACACCAGCATGCAAGCCGATACTTGGATAACTTACGCTCGTCGTGTTTGTCGTTTGTGGAGTGCTGTCTTTTGATGTTGTCGAGCCATCAGCAGCTGTGATGTTATTAACAACGGTTTCAATCGTTGTCACTTGACCAATCTTCTGTTCAGTCTCTTGCAGGGCTGTCAGTTTACCAGTCGCCGGGTCTGGTTTTAGGTTAAGTACAGGTGCCGTTCGATTAATTGTAATGATCGTACTAGAGCCATCTGCGTTGGTGTAATTGACAGTCCAGACAGTTGAACCATCAGGATTAGTTGTCGTCAAAACAGGTGTTAAATTATCGGTGACATTACTAGTGTTTTCAAACGTATAGGTATCACCATCATTTGGTCCACTTAAAGCCGATTGTTTATCTGCAGGGGTGACATTAAGAGTCATTTGCACTTTAGCATAACCAGCTTCATAAGCCGGAATTGCCATGGCTTCTTCGTGAACATAACCATAATCAACCGCATTTTGAATCGTTCTAGTGGCAGCAGTATTTTCACCCTGTAGTTCGGTACCGGCAATTGTGGTTTGCGCCGTTGGCGTGACTACGGTCGCCATAGAAGCATTGCCATTCAGATCTTCCGAGTAAGGCGTAGTGTAGGTAGTATCACCATTCAAGATAGTATTTTGTGTGGCATCAATATGCGCAGTTAACTCTGGTTGTGGGTTTTTGCCATCGGATGCAATATATTGACCGATTGCAGTTTCGATAGCTCTGGCTTTTTCAATATCTTGTGCTACTGGGTCACCATAGTGTGAGTCACCATCTTGTTGAACGTAGTTATCAGCATCTTTAACAACTGAATCAATAACACTGACCAAATGATCCTCAGCATCTTTAACAACCAAATAGCCCTTGTATAAAGTGCTAAATACTTTGTAATAGACATAAGAGTTCTGCTTATAATAAGCCCATTGTTGAGCAGTCAAAATTCCTGGTTTGTCCGCACTTGGTAGCATATCTGCAAGATCGGCAAGTTTGGCACTATCTCCCTTGTTGACTGCTAGTTGAACATCCGCTAAGAAGTCGAGTTTAGCTTGGTTGGCAACATTCCACGCTATCTGATACATATCATTTTGGGCAGCAGTGGCAATCCAGTCAGCATTAGTATCGGAGTATCCCTGAGACTGAAAGTTCGTTCCAACACTCGCACTCTTGTTAACGCCATTTTCTGTATTAATACCATTGCGAGCAGTATTAAAGGTGTAACTTGTCCCTGTTAAAACTGAATAAATTGCTAAATCCAGAGGTGACTCCACACTGTTTGCATCAGTTATGACATTAAGTGGCGTGTTGCCACTCCCGAAGCTGCCAAGATGAGTTGTGGCGTCGTTGTCTGACTTTGGTTCATGACCAGTCAAGTATGCCTTGGCGAATCTATAAGCATTCTGATAGAGCGCTTGTTGATGTGTGTTTAAACTGTATTGATGCCCATTATAAGAATAGACAGGATAAGTTATATTACTGCCTACGGCGTCAGATGCATTCAATGCAAGGCTATTCCCAGCAAGAGCATCGGATGTAGCCTTGGCAAAAGCATCGTTAACAATGGTTTCCCACTCGTCATAATATGCGTGAAATGTAGCATTCGTTAAATCCTTTTCCAGTTGCGTTAAATTATCTACACTTGCAGCGCCTGTTAGTGCATTGACCGCAAAATTTGAAGAATTAGCCAAAAAGTTTTCATGAATTTTATCAAAAGTAATAAAGTACTGTGCTGGTATACCTTGTTGCATTTGAATCGTGGGTCCAGTTGTAATATTTTGCAGCGTAGACGCGTCTTTAGTTTCAGTACCAGCCGTAGTTATTGGGCTGCCTGATATAGTTCCTACTTGATATAAAAGCGTATCATTGCCGTAATCATCCGTATCCAAAGGATTGTTTTGCGGATTGAGTGTACTTAAAACAATTTTGCGTTCACTGTCCTGACCAGAAATCCAAAATAACGTCATCGCACGCCCGGCCTGATAAGCATCCTTAAGTTTAGAATCTGTTTCAGTATCAGTACTAAAACTATTAACTGCATTTAAAAGAGTCGCAAAATGCGGTAATACATTCCCGCTCGAATCAGTGCCTGCATCATTATAGCCCTGGGTCCCATAATATAAACTGTTGTCAGTATTATCAGTACTAGTTACTAGCCATAAATAGTCAGCTTCCGTTGTCAATGAGCCCTTGATGAACTCGCGAATTGTATCAGTATATCCATTTTGAATATCTGTGTTTGTTAGCTTATCATCACCCAATGCGGCAAAAGCATTACTGGATTTAATTTGTGTCCAGTTGATGCTAGACATAATATTATTGATCCAATTTTTGATAGTGTTCTGGGCCGAAGTAGTGGCTACGTTCAAATTTTCTTCAGTAGCACCCTTTGAAATAATCTTCTGAGCAGCGGTAAAGTCTGGTTTTTGAATATTAGTACCAATCCAATCAGATAAGGCTCCTCCAGCCGAATGACCACCTGTCCAGAACCCCTGTCCTAAGTCTGAAATAGCCGCATCAACGCCAGTAGTGTAATCTGTGTTAGTTGCCGCATCTATAATATTAATTACTGCTTTTTTTACATGTGCTTCAGATAATACTTTTTTTGCCTGTCGAATATCTTCGATGGAAGCTCCGCTTGGAAGACTTACAATCAACGTATCATTATTTGAATCTTCAATTTTTGTACCCTTAACAAACTTATTTGGATCAATCAAACTCAGTGTTTGCATGTTTTTGTTAGCAGACGAAGCTATCGCCACTAAGCTCATTGGGACTGATGACGATGCAGAATTTACCGTCACAGAAGACGTCGTAGCAATCTCCATCGTTTGAGAAGTTTCACTTTTGCGATTAACAACGGGGGTTGTTGTATCAGTCCATGCAGTATTTGTAGCAATGCTTTTAGCTAATGGAGCAGTACTAGTAGGTTGAACTGTTTGTAGCGAGGAAACAGTTGCCGCCGTGCTTTGAGTATTGTCCGCGGAAGCAGAGCTAGAATTAGACTTTGCCTGTCCTTTATTAGTTGAGTCATTCGAACTAACAGATGTAGCGGATTGTGAGCCTTCTGCCGCTTTATTTTCAGTACTGCTGTTAGAAGTATTACTTGATGCTAAAGAAGCCGCCTGAACTTTCTTGGCGACTGAGGTACTTGTTTCATTTGTTTGGCTTGCCTGAGAGTTAGCCTGACTAGCCGAACTAACACTTTTTGATTGTTCTGATGATGCCTTAGTTGAACTTGTGTCCTGTGAGCCGGTAGTCGCGGCATCACTTGAACTATAATTACTTGATATTACTGATTTTTCGTTACTTGTTTTGTTTAAATCTGCTGACGAGCTGATACTACTTGCTTTTGTTGATGACTGAATCACGGCGCTATTTTGCTGTGCGCTTGAACTGCCATTAGGCGATTCAGTATCTGTGTTAGCTTCTTCATCAGCTTTAACAGGCTTGATGGTTGACGTGGCTACAGCCGCGCCTAAACTTAGGATCACGATGTTCGCGAACAACCAAGTCTTGCCAGCCTTATACATCTTGTAATGATTTTTCTCAGCTACGTGTCTAAACTTGCTTTTTAGCATAACTGGCCTCCCAAATGAAACTCTGGATTCTCTTTGACTCTGACAAATATTTTCTTTTGGATTACACGTATGTGAAATTTTGACTGTTTAACATTTGCTAAACCTATATTTTTTGTCTGACTCATTTCGCCAATCGCATAATTGCAGCTTTTTCTTCTTGTTCGAATTCTTGTTTCATTTCATTTTGTAAGACACCTTGGACAGATGTTGAAATATCGGCGCTAAGTTCGATGTTATTAAAGTTGCTTTCCGCCGTTGGCGTAATTACTGTTCCCGTGTTGTCATTGGAATAGGCTCCAGTATAAGTTCGGTCAGCATTAAGTTTTAGATTAGTTGAAGTGTTTATCTTGACAGTCAAATCAGTGTATACAGATTGTGCTTTCTCAAAACTAATAAATGGAACATTGCCTTTATTTTGGTGAGTTATAGCAACATAGTTATCTGCGTCTTTAATAATTTCTTGTTTCAGTGTTCCTAAAGATTTATTAGTCAAATAAGTTTCAACTAACGTCTCAAATACCTTGTAATAAACATAGGAGTTCTGCTTATAAAAACTATATTGGGAACTAGTTAATATGCCTTGGTTGTTTTCTGATGGCAAAATGTTGTCGTTCAATATCAGCTCGGAACCCTGTTGATTCATAACTTTTGCATTTATATCGGTGAGAAAATCATTTTTTGCTTGCTGTGCTACTTCATAAATTTGTTCATACATATTTTTTTCAATCGGATTACTTAACCAATCTGTATTCGAATTCGATATTTTTCCAATCTGAAACGGTTTTGAGACTATTAAACTACTTCCGTTTATTGAATATTTATATGGCTTACCTGTTAATGTGGAGTAGATTGCAAGATCAAGTGGTGAAACTATTTTAAAACCGTTCTCAGTATTCTTTGCCTCTTGATTAATTGGTGTATTCCCGATGCCAATCGGGAATCCTTCCTGTGTAGAATAGTTGTAACCTGTTAGGTACATTTTTGCTAATCCATATGAATACATAAAAAGCCCTGAACGATCGTACCTAATGTTGCCTTGAATGTAATTTTGAGGCATGATTTCTTTTGCGCGTTCCGTTACATTATTGTTTCCGCGTTGTGTCAACAAAGCGGCACTATTACCAGCAAGTGCATCCTTTGTAGCAGCATCGACACCTTGTGTCACGATGTTCTGTAAGCTGCTGTAGTATGCGTCGAACACTGTCCTATAAACCAATTTTTCAAGTGAGTTATAGTTGTCAAAAGAGTTGTTTGTATCTGTCATAGAATAAGGCATTTGTCTGTTTGGATCAGAGACAGTGGCCGTTTTCCAAAGATAATCATGATTAGGGAAGCTTCGTCCAAAGAAAATTTGGTTTTCGACTAATGATAAATTCATTTCTGGCGTGCCATACAAACTAGCGATATTTCCAATCAATGAATCGTCAGTATCCACGAAGGATGTAAGCACTCGTGCGTTTAAAAAATCATCTACTTTTTGTATTGAGGTAGAATTTGCACATATTGCAGCGATGACAGCCTCAAATCCGGCGTTGAAGCTTGTGGCTAGGTTGGTAGCAATTGGAAATGTGCTTTCCATTGTCAACATTTGTGATCTCAACGTTGCAAACTTATCTACATAACCATCTATTCCATAGAAATTACTGCTATCAGACTCTGATATAGCATTCAATAGCCACAAGTAGTATGCATTCGCCGTCAATTGGCCTTCAAAGACACTCTTTAGGGTGTCTACGTAGCCGTTTTTTTCATCATCCGTAGCTAAAACCAGAGGATTATATTCGTCATATGCGGCTTTAAATGCATCGCTAGAGGACAACTGAGTCCAATTTACGTTCTTCGTTTGGTCTATAACCCAAGTTGCAATTCTTTGTTTAGCCTTTGCATCAGAATCTTGATTAATTGATCCATCAGCATTTAAAGATAACCCATTAAAACTAGAGCATAACTGACTCGCATCTACATCTCCCATCCATGACTTAATATCATAATTACCAGCATAACCACCATAAAAATTCCAGGTAAGAGCTTGAATAGCCTTTTGTTTGCCACTGTTATAAGCGGCATTAACGACCGCTTTAAGCGGTTCAACGGTGTCAGAACTATTTGTACCGCGCATATTTACAGACTGATTGTTTGATTGAATTGAATTAGATAATGCGTTATTCGCAGAAGAGTCAGCTTCTGTACCATCTTTGCCTGTCGCAGCGTTGCTGTCGTTGTTTGCCACACTAGTGAAAGCTTTCGATTTCAGGCTCGTCGCTTCATAAGTAGAATTAGCAGATGCAGATTTTGCAGCTGAACTAGAAAATGTCGGCTGAGAAGCGTTTTTGACACTTTCATTGCTTTGATTATCTTGCACATTAGTTGCATTTTCATTTGAAGATTGTTGACTACTTTTAACTGTTGGCACACTATTCTGAATAATCACTGGCGTCGTCGATTGAGGGGTAATAGCAACAGTAGAGGAGGAACTTGTTTGTATGGAAGTAGTTACGCTCTGCGCCATACTACTGGACGCAGCAGGCTGAGCACTACTTGAACTACTAGCAGAAGAGTCAGTCTTTGACACAGTCTGTTTTGTTGTAACAGCTTGTGTTGTTGGCGTTTCATCTGCTTGTGCAATTGTCGGTTTAGATGTGCTGACTGCTAGTCCAAGACTAAATGTAGCAATTCCAGCAAATAGCCAAAACTTTCCCGCCTTGTACATCTTGATATGTTCTTGTCGATTAGAATTTTGAATTTTGCTCATTGTTGGTGCCCCCGTATGTAAAGACTTTTTATTGTTTAAAAATTAACAAGGAGATACTGATTCGTACTTGAAGCTAATTGCGTCTCAGGTCAACAAAATGGTGACTTTGATGAAATTCAACCCATATTTATTTTTTCAATGACACAGTGAACTAATCGAACATGCAGGTTCCAAATTGACGTTGAAAGTATTAGCTTTAAAAGTTCATTTAAAAAGCTCATTTTTGAAAAGTATATAAATCAAACAATAATTACTTTCACAATAGGTCAACTTGTTAACAATTTCAAGGACAAGGACGCATTATATTCACTAATTGCACTCAATTGTTAATGCTTACCAGGCTTGTTAGGTTAGCAATATAAGCAATCTATACCGGCCTAGAATAATTAATTTCATATTTTAAATATTCGTAGGTAAAACTAATTTCATTTTAATTCAAAAAAGCCGGTAACCAAAATCATTCGGTCATCGGCAAATTTTAATTATTGTGCGATACAGAAATACTTGGATTGAACATATTTCTACAAGTCTGCATTATCACAATGCTTATCAATATTGAATTTACGCACTAGATAAACAAATAGCTCTCTTAGATCTTGATAACAGTCTTCATCAAATTGATTGTTGATAAATGCGTGTTTAATCAATAACGCGTCAAACCGCTTTAGAAGAAATGCCAAGGACTCTGTATCTCCATTTTGTGCTTCTTTAATGTATGGCAACAAGTCGATATATTCTCTCTTATTCATTTAGTTTCCTCTTGATACATGTTCAAGATTTTCGCCAATGTTTGATGTCGCCTTTTCGCAACTGCTTGCCGAGAGAGTCCTAATCCTAAAGCAATTTCAGCATCACTTCGCTTGGTAACGTATTTATCATACATAAGTTGTTTTTCTTCCTTAGTGATAGTACTAATGCACCAGGCTAACCGATCATTGGCAATATAATCTTCCATGTGTGCGATATTATTCTCAGTGAGCATTTCTAAATCTTTTATTTTTTCTTTACTCACCAGTTGATTAGCAATTCTTTCATTAAGTTCAACCTGAATAACCTGATTACTTCGTTTCCAATGATGGATAGCATGGTTGATGATTGATCTTTCAATATACTTCACAAATCTTTTATTAACCTCGCGTTCCTTAGACATAGTGTTCTCCTTTTACATACGCAATTTGTTGGCATATCACGCTGCAATCCGTAACAATAATTGAAAGATATTTGCCATTTGCGCTGGGGTCTCTTCGAAGTTTTGGGATTCCCAACTAAAAGTCAGTGCCGATAAGCCATTGGCAAGATAATCAACTTCGTAATTAGTTGGAACATCCAAGGACAGGACAATGTTGTGGTGCATGAGATAGGGTAGATATTCGATCATACATTGTGTCAAAATGTGTTCACGTTGATTGATTCTCAAAAGGTGAATTAACTCAGAGTGATGCATCATGAAATTGAAATAATACTTGTACAGTTCATTTGGAGTCTTTCTGGAAAGTGACTCTACTCGCTCAAACAGCAACTCAAAGTGGCTATCAAAATAAAGTTCGATAACTTGTTCTTTGGATTCAAAGTTTCTGTGGAAAGTACTTCGAGAAACCCCAGCTACACGACATAACTCTTTAATACGGATATCATCTATTTTCTTTTGGCGCATCAACGTGAGTAAAGCTGACAAAATAGAATTGCGTGCAACCTTGTTTTCATTATCCATCGGAAACATGTATAAAAGTGGAAACATGCGATCATCTCCTAAAAGTGTTGCATCATCGAATAATTTTGGGCAATCAAGTGCAAATTTCATCACGTCTGATGCGGTTTACACACAAATATCTGACTTTATTAATGCAATAATTAAGATTATAATAAGTGGCATATTCTAAAAAAATAGCCGCACATCACTGTATTGATGTGCAGGCCAAAATTTCTAAAATATTTCAAATAAAAAATCACAAAAGTTAGCTCGACGGCCATCTTTTGTGATTCAACGAAAATTGATTTACTTTTAATGCATTGGCATGCTAACGAACTCTAAATTAATTGGTCTGTTAGCATGTGAAACTTGGGCCGTAGTCTGGTTAGAATTTTCATTTTTTGTAACCTCTGCATTAGCACTCACAGTGCCAGCTAAGCCAACGCCTAATGCGACAGTCATTACTACCATAAGTTTGTTGAATTTTTTCATTGTCTCCACCCCTGTAATGTTTTTATTAGTAAATCCTTAAATCCGCGTCAATTATAGCACGTTATGATAATTTTTGTCATATTATCAATATTTATATTATTTTCTAGGAAGTGATTTTGTGATTGACGGTTCTATTATTCGTAAAAAAAGAAGATCAATGCACCTATCTCAAAGAGACCTTGCTGCCAACATCACAACGCAAACTACTATTAGTAACTTAGAGAATTCAAGTGGAATCCCTAACAGTGAGCTCTTTAATAAGATTCTTCGGCGACTAGGATTATCAATGGATGATGTATTCACCGAAGATACTGCCGAACCAGGTCCTTATTTGTCTAAAGCAGACGACGCTTCTAAAAATTTTGACCACCAGGGGGTTCTTGATATTCTAAAAAAGATTGAACCCAATGAGAATTTTACTGATGAAGATACTCTCCACTATGACTTTCTAAAAGCTGACGCAGAGATGTGGCTCACAAAAGACTACATGGGTGCAATTTTTAATTACAATAAAATGCAAGAGTTTGCGCGAAATAAAACTGACCTCAGCATATATTCTGTTCTTGCAGTATGTCAGCTTGGCACGGCATACTATTATTCCGAAAGAGTTGATTCAGCAATTCATTATTTTAATGAACTGCCAAAGTTACTTGAACAAATTGATATAGAGAACAATCTTTATTGGACACTATTCATCATGGATAATTTGACCAATTTTTGGTCCAAACAGCATGAATTCAAAAAGAGCATTGACTTTGGACAAAGGGCACTGGAAATAACCGAAAAGTATCACACCATCGATTTCGCTGATACTCTGAGTTTTACTGTGGGTGAAAACTATGCTTATTTAAAAGGTTGGGACAATAAAAAAGCTCAGGAATATCTAGCCCAGTCCTATTTTCTTGTTAAGTACACTGGTAGCAAAGTTGCTCAAAAAGTTATTAAAGAAAGACTAACTGAACATCATATTAGTTTTCAATGGTAGTTGATTGTATCAGGATAGCGAAAATGATCATATATACTAACCATGGTTCATCGCTCAATTAGTTAAATACTATGAAATCCCCGCAATGCGGGGATTTTTTTTTGCAAAGATCATGGTCCGTTTAACATCCTTGATAATAATATTTAAAATGCAATCAACTATAAACCAAATAAACAATAAAAGTATCTCGGCTACTCGTGCATATTTCTGTCACATTATGGTTTTCATCAAAGCAGTTGTTGGTCTTATTGAGAAGCTGCATCCTTTTTTGAAGAATTTTTTCATCACACAAACAAGTGCTAAAACGCGCTATTAATAGCAAAACAAGATAAATAAGTTCTGCTGACTTTTAAAAAGAGACGAGGCGTATTTTATTTAATTCATGATTAGTATTACAATCATATATAAATTACCTACGTTAATCATCCGAATAATGGACAAGCGGAAAGCTTCTCTTAGCATAAATCGCATACACTGATTAATTCCATCATTTTGACAAAGGACGTGACCAAATTGATTGATGGTAAAAGAGTAAAGATCACACGAATGAAACAACACGTTTCTCAACGCGCCTTAGCTGAGGGAATCACCAGTCAATCAACAATCAGCAAACTTGAAAATGAAAGTGTGGCACCAAATCCTGATGTGTTGGCACAAATCGCTGACAGACTAAACTTGAGCATGAGCGATATAGTCATGGACAATCTAAAATCTGCTGATACCTTACTGAAAGATACAGATTTAGCAATCGGCAAGCATGAACCCAAACGGGCTAACAAGTATTTAAACCAAATTAATATCGATGACATTTACACAAGTCATACAAAACTACATTACTTATTTTTGAAAAATGATATTAACTTTCTGCTCACGCAAGATGCCGATGAAGCCATTTTTAACTTTACACGATTACTTGATCAGGCTGATGCATTTAAGAGTACAGATAGTATTTATACGCATTTAGCACATTGTCAATTAGCAGAACTATATTTCTCTAAAGGTAATTTTGAAGCCACTCAATACTATCTAAAGCTTGTTCCTAAGAAATTCAGTCAAGTGGAAATTAGTGTCAATATGCATTGGATTATCTATCTCAAGCAACATGTTGCTCAGACTTTGTTTAACCTTCATCAATATTCGTCGAGCTTTGACTATGCTAAGCAAGCTTTAAGTCTTGCTAAGAAACGCGACACATTGGATTTAGTGGATTCATTAACGTTTCTAATTAGTCTTAACCTTAGTCATATGAATAACGGGTGGAAAAACATTCAGGCAGAACACTATCTAATGCAAGCCTGGGCATTAGCCGAATATACAGAAAATCGGGAACTTCAAAAAAAAATTTATGCAGTACTAAATAGTAATGAGTTAACAGCCGATTTCTCAATACAAGCTTTTGCAAAAGGTTCCCTATAATCTGCTGGTGACTTTTCAAAAGATCATTTGACGTAAATTTAAGACTTCAAAACAAACATTCTATCTTCTTACAGGAAGTGATTCATTTGATCAACAAGGAAATCGTACGAGCTGCTCGTAAAAGGCTATCTCTATCACAATATGATTTAGCAGCAGACATTACTACTCAGTCCACGGTTAGTCGCATGGAACGTGAAGGGGTGGCTCCTGCACCAGAAGTCACAGCTAAACTACTAAGTCGACTTCAGCTCAGATTAAGTGACGTGCTAATTAACCCAGTACCTGATTTCAAACTTTATTTCGATCAGGCTGATGAAGCTGCCATAGCATTTAATTATGAAAAGGTATTAGAAAACATTAATAAAATCGATCTAAACAAGCTTGTAACTGAGAACGATCGGCTGCATCTTGAATTTTTAAGGGCCAATGCCACTATGTGGACTAGTAAGGACTTCATGCAAGGCATGTTTGATTTTAAAAAATTACTAGACTCTGCCAAACATAATACGACCAGTATTTATTATGTCCTTTCTGTTTGTCAGTTGGGAAAAGCCTATTTTACCAATCAAAAAAATGACGCAGCAAAATATTATTTTGATCAACTGCCCGCGCTTCTCGATTATATGGATGTCTCTAAAAATTTATTCTGGGTCTTATCCATTTATGACAACCTAATAGACTTTTTATCAAAGATAGAAAAATATGATCAAAGTCTCAAATACGCAAAAGATGCGTTAACAATCAGTGAAAAGTATCAAACCTACGCTTTCGTTGCCAGCATCAGTGAAAATATTGGTCGAGATTATGCCATTTGCGAGAGTTGGAATTCTAAAAACACTCAGAGGTACTTCCTTCAATCGTGGGTATTCGCGCAAATAGAACATAATAATACGATGCTCCAAACTCTTAAAAATGAGTTTCAAAATCATGGTGGTTTGCTAATTTCACTGTAGGAAATCAAAAAAACAATCGCAAAAAGCATGATTTTTATGGGTTTAGAGAGGGGCTAATCAACATGTTAAATGGTCATATTATCCGTGATGCTCGCCTAAAGCTGCATTTAAGCCAAGCTGAGCTAGCTAAAGGTGTAACAAACAAAGAAACTGTCGGTTTTATTGAGCACAACATGGTTACACCACGCGCAAAAACAATTAATGGGATTTTAAAACGCTTAAACCTCAAATACGAGGACGTTGTGGCTGAGAAAAATCATGACGCCAATTTTGCCTTAAAAGATATTGAAAAGTTAATTATGAATCGACAGTATCAGGCCGCTTTATCGCGGTTAAAATCATTAAACGTTCAAACCTTAACCAGTCATACAAAACTAGAAGTTGACTTTCTGACCGCATTTGCCGATTTAAAGCTAACTCAAAACTACAATCAAGCCATCTTTGAATACAATCGGTCAATCACTGGTAGTAACACAAAATCGACTGATATTTTTAGCATTCTGATTATTGAACAATTGGGCATGATTTACTCGAAACAAGGGAAAAAAAGCAACGCAAGATTTTATCTTGATCAGATCCCCAGACTTTTACAAAACTCCGGTATTGATTCAAGTTCTTATTGGTTTAAATTTATTTACCACGATTTGTCTCAGTTTTACGCACAGGCCAACAAGAAACAAGGTAAACATTCGATTTTAAATGTTGTCCAAAAGTCCGTATAACAAAAATTTCATTTTATTGGGAAGTGAACTGCTATGATTGACGGTCACAAAATTCGTAAAGCCAGATTGGCAATGCACTTAACACAAATACAACTTGCAAAAGGTATTACCGACCGCTTAATAATTGGAAAAATTGAGAACAACAAAGAGGTTCCCCACGATAAGTTACTGCGAGCAATACTCACGCGACTCAATATCGATTACACTGACGTCTATTTTGATAGCAATCAAGTTGAGTTAGAGAAGTTAGATCAACTAATCATAGATGGACATTACATCTCAGCTAAAAATGCACTACCAGGAATCATGAAAAATATTGAAAATGAACACGATGAGTTACATGCAAAATTCTTAGAGTCTTATGTGTCATTCCGCCTGCGTTCAGACCATTATAATCAGGACTTACTTAATTTTCGCCAGTTAGCCGCGATTGAGGGCAAACATCCAGAGGACGTTTTTTCTTTTTTAGCAATTGATCAATTGGGCATGGTCAACGAGCGATTAGGAAATACTAAGCAGGCTGAAGCATTCTTTAAACAAGTAATTGAGTTTTTGCCACAAATCAAAGAAAAAGCCAATATTAATTGGATTGCATTCATCTATCGTGACCTAGCAGATCATTACAGTAACATTGAAGACTATGGACTCAGCAATAAATATGCAAAACAAGGATTGGAGCTAGCAAGCGAGCATAACAGCACCGTTCTAGCAGATTCATTGAGCTATGAAATTGCTCAAAATACCGCAAAATTAAACAGTTGGAATGATCCAAAGGCGATTGATTATTTAATTCAAGCATGGACTTTTGCAAATTTCACACTCAATTATGCCAATACAAAATTCTTTAAACACATTTTGGATACACATCATGTTGCAGTCTGTTAAGCCTCAGTGTCTTATGACAATCATAAATTGAACTGAAAGGATTGATGGCTTTGTACAATGGTCGTGTCATTCGTGACGCTCGTCTGGCTCAGCATTTAACACAAGCAGAACTAGGGGCTGGCATCTGTGACCAGCCCGCTATTAGTCACATTGAGAACAGCAATGAGTTACCCTCAGATCGCATTATCAAGATCCTTCTTAACCGCTTGAACTTACGCTATTCAGATGTTATAGACAACAAAAACGTCAATGCAAATTATGCACTGCCAGAAATTGAAGAGCTTATAAGCAAGCAGCAATATCAACTGGCAACGGAACGTTTAAAAGCTTTGGACAGAGACACATTAACGACTCACACCACCCTGGAAGCCGATTTTCTGATCGCATATGTGAACTTTCATTTAAATAAGAATTATGACCAGGCAATTTTTGAATTTAATCGTAATATCCTCGGTGACGAAAAACAATTGATTGATCCTTTCGAAATTCTGTCTTTGGATCAGTTAGGGCTTATTTATTGTTTAAAAAAAGAACTCGATAATGCCAGATTTTATTTTCAGCAAATACCTGACCTACTATCAAAAGCAAATATTGCTTCTAACACCTATTGGATTACACTAATTTATCATGACCTGGCCTTCTTTTATTCACGCACACACGAATATAAACTCAGCAATCACTATGCTAAACGCGGACTAGAGCTGCTTAAAGAAAATCATCAGAGTCAGTTCGTGGATTCACTCAGCTTTACGATTGGAAAAAACTATGCCAACACAACGCAGGACTGGAAGAAATCGAGTGCCAAACATTTTTTACAGCAAGCTATTACTTTTGGGAAATTCAAAGGCAACCTCGATTTAGTAAAACGTGCAGAAGCAATTATTGTGCAGCATGAACAATCGTATACAAATTAGTCGAACAGTCGTTGAATATCAGTCTAAATACCTGACTGAATATTCCAACGATTGTTTTCTTTTATTAGGTGTAGCTCAAATTGCGAAAGTTGCGTCATATTAGTCTCATTATCCAGGTATTTAACGGTAACACTGACCCTTAATCCCTGCTTTTCCTTGTGGAAGATTGGATTAACCAAGTCATCAAGCTTGTAGTCCTTATGCAGTGGCTGAATATTTTGATCGGCCACGTAGTACTTCAATTCATTCTGTGACCCTTGTGGATAGAGTGCGAAAAAGGTCTTGAGGAATTTCGTTGCGTCAGCCACGGTGTCTGGATTCACTGAGTTGTCGGTTTGTGACTGGGTTTCCTTAATATTGGCCTTACTTGGCGCCGCCGCAATCGTTGGATTCTTGGTAATGACTAAATTGCCTTGGTTACTTTCTTGCACGTTAACACTATAAGTACTTTGAACATGTTTGATTGACGGTTCGGACTTCTTGTCCTTATCGTCTTTTTTGTCGTCCTTTGGTCCTTTATCATGATCCACTTTCAAGGTTTGATTGATGGCAAATAGGACTTCGAATTGCTGCTTAGCAAGCTGTTTTACACGCCAAATCTTAACTTGGTCGATTGATGAGGTTGATGGAATATCGCTGCGCACCGTGTCGGCATCCAGTGTTTGTAAACTATTAGTGAGATAGTCTTTTAAATTAGCTTGCCGTTGGTCTAAGGCTTCGTGACTTGGTTCCCAGCTAAAGTAAACTTTCGCAAAGTCAGATACAAAGGTCGTCACGGCGTGTGTATCAACCACCACGGTACGCACCACTTCATGTTCATGAACGGTGTGCGTGTCAATTGCTGTAAAACTTTTATAGACACCAAAACTAGTGCCTAGTATTAAGACACTCCAACACAAGACGACTGTCTTCTTGCGCAAGCCAATGCGTTTGAACCGCAAACGCGGTTGTGGTGGTTTGACTTCTTTAGTTTCGCTGGTCTTTGCTACGGGTTTGTGTTTTTTAAACATTTTGATTGACTCCTTTTTGTTCGTAGGGTTTGTAGTAAGCTGGGTAATCACGTAAAAATCGTTTGAAGATTGTTTGGAGACGTAACCGTACATAATCGGCGGCGTCCATTGCCATATATTCGTCATACATATCGTCTTCTAAGAAAAATTTCTCAGCCATGAAGTGTTCACGCCCAATGATGAAATCATAATCACCTTTGATGAAGTGCTTATTCGCCAGCCATTCTTCGACATGGGTCACATGTTCATCAGCCATCAAATATTCTTGTCGATGACCAGCCTTTAACGTGGGTAATTGCGCTGCCAAGTATTCCAACTCTGTAGAAAGGTCATCCGTATTAGGCAGGCGTTGCTCAAAGAAGTGGATTCGTTCCCAAGTTGACGAAAAGTGATCGGTAATTTGTTTTTTTAGTAACTGATTATCGCCGTAGGATAAATCGATTTTTTCATCTTTGATGGTGGTAATCAGCGTTTCAGTCAACAGTCCCAACCAAGCTACATAGGAGTAGCCTTCGGTGTCTATCATCAAATGCACCTACTTTCTTAACCGGCCAGCACCGATTAAATGAGCTTGCCAGTATGCATTATTTAAGTCGGCATAGTCTAGTGGATCACCAGCGTTGTACATCTGGTTATGACCAACGTAAATACCCACGTGAGTCACGTAATCAGGGCAGACATAAGTTGAGTGGAAGAAGACTAAATCGCCTGGTTTTGCATCCTTTAAGCTAATGTGCTGGGTGACATCATATTGTTGTTGCGCTGTTCGAGGTAACTTGATGCCAACTTTACCAAAGGCCCATTGCGTAATGCCGGAACAGTCAAACCCAGTGGAAGGATTGCTACCACCAAAGACATAAGGCGTGCCTTTATATTTAACGGCCTACGCCATGACTTCTTTGACGGTTTTATCAGTAAACGTAAAATTGCCACTGACTTTACCCAGATATTGGGAAACTAGTTTGGCGTAAAACATATTGCCATAGGCATAACGCCACTTTTCCGGTGCAATCGGATTGGTATAAGTGACCCGACGCCCGCCAGCTTTTTCTTTCGCGAAGTCGGACCCGACATCAAACGTGTATTTACTGCCATGTTTAATCACGTAGTCTAAGAAGCCGCCGCCGTAGTTATAAGCCTGAATGGCCGCTTCAATCGCAATGTTATGTGATTTGGCATTGGTTGCTATTTCTGAGAAATACTTCACACCTTGTCTGACAGAAGCCTCAGTACTCAAACTACCTGGTGATTGACCTAATGATTCACTAGACTGCATGACATCACCACCTTTGCCACCGGATTCAACTTGAATGATGGCAAGAATGGTCATCACATCCTCTGGAATCCCAAACTGTTTACAATACTTTTCAACCATGTTTTTAAGCTTAAGGACTTCCGGCGACAACGCCTGACCACCACCGACTAGCTCTGTTGCCGGACCCGAACCAGAGTCGTCATCGTCGTCACTCGTAATGACAGCAAATAAAAGCCCGCCAATGAGAATCAGCGGGACAATAGCTGCTAAGAGCCATTTATTTAGTTTCATGTCGCCGATCCTTTCTGCCATTCACTAATCGTGGATTGATTTTACGTTTGAGCGTTGTGCGTGGTTTGACCATTGGCTGTCGCTCAGTAGTTACTTTAGTCGCTACTGGTTTCGGTTGCACTGGTTGACTAGGCACGATAGACTTTTGTGCCTGTATCTTACGTGCAGACTTGTCTTGTGCATCAGTAGTTGGTAGTGACTTATTTTTAGTATCTTTTGGCAATACCTTGTTAGTCACTGGTCGCTGCTTGTTTTGTTGCTGCTGGTCGCGCTCCTCACGTTGCGTTGACTTAGGGAGCTGCTTCTTGCCATTTTGGATATGATAACGGCGCGGATTCTTTGTTTCAGAATCTTTTATTTTGTCTGACTTAACCGGAATTGGCGGTGTCTGTGAATTAGGTTGCCGGTACAGCTTTTTATTGTCGTGACTCTTAGGACGATTAGCTTTAGGCGGTTGGTCAGTTCTTTTGAAGGGCACTGGAATAGGCATGATCCCTGGACGTTTATGCGGCTTCTGAGATGATTCAACAGATGAAGTTGGCCGTTTGGAGAATTGACGGCGATGTTTATCATCAATTGGATCAACCACCGGTACTTTTGCTTGCGGTTCTTGTTGTCGCTTAGTTAAGGCCAATTTGCGATCCTTAATTGTTTGACGGCGCCGCCGGTTAGCTTGATCACGTGCCAGTTCGTTCTCAATGCGTTGGTCCATTGCAGATTGTTTGAAGTCTTGCAGACCTTTTTTCGTTGCTTCTTTTTTCTTTTGCAGGCCATATTTCGTGTTGATCGGTAAATCCTTGAGCTGGTCTTTAGCTTTGAGTGCCTTGTCTTTCAGGCGTTCCTTAGTATCCATGAATTGACCGACTTTAGAACCAAACTGTTCGGCTTTACTCCGTGGATTGACTGGTGGTGTCTGTTGACCGGTCTGCTTATTACCAGTTGTCTGTGCCTGCGGGACTGCTTGTGGTCGGGCATGGGGACTAACTGGCGTTGTCGGACTGTTATTGACTGTTGCTGGTGAAGCCTTTCGTCTGGCTAAACTACTGAGTCCCTGACCAGCTAAAGCACCTAAACCAACTTTGGTCATGAAACGCCGTACTGTATTTTGACCGCGCCGATGGAGTTGACTCGCACCATTCTGAACGTCACTGCTGTGCAACGACATTAAGCCCATTAAATCTGACAGTTTGAGATAAATGCCGCCGAATACCACAATTTGTAAAAACGCGACTAAGAAGAATGGAGTAGTAGCGGACAGTCCATAAATCAAGGTGGACAGACAAAAGGCCATCGTCAGCACTAGCGTGATACCAGCGCGCATCATAATGACGTTAAATAGCTTCATAATGGTCGTTTTTAACATGCCATTGAAACTGGGTATCATCGCTAACAAACAGGCTATCGGTAAAAAGATGGCATAGATGATGAAGAGCACCTGACTGAAAATCATGATGGCTGTCAGGATAAACACAAAGATGGTAATCACGATATTAAATAAGACTATGAAGACCGTCACGCCCAAGCGATTAATGGTTTTCACCGCCGACAAGTTGTCATTATCTTTCTTCTCAATTTCATCCTTAACAAGTTCTGTTCGCGCTTTACCTTTATCTTTGAAGGGACTCGTTTTTGCTAACTTATCAATGCGATCCTGTCCGACCTTTTTCGGGTCGGAATCGCCGAACTGTAGTAGTGTCCACGGCTGCTTGACCTGAACGGTGAATAAGGTGTCCCGAATGGCATCCACGCCATTTTGTGAGTGCCCCTTATCATTTTGCATGATAAGCTTTGATCCGGTGTTCAGCGCTGAGGTCGCAATATCCGATGAAAAACCGTTCACTTTATCAATATAATTCGGCGCAAAGGCAATAAAACTAGCGGATACGATGAAAATCGTGACAAAGTTGACGATTGCCGAGATGGCTTTAGAGGTTTCATGCTTCAACATGCCGACATAAGCGACATAAACACCTAAAACTAAAATCAGTAATAACATCATGCCAGGGTAAAACCCAGTGCTAGAAAAGCCATGTTGACTAACACCAGCAAGGGTCTGGACGTTCTTGCCAATGGCATCACTGGTGTCTTTAATGAAGTCTAACGAATAAGCTTCTGACACCAGATAACCAGTAGCTGAAGACAGATAGACAGAGACTAACCACAGAAAGTTGGTAATGGCATAGACGCCAAACATCACGGACTTACCAATCCCATCACCCCAGTTCCACGGCAGCCAATCCCAACTAGAGTCCACGAAATAATCCAATTGATAATTATTTAACGGGTATTTGGAATACTCATTGTGCGTGTTGATTGTCTCTTCAACTAAACCACTGGCTTGAACTGTAATTCCAGTGGCTAACACAATTAAGAATGCGCATAGCAGCACTAACATGCTGATTTTAAGAACTCGCTTCCATTTGACTCGGTGCATCTAATCACCTCCGATAGCTGCTTGTGGTGGCCGGGTATCAAAAGCCCGATAGAGATGTTCAAAGATATATTCAAAGTGCAGTACGCCGACGTGTCCCCAGATATCTTGAAAGAGACATTCGCCGTTATCCAAGCTACGTAGACGGTTTTGATTCGCTTCGTCTTCTGCATCAAGGCCAAAGAAGGTCAATGTGTGCTTAATTTCATTGATATCAGTAGAACGAAAAGCGAACTTCATGCCGATATTGTTCTTCATTTTTTCGTCCAGTAAGTCATTGGCGTTCTGTGTGACCAGATAAACTCCGGCGTTCATGGAACGACCCTCACGAATGAGCTTCATCGACAAGGTTTTGCCTTGAGCGACATTCAAAAACGCCCACGCTTCGTCAAGGTCAACAATCTTGAAGCGTGAGCGGTCACTATGAATAAAGTCGATGGCAAAGGTTGAGATAATCATCAACATCGCCACAGACAACATTTCCACGGTAATATATTCATCTTGTGTTTTATCAGCATCCGGCAATACTAAGTCGGCAATCTGAATGATGTTAATATTCTTATCCAAAGAGATTGAATTATTGCTGGTACCATCGCTGAACAGGAGTGTGGCAAAATCATAATCCGTAAAAGACTCAATGTGGTCGGCAATGTGTTTGCTGATTGGCGTATCTTCTTTTCGTAGTTCATCAATGACTTTCAAAAGCCCGGGTTGTTCTCCTTGGGTGACGTTCCGAATTGCCTTACGCAACGTGGGAAATTTTTCCGCATCACGACTGGAAATCCCGGTTAAAAACGTCAATGTGTCAACCGCTAAGCTTTCTGAATCTTTGAGATTGTCCAAAATCTGATAAGGATCAAGTAGCCCACGGTTCTTATCATCACTGGTTAGGTTGACGACATTAATGTCATCCTTCATAAAGTCGAGTTCGTCACGCCAACCGGTTCGTTCAGATTTGGGGTCCAAGATCAGTGCCTGGGCACCATATAAAGTGGCGTAATAGACTAGCAGGTTATTACTAAAGGATTTCCCACCACCCAACGACCCCAGAAAGGCAGCCGATAAAGCATTCGTTACCGTGCCTTTGACACCCTGAGCGGCCAAATCTGGCTTGATGTACACATTCCGACCAGTATCAACGTTATACCCCACATAGATACCTTCCTTTTCGCCGAGCGCTTGCGTCGCCCCAAAACCAAGCGAAGCAATGAAATCACTGGTGACATATTGAATATAGTCATTGATGTAACGCTTTGAAGCTGGGATAAACTCTCCATGCAGTCCTAGCATGTCACCAAACGGACGAATGAGCTTGATGTTCAAGCTGTCGTAGAAGTCCATAATCTGATTGGCACGTTTGACCATTTCATCTTTTGTCTTGCCTGACACGCGAATCACATAAGAAATCTTGTACATGGCGTCTTTCGTCTGATCAAGGTTTGCTTCCAGTTCATCAACCGAGTCTAAGGCTTCACTCACACCACGTGACGTTTCGTTGTTCGATTCATAAGCGTGGTTATCAAGATCGCGCAATTCCTTTTTCTTATTGCGCACCTTCGTCAAAGCCCGTTTGTTGGTCACAATTTCCACATTCAGACTAGTGTCAATTGGAAAATTGAACTGTTGTTGTTGGAAGTAGAAGATTTCTGATCCTGGAAATTCTAATTCACCGACAATGTCGGACAATACCATGTACGTGACATAAGTGGTGTCCCAGCCATTAGTAATCTCGAGATAACGCTGCTTTTGATTAATCATGGCACGGGTTGGTTTAATGAGGTCATACCGTTTAATCCGCGTAGTTTTCTTCGTTTTGACCTGTGGTAAATGGTATTGGTAATCGTCATAGTCCTGTCCGGTCACACCGTACAAGTGATCCATCAAATAGCCAAAATCATTCTTGTCTAACTTGCGAATCTTAAAGCGGCGATTGACCTTATCTTCAAGGAAATGGGCGACTTTCATAAACCGTTCGACTTCATCATTATTCATCACCATGAAATCCCCAGCGAATTGTTCGTTAAAGGTATGCATAAAGTCCTGTAATCCCAGCACGAAATCATTCCAAACCGACTTTACAGTGACTTCGGTTTCTTTGAGCAGCAGTTTGAAACCCACAAAGAAGCGATAATCAACTTGGTTCTCACCAATCAGTTCAGTTAACGCTTCGACTTGTCCGTCAATGTGTTGGACGGCCGTTTCTTTTAAGCTGCCTTTGACCAATTGTTTTGACCGCTCCATCGTTTCTTTGATGCTGGCCTCGGTAGCCAGTTGCAGAAAATGCAGCTTGCCGTCGCGGTTTTGCGCCACTAGTTGACGAAAGTTTTCGTGCACCTGTTGTTTTTGATCCGGTGACAAAAACGAGTAATTGTATGGAACGAGTTCATAGTAGGCGAAACATTCGTTGTCTTGATTAAAGACAAGGTTGTTTTCGATATATTTAATTGGAAATTTCATTTTTAACACTCCAAACGTAAGTAACTTTTACAGGGGATAGTTCTTGGGTTAACTTCACATGTCGATTGGCAAACGTTGTTTTTGCGGCAATTACGTATTGAATTACTGATCGACAGAAGCCAATTGGTTTCTTGCCATCAAATGTTTTTTGACTCATAAACCACGTGATTGCTGCGGGGATACCTAAAAACTTCAGGAATACACCATCGATCAAGCTGAGTGGCGGAATGTTGGCAAAAATCATGACGAAAAATAGTGACAAGATAAACCATGTCATTTGGGTAAAGGTCACAGGAAACGGCAGGTTTAAATCATTGATGGCGTAGAGCACCTTTTCAACAGACCAGATTGACGTATAACTACGAACTTTTTTCATGGGTTGTACCTCCTTTCATTTGGGTAAAGAAAAGCCAGCCCTTTGACAGACTGACTCTCATGAATCTAACCGGAATATTCAACTAAACCGGCAGTGGTTTCGAGATAGTTGCCATCGATTAACATGACTTCGCCAAGTCGTTGAAAATCGATATAAAACTTCAAATTGTCACTTACATCGCCAAAAACACCTTCGTCTACAATACGACGGGCCAAGTCAGTAACATCACCTTGATACATGTGTAGTTCATCCAGATTTTCAGCAAGATCTTCAATACTAGTAAACCAGGCTTCTACCAGATCATTAATGATCGGATAAAATGGTGTTTCTGAAATGGTCGTCGCCGCATGGTAAATCCGATTCAAGCGTTCTAAACTTTCATATTCCGAGATCTTGATTGGCAATTCGTAATCGTGAATGGCGTATTCTTCGTGAGTTGCATCCAACTTTAGTGTTTCACGCACTTGGTCATAATCTAGCGGCAGCGTGAACCACGCTCCGGTAGGTTCATTTTCGTTGTATCGCCCCAAGTTGACGAGATAGACTTTGAGTTCATCCATCAGTTAGGCTCCGACTACTCGGTTGAATAAGCTGAGTAAGACATCCTTAACGCCGCCGGTGTTAAAGACTAGTCCAACCGCAACTGCTGCGATAATTAAGAAACCAATCAACTTTGAAAACTCCCGTTTGAAACCTAAATAAATCCCGATAACAGCAATTGCCATTAACACCAAACTCTGGGCGTTACTCGTAAACCAAGTAAATAAATTTTGTCCGAAATTCATAAATGATCACTCCTTTAGTGGTGGCGAGGAAAAGAAAAAGCATCTAAGTAATCGCAATAATGACCAACTCGGTTGACCAATTGCGACATCGTTAGATGCTCGGCATAAACAACGTATTTAGTTGTGTGGTGCGGTAAAAAGGTAGCCTTATAAAACTGATATTCATAGTAACTGTGGCTAATGATCACCCCCTCAATGTAGAGTGTGGTTCGAGGACCTAAATCACGGTAATAACAAAGACGCTCAATACCGCAGTTGAAATACTTCGTGGCTAAATAGCTAGTCAAACGGCTACTCATTTTGGTTACCAAATAGTCGACTAGTCAGTAGTGGCAAGCCACGTTCATGCGCCGCTTGTGAGATGAGGGATTGCAAAGGATCACGCCGTGGCGCTGGGCGAGCGTTAACGTTCCATAAATTTGCCGTCCAGTATTTTTGAATCCACTCATCAATAATTTCAGTCGGGGTGCCAAATCGCTGCATATGTGCGAGATAGTTGTACTGTGGATCTTCAATCACACCGACTACATAAATGCCGTGAACGCGATAGACATTGCAGACATAATCACTTTCAAAAACGAGACAATTGGTTAAGGGTTCGAAGTTATCAACGATCGCCATATTTTTCTCTCCCAACGGTATACTGTTCAATCAATTGTTCATGGCGTTCTTCTAACTCAATGTTGTTAATCATGTTGAGCGTGTCGGAATTATGATGAAACGCATCAATCTCAAACAACACTTTCAACATTGGCGCGACTTGTTTGCGAATCCAGTTACGTGTCAGGTTTAAGTCGAAGGGCTCAGGCGCTATCGTTAGTCGTAATGGCAGCCGATTTTGTCCACAAAAATAGGCCCATCTTGGATTGATAGGCCAGTCTTCACGTTCCATATTTGGTTTTTGATCAACAAAGCGGACATAGCGGGTAATAATGCCAAACGCCGTTTGTTCAACATTCCTAAAACTCAGCAAGTCTTCGACAGCTTTTTCTGCCCGCGCATTCTTCAAACGAATTTCAAACCGGTTCTTAACTGGGACATCTTCAACCGCAATGCCTTTCTTTTGGGCCTGTTCATACGCTTTTTCGTAAACACAAAAGTAAATTTCACTTCGCATTGAACCAAGGTACAGGGTAGCGCCATGAGAACCTTGAACTTCTTCACGAACCCCGCCGGAACGAATGCCCTGGTAGTTACGAAGTACGGAGATACATTCATTTCGTTCACACTTTTTAATCAGTTCAGGAATGGAAAGCAAACCCACAGTGTCATTAATTGCTAAGTCTAGACGCTTAAACGTGACATTATAAGCTAAACATTGCTGGAAAAAGTCATACCAGGTTCGATCTTGCTTTAGCAGCAAGCCTTCCATTTCACGGCAGCCTTGACCCTTTAGTTCGACTAACGTGCCAAGATTTTCATGCGGTAGGGACACCATGACGACGATATTGCTGAAAACATATTGGGCAGAGTAACCGTTAAACGCCCAATCTTCAAAGGCCATGAACTCGCGTTGAATACCTAAGACTTCATCAATGACGAGTTGGTAATCAGCAGTTGGAAAACGCAATCGTACATAGTCGAACTGTAAAAACAGTTCATTTTCACTCGACCAATTATCAAGTGTCTCGTCAATCAGTTCTTGCAGGGCTGGACTCGCATTGCGAGTCCCACGTTCAATCCGGCTTAGATGCTCACGCGTAATGCTAAGCCGAACGGCTAAATCTTTTTGTGTAACTTGTTTTGCCAAGCGGCGTTGGCTGATGGTTTCAAACCAGCGCATTTTCTACCTCCAAAATAAAAGGTCACGGCCAAATTTGCTTGGTCACGACCAGTTGATAGCTGCTCAAGCCTTGGTATTTCTACGTTACTCGAGCAGTCAGTGTTCTATTTGTACCCCCCTGTTAGTATACGGGGGTTAAAGGTCGGCTAACGCCGACCACACGCTACGCTTACGCCTTTCGCTCCGCACGGCGCCACGTAGCGTGTTGTTCAATAGTGAACTATAATTTAGTTAAATAATTTAGAAGGAACTGATAAGTATGACAAAACCTAACGACCTTCCTGAAAACAGTGTTTTTATTTCTTATAGCAGTGACCCCGTTGAAGATGCTACTAAAGTTGCCGCAATAGTTAAAAAATTAACCAATGCAGGATTCTTTTGTATTTTTGATCAAAAGGATTTGCATATTGGCAATTATTTAGACTTTTTTATGCATCAAGGCCTGAGGACAGGTAAAAAAGTACTAGTTTTTACTAATAATACCTACGTGCAAAAAGCTAATCAAATGAAAGGCGGTGTATCAAAAGAAACGCGTATTATAGCCGATTTTATAGCAGATAACCCTGACCAAACGCGCGTGCTATTTTATTCTTTCGGACACGAACCTAATACTAAAAAACCATTATTACCTGATTATGCAAAAGGAATTTTTGCAAGAGATATTGGTAATCTTTCTTCTGATGATGCTGCAGAACTTATAATTAAAGACTTGTTACCAACCAGAGAAATAAAGAGTGTTATTAAAAAATCAGCACCGCAAATTGACATTGAAAGACAGTTAGCTAGGGATCTTTGGAAAGAAGTTAAAGATAGGCTATTTGATTTACACGATGCAAATAGTGTTTTTACAAATGAATTTTTACATCAAATACTAAATAACTCCTCCCTAAAATTTCTCATTAACCGAATGATCATCGACAAAAAGAGCACCACCACACAAGATTGGGCTATGGCTCTCAAACTGGAAGAAACCGATAGTCATAAATCAACTTTTAGTTTTAGTGTAGATAACTATAATTTAGCGTTAATAACAATTTCCTTGTGTCAATTCATTAATGCGCATCTAGATTCAGTAACTCCACAAATTAAAATTGACGATCCCTCTGTGTTGTCTTCATGGCTATCGACAACATTTAGTAATCCTTTTGTACTTCGGAAAAAGTGGCTATTACAATATTCAAATACATCTTCAGCAGAATATACATTACAAGTTTTCACACCAAACCAAGATGGTGTCGACGACTGGGCGTCTGATAAATATACCGTTACTATTCCTGTTAAGGCTTTCGCACCAATAGAGGTCGGACTGTTCAGATTTAGTTACGACTATCGTCTACTCATTCCCAATATGTCATATAAAGGTTTGTGGGCAGTATTAGAAAATGATTTTGGCGTCCAAATGGACTTTAACGGCCAAATTTTAGGTGATCCCAATTTTAAAGGCCATGTGGTTTGGCAAGCGTAGTTGGTCACGAATTCCATCACATGGGCATTTTGCATCGGTACCTTTTCACGCAAATATCAATAGAAGAATATGAATGATAAAGAGATAAATCTACTAAAATAAGTAACTCAAGCAAAAGGCTATGATATTTTAGAAACAAATTAGTCAATTCCGTGATTTAACTCATTCTGCTTAATTAAGATATCAACGATTTTTGATTTTCTTTTTTTGTGAGACCATTTATCCATAGTTAGGAATTTACATTTCATAACTAAATTGTGAAAAGCACAATGGTTATTCGATCAAATACAAATATGGAGATGATATTTATGGAAACTAATTATGCAGTTTTGTCGATTGGTAAAAGAAAGGGCGATACAGTTTCTATTAAAGACGCCGTGGACATTGTTCTACAAGGCTATGATGCACATAATTTTGTTTGTGGACGAGATCGGCAAGATAGAACTGGAAAATGTCAGCTAGCACTAACGCTATGTGCAGTGGGTAGCACTCATTGTCATGCATATTTTCGACAGTCTCACGCAAATGATGAGCATACTTGTAATATTAAATCAGACTCACATAGTGACGAAACTACTGATAAAAATGCTGCTATACAATATGAATCGGGACAGGCTGTCCTTGATTTTCCCGTCGATGGTCACGATAACGACATAAAGGTACAGAAAAAAACAAACAGTACAGAGAAAAAATCTACACCAAGAACCAAGACATCAGGTGCTTCTGGGAAACGTCGGACAGTAATAACTCATACGCCTATCAGTGTTCTTGAAAGTATTGTAGCTAACAGATACACTCGTCAACCACTTAAAAATAGTGATAAACAAATTTATTTAGACGAATTATTCTATCCAATTGAAAAAATTAAGTCTGATGTTCATATTAAATATCCATTTTTGAAAGTCGTCTGGTTTGGTACTGCTGTTCTTAATGCTTATGATGAGAGAGATGAGGCTAATAATCCTTACGTTTTATATAGAATAGTTTTCCCTTATCAAAGTATTGATGGGAAGCCAATTTCAATTTTTTTCAACGAAATTCAAATTGAAACTTTGCTACCCGATTATAAAAACTTGATTTCCAAATTTGTTAAGAATGGACATTCGATTACACATCTTTTACGTGTCTACACCACGGAAGAGACAACTACTAGCAATGATGGTCATTACGAAAATATCATAGTTGATCCACAACAAGAATGGAAAACTTTGAAAGAACACATTCTCATTCTAGATTATCTTCACCATTAATTTCTGAAAGAAAATCAAAGCTTTTCGGTACCAATGGTGTGTAAAATTCACTAATGACACTGCCACCAGTATCAACGTAACCACGGCCTTTGATGGGTTTGTTGAAGTAATCCTTGTTCTGTTCACCAAACATCATTGCGTAGCCCATTTCAGACATGCGGCCTAAAGCTACTCGGAACATGAATTGGTCACGAATTCCATCACCAAGATACTTTGCGTCTGGACGTTGACACGCCAATATCAAGAAGAAACCAGATTGTCGTCCTAACATGACAATCTGTTTTAGTTTATTCATCACCTGAATGGCATCGCGTCCCAGCATGTCCATAAAAGCGACGTATTCATCGAAGATTAAAAAGTGGGCTGGTAGGCCCAGATAAGCATAGTTTTCACCAGTTTTATAACCATCCATCTGCTTCATTTGGTCATTTCGCGCCATCATTTCCGCATAGAAGGCATCTAGCGCTGCTAGCATGTCTTCTTTTTTTGAATGGACATCTGGTAAAACCGTGGCTAAATCCGCTAAGTCAGCGTTCTTAGGGTCAAGAATTGTAAGCTTGGCGTTGGTTTTAACTAAGGCGTTAATCAACGTCAAAATGAAGTACGTTTTACCGCCACCAGTCCCACCCGCAATCAACATATGTGGCAGTGAATCGTACTTCCAATACACATCGTCCATGAGGCGCATAGCGCCATTTTCACACGTCACCTGATCAATCGTAATCCGGTTGGCTAAAGTGTCGTACAGCAGCACGTATTCAACAAACGAGTCATGCAACATCTTATCAACGAGTTCACAGTACAGGCCGCTTTCTAACTTGCTTTCAAGCGTTAGTAACTGATCCTGATAACTCGACATAACCACTTCGACATTGATGTGAATGAGCCCGTGACTTCTCCGATAATACACACGGGGAAAATAGCGGACTTTTTCCTTAGTCTTGCCCTTGGATAAATCCTTGAAGAAGCCGCCACTCTCAACTTTTTGTGTTTCGTACCAGTTGTTATCGAAAAACATGCGGGCAATCTTTTGAATGTGTTGTAACTGTTTATATGAATCCGCAAACCAATACGTCCAGGCCACAAAACCAGCAGTCATGACTATGATAGTTGTTATAATGCTGACAATAATCGGCGTCAATGTCCATGGCAGACTTTGAATAAACGGCCAAGAGGCCGTCTGGTAGTTAATCCGAGATAAATTAGGCCAATACCCAATCACCAACATGGTTAAAAACAGGATTAATGCTATGGCCGTCATAGTTCGAAAAATAATATACCGGTCATTGAGTCTGATCCGACGACCACGATAAATGAATAGACTACGCATTGCCAACACCACAGTAGTAAATCTCGAGCCCATACTCGGTTTGAAATCCAGTAAACGCAAATCGCTTATTCATACCATCGTAAATGTCTTTACCCTGAACGATGATTTCATGGTGCTTGTTTTTGCTTTCTAGAAGAGACTGAACAATGCCTTCTAGCAGTGCGTAACAATCTTGCCAAGAATCCGGCCTAACGTGTTTCAAATAATCGTCGATAAATGTTTCCTGCTTGTTGATGCGTGCTGTAAAGTTCATTAGCCACCTCTGTGTTGTTAAATTTATTTGCTTATTCGTCGTTTACACTGATGTATCGAATATCTAAACCATCTTCCCAGTGATAATCCACAAAGATAAAAATTTTCCCGATACCGTCCTTGCAACATTCACCTTTAACTATGATTTCGTGGTAATTATCAGGATTGTTTTTAAAGAAGCTAATAACTTCTTCGAGGATCTCATAACTATCCCGTTGGAAAGTTAGCAGGACATTGTTCAAATAGTCATCAATAAAACCAACGTAGTTATCGACAGTAGCGCCAATTTCCATAAGTTACCTTCGTATGATTACTCTTTTTCGATTTTTATTCATCAGTCATGCCAATATAGAAAACTTGAATGCCTTCATCGCCCTGATAGCCGACAAATGTAAAGAATTTAGCGATTCCGTCAACCGTGCAGTCATTCAAAATCCGAATTTGTTGGAAACTATCAGGATTTTCTAAAATATAAGCACCAAGTTCAGATATAAGTTCCTCAGTGTTGTGCTGATATTGTGCTTTTACATTCTTGACGTAGTCTTCAACAAAATCTTCGTAGTGAACTACGTTTAACGCAATATCCATATAGTCAGCTCCTTGTTTAGTTTTCTGATTTGTGGTGAACCGTGTCTGGTCCACGAATAGGGGAGTAGGCATTAGGCTTTATCATTTAACGGTTTGCCTTTCTGAGCACTTGATGCGCTCTTTGCAACTAAATCGTCAGCTTTCATATACCAGGTCGCGGTGGCGGTCCGATATTCAATGTTGGCGACCGTATCTAAGACTGGGTTCACCAACTCAACAACTTGGTTGTAATCAAAGTTCTTTTCACCGGCACTGGCCGGAATTGAAACCTGCACCATCATGCCTTGACCGAGGCTCTTTAAATCAAAAGTCCGTTCTTTAATGTCGGTCGTTAATGCACCATCTTCGTCAACATTGAAGCGTTCACGACGCATCGCTGAAAATTTCAAGGTGCCAAAAGTGGCTTCTGGATCAATCTGAATGCCTTCTGGTAATCTCATTTGTAGTTCCTCCTAGAGTTTGACAACGTCGTCCGCATAGCAGTTGTAACGGGTAAAGGCTTGTTCGCCAATTCGATACCCAATCGCAACAACCCGTGGGTTTACAAGTTTCACTCGATCTTCAATTTTCAACGTTTGTTTCTTATCACCTGCGGTCGCTGGAATCGTGACTTCAATTTCATCAGCACGTTGTTTGTCAGAAAAGAGATTGTAGGTACGACTCACGACTTTAGTGTTAGTACCACGTTCATGTTCCACTGACTTCTCGCTAGCAAATTCTAAGTTGCCAAAAGTTTCGCGAACCTTGGGTACGACATATTTTAAATCCATAATTTTTCCTCACTTTTTGACGTAAAAAAGCCGTTAATGAGAAATTGAGACCCACTAACGGCTTTGACGTACGTATTTAATTTTATTTTTAACGCGCAATTTGTTATTTCTTTTTCTTACCAGCGAAGTATAGGTAAAGTGAACTACCGGCAACTAGCACGACCATCCCAATGATTGCTAAAACAACTGAACTAGCTTCACCAGTCTGTGGTAAGGATTGAATCATCTTCTGCACCGGCTTTGGTAATGCTTTTACGATTGGTGACGTTACCTTTGGTTGTTCTGGTTTTGGTGCTTGTGGTTGTTGTGGCTTAGGTGCTGCCGGGACTTTTGGTTGTTCTGGTGTCTTTGGTGTTTCTGGCTGCTTTGGAGCAGGTTTAGTTGGGGTTGGTTTCTTATGGTCAACCATTTTTGCCTTAACGATTTCACCGTCAGTCTTAATTTCGAACTTCACAGGTTCTGGGTTAATCTCATAACCTTTCGGAGCGTCGTATTCAATAAATTCATATTGACCGACTGGTAAATCGCCAAATTTAACCACACCGTGAGCGTCAGTTTTACCTTCAAAGACCACTTCGTGCTTGTCGTTGATCAGTTTTACCTTGGTGTCTGGCAATAATTCACCCGTTGAAACGTCACTCTTGGTTAATTCAACTGAACCTTTAGCCAAGTAGTTCTTGAGTTCAAAGAGTGGCAATGAACCATCCTTGCCAGCCTGATCATTTAGCTTTTGACCGTCAGCATCGAAAACTGTCACACCGTTTTTCGTTGAAACTAACTTAACAAGTTTCGTTGATAACACGTGGTGACTGTCAGCCGTATGAGTTTCTTTCAGATAGAAGGTCCCAACTGGTAACTGCTTGATGCTGCCAAGCGAATCTTCATTGATGGTAATTGAACGAAGCACCTTTTGCTTGTCATCTAACAGGTCAAAGGTAGCACCCTTGGCGTTATCGTCCATGCTGTATTGATAACCTTTTTTCTCAATTAACTTAGCCGCTTCATTCAATTTACGGAACGTAATTTGGTTAAAATGCAACTTGTTAAGGATTGGGGCTCCCGTTTTACTGTTAATTTCAAAACTCTTCGTGTCGTTGTTGTCACTAGCCTTGAAATCGAAAGCGTAAGTTTCGTTATCGTTATCAAATAGTGCCCCAGCATCAAGTTCTTTAACGTAATAACTGCCTTCTGGTAATTGCATGTCAGCAAAAGCGGCCTTGCCATCTTTAACCGTCGCGGTTGCTAAGAGAGCGTTAGCTGGAACATCCATGTTCTTGTCATTGAAGGCATCTTTAGTAAATAAACCGAAGACTTGACCGTTGGCTGCAACTGTGCGTAGTGCAGGTGCGTTATGTTCCCAACGTTCAACCTGTTCTTCTTGTTTATGGATATTCACATTGATCTTTTGGAACTCGTTGTTAACTTCTAAACTCGTTGAAGTCACTTGTACCAGTTGACCAGCGTACTTCAATTCAAAGTTCAATGGATCTTTATTCACAATAAAACCATTTGGTGCAATTTTTTCAATGGCACTGTACTTACCAAGATAAAGTTCAGGCGTTTTAATATGCCCGTTCTTATCAGTGGTTGCGGAGGCAACGACGCTGCCTTTCTTCGCACGAAGTGTGCCATCATGAGTCTTGATATCTTCACGAGCCACAAAGTTAAATTTAGCACCAGCTAAAGGCTGTTTGTCGTACTTAAATTGGTATTGTGGACCAAACTTAGTATTGTGTTTCTCAACGCCAACTGGCTTTTGACCAGTCTTATCCAACATCACAATCCCTTTTTGCGACTTATCAACAAACTTAATGTCGATTGTCTTATCAACGTGCTTACCATCAACGGTAAACGGCATTTTTTCTTTAGATAGAACGTAACCCTCGGGTGCCTGAACTTCTTCTAGTTCATATTTACCGTATGGTAAAGCCTCCGTTGTTAACAAGTAGCCATTATGATTTGTATAGAACGTATCCGTATAGCCATCATGATTTGGCTTAGGCATTGTGACATAACGTTTTGTCTGCAATGACTTAATCTTAAAAGCAGCGTCAGCACGTGGAATTGTATGCCCAGTTTCAACATCAGCTTTGACCACGCGTAACTTTTCTTCTAAGACCTTGTTTTCAACCGTGTAATGGTGGCTTTCGTTTTGTTCGTGAACCGTCACTTGGAAGGACTTGCTTCCTTGATAGCCTTCAGGAGTACCAGTTTCATCAACTGTATAAGTGTCATAAGGTAGGTCGTTAAAGCGTAAATAACCTTCATCGTTAGTAACGCCACTCGCCACGATCTTGTGAGTTGTGTTGCTAGTCACTTTGAATTCGACCCCTTTGAGCACTTTCATTTCATTGGACTTACCAGTCAACTTGTTTGATAAAGCGGTATGCCAATCATAGTTACCGAACTTAATCAGATCAAAACCACCCGTAATGACGTGTTCTTTGACATTCATGACGTTCATAGTTGAATGTTCAGTTTGATTAGGAATCTTAATCTGGAAATGATGTTTTTCAGTGTCTTTTAAATAGCCAACTGGTGCCTTTGTTTCAATCCAGTAGTAGTCATCCAGTGGCAATTCTGCCATGATCGTACCGCCATTTTTAACAACTTTGGTGTCCATTAATTTATCGTCAGAAGTCCGGCGAATTTCGTAAACAGCACCATTCACGGTGGCAGCACCACGGCCTTGAGAACCATCTTGACTGTCGGCTTTGTTTAAAAAGACCATTCCATTTTGTTCATCGTCGACAGCTTTAATCGCCGCGCTGGTAACTTCGACATTTTGATCATCAGTGTTCAAGGTAAAGTTAAGATGTGTCTTGCTAAGTTCATAACCAGCAGGCGCTTTTTCTTCTTGTGCATAGTAAGAACCAAGTGGTAAGTTCTTGAATTCAGCATGACCACCAGCATCAGTCGTCATCGTACCCATTTTCTTACCATCAGCAGAGAAGACACCATAGATCGCACCGTTTAATGAGTAATATTTGTTATACATATTGGTGCCATATTCACGACCAATTTTAGATAGTGTCACGTTACCTAGCTGACGTTTATCGCCAAATTCGGCGGTGATTGTCTTGCCAGATTCAACCGTGACCGTCTTCTTTTCGTGACGGTTGTGATAACCGTGTGGTGCTTGAACTTCTTCAATCGTCACTGGCGTACCGGCTTTATATTCACCAAGGTCAGCATCACCATTACCATCAGTTTTTACCGTTTGTTTGTTGTGTTCTGGTGTCGTGACATCAAAACTAACACCGGGTAATGGTTGTTTAGTCTGTTCATCAATCTTATGAATACGGACACGACCCAGTGGGTGAACGCGGACATGCACGTTGAATTCACCACCATTTGATAGTTTGAAATCAACCAACTTTTGTTGGGCGCCTTTGGTGTACATAAATGATTCACCAATGTCATTACCATGGGCGATGGCGTATTTCAAATTGCCATCTTGCTTAGAATCTTTAGTTGCGGTCAATGTCAGGCTATTACCGTTCTTTTGAACTTGTAAGCCAGTTGAATCTTCAACTAATGAACCATACTTACTAAGCACGCCGTTGGCGTCATTCAAGACCAATTTGTCGCCGACATTTAAGTCGATGGTTTGACCATTAAAAGATGGCTTACGGTCATGATCATTAACCTTTTGCATGACGGCCGCTTTGAATGAATAGAAGTCGGTATTGGTTTTGACTAATTCGTCACCCAAGGCTTCCCAAATCATCATTTGAGTTAGCGCATAGTTGTGCTTAGTGGGATTAACGCGATAGCCGTAATAGGCAATCTTCGTCAGCAATTCTTTCTTTTCAGATGAATAAGCCTGTGGTTGATAACCAGAACCGGCCATATCCAACGGAATCCCATGTTCAATACAGAAAGCAATACGATTACCATCAATTTGTTTCTGGTAAATCCCGTATTCAGTATCAAGGGACATGCCAAGCAAGTGAAATTTCCAAGTGTTTTGTAATGGATAATGGTTCACGTTTTCCATTGAGGCAGCCAGCGCAGTCATGGGAGCCATAAACAGGGAAATTATGACGGTCAACAGCGTAAAAATAGCTGCTGACCGTTGATGATTAATTTTCAATGTTGTTTCCTCCGATTTTTAAGCAAAAAAGTAGCCGATCTAAGTTAATAGACCGGCTACTTTCAGCAGTTGAAGTTGGTGGATAATGCGCCATATAGTGGCACAGTTTTGGCACACCTGACACAGATTTTATGAACTTTTGACAAATTACGTGTATTGGGAATGCTGGTATAACAGCATTCGTGTTAATAAATTAATTATGCGTTGTTTCACGTGAAACGGTGTAACTTAATTGATCATTGTTTACAAGACCAGATACCGGGTTGCCGCCAATTGCACTCCCTGTTGCTGAAAATGTTGGATCATCATTTCCATATACTTTCGTGGTGTTGTTTGCTGTGATCAGAATTGGTCGTGGTGTAATCGTAAATGTCGCAGAATCACCAGGCACCAAGATGTAATTTGGATTAGGATTTTCTGCAGCAGATACAGATATTGTGTAAGTGCCAACGCTATCTTTGCCATCGGCGCTTGAGGTTCGTTTGACCTGATAAATATTGTCATCACCAATTACGATGCCAATGTTAGGGTCACCGTTCAGTGCCTCAGGTGTATTAACGTTGAAGATATCACTAGGGTCAGGTTGACCATAAACTTTTGAACCCGGTTTCGGTGTAACGCGCACCTTTTTAGGCATAATAGTGAAAATGCCAGTTGGAAGTTCACTCAGATTAACATTACTAAAGTCGTACGTTGGGTTTGCTTGTCTGAGGGCATCCAAGCCTAACTGATTTAGTGACAACACATAAGTCCCAACATCTTTACCTGCTGTGCGGGTGAAGTCTGCTGATGTTAAGGAACCACTATTCATCAGTGTGGTTGTAGTACCACTGACGTCGTTTAAAGTCACAGTATATTGAGTATCAAGTTGATTATCATCGGTCGTTTTACCGTCGTAGACTTTCGAACCACTGAGGGTAACTTTGAGCCAATGTCCATATAATGTGACGTTATTAGCGCCAGTGGCAATGTCATTAAGGCTTGGCGTAGTCGTCGCAGTTGTTGTTTCAGAAGTGCTCCAGCCGAGTAATGGCAAGTTGAAAACATTGAGTGAACTTTGTGTTAAGGCACGAACGGTGCTGTTCTTTTCGGCCGAAATAACTTGGTTAGGAATACTTTGATTGTCTGGATCGTTTGGTACAAAGGTGACGCTGATGGTTGATTCTTTGGTTGCGTACCGTTCGGTGAAGGTTAACGTTTGATCGGCAGAGGCAGCACTGACATTAACTAAGTTATGGTCGATTTTGACGAAGTCGCCAGGTAGGTAGTTGTGCTTTTTGCCATCTTGATCCGTGTATGACCATCCGAGAAAGACCTCGTCAGAGTTTGCAGACCAATTAGCTGGTTCATCTGCCAAACGGATGGTAGTCCCTAAGCCATATTTACTGTTGTCAGAAACTGGAGATTTATGGTCGCTACCGACTTGATAAGCAATATTGAAATGCACAGCGTCATAGGACCCGAAAACGTTGTAATCACGGGTAATTAAAAGTCCATTTTTAAGAGCAACAGCAGAGCTACCAACCATGTAGTTCCAGTTTAAAAAGCGACCACGGTCAGGATCAATTGTGCTTGCGTTATAGGTTGCTGGCGTCTTTGCTTCGTCATTTTGGGCGTAAGCTTGTGCCAAACCAGTTAGCTCTTTACCATTAACCATGTCATTGTAATCGGCGTAGTAGTGGATGTGATAAGTTGACTCAGTCCATTTGGCGAATAACGTGACATTACGAGCGGGCATTGTTGAAAATTCTGGTTGCCCATTTTGGGTAAACGGTTGTGTCCCATTGGCATCAACATACCAGCCATCGAAGACATAGCCAGCGCGTGAAGGTGTTGGGAAGTTGGCAGAGGAGATGTTGGAGCCAAATACGTAATCTCTTGAAGTAGGCGATGCAATAGGTGTCTGCTCATCAAAAGAAAGTGTGTAGCGTTGACGATCATAGTACATATTGAAAACTTCGATGCCCTTACTGTTACGAATGCCATCAACAGATACTTCTTCAGCAACAACTCCCGGAATCTGTTTGTAGCTAAGCGTAGATTTAGTTCCATTTGTCGGCTTAGAAATAATAAAATTATCTTCATAATCTGATAGCAGATTGTAGAATTTATTATTAAGAAAAACGTTAGTTGACGTTTGATGCTGAACGAGTGACTCTAAATAATAATGCGTTTCAGATTGATTGTAGCTGCCTGTGGTTAAAAAATTAGGAGTCATGGTAACGATGGCACCATCTCCGGACGTTGCTTTAGTCAGCATGTCTTGAGTTAATGCAACACGCTTAGTTACCCATAATACATTGTCAGCTCCCCCGCTCCAGCCGGAAAAACGGGTATTGTAATAATGATTGTCATCAATAAAATATTTTCCAGATCCGGTTATGATGGGCCAAATTGAGGAGAGATTTTGTCCATACTTTATGGCAATCGAGTACGTTCCATCGGAATTTTTATCGGCTTGCTGAACTGATAAATTATCGGTGTATATATAATAGTCAGGCCGATATGAATTATTCAAAGTGTAATAATCATCGCCAAAATCAAAGTTAAACGTATAAGAGTTCAAGGCATAGTAAACATTGATATTGGTTTGACCGTTACCAAGGATCTGAACGTTTTGGTCAATATGGGCAAACTTATTGGCCGAGCTAACTGGGTAAAAAGTTGCAAAATTAATGGCGGCCGTTGGATCACTCTTTGCTTTTAATTGATTGAAATGTTCGTTTCGTTCGTAGTCAGTTAAGGTGACCTTTGAGTCCGTCAGTGCCGTAGCATCAGCTTGTACTTTGCCAATGACATCGTACGTTGTTTTGTCGTCAGGGGTGGCATATGGCTGCCCATTTTGGTCGAGCTTTTCAATCCAGTACACAATGTTGTAATGAACTTCTTGCGGATCCCAGACGCCGTATAAGTCGGTATCGTTATTGATGATCGTTGAAAAGTCGAAGGCATTGCCAGCTTGAGTGTAGTTTGAACTGTTAACCCCGGTGCTCTTAGTTGTCCAACCGATGAATTTGTAGCCGGGACGGCTGACAGTTGGTTGCTTAGCTAAATATCCGGTTGGGACTAACTGTGGATCAACGGGTGCACCATCTGTATGAAAAGTTACGGTGTGAACATCAGCGAAATAACCATTCAATTCAAAATCATGGGTAACTTTGTCGACACCGAACACATATGCGTCCGGTGCTTCTTTTTTCGCAAGATGGATTTTATTTGCATCAGTATTTGCATCGTACCAGTAGACAAAACGTTGTCCGTTGCTGGCAACTGGGACTTTTGTTGGTGCTGAAATAGTCGTGTTTTCCGCTGCTGTTTCGGTTGCATCAGTGCCTTCAGTATCCGTTCCGTTATTTCTTGGATAGTTGAATTTGACATTAAATAATCGCGTAAACTTGGGGACAATCGTGGCATTGTTAAATACGGGTTGCGAAAAGTCGAATTTAGTTCCACTGATGCCATCAGAAGTTTTGTAGAACCAGCCGTCAAACTGTTCAGTACCGCCACGACCATCATTTGGAACATTCATGATGGGGTCCGCCATATCGTCAGCGGTGCCACCTTTAGTGATGGTGTCCTGTTTCGTTGAGCCGTCTACATTTTGAAAAGTGACAGTGACATTGTTAGCAGTTTCGTCCGAGGATTTGGGATCTTCACTGACAAACTCCAAGTTCATTGCTCGGCTAGTTGTTTGTGAAGCGTTCGCAGCCGACGATGGCTGTTGTGTTGGGGCTGAAGAGGGCATACTTTCAGCACTGGGCGTGTCAACTGCAGATTCGCTTGTTGCCTTGGCCGTGGTGACATCCGCAGAAGTACTGTGAGCCACCGCTGAGCTATTTGCTTGAGTGCCTGCAGAAGCGGCCTGACTATTAAGCGTGATTTCATTAACTGCTTGAGTCTTACTTAACTGATTATTTTCAGTACTGGTGTTTGCGAGTGAATGATTAGCTACGTTTAAGTCGTTTGATTGTGAACTAATAGACGCCGCACTATTTTGTGAATTTTCACTCGTAGACGACGTTGCTTGTGAGGCGATATCTGAAGAGGATGTCGCACTTTTTCTAGTGTTTGAAACGACTTCAGTAATTTGCTGATTATTATTTGGTGCTGATGTGGTGTCTGCACTGGCTTGACTCATGCCGGTAAGGTTAGCAGTAGCAAACGATAGCATCGTCACACCGGCAACTAACCAGCCATGTTTTGATTTGAACATTTTGAAATGAACTTTATGAGTTACTTGAGGATTAAAGTTGTGACGATGCATAGAAATCTGTACCTGTACCTTTCTAACGCATAATTAAGAAAAAATGCGTATAAACGACATGATGTTGCTAGTTTCGAAACTAATAACAGGTATTATACACGATAAATTTAGTCAAGAAACAATTTAGTACGTAAGTATTAACACGAAAAATTATTTTTAGATAGTAAAACGTTCTCAACTTGAACTTTAACCGCTTACATCGCTACTTTAAAGGGAATGTCACCAATCTTATGAAGCATTAAAAATGGTTAAAAAAACACAACAAAAAACGTTAGATTATGCGCTTTTAGTCAGCACGTAACCTAACGTTTTTAACATCTATAATGCATTTTCAGCGTTAATTCGAAATTTTAGCCATATAGTCGATATGCTTTTCGCTGTCGAATTCCTTTTCAGACTTACTAATTACAACAGTTGCCAAAGAATTTCCGACCACGTTTACGGCTGTACGACCCATGTCGACAATTCGGTCAATTCCTGCAATGAATGTTAGCCCAGCCACGGGGACACCAATGGTTGAGATTGTCGCCAGTAGCACGACGAATGAAGCTCCAGGCACACCCGCCATTCCCTTGCTAGTTATCATTAGAACCACTAACAGGGTGATTTGTTGGCCAATCGACAAGTTGATATGGTAGGCCTGAGCGAGAAATAATGCCGCTAAGGATTGGTAGATGGCAGAACCGTCTAAGTTAAAGGTATAACCGGTTGGGACAACAAAAGCGACAATGCCCTTGCTGACACCATAGTGTTCGAGCTTGTCCATTGTCTTCGGAAGGGCCGATTCGGAACTAGCCGTGGTGAAGGCAAGGATAATCTCGTTTTTAATCACTTTGAGCAACTCGAACAAGTTGATCCCGAATCCCTTAGCAACTAGCCCCATCACAACAATGACAAAGAATATCATGGTCAGATAAGTGACTAAGATGAACAATCCGAGCGGAGCCAACGCAGTTAATCCCATTTGTGCGACGGTGGCACCAATTAGGGCACAAACGCCGATTGGTGCGAGATGCATAATCCAGTTTGTAACTTTAAACATAACGGCGGCCACGGCATTGAGAAAATCGACGATGATCTTGCCAGGTTCGCCGATTGCAGCCGTGCCTAATCCAAAAAATACGGAGAAGAAAATTACCGGCATCATGTTGCCTTCACTTAAAGCCGCAAAGAAATTAGTGGGGATAATGTTAAGTACAGTCGCCCAAATACCGCCTTCAGAAGCGTGTTTTGCGGTTTTGACGTACTGGGAGATATCCGTTTTAGGTAGGTCATGAATGTTGATAAGACTGCCAGTTCGAGTAATGTTACCAATAATTAGACCTAAAATGATTGCTAAAGTTGTCATGCTGGCGAAGTAAAGTAATGTCTTACCACCAATACGACCAAGTTTGCGAATATCACCCATATTGGCGATGCCGACTGTAAGACAGGAAATCACAATTGGCAGAACAATCATTTGAATTAGACCAATAAACATTGCTCCAATATTAGTAAATGCGGTAATGGCTGGTTTTGAATGATAAAAAAGTGCGCCAAGGACAATTCCTAGAACTAACCCAATGCCAATTTGCCAACCTAAACTAATTCGGAATGTGCGGTGTTGCTGCATAAGAAAACCTCCGATTATAAATGTGAAAAAGAAAACTAATCTTTATACATACTATCACGAATAATCGGCGGGATTCAGGCTTGAAAAGTTCGGAAATATATGTATTGTATTTCGATTCTGTGAAACCCGAACTTTCATCATCGAGCAGTGAGATCATCTTTAAAAATACGAACATTCATTGTGGAATTTAGCATTTATACACTAATAAACGAAAAAGGTAGATTAAAAAAGATGACTCGTTTCACGTGAAACGAGTCATCTGGTTAAAATTTTGTTATTGATAAGAGCTTACAGTAATTTAGCATCTTTCATTAATTCTTCAATATAGGTGCCCTTAACCTTTTTGACAGCTTCCTTGGCGATTACCTTTTGACTCCATGGCAAGTCCATTTCTGCTAATGCTTTCTTGTCGTTTAGATAATACAAAGCATTCATGAGTACACGGGCATCGAATGCAGAGCCAAATACCTCTGGAACACCACGATCGACATTTAGCAATGTGTAAACGGCCTCCATGGCGGTTCTTACGGAATATTCAGTAGTAAAGACAGTGTCACGAGGCGTTTCAGCATAATTGCCGATAAAGGCAAGGTTTTTGGAATGCTTATGCACAACAAGTGGACGGTCACCCAGTGCACGTGGCATGAAGTAAGTGGTGATGTAAGGCATGTGTGTTGGCACGGTATTGCAAGAGTTTGTGGCGATGTCCACGATTTGGTCATCAGGAACACCCATGTGGTAAAGCCATTCCTCACACAGCTCGATCCCGTTACAGTCTTCCATGTTCTTGTCGACGTAGTTTCCCGGTTTGCCTGAAATCAAACCGTAGATCCAAACGATTAATTCGTTGTCCTTTTGTTTTTTAAAGTGTGGTTGACGACTGATTGAATACCCCAGAATCCAGTTGGAATCTTTGATGGTGACTGGTCCGCTTGTCACAATGGAACCACTGTGAGGATCCTTTTGGCTAACATGTTCAATAAACGGAACGATTTTATCATCTTTAAAGGTTAGCGTAGCAGACATTGTCCAGTTTGCCGCGGGAATGTTTTCACAGAACTTTTCTGGATGACCGAAATCAGGATCTTGGGCAGCCAAGTTTTTCCATAATTGCCAGCTAGCACCGAGCTCATGTTCCTTTGGCGCAGGGTGCGTGTTATCACCATAGGTTGTGCTCTCAGTGATGGATCCGTTGGTTACAAAAACAAGGTCATTTTCAGTCAATTGCTGATTTTGTGGTTTGCCATCAACTGTCATTTCAATCTTTGTCGCAACCTTATCGTTGCCGACGCGGTTAACTAAAATGTTGTTCACAACGGTATTGTATTGGAAGTGAACGCCATGATTTGTTAAATAGCTAACTAGTGGCAAAATCAGTGATTCGTATTGGTTGTACTTCGTGAATCGCAATGAGGAAAGTGTGGATAAGGAGTCGACATGATGAACGAAGCGGAGTACATACCGACGCATTTCTAGCGCACTGGCCCACTTTTCAAACGCAAACATCGTTGACCAATAGAGCCAGAAGTTGGAATTAAAGAAGTCATCACTAAAGACTTCATCAATTCGTTTATCCTGCAGTTTTTCTTCAGGAGTGAGCGCAAGGTCAATCAATTCTTTAATTGCTTTTTGAGAAAGGGTGAGTTGACCGTCATTTGCTAAACGGTGTCCACGGTTCTCGATGACACGAGCCTTTGAGTAACTGGGATCTTCTTTATTTAGCCAGTAAAATTCATCAAGTACCGAAGCGTCTTTAGTCTCTAAAGAAGGAATAGAACGGAATAAGTCCCACAATGTTTCAAAGTGAGGCTCCATTTCACGGCCACCACGAATGATGTAGCCACGTTGTTCATTCCAAATACCATCCATACTGCCACCAGGGAGGGCCAACTCCTCTAATACGTGAATATGGTCGCCAGGCATTTGACCATCACGAACTAAGAACGATGCTGCTGCCAGTGCGGCTAGTCCGGAACCAACGATATAAGCCGATTTTTGGTCAACGTTGGCAGGCTTCTTTGGACGTGCAAATGCTTCGTAATTTCCGTTTGAATAGTACATAAATGCCACCCTTTCTTAAAATGAAATAATCAGTTATCGATATAATAATCGTTACATTTGTAACTATCTTTAGTATAATGACAGCGGTTACATTTTTCAATATAGAAAGTTAAGTGGTGTTAATGAATAAAAAAAGTTTACGTACACAACAACAGGTAGAAACCGCATTATTTGAACTGATGAGTCAGCACCAGTATAACGATTTATCGATCACCCAGATTACTGATGCGGCGGGCGTTTCACGGGCAGCGTTCTATCGTAACTACACGAGTAAAGATATGATTTTAGATAGTTTTATTCAACGAGAATATGCGCAATTTATGCAGGATGTCACGGATCATAAACATGAAAATTTGGCGGATTTATTGACTGTTTATTTAACTTACTTTGTCCAGCATCCAATGATCATGAAGAATTTGTTGCATGCTGGATTAGATGGCCCAATTTTAAACAAACAGACGGCCTATTTTACCAAGTTTGTCCATGATTATTACGGTGAAAATTATCTAAAGGACTACGAGCTTGCTTATTATTCAGGCGGAACATTTATGGTGTTACATTGGTGGGTCAAACATAACTACGCAATGCCAGTCACAAAGGTTGTTAAAATTTTAACGGATCGTTTCATGGTCAAAGAGATGCATTAGGGTAGTGAATAGGCGAAATCATATTATGAAGAGGTTGTGACATAAGTTTATTGGGGACGAATAATATGAGCAATATCGCACCCCAAAGTCCTGAGAATTCCGCTTAACGTAAAGCTGATCCATTCCCAAAGTTCTGTAATAGGTCAGCTTTACGTTAATACTCGTTCTCAAATCGGTCTTGTGTCACAGTTCAAGTCATTATCAGAGTGGTAATTTCAGGTAATCCGGTTTGACCAAATGCAATCGATTTACGAAGATCACTTTTAAGACTAAGGCCAAGATAGTTGGCAGAATAATGAATGCCAGTAGCACGCGAAGGCCGACATTTGTGCCAGCGGTAGTTTGCAATGCAGTCAAGGATCCAATTAATCCGGAGAGCCCAAAGCCAGCGGAAAACGCAGTTCCACCGACGCCCAGTATAGCCGCAAAGGCCCCCATGATACCAGAACCCAGCAGGATTGGAATGAACATCACCGGATGCGCTAGCATATTAGCCATCTGAATTTTTGGTGAACCCACAAAATGAGCAATTGTGCCACCAAACGAATTTACGGACGCCCCCATGGCTGCTAAAGCGAAGCTGGTTACGATAATGCCAGCGTTAGCTGCCCCAGAACCGATGCCGGTCAAACTAATGGCCGTTGCAATGCCAACGGACGATAGAGGAGACACAATGAGAAGTGCAAAAATCATGCCCAACATGGCACCCATCATTATTGGCGTCAGTGTTGTGGCCGTGGCAACCACCTGCCCGATGGCTGTTTGAATGCCAATCATAGCAGGCAAGGTGAGCAGGCCAATTGAGCCACAGATAAGGACGACTAAAGTTGGTTCCAGGATTAAGCGTAGTTGCCCCAAACGTTTATGAATGACAAAAATAAAACTTGCTGTAACGGTTAGTACAAGCAAAACGTTAAGAATAGCACCAGTACCAGCTATTGCCAGGCCAGTTTTTGTGGGCTTAAGGACGCCGGCAGATACAAATGTGGCAAAGCCAAGTGCAGCAGTATCAAGAACATCAAATTTAAAGGCGTGGCCAACAGCGAGGGCTGCAATGATGGGCAACAGGCTTTGAATGACAGTGACCATCATTAACAGGTTACGGGTCAGGCCGTTTGTTCCAAACAATGGGATGATTTGGGAGGTTAATGCTGCCGGAATAAGGGCAATGATGATTCCCAGACTAGTGCCGTTTAAAATGGCGAGAATAAATGGTTTGAATTGGGCCACTTCACGTTTGATGGTGGTCATTAGTCCGGTTGCTGATAGTGCAGGGGATGTTTCTTCAGGTATTTTCATCGGCAGGCTCCTTAGTTAATGGTTGGGTTGATTATTCGACGCTGTGTTCCGTTGGTCGACCAGCAAGAATGTCCTGAACATCGTTCAATGAGATATCAACCATGTTTTGGACTGCAATATTAGTGAAAAAGGCGATGTGCGGCGTGATGATCACGTTATTCATGGCGTGCAGCTTGGCAATGTTAGGTTGTGAGCCGAGCCCATCTTGTCGATGATCGGCATTAAAGATCTTTTCCTCACCGGTTACTGTATCGAGCATGGCAAACGCAAGTTGGTGGTTTTCAAGAGGGGTTATTAAGTCATTCGTATTGATGACTGGACCGCGACTAGCATTTACAATGCCTGCTGTTGGTTTCATAAGGGAAAAATCGTTTGCGGCGATCAATCCTTCCGAAGTTGGATTCAGGTCGACGTGCAAACTGACGACATCGGATTTTGCCAATAGGGTTTGTTTATCAACGTAGGTCACGAGCGGCTTTAACGCTTCACGTTCAACCACATCATAAGCTAAAATAGTTGCACCAAGAGCGTGCAGTAGTTTAGCTAAAGTACCGCCAATTCGTCCAGCGCCAATAATGCCGATGGTAGCTGAGTGAATTTCTTTAGCCTGTAAATTAGCCCAAGAGTAGTTATTTTCGCGGACCTGAGCATCAACCAATGGCGCTTTCCGTAATACACGGAAAATTTGCATGAGGGCGTGTTCGGCAACACTGCGTGGTGAGTAAGCAGGAACGTTGGTAACGAGTAATCCGGCCTTATGGGCCGCTGCCACGTTAATCATGTCAACACCGGCTGTTCGGGACGTCAGTTGTTTAAGCCCCATGTCAGCTAATTGTTGGTAGACGCGATCATCGTCAATGCGATTGCGTTGTTGGATAACAATCCCGTCAAAACCGTTAGCCTGGTCAACAGTTGACGCAGATAAGGCATCCGTCGTTGTGAGAATTTCGAGGTGTTCACGTTTCGCGTGATCCTTGATAGCTGCCATTTCATCTGGTCGGACTGAATACATAATGATTTTTGTCATGTGAGTGACCTCCGTTTAATCCTTAGGGTTTAGTGAGTTTTCATGTAAGTTGTGAGGCGGGCCATAGCCGTTTTTAGGTTTGCCATTGAGGCAGCGTAACTAAGGCGTAGGTAGCCTTCGCCGCCGGGTCCAAACGCTGCTCCTGGAATGACAGCCACTTGACTGGTTTGAGCTAACGAAAGGCAAAAATCATAATCAGTCATGTGCAAACGTTCGGGAATTTTCGCGAAGATATAGAATGCGCCTGCCGGTTTAGGGATAATGAAGCCGAGTTTTGTCATGGTGTTATAGACGAAATCACGGCGCTGTTTGTATTCCGCCTTCATGTTCTCGGTGTCATGACGGCCCTGTTCTGTTCCCAATGCTTCAGCAGCTGCTGCCATAGCCGGATTAGAGGCTGACGTTACCGTAAAGGCATGCATTAAATTGATTCTGCTAATTAAAGCTGCCGGGCCTGCGAGAATACCAACACGGTATCCTGTCATGGCATGTGATTTTGACACACCGTTTAAGACTAATGTTTGTTCCGGCAGGTAGTGTGCAAATGAAACGTGAGGTTGACCATATGTCAATTCAGAATAAATTTCATCGGAAATCACAATGATGTTGGTGTCACGAAGCACATCCGCTAAGGCTTCGATTTGATTGGCAGTATAGGTGACGCCCGTTGGGTTAGACGGAAAGTTTAGCATGATAGCCTTGATGTCATCACCATATTCATTGATAGCGGCTTGTAGTTGCTGGGGTGTGAGGACAAATTGGTTAGGTTCTGTGTTGATGGGGACGACTTCGGCACCGTTGAGTTTAATAATTGGCTCGTATAAGGGAAAGGTTGGCCCTGGAAGCAACACTTTATCGCCGGGATTTGTGACGGCCCGGAGTGTGTCAGAAATAGCCTCAGTTGCGCCAACGGTAGCGACAATTTCTGTTTGCGGATCATACTGAATCCCATAACGATCTGCTAAAAAATGTGCAGCAGCTTCGCGTAACTTTGCGGTCCCAGGAACTGGCGCGTAATGGGAATCATTGTCCTCAATGCTCTTAATGGCCGCCTGTTTGACGTGCTCAGGGACATTAAAGTCCGGTTCGCCTAACGTTAGTTTGATGATGTTGGGGATGTCGCTAACTTCGTGGTCAAAGCTGTGGATCATATCTGGCTTGATAGCTAGTAGCTGGGTGTTTAAACGTTGTGCAAGATCTCGTTGTTGTGTTTGCATATAAAATATCCTTTCTAAACTTTGGCTCGATGGCAGTGATAATTGAATTGAAAACAAGAAAAGCCCCCAGCGTGTCGTTAAACACCTGGGGGCTTAAATCATCAATAAACAACTGATGACCATACACGCAGATGTTTTATCCATCCGCATGGCCACGTTAAATAATGGCTAATTGGATGAATTTCCAAAAAACCAAAAATAAAACGCATATGTAGTTTTGACAGTTGTTGTTGTCATCATTAGTAAGCTTCCTTGAATTAAAGATTGATTAGAATACTAATTTATTTTTCATGACGTGTCAATGAAAAGTTTAATAATTGTTGCTCAAACGGCTGGCAGGTTAGCAAACATATTTGTAAAACCAATTAAATATTTTTATTAAAAACGACCAGATCAGATGATGCTCTATTAAATCGAGTGTGAGTTAGCGGAATTCCAGTACAATAAATTTTTTATGACTGGGCATAAAACACGTTCAATGGATCGTTTTCGTTCTAACATTGTTCGTTTACTGATGATAAGATGACTTCATCAATTTTTTGAGGAAGGTTTTACATCGTGAAGGATAGACGAATCATTGTGGCACTGTTACTGCCGAGTTTGGTTGGAATTATGTTGTTTTTGATTTTTCCAGTTGTTCAGTTGGTGTTACCAGTGATTTTCGGAGTAAAAAGTAATGAAACATATTTTTCATTTTTAAAGGCTACATACAACCAGCAAATTATTTTCAGAACGATTGGCATTGCATTTGTAACCACTTTAGGCTTGCTAGTTTTAGCATTCCCATTTGCGTTTTGGATTGCTCACCAAAGAATGAAAGTTCGTAAATTACTGTCGCTTGTTATTTTGTTTCCAATGCTCACTAATGCGGTCGTTAGAAACTTCGCTTGGATTCTAATCCTTGGACGTAACGGGCTAGTCAATACATTGTTAATGGATCTGCATATTGTCCACCAACCAGTTCGCATTTTATATACGAATACAGCTATTGTGATTGGACTCATTTATTTGTTTTTCCCTGTCATGGTGACGATGCTGATTGACCCAATCGTATCACTGGATCAATCAATTGATGAGGCGGCCGCAATGTCAGGTGCAGGTCCTTTAACACGGTTTTTCAAAATCACCTTGCCGCAGTTAACGACCAGCCTACTGACTGGCAGTATCTTAGTTTTTGCCGGCGCAATGACAGCCTATACGACGCCACAATTACTAGGCGGTAACAGTAGTTTAGTTTTGTCGACGTTGTTATATCAGCAATCCATGACACTGGGGGATTGGCGGGCCGCAAGTATTGTGGCATTGACACTGATATTGATTGCCTTAGCAAGTCTATCAATAACAAAAGTCATTACTAAGCGGATTTCGGGAGGTAACGAAGTTTGAGACAGAAAAAACACTGGTTATTGACGTTATATGGTTACTTGATGTTGCTACTACTGTTGCTTCCGTTAGTTTTAGTTGTTGTCACTTCATTTGGTTCACAGGCAGCTATTACTTTTCCGATAAAGGGTTTCACTTTGAAATGGTACGCCAACATATTGTCACAACCTGACTTTGTGACAGGTTTCAAAACAAGTTTTGCAGTCGCTGTTACTGCCAGTTTCTTAGCAATTGTGGTTGGAACGCCAGCGGTTTATGCATTAACGCGCCGTGGTATTCCTCATGCTAACTGGTTTCAGACAATTTTTCTGTCCCCGACCTTGATTCCAGAGATAGTTATCGGCTTTGCACTATTTCAAAGTTTAGTTATTGGAATCAAGCTGCCGCTAATGCCAGTTCTTATCACAGGGCACTTTTTACTCAGCGTGCCATATGTAATTAGAATGCTAACGGCTAGGTTATTGCTGTTTGATCAGACTATAGAAGAAGCCAGCTGGTTAAGCGGAGCATCGAAAATAAAAACTTTTTTCAGAATAGTGATTCCGAATATTTCAGGCACGCTCCTCGCTATTTTCATCATGTGCTTTATTAATTCATTCAATAACATTCCCATTACGCTATTTTTGAACGGCCCATCGTTAACAATGCTACCAACTGCTATTTTGAATTATTTGCAAAATAACTATGATCCAACCGTTTCAGCAGTGTCAGTAATTTTAATGTTGTTGACAGGTCTCATGATGTGGCTGATGGAGCGGACGAATGGCTTAACACGTGTTAACGAACATCTGAATCAGAAAGGACAGAAATAAATAATGCAGGCAATGCAAGTTAAGCACTTATCAATGTCGTATGAGGATGGTAAAAAAGTGCTGACAGATATCAATTTTTCAGTTAATGCGGGCGAACTAGTTTCGATTCTTGGCCCAAGCGGATGTGGGAAAACGACTACATTAAGAATCATTGCAGGACTGCAGCGTCAGACAAGTGGGAATGTTGCGATTGATGAGCAGTCAATTGACTCGGTCCCCGTTTTCAAACGTAATATGAGCATGGTCTTCCAAAACTACGCTTTATTTCCTCATTTGAGTGTGTTTGAAAACGTCGCATTCGGTTTAAAGCAACGCGGTATTGGCAAAACAGCTATTCGCAAACGTGTTGCCGAGATATTGTCTCTAACAGAGCTAACGGATTTAGCTAATCATCGCCCACACGCACTTTCCGGTGGTCAGCAACAACGTGTTTCACTAGCGAGAGCCTTAGTTGTTAACCCGACGTTACTGTTACTGGATGAACCACTTAGCAATTTAGACAGGGCATTGCGTCTGTCCCTACGAGAAGAAATTCGCCGACTACAGCAAAAATTAGGAATAACTGCACTTTTCGTTACGCATGACCAAGAAGAAAGCTTTGCAATTTCTGACCGTGTCATTGTGATGAATGGTGGTCATATTGAGCAAATTGCGTCGGCACAAACCGTCTATGCTCACCCAGCGACAAAGTTTGTAGCAAAGTTCATCGGATTTGAAAATTTCTTCAACGTAACACGGCAGGTGAATTCAGATGAGTATTTAAGCGGTGAAATGCACCTTTACATGGCCGAGAAGACAACTAAACCAGCGGTTTGTCTTTGCATTCGACCTGAGAACATTCGTCTCGATACCAGTATGGATACTCAACAGAACAGTCTTAACGGCATTATTTGCGACAAAACATATCTTGGCCGCGCATATCGCTATGTTGTAGCGACAGACCATTTAGGCCAAATCAAGGTGGATTCAGAAGGGGCTACGCATCAATTAGGAGACGCAGTACGACTGACATTACCGTCCGACAAACTCATTGCATTGGCAGAATAGGAGAATTTGATGACACACCATAAGGAATTATTGAAAAGAATAACCATTTCGTTGTTACTCGGTGGATTGACGGTTGGCTTTTTGGATGCAACGGCGAAAGCAGATGAGTCGATGACCGTTTCAACGTTTGGATTGGCCACAAAGCAGATGAATAGCGACGTGTTGGCGCCGTTTGCGAAGGAAAATCATGTAACGATGCGCACCCAATTCGGTGACAGTAACGCCAGAATGACACAATTAGAACACAATCCCAACAGTGGCGTAGATGTGGTTGAATTATCACAAAATAACGCGTTGTCAGGGAACCAAAAACACTTATTTAAGAAATTGGATTTCAGTAAGCTAAAGAATTTCAAACGGCTTACACCTGCTCAACAAAAATTGGCAAAAGAAACCAACAGTGTGCCGTACACGTTGAACAGTGTTGGTATCATGTATAATCCTAAAAAAATTTCGATTAACTCATGGAAACAACTATGGTCATCAAAACTGAAAGATAAACTGGCCATTCCGGATATTACGACGACATTTGGACCCGCGATGATTTATCTTGCTGGCGAGCATGCTGGTACGGCTGTTGAAAAAGATAATGGTCAAGCAGCATTCAAGGCGTTGTCACAGTTGAAACCTAATGTGACTAAAACATATTCACAATCCTCTGACATTGCTAATATGTTTAAAACGGGAGAAATTGATGCGGCAGTTGTCGGTGATTACGCTGTCAATATGGTTCAAAAGGCAAACCCACAATTAAAATATGTCGTGCCGGCGTCGGGAACATTAGCTAACTATGATACGGTTTCAATTTTGAAGAGTAGTCATAATACCGAAAAAGATTATCGGTACATTGATGCCCGTTTAAGTGCAACGGTTCAAAAAAAGGTTGCCAGTCCGCAGTCATTAAATAACGCGCCGGTTAATAAGGCTGTTCAATTAAGCAGTAAAGACGCAGAAAATAAAACGGTTGGCACAGTTGCTAAGCGGGCTGAAAGCCTCAACTTTGCGTATGTTAATCGTCATTTGGCCCAATGGATTACACGTTGGAATCAATTGATGAATAAACAATAAAGTTAGGAGACATTATGACAAACGTTGATTTGCTGATTAAAAATGCCCGAGTATACAACAGTTATACAAAGACCTTTAACAATGTTGATGTCACCGTTAAAGATGGCAACTTTTATTGGATTGGCGCGAATTTACCTGATATTCTAGCGGAGCGGACGATTGATCTAAAAGGCTTTTCAATCATTCCGGGATTGGTTGACGCTCATATGCATATTGAGAGCTCAATGGCTACTCCCACAAACTTTGGTCGTGCTGCCGTTAAGTTTGGCACGACAACAGTAATTGCAGATGCCCACGAAATTGCCAACGTTGCTGGCATTAATGGCCTGCCAGAATTCATGCGCCAACCCTCATGCATTTCAGTTTTTTATGCCATTCCTTCTTCAGTGCCATCCACAACGCCGGCAATGGAAACAACTGGTGGCATTATTGGACAGGACGAGGTTGCCACATTATTAAACGATCCTAAAATTATCTGCTTGGGCGAGGCCATGAACTTTAAAGGGATTACATCACAGCCTCAGTCTCTGATCCGGAAAATTATTAAGGACTGTCGCAATATCAGACCGACAATGCCTTTGGAAGGCCATGCGCCCAAAGTGAGTGGCAAGGATTTGGCTGATTTTATTAATAGTGGCATTACATCCGATCATACTTTCCAGACGCCTTCATCCTTAATTGAAAAGATAACTAACGGCATGTTCATTGAAATTCAACAAAAGTCATTATCTGCAGAGATAGTGAAAACAATTATTGAACATCAATTTTATGAACATGTTGCACTGGTAACGGATGACGTGATGGCTGACGATTTGCGCAGTGGACACCTTAACAGGCTGGTTGAGCAAACAATTAAATTTGGTATGGCGCCAGAAGAGGCAATTTATTTGGCCACTTATACACCAGCTCGTCGGATGGGACTTTGGGATCGTGGCGCCATTGCGCCAGGTCGGATAGCAGACTTTGTTGTTCTTAGTGACGTAGATAACTTTGTTATTGAGGATGTATTTTTGCATGGCAACGCAGTGGCGGATATTGCTGCTCCTGATACAAATGAAGGATCGTCATTTGACTCGACGATTACAGATTCCGTTCACGTGCCAGTATTAACAGAATCAGATTTGTTAATCAAAACAGCTATGCAACGTGACGAGGTGGCGGTTAACACGGTCCAAATTAGTGCTACTGGCACTTTTACTAAGCGTGGCCAAGTTTCATTGCCAGTCGTTAATGGGCAAGTGCTATGGCAAGAACATAATTTATCTCTGTTGATGGTTCAAAATCGTTATTCGGGTCATGGTGAACTGGCATTTGGCTTTGTCGAAAATGGCGTTAAAGGACATGGTGCTATAGGGGCAACATGGGCTCATGATCATCACAACTTGATGATTATGGGGACGGATATTTCTTCAATGTTGGCGGTTCATCAACAACTTGTCGATGACCACGGTGGCTATGTTGTTGCGGAAAACGGTCTAATTACTGCCAACACACCGTTACCGATTGGTGGCATTATAAGCAGTGAACCAATAGACGAATTGGGAGAGAAATTGGCTACCGTCCGTCAAGCAATGCGACAGCTGGGATATCAAAACAGTAATGAAATTATGTCATTTTCAACGCTATCGTTGTTGGTTTCACCAGCGATTAAAATTTCAGATAAAGGATTGTTCGATGTTAAAACACAACAACCTATCCCAATGTTTGTAAAATAATACCGTCAGCAACTCACTTAAAGTAATTGGCGAGATGATCTAATGGTTTAATATATGAATTAGGTCACAGAGACAACTGGGCGAATTGGCTAGTTGTCTCTGTGACCTTTTTGTATTTTCGAGTAATGCCATTTTCAATGCTAGATAATGTAGCTCTCTTATACGCATGAAAATAAAACTAATATTTTATTCCAAAAATATATAAAAATAGTAGGTAAAAAGAGATATTAGCCGATTAAATTTCGTTTAATCCAATCGTGATTTTGTCGATGAACACGAACAAAGCTAGTAACAGCAGTGTTTATAAAGCAACTGATAACAGTTAATGGTTACTAATGCGTGTTAGGAAACCTGCTAAACCTTACTTTTCTTATATACGTAAGCGTATAAAAAGAAGGCTCTAACCGTGATGAATCCTTAGTTTATACTGGGATTTTTGCTGGTTATTAGTGCCGATGCTAACCTCAAAGACGTAAACACATGAACCATGTGAACGTTTAAATAACAAATAAGCGAGGGTTACATCTTATGAGTACAAAATACGAAAAGGAAGCACCTAGTTACACAATGACAACGGTGATGGAAGAAGCTGCGCGGTGCTTACTTTGTCACGATGCGCCATGTTCTAAAGCATGTCCTGCCGGAACTGATCCAGCACGTTTCATCCGTAGTGTTCGTTTCAGAAATCTGAAGGGTGCTGCGGAAACGATTCGTGAAAATAACGCTATGGGTGCGATTTGTGCTCGCGTTTGTCCAACTGAAAAGTATTGTGAACTTGCTTGTTCGCGAACTGGGATTGACTGCCCAATTGATATTGGTGGCATTCAACGCTTCGTGACTGACTACGAAGAACAAGAAAAAATGGACATTCTTCGCAAAGGTGATTCAAATGGATTGAGCATTGCTATCGTCGGCAGTGGCCCTGCTGGGTTACAAACGGCGGCAACGCTACTTCAAAAAGGTTATGCAGTCGACATTTATGAAAAGAATGAGAAGGCCGGCGGTTACCTTCGTTATGGTATTCCTGAATATCGTTTACCAGATGAAATTGTCGATGTTGAAATCAACCGGATCGTCAATCTGGGCGCAGAAATCAAGTACAGCGTCACTATTGGTAAAGATGTCACGATGGCTGATTTAAAGGCTGATCACGACGCTGTTGTTGTTGCCGTAGGTGCTAGTGAAGCGAAGATGTTACCAATGTTTGAAGGCAATCCATACGTTGAAACTGCCGTTGATTTCTTAGCACGTGTTAAGGAAGCCAAGGGTGACATAGACAACATTCCTGCCAGTGCAGTTGTTGTCGGTGGTGGGGACGTTGCGATGGATGTTGCGACGACTTTAAAGCGGTTGGATGTTAAGAACGTCACTGACCTCGTTTATGAAGAATTTGATGAATTCAAGGCTTCTAAGAAAGAACTTGATGCAACTCAGAAGGCTGGTGTCACCATTGTTGATGGTTACGTTCCAACTGACGTGGATGGTAATACCGTCACCTTTAAGCATCGTCATTTAGACAGTGAAATGACCATTAAGACCGACTTGATTATTCTAGCCGTTGGTCAACAAGTTAACACAGACAACCTTGGTGTAGATACCGATCATGGCGAAGTTCAGCATTCCGGTTACAAGACTGATGACGAAAAAGTGTTCTTTACTGGTGATATTGCCCAAGGTGACAAGACCGTCGTTTGGGCCGTTCGTAAAGGTAAAGAAGTTGCTGAAGAAATTGATCAGGCATTATTAGGGGGTAACAAATAATGATTAGCAAAGATCTGTCAGTGGAATTTTTAGGGGTTCATTTTGAGAACCCATTCCTCCTGTCTTCTTCACCTGTCGACAACTGTTATGAAATGTGTGCTAAGGCTTTTGACGAAGGCTGGGGCGGGGTTGTTTTCAAAACAATTGGTCCGAAACACTTTAAAATCAATGAAGTCTCACCGCGGTTTGATGAACTGACAAAAGAAGGAACGCCCTTCGTTGGATTCAAAAACATGGAACAAATCGCTGAGCATTCGTTGGAGGAAAACCTTCACGATTTACGTCATTTGAAGGATGACTACCCGAACAAGGTCGTCATTGCCTCCATCATGGGGACAAACGAAGAGGACTGGGAAACACTGGCTCAGCTGGTAACTGAAGCTGGGGCGGACATGATCGAAATGAATCTGTCGTGTCCTCAAATGACCTCTCACGAAATGGGTTCCGATGTTGGGACTAACCCTGAACTGGTTAAAAAGTACTGTGCAGCGGTTAAACGTGGCTCAGATCTGCCAATGATGGCTAAAATGACGCCTAATATCACGGACATGGTTCCTGCTGCCAAGGCCAGCATGGCCGGTGGTGCTGACGGGATTGCCACGATTAACACGGTTAAATCTGTGGCCAACATTGATTTGGATCGCAAAGTTGGTTTGCCAATTGTGAATGGTAAGTCTTCAATCTCCGGATTTTCAGGGAAGGCTGTTAAACCAATTGCACTTCGTTTCCTACAACAATTGAGAACGGCCGCTGGTTTGGAACAATTACCAATCTCTGGAATTGGTGGGATTGAAACCTGGCAAGATGCGGCTGAATTCATCCTGATGGGCGCAACAACCTTACAAGTGACCACTTCGGTTATGCAATATGGCTATCGAATCGTTGAAGATATGAAGAACGGTTTGATGCATTACATGGAAGATCAGCACGTTGAACATCTAAGTGAATTGATTGGTGTTGCCAATAAAAACATTGTCCCTGCCGAAGATTTGGATCGTGATTACAAAGTTTATCCGAAGATTGATTGGGATAAATGTATTGGTTGTGGTCGTTGTTATATTTCTTGTTTCGATGGTGCTCACCAGGCGATTACTTGGGATATTAAGACACGTCGTCCATCCATTGACACTAGCAAATGTGTCGGTTGTCACCTATGTAACTTAGTTTGTCCTGTTGGTGCGATTACGACCGGTGAAGTGGTTATGAAACCAGGCACTAAAGGCAATCCAGAAGATGTTCAAATTGAATCTTCACGTTTGACACACCCAGTTCAGTAAATCTGGTAAAATTTAATAGTTTCATTTTATAGGAAACTGGAACATAACGTCTCAACTCAATTTCTAATGAAACGGCAGCAAGCAATTTTCCTCAATCGCAAAAGGTCATGCAGATGAAAAATTGCCGCAAACGCGGGACATAACACTGACTTTTGCTCATCTAACGCGAATAAGGCATTCATGGGAAAAACGACCATAAACGCCTTATTCGCATTACCTGAGAAAGCCAAAACGTGTTATGTCCCGCTCTCTTTATTGACTACGAATGGAGAATTCATATGAAAATCAGTAGGAAAGTATGGTTTGATGCCATTGGAGTGGGATTCTTTACGCTAGTGTACAGCTTGATCATGAGCTATGGTTCATTGTGGATGGGTGCAGCCGCATTCGTCGCAGTTTCGTATTTCTTTGGCGCAGGGTTTCCAAAAGACAAGATTTGGAATATTTTGGCAAGCTTCGTCTGTGGCATTGTTTGGGGGCTGCTGGCCTTTAGCTTGCTTCAAATAAGCTGGATTGCATCGATTTGGCCAACCGCGATTATGTTTGGCCTGCTAACCTTTGCCGTCTTGTTCCTACAGGGCACTATCATGAAGTTTACAATGGTGCCGGCTTGGCTAATCACGTGGGGAACATTTATGTTGATTGTTTCAAACGTCACGATTAAAAGTTGGCCGCTGTTTGTGGTTGAATTGTTCGCTTTTATGGCGCTAGGAATTTTTGTAATCGGTTATGCTTCTGATTACTTCAATCAGTTAATGTTTCGCTGGTTTCCAGAGCGAAAACAGGATGCACGTCCATCAATCGAGGCGGATAGATTAACTAAAGAAAAAGAAGTTAAATAATTAAAAAATACGATTCTGATTTTGCTCTTTGAGCAAATCAGGATCGTATTTGTTTTGGATGGAAGTCATATACAGTTTCGTTTCTACCGCTTTCAGTTAGCATAATTGCTAATTACGTGGCCCACGGTGCTGCATCAATTTTCTTGCCGGACAAGCATATTCGCAACTCTCACAGGGCGGTTTGGTTGTTGACTGTCGCATGGTGTGAACGGCGATGATCACCGCAATGAGGATGATAGTGACGAAAATCAGCACATTGATCAAAACGGACATAACCTAACCTCCCATAAGAACTGTTTCAAACATTGTCAGAATAAAGAGCCAACTTGAAAAATAATTAGCGCCAATCCGTAGGCCAAAACAGTACTTGAAATTAACGAATAGATGGCCCATTTAACGGAACCTGTTTCGGTTTTAATAGCACCGAGCGTCGCAAAACATGGGGCGTAAATCAGAATGAAAACTAACAGACTGTATGCAGATAACGGCGTAAACAGTGTGCTGAATGTCGTCACTAAGCTGGTTTGCCCACTTAAGTGAAATAGGACAATCATACTGGAGCTAATGACTTCTTTAGCGAGCACCCCAGTCATCAATGCACTGATTGTTTGCCAATTAGTAATGCCAAGTGGTGCAAAGGCCGGTTGCAACCAATGACCAATAATTGCTGAAAAACTGGCGTCAATGTTAATAACGTATCCGTGTGGACCAATGTTAGACAAAAGCCAAACGAGCACTGTGCCGGCAAAAATAACGGTTCCTGTTTTCTTGACGAAACCTTTGCCTTTTTCCCAAGCACCTGCAATGACGAGGTCTAATCGAGGACGATGATAATTTGGCAAGGTTACAACAAAGTTGCTCGCGTCTTTTAATTTAAAGACCAGTTGATAAAATTTAGCCATGGCTAACGCAATCACAATACCGAGAAAATATAGGGATAAAACGATTACAGCTTGGTGTTGATTGAAGAAGGCGGTAACAAACAGACTGTAGATTGGCAGTCGAGCGGAACAACTCATAAATGGTGCGATTAAGGTCGTCACGAGACGTTCACGGGGCTGTTCGATCGTTCGCGTGGCCATGATGCCGGTTACGTTGCAACCAAAGCCAATGATCAGCGGGATGAATGCCTTGCCGTTTAAGCCAATGAGCTGCATTAATCTATCAGTGACTAGGGCGGCACGACTCATATAACCTGAATCTTCCAACACTGTAATGCAGGCAAACAGGACAAAAATTTGGGGAATAAACGTCAGCACGCCGCCGATACCAGCAATGATACCGTCAACAATCAGTGATCTTAAAAAGGGTAAGGCGCCTACAACAGTTAGCCAATGATTTGCAGCCTCAGAGAGTGGTCCGGACAGGAACGCGTTTAAATAATCGCTCAATGGTGTTCCAATCCAGTCAAACGAGAGTTTAAACATGAACCAGAAGATCCCGATGAAAATAGGCAATCCTAAGATTGGGTGTGTAACCCAGCGATCAATTTTTGCAGTAACGATATTTTGAGGCCGGTTTTCAGTAAAACTTGTAGCCGCGGCGAGCGTGTCTTCAATGAAAGTAAGTCGTACGTGAAAGATTTGGTCTGCATAATGATGCTCGCGGTACGTTTGGCGCCCCTTTGATAACGTGTCTAAACGATGTTCATCAACATATTTAACCACTGCATCGTTGTCGCTCATGAATTGAATAGTTAACCAACGAGCAAAATTTTGTGAGAGTCGATGTTTTTTAACCAATTGTGTTGTGGCGTCGCGAATATCTGCTGAAATGGTTTTAGGATAATCCAATTCCAGCGGATCAGTCGCGGTTACTGCAGTTTGTTCAGATAAACAGGCACGAACCTCATCGACACCACTGTTTTGTCGAGCAGCAGTCGCGCGTACGGGGCAACCCAAACGTTGTGACAAAATATCTAGATCATAGTGAACGCCGCTTTGTGAAAGTTCGTCCATCATGTTCAGGACCAATATTAGTGGTTTACCGAGTTCTAACAACTCGATAGATAACAGAAGGTTTCGTTTGAGCTGACACGCGTTGGCGATGTTCAAAATGGCGTCAGCCGGGTTGTTGTCTAGCAGATAGTCTACGGTGACGGCTTCATCCTTTGTTATTGGGGTTAGCGAGCAGATACCGGGCAGGTCGATAATGTTAATGTTTGATTTTGGAATATTCCCTAATGTCTGGTCAACAGTGACGCCCGCCCAATTGCCAACGTTGGCATATTGGTTGGTCAAACGATTGAAAAATGTCGATTTGCCAGTGTTCGGATTACCTAATAGTGCAACAGTTGTCATGACACTAGCGCCTCGTTAAGGTTTGCAACACAGCGTCACGAACACCGATACGTTGGCCATCGAATTCAATGATTACCGGACCGTGAAATGGATAACGGCGCACGACGGTTAGGACAGCACCTGGTTCGATTCCTAGACGATGAAGTTGACTAGAGATTCGTTTTTCAAGGTGATCCATGCAATGAACGGTTAACTGCTCATTGACCGAGACCTGTATTTCCATAAGATAACGCCCTTTCTGTGTTGATAATGGTTAAAGATTATCACGAAAGGGTTTTCATAAATATTAGGGAGATGCCTAATATACCGACAGGAATATTCCAGAATATACTTGTTTTAGATATTTGAGATCACGAAATTAATCACAAGAACACAACCGATGGAGGTCAAAGAGAATGTCAACACTCGAAGTTAAGGATTTGCATGTTGAAGTACAAGACGGTGAAAGTGGCGCCGTTAAGGAAATTTTGAAGGGTGTTAATCTCTCCATGAGTACGGGTGAAATTCATGCCATCATGGGACCAAACGGAACGGGGAAGTCGACCTTGTCTGAAACCATCATGGGGCAGTCTGCCTACCACGTGACACAAGGTGATATTTTATTGGATGGCAACAGTATCCTTGATATGCCAGTTGATGAACGTGCCCGTCGAGGCTTGTTCTTGGCAATGCAATATCCAGCTGAAATACCTGGCGTTACCAACGCTGAATTTCTAAGGGCTGCTATTAATGCCCGCCGTCCAAAGGATGACCAAATTTCAGTGATGAGTTTTTTAAAGGAATTAGATAAGAATCTTGACCTCCTTGATATGAATGAAGCAATGCCGGAGCGATACTTAAACGAAGGTTTCTCCGGTGGTGAAAAGAAACGGAACGAAATCCTGCAATTATTAATGATCAAGCCAGCGTTTGCGCTGTTAGATGAAATTGATTCAGGATTGGATATCGATGCCTTGCAGGTGGTTGCTAAGGGTGTGAACTCCATGCGTGGCGACAATTTTGGCGCCTTAATCATTACGCATTATCAACGTTTGCTAAACTACATTAAACCTGATGTTGTTCACGTAATGATGGGTGGACGCATTGTCAAAACCGGCGGTGCAGACCTGGCCCTGAAACTTGAAGATGAAGGTTATGCCGGTCTCCGTGATGAGTTTGGCCTGGATGTTGACCTTGTGGATGAAAACTAGGAGGCAGTGATCATGAGTCAAGAAACAATGCCACTGGTTGCAGACACGGTGACGAAGCATGATGAACCGGCATGGATGATAGACAAACGACGCGCAGCAATGGACCAGATGCCAACGCTGAAGATGCCACGGGTTCAGCGATTTGATTACAGGTATTGGCAAATGATGCCGTCTACGGAAATACATTGGCAGTCATCGTCAGCCAGTTTGGCTCAATCCGATTTAGATACAACTACCGCAAAAGCGGATGATCAACAAATTAGTATCGTTCAGGTTGGTCAAACAACCACACAAGTTAAGTTGCCAGCAGAGCTCGGTCAACAAGGTGTCCTAGTGATGGATTTATTCGACGCCATGCGTGAATATCCTGAGTTGGTCAAACCGCATTTAATGACTAATGTTATTAAAACGAATGAAACAAAGTTGACGAGTTACCATATGGCAATGTTAACAAGTGGCATCTTCGTGTATGTACCGCGCGGGGTTGCGGTGAACCAACCAATTGAAGCACATATCATTCAGGACAGCACGAAGACTGACCACCCGCTGATCTCGCACGTTTTAATTGTTGCTGAAGCGGGTAGTGAGTTTGCTTTCACCCAACATTTATCAACGGTTGGTGAGGCGGCAAACATAGCAAATTGTTTTGTTGAAATTGATGCTGCCGAAGACAGTCGGGTTCGTTTTTCTTCCCTAGATGCGTTTGGCCCTAAAACGGTGACTTACTTTGAACGTCGTGGATTGGCTGCCAATCATGCAAATATTGACTGGGCGGTGGGGCTGCTCAACGATGGCAACACCATTGGTAACATTGATACGAATTTATTAGGCGAAGGCGCAGAAACTGACTCGAAAATGATTGCCATAACAGATGGTACAGCGCGGATGGGCATCAATAATGGTGTCACCAACCGCGGCAAACATTCGGTTGGTAATATCCTGCAACGCGGGGTTCTTTTAGGACGATCACAGTTGGTTTTTAACGGTATCGGTGACATTATTCACGGTGCTTCAGGAGCTAAGGCTGAGCAAGAAAACCGGCTTTTGATGATGTCAAACGAAGCGCGCGGGAATGCTAATCCAATTCTGCTCATTGATGAAAATGATGTATTGGCGGGTCACGCTGCTAGTGTAGGTCAGGTTGATCAACAGCAACTGTATTACTTGATGAGTCGAGGAATCGACAGACAACAAGCACAGCGACTGGTCATTCGCGGCTTTCTCGGGGTTGTTCTGAGTGCAATTCCAGCCAAGACGGTTCGGCAGGAACTAATTACGACGATTGAAAGGAAGCTGACTGATGAAAACTGATATAAGTGATCTACGTGGCGACTTTCCAATTCTTGATCAGCTGGTTAATGATGAACCATTAACGTACTTAGACAATGCGGCAACGGCCCAGAAGCCTAATCAAGTTGTGGCCGCTTTGACGCACTTTTATCAAACAGACAATGCCAACGTACATCGTGGCGTTCATACGCTGGCAGAACGTGCAACAGCCGCATATGAAGATGCTCGTCATAAAGTGACTCACTTTATCAAAGCTGCTGAGCCTGCTGAAGTAATTTTCACGAAAGGTGCCACGGACAGTCTTAATTTGGTCGCTAGTACTTATGGCGAAGCCAACATTGAGGCTGGCGATGAAATCGTAATTAGCATTATGGAACATCACAGCAACCTCATTCCGTGGCAACAATTGGCTTTGCGCAAACATGCGACGTTAAAGTACATTGAGCTGACGCCAACTGGTGAATTGGACATGGGAGACGCTGAGACCAAGATTACGGATAAAACTAAAATTGTTGCAGTGGCTCACGCCAGTAATGTAATGGGAACGGTCAATCCCATTGCTGCGCTGACTAAAATGGCACATCAACATGGGGCCATTATGGTTTGTGACGGTGCCCAAGCAGTGCCACATATGCCTGTTGACGTTCAGGCGCTCAACGTTGATTTTTACGCTTTCTCTGGTCACAAAATGATGGCACCAACCGGAATCGGTGTTTTGTACGGCAAACGGGATTTGTTGGCCGCAATGCCACCGTATCAGTTTGGCGGTGAGATGATTAATTTTGTTCACAGGTACGAAAGCACCTGGAATGAATTGCCATGGAAGTTTGAAGCTGGCACTCAAAATATCGCTGGCGCCGTGGGATTAGGTGCTGCCATCGATTATTTGGAAAACTTGGGGATGAGCAATGTGCAGGCACATGAGCAGCAATTAGTTAATAGTTTGCTGCCACAGCTGACTGCTGATCATCAGATTGAGGTTTACGGTCCACATGATCCTGCGAGACATACTGGTGTTATTGCGTTCAATATTAAGGGACTACATCCACATGATGTTGCCACAGCACTGGACATGGAAGGCGTTGCCGTCCGCGCTGGTCATCATTGTGCCCAGCCACTGATGGAAACGCTCGGTTTAGTGGCAACGGTCCGCACCAGCCTGTATATCTACAATACCCAAGATGATGTGGATCGCTTAATTCACGCACTGAATGAAACAAAGGAGTTCTTTAGTCATGAGCTTATCAAAGCTGAATAGTTTATATCGGGAAGTCATTTTGGACCACGCCGACCATCCACATCACAAACATGCACTGACCGATGCGACGACAACGATGACTGTGAAAAACCCAACCTGTGGCGATGTTATTAATTTAGATATTGATTTAAATGAAGACGATGTCATTACTAATATTGGCTTTACTGGAGAGGGCTGCACGATTAGCCAATCCTCGGCTAGTATGATGAGCGATGCGGTTCTTGGCAAAACTAAGGATGAAGCGCTTAAAATGGCGAAGACGTTTTCTGATATGGTTATGGGCAAACAGCATGATCAAGCAGATTTAGACGAATTGGATGATGCAGCAATTTTATCAAGTATTGTCAGTTTTCCAGCTCGAATTAAGTGTGCAACGCTGTCTTGGTGGGCGTTACAGCGGGCACTATTGAGCAGTCAACAAGAAGAAAGTGACGGTGAGGCGTAATGTCAGAAACGACTGCAGTACCAGTTAAAGATGAAGACTACGAGTTCGGCTTTCATGATGATATTAAGCCGGCCTACTCCACCGGGCGCGGGTTAACTGAGGCAACAGTCCGCGAAATTTCGGCGGCTAAACACGAACCACAATGGATGCTCGATTACCGTTTGAAGGCGTACAAAATTTATCAATCATTGCCGATGCCAACATATGGGCCAGATTTGTCGGGATTGGATTTGGCCAACATGCACTACTACCAAAAAATGACGGATAAAAAGTATCGTGATTGGGATGACGTACCGGCAGATTTGAAGAAAACATTTGACCGACTTGGTGTGCCAGAAGCTGAACGAAATTACTTAGCCGGTTCGTCAGCACAGTATGAGTCTGAAGTGGTCTACCACAATATGCGTGATGACTTTGCCAAACTAGGTATTATCTTTACGGATACGGACACTGCTCTTCGGGAATATCCAGATTTATTCAAAAAGTGGTTTGGTAAACTGGTTTCGCCCTCGGACAATAAATTTGCGGCGTTGAATGCCGCAGTTTGGTCCGGTGGTTCTTTCATTTACGTGCCAAAGGGCGTGCAAACGAGTACGCCAATTCAATCCTATTTCCGGTTGAATTCGGAGAACTCCGGGCAGTTTGAGCGAACCTTAATTATCGTCGAAGAGGGCGCCAAGGTTGATTACGTTGAAGGTTGTACGGCGCCGAACTACTCTTCGGACAGTTTGCATGCGGCAGTGGTTGAGGTGAATGTCCAAAAGGACGCCTATTGTCGCTACACAACGATTCAGAACTGGTCGGACAACGTTTACAGTCTTGAGACGAAACGTGCAGCTGCCGCTGAAAATGCCACGATGGAATGGGTTGACGGCAACCTCGGTTCAAAAGTGACAATGAAATATCCGAGTGTGTACCTGAACGGTGAAGGTGCTCGGGGTACCATGTTGTCCATTGCGGTCGCCAGCAATCACATCTTGCAGGATTCTGGCGCCAGAATGATCCACAATGCGAAAAACACTTCTAGTTCAATCGTCTCAAAGTCTATTTCAAAGACAGGTGGCGCGACGAACTATCGAGGAACTGTGCGGTTTGGCAAACATTCAGACGGTTCTCTGGCGCATGTGGAATGTGACACCATCATCATGGACGATCAGTCAAAATCAGATACAATTCCGTACAACGAGATCAATAATGCCAACGTTTCAATGGAACATGAAGCAAAGGTTTCTAAAATCTCTGAAGAGCAATTGTACTATCTGATGAGCCGTGGTATTTCCGAAGAAAAAGCTACCGAAATGATTGTCATGGGGTTCGTTGAACCCTTTACTAAAGAGTTACCGATGGAATATGCCGTGGAATTAAACCGTTTGATCAGCTTCGAAATGGAAGGCTCGATTGGTTAAATTGCATTGAGTTCAATTATTGAAACGAAAAGATGAGGACAGCGAATGTTAAGAGAAGCAGCGGCATTATCAAAAACGGAAACAGCGGTTATGACGGCACTCGCTGACGTGATCGACCCTGAATTAGGAATCGACATGGTGAATTTAGGTCTCATTTACAACGTGACGGTCGTTGACGGTCATTGTGACATAGCCATGACGCTGACCACTATGGGTTGTCCACTGGGGAACATGTTAGATGATGCCATCACGGAAGCGGCGCTGTCAGTTGACGGTGTTACTGACTGTGATATTCATCTCGTGTGGGAGCCAGCATGGAACATGGGGATGATGACTCGTTATGCCAAAGTGGCATTGGGCATTCATGAATAAAATGGTGTAACGCCCATCCAAAATGAAGTTCCGTATTAAACGATGACAGAAAGGTACCAAAATGGAGACACAAGTGTTTGTTCAGCGGCGCAAAGCCCTTAAAATTTCACAAGTTAAGTTATGCCAGGGAATTTGCACACAGGCCACTTTAAGTAAGTTTGAAAGTAATCGCCGTGTGCCGGCCTTGTCGATCTTGAGCAAACTGTGTGTTCGTTTGGGTATGACGGTAGACGACTTATATCAAGGGGAGTCGACCGCCGTTGAGTTACAAACAAAGTTAGATGAAATTGAGCGCGAATTGATGGTTGAAAACTATCAGGGTGTACTCAAACGCCTCGCCAAAATTGATGACAAACAGATTGATGCGCTGAATAGTAAGATGCAGTTGTGTTATTTGCGCGGTATTGTAAACGCCTTGATTAATCGACAGCCAGATGACATTCTCTTTGATTTCGCACGGATTCTGAATGATTTGGATGAAAAGCATCAAACAATCTTCACGCAGTTGGCCTTTTTGGGATCGGGGATCATGTATGATCGCCATCAGCAGGAAAAGCAGGCATCATTTTACTTTGACAAGGTTTATCAATACATCCGTCTCAATCAACACACAGTGCTGGGGGATGAAAATCAATACTATCTTCGGGTGTTGACGCTCATTTTCTTTACGGCGGAATTTTATGCCGCTCAGCAAAACTATCGGCGTAGTAATTGGCTGATTGAGGCAGGTTTGAAAATTTGCTGTGATGAACGGGTGACATATTACTTGTCGCGTATTAAGTTTCTGGCCGCACAAAATGCAATTAACTTGCGGCATGATGCCACGGAAATTCAGCAATTGTTAGACGAGACCTTGGCCTTTGCCCGAATTAACCGCAATGAGGTTGTTCAGGTGAAGTTGGCCGCCTTAAAATGCCAATTTAAACAACAATGCAGTAATTAACAGAACAGGCAGCAAATAAAAACGGCGATGATAAGCTCTGGTTTGGAGTAGATCATCGCTGTTTTTGTTAGTCATGTATCTATTTAGAGAAACGATACATAAAGCGTGTCATCTGTGATTGCTAGAGTTTTTTAAACTGTGTGCAACTCAATGAAAAGTGTAGTTTAATTATCAGTAAGCGTTTACAAATAGTCTGTATATGTTAAGCTATTTTATATCAATGTGACCGTATAAAGATGGTCGTGCTCGGGGATTATAGTTCATTTCTTGTGAAGCAATGAACTATTCTAATCAAAAGGTTTAGATGTTATCGGAGTTCAGCCCTCTCCTCTTGAGCGATTTTAGTTAGTGTGCGAATCAGCATGGTAACAGTCGTTTAGTGTGTGTTTGAAGGGGGTTATTTTGTGTTTGATAAAGATCAATTGATTCATAATTACTTTGAACAAGCACCTGAGGCAATTTTGATCTTTCAAGACGACGAATTAGTTGCCAGTAATGCCTTGGCACAGACTTTGGAAAATAAGTTAAACTTTTCGCCTCAGTACTTGATTGAAATTGTTCAAGCAACGTTAAGTCGTCATCATGATCGCGACCGCTGTCAACGCTGCCGCGTGATGGATTCAATGACAGACTTTTCAATGCCAGTCTTGTCTCAGTGCACCGACAGCCAACTCACAAATTATGCGATGACTTACACGGTGCTTGATGCGGCGTCTAACACGTTTGCGTTGACACTTAAAAATTGTGGCGCCATTGATCGTGTGAACATGCTGGCTGACCGGCGCAAGCAGAATTGTGCGATCAATGACGCTCAGGAACAAGCGCGCAAAACGATTTCTGCAGATCTCCATGACAGCATTGCACAAGGTGTCTATGCTGCTATAATGGGCGTGCGTAAACTGAACGAACCTTGCTGCTGTGAATGTGCTAATGTGATGCGCAAACGGACAGGAATCATTGAAGCCCAATTACGTGATACATTGCGTGAAGTAAAGGACATGGCAATCAATGTTCGGCCATCGGTATTGGATGCCTTTGGGCTAGTTGAAGCGTTAAAAACATTGGCGGAACGCATTGAAACAGCGACCGGTGTTACGATTACCGTAGTCGGCAATGCAACTACCGATAACTTAACCGCAGCGGTTCAAAATACGTTATATCGAATTGCTCAAGAAGCCATTAATAATGTGTTGAAACACGCTGAGGCGACCGAAGTTCTCCTTTTATTTGTGGAGCATCAACATTATGTATCACTGCAAATTGTTGATAATGGTGTTGGTTTTGAAGTGGCCGACCACCAAGCATTCAACGGTCATTCATTAGGTTTACATGATATGGCAGATCGAATTAAAGCGTTAAACGGTGTTTTTGAAATTGACTCAAAACTTGACGTTGGCACCACAATTACCGTCAAGTTTCCGATTAAGGTGATGGAAGGAAGTCTTCCAGATGCTTAGTGTATTAGTAGCAGACGATCATGCGGTTGTTCGCTCTGGTCTGACTTATTTAATCAATAAACAGCCCGGGTTAAGGGTGGTTGACGAGGCCGCGACTGGAACTGAAGCATCTTTGCGCGTAGAAGAAGGTGGCATTGACATTTTGGTCATGGATCTCAGCATGCCGCCCGGTGAAAATGGCCTGGTGACAACGAAACGTTTGCATGACGCTTTTCCCAAGACTAAAATTCTGATTTTATCGATGCACGATGAACGAACTTATATTAATCAGGCCATCAAAAATGGTGCGATGGGATACGTGCTTAAAAGCTCACCCGACACAGAGGTTATTCACGGATTGACAGTTATTGCGAGTGGGAAAAAATATCTCGATAGTAATATCAAAATGACGGCATCAGATATCGATAAGATTAACCCGGATGCCACTGATGTAGAACTTGGCAGCTATCAAGCATTGTCAAAACGTGAACGAGAGGTTCTGCCGCTGATTGCTCTTGGCTATTCGAATAAGGAAATTGCTAATAAACTGTTCATTTCGACAAAAACTGTCGAGGCACACAAGGCAAATATTATGCGCAAACTGGATATCCATGTTCATGTCGACATAGTACGTTATGCGATTAAGCATCATTTGATTGAATTCTAAATGATGGGGTTGACTGATGGAAGTGCACTAGTAATTGAAAAGTTTAAAAATGTTACACGTGAAACCGAAATACCGTTTAGTCATCTAAAAAGGCTTGAAAAATTGACCTAGTTTGGTCGAGTTCTCAAGCCCTTTTTAATCATTGTTATGACTTGCAATTCGTTCTTCACGTCTGCGTTGACGGCGTTGCTCACGTTCTGCGTGCCGGTTTTCATGTAGTGTTACAGTGTTAGCCATTGCTTCTGGATATTGTCTTTTAGCGCGTTCCCAAACTAATCCGCGTTGAACCAATAATGTGATGCCAAGATACAACAAGATGGTTGCATTACTACCGTGCCAAGCTCTGCCGGCTAAAGAATGGATGAATAAACCAACTATCCATAAGACAATCGTCACCCAGCTGCCTTGTCTCATGACTGTGCCAGTTTTATCAATCCACAGGCGGTATGAAAGTGTTCGTAGATAACCAAAAAAGACAGCACTGATTAATGATCCTAAGACGAATAGTTCTGCACCTGCTGTAACAATCAAATGATTGTGTGTAATGGCATCAGCAACTGAAGCAGCGCCAAACAAAATCAGGAAAAGATACAACGTTAGGTTGAGCTGAATTCGATGAGGTGATAATTGACGTTTGAGTACGGCATATAGTACAAAAAGTGCCAAGACGATATTAGTGAAATCGATATTTTGCATGTTAGCTCCAATTAATTTTATTCAGGCGGGAGGATTATAGTGATTGCAGATTTCAATCATGTAATTTTGCGTTAAAGGCGCGGACTTCGTGACGGGCTGTAGTCATGGAAGTCAACCAAATGATGAAGTAAACGATGACGAAGATGAGGGAAAAAAACGAAAGCCAGAAGAAGTTTAAAGGGAACCAACCACAAAGAATAGCCAGCGGGGTGAAACCAACATAAGTAATTAGAAAGTGGACTATTGTTTGTTTAGTAATGCTCCATCGGTCTACTTCAAACGCCAAGCTAGAAATTGCAAATACACATCCGATCAAGGCCCAAAGTAATGCGGATACAGCGGTTGCTGAGGTAGATGAGGAAAAATGTGACATGAAGGTTGGCGCGGAAGGCGCGTAGTTTTTACTCTGATAAATAAATGCAAAGGTTAGGCTGATTAGGAAACCAGTTGTAATACCAATGGTTATTCCTCGAAGAAGATAGCTGAGTAATCTTTTCATGAGAGCAGCTCCTTTCTAATTTCACGCGTGTATCTTCGTGAAGTGTACGTTTGTTGACCGTCTCGTAAAATGATTTGGTACATCCCGGTTGGTGTTAGAGCAAATTCCTTGATCCAGGCTATGCGAATGATTTCACTACTTGAAGTACGAATAAATAAATTATGCGGTAGCGTACCAGCGAGCTCATAAATACGTTGGTGTAGTTCGTACTCACCATCAGGCGTCTGGCAAATAACACGTTTGCCACTTGTTTGAATGCGATTTATCTCTAAAACGGAGATCATTTTACGTTTGGTGTCGCGGTAGCCAGTTAGATTTAGCGAATTAGACAATTGTTGGATCTCATCACTTAATTGGACAAGCTGTGGCGTTTTCTCGGCGGCGTGAATGGTGATGAATGGTTCTAAAATTGTTGAAATGATTTCAAAATTTATTTTCACCGTAAGCACTCCCTTCTGTTGAATTAACCATACGCAGAAATTGCGTCACTGTCATGTCTTTACTGACAAACGGTCAGTTTGACAGGATAAATGGTCATTAATTTTATGTTAACCGTTTGGATTTTCAAGCAAAATCAAAGAAAGATTAGCAGCATGTCTGTTAGACTGGACAACAGGAAGGGTGAATAGAATGACTCCACAAAAATTGTTGCGGCACGTTAATCGCATCACCGATTCGGGAAAGAAAAAGCTACTTGTTGTGATTAATCCATTGCGCGTGTATGAATTTGGTTTAAGCACACAACCATATGTTGAGGACAACATCGAGTGGTTCACTGGGGATATGCGGCGCGTTGTTAAAGTTTTATCAGATCATGATATTCCGTCAGATTTTTTGGAACAGCGTGATGGTAAAATTGACGAACCGCACCAGGTGTACAGTTATCAACTGGATGAAATTAAGCGACGACAGATGAAGTAAACTAGGAACTGTAGTGCGCGAATGTTTTTAGAAAATCGATAAGTGTAAAACGCAGAATTCCGATTTATTTCAAAATCAGAATTCTGCGTTTTCTTTTTAGCGACTTGTTGTGAATGAAAAAAGTATAGTAGTTGCGAAAGTGAAATCATCACGACCGCAATAAGAGCCATAGATTCGATACAAATTTGATTACGGTTCCCAAAAAGCGGAGTAATTTCAATAGTCAAGAAGGGCCTAAGCTGGTACGCCTCAACTGAAGGAAGTGCGTTAAGATGCAAGTGGTATTTGACAAGGCGAGGCGGGTTGCAAGTCTTTTTTCAAGAAGTTCAGAGGCCAGCAACATCAGATACAAACTGAAATTTTAGATGCCATTGATGAACAGATCAATCTCGGTATGAGCAAAACTAAAATTGCCGCTCATGAGCGAATTAACGGGCATTCCATTCATGAGTTTCGTTTAAATCTGGGTACGATTGGTTCGGTTCAGGTGGCCTTTTATGTTAACAACTAATTAGCAACCGTGCTATTCATATCGACCGATTTACAAAAACGAACATTCACTGATGAATTGGAACGATTTTTGAAGGAGCGAGGATGATGCGTTTAATTCCAGTTAAACAGGCTGAAAACATCCTGGAACAGGTGTGCAAACCTGGCAAAAATGTCGCAATTGTGTTGTTAACGCGTAAAAAAGATCACTCATTAAAGATTGAACGGTCGAAACATCTACTGACTGTGACCGAACAGGGATATCGAAATGAAACGAAACGCGTCCCACTTGATAATCATGAAGACAAGGTGATATTACGACAGGCCTTTAAACGTGAATTTCCTAGAAGTCATGAGGTATACATAAATAGTCATTGGCACGATTAAAAAATCTTTTACACATTCTGATTGATTGTGTAAAAGATTTTTTAGAGACGCTCTTTAAAATTTGCGAGCCTTTAGCTAGGAGAATCGGAAGAAAGGGCGACATTTTAAAGTGAAAACATTTTATAAATGCTTTATCAAAAAGGTTTTGATATTTTAAAACTAAGACCAGTAGTGCTTTTTAAATGAGTTACTAACCGAAGCTATTGGTATATATACATCAGGGCACTTGAATAACTTCAATGCCTTTTTTTTTGAATTGATAAAGAATTTTGTCTGGAACGAATGTGTCGGTTATAAGAAGGTCAATGTCAGTTATGTTGGCAATCGTAAAATTTGAAAAAACACCGAATTTTGTGTGATCTGCAAGTAACATGAGTTTACGTGAATTTTTCACGATGTTTCGATTTACTGTCGCTTCTTCTATTGACGGTGTTGAAATTCCTTGATCGAGGCTGATGCCGGCACAACCGATAATCCCCCAATCAGATCTCATACTCAGAAAAGTGTGGTTGGCAATATCGCCACTCATAATGCCAAACTTTGATGCGTTTCCACCGGATAAAATTAGGGTTCCGTTAACATCATCAGTTAAATGTTTGACCGCACCTCCATTATTAGTAACAACAAAAGTCTTTTTTTGTAGAACTTGCGGCACGCTATACATGGCGGTTGTGCTTGAGTTAACAAAGACGATGTCGTTGTCGTGAATTAGCTTTGCGGCTTCCAAACCTAAATGGGATTTAATTTTTTCTCTTTCGTTAGGACCAACAACTTCTCGAGAAGTCAGACGAATGATTCCCATCTTTTGACTGACTTCACTCCTGGTGGATAAAACATTGCAATCACGCCGGACAGTCATTTCCGAAACACCGAGATTCTGGCTCAGTTCTGTTATTGACATCGTATTGTGCTTCTTAAGAAGCTGAAGAATTTCTTTACGGCGTTCTGTTATGTTTTTGTAAGAATTCCGCATGATTACAATCTCCCAATTATTTTATTAACTTTCATAATGTTATTTTAACAAATAAAAGTCTACTTTTAACTAATATCAGGCTGTAATTTTACATAAAGCACCTAAAAAAAGTTTAAAATCAACACATTTATTGAAAATTATCATATGGGACTATTGAATTAACATTTCAAAGAAGCAATAATGAAAGCGCAAACAAGATGATAACAACAATGTTTAGGAGGATTTAATTATGGCATCACCAGAAAATATTAAGGATGTTACACCAGAAATTTTTGCAAAAAATAACTTTCCGGAATGGGGACACTATCTTAATGAGGAAATCGCCAATTATGATGTACCGGCTGATAGCTTTCGTTTGTGGTGGACTGGCTGTATGGGATTTTGGCTAAAGAGTCATGAAGGAACAAATATTATTGTTGATGTATGGAATGGCACCGGTAAACATAGTCATGGCGATGGCAAAATGCGTAAGGGACACCAAATGATGCGTATGGCAGGTGTTGAGGCACAACAACCTAATTTGCGTAATCGCCCGTATGTTATTGATCCGTTTTCCTTTAAAGATATTGATGCCCTTTGTGTAACTCACACACACCATGATCATTTAGATATCTATACAGCGGCTTGTGTAAATAAAAACTGCCCCAAAGCCAAATTCATCGGACCACAAGGTGTTGTGGATGAATGGATTCAATGGGGAATTCCAAAGGAAAAAACAATCGTCGTTAAGCCTGGTGATGAAATTAGTGTTGGTGCAGTTAAAGTGAAAGCACTTGAGTCATTTGATCGAACAGAGCTTGTCACCGAAGATGATCCAAATGTTGTTCTTAAAGGCACAATGCCACGCAATATGTCAGAAGTTTCCGTTAATTATTTGTTTAAAACCTCTGGAGGAAATTTGTATGATGCTGGTGATTCGCATTTTTCCAACACCTTTGTGAAGCATGGTAATGAAAATAAAATCGATGTGGCATTATGTGCATACGGGGAAAACCCTCGTGGAATTACAGATAAGTTAGATGATTCGCAAGTTCTACGAATGTCAGAGGATTTACGAACCAATGTTGTTATTCCAATGCACTGGGATATCTGGAGCAATTTCTTCACAGATCCTAAGGACATTATTGCCTTATGGGAGCGTAAGAAGTATCGCCTACATTATGACTTTAAACCCTTTATTCTTCAAGTTGGCGGCGGATTTAGTTATCCACAAAATAAAGATGATTTCGAATACATGTATGATCGTGGTTTTCATGATGCATTCAAACACGATCCAGATCTACCATTCCCAGAACTGCTTTAGTCAATAATCTGATTCGATACTGTTGGTTGGGAAGGAAGGATTGACTGATGTTACGCTACTTTCTAGAAAATGATTTAGTTAATATTACGAATAAGCATCCAAACAATTGGGAGGATGCGATTCGTGTTAGCGGAGAAGTTTTAAAAAACAACGGACTTATTAATGACGTATATATCGAACAAGTTATTTCAGATGTTAAGCAGTATGGACCGTACATTGTGATTGTACCAGGTGTCGCTATGCCACATTCTTCTGCTCAGAACAAGGGTGTACTTGGTACTGGAATTGGTTTAACTATTATGCCAGATAAAATTTCTTTTGAAGAGGGTAATCCAGATAAAGAAGCTAAGCTTTTCTTCATGTTAGCGGCTAAAGATTCAGATACTCATGTGAAAAACATAGCAAGCTTGTCAGACATGTTGATGGAAGATGAGATGATTGACGACTTAATGACTGTTAAATCAATGGATGACTATAAAAATGTTATGAAGAAACATAATATGTAAGCACCTCAAATGAAAAAATGGGTGAGTAAACTATGAATGCTGTATTGAATGTTTTAATGGCCATTTGGGAGTATTTTGCGACCAATATTCTGGAACAGCCTGCGTTTATGATTGGGTTTATCGTACTGATTGGATATGTTCTAGAAAAGAAAAAATGGTATGAAGTGTTGTCAGGCTTCCTAAAGGCTACAATTGGCTACTTTATACTATCGGCAGGTTCAGCAGGGTTAGTCAATTCGTTCAGGCCGATTTTAGTAGGACTGAAAGCGCGTTTTCACTTGGCCGCTATGGTCACTGATCCCTATTTTGGGCAAAACGCTGTCACTGTCGGCATTATGAAACAGTTTGGTAGGTCTTTTGCCGACACCATGTTACTGCTGCTTTTAGCGTATATCATCAACATTTTGCTCGTTCGTTTCCAAAAGATTACTAAAATGAGAGCTGTCTTTACTACTGGGAATGTGCAAGTACAACAGGCTGCAACTGCCTTTTGGATCTTTCTGTTCTGTTTTCCCCACTTGGGTCGTTTGCCGATTCTGGCTATTATGAGTGTCGTTTTGGGGTTGTATTGGGCTGTCGGATCCAACTTAACTGTTGGAATCACACAGGAGTTGACTGACGGTGCTGGTTTTGGTATTGCGCATCAACAAATGTTTGGTATTTTTATTTTTGCTAAATGGGCTGAATGGATGGAAAAGCGTGCCAAGAGAAAAGGGAAAAAGGAAACTAAACGACTAGAAGACATTGAATTGCCAGGATGGTTGTCCATCTTCAATGACAACATGGTGTCAACTGCTGTACTAATGATCTTTTTCTTCGGGATAATTCTAATTATTCTTGGGACTCCTTATCTAACGAAGGCCGGATTTATGAAACCTGGTCAAAGTTTCATCTTTTATATTTTGCAAACGTCAATGATGTTTGCCGTCTACCTAGCAATATTGCAATTGGGTGTACGAACTTTCGTTAATGAATTGACTGAATCGTTTACAGGAATTTCTGATCGTTGGTTACCTGGTTCTGTTCCTGGTATCGATGTTGCGGCTACTTTAGGATTTGGTTCCCCTAATGCAGCAACTATTGGTTTTATGTTTGGAGCTTTGGGGCAATTCTTAATGATTATTCTTTTAATCGTCTTCCATTCACCGACAATTGTTATCGCTGGTTTTATCCCACTATTCTTTGATAATGCTGCAATTGGCGTCTTTGCCAATAATCGCGGCGGCTACAAGTACGCAATGATTGCACCGTTTATATGTGGGTTAATTCAAGTTTCAGGATCAGCGTTTATCGCAACTTGGATTGGTATGGCACAGTACGGAGGCTATATTGGAATGTTTGATTGGGCAACAGTATGGCCACTGGCGACCGTAATTATGAAGTATCTTGGGTACATTGGAATTGCTGTTGTTATTATTATTTTTCTTGCTATTCCACAGTTGGAGTACCGTAGCGATCCCAAAGGTTATTTCTTAATTGTTAAAGATTATGATGCATGGAAAAGAATGCATAACAAAGCATAGATTGCGTAATTTTTATTTAATGAATTTATAGGAGGAACTACTTATGAAAGTTTTGTCTGCGTGTGCGAATGGTTCTGGTACGAGCCTAATGTTGTTGAGAACGGCAACGAAAGCCTTAAAAGAGATGGGATATGAGGTTACACAGGCTGACCATACGTCCGTTTCGGAGGCTAAGGGAACAGCCAGAAACTACGATGTCGTGTTCACATCATTACCATTTATAAAGATGTTCAAAGAAGTTGAAGATCGTGGTGGCACTGTTATTGGCATTAAAAATGTAATGTCCAAACAGGAAGTTGAGGACGCAGTTAAAGACTCCACTTTGGCAGAGAAGTTTAGTAAATGATGATTGTTGCTAGCAAGGAGAAAAGAAAATGAATAAACCGATGTTGCAAGTAGCACTTGATACAGATACGACAGCTCAGGCATTAACTGTTGCACGGAAAGTAGCCGATGTTGTCGATGTTGTTGAAGCGGGAACCTTGTTGATTTATCAAGAAGGCATGAGTGCCGTAAGTGATCTTCGGGCCATTGCACCAGATAAAATTATTTTAGCTGATGCCAAAGTAGCTGATGCTGGTGGTCATGTCGGAAAAGTTGCAAAAAATGCAGGTGCAGATTGGATGACCTGTATTAATGCAGCAACTGTGCAGACGATGGCACAGGCGCAAAATGAAATTGAGGTTCAAGTGGAGTTATACGAAGGCTGGGATGATAAAAAGCGAGCACAGGCGTGGTTGGATAATGACATTGATCAGGTTGTTTATCATCAAAGTCGTGATGCTAAGGCTGCCGGTCAGGTGTGGGGAGAAAAAGATTTGGCTTCAGTAAAATCTCTGATTGATATGGGCTTTAAAGTCTCTGTGACTGGTGGTGTAGAACCGGAAGTCTTAAAGCTGTTTAAGGGAGTGCCGGTCTATACATTTATTGCTGGTCGTGCAATTCATGGAGCAGATGATCCACATGCAGCTGCACTGGAATTTAAAAAGGAAATTGATCGCATTTGGGCTTAACATAATGGCTAAATCTTAAATGCAGGATTACGCTAGGCAAATCAGTCTGTGTTTGTGTGCTAGATATTCCTAGGGTAGACACAAAAGACGTAATCTCATGTAAAAATATGGGACTACGTCTTTATTTTACAAATAAACGTTAATTCTAAAGAAAATTATCATAAAAAACATAACGGTTATGCATGAAAGAGAGGCATAAAACGTGACAACTAATGCTTTAGGAATTTATGAAAAAGCATTGCCCCAGAATATGTCGTGGGAAGACAAGTTCAAATTGGTTCACAATTTAGGTTATAACTTTTTGGAGTTTTCAATTGATGAAAGCAACGAACGGTTATCACGGTTAGATTGGTCAAAACAAGAACGGGCCGAGTTTCGACAGGCAATGTGGGCAACAAATAGTCGGATCAACACGTTGATGTTATCTGGTCATCGACGATATCCATTGGGATCAAGAGATCCCAATGTTCGAAGAAAGTCATTGGAAATCATGCAAAAAGCAATCGATTTGGCGGTGGATTTGGGAATAAGCAATATTCAATTAGCCGGCTATGATGTTTTTTATGAGCCTAAAACGCCACAGTCACATGAATTTTTTCTGGAGAACCTTCAGAAATGTGTAGATATGGCGGCTAAGAAGCTTGTAATGCTATCAATTGAGACAATGGATGATCCATTCTTAAATTCTATGCAGAAAATTGCACACGTCAAAACTCAGATAAAGAGTCCGTGGTTGCAAGGTTATCCAGACCTAGGCAATATTTCTGCTTGGCCGGAAAATGATGTAGTTTACGATTTAGAGAACAATATTGAAGATATTGCGGCGGTTCATTTAAAGGATGCCAAGAGAGTAACGCCAACATTTAAGGGCCAATTTAAGGAAGTGCCATTTGGTGATGGTGATGTGGATTTTGAAGGGTGTTTAAAGACACTAAAACGATTGGACTACTCTGGCAGTTTTACGGTAGAAATGTGGACAGAGTCAGCAAGCGACCCAATTAGAGAAGTCCGTAATGCAAAAGCGTTTTTTGATGCACTGTTTGCAAAAGTTGGCATCGAGCAGGAAAAGATTTAAGCAAGCAACCAAGAGTTAAAAGGGTAATTAAAGGGGAATGCAAAATGTTAGAAAAGTTAAAACAGCAAGTCTACGATGCTAACATGCAATTGCCAAAACTAGGATTAGTTACGTTTACATGGGGTAATGTGTCGGGCATCGATCGAGATAAGGGGCTGTTTGTGATTAAGCCATCTGGAGTTGATTATGAGAAATTAACACCCGAGGATATGGTGGTTGTGAATTTAAAGGGTGAAGTTGTTGAAGGTAAGTTAAATCCGTCAAGTGATACACCTACCCATACGGTTCTGTATAATGCTTTTCCAAATATTGGTGGCATCGTGCATACTCATTCACCGTGGGCGGTTTCGTTTGCTGCAGCTAAAATGGATATTCCGACGCTTAACACAACTGCGGCAGATACTTTTTATGATGATGTTCCGGCAGCGGATGCGTTAACGAAAGATGAAATTGAAGCAGATTATGAGGGCAATACAGGGAACGCAATCGTCCGAACTTTCAAAGAACGCGGTTTAGATTATGAAGCGGTGCCAGCCGCACTAGTTAGTCAACACGGGCCATTTTCATGGGGTCCGACGCCAGAGAAGGCTGTTTATAATGCAAAAGTACTTGAAGTTATTGCAGAAGAAGACTATCACACGTTACAACTAACTCGGAGCAACACAGAATTGCCACAGTATCTACTGGATAAGCATTATTACCGCAAACATGGAAGCAATGCTTATTATGGACAGAATAGTGTGCATTCTGGAGATCACGCAAAACGAGAACAAGCATTGTAAGCAGTTGACATTGAGTTTGTTTGGAAAAATGAAATATTAGTGTATGCGAAATTTTTGCAGTTATTGTGGACAATTACGTTTGAGTCCTTGAAAGACTAATTTAATTTTAGTGAAATTTTGATGCCGACTGCGTATTACAAATAATCGACGTCGCAAATAGATCCTCAACAAATCGGTTTTTGACCGAGATGTTGGGGATTTTTTTCGAAATCGGAAAATGAATTATTTATATTCAACGTAAAAAGGATATACTAGTGTAGCATATATAAAGTGCATTTCATTCTGTTATAAAATGCAAATGTAGTGCTCATTATATGAAACTAACCTAAAAGTTGCAATCTCGATTTTAAGGCGAGTTTCGATAAATATTATTTATTAAAAAGGGGGGACGGACAATGAAGTATTGTCCAAATTGTGGAGCCGAAATAGCTCCTGATGATAAATTTTGTACCAAGTGTGGTTTCGTTTTGCCAGTTGAGGGGCAAACGAGTGGGACTGCTAAACAAGTGAGACCAGCACAACCAAGCCAACCTCAATCCGCATCTACATCTACGCCAGCACAACCTAACCAAACTGTTACGGCCGTTCAAGGCTATGCAACGAATTATTTTCAATGGTTATGGGATGCGTTGAAGAAACCATTTAATAATGACGAGAGTGCGGGACAGTATTTTGGATTAATCAATTTTGCAATTATTATTTTGCTTAACGCATTTTCATTCAACACCGTTATTCAGCGAGTTGAACAAATGGGTTCTTCAATGCTAGGAGCCTTTGGTGCTAGCACTCAAAGCGGCGTCAAGTCGTCATTTTTGATGCAATTCATCTTTGTTGGCTTGGTAATTTATGCCATTTTTGTTGGTGTGAGTTATTGCTTTAGCCACTATGCTACGCACAATCTTGATCAAACATTCTTAGGCTACACGAATAGACTTGCTCACTACACAAGTAGCATTTTAGTTTTAGCTGTTGTTCAATTTCTCGATTCGTTTGCTGTTAATTCAACGAATGGCGTGGGCTTTTACACTATTCTAGTCGTCTTACAACTTTTCATCTTGTTGAGTGGCTGTCTGTTGTCCGTTGCCCCACAACAAGGTGTAACAGGTAGTTTCGATTCCGCTTACACAGCAATTTTAACGACAGTCGTTATTAATGTACTTTTATTCATCGTTGCGGATATTGCCGCACAGTCCGCTTTATCAAGTTTGATGACGCTGCTTAAACAGTTCTAGTGGGGTATAGATAAATGGATGATAAGGTCTTTTGTTCAAACTGTGGCAAACAGATTTCGCGGACGACTAAGTTTTGTCCTTATTGTGGGGTGGCTAATCGTGAATATGCTAGTTCAGCAAATAGCGTAGAGGCGGCTCCGAGCAATAATGGGACAGATGTTCAGCAAGCAACGATGAGTCAAGGATCAGCAACACAACAACAGGCTACTAAACAAACCAGAAAGCCCCACCGACATGGAAAACTTACTAGAGGAAAGCTAGTCGCGTTGATTGTTGGTCTAATCGTGCTTATTGGGGGCAGGAGTTTTCGGAGCTAAACAATATTATGGAAATCGCTATGACATTTACTCAATGCCACATGATTATGATGCCGCGCCAGAGAGTTATACGCTTAAGTTTATTCCTAAGACATATATTCAAATTAATGATCATTTCATCAATATGGTGACTGTTGCGGTGCCGTCGGACAATAATAATCAAATATTTTTAGTTTCGAGCCGTATTCCGATTCATAAAAAAGGATCGCAGTTGCAGCTAGATTACAATGACGGGCAATATTTAACGAAGCTTTATTGTCCAGAACAATTCGCAAGTATACAAAAAGGATTGCCAAAGAATGATAAGGCTGAAATTAACTTGATTAAGTCGCTTGGAGTGTCTGATAAGTCTGCAGCTGGGGCCACCTTCAAGGGCAAAGTGGAAACAATGGGATGGTCAAAGAATTTCAAAGGCCAAAAGAACTTTAATTCGCGTCAGCAAATTGTTCACTATTTTTATGGGACAAAACATTTACGACTCCTAGATATTCATAAGCCTAGTTTTGATTTCGATGCTGCAATTTCAAGCAAAAAGGTTAAAACAATGCCAAATGGCGCGAAGTTTAACCAGGAAGTTACACGCATAGAAAATATGCATTATTTGAACTAAATAAAACAAGGAAAGGATCAACTCATGGCTCAACAAGATTCACTACAGTTCTGCCCAAATTGTGGTGCAAAATTAAAACCAGGCGCGCTATTCTGTGGCAATTGTGGATTTAACATTGCTAACTATAAGGCGTCAAAAAAGAATACCGGTAACGACAATCAAACAAGCCAACCGGCTAGTGCGTCGACTGCTCCTAAGTCTGGTAATCGTTTCAATCAGCCAAATCAGACAGGTGGCCAGAGCAATAGTGTGCTTCACACTGGCACTAGAGAAGCAAGTCAGCCTGTTCAGTCACAGGCTGACTCTAAACCAAAACCATCAGCTGTCAGTTCAACACCAACGCGAAGAACTAAAAAAACAAAAAAATGGCCGTGGATTACGGCCGCCATTGTGCTTATTATCTTAGCCGGTGGATATATGTTTGGCAAAAACTACTATTCCCAAGATAATCAATTGAAGCGCGCAATGACCTCTGTTAAAAAGAACGATAAGAATTTAGCGAAAAACTTTGCGGTTTCTGATAAACAATTCAAACTGAGTCACAAAAGTTTGCAACCCTTGATCAAGGAATTGAAAAATAAACCCTCGGGGATGAAGCAGTTTGAGTCACAACTCAAAAATAATGGTGTGACCGAAGATGGCGCGTATTCGTTTACCCCTTCTGGACGGGCATGGTTACTATTCCCACGATATAAAATCAAGGCCAAAACTTTTTCGGCTAAGTTACGAACCAATCAACCGAATATCAAATTGACTGTCAACGGTCAACATGCATATAAAACCACAATGACGAGCGTTTCGCATAGCTTTGGTCCATATATTGCCGGGCAGTACGAATTGACGGCTGAGGGAAATGTTCATGGGCACCACATGAAAAATGACGGTAACTATTGGCTTACGCCAAGTAATGCTAGCGATGTTTATCTAGAGTTAAAGACGATTTCCTTCACAGCAAAAGGTTATCCTGGTGCTGAGGTTAGGATCAACAACAAATCATATGGCAACCTAGATAATACAGGCTCCCTGTATCTTCAGGACATTCCGTGGTCTAATGACATGGAATTAACGATGGTTTACAGCGGCGACGGTGGGAAGGCTACGTCTAATCAACGCAAAATTCGTGATTCAGACGAAGATGAAGAAGTATCTGTCAGTTTCCCAGGAGTGATGTCTCATGATGATGCTCATAATTTAATTTCTGACGTCTTTACAGATATGGACTTACTGTCAGCTAGTGGTGATGTTCCTTCTGACCTTGCTTCTCTGTTTGACGATGGCACGTCGAGCCAACAGTACAAAGATATTGTTAGCATGGCTAAGAACTACAATAACGATAAAAAGATCAGTAGTGTAAACTTCACTGTCCAAGACTTCCACGTAGTGCCTAATAAGAACGCTGAAACAAAGGCCACCTATAACGTGAAGTACAAGTTTTACGGTGACAGTGGTGCTTCACATACACAGGTTTTCCAGTACGTAGCTGTACTCGATGGTACTGGCAGCGCTGGTAAGATTAAGAGCATCCATGCTACCAAGAAAATTAGTGATACGTCGGCACCGGGGGATGATGATTCGGATTCCAATAGTGATTCAAACTCCAGCAATGACGATGATTCCAGCTCAGACTCTTCGGATAGCGACTCAGATTCGACTGATAATTCTGATGATAGTAATTCAGATACGGATTCAACTGATAATGAAGCGTACCAAACGAACCAACGTTATGTTAGCCAAAATTTGAGTTATAAAATCGGACATACCGAATAGACTGTGGTTTTACGGAATGATTTATTAGAATTTTTCAATAAAGCGCGTGATCAGTTTAAATTGATCACGCGCTTTTAAAATTGCATGTGTTATTTAATTAAATGGGTCACCGAATAAGAAGCTACGAACTTATTCAATTATTCCGAAATCAGTTAAACGATGCGTTCTGTTAGCAGTATTCACTGAACAAATCCGCCAAGTATTCTTCGCTTTCCTTGAAGTCGTGTGACGCCCATTCAATTAACAAATTAAAAAAGCCGCCACATAAGAATTTGATTGTAAAAGTTTCTTTTATTGGAGAATAAAGTTTATCGCATACGGATTTTTCACAAATTTGTTCTAGGAAAGAATTACATTTATCAAGAAGAAGAAAGGTTAAATCGCATTTAATTAAGTTCACCAGCAGTTGCTGTTCAGATTTAAAATCAGAAAGAAACATTAATATGATATCGTGAGTGTTTTCTATACCCACCGAGGATATTTGCCGCTCGTACTCATTGAAGAAAGTATCAAGATAGTCCGTTATGACGTCTTCTAAAGTTTCATAGTTTCGATAAAATGCCATTCTGGAAACGCCGGCCTTAGCGGTGGTTTCAGTAATAGATATTTTATGGAAGTCCTTTTTCTCCATCAATTGCATTAACGCTGTAAAAATGCTTTCTTTTGTGATTGCGTTTCTATGCCCGTTAAATTTGTTTGGCATTACAATTCGCTCCAGTCTGTAACGTTTCGCTCTGATAGGCTTGAAACGCCTTAATGTCCAGAGTATATTGCAAATGTCGAGAGGTTACAACTGTAACGCTAAAAGGATGGATAATGTTATATGAGAGAGAATAGAAACGATAAAAAGAGATGGACACAAAGAGATATTGGTTCTCAAAAGGGCAAGAATATTGTGGTTACTGGCACAGGAGGACTGGGATTTGAAACTGCGATAGTTTTGGCAGGAGCTGGAGCAAATGTCATCATAACTGGTCGCAACGTAAGTAAAGGATCCAAGGCCGTTCAAAAAATTAAGGCTAAATATCCGAAGGCAAACATTGAGTTTCAACGACTTGATTTGGCCGATTTATCCTCAGTTGCAAGTTTTAGCAAAGCACTCAATTTGAAATTAAAAAAACTGGACGTCTTAATCAATAATGCTGGCGTGATGGCAGTACCGGATAGGCAGGTCACAAAAGATGGGTTTGAATTACAATTTGGTACGAATTATCTTGGCCATTTTGCTCTGACCGCGCACCTACTTCCTCTTTTGCGCAGAACCCGAAATGCTCGTGTTGTTACCGTTAGCAGCATGGCACACCGATCTGGTAGAATAAATTTTAACGACTTGCAATCACAACAAAGCTATAATCCGGACGTTGCCTATTCTCAATCTAAATTGGCTTGCTTGATGTTTTCTTCTGAATTACAAAGGCATAGTCTCGCAAATGGTTGGGGAATTACAAGCATTGGTGTTCATCCCGGTGGTGTTGCAACTAACTTAATTGAAAATGGTCCAGGAAAAACGTTGTATACTCGATTAATTTTTCGTTTTCTGCAGACCCCCAGTCAAGGGGCTAGATCAGCTTTGTTTGCAGCTACTTCGCCAAAAGCTAAGGGTGGATACTTTTATGGGCCAACTGGTTTAATGGAAATATGGGGCAAACCGAAATTAGATAAACCTGCCAAACAAGCAATGGATTTAAAAGTGTCAAATAAATTATGGGATGTATCAAGTCGCTTAGTTAACGTTGATTTTAGTTAGTTAGCAATTCATATGACTATCTTTGGTGTACATTCAGCCAGTTCATTACTTGTTGGCGTCCTAGCTGTGTCCGTCTATGTCTTTGCTAAGGTAACAGTTTTGTTTTCCAAGGCTTACGACATAATAAAAAAGGCTAATCGCAGTTAGCGACTAGCCGACTGTATAGCATCTATCCCAGCGGGTAGCGAGTGCCGGAATCACTCGCTATCTTTCCAATGACATTTTTATAGGCAAGTTTGCTAGATTTCGCGAACGTAAACTGTTGTTACATCTCAGAGAACCTAGATTTAGATTTTTAGGATTTCGTTCAAGGGCTGCTCACTGATGAGTAGCCCTTTATTTATGGGCAATTTGGCTATGTTTTCATGTTGTGTAGTACTTTTCAATAATCTATGAGAACGAGAAAAAACCACCAATCACGGGCTGAGCCAGCGTGATTGGTGGTTAATTGTTTTGATGGATCGCCAGGGGATCGAACCCTGGACCCACGGATTAAGAGTCCGTTGCTCTGCCAGCTGAGCTAGCGATCCATATCAATTCAACTTTTATATAGTATCATATGCTCCAAACCCTGACAACAGGTTTTTCAGAAAAAGTTTAGATTATGACAAAACAAAGCCGTTGCAGGCGTAGTGATTCGTCTACAGCGGTAATTTTAGTGCAAATTATACAGGTTGATAATTCAATCGATGAATCAACCAACGATTGTGATCTTGGCTACGGATCAGGCGATCCGACACGAGTGTCATCGTGAAGCTATAAGGTTCTGAATAATTATCAGTTCCTTGGATAACTACATGACCGTGAACAAGTGCGACTAATTCTAGTGATGGGACATCGATCGTCATGTTAGTTAGGTGTTGTGGGTTTGTTAGTAAGGTTTGAATCATTTCTAGAATGGCTGCATGACCAGCCCGTTCATGACTTTTAAAACGTAAAAAGGATTCAGAACAAAATAGACTCGTTAGCGTAGCTGCATCCATACCCCCATCCAATGCCTGAAAATAGGTTTCAATTGTATGCTTAACGGCCTCCTGCTTTGTTTGTTTTTGCAAACGTACTTCATCAATATTGAACATTTTAAAGCCCCCTAAATGTAATCAATCACTGACGTCTATTACTAACCCTTACCAACTGTTTAGAGTGTAATTAGTTCGCTTATATTCAGATATGATAAAGGCGACTTAATGGTTGAAATCCGTCGCGGATATGGAGGCAAAAAAGATGACTAGCAAGCAGCGTCTATTGGAATCAGAAATTGCTAAATTAATGAAAATTCAACTGGTTGAGTTGGACGAACTTGGACACATAAAAAGAAACGTTACAGACAATGACCTCGATATCCTAGATCGTGCCTTAATCAAGGCGGCCGTTCAAGAGGTGCAACAAACAGAAATAACGATGTTAAAGCACACGTCGGTAAAGCATCGGCAAGCCTTTTGTTTTAAGGCAGAGTTAGGCGTCATCGTTTGCGGCGTTGGCTTTTCGGATATGGACGAACAGCAGTTACGGTTATGTGCGCTCTGTTTATATGTCGGTTTGCTAGGCAGATCACCATTGATGGTACCGAAACTCAGCGAAGCCAGACTTGAGCCGTTTCACACAGAACCTGCGCACACGTTGATTCAAGCAATTGCCAAGGAAAACTGGGAAGTTTTAAGCAACTTTGTTAAAACACATTTTGTCAAAGTTACGCCGAGACCCCAACATCTGATCGGGCTAACGCTGATTGCAGGACTGTTTGTGGGGCATCAATTGACAGTAAACGGACGTTTACGCCACTTTACGGAGATTGTCAGTCAATGGTGGCAGGATGTCCGCAATGATGATATGACTAGCGCAAAACTGGCAGGACAGTTGGTGGTGGCGTTTGAGCGGCGTCGCGATCATAGTTCTCGCCTCAGTGGAGATCACTTGGTGAACCAGATTGTGAAGGATATCAATGTACATATAGAAACTCGCCTGCGTGTTGTGGATGTTGCCAAACGGATGCAACTGTCCCCAGATTACATTACCAGGCACTTTCACCAGCAAACGGGGTGGACGCTGAAACAGTACATTTTGATGCGTAAGGTGACGGTGGCTAAAACACTATTACTTCAGCAGAGTGTGACGGAAGTCTGCTATCAGCTGCATTTTGGTGATCAGAGCCATTTTGCCAAAGTGTTTAAACAGTATGTTGGGCTGACACCACATGAATATCAGCGCCAACAACAGGATCGTTAACGACAAGCACGCTGAATCTGTTAAACTCTGACATGGAGGCTGTAAACACATGTCAAAGTCACGAATAGAGGCATTTACTGATGGCGTTGTTGCTATCATTATTACCATTCTAGTTTTGGATCTAAAATTGCCCGAACAACACACTTGGGCCGCGTTGTGGCAAATGCGAATGCCGTTTGTCGTGTACGTCGCTAGTTTTCTAATGATTGCCGAAATTTGGAACTTCCATCATCAGATGTTTGCTGCAGTCGAAAAAACGGATGCACATGTTTTGTGGGCAAACATGAATTGGCTGTTTTGGATGTCCTTAATTCCTGCGGTAACGGCTGGTATGGGACGGACATCTTTGCTAGACCGAGTGCGGCATTGTACGCATTGATTGTCTTGCCGTTTAATATTTCGTTTATCATCTTGAACCATGCTGTTCAACACGCTAATCAACTGTCTACTAAAGAGGGCATATCGGCCGATTCCGAGAGAAGAAACCAGTGGTCCTTGATTATTAATGTTTTGATGATCATCATTACGTTCTTTTTTCCACCGTTTGCGTTGTTATCAATGATTTTAAACGTCATCATATGGTTAATTCCGCTTCGACGCGTGCATCGTTAGTCAATTTAGTGGCTGTGATATAATAGTAGAGGTTGCTCATAGTCTTGAGCGACGTTTTATATGAAATTCGTATTCAATTACTTAACTCCAATGGAGGATATGTTTACATGAGTAAAATTCTTGTTGTTGATGATGAAAAACCAATCTCTGATATTATCAAATTCAACCTTGAAAAAGAGGGCTACGACGTTGTTACGGCGGCTGATGGCGAAGAAGCAATTGCCAAAGTTGATGATGAACAGCCAGATTTGATATTACTTGATTTAATGTTGCCTAAAATTGATGGGCTGGAAGTTGCCCGTCGTGTTCGGACTAAGTACACCACGCCAATCATTATGGTTACGGCCAAGGATTCTGAAATCGATAAGGTTCTGGGATTGGAACTGGGTGCTGATGATTACGTCACGAAACCATTCTCAAACCGTGAGCTGGTTGCCCGTGTGAAGGCCAATTTACGCCGGCAGGATACAGTGGTTAAAAATTCTGCTGCTGCGGAAAATGAATCCAACTCAATTGAAGTCGGCGATCTAAAAATCGATCCAGATGCCTACATGGTTTCCAAACGTGGGGATGACATCGAGTTGACCCACCGTGAATTTGAATTGCTGTACTACCTTGCTCAGCACATCGGTCAGGTTATGACACGTGAACACTTGTTACAAACGGTTTGGGGCTATGACTATTTCGGTGATGTCCGGACTGTCGATGTTACGATGAGACGATTGCGTGAAAAAGTTGAAGATACACCAAGTCACCCAGCTTGGTTAGTTACCCGCCGGGGTGTCGGTTATTACTTACGCAACCCAGAAACAGATTAAGTTAAAAACTAGGAGCAGTTTGGATTGTGAACAAAAAGATTCGTTTTTTCCAATCAATTAATTTTAAAATTGCGCTCATTTTTGCCCTGATGCTATTGATTACGCTGGAAGTCGTCGGGGCTTTTTTCGTACGCCAATTGGAACAGCAGAACTTGAGTACGTTTAGACAGCAGATTCAATTGTCAGCTTATATTGATAATTCATTATCTGACCAGTTAATACGCAGTAATACTACAGCTGCCAATACGAGAATCCGTAGCATTTTATCCGAAGTGAATAACGCAAATATCACTGAAATTCGCGTTATCGATAACAAAGGAACAGTCCGTGGTACCAGTAATGTCAACGATCAAACGATTGTTGGCCAGAAGACCACGGATAGTAATGTTAAGAACGCAATTTACAACAATCGTTCCTATCAACGAGATGTTTACGATGCTCGCGATAATAATCGGTACTACGTTTCGATTGTGCCGTTGTTAAGTTCCTCGGGTAATAACGGGAACACGCTGGTTGGGGTGCTTTACATTCGTGCCTCACTAGAAGGTGTTTATCAGAACATTAATAACATCACGTTGATTTACCTGTCCGCAGCGGCGGTCGCTATCATTTTATGTTTGATCATGTCGATTGTTATTTCCCGGGCAATAACTCGCCCAATTGACGAAATGAAGCGACAAACGGTTCAAATTGCTCAAGGTGACTATTCTGGTCAAGTGCGTGTCTATGGAACCGATGAGCTAGGTCAATTGGCCAGTGCGGTTAATAACCTTTCTGTGCGTGTTGAAGAAGCGCAGGAGTCCACAGAGGCTGAGCGACGCCGGTTGGATTCGGTGCTGGCCCATATGAGTGACGGGGTCATCGCCACCGATCGACGCGGAAACATTAATATCATCAACTCGGCAGCTCGCGATTTCTTGAACGTTGATGAAATAGAAGCGGAAGGCACATCTATCCTAGATATTCTGCATATTCGTGATCAGTATACGCTCCGGGAGCTGCTGGAAAGCCAAGATGAGGTCGCTCTTGATTTATCAGAAGAGGGCCGTGATCTGATCTTGCATGCGACGTTCTCACTGATTCAACGTGAATCTGGGTTCATTTCAGGGCTGGTTTGTGTTCTTCATGATGTAACTGAACAGCAAAAGGAAGACGAAGACCGTAAGCAGTTTGTTTCGAATGTTTCTCACGAATTGCGGACACCGTTAACCTCCGTCCGCTCATACATCGATGCTTTAGTCGATGGCGCTTGGGAAGATAAAAAAGTTGCCCCTGGCTTTTTGAAGGTCGCTCAAGATGAAACGGAACGGATGATCCGGATGGTCAATGATCTGTTAGCCCTTAGCCGGATGGATTCTGGAACCACTAAACTTGAAATGGAAACGGTCAATTTGAACGAACTGTTCAACTATATTTTAAATCGTTTTGACATGATGATAAAAACGGATGACAATCCCGAAAAGCATTATCGAATTGAGCGCGACTTTACCGACAAAGACTTATGGGTTGAAATCGATACTGATCGGTTTACACAAGTGGTCGATAATATCATGAATAATGCAATCAAGTACTCGCCAGATGGTGGTGTGATTACTTGTCGTTTACTAGAGACGCATAACCAGGTCATCATGAGTATTTCCGATCAGGGATTAGGTATTCCACATAAGGATCTGACTCACATCTTTGACCGATTTTACCGAGTTGATAAGGCCCGTTCCCGTGCTCAAGGTGGTACAGGACTAGGACTAGCCATCTCGAAGGAAGTTATTCAGATGCTGGGCGGTAGAATCTGGGTTGATAGTACCGAAGGCAAGGGTTCCACGTTCTATATTTCACTGCCATTCGAGCAATTTGAGGAGGATGACTGGGATGTGGACTAGACTAAGAAATGGTTTATTACCGGTCGCACTAACGTTGTTGATCGGACTCAGTGTTGTTTTATCACTACTAATTTGGATTAATCCGGCCCGTTTTGATCGCGCTAGGACTGCTACTTCATCGACCCGGTCGGCTCATTCAACAGTATCGACCCGGTCCATTGATGATATTTACTTGCCAACGCAGGTAATCGTGACGGATTCGCGCGGACACGCTGAATCAATTTATAATCCCAAAATTAATTTGGTCACCACCGTTAAAAACGAAGTTAAGAATTGGCGCATGACGAATTTTCGCAAGGTTAGCCAAAAGGATAAAGACGCCTATCAAAAATTGCTGAATCAAAAGAACACAGTGCAGTTAAGTTACGCCGATAGCATTGGCCGCTCTATTTTTAACAGTTCTTATGATCAACGATTGCTTATGTCGCCCACTGCTAAGTTCTCACGGATTCTGTTTTCAACGACGAAACCAGGTGAGCTGTACCTGCTGAATGATAACGACCTAACGATTTACAAAATTAGTGTTTCCAAACAGCAATTGAGCAAGGTTCGTCGCGTGATTGCCAAGGGGGACAAGCGTTATCCAGTTGAGCAGATTACGTCAAAGGATCATACGCTAACTTACTATACTAATGAAGTTCATATTCCTAAATACAGTTACCTTATTGGTGAACAGAGCGCAAACTTTTTTGTTACGTCGTTGCTGAATTCTGGAGAAGCCACTTCCGTCAGTGTTCAGCGTCATGATGGTCACACGATTTATTTTGACGGTGCGTACAAACGGATGACCGTAAACGATAAGACGGGCGCAGTCATGTTTGAAAACTACAACGCTAAGAATTCAATTTCTCGTGATTTAGGCAGAAACCTAAAGACTTCGTTTGCTGGGCTGAGCAGCACTGGCATGCCGTTGGATTCTATACGGTATTTTGATAATGAAAACAATGGTCGGGAAGTAACCTACCGTTCGTTTGTTGAAGGATTTCCAATCTTTAACCAAACGGATTTTGGCGCGGTTCAGGTCAAAAACAAAAAGTCTGGTACCGAAGAAATTGACTTTACGTTGACCAATCTTCAGGTGCCACTGCCAACAGATTCTAATAGTAACGTGACGTTGCCAGCAACATCGACAGTGATGGCACAACTTGAGGCGGCTGGTATTTCGAAAAACAAAATTAAAGATATTGTGCTCGGCTATCAATGGGAAAATAATTACGATTCCAAACAGGTTGTGGATCTACAACCGACTTATTACGTTTACACGAGTGGTAAGTGGCAACTATATACGGATCTGCTTAATGGCGGCGGTACCCAGTAGGAAGGAGGGGCAGTATGGATTTTCGCAGAATTCAATGGATTTTTATTGTGGCCTTTGTAGCCATTAATACTTTTTTGTTTGTAACTTGGCAGAAGAGTGATTCAACCGTAACGGAATCCTCACAACGAAACGCGAATAATGCGACCACCATTCTTCGTGAAATGAAAAATGATGGCATTACGTTTACTACTCCCTCGTCTAAAGAGGCGGAAGGTTATTATGTATCCGCAAAGTCTGGCCTCTCACGCTTGCGCGCAGGTGTTGATAATTTAACCTACCAGGATCTCCGTTTTAACGCTACTGAAATGACCAGCTATCTGCATCAGACATTGACGGTTAGTCCTAAAAAGCCACAAACGCAATTGAACCGGTTTGTTAAGAGCAATGCCAACGTCACAGCCGGAGATGAATATGTTTACAGCGCGGAACTTTCTAAAGTTTCTGCCAACGAAGTAGTCTATGTTCAGAAAGTTCCATCCGGCACGATTATGGCGCCTTCTGGTCAATTGCGTTTCCGCATCGGTGCTAAAAATCAGGTGATTAGTTACACACAGAGTTATGTCATTCAGGCTGAACCACTTCGCGAAAAAACAACCACCATTAGCCAACAAAAGGCATTGATTTGGTTATACCAGTACAACGAATTGCCAAACAGCACGAAGGTATTGTGGTCTAAACTGGCTTACTCACGTTTGCTACGCGTATCGGATAATAATGTGTACGTGCCAACCTGGTTCATTGCCTTGAAGTCGAAGAACACGGATAACGTGGTCATCAAGCGGGTCAACGCGTTTACCGGCGCTGTTATGAAATCGACAGATTCAACAACTCAGGTGACAAATAGCAGTAGTTCCTCAGGCAGCAGTAGCAGTACATCAAGCATTACCGTGGATAATGAAGATGACACAGCGACCACTGGAAATTAAATTATGATTGCAGCACTAAAACTACCACGCATTTCATGTTACGATGAGTGGTAGTTTTTATTTGGACATAAATAATGGAGATGGCTCTGTGATTGATTTAAGTAATCCGCATTCCTTAAACGCAGTATCTACAGATACTGACGAAATGAAGATTAGTGTGCTGGCCAGCGGAAGTACTGGCAACACAACATATATCGAAACGCCCACGCATAAGGTCTTAGTCGATGCCGGACTCTCCGGGAAAAAGATTAATGAGCTGATGCATCAAATTGGGCGTGATTTGAACGATGTCGACAGTTTATTTGTAACGCACGAACATACCGATCATTCCAAGAGTGTTGGTGTTCTGGCGCGAAAATATGGCATTAACGTGTATGCAAACGAAAAAACATGGGATGCTATTTCTGGCAAGGTTGGCAAAATTCCGTTGGAACAAAAGTTTGATCTTGAGGCCGGTGAAATTCAGTCGATGGGCGACCTGGATGTTCAAAGCTTTCCAGTGTCACACGATGCTGTGGACCCTCAATTTTACGAATTACATTCTAACGGCAAATCATTTGTGATTTTAACAGACACGGGTTATGTGTCTGAACGAATGGCTGGTGTGATTAAAAACGCAGACGCCTATCTATTTGAATGTAATCACGACATGGAAATGTTGCGAATGGGCGGGTACCCGTGGCCATTAAAACAACGGATTTTGAGTGATACGGGTCACTTGTCCAACGAAGATGGCGCTAATGCCTTGATGCAGGTGCTGGGAAACCGGACCAAACGAATTTTTCTTGGCCACTTGAGTAAAGAAAACAACATGAAAACGTTGGCTCACTTAACGGTCGCGTCCATGATGGAAGAACATGATTTTGGTGTTGAACATGATTTCCGTATTTTAGATACGGATCCCGATTCAGCAACGAATTTGATGACTTTGTAAAAGTTACACATGAAACAGTTTTGTTTGAATAAGTGACAACAGTAAAACAGCTATCAATTATCGACATTTCATTATGCCGAGAATTGATAGCTGTTTTTGATTGATGCACATAAAGGTGTTTTTAGTCGAAATGACGCCAACTCTTATCTAGGATGGCTCGCGCCACAAACAACCCTAATGGCAGGAACATAATGATCAAAATTGCTTTTGTCAGCCATAGGGAGCCAACCGCAATCTGATTACTGCCGATGTTAAAGACGGCCCGATAAATGTACAAGCCAGGAACCATGATAACAATCGAAGGCACAGTCAAAGAAATTCGTGGGTAACCATTGAACCGATTAACCACTGAAGCAATCAGACCTGCTACAAGAGCCCCAAAGAATGCGGCAGATGCTGGTGGAATGTTTGTTAAGTCGACCAGTTCTAGTCGGAGTGTGTTTGCTACGGCGCCAATCAGTCCAGCAGTAATCGCCATTTTCTGAGAACTGTTAAACATAATCGAGAATCCGTAAACCCCGAAAAAACTAGCTGGCAAACGTAATAGCATTAATACTAATGGAGATAATCCAAGTGGCAAGAAGTTGGCAGGTTTAAATCCAAAAATTGTGGCCACTAACCAACCCACTAATGTTGCGACCAGCGTGATCATGATTGCGTAAGCTAGCCGTTCTAGACCAGAACGCATGTCCAGCTTGGAAATATCCAGCATGCTGGTAATAAACGGAAATCCTGGAATCACGAAGAGGAGCGCGCCAATATAGCCGGCTTCGTGTAACGCTAGGACATGGAAATACATTTCGAAAATTCGGAAAGCAAACATATAGGTTAGACAAGCGACGGCGACACTAACTGCAATGCTAGCAATTACTGTAATGGAATGTTTACCCATCAGAGCCCGAACAAAATTGCCAAGTCCCGCACCAATGAAGGTACAGATCATTTCAGGAATACCGCCACCTAGCAAAAATATAAATGATGCACAGGCAATTGCGGCAGCCAAACCAGAAACTAATGGCGAATATTGTTTTGGTCGTTGTTGAACTTTATCAATGAACTGATGAATTTTCTTAACTGGCAAGAACGAGAAATCGTTATTAAAGTTCTTGACCATTTCCTCTAGAATGTTTAATTTGTCGGTGTTAACACCGGTGCTTGGCAAGGATAACACCTGTGTGTAACTGTGCTCATCGCTGAAACAAGTATATGAAATCGAGATTAAGCTGATGTCAGCAGAACAGGTTAGTTTTAAGGATCTGGCGACCGTGTTCATTGCTTCTCTGACTCGCCAAGCCCCAGTACCACAGGACAACATCGTGATGCCAATTCGGCCGACAATGGATGCCCGTTCTTGCAAGCTGGCATCACGAGCCTCAACATCATTGTCCTCAATCAGATCCTTCCACGGGATTTTCATGTGATGTCGTCTTGATAGCGGCACATCTGACGTAGAACCCGTATGATTATCTTTATCCATGCTTTCCCCCATAATGACTGAAATAATTCAGATATAGTTTTAATTATGCCAGTATTGGTCTAATCTGCAACTTTTTCCGAAAGTAATATGACAAAAATGCTGTAGTGTAAATAAAAGGTCGACCGTTCCACGTGAAACAAATAGCGGATTAGCCAAACAAAATAAAATTTGGTTAATCCGCTATTTGTGTTATTAAATGTCTCTCGTAAAGTAAATGATGTGCATGTTACCGCTAATAGTTTTTTCTTTGTTTGGCAATCTTGTATAACCTGCTTTTTGGTATAGAGAAACTAACTTCTTTTCTTCTTTAATCGTATCAAGAGACCAATGATGAATAGATGGAAATTGAGATTCAACATCTTTCAACATCTTCTGAGCATAACCGTGTCCTTGAAAATCGGGCAAAATAAGTAATGGTGAAATTCTTCCCAGTGACATGGAAGAATCGGTAGTGAGTCGAAACATACCCACATTCTTTTTGTGTATGTGAAACAGATAGTAGGCACTATTAGGTTGCTCGGACTTTTTTCGCAAGGTTTCAAGCGTTTCCATGTATGGATTAGTGTATTTATCGTGATATTTTTCGAACAACTGTTTAAAGGCAAGTTTATACATTTGCTGAATGATAATTAATTGTTGGTCATCGACCAATTGAAATTCGTTTTCCATTATTACTCATGTTTCTGAAAAAATGAGTGTGCATTTAAACGACAACTAGTGCACTTATTCCGGCAACACAATCTGTCGGAAGTCAGCCACACTATGACACGTATAGTCAGGCTTCAACGCAGCCACTTTTTCTGGTTCAATGATGCTACCCCAAAGTGCGGCAGCAATCTTAATGTTAGCTGCGTGAGCGGATGTGATATCGCTTGGCGCATCACCGACGTAGAGAGCATCAGACGCATCAGTGCCAGTTTCTTTCAGGGCTTTGACAATATTTTCAGGTTTGTTAGGTCCTTTTGGAGAACCTGTCAGAATCATTTTGAAATCTTTTGTGAGTCCGTATTGTTCAAGTGAAATATCGGCGCTGGTGCGAGCTTTACCAGTAACAAGGATGTTTTGAAAACCAGCTTTAGCAGTGTCATCAAGCAATTCCGGAATGCCGTCAAATGCTTTAGGAGCCATGTATTGCAGTTCTTTGTAAGCTTGCCAATAAGCGTGAATTCCTTCGTCGAAGTGATCAGGAATTAAAGCCTGAATCGTACCCTCTTCACTGGGGCCAAACGTCGAGACAATTTCTTCGTCAGAAATGTCACGATCTAAAAAGGGGGTCACCGCTTTTTTGAAAGCAGCGATGCAAATTGGTAGTGTGTCGCCGATAGTGCCGTCAAAATCATAAATTAATGTTTTATACATATGAACCTCCAGTAGTGTTCGTTTGAAACGCTCAGTACCATAAGTATACGTTACTCACTGTCAGGATTCTAATTAGGTTAGATTGTAATCTTCAGTGAAAACTTTCTAAGCCAGCTAGTCGCCAGCAAATTGAACACTTCAGTTAAGTTCATGGCTAGGTTACCCAAAAGTACCTACTTCACACGTGAAGTTGAAGCCTGTAGACTGGTGAACAACCGATGATGGTTGAGGAGGTCTAAGAATGGCAAAGACATACAATATTGGGGTTGAAGCAACGTTAGAAGTGATTGGTGGTAAGTGGAAACCGATTATTTTGTGCCATTTGGGCAAGGGTCAACAACGCAGCAGTGAGTTACGACGTGAAATCCCTGACATTACCCAAAAAGTGCTGACCCAACAACTGCGTGAGCTAGAAGGCGATGGCATCATCGTTCGCCATGTTCATGGCACGAAGGCGCCGTTCTGTGTGACGTATGATTTAACGGAGTTTGGCAAAACATTGGGTGGTATTCTGGTTCAAATGTCTGTGTGGGGCGAACGAAGAATTGAGCAGTTAAACGAAGCCGGCGAACCCGTTGAAATTTTAAATCCTGATCATAGCGGTTACGCAGATATTTTGAATCAAGTTGGTTAAATTAAATTGTTTTTTAGGAAGGTACTCAAAAGTGCCTTCTTTTTTTGTCCATACAGAGTCAGTACACTAGCGTCATTCACTTGAGAAATTGGAGGATGGCTAATGGGTGATGAAGATAAAGGGCTCCGTTATACAACCAGCGTATTAGCTGGCACATGTCGACCATTGATTGTGACAGCACTGCTAGATGGCCCACAATCGCTACTGAATTTATATCAACACTTACCGAAACGTAATTTGTGTTCGTTTGTCTTTCAACTATGTAGTTTATGGCGAAATGGTCTGATTCAACTTCGGTTGACGACAAATCGGGGATTAAGCTGTCGGTTAACAAAGGCCGGTCAATCAACGCGTCCGTTTTTATTATTAATGGCTGAATGGGGTCAACATCGTCAAGAAGCATCTACCGACAGATCAATTTAATGGTACTAAAAAGTGCCTTATTTCAGTTTTAGATAGCAGCCATCAAACTATGAATCATTCAAGAAAACAGAGGGAGAGAAAAGTTATGAACTATCAATTTGAACAACCATATACGTTTGCTAACGGTGTCACGATTAAAAACCGCGTGGTGATGGCACCAACCACCACAATGTCTAGTTATTATGATGGTCATGTGACTAATGAAGAAATTGACTACTATAAAATGCGCGCGGGTGGTGTTGGCATGGTAGTCGCCGAGGTTGCCAATGTTGTTCCTGGTGGGAAGGGATTTGAAGGCGAACTGTCAATTGCAGATGATAGCGACATTGACGGATTGGCAGAGATGGCTCGTGCAATCAAACGGAACGGGACTAAGGCTGTGCTACAGATTTTTCATGCTGGACGAAAATCAAATTCACAGATTTTACGCGGCACGCAAACTGTCAGTGCCAGTGCTGTGAAACCTAATCGCCCTGAAGATGCAGAAACACCAAGGGCGTTGTCCGAAACGGAAATTGAGTCAATTATTCAAGCATTTGCCAACGCAACTCATAGGGCAATTGAAGCAGGTTTCGATGGCGTTGAACTCCATGGCGCTAACACGTATCTATTGCAACAATTTTACTCACCGCATTCCAACCGCCGCGAAGACCGTTGGGGCGGCAATCGTGACAAACGGATGAACTTTGCCAGAGCCGTTATTCAGTCCGTTCACAAGGTTATTTCCCAGGAAACGAATGGCAAGTTCTTGCTAGGGTATCGGATTTCACCGGAAGAAATCGGCGAACCAGGTATTCGTTTGGACGACACGATGGCTTTTATCGAAATGCTGAGTGAGACACCAATTGACTATGTACACACCTCAATGGGATCGGCATGGCGCACTTCGTTGAATGACGCAACGGATAAGGAACCGATTTTGGACAAAATAGTTCGGCAGTTAGATGGCCGTAAACCATTGATAAGCGTGGGCTCGATTGAAACGCCTGCTGATGCTGAGAAGGTGTTGGCTGCTGGCGCTAGTTTTGCTGCAATCGGTCGCGAAATGATTCGTGAACCGCAATGGTACGAAAAGGTTGCTGGGGATGATGAAGATAGTATTCGATACCGGATTTCACCGTTTGAAATGGACGAGTTGGGTATTCCAGTGGCGATGCAGCATTATTTAAAAGGTGCGTTTTATTCAGTTATGCACTTTAGTAATGATCACACACCGGTTGTGGACTATACGAATTCGGTCGCACCGATGGAAGGCTTTGAGAAGAAAATGTAAGGAACTAAATGGTCGGACAGAGTTCAGATCATTAACGAGAAGATTCGGAGGAAGAAAAAATGTATTCAGATTTAAAGAACAAAGTAGCGGTTGTAACAGGCGGTTCAAAGGGGATTGGTCAGGCAATTGCAAAACGGTTTGGCGAAGAGCACATGTCAGTTGTCATCAACTATCGGTCAGATAAAACGGGTGCCGATGAAGCGGTCAAACTGATTGAAGAAAATGGTGGCCAAGCAGTAGCCGTTCAAGCAGATATTAGCGAAGAAGACGGTGCCACGGCATTGCTGAATGCTGCGCTAAATAACTTCGGTACGCTTGATGTATGGGTTAACAACGCGGGGATGGAAAACCGTGTTGCGACAAACGAAATGCCACTATCAGATTGGCAACGTGTGTTGAACATTAATCTAACGGGTGTTTTCTTGGGATCACGCGCAGCGCTGGATTATTTCGTGAAGAACGATAAGAAGGGCAACATTATCAACATGTCCTCTGTGCATGAACAAATTCCGTGGCCTGGCTTTGCCCATTACGCTGCTTCAAAAGGCGGCGTGAAATTATTCAATGAGACGATTGCGATGGAATATGCTAACCGTGGCGTGCGCGTGAATGCCATTGGCCCTGGCGCCATCAACACGCCAATCAACGCTGCTAAGTTTGCTGATCCACAACAAATGAAGGACACGCTAGAAATGGTACCAATGAAACGAATCGGTGATCCAGAAGATGTTGCGGCCGCCGCAGCGTGGTTGGCATCCGACCAATCTAGTTACGTTACCGGTGTGACCCTGTTTGTGGATGGTGGGATGACGCTGTATCCATCATTCCAGAACGGTAAGGGCTAGTATTCAAGGATTTAGATGAGATAGAAAAATGCGGACAGTATAAGTCTGACGTAGCGACAGAAGAGGGGTTTTGATTGTGAGTATTTTGATTGGATTGATTCCGGCAATTGCGTGGGGCATTTTGCCAATCGTGGTAACTAAAATTGGTGGAAAGCCTGTTAATCAGATTATTGGTACGACGTTTGGCACCTTTATTGTGGCCGTCATCACGTGGCTGTTCATTCGCCCGGCAATTGGCGTTGGTCAGTTTTGGCTGACTGTTTTGTCTGGTGCTTCTTGGGCGTTTGGACAGTATCTGCAGTACATGGCGTTTCAGCGGATCGGCGTTTCGAAGGCGATGCCAATTTCTACGGGGCTGCAATTAGTTGGCACGTCGTTGTTGGGGGTACTGGCATTCGGTGAATGGTCAGGATCAGTGGAGTTATTGATTGGCTTCATTGCGCTAGTAGTTATTGTTGTTGGCATTGTGCTAACGACAGTTGATGGTGCCAAACAAACGGATGAAAAACGGCCATCTATTGGCGTGACAATTTTGATCTTCGCGCTATCCACCCTGGGGTATGTGGGCTACTCAGCCTTTCCACGTTTGGCAAACGTATCTGGATGGCAAGGATTCTTACCACAAGGATTGGGGATGGCCTTGATGGCACTTGTACTGACGCTTGTGACGGCTGGCCCGCACATTTTGAGCGAACGGGTTACGTGGATTAGCTTGATTGATGGTGTTGTTTTTTCCATTGCTGCGCTGACGTATCTGATTTCGGCTCAACGAAATGGCGTGGCCACTGGTTTCACACTTTCACAAATGAACGTTGTGTTGGCAACGCTTGGCGGCATCTTCATTTTACGTGAGCACCGCACTCCTCGAGGCTTAGTATGGACAGTTGTTGGTCTGCTATTGGTCGTGGTCGGTGGTGTCATGATTGGCAACATGGCCGTGTAATGAGTAGTTGACGATTGATTAAGACAAAAGAAAACAACGGTTTGATTTCGCGTGATAAACGTCAAATCAAACCGTTGTTTGCGTTAATTTTCATAGCCGTCATGATCTGGGAAAAGCAATGAGGCGTTTTGCCCCTGCGATTGAAGAATCTTAATTCGATCCTCGCCCCATTCCGACATGGCAATAAGAACGTTATTCAGCGTTTTACCGTATTCGGTCACGCTATATTCAACGTGCGGCGGCACTTCGTTGAATACTTTCCGGGTGACGATGCCGTCATGTTCCAGCTCACGCAGCTGTTCAGTCAGAACTTTAGGCGAAATACCGGTGACGTTGCGACGAATATCGGCGGTCCGCATCGGCCCGTGCCCTAGGTGGCATAAAATGAGCGGTTTCCATTTATTTCCCATGACGGCTAGTGTGGCTTGAACACCGTTTTTGTAGATTGGTTCAGCTTCACTCATACGTTAATTTGCTCCTCATCTATTATGGCATGAATGCTACACCACTTACGTTTAAAAATAAAACGAAAAAGTTAGACCTGCCAAACGGCGCTGGGGCACAAAACTTACCTGAAAGTGCATTAGTTAGGTCAAAGTGCGTAATTGTTTGCTTAAAAAAACCGGGTATATTGAATGTCATCAGGTTAAGGAAATGAGGTAATGAAAAATGGACAATGTTCGTGGAAAAGTTGTTGTTATTACAGGCGCTTCTAGTGGTATCGGTGCCAAAACGGCGACGCTATTAGCACAACGTGGAGCAAAGTTGGTTCTGGCTGCACGGCGGGAGCAGGCATTAACAGAACTTGCCAGTCAATTGACGCAAACCTATCAGGCAACGGTTATCTATAAGGTGACGGATGTAACAAACGCAGATGCCGTACAGGCGTTGTTGACGTTTGCTAAAACACAATTGGGGCGGGTTGACGTGTTGTTCAACAATGCTGGTTTGATGCCGGTCTCGATGTTGCGGGAAGGTAAGCTCAGTGAGTGGGAAGCGATGATCGATATCAATTTGAAAGGCGCACTCTACGGTATTCGGGCTGCGTTACCAATCATGGAAGCGCAACACAGCGGTCAAATCATTACAACAGATTCGGTAGCTGGGCACTTTGTCGGCGCCGGCTCTGCGGTTTATTCAGGCACCAAGTTTGCTATGCGTGCCATTATGGAAGGCTTGCGGGTAGAAGAAATCGGCAAAGGCATCAAGTCAACACTGATTTCACCCGGACACGCGCAAACAGCGCTGGCTTCCACGATTTCAGATCCAGAACTACGTGCGGCCGTGCTTAAAAGCGAGTCTGAGACTGGCTTGACGGCTGAAGATGTAGCGAATGCGGTGGTTTATGCAATTGACACACCGGAGAATGTTGGCATTAATGAAGTAGTGCTAAGGTCAACGGAACAGCGTGATTATTAAGGAGAATATGACATGAAAACAATTTTTGCAACAGTCCACGTGAAACCAGGGGAGGAAGATAACTTTATCAAAGCTGCAACACGTCTAGTGAGTGGTACTAGAAGCGAGCCTGGAAATGAGCAATTCAACCTGTACCATGGCATTGACTGCCCGAGTGATTTTATTTTTACAGAGGTTTATAAGAACGAATCAGCGATTGAGAATCACCGCAACGCCAATCATTTTCAAATTTTTTTGGCGCGGCTAGCTGACGTTTCTAATGCCCCGATGGATGTCATGATTTTTAATGGCGTTGGCAAAGACAATGATGAAGTTAATGAGGAGAATATAAAGATGATTACGATTAATGCAACGGTTTATGTGAAGGAAAATCAATTGAAAGCCTACGATGAGTTAGCACAAACGTTGATCCGTGGAACTCGAAACGAAAGGGGCAACCTTCGTTATGATATGTACCAATCTATGGAACGCCCAGGAGAATTTATCTTTATTGAACAATATGCAAATCAAGCAGCATTAGACGCTCATCATGAGGCAGATCATTTTACAACATTTTTGAAAATGGTAGAACCTTTGCTAGCTAAAGAAATGGACGTGGCCGTTTTTAGAGCGTTACCCGAAAAAGAATAGTAAGGAAGATAATTTCAAGGGCAGTTTGCAAATGAAACAATAATTAAGCCAAATAGTCATCATTAGAAAAAAATATGGGTTTGCGAGGCATCCGTTTAAGCCCGCTTTAAGTTGAAACTGTATAATGGTCTCTGTAGAGTAATCAATTTTTAGAGGAGGTAAGCGATTTTTCGCAAAAGCCTATGGATTATAATGACGAGAATAAGCAAACAGGTGGGCAAGGACCACAACGTCCACGCAAATCGAATTCAGGTTTAGTGAAGGTTGGTATTGTTGGCTTAGTTGCCGGATTATTAGGTGGCGGTATTGCTTATGGGGGTGCCTCTGCCCTGAATAACAATAATAATGGCGATACGTCATATAAAAATGGTACGACTAAGGTAGCCAATGTCACTGTAAAGAGCAACTCCGACGCTACGAAGGCCTTTAGCAAGGTTAAGGGCGCAGTTGTTTCGGTTGTTAACATGCAGAAGCAGTCATCTTCGAGTGATAGCGAAGGTTTGTACGGTATCTTTGGTGGTGGCTCATCATCAAATTCGAATGGTAATAATTCGGATTCCTCATCTAGTAAATCATCTTTGGAAACTGCCAGTGAAGGTTCTGGGGTTGTTTATAAGAAATCCGGAAATGATGCCTATATTGTGACGAACAATCACGTGGTCTCTGGTTCCAGTGCTTTGGAAATCATTCTCAGCAACGGGAAGAAGATTTCAGGTAAGCTGGTCGGCACGGATTCAACGACCGATTTAGCCGTTATCCGTGTGGATGCTAAGTATATCAACACGGTTGCTCAATTCGGTGATTCCACTGCGATTCAGGCTGGACAATCTGTCTTAGCCATCGGGTCACCACTTGGGTCACAGTATGCAACGTCAGTGACTGAAGGGATTATTTCAGCTAAGAAACGAACGGTGCCAGTAGAAGATGAATCTGGTAATCAAACTGGGGATGCGACCGTTATTCAAACGGACGCAGCAATCAACCCTGGCAACTCTGGTGGGGCATTGATCAACTTATCTGGTCAGGTCATCGGTATCAACTCGATGAAGTTGGCGTCATCTTCGAGTGGTACGTCGGTTGAAGGGATTGGATTTGCGATTCCTTCTAACGAAGTTGTGTCCATCATTAATCAGTTAATTACGAATGGTAAGGTTATTCGTCCAGCGTTGGGTGTCGGACTTGTGGATCTTTCAAACGTCGACAGTACCAGCCAAAAGAATACTTTGAAGCTGCCAAGCAGTGTAACTGGCGGTGTTGTGCTAGTTAATATTTACAACAATTCGGCTGCTGAAAAGTCCGGCCTGAAGAAGTACGATGTTATTACCGAGATAGATGGTACCAAGGTAACGTCACAAGCAGACTTACGTGATGTGCTTTATAACCATAAGATTGGGGATAAAGTTTCCGTTAAATACTATCGTGATGGTCAACAAAAGACCGGTACGATAACGTTGAGCGAGAGTACGAGTCAATTAAGTAGTTCAAGCAAGTAGATCTTTTAAAGAGTAATTGTGGAAAACAATTACTCTTTTTTTGTGTCTTCGGGGATTTCACAAACTCAAATCGAATCATGATAATCATTTCCTGGGAAATTTGATTACTTTCTATTTAGTCTAAACGACTGGTATGGGTGTATTTATAAGCTTTTTTTATCTATAATTAGGTGGTAAACAATCCACAAATGAATAATGTAATGTATACTTTTGAAAACGAGAAAGTCACGGAATGTGGGATAAAACAACGAAACGTGGTGTGGATAAACTGTCTTTATACAGAATAAAGTGTAAATATGCAGGATTAATTCTGCATAATAATCACCGTCACGTAAACAGCATTCTGCAGTTATCGTTTAGTTAGCTGGTGTCCAATTTGGAAAACCGAATGTTTTCCTGGGACATTACCCATTTTCGGCAAATTGCCCCATAAAAACATCGAGTTTTCCGAACAAACTAAGCCATGAAAAATAAAGTGGTTCGTTTCGGAAAATGCAATGAAAAAATTGTTTTGCACAGGTGTGGATAACTATGTGGAAAACTGTGGATAAGTTTGTGAATTGGAGATAAATGCCGAAAACTAAGGATTTCGAAACAGTGGGAAAAGTTATCCACAGGTCAAAAAAGTGCAGTGGATAAGTGGTCATAAAAACCTCTGTTCGATTTTAAAACCCTTTATTATCAATGGCTACGGGCTGCGTGTTCGTGTGAAGATGCCTTGTGGATAACTGTGGATAACTTTTATTCACAGGTTAAAATGACAGCGTCACATAGCGTCGCAAAATCGATTATTTTTGGTAAAGAAAGTTAAGGAAAAGTAAAAGCTGTGGATAACTTTTTCATAACAGATGTGCTTGTGGATGAAAACAAAATTTAGAAACGGAGTATATACACGTGAATATCAAGATTATTGGTGTTGGAAAACTGAAAGAAAAGTATTTTAAGCAGGGCATTGCCGAATATGCGAAACGTTTGTCTAAGTTTTGTAAGTTTGAAATTGTCGAAGTTGCGGACGAAAAAGCTCCCGAATCTTTAAGCCAGTCCGAAATGGATACGGTTATGGCTAAAGAGGGGGAGCGAATTCTGGATCATATTAAAGATAAGGAATATGTCTATGCGTTGGCTATTTTAGGCAAGGAACGGACATCAGAGGCGTTTGCCAAGGAAATAGAGGACTTAGGGACGTACGGACATTCTGACATAACGTTCGTTATCGGCGGTTCACTGGGGCTGACACCCGCAGTTTTGAAGCGTGCGAACGCACAAATTTCGTTTGGTAAGTTTACGCTACCACATCAGCTGATGCGTCTAGTGCTGAGTGAGCAGATCTACAGGGCATTTATGATTAACTCGGGTAGTCCATACCATAAGTGATGCGGCTCATTGTTTCCAATACAGGTGTCCTGAATTTAAAGTGACACATTTCGAGTAGCTTCCTCATAGAAACAGACAGTTGCTCTTCGAGTAGATGCACGCAACATCTATAGGTAAATGCCTTTTCCCTTCAGGTTATTAAGACATTCCCGCAGGTAGGCTTCGTTATGTTCGGGATAAATTGGCGCGGTTAACGGAACTTTTTCTAAGTTGCTATAGGGAGGACAGTTTTGCCCTCGGTATGCAGGATTGCACCACTTAGAATCTGGTTTGTAGCCGCGTTTTTTCATTTCAGTCATGACCAGCATGTGGAATTGATATAACTTGTATGGCGAATGAGTAAAAACATAATTGACGGTTGCGTGTTTTTTGCCCCAGCCCTTTCCCCGTAACGCGGCTATTTCACGATGCTGCCCTAGTAGTTGCTGTCGGGGTAGTTTACTGATTAACGCTTCATGCCAAAGTCTCAAGGTAATTATCCTCCCGTAAAATCAATGTGTTGAGGATGAAAAGTATCATTTTTCAGCGATTAAAAATATCGATACAAGTGCTTTAACTTCACTAAAATATATAACGGTCAGACTAGTTTACAAACTAATCAGCCTCTAAGACCTTAGCTCCCTAGCTGTTAGGTGGTTTATAAAATTAATGGTAAGTACCGGCTAAAGATTTTTGCTAGAGGATTAATACTTATGATTATTTGGACAATTCAGCCCTATGCAGTTTATCAGCAAATTATAAAAACGGGTCATTTTTATAGTGATCCTAAACTTTCATTCGACTTGAAGGATGCTATTGACTTTCAACGTTCATATCGCTGGATGATTGAACAAATGAGACGGAAAGTGGGCGCTCCAGAAAAAGAGGGAAGTTACCCTATTTGGGCCTGGTATCGACATGACTATCAACATAAACGTCCAGACTTTAGACGAGTTCGCGACTATTCGGATGAAGTCTGTATAGAATTAGAGATTCCAGACAAGAAAGTATTATTGAGTGACTTTGAAGCTTGGCACTATGTATTAAACAATTGGTATTATTCACCTGCAACTAGTGAAACAGAATGGAATCAAAGCATCGATTGGCTTGATAGTTTGCCTGAAAAAGAACAGCAGCAGGTCAAACATAAATCATGGAATAGAATATTCGATATAACTCCACGTAAAGGAGAATGGACTAAAAATGGGGACGTTGTCCAGGCCTGCTTTTGGTCATTAAGTAGAGATCAAATGCGTAAAGTCTGGCGATTACGAAAAGGACAAAAAACTCAGGAAATTTATGCAATATAATTTAGTCGAAGATATCGTTAAGCAAGATAAGTTTTTGACCAACAACATCTAATAGCGCAAAGCATGAAAAACAAAAGGAGCTGAATTAATGAAAGACTCGAACGACAAACTATTAAAATACTGGCCAATCTTTGAAGAATTTGACGAATATACTGACTTTGCTGGCTATCCAACACAGGCTTTAAAGGAGTCAATAAGATATTTTGGCGAAATGATGAGCCACATCACACAAAAGCCTGTTTCCAAATGGACTGTAAAAATAATTATGCGTGGAATAACGGAATTTGTTGAGGAGGCTGAGGCTGATCCAGATGAGGAATCGGTAACAATACTGATTTTAACCTACGACATTATCACGGCTTATATGCGTTGTTTATCCGTTCATCGGTTAATAGAGGCAAACTTGGACGACTTAAGGGCATCTCTGAATGACTTTGAAAAGCGACATGGGCTGAAAGGACCAGTGTTAGATCCGTCGGTATTTCAAGAACCACGGTCTGTCATAGAAGACCCGAATTTACCTCAGTGGTTGGATTATGTGGCACGTGATATTACAGGCTATACCAGTGAATGGTTACGAGATTATTTTGAAAGCAACGTTTGGAAGCACCGAAAAAATAAAATTTCTCGTGATTTAGTCGAGACTGCTTTCACAACTCTGGTTGAAAAAGGCTACGATGTCTATCGTAAGACGCCGAAGACGTGGACCAAAACTGCTATAACAGGTGTATTAACGGGTTATTTTGTTTCTAATATGACGTTGACTCCTGAAGAGTATCGTCAGGTGGCCCCCGCGATAACACCGTTGCTGGCGTTTGTGGCAGATCAAGGTTGGCTAAATGAAAAAAGAGCTAGTAATTACCAACGTTACATTAACGAAGCCGCATCCGTAATGATTGAACTGGCAGAGGATCCGCTAAATTCTAGCCCTGCAAAAATGTTAGGTCAGGCGTTACTAGAGAATGGTGTGGATCTTAACGATTCCGATGCTGTACAAAAATTCATTGAGCAAGTTAACGAAAATGGCGGCGTTGACAGCCTGTATGGCGACGATGATCAATTGTTTGACGATGAGGATGGTATTCCGAATGATCTTGTTCAGTTATTGGATAATCCCAAACAATTAACCGAAGCGGCTAAAGTGTATGATCCAGATCCTGAACGGGATTATTTGAATGATGCGCATCGTCCAGCTGCCAGCGGTTGGCGAAAATCTAGAGCTGTCGAAACGCACCAATTGGCAGTCGAAACTGGAATTCGGCTATGGTTGCAACGTGCACAATACGCTATTCCAAAGACGTTTGAGACAACAGACCTAATGTTTGCTGTGACGGATTTCATGGATGTTTTGTATGCTCGAAACTTAGTAACTCCGAGTCAGTGGACAGTAGCGGCGTTAAAAGAGATTGGCCAATGGTATGAAAGGACTCAAACCGTTAAGGACTATCGAGATATGCAAGTCGTGATTGCTGGCGTCATCGGTGTATTAAGGTCGACCGATGTGATATCACAAAAGCAATCTATTCAGTTAACCGCGGCCTTCAATGGCGAGAAGATTCCTGATGTCGGTGGACCCCAAAAGGTGACTGGTAAGGTCATGTCGATGAAACAGGCACGGAAATTGTTAAAGAATAAGCGGCGTAAACGTTGATGTATAAATAACTTTATATAGGCGTTACCTGTCGACAGCTTTGCGTTTTGCCCAGTATAATAACAAGTGAAGAAAGGAGGGTGTCAGAATGACAGTAAGTCGAATTGAAGTGAAATCTTCGTTAGTCGATTGGGCTTTTTCAGTGACAGATGTAAATAAAGATGCAATTGAATCAGTTATTAGTAAGTTTAGATGGCTTCAAGAAGACAGTGACACGTATCTTAAGCCGACCATTAAGCAACTGGCAGATTTTGCTGTGCGACTGCATGTTCCGTTTGGCAACCTTCTTTTAAGCGAGCCACCTAAAACAGAGGCAATGAAGTTGGCCTTTCGGACTGAAAAAAATGCGCCGGCACAAGTTAGCTTAACCGTTCGGGACGTTATCTACGAAATGAAACGAAAGCAGGCTTGGTTTAGAGAGGAAAGCGGTCTTGCGAATGAAAAGCTGACGTTTATTGGGAGTGCCGCTGGCTTTGATAGAGATGAGACATTAAGTGTTGTGTCTAATCTGTTACGATTAAATCACTTTAGAACTGCTCGAGAATTATATAGTGATTTACGAAATCAATTTGCCCATCTTGGAATTTTAAATATGCAAAAAGGTGGTGCTGGCCTAGGTGTAAATCGACCGTTGGATGTAAAAGAAATGCGTGCATTTGTTCTGCTGGATGATTTTGCACCACTCATATTTATCAATGAAGAGGATAGTTATACAGCGAGAGTCTTTTCACTTGTTCATGAATTTATTCACTTGTTACATGGAACTGATGAGCTACTTAGTGAACAGGAAAATGATGTTGTTGAAGAACAAAATATAAACAAAGTTGTCGCTGCATTCCTAATGCCTGAAGGCGAATTTACTCAACGTTTTAATAAAACGGATGTGGCTCAGGTTGGACGATACTTCAATGCGAGTCCTGAAACAGTTGCAATTCGAGCTCAGGAAATCGGGCTCATAAAAAACACAAATGAAATTCGCTTACCAGTGGTACAGGACAAGTTAAAGAAATCTACTGGTGGTAATCCATATAACACGGCACTTAGTTTGAATGATCAGCGCTATATGAATGCTGTTGTAGTTGCCCAAGATAGCGGGTTAGTGCAACCAACACGTGCTGCATCGCTGATTGGGATCAGTTATAAGATGTTAGATAAGACAGTTGAAAACTTCAATGAACGTGAGGCCACAGCATGACCGGTTATTTGGTGGATTCGAACATCCTGATTAATTCAAATCGATATTATCGACAACAATATTTTCCCGTTGTCTGGACCTTTTTTTAGACAAATGCCAAACTTCTATATGATTGGTCAGGTTTTCAAAGAGTTAGAATCAAAAAATGATGAACTGAGTGACTGGATCAAAAAGAATTACCTGAATAATACTGTATCTGTTGATGATTGTATCCCAGAATATGTCAAAGTTACTGAATACGTTTCACAATCCAATCTGTGGACAGCAGCGGGTTACGAAGAATGGACAATGAAATATGAAAAAGCGGATCCGTGGTTAATTGCTTCTGCGATGAAGCATTCATACACAATTATCACGGATGAAAGAGATACAGGACCAAACGGCAACAGAACAGATAATGAACCTAAAATTCCGTTTGTAGCGAAGCATTTTAACGTTCCGACAATTAACTTTTGGGATTTTCTATCTGCAAATCATTTTATTGCAAAGTGACTTCCGGCATAACTTGATGACATTTTAAAACAGGTGCTGATGAGTGTAACGTTTATCTCATCAGCACCTGTTTAAGTTATTTACCATTTTCGTACAAATCCACAAGTCGTTTCCGCAACGCATCATCGTACGCGGTCAAGTACAAGCCGTATTTCCCACGCTTCATCAGCACGTTCAACACGTCAGCGATGAACTTCTTGTACTCGTCACGGGAGAACTTCATGTCCTTACGTTTCTTGAAGACTTCTTTATGTGAATATTTTTCAGGAATCACTGTCATTGTGTCCGTTTTGGGGTCGTAACCAAACGACGGACCGATAATCATACCAACGTAATTGAGGTCGAAACCCTGGAGGGTATAAATCGTACCCACTTGGGTAATCGATCCTTCACGTTTGGCCCAGTGTGTCCGTTGAGGGTCCCATTCATCCCATGGCAAACTGAAGGAATCCATTTCCACGTTGTGTCGTCCGTCGATTCGGCGGAAGCCAGAGGTAGCAACCATCCGGCTCATACCGACCTCTTTGTTACGTTTCTTAATGGTTTCAAACATCTCACCGGCGGTATCGAACACTTTGAACTTGAAGTCACTGTTATTCGGGAATGGCTTCATCGGTTTTTCTTCGGTCAGATCGTCCATCCAGGCAACTTGTTCATCGCTAGCGACCATCCGGTACTGGAAGTTCATATCAAACGTTTTGTGGGGATGGTTACCGATAGTTTTCAGTAATAAATCGCGATCCCAATACATTTTTGATTGGAATACTTGGTCGAAATCATAAACAACGACGACTACTTTGGCTAAGTTCATCAAGTCAGTTAGCTGATTTTGACCGCGGTAGTGAGCGTAGGGTTCGGATTTTGAATATAAAAGGTGGGCTTCATCAACAAAGATGATGTCATACTTCTTGTTGTGCTTTTGGGCATCATTAATAAGCGATGTTGGTCGGCGAATTGTGTTTACCTTCATGTTGGGAATCGATTCTGCGATATCCTGATAGGCTTTATACAACTCAGGATGGTTAACAACTAACGATGTCTTGTAATGATTATCCGTCATGTATTGGCGAACTAGTTCCATGAGAACCACAGATTTACCGGTGCCAGCTGCACCTTCAATAATGGCAACGGAAGATGGTTTTGTGGTAAGCCCCTGTTTGATGTAGTTATTGATGTTTGTAATCACAGATTTCTGATCGTCTGAAAGATCGTCGACGAAAAATTGTGCTTTTAATATTTCGTTCATTAATAGGCTCCTAATTGGTTCGTTATTTTGCGGGCGACGGGTCTACCCGCGACTTAAAATGCTTTAAAACAATATTATACCGCTTAACGTGTGGAGAAATCTTACGACTGAACATTCCCATTGCAATCGTTTTTCTGGTCGACTGGGCAAATAAAGTTGATTATCAGCCGAGGCATTATTAAAGTTGTTATGTAAGAACACAAGTTATAAGGAGGTCACCACATGAAACACATTGTTGCCGGCGTCGTGGCGCACGTGGATGCAGGGAAAACGACCCTGTCGGAGGCGTTACTTTATAAAACTGGTGCCGTGCGCACATTAGGTCGTGTGGACAATGGGGATGCGTTTTTGGATCCAGACACGTTAGAAAAGCAGCGTGGGATCACTATTTTTTCGCATCAGGCCAACCTCCACTACGGTGATTTATCCTTAACATTACTGGACAGTCCCGGCCACGTTGACTTTGCCGCGCAAACGGAACAGATTTTACCGGTCCTCGATTATGCCATCCTAGTCGTCTCAGCTACTGATGGCGTTCAGGGATATACACAAACATTGTGGCGTTTATTAAAACGGTACCATGTGCCGACACTCATTTTCGTGAACAAAATGGACGCAGATGGTGTGGACCGTGAGGCTATTCTCCAACAGTTACAAACGGAATTAGCGCCAGGCTGCCTGCCGTTTGACTGGGACGGTGATGTTAATTCGATGCCAGAGGAAACCGCCGAGGCCATCGCATTACAAGATGAAACGGTCCTCGACGATTACTTAAATGGGACACCATTATCAACATCAACGATTCAAAACATGATTCAGCGACGTGAAGTCTTTCCCTGTTTCTTTGGATCAGGTCTTAAGATGACCGGCATTGATACATTGTTGGATGGTCTGTCACGTTGGACGCTTGAGTCAGAACCAGCGGCCGAATTTGGTGCGCGAGTATTCAAAATTTCTCACGATGAAAAGGGTGAACGGTTAACTTGGGTTCGCGTGACCGGCGGCGTGTTGAAAACGAAGGCAGAGGTCTTACCTGATCAGAAAGCCAACCAATTACGTGTTTATAATGGTGGCAAGAGTCAGATGGTTTCTGAAATCTCAGCGGGTGGCGTCGGCGTCATTCTCGGTTTAACCGATACGCGGCCTGGTCAAGGTCTCGGTGCTGCCGCAAATAGTCCGGCGCCGTTGCTACAACCGGTTTTGAACTATGCGGTCAAGTTGAATGGTGTGGATGCACATGCCTGCCTAACCGCGTTGCGCCAACTTGAGGACGAGGATCCACAATTACATGTGACTTGGTCCGAGCAGGTTCAAGAAATTCGTGTTCAAATCATGGGTCCAATTCAGTTAGAAGTCTTGCAGGAACAATTAAAGACTCGTTTCAACCTTGTTATCAGTTTTGGCGAAGGCAGCATCTTGTATCGTGAAACAATTACTGAACCAGTTGAGGGCGTCGGCCACTTTGAACCGCTGCGTCATTATGCGGAGGTTCATTTGCAGATGACACCAGCTGAACCTGGCAGCGGAATGATGTTTGACACAGACTGTCCGGTCGATGTCCTCGGCAAGAACTGGCAGCATCAAGTGTTGACCAGCCTACAGGCTAAAGAGCACCTAGGCGTTCTGATTGGTGCACCAATGACGGATATGCGCATTACGTTAATCACAGGCAAAGCCAGCATCGTGCACTCAGTTGGCGGCGATTTTCGTGAGGCGACGTGGCGCGCAGTCCGTCAGGGTCTCATGATGTTGTTGGCAAACGGTGGTGACCAGTTGCTGGAGCCTTGGTACCAGTTCCGTTTGACAGTTGATGGTGATAATGTTGGCCGTGCGATGACCGACATTCAGCGGATGCATGGGTCGTTTGAGACGCCCACGACAAACGGCGCCAACACCATTTTAAGTGGTGTGGCGCCGGTATCTGAAATGCAAGATTATGCCCGAACTGTCCAAGCCTATACGCATGGTCTGGGGCAGCTCGAATGTGTTGTCGATGGATACCGTCCATGTCATAATGCGGATGAAGTGATCGCTGACGCAGATTATCATCCGGTTAGTGATCTTGAAAATACACCAGATTCTGTATTTTGTGCACATGGTGCGGGATATCCAGTGGCATGGGCTCAGGTTCCGACCGCGGCTCACGTGCCTTACGTGATGGATCATTAATCAGTCTTGTTTTAAGAAGACGAGAGTCGTTTCATCGGAACGTTTGGCATCAAACCGATAGTTCAACCGGTTAAATTGTTTCAAATCACTAAGTTCATGAATATCATTTTCAGCTAAAAAACGAACCATCTCACCCCGTGCCATTTTTGCGAATGTGGCACGGGTTTTTAGTTTGCCGTCGACGAGGTGGCCGAAGACAACATTGATCAACGGTTCAGCAGGAATTAAATAACGCTGAACCGTTTTTGTGTATTCCTGTGAGGCGAGGTTAATTAACGGTTCATGATGCAGCCCCAGACCACGTTCAGGCTTGTTACCCCAAAAGTCATACAGATTCTTGTGGTTTGCCACATGAAGGGGTGCCTGCATTTCCAGGCGGTAGGGCGCAACGCCATCAAACGGACGCAGCACCCCGTAGAAACCAGACAGAATCCGCAAATGATCCTGCACGTATTGCAATGCGTGCGCCGTAAATACACTGGGTGCCATGTACTGATACTGAATGCCGGAGTAAGCCACCAGCGCAGGCGTTAACTGATGTTTGAGATTGATTTGCTGTAATTGTTGGTAGGCCTGTTGAGCGATTTTGTCGCTACAATGCCAAAGCTGATGCAGTTCTTCGTAACTCATTGATTGCAACGTTTGCAAAATTTCCTGCGTTTGTGGTAGGAATTGCGGTAAGGATGAAATATCGAAACTGTCTGAATCAATGGTCATTTTCTTAGCTGGTGAAATGATTATCTTCATGTCAGACCCTTTACTTTTAAATGCTGTTTTGTAAATGATAGCAGGTTTTTTCGTCCGATATTGCCATCATTCAAGCGTAAATATTTGTGCGGAAATTATATTTCAAACGAACATATTGGTTTGAACTGCGTATGTTAATGTAACTGGTTTTAGTAGCAGTGGATCAGTGAATTTTATTAATTGACAGGTACGATTGAACCGTATATTCTATAATCGTACTTCGGCAATGAACTGGAGTATGGATGGAACATCAGAAGATTCACTTTATTTACCCAAAGCTTTTTATAAAGAGATGGCAACAGTTAAACTTGAGTTTGCTCGATAAAGGTCGACTGGAGAGAAACATTACGCACTTCTTTAATAGTAGTCCCGAGAATAATAATGGGAGAAGATTTCCAGGTAATATCATTCGTGGCACTGGTGGTGCCTATAAACTCAGATTCTCGTCAATAGCCAGTAATCAAGGTCAAAGTGGTAGCTACCGAGTTATTTATTTCGTGGTTGCAGGTAGTCAGGTAATCTTTTTAGAAATGTATCAAAAGAATCGGCAAGAATCCTTGAGCGATGCAAAAAAACAAGAGATTCGAAAGATGATTAGTCTGATAAGGGAGGTAAATGAATCAGATGAGTAAGGATGAAAGTTATATCATGCAGAACTTGGCCGAAGTTGAGGCATATTTCAAAGGTGAGCCTAACAATGTTGAAGTGCACACGGTCACCATCGATGTGCCACCGCGTTTTGATGCCAAGACGGTTAAGCAGCTGCGCAAACGGCTAGATGTGACGCAAAATACAATGGCCCATTTGTTAGGCATTTCGCCACGAACTGTGGAAGCCTGGGAAATTGGCCGGGCTGAACCTAATGGCAGTTCACGTCGCCTCCTTGAACTTTTTCAGAAAGATCCTAAGATCATTGAATTGCTGCGCGATTAACAATAATCAACTACGTAAACGGATAGGCAACCACTTGTTGGGGGCTATCCGTTTTTATGTCGTCTAAACGTAGATGATGAATTTCACCGGTCCGCACGGATTTAAACGTCATGGTGCGTTCGGTTAAATCCAGTACGTCTTCATAATGTGTGTAGTCCATGTTGCTACGCCGCAAGCGCTCGGGTGTCCGAGGGATGACAACGTCGTCAAGTAGTGTGAGTAGTTGTTGTTCAGCGGCAAGAGACGTTTGCGGCACATTTTGGCGCCATAAGTTGATGACAGAGCGCTGGAAACGGTCCGTTGGCAAATTTGTGTGACGTAATTCACCATTAAAAGAGCGACAAGCTTGTTTGAAAGTATCAACCGAGGATTCGGGATCAATGCCAAGGGTTTTGGCCAAACGGACAATGTGCGCTGGATAGTTTGGCGTGTTTGTCAGCACATGTAGTGGTGCTTCAGTCAGCGTTAGCCCGTGGCCCCGCGGCTCCAAAATAGCAGTATTGCCCGCAACATCAGTCAGTAGCCAATGAAATGGTCGCCAATTATTCTCGCTATACCACTTTTGCGCGACGATATTGATATTTGGCAAGTCCAAACGCAATTCGGCAATTGAATGATGCGTTAGCGCCCAGTAAATGAAGTCCTGTGGCGTGATGTTCAGTTTGCCATCGACCATTGATGAAGCATAGCGAGCTTCAACCGGAAAGTAAAGTTCAGCGCAGGCAAGGCCCGCTTCGTTCATGCCATCACCCATTAAATAATGATTTCCCGGCGTCCAGCGACCACCGCCGAGAATCGCCATTGGCAATGGTTTACCAGAATTATCAGTAGATGGTTGCCACAAAAATCCAGCAGGTAGGTAAATTGGCCGCCATGGCGTAGTAGTCGGTAGATCCATGGTTCGTGCGAAAAAAGCGTGTTCATTTACGGATTGAAGCGTAATTGCGGTGCACATGAGAAAACCTCCTAAATGCGAGTGCCTATGTTCCACGTGTAACTTTCTTGTCCAATGTACCCAAATCAATCAAGCAGTCGATATTCAAGCAACATATATGACGATCCTGCTTTACTAGACAACTGTTCATCGAGATTCAACTGCCACAGTGTCCGGTCGATTTTGAGATCGTGGAGTTGAATGAAGTCATGTAAGATACTCAGTGAGTGACAAACATCTGCTGTCGTATTGAATGTTTTGACGGAGACGTATTCGCCAGCCGGGCGGTTAACTGTTGCGACGTTATTGGGAACGGCGGGGCTGACGGCTTTGATAATACAAAAAGAGGCTGTTTTATAGTCGTCGGCAACGCACCCAGGTAACGTTGTCATGAAGCCTGATTCGCGTTTGTCGATTAGCTTTAGCGTGCCGATTTTTTGGTAGAAGTCTTGATACAATTGACTGATTTCCTCGTCGGTACAGGTAACAGATTGAATTGAGCGCCAGTATTCCTGGTTAGAGTGGTCAACGATTACGGGTTTATTGAGATTGGTAGCCTGACTGGCAGGCACTGGTGAAAAACGCTGATTTAGCGTTTGTTTAAGTGTATTCAAACGTTGAATTTTAGCGTCGATAGTTTGGTTCAACGATTGTAGCTGATTATCTAAGTTCGGTGTTTGACCAGCGGTAAGCAAGCTCTTGATTTGCAGAACAGATAATCCTAGTTTTCTTAGTTCCAGAATGAAGGTTAAATCATACAGTTGATCGTAATTGTAATAACGATATCCATTTTCTGCGACCTTGGCGGGTTTAAACAAACCTTGTTCGTCGTAAAATAGTAGTGTGCGTCTCGTTGTATCTGCGAGTTCCGCAAATTTTCGAATTGTTAACATTCTTACCTCGTATTTCTTGACCTGTACGTTACGTAACAGTTTACACTGATTATAGTTTGAATAATGACAAAACGAAACAGGTTAATTCTAGGAGGAACAGAATATGAAAGCAGTTGTGATTAGCGAACCAGGTCATGCAGATGTGTTAAAAATCGTTGACCGGCCAATGCCTGTTGCGGATGCAGAGCACTCAGTCCTTAAGATTCACGCATTTGGTGTGCATCGCTATGAGGTGTTGACACGTGAAGGCGGTTCACCTAGCGTTAAATTTCCACGGGTCATCGGTGTTGAGGCCGTGGGTGAAGTTGCAGAGACAAGGCCTGGTTCAGGTCTCACAGTCGGTCAGAAAGTTATCACGCTGAATGGTGGTTTTGGTCGTGAATTCGATGGTAGTGAGCAAGAATATGCCTTGGTTCCGAACAAACAACTGTACACTGTTGATTTCGATGGATCGTGGATTGATTTGGCCCAATATCCTGAAACCTTTGTGACGGCGTTTGGTTCTATTAAATCGTTGCACTTGAATGCTGGTGATACGATGCTTGTTCGTGGTGGCACGACGGCGGTCGGGTTAGCGATGATCAAACTGGCAAAGGCAATGGGACTGAACGTGGCTGCCACAACACGGAAACCGGAACGGATGGCAGACGTTACTGCAAGTGGCGCCGATGAAGTCGTGTTGGACAAGGACGGTGAGTTGCAAACGGACAAGCAGTTTGACGGCATTGTTGATTTAGTCGGGACCGTAACGATGCGCGATTCGGTCAAACACGTGAAGAGCCAAGGGATTTGTTGTGTGATTGGCTTGCTGGCCGGTGAATGGGAAATGAAAGACTTTTCGCCGTTTGAAATGGTGGATAAATACTTAACGGCTTATGATTCAAATTACTTTGATCAGGCCATGATTGATGAGCTGTTTGGTCTTATTCGGGATCATCACATCAGTATTCCGATTTCAAAAGTGTTTACACTGGATGATATCGCGGCTGCTCAGGATTATGTGATGGCTAATTCAAAAATGGGTGAGGTCATTGTAACGACGGATGAGCTAACAAAGTGAGGACTGGCTTTCATGACTGAAAAAGAGCTTATTCAGATTGTCATAGACGAAACAGGTGGGGATCTTGACCATCCTTTTAATGGTGGTAGCAGTCATGAAAAAATTAACTGGAACATCATTCGCCATCACCGGAATCGAAAAATCCTCGCGATGGTATTCATCAAGGATGATAAACTGCTGATTAATCTAAAACTCAGTCCTGAACACGGTGAATTCGCACGCAAACTTAGGGGTGTTGAACCTGGCTACCATATGAATAAAACGCACTGGAACACCATTGATGTTAATCACTGTGAGGTTCAACCACAGGAGTTACTTGGGATGATCAGGGAAAGTAGCGCACTGACAGAGAAGTGAGTGTACTCTCTGATGCAAAATAACTTTGTTTTGTTCTGGAATTGGGCTGCTAGAAGATAATGCTAAACAAAACTGCCATGTCTGAAAAAATAGACATGGCAGTTTTTAGGCTACAAAGTTAAACCGATTGTGCTTATCAGTGCAAAAGTTAGCTCGATAGTTACGGAGACCTTGAGACGTTTGAATGTAGTTTATTTGTAATCGTTGTTTTAGTGCAAAACAGTTTTTTGCTTGTCGAAGATATTAACAACAATCGCGGCTGAAAACAAAATTAGCACGAGCAAAAATACGTGATGTAACGAGTAGAGCAGGATACTGGATAATGCTGGTCGTAAAGACGAAGGAACACCGGCATGGCCACTGGCATTAACGAAATTATCAACTGCTTTGGCGCTAATCCCGGTATGAACATGGAGCTGTTCACTGATAGCGCGATTAAAAATAAGACCGTAGATGCCCGCTGCTAATGTTTGGCCAAGTGTACGCCCCAGAGTCAAGATTGAAGAGGCTACCCCAACACTATCTTTGTTGACTAAATGCTGTGAGATGATGGTGTTAATTGTGATAATAATGCCAAGACCTGCACCAGTAAAGCCGGCAATGACATAAAACGCAGCCTGTGGAAACCGCGGTGTACTTATAAGAATTGGCACATAAGCAGCTAACATGATCAGCACGACAATGAAAATAATCGTTCGCGGTGCCCATCGTTTAAGCAAACCGCCCACAAGGAAGGAGGCCAACAGCCACATAATTGGGCTTGGTGTAATTGCTAACCCGGCTGTAGCCGCCGAAGCGCCATAGATAGATTGTAGCCAGATTGGAAAGTAAACTTGAAAGCTGATTTGAGCGCCGCTGAGTAGCAGCGCGATAATGATTTGCGCGGCAAAGGTCGAATTGCGAAACATTGATAGTGGAATTAGCGGGTCGGCGGCCCGTCTCTCAATTAAAATGAACGATAGAGTACCAGCCAAGAAGAGCATGAATAAAATGACGTTTGAAACGACGGCATGTGAGTGACTCAGATTTTGAAATAGGAGTAATAAACTGATTAAAGACAGTGAAATTGTTGCAATACCGCCAACGTCCATTGGCTGTTTATCGGTATCAAATGCCTTCTCATGATAGGTGAACACGACTAGTAGGAAGACCACGATGCCAATGGGAATATTAATAAAAAATACCCAGTGCCAATTTAATTGATCGACGATGAAGCCACCAAGTAACGGGCCTGCTAGTGCTGAAATTCCCCAAGCTGTATTATTCAGTGCCAAGACATTGGCGCGCTGCTCGTAACTGAATAAATCCGCAATAATTGTGAATGTGATTGGCATAATCGCGCCAGCACCAAGTCCCTGAATGGTTCTGGTCACGATTAAAAACAGCATGCTGGGCGCAAATCCGGACAAAAGTGAGCCCAGCGTGAAGAGGATTAATCCGACTAGAAACACTGGTTTGCGACCAATACGATCGCTAAATTTACCGTAGATAGGCGTAGAAATAGCCGTTGCAAGCAGGTAAACCGTAAATACCCAGCTTTGCAAAGAGAGACCGTGTAACTGGCTGATGATGGTTGGCAATGCTGTCGTGATAATGGTCGTTTCCACCGAACTCATAAAAGTAGCCAGCAGAATTGCAATCATCACAGGGGTTGTCGATGTTTTACGAGTCATATAGTGTGTCCTCGACCTTTGTCAGATTTGATGGCGTTATCTTAGGACATTTCAAAAATCTCAACAAATAAAAGGTATGACTATTTAAAGTGAACTCACAAAGTTGTTTTAGCCTAGCGTAACGCAAAGGATATTGAGTTAGGCAGGGCTTACTTATCCAACGGATCAATCGTGTGTTCACCACGTCCCTGAATTTGAGTAAAACGGGGGACTTCGTCGTGGTTGAGATGGCGGACGTGCCAAGGTCGCTGGGTTTTGGATGTCCGTCTGCGAGAGTAAAGCCACAAAGTTACGCCAAGAATGAGCAGGAAGAAACCACCCATGACGAGCGTATAAGTGAAGGCCGGTAGTTGTGCGTTGGCTGTTGGGAAGAATGTTGATCCAAACACTAGCGCAGAAGTGATGAACCCAATTACGCCAATAAGCAAACAGACAAAACGGCCACCGGGGAGTTTGAAAGCTGCTTGACGGCTTTTGCCAGTGATGTTAAGAACGATAAAACCGGCAAATAGAAGCAGATACGTGACAAGATAGAGCATAACAGTGAGGGCCATCGCCATGGCAAATGCACCATTGTTGCCGCCGATAACAACCGTTAATACGAAAGCAATGATGGAAACGATGATTCCTTGCAAGAGAACAAGGTGTACGGGTACCTGATGCTTATTCACTTTGTTAAACGTCGTTGGCAAAATTTCGTCCTCGGCTGTAACTAGCAATGATTTAACGGGACCAACGATCCAAGAACTGATTTCACCCAGCATACCGATTGCCATGAGCAAGCCAATGACTTTTACCAGCGGTGCAAAGGTCGGTCCGAGGATAATGGCCACCATGCTGTTGATAGCCTGAATAACACCTTGGTTAAGTGACAGGTCTTTTAAAGGCACGACGGCGGCTACAGATAAGCCACCAAACGAATCGATGATGATGGCAAAGGCGACCAGCGTCAGCATAATAATCGGGTAGTTACGCTGCGGTCGTTTGAGATTGTTAACGTAGGAAGCAGAGGCTTCAATACCGGTAAACGCAAGAATGTAAGGCACAATTAACGTTAATGGATGGCCACTTGTGAAGCTGTTAGTCGAGAGGGTTGTCGCAAACTGAAGGGGATGCCCCGTGGCAACGTAAATGCCGCTGAAAACTAACAGGATTAACGCAGGCAAAATAATCCCAAGAATAAATGTCCATTTTACCAACCGATCGGTATCATTGATGCCCTTAAGCTGGAAAACAGTCATGACCCAGTAAATCGTGAGAAAAGCGGCGAGCTTTAACCACGGATTGGTGTTAAGGGCCGGCAAGTTTAGCGCATAGGCCATTACCCCGATGATGAAGTAAGTCATGGTGATAAAGTTAACGGTAATTTGCAACCACTGAAAGAAGACGGCCACAAAACCGGCTCGATGTCCCAGCGTACCCTTGACCCAGGTATAGATGCCACCGTCACTCCATCCAGGCATCGTCGCCATTTGGGCAGAGGCTAGTGCCACCGGTAAAAACCAGAAGATACCTGCGACAACTAACAACAGGGTCGCCATCAGTCCCGACTGAGCAAAGGCTGGATATTCGTCGGCGGACATAAGCATGGCAGCCGTTAATGTGAAAAAGCCAAAAGCACTTAGTGAAGCATTCTTTTTCATGAGGGAAACCTCTCACTATACATAATTTAAAAATTATTGTTTACATTATTTTATCGATTTGAATTAGTGACTGTCAAAATCCTAATCTACTCCAGATTGCTTTTTTATTGGCGCCGATCCATTTTTCTCAACTGATGTTAGATTTTGGATAAAAATGGGTGTGGTCTAAACTTCTCAAAGCAAACTATCAATGTTACACTGTAAAAATTGTTGCAAAAGTGGGACTCGAAAGGGAAAATACATGAATCAACCAACACATAAACGCATCACCCGAGGAATTGACGCACCGTTTGTGCCGATAATGTACTTAATCGCTGGTATCCTGATACTTATTAACTGGGCATTTTCACACAGTTATCCAACATCGTGGGTAACGTTAACATTAGGAATCGTTATGCTGGCAGGTGGTCTAATCTTTTTCCACACTACTCTTCGTGGGAAATACATAATTTGGCAAAAAATCATGTCGAACATGTCAATTCCAAAGGATGCTCAAGTGCTTGATTTAGGTTGTGGTCATGGCGCAGTTCTAATTGAGTTTGCCCAGCGTCTTGGTGCGCATGGTCATGCGACTGGTTTGGATCTGTGGCGTCAACGTGATCAATCCAATAACGGCAGTGAACAAACGCAGGCTAACTTGGTGGCATCAGGTGTCGATGACCGAACATCGTTATTGACTGGTGATATGACGAAACTGCCAACGGGCGACAACGCTTATGATTTCGTTGTTTCTAGTTTCGCTTTTCATAACATTAAACCGGCTGCTCAACGCAAAATTGCTTTGAGTGAAGCAGTTAGAACGTTAAAACCAGGTGGCCGACTCATCATTGTGGATACGAATCACAATGACCGTGAATATAAAGTTGCGCTACAAGATTTGGGACTTAAAGATATTGAGCTCAAGTCAGCCGGTTTTAATGGCTGGTGGAGTGGTCCGTGGATGTCTTCGTATGTTATTCAGGGGATTAAAAAGTAATAATGTTTAAAAAGGTTAGCACTTCTGTGGACGGCGTTATGACCACGACAAGTACTAACCTTTTTTGATGAGGTGAATTGTACCTATTCTGGGCAGAACTCTACTTTTTAAAATCATAGAGTTATTTTGGAGAGGGCCTCTACCGACTATTTACTGATTAAAAAAATTGCTTTTAACAGTACCTTTGATGATATAATGAACACGTAAAAAGGGATGTCACTGCGAATGACATCCCTACCGATCCGCAAAAGCGGTGGTGCTTACGATAAACGAGTAATCGTCAGCTAGCCAAAGTTGAGACGACTGCCCGTTTTTTTATGTTAACAGCAGGTCATAATGACCACTATTAACTGAACGACTAACGCTAAAAGTGCCACCACAAACATGGCGAACTCTAGCATTAGCTGCAGTGCATCCTTTACGGACACGAGGTAACTCCTTTCCATCAGATTCTGTGACAATACGGTAAAAGTTTCTTACCCCATTAGCACCATCTTCTTTCAGGTGTAAAATACACCAAAAGTCACCAAACGTGTCACTGACGCACAGAAAGCTGTGCATAACCCAAACCGACAGATGTAAAGGCAAAGTTCACCTTCACATCTGTCGGTTTACGTTATTGCTCGCTTTCTCCCGTGCTTCATGAGCACTCTCAAAACCGTCTTCACTTCTCGGTAATCAAAATTATAGCAAAGCAAACGGCATGAAATCCTCAACTTTGATGAGGATTTCATGCCGTTTTAATAACAGCTACATGATGTTTTCGTGTGACTATAAATCCTTTAATATCAAGTCGTGTCACTGATTTTTTGCAAAATATATTATCTAGGTTTTTAAAGAAACAGAGGTGTGAAAATACTTGAAATTACATTTAGTAAACCAATCGTCGATGCACGAGATAAATTGGCAATCCGGCAATGAGTATGACAACCACAACTAGCCAACCCAGATGAAACCAAATGCCAGTTGGATTGCCCAACATCAGACCACGGCAGACTTTAACGGCATGGTATAGGGGCGACAGCCAGCAGTATGGTTGAAGCCAACGTGGCATATTGGCGACGGGAAAGAATGTATCCGAAAACATGTACATTGGTTGAATGACAAGCATGGCATAGTAATTAAGATAGTCGCGATTAGGCACAAGCAACGTAAAAATCAGGCCCAGTAATCCGAACAAGAGACCATTAAGGAATAAAAGAAATGGGACAAAGATAACTAGCCAGCTATGGATAGCACCTAAAAATCCTGCAATAATCAAAAACAGCGTGCCGAAAATGGTAGCACGAATGCCAGCCCAAATTGCTTGACCGATGATGATGTCTTGTAGGTTAACCGGCGTCATGCTAACAGCGTAATAAGTTTTTTCAACCCGCATCTGAATAAACGCGTTTGTCGTTGCCTCATTGGTTGCTGCATTCATGCTGGTGGCAGCGACTAAGCCTGATGTTACAAACAGAAAGTAGGGCATGCCTTCAACGTTACCAACAAAGTTTGCTAAGCCAATTCCCATTGCAATCAGATACAGAATTGGATCAAGTAAGTTTGGAAATACAGATACTTTGAAAAGTTTTCGAAAACTCATGTAATTACGCTGAATGACGTGTTTGATGGATCTAAGAGAGAGCTTGTACAATGTGATCATCCTCCTCGTGAAAATCGGTAAGTGCCAAAAAAGCTTCTTCTAGTGACTGATAACCATACTTTGCTGGCAACGTGTCTGGGGCACCAGAAGCGAGAATCTTGCCACGGTGAATAATTAATACTTGATCGGCTAACCGTTGGACTTCATCCATATAGTGAGACGTGAGCAACAGAGAAACGCCTTCACTTTTTAATTGATCCAATTTTTTCCAAATCACATGACGTGACTGAATGTCCAGACCGGTTGTTGGCTCATCAAGAATGATTACTTTGGGATGATTGAGAAGAGCGCGTGCCAGCACCAAACGGCGCCGCATGCCACCAGACAAATCACTGATTTGTTTGTCATCGTAATTTGCTAAACCGGCAAACGTTAGCAGGTTCTGTGTTCGCTTTTTCAGCTCACGTTTGGGGATGTCATAGCACAGGCCGTGAGCGATCATGTTTTCGTAAACAGTAAGTGAACCATCCAATAAGTCCTCTTGAGATACAATGCCAAGCGCCCTTTTTGTGCTTGAGGGCGACTTTTTAACGTCGAAGCCATCCACGGTGATCCTGCCGTGAGTAATGGATGCTGCTGCGTAGATCATTTTCATGGTTGTTGTCTTGCCTGCACCATTTGTGCCTAATAAAGCAATGCAATGGTTGCGTTGCAACTGAAACGAAATGTCATTAACGGCTGTAAAGGAACCATATTTTTTTGATAAATGAGAAACTTCAAGAATGGGTTTCATGGTTATCAACCTCCGAATTAACTAAATTTGGTGAAAAATGTCGTTTCTCACTGAAATTTAATGTATCATGAGGTCAACTCGATGATCTTCGAAATATGGAATTCGGCGGTGATAATATGAATGAGGCACCAGATGTGGCAGCAATCGTGGAAATTTTTAGTAACTCAGCACGAGTTAAAATGGTGGATATGTTAATGGATGGCCGTGCTCACACAGTCAATGAACTGGCCTTAGCTGCTAAAATCACCCCACAAACGGCAACATATCATTTACAAAAAATGGTCGGCCTTAACTGGCTAAAACTAGAGAAGTACGGGCGTTTTCATTACTACACGTTGATTCGATCAGACGTCGCAACACTGTTTGAAACGCTGAGTCCGGTTGCGCCTGAGAAGAAAGTCGCTTCTCTAAACAAGAGTTTGAAGTATAAAAAGTTATATTATTGTCGAACATGTTATGATCATGTGGCAGGTCGAATTGGTGTCGCTATTACGGATAAATTGCTTGAAAATGGCGCCATCGTTTTGGAAAGTACAAAGTTTAACGTAACACCAAGTGGTCAAACATTTTTATCGAGTACTTTTAATTTGAACTTAGATGAGTTGATGAAGAAAAAGCGTGCCTTTTGTAAACCTTGCTTAGATTGGAGCGAACGTAAAGATCACATTGGGGGCGCGGTTGGTCATGGTATTCTAACGTTTTTGTTGGATCATGAGTATTTGGTCCGTGGCAAAGATGCGCGAGCGTTGGTGGTGACAGATTCTGGTCATGATTTTCTTGAACAACGCCTTCAGCTCAGTGTTTAATGTTATGGACATAGATTTGAAAAATTTAAAAATCAGAAGCTGATAAAGAGATGATGAGCAATGATCTTACAAGTTAATAACCAACTCAAACTTAGTTCTTTGCAGCAAAGTGAAGCCCCAGCGTACTTTCAGCTAATTACGCAAAACCAGCAATACCCTTGGTAAGTGGTTACCATGGGCCCTCAAAGTTAAAACATTAGCTGATCAGGAACGCACTACTCGAATTGCAGTCTTGGCTGACCGCGGACAGCCCACGCAATTTAGTATTTATTGGCAAGAACGGCTGGTGGGTAGAATCAGATTTGTTGAATTAGATAGAATCAATCAAACGGCTGAGATTGGTTACTGGCTAAGCGAAGGTGCGCAGGGTCGCGGCATCATGCGTGCTTCCGTTGAACGTCTTGTCCGCTATGGTTTTGAAGACTTGCATTTTAAAAGAATTGATTTGAAAATTGCGACTCATAATCAAGCGAGTTTGGGAGTTGCTCATGCCTGTGGCTTTGAAGAACAGGAGATTTTACCCAATGCTATTAATTTTGGTAGGCGGCTCAGTCGATGCGCGTCGTTGGTCACGATTTAAAAGTTAATGAATTTAGTTTTGGCGAAGCAACGGTCATTTGTGACTGTTGCTTTTTTATTAATTGAAATAGTCACTTTATTCTTTAACGATTGTTCAAAATGGATTATACTTTTTTGAACAGTTGTTAAAGAAAGAAGAAAACACATGCCAAGACAGCGACAATTTGAAGAAGATGACCTATTAGAACAGGCAATGATTATTTTTTGGCAAGCCGGGTTTAACCAAACGGCAATAAGAGACTTAGCAACGCAAACGGGTGTGAAAGCACAGAGCTTATACAATACGTTTGGCAATAAGGATGCTTTGTATTTAAAAGCACTGAAGCATTATGTTGCGATGGCCGACAGCGAGATTGATGACATTATGGCAAGTGAGAGTGATGTTTGGACAAAAATGAAACAATTGTTAATTCTCAACTGGCCATTAGCGACTTATCCAAAGGGTTGTATGGTCATTAATTCAATTAGTGAACGTCACGACCAATCAGCTGAGTTAATGGCCACTTACAATACCTTATTTGATCACTTAACATCGGCGTTTGAACGACTCTTGTCACAATTACCGGCAATCAGTTTGACTACCTCAAGACAAGCACAATTAGCCAGCATGCTACGAACGATTCATAACGGAATCCAGATTGATTTAGCAAACGGTCGGCAGTCACAGGCCATTAATGAAACGGTTAACACTACGTTGGCAATGATTAAGGCGGAGGGATAAATGATGAAACTTTCATTTTCACATGAAGCGCAGGAAAAATTGGCGTCAAAAATGGCAGCGCATGAGGTACTTTTGCTAGATTTAGATGATGGGATCGGACCATTATCGCCGGTCTTGGGAGAAAACGGACTAATGTATCGAATATTCATCTGTCCACAAGCAAAGATACCCGACGACTTTACTGAACAATTTCAAACATCGCTTGGGCCAGTGTACTTTACGGATGAGACGGCGTTTTATTTAGATGAGAACATGGAGATTACGTACAAGAAAGTTCAAAATCGCTTCGAGTTGCAAAGTGACCAGGCAATTTTGGAATCAAACTTGAATATTATTCGTCTATAAAACAAAAAAACTTCCAAACTAGCCAGTTCAAGTCTGTGCAAGTTTAGAAGCTTTTTTAGTTTAGCTGGCAATGATAAACAGGACAAGCAAGACGATTTCAACGGCGAGGCGAAGCAGGTAATGTGACCAATGAATATCAGCACCAAATAGCCGCCGACTCGCCATTAGCGCACCGCTTGAAATCAACACCATCCCGATTACTAAGAACGGAATCGTTGCATTAGTGGGAAAATCGCCCACTGCGGCCAACAGGAATAGTGAACCGATGACCGTTGTAATAGCGCTGGCCCAACCACCTTTGCGGACATTGAACCAAGGCAAAATGAGATAAATAAGTGCATAGATGCCGATCAACCGACGCATAAAAATGAGCATGTAATTTCCCCCGAGTTTTCTGGTTGATACTTAGTTTTGATTGAGCTGTTGCTTTCGTTTGTGATAACTGTCGATTTTTTGGTCTAGAAAATCGAGATGTTGCTGGATCAACTGTTGTTGACCTTTCAAACGAAGGCGCTGTTTGGCTAAGAGGTCCAGTCGTTCATCGATGGTGGCGTCACCAATATCACGCAACTGGGCGTAGGCTTGAATCTGTTTCATCGGCATGCCAGTGCTTTTAAGTCGTTTGATAAACGCAATCCAGTGAATATCCGCGTCAGAGTACTCACGTTTGTTGGTGTGAGAACGAGCAGGCGTGATGAGATCGAGCTTCTCGTAATAACGTAACGTGTCGATCGGCATCCCGACTAGTTTTGAAAACTCACCAATACTGTACATATTTCGCCACCTAAGATAATTTTGGTCTAGAACAGTTGTCACCATAGAGAAAGTGTAAGACTTTAGTTGACATGGAGTTAACTCCAGATAGTAGGCTTATTCCAATCTTAAGGGAAAGGGAGTTCATATTGATGCAAGGAAATGAAAATAGTCGTTTGAAACGGGGCCAAGCAAAATTGAAGGAGGTTGATGCGGAAGCGGCGACAAATGTCATGTCAGGATTGGCGGGTGTGGCGCCAGACATTGCGACGTACATTGAAGAATTTGCGTTTGGTGACATTTATTCGCGGTCAGGGATCGATCTCAAGCAGCGTGAAATGATCACGGTCACGAGTTTATTGACGCAGGGCGATACCGCCGCACAAATGGAGGTTCACATTAATGGCTGCCTTAACGTTGGGCTGACCGAGCAGGAAGTTGTCGAAAGTTTCATTCAGTGCTTGCCATACGTTGGGTTTCCAAAGGTGTTAAATGCAGTCGCAGTAGCCAAACGAGTTTTTGCTTCACGTAAATAGTTAGTCTTGGGGCAGTCAAATAAACACAAAATAGCAGTTGTCAGTTTTTAGTTCTGGCAACTGCTATTTTCAATTGTTCAAACTGACGGTTAGCCCTTCAATCCTCGGGATTGCCGATCCATATCCTCAACGACAATGTCGAAAATTTCACCTAGTGAGGCGCAGTACTTTAGAATGTCCCATGGTTCGTTGGTGTGGAAGTGAATTTTAATAAGGTTGCTATCGCCAACGGCAATCAAACTGTCACCTTTGAAATGAGCTTTAATGTAGGCGTCAATTTTATCCTCGTCAAGGTCGTGACCATCAATTAGACATTGTGTATCGTAGCGAAATTCAATCATAAGTTAATTCTCCAATTTCAGTTTGATAATATCGAATGCCCTCATTGTACGTGGGTGGGACGATAAATGCATGAAATCTATCTTAACGAAAAACAACGTCACGGTTTCGACCAGCATAGAGGCTGGTCGAGATCGTGGCGTTGTTTTTTGCATTTTAAATCAAATCAGTTTTGTGTTAGAAACTGCGGCCGAGAAACGACAGTCCGCCGATGGCTAAGAAGATGAGTACTAACCAAATGGCGATGTGGGCGAAGAAAACAAATCCTGCGACCACGACCAGCGTACCCAAAATCCAGAAAACAGCCTTGCCGATGAACCGCCCAAAAATCAGTAAGATGGCCAGTCCAATTAATAGTCCCATTGAGGAACCCTCCTAAATTTTAAACGTGTCAATTAACGCAGTTCGTTAACTGTGCCCAAATTCTAGCATTTCTACTGGCGGATACAAGTAGTTAAATCGTAAGGATTGGTAAAGCTGATTATGGTAAGAATAAAATCGCTAAAGAAAGTGTTGCTGTTTGAGAAATGTAGATAAGTTAACGACGTCCAGCAAGGTCAGTTCACCGATTGGACGATGTGCAAAAACACGTTCACGTGTTAAAGCATAAGCCCGATGTGTATCAACATAGGATGGCTCATTTAGCCCTGCTAATTGCCATTGTTTGATTGGATAATACAACCGTTGTATAAAATCTGACTTATTAGAATACTGGCTGGTGATTTTAAAAACAATCACTTGCTGAGCGGTTACCTCAATAACCAATGCTGGCCGAACTTTTGAAATATGACCTTCATCGAAAGGGACGTTTGCAATTTAGAGCTGCATTGGATGGATGTTAGTCATTATTTTTCACGCATCCATTCATCAAAGTGTGGTGATTTTTGAGGGTCATAATGACCCTCTTTATCAATATCAACATCCTCAATAGGAATATTTTTGATGAGGTCGTGCCACTCGAGAGGGGTCGGTCGGCTTTTCAAAACAATATTATTATTTTTGTCAATATCGACAGAAAGTTGATCCCCAGCAGATAACCCGAGTTGTTTTCTGACTTCAGCAGGGATGACCACTTGGCCTTTGCTAGAGAGTCGCGTCGTAAGGGGTTCAAAATTATTTTTGGTCATGGCACTGCCTTCATTTGTCATATCTTAAATCTTACCTCCTTACCATATTTTGTAAAACTCACCAAGTCAATTTATTTGATTACATATAACATACGCAAGCACGATATAAAAAAATCGCGAGGATTAATAAAGATAATTATACTCTTGGTAAATTTTTCTGAGATTCTCTCATGTTTCTTTCAGGTTTAAGTACTTTTAAGCCTGGCGCGCTCAAATTAAGCTTAGATACAAGTCGCAGTTGGCAAATCTATTTAAAAAGAGATGAGCGAAATGATTAAAAAATCTGGGTGGCAGGTAACTTTGCTTGTTGAAGTGGGTTTTGTAATCTTAAGCATGATGTTGTTTGCGGCGCTGGTTCACGGAAACCAGGTGTTTGCGACAGGAGATTATCATTTTCATCAAAACCGAATTGAAAGTCTGTATGAAGCGTTAAAGCATGGTGATTTGTTACCACGAGTTGATACGTACTTCGCAGGTGGTTACGGGTATGCGGCGAGTCTGTTTTATCCAACCCTATTTTTGTATGTGCCAGCGGTGTTTAGATTGATCGGTTTTAGCTCCGCCCAAGTTTACTTTGGAACATTGATTGGAATTTTGTGGGCAACATTTGCGATGACAGAGTTTGCTGGTCGTCAAATGGGTCTCTCGCGTGTGCGCAGTGTCATGTTTGCACTCCTGTATGGCTTAAGTACCTATCATCTTCAGGATTTATTTAGTCGGCAAGACATGGGCGAGGCAATGGCAATGGTCTTCTTCCCGTTGGTTTTGGCGAGCCTGGTTAAGCTGAATCACGGCGACAAACGGGCATGGCTGTGGCTTGCACTTAGCATGACGGCAGTGGGCTATTCACACATGCTATCGCTCGAAATGATGGGGTTGTTTTGCGTTATTTACGCGTTCACTCATTGGCAGACGTTCGTGACTAAACGAACGCTCTTAGCTGTTGGTGCTGCTGCCATAACAGCGATTCTTTTATTGTCAGCCTATCTCGTTCCCGTTGGCGAACAGCTAATGTCACAAACTTTCCAAGTGACATCAACGCCGCTCGTTTACATTTCAAATGAAGCAGTCGCTCCCATGAATCTGGTGATAAATTCGCTGACAAACCAAGTTTTTCACGCCAACACGGTCAATGTTGGACCAGTTATTTTTATCGGCAGTCTTGCTGGTTTAGGAATGGCGCTAAAGCAGCGCCATAATCGTCGTTTGGCCGTTATTGCTGTGGCTATGTTGGTAATGACTACAAGTTTGTTTCCGTGGGCTTTATTAAATCACACAATGTTTAATACGCTACAATTTCCATGGCGTTTATTTTCGATTATTAGTTTATTGGTTAGCTACAATTTATCTGATTTGCAATACGGCCTGTCATTTAAGAGAGCCACCAATATTGTTGTACCAATGAGCATTAGCGTCCTTGTATTATTAGGACTGCAATTAGGCATGAAAACAGTAGCCGCATCTCCACAACGAGTTGAAACGGAGAGTAGTTTCAACAAGATCGACTCATATTACATTGGCGCTGGTCATGAATACCTGCCTAAGACATTGTCATACAATAAAATTTTGTCTAACAAACACCGGACACTCGTTTACAACAACGAAGATGTAACCGTCACAGCGGCCAAAGCGTCTGATGGGCATGTTGAATTTCATTACGTTGTTCACGATTCTCAAAGACACGCCAAAATAAGCCTGCCATTGGTTTATTATAAAGGCATGCAGGCGGTGAATACGCTGGACCATCAGTTTGTGACCACTAAGGAAAGTGGTACGGGCATGACCGAGTTAAATGTCACGGGTTCTGGAAACGTGGCCGTTGGTTACGCTGGGACAGCATTGCAACGAATTAGTGTGCTCGTTTCAATGGCTACCGTATTTGCAATGAGCTTGAGTATTAGGCGGCGACAACGTTCGTTTGCCCATGCTCGTTTGCGAACGCGTCATGGGAATGGATTTTAATGATCGTGGGGATGAACATGGAAAACCAAGTATTAATCGTTGAAGACGAAGATAGTCTCAGTTCGTATTTAAAAACGGAATTGACGTTTGAAAATTATGATGTGTTAGTGGCGGCTGATGGTGAAGAAGCAATGACAGCGTTCACCGAACACCAAGATACTCTGGGCGTTGTGCTACTGGATTGGATGATTCCAAAGCTTAACGGGCTTGAAGTCCTCCGTCGGATTCGCAAACAAACGGCCACGTTGCCAGTTATTTTTATGACGGCTCGTGATTACGTTGGTGATAAGGTAGCCGGCTTGGATAATGGTGCCGATGACTACATCACAAAGCCGTTTGAGATTGAAGAACTGTTGGCCCGTCTTCGTGTGATTTTTCGACACGAGGCACAACAGATGCAAGTTGCCCCAGTTTATGAAATTGCGAACCTCAAACTTGATACAAAGTCGCACCAAGTTACCCGCGACGATGATCATGTTCAATTGACACAGCGCGAATATACGTTGTTGCTGTACCTGCTACAACATAAAGAGGAGACCGTCACTCGTGACGAATTATTGGACAATGTTTGGGGCGTTGATTTTGTTGGGCAGACAAACATTGTCGATGTTTACATTCGTTATTTGCGGAACAAAGTAGATCGTGACCATACGCCAGAATTGATTCATACAATTCGTGGTGTGGGATACACGCTAAGGGAAGAAGAATGAAAAGGGTATTCGCAAGGCTGCATATTAACCGTAATTCAAATGCGTGGGTCATTATTCGCACATACATCGTCATTCTGCTCGTGACGACACTCTTGAATGTGATGGTGACAGCGGGCGTAGTTAGTACGCTGTTAATTCGAAATCGTGAAGCGGAAGCTGTTAACATGATTGATTCGCTACAAGATTCGTTTGTGCATAAGTCACCGAATTGGGATGCTTGGGAGGCGGCAAGCGAGGAAGATACGTCGGATACTTACGTTAAAATTCAAACCATCACTAAGAGTGGCAAGGTTAAAGACACATTTTATTCACCTAACACTCAAAAGTATTTAAAGGCGAAAGTAACGCGTATATCGGCATTTCCGGCGGTTAAAATCGTTGATGGTCATGGCGTGTTTTATTACCGTAGTAAGTTAACTCATCGCGCCTATTATCAAATCTGGTTAAGCATGAACTACATTTTGCACATGGTTCGTGTCGTCCTTGAGGCCGTTTTGTTGGTGGCTGCATTAAGCCTAATTGTTGGCGTTGCCTTAATTTTATTGATGTCACGTCGTCTAACTAAACCGCTGACCAATTTGACTAAAGCAGCCCAGGCGCGTGCCGCAGAAACGGGCCAGCTACAGCAGTCGCTGCCAGTGCCTGAGACACCTACTGAAGTTAACCAGTTAGCCATTAGTTTCAACCAGTTGTTGACATCGCTAAACGATCGGATGCAGCGTGAACACCAATTTGTATCAGACGCTTCACATGAATTGCGGACACCATTAGCTGGCATTCGTGGGCACGTTAGTTTGATTCGCCGGCGTGGGACGGAGCATCCTGAAATTGTTCCAGATTCTCTTAAATATTTGGATGAAGAATCACTTCGGATGCAACATCTAGTTGAAAATTTATTAGCGATTAGCCGTAATGATCAGTTGCAACTGGACCTAAAGCCACTTGATTTAACCGAATTATTAACAACAGTCGTGGCAAACTATCAGCATCAAACGGCGCATGAAATCACATTGAAACTCCCGAAACATGCAGAGGCGTTGGGCAATGAAGATAGTATTCGGCAGATTGTTTTGGCCATTTTAGACAATGCGGTCAAATATTCACCTGATGATTGGCCGATTGACATTGCTGTTGTTGAACTGGATAATGCAGCAGCACTAAGCATCAGCGACCAAGGCGCGGGTATTAGTGACGCGGACAAGGCTCATGTGTTTGAACGTTTTTATCGTGTTGATCAAGCACGTTCAAGCAAAACACCTGGCACAGGTTTAGGATTGGCCATTGTTTCGCAATTAGTTGCATTAAATCATGCCAAAATTGCTGTGACGGATAATCATCCACAAGGAACAACGTTTACCATCACATTTAGGAAGTAATCACTTAAACGAACGCAATCTGAGAAAAACTCATTTAATCTTCACGAACCGTAGATAGTTGCACCTCTCTTTTCTCGCTATTCTGTAAACATAGCAGGGGAAGGAGAGGTGCTTTTTATGATAACAGCCTTGTTAGCATCGATTATGCATATTAATACAATTATCCCGAGTTTGATGGCCGCACATGGTGTGCTGGTATACGTTGCGCTCTTTGTGATTATCTTTATTGAAACTGGTTTGGTTGTAATGCCGTTTTTACCTGGCGATTCAATTTTGTTTCTGTGTGGATCATTGGCAGCCGGCGCTGCTGGTGCCATGAACCCATGGTTGATGATTGGCATATTGACTGTGGCAGCGATTCTCGGTGACCTCGTGAACTTTGAAATTGGCAAACGTTTTGGGCGCTGGGCAATGCATAGTAAACGCATGCAACGATGGATTAAGCCTAAGTACCTACAACGCTCACAAACATTCTTTGAACGTTACGGTAACGTTGCTATCTTCCTAGGCCGGTTTATTCCAATCATTCGGACTTTAATTCCATTTACGGCAGGAATGGGTAAAATGCACTATCCGACATTTGCCAAGTACAACATTATCGGCGGCGCAACGTGGGTCACAGTCGCAATTGGTGCTGGATACTTCTTTGGTAATATCCCAGTGGTTAAGGCGAACTTTGAACTGATTATGTTGGCAATCGTGGTGATTTCACTGGTACCAGTTTTGTATACAACATTGAAGGCCCGTTCACAGGCTGAATAAAGTCGATTTATAAGTCTGCAAGGGTACGGACAAGATGATAGGAGGTTTTAGATATGAAAAAAATGACGATTATTGTGCCCTGTTATAACGAGCAAGCAGCAATCCCGCTATTTTATCAACGTTTGAAAGAGATTCTTGGTAACTATGTAGACGAATATGCAGGTCATCAATGGGACCTGTTGTTTGTTGATGATGGTTCGACGGATGATTCGTTGACTGAAATGGAACGGCTCCAAGTGAGTGATCCAGAGCATGTTCACTTTCTATCATTTTCGCGAAATTTTGGAAAAGAAGCGGCGTTATACGCTGGTTTGGAAAATGCAGATGCTGAATATGTGGGTGTGATGGATGTTGATTTGCAAGATCCACCGGAATTGTTGCCACAAATGAGCGCGTATTTAGACAGTGGCGACTACGACACGGTTGCAACCAAACGTGATTCATGAAAGGGTGAACCAATTGTCCGGTCGTTCTTTTCTAAAATGTTTTACAAACTGATCAACCGTATTTCACAAACACCGATTCCAGAAGGTGCCCGGGATTATCGTTTGATGAATCGTAAGGTGGTTGACGCCGTGTTAGCCATGCCAGAGGTGAACCGTTTTTCAAAGGGCATCTTCAACTGGGTTGGCTTTCGCACCAAGGTGTTGACGTTTGACCATCAGGAGCGGGTGGCCGGTGAAACACACTGGTCTTTCAAACAACTGGTGAGTTATTCGTTTGAAGGGATTATGGATTTTTCTGATAAACCACTCACGATTGCGTCAGTGGTTGGCGGGGCATCGTTTGTGTTATCCATTTTTTCACTGATATTCATCGTTATTAGAGCGTTGGCGTTTGGTGATCCGACTGCTGGCTGGCCGTCGTTGGTATCCATCATTTTAATGATTGGTGGCATCCAACTGTTTTGTCTAGGAATTGCTGGCAAGTATATTGCCAAAATTTATTTGGAAGTGAAGCAGCGGCCGGTTTACATTACGCGTGAACAAAAATAGTACTTAAAAAGTGGGTAGGGGTTGTAAAAATGGGTCTTTTAGAAGCATCGTCTTCATCAAAATGGCGTTGGTGGACGTCAATTAGTTTACTGGTTATCTTTGTGGCACTAGCAGTGAGCGTCAAACTACAGTCGGGCTTTGTCACTTGCATTGACAAAGGGCTTGCAGCCATGTTTGTTGGTTGGCAGACATCCTCGAAGACAGCGCTGTTTGTTGTAATTTCTAAATTTGGTAGCCCAGTAGTTGCTACGATTGCAGCGCTCGCATTGATTCTGTGGCTGTGGTGGCAACGAGAGCGAATCGCCGCTGGTATCAGTTTCCTTATTTATTTCGGTGGTAACGCAATCGCATTGCTGGTCAAATATATGGTTGGTCGTGTGCGACCAACACATGAGTTAGTTGCAGACAGTGGCTTTAGTTTTCCCAGTGGGCATATGTTTTCCAGTACCTTATTGATTCTGTTGCTATTATTGGTTTTGAGTCATTATTTGAAATTTAAACCGCAATTATTTGCGACAATAATTGCGGTTATCTGGTTGGTCATATTGATGATTGCGCGCGTATATCTGCGCAATCACTTTGCTACTGATGTTGTGGGTTCTGTGCTGCTGGCGGGCGGTTGGTTATTGCTTAGTCAACAGCTGATTACGGAAGTTATTAAACGAATACCTAGTTTGCAGCAATCCTAAGGGGATGTTAAGCATGTTTGATGATGAAAATATTATTGAGAAAGCTATGGAATTTGTACTGGTTAGGACGAAACCAGAATATTTAAACGAAATGGTAAGCATTCTTGATGAGTTGGTTGTTGAGGCGCGTGTAACTCGTAATATCGCTGTGCTGATTGAGTTACCAACGGTTCAAAGTCGGATGATTAAACCAGAATACGTGGACGAAGTGAACACGATTAAGCATTATTTTGGTCAGCACCCGTTGGCAATGAGTTAGTTAAGCAAGTGATGCTAGTGCAACCCGTGCTGGGCCATTTTGGCGAATTGCTCTGGATCCACAAAGAAGGTGATCTCACCGGTTTCTGGGTTCACCTTGGGATAGACATTAACACTGATAGGTAAAACTTTATCCTGATTTTCTACCGTCAGTTTGAAGATGTTGCCCCAGGCGTACATTTTGCAATCTGTTTTTTCCATGATGTCGAGTTGCTCCCTTATCTTTTTAATGTGGCACGTTTAATTTAGCCCCAGAGTTTAGCAAAATAAAGCAAGTCATTTCAGCGATATGGTCTAAACGCCGAGATGACTTGCTTTTGAAATTCTGAATATTAATACATTAATGTTTGCAACTCGTTATTGTTTTAAGACTACCGTTTTCTGATAAAGCGGTAAGCGGCGGCAATTGCGCCAATCAGTAAGCTAGCACCGAGGATTGAAGCAACCGTAGCGCGTTGCTGATCAGTCAGTGGAAGAACGCCTGATTTATTACGTTGCGTCTGACTAGTCGTTTGAGATCCTGAACGGCCTGTGGTGGTGCCACTACCTGATTGAGGTGCAATAGCACGTGGTCCATTAACGGTACCACTTGTTACAGAGCGTCCGTTTGATCCGGTCCCGCTGGTGCCAGTTGTACCGGTCATGCCTGAGTCGGCTGTTTTTGAACCAGTCGCTTCTGAGCCAGTCGTTCTTGAGCCGGTCGAGCCAGTGTTGCCGGAACCTGAACCGCCTTGACCTGTCATGGCTGATCCTGAACGACTCGTTTGACCTGTGGTGCCAGAAGCAGTGCCAACACCCGTGGAACCAGATCCGGTTGTGCCTGTCCCACTGTTGCCGGAGGATGTTTGTCCACCAGAGCCTTGACCGTTGCCAGTTCCGGTAGTGCCAGAGTCAGTGTTACCCGACCCAGTGTTATCTGAACCGCCGCTGCCTCCAGTGCCCGGATTACCTGAACCACCGTTATTCCCAGTGCCTGGGTTACCAGGTGTGCCAGGCTGACCGCTACCAACTGTAACGTCCACTGGTGTGCTGTCCTTAGCGTTGTCGCCATTAGTGGCCACGATCTTCACGGATAGTGTTTGCCCATCAGTTAAACCGTCAATTGGAATGGAGAAGCTACCGTCTGCATTCACTGGTGCAGTTTTGGTTGAGCCATCAGGCAACGTTACAACTGCGGTAAACGTTGTCCCATCTGGTACTGGCGTTGTGATATTGGCATTCCCAGTTACCGCAGTGTCACCGGTATTAACTGGATTAACGGTTGGTGTTCCCACATTGTAATCATCCAGTGGATTTGTTGCATTTGGCTGACTAACAGTGATTGAAACAGGTGTACTATCCTTGGTATTGTCACCATTGGTAGCGACAATTTTGACACTCACTGTTTGACCAGGTGTCAGGGCACCAGTGTCGATGTTAAAGGAACCATCAGGGTTCACGGTGCCAGTCTTTGTCGAGCCATCTGGTAGTGTTGCGACTGCGGTAAACGTGGTTCCGTCTGGTACTGGTGTTGTAATGTTGGCGTTCCCAGTCACGCTGGTATCACCGCCCTTAGCAGGGTTTACGGTCGGTGTGCCAACGTTATAACCATCCAGTGGATTTGTTGGGTTGGTTGGGTCACCAGCTTCAACAGTTACAGAAGCAGGGGAACTGTCTTTCGTATAATCTCCGTTTACAGCTTGCAGTTTGACAGATACGATCTGGCCAGTAGATAAGGCACCTGTGTCGACTGTGAATGTGGCCTTGTCGCCGTTAACCGCTGCGTCGACGGTTTTGGTTGAACCATCTGGTAAGGTAGCAATGGCCTTAAACATGGTCCCATCAGGAATTGGTGTGGTTAGTGTGGCTGATCCAGAGACGCTGGTGTCGCCATTTTTCGCCGGATTCAGCGTTGGTGTTGTGACATTGTAGTTTGTTAATGGATCTTCGAAAGTCGGATCTGACTTACCGACGAAAATGGTTACCGGTAAACTATCTTTGGTATTTTCTCCGTTTGTGGCAACGATTTTGACGCTGATTTCTTCACGGGCAGTTAGTGTACCAGAGTCAATTGAGAATGAACCATTATCGCTAACAGCTGCTGATTTTTGAACGCCACCTGGTAGGGTTGCGACTGCCATAAATGTTGTGCCTTCAGGGTAACCAGGGTTGATGTTGGCATTACCGTCAATTGAAGTGTTGCCTTCTACAGCTGGATCGACGGTTGGGACATTAACAGTATAGCCGTCCAACGGATTACTTGGGTCGGCTTGGTCAACAACGATACCTGTTGGCAAACTTTCCTTGGTGTTATCACCATTGGTTGCCTGAATCTTCACATTGATTTGCTGACCGGCTGCCAATGTACCAGTTTCAATTGAGTAGGAACCATCACCGTTAACGGTCGCTGTTTTTTTGCTTCCGTCAGGCAGGGTAGCGATAGCTTCAAATGTTGTCCCATCAGGAATTGGCGTATTGAAATTGGCATTACCAATTACGGTAATTTCACCCGCCTTGGCTGGGTTAACAGTTGGTGCATTAACGGTGTAACCGTCCAATGGATTGGCCGGATTAGTTGCTTCAACAGTTGTTGAGGCTTCTGCTCCGTCCTTTGTGTTGTCACCGTTAACTGCCTGTAGTTTGGCAGATACTACTTGGCCGGTCGTTAATGTTCCAGTATCAGCTGTAAACGTCGCATTGACGCCATCAACATTTGCATCAACCGTTTTAGTCGTGTTGTCTGGTAATGTCAGAATGGCTTTAAACGTGGTGCCTTTTGGAATCGGAACTGTCAGTACAGCTGACCCTGAAACACTGGTATCGCCGTTCTTAGGTGTGACAAACGTTGGTGTTGCCACTTCGTAGTCAGCCAATGGATTTTCGGCTTCGCTAACAGTCATGTCCGTTGGAGTACTATCTTTGGTTGCGTCACCGTTTTTAGCTTGAATCTTGACGCTAATGGCTTCTCCCGCTGCCAAGGTACCGGAGTCGATCGTGTAGGTACCATCAGGTTTGATTTCAGCCGTCTGTTGAACACCACCGGGAAGAGTAGCAACGGCTGTGAAAGTCGTACCATCTGGATAAGGTGTGTTCAAGTTGGCATTCCCGGTAATGGCCGTGTCACCGGCCTTCGCTGGGTTCACTTCGGGTGCGTTAACGGTGTAGTCGTCAAAGGCATTAGCCACAACAGTTGTCGTTGCTGGTGATCCGTCCTTCGTGTTGTCACCGTTGACTGCCTGAAGTTTGACCGAAATTTCTTGGCCTGTCCGCAGTGAACCAGTGTCAATGGTAAACGTGGCTTGGTCGCCTTCTACGGTAACGTTACCGGTGACTGGTCGGCCACTCGGCAAGGTTGCGACTGCTTTAAACGTTGTTCCCGCAGGAATTGGTTCCATTAATGTAGCCGTGCCAGAGATCCTAGTGTCGCCGTTCTTCGGCGTCGTTAATGTTGGTGTCGCAACGTCGTAATCAGCAATTGGGTTTGTGACCACGGCCTTGCCGACGGTGATGTCAGTGCCAGTACTGTCCTTAGTGGCGTCGCCATTTTTCGCTTGGATACGAACGCTAATGTCTTCGCCTTCTGTTAATCCACCGGAGTTGATTGTGTAACTACCATCTGGATTAACCTCCGCTGTTTTCTCAATACCACCAGGGAGTGTTGCGATAGCGGTAAACGTCGTGCCTGAAGGGTAAGGCTCATTTAAATTAGCGTTCCCGTTAATCGTTGCATCGCCATCATTTGCTGGGTCAACACTTGGTGCGGCAACTGTGTAGTCTTTAAACGGATCTGCCGCTTGAACGGTTACAGAACGTGGTAAACCGTCCTTAGTGTAGCCACCGTTTTCGGCTTGAATCTTAACGGAGAGCACATCATTGGCGTTTAATTGGCCCGTGTTGATTGTAAATGTTCCGGTACCATTATTAACCGTAACAGTGCCTTCTGCGGTGCCGCCACCAGGTAATGCCGCAATGGCTTTAAACGTGGTGCCGTTTGGCATACCATCTGCAATGGCAACATTTCCTGAAATACTAGTGTCACCAGCCGTGGCAGGGTCAAGGTTTGGTACATTAACCGTGTAATTTTGAAGTGGGTTAGTCGGGTCAACATCATGGACGACCACGCTCGCGGCGCCACCGGTCTTGGTGTTGGCGCCATTAACTGCCTGTAGCTTGACGGATACTTCTTGACCAGCCGCCAATTTGCCGGTGTCCACGTTAAACGAAGCATGATTGCCGTCAACAACAACATCGCCTGTCACCGTGCTACCGCCGGGCAGTGTGGCAATGGCTTTAAATGTCGTTCCTTCTGGAATCGGTTCTGTCAGAGTCGCGTTCCCAGAAACGCTGGTATCATCAGCTGTTGCTGGATTCAACGTTGGGGTGGCGACAGTATAATTTTCCAGCGGATTTTGGGGTGTTACTGCAAATTGGAGGTTAACAGCATCACCTTCGCTGCTTAGGAGGTCAATATCCACGGCACCATTACTGGATAGGACACCGTAAACCTTTGTGTTGGCCGCGGTTGATTCACTTACAGTCGTTGTCAAACGTGCGGTTGTGACCAAGCAAGTTAACATTCAGCAAGTTATTCAGCAGGTTGCTTGATACCCCGATAATCGGATTTAATACGTTAAGCAGTGCTTGTAATGCCTCACGTAAGGTTGCTGTTAGTGGGTTAGATGTTGGTAAGGCATTCAGTGCATTTTGAACGTCAGCGATAATTAGGTCAGTTTGACTCTTAACATAGTTGCCCAAGCCATCTGTTACATCGGCGGTAATCCGATCATTTGATACAGTTCCGGCGACATTAGCTTGATAAGTACCTAGTGGTTGTGCACTAGTTAGCCGATTCAATGCGTTTTGAACGGCCTTTAATTCTGGTGACCCAGTTCCCAGTGCGGAGAGGGCGGTTTGAACCAGAGCAACTTCGGCACTAACACCTGGAATCTTAGACAGGTTAATGTCCGTTAATGCCGCATCGACGGAGATGTTAGCTCCGCCGACAACTTTGCCTCGTAATTCAGGGGCTAGTCCAAAGACCATGATTTTTTTCGTCGCTAAACCGACATCGGCGACACCCGTCCCAGTGTAACTAAGATCCAAGTCATAATTGCCCTGAGCGTTCTTCGTTTGTGGATTAGCTTTATTAGTAGTCATTTGACCATTGGATAGCAAGCTAACGTCAGCTAAGCCAGCTCTAGCCTGACGAGTTGTTTGTGGTTCGTTGATGGTGTCAGCTAAAGCAACGCCGCTTGGCACTGAGGCACTAAGTAGCATTAGTGTGGCACCGCATACATAAATAGACCGGCGCAGGTTACGTTTGAAATTAGCACGAGATTCAGATGGTGATTTTTTTGACACCTTTTTGGGGGATTGCGTTGACGCTTTTGTTTTAGACATGACGTAGTCTCCTTTCGCAGCCCAAGTGGGCAACACATTGCTAAATGTTTACCTGACGCCCACGTGTTTTGGGGCCTCGGCATCACTCTGAATCGATCATGATCAATTAAAAATGACTACCCGTCGATAGTACCTGAATGGTAACAAGGAACTTTTTATAAGCAAAAACATATGCTTTTTATAATTAATAATTTAATGATGAACTCATGTCGGAGTATGAAAATTATGGCATGGCAGTGAACTGTTGATATAATGAATCGATAGGAAAATGTTGATTCGTAGTAAGAAAGGGGAGGAAAATGTTCAAACAAAAAAGAATTTGGTTTATAGTTCTCCTCGTTCTGCTAGTCAGCACATTAGCGTGGGGTACGTTATATCATGAGGTGCAACGATCAACGAAAGTGGCACATCCAGTGTACAAACGAAAACCTGTTGTTAAGCCAATTGCGAAATGGCAAAGTGCTAAAATACCGACGGCAATTGACCACACGCAGGCGGATTCGTTGGATAAAAAGATGCAGTCAATCGATTTTGTTGGTTCTGTGCTTGTCGTTCGTGGCGGTAAAGTGGTGTTTGAAAAGCAATACGGGGATGCAAATGCGGCCCGTAAACGTCAAAATGATGTGAATTCGGCTTATGCTATTGCTTCCATCCAGAAAATAGCTACTGGGGCATTAGTCATGCAGCAAGTGCAACAAAACCACCTGTCACTTTCTGACCACATCAGTAAATTTTATAAAGACGTTCCGCACGGTAATGAAATTACAATTCGGCAAATGCTGGACATGACTTCGGGATTGACTTTGCCTGGACCACCCGGACCGACTACGCCACAAACGGATAAACAGATTGTGGATTATGATTTGCATCACTTAAAATTTAATCCACAGCTTTATAATCAGTGGCGTTACTCGCAAGTGAACTACAATATCTTGGCAGGAGTATTGACTAAACTTACGGGAAAGTCTTACGAAGCCTTGTTCAATCAGCAGGTTATTCGACGCTTTAATTTACGGCAAACGGTGTTTATGCCGTCTGACAACCCACATGTTGCCGTATCTTACGCGGGCACTAAAACAGACAACGTGGACTATGGTAAGGAAGTCGTGACGCCGGACGCAATGTGGCATGACGAGCTGGGAACTGGGCGCATCGCGATGTCGGCGCGTGATTTGTACGTTATGATCAGTCAAATTATGCAGGGTAAATTAATCTCTCAAACTTCAGTGAATCAGTTATACGAATCTGGTAGTCGCAGCACGTACGGTGGTGGTACGTACAACATGTATGGTGCGGCAGTTAATCACGGGCTGGGCTACGGTTATCAAGGAATGTCGATCGTTTCAAAGGATGGGCAGAATGGTCTGATCATGCTAAGTAATTCATTTCGCGCGAAACACAGTGTGAAGCCGTTTGCAGAACAACTGTATCTCAATTTATTTAAAAAATAACAAACTGATTCACTGGTTAACAAAAATTCCTCAAGCAACTTTTTTAGTTGCACGAGGAATTTTCTTTTGTCACCGTGTGATTAGCAGTAAAGTGGTATTTAATACACAAAACGAATAATAAATCGGCTATGAAAAAGATTATGATAGAACGAATAACTTCATCAGAGAGGATGTACTTATGACGGGGACTAAGCGAACGAGTATTTGGCGTTTTTTAGGCGCTTTTTGGTACTTCTTTAAGCATTATTCATTTACAGCAATTATTGTATACGCTATTTTAATTCCGCTGTTTTCTTGGCTGGGTGCAGGCATTTTACGCTGGAGCCATATTCCGTATTTGTCTTATACGAACGCTATCTCAGTGGCAAAGGATCATCCATGGGCGATGGTTAGCCTACTCTTGTTACTGTTACTGATTGTTCTGGCAATTTACATGCAGTTTGCTTATTTACTGTTGATGGTTGCTTATCGGCGGAAGGATCAGCGACCGACTATCCGTCAACTGGTAGCGCAGTTATGGCATAGATTACCACGGTTATCACCCGGCACGTTTGGCTTTTTCTTGTTGTACTTCTTGTTAATTGTTCCGTTTGGAGGCAACTTCATCAGTACGCCGTTACTGGCGAAGGTTCAAATTCCCGACTTTATCGTTGAGTTCATCATGACCAAGCCACTGTTAGTGGCAGCGTTGGTGTTACTGTACGTCGGCGCTTTCTATTTCGGAAACCGATTATTTCTTGTTATTCCAATGCTGATGTTTGAACAACAAACGGTTCGGCGGGCAGTTCGTGCATCCTGGCAAAGAACCTGGGGACGGTTTTGGTGGATCACGTTGCGGATTGTTGGCATTATCGCCAGTATTTCAGTTCTGTATGGCATCATGTTAGGCGGCTTTTATTTTGGACAACGGTGGTTCGACACCCAAGGACACACAACTGCATTGAGCGCTGCGATTGTTAACTTTAATTTGTTAACGCTGGTCAACTACACGATTTCAATTCTCGCAACTGTGTGGGTATTGGATTTGAGTTTGCAGTTGATGAAAGATTATGACGTCCACGCTCTTGACGGTTTGCCAGACCTGCCACGGGTAACGGCAAAACCATGGTGGCGAGTGGCTGTTCCGGTTGCCTTTACCGTTGTTGCCATTGTGTTTGCAGGCTACGGTTACAGCTATTTTGCCGGATTGCTGGTCGTGAATCCACAAACGTTATCCCACCGAGGTGTTGATAATGGTAACGGCGTGCAAAACACGGTGCAGGCATTAAAGGAAACACACAAACAACACCCAACGTACGTTGAAATGGATATTCAAGAGACCCGTGATCATAAGTTTGTCGTCATGCACGACCCGAATTTAAGTACCTTAGCTGGTCAAAACAAAACGGTCGGCAAGCAAACGTTAACCGGTTTAACAGATACCACGATTCATGAAAATGGGCATCAGACAAAAATTGATTCTTTCGATGATTATCTTCATGCAGCGCAACAAATGCACCAAAAATTGTTAGTTGAAATCAAGTTGAATGCCGGGCAGAACAGGCGGAAACTCGTTAACCGGTTCATAAAACGTTATGGTAACTCACTGCTTGCTCATCATGACATCATTCATTCACTGGACTATGGTGTTGTTGAACAGTTGAAGACTCAACGGCCAGCACTGACTGTGGGATACATCCTGCCGTTTAACTTTATTGGCGTGCCGCAGACCAAAGCAGATTTTTACACGATGGAATACACGACGTTAAATGATCGGTTTGTCAGCGGCGCTCATCGGGAGCACAAAAAAGTGTTTGCGTGGGCTGTGAACGATAGTGATTCGATGATAAAAGTCATGAACATGGACGTTGATGGTGTCATTACCGATCAGTTAAGCACGTTAAAACGGCAAATTAGGCAGCAGCAGGGTGGGCGTGATTATGCCACTCAGCTACTGCAGTACGGCACTCAAGTGATTAGCGATAACCAATAGTCATTTGAGCGGAGAGGGCAAAGGGGATTGAGTATGAAGATTGAACCTGCAACAGTAAATGATCTAGAACAAATTGAGGCAATTGAACAGGCTGGCTTTAACGCGGCAGAAGCTGCTTCACTGGAAACGTATCGCAAACGGCTGGCTGTTTTGGCTGATACTTTCTTAGTTGGCCGTGCTGACAACAGTGATGTCCTAGGCTTTATCGTTGGGCCGGCAGTGAAGGAACGTTTTGTTGAGGACTGGATGTATGAGGAGACGCCGCAAAATTTGCTTCAAGGCGGTCATCAACTGGTTTTTACAATTGCGACAGCGCCCACTGTTCGTGGACAAGGAATCGGCAGTAAGTTACTGACGGCCTTGGCCGACGTTGCGACACAGGCAGGACGGACATCCATGGCATTAACTTGCTTAAAAGACCGCATTCCGTTTTATGAGAAGAACGGTTTCACTAACGTTGGCGTGGCTGATTCGGTTCACGCTGATGAGATTTGGTACAACATGGAAAAACAACTGAAACGGAGTGTCTGAATGGAAACACAAGCAACGAATGTTGATGCAAAAGTAACGGCTAACTCAACAGAAACAGCAGCGACGCCACGTCCTAGAAAGGCACTGGGGATTGCCTTGGCCTGTACGGCGGGGATTTGCTGGGGAATTTCAGGCGTGGCCGCCAGTGCACTATTTCATCACAATCACGCGATTACGCCACTGTGGGTGAGCCAAGTGCGGATGACGATTGCTGGCCTAATCATGATTTTAGTTAGTCTGACACAGGGGGAATCGGTAGCCATTTGGCGTAACAAACGGGATGCACTACAACTAGTGATGTATGGGCTTTTAGGCCTCATTCCAGTTCAATTATTTTATTTCAACGCGGTTCACGCAGGCAATCCATCAATCGCAACGATATTGCAATTTTTAGGACCATTTGTGATTGCTTTTTATTACATTCTCTTCCATCATCAGCTGCCAACGCGTTCTGAAGTTATCGGGATGGTACTGGCGTTTGGCGGAACATTACTGATTATTACCCATGGCCATTTCAATACATTGGCTGTGTCTGGCGCCGTTTTATTTTGGGGCGGTTTGTCGGCCATTGGCGTGGCCACTAATACGTTACTGCCACGAGCGTTATTGCGTAAATACGGTTCGTTTGCAACAACCGGCTGGGGTTTGCTGGTCGCTGGTTTATCCCTAAACGTGTTTGGACCTGTTTGGTCTAATCCAGTTCATTTAGCTGCGCCAGATTGGTTGCTGATGAGCGTGATTATTGTTATTGGAACCTTGCTGGCATTCATTTTGTTCGCGATTAGTTTGAAACATATTTTGCCAACAACTGCGAGCTTGCTTGATGCGTTTGAACCATTATCAGCGACGGTCTTTTCCATCATTTTTCTTGGCATCTCGCTATCGGGTATGGATATTGTCGGCGGCGTCTTGATAATTCTCGCCGTAATGGCATTGGCAATGGATTTTCGAGCAATTCATTGGTTCCGCAAACGTTCGTAGGGTGACCCATCGAAAAGATTGTTTTGTGTAATAGCATGGGTGTATGATGCTGCCAAATGAAGCGGGTGGCGATTAAAATGACGCAGCACATAATTTATCGGTTTTGGTGGCTAATTCATGTTATTAATGTGGCTATTGCTGTCGTTCTTTGGGTGCGACTCAGTCGTTTGCAGATAACCTCTAGAAATGAACTTTTGGGTTTTAGCATTATTGCGGTGCTTTATCTTGCTTATATGCGATTACCGTTTGCAATTGGATCGTGGTCGTTTGTTCAGTGGCCCGTTGCAATGAAACTAAAGGTAGCAATTACTAACGCCGTGGTTTTTATGGCTTATGGCATAACTGCGTGCGTTTTTCCGAATGACTTTCAGGCCAGCCATGCGTCGATTGTTGGACTTACTTCAGGACTGGCAGGAATGCTAGTAACGTATTTGCCACCGGCACATCCAACATTCACAATTGGGTTTCACATCAAACAAAGTGATTCTGCAACAAAAGGTATGCTGTTATTCATGGGTCGGGGGTTGGCTATCGCCGGTATTGTTATCGTAGTAGTTGGCAATGCCGTTCCCGATGTCTTGATTCCAGTCGCTGCCGGTCTAACCACGTTCGCCTTAATTGGTGGGTTTGTATATGGTCAGTGGCTGGACCGACGATCGAAATAATTTCAAAGAATAGTGGCATTAATCCTATGCAAAGTGCATTTAGGGTTAATGCCACTATTTTAGTGTTATAGAAGTTATGACCAATAATAAAACGATAAACGCCGCTTTGAAAGATATGATACACAATGGCTATTATTGATTCTGGTTTCCCGCCAATAAAGAATCAATAATGAACTCATCAAGTCATAACGCACAGTATTTTTCGGAGGTTGATAAAATGGCTACAGACATCAAGGTTCATGTTTTGCACACAGGCTTAGTTCAAGTTGATCGGGCCTTGCCCTTTCATGACTATTATCGTAATCCGTTGGCATTTACAGGTGTATTGCGATCACATATTAATCAAATCACATTACCCGTTTCAAGTTATTTAATTGAGCATCCAAAAGGGTTGGTACTCATTGATACTGGTTGGAATGAATCGGTTCGTCAGAGTCAGTGGCATGAACTGGGCATGCAAGTGCAAATCAATAAAGCCTATTTACCAGCTGGGTGGTCGGTTCGTGAACAGTTAGCAACTTTAGGATATCAACCAAGTGATATTGACTATGTGGTATTAAGTCATTTGCACAGCGATCATGCCAGTGGTCTCAAATTGGTTAAAGATGCCAAGAAAATTTTAACCAGCGAGACGGAGTGGCAAACAGCTAATCATGATAAATTACGGTATATCAGTAGAATGTGGCGCGGCGTTAACGTAGAAACATTTGCATACAAAAGCGCAAATGTCGGTCCCTTACATCAAACGTTTGATCTATTTGGTGACGGTAGTGTTCAGTTTGTTGCTACACCAGGCCACAGTGCGGGGCTATCGGCTACAATTGTAACGGGAAAAGATGGACGTGAAGTCGTTCTTGCCGCTGATGTGGGTTACGCCCGCGAATCTTGGGAGAAAATGGTCACACCTGGTATTGTGATAGATCGGAAAGCTGCTATTGAGTCACTGGCATGGATTAAACAAGAAGCAGCAAAACCAAATGTTATTGAGGCGATGGCAAACCACGATCCTCAGGTACTGCCTCACGTTGTTACGTTGAATTAACGAAGCCGTTGAGATACCAATTATCAACTTTGCTGAGTGATTTGATTGGCAATGTTGATAAATGCTTTGTTCATAAAGTGGGCGACATCCTCATTGAGACCGTGGGCGAGCGACCACGTAATGTAAGTCATTGCATTAGCAACGTACAAGTCTTGCAAGTAAGTAATTGGTAAGGTCGTTTTAAGATGATTTCTCAGAAAAACTGCTAAGTTGTCTCCTATGATTGTCCGAAAATTAGCGTCTAGACTAATATCATCAGTGTGGACGTTTAGCAGTAGTAACAGGGCGTCTTTATCGGGCAGAAGATCTGTTACCAAATTGGCGAGGGAATTCGACTGTGTTAATGTTGAAATTCGTGTCGTCATAATTTTTTCAAATTTGTCGGTATATTGGCTGTTAAGATGTTCAAGCAATGCAAATTTGTCTACGTAGTGATGGTAAAAAGTAGATCGACCGATTTCGGCCTCCAGACAGATTTGTTGAATGGTGACTTGTTCGAACGATTCTGTTTTTAATAGTTTTAATAAAGTCTTGTCAATCAAACGAACCGTTTTGACAACACGTAAGTCTGCTTCATTCATAAATTTGCCACCTTTCGAAAACTAAATTCATTGTAGTCGATGAGCTCAGATGGCGGCAAGAAATGAAAAAGTGAGTTCTGTGATTGCACGATGGACAAACCTGTGATAATCTATGAACCACAAGTTAATTAGCATACGAACAAAGCTTATATAAGACCATGATATGGATGGTTGTCTCTACCCAGAGCCCTAAACTCCGGACTATAAGCAAATTAAGTCAATGTATCCTCGGCTTCTTTTGCGATATCCGCAAGGGAAGCTTTTTTGTTCTCAGAAAATGGAGGAGAAGTTTATCAAACGTCTTGAAGAACGCATTGATGCCGAAGGTCGTGTCCTCGGTGAAGATATTTTAAAAGTTGATAGTTTTCTAAATCATCAGGTAGATCCCGAATTGATGCAGGCTATGGGCGATGAATTTGCTCACTACTTTGCCGATATGGGGATCACTAAGGTGCTAACCGTTGAATCATCCGGGATTGCTCCTGCATTGATGGCTAGTCTTTCTCTTGGTGTTCCGATGGTCTTTGCACGTAAGCACAAGAGCTTGACGTTGACAGACAATTTATACACAGCGACGGTCTACTCCTTTACGAAACAAACTGAAAATACAATTTCAATTTCAAAATCATTTTTGTCGGCTGATGATAAGGTGCTGATTATTGATGATTTTCTCGCAAACGGTCAAGCTGTTAACGGCCTGCTGGATATCTGTGAGTCTGCTGGAGCCACGGTTGGTGGTGTTGGCGTGGTGATTGAAAAACGATTCCAACGTGGTCATCAGTTCATCGTGGAGCGTCACATCCCATTGCTCGCTTTGGCAAGTATCGCAAGTTTTGATAATGGTCACGTCGTTTTCAGCCATGAAAAGGAGCAAATTAATGTTCAGTAAATCCACGACAACGGCATGTGAATCCAAAGCTGCCATGCTTGGACTTCAGCATCTACTAGCAATGTACTCAGGCACCGTATTAGTTCCGTTGCTCATTGGTGGCGCCTTGCATTTTAATGCAACTCAAATGACATATTTGGTTTCAATTGATATTTTCATGAGTGGGTTGGCAACGTTGCTCCAACTGCTTACAAATCGTGTTTTCGGGATCGGCTTGCCAGTCGTTCTCGGATGTGCCGTTCAGGCGGTAGCACCATTAATCTTGATTGGTCAGCACTTTTCAATTGGAACTATGTATGGTGCCATCATTGCGGCCGGTATTTTTGTCTTTTTAATCGCCGGTGTGTTCGCCAAGCTCCGACACCTATTTCCACCGTTGGTCACGGGCATAGTCATCACCGTTATCGGATTAACACTAATTCCCATTGCATTTTTAAACCTTGGCGGTGGGGATGTATCGGCCAAAACCTTTGGCTCACCTTTAAACCTCGGGGTTGGCTTTCTGACTGTGGCTGTAATCATTGCCGCTAACGTTTGGGGTCGTGGATTTATTCGCCAAATTGCTGTGTTGATTGGTTTGCTGGTTGGTACACTAACGGCCGGAGCATTCGGAATGGTGTCATTAAAGCCGGTTTTGCAGGCCAGTTGGTTTCACTTTCCACAACCGTTTTATTTTGGTGTTCCACACTTTGAAATCTCTTCAATCCTAACGATGATTTTGATTTCACTCGTATCAATGGTTGAATCAACCGGTGTTTTCTTCGCTCTGGGAGATATCATGAACAAACCAATTTCGGAAACGGATTTAAAGAAAGGCTACCGTGCTGAAGCCTTGGCAGTTACCCTTGGCGGTTTGTTCAACACATTCCCATACACAACGTTCTCCCAAAATGTTGGATTGGTTCAGCTATCCGGAATTAAGAGTCGCCGACCAGTGTTTTATGCAGCTGGTTTTCTGATGACACTGGGATTATTGCCAAAGATTGGCGCGTTAGCTACGATTATTCCAGCGCCAGTTATCGGTGGCGCGATGGTTGTCATGTTCGGAATGGTTGCGATGCAGGGTGTACGGATGCTTGGCCAAGTTGATTTTCACAACAATAAAAACATCCTGGTTGCTGCAGTTTCTGTTGGCTTAGGTCTGGGCGTTACCGTTCAACCGGCAATTTTTCAAGATTTACCAAAAACGGCTCAACTTATTTTGAGCAATGGCATTGTGATTGCTAGCTTCTCAGCTGTTATCCTAAACTTGCTCTTACGACCGGAGCGCGAGCAGCAACCGGAAAGGGAGCAAACAGTAGTTACTGCGGAGAACCAGACTACGGCAGCAAAGCCAGAGAAGTAAGTCTCCGTGTTAATCGTGAGTTAATTTTATTTCCAATTAGTTAGTCCGTTTTACAACTAACATCGAAATTAAAAAAGTTGAATTGAAAGGGCGCTACCAAATTCTGAGTTTAATCAGAACTTGGTAGCGCCCTTTTTGAGTTTTAATTAATCGCCATTTGTAATGGTGTTGCGCACGATGACATAATCGACGGTTTTGAGTGCTGTAAGGTCACTCCCACCTGCATATGAAATAGATGATTGAAGATCTTCTGTCATTTCCGTTAATGTATCGCTGATTTCGCCACGGTAATCTACTAGGATATCTTTACCTTCAACGTTTTTATGACCACCCTTTTGGTTTTCGGATGCTGAACCGTAATATTGCTTGAAGTGGCGGTGATTGATCATAATGTCATGGCCTGGTGACTGACGATGACCGGCAAACAGTGAACCAATCATTACCATACTGGCACCAAAGCGAATGGATTTAGCAATATCGCCATTGTGACGGATTCCGCCATCCGCAATAATTGGCTTGCGCGCAGCCTTTGCACACCAGCGAACAGCTGCCAGCTGCCAACCACCGGTACCAAAACCAGTCTTCAACTTCGTAATGCAAACTTTACCAGGGCCAACGCCAACTTTTGTTGCATCGGCGCCAGCGTCTTCAAGTTCACGTACGGCATCAGGCGTTGCCACGTTACCAGCAATCACGAATGCCTTTGGGAGGCGTTTTTTAATGTAATGGATCATTTCAATAACGCTGTTGGCATGACCGTGAGCGACATCAATGGTAATGAAGTCTGGTGTTAACTTTTCACTGGTCAAATCATCGATAAACTGTTTTTCGTTCGGTTTTACACCAACACTGATTGAACTAATCAGATGTTTCTTCGCCATTTTCCGAACAAAAGGTAATCTTGTTTCTGGTTCGAAGCGGTGCATGATATAAAAATAATCATGTTCTGCCATCCAGGTAGCTAACTGTTCATCGATGACAGTTGCCATGTTCGCTGGAACCACAGGAAGCTTGAAGTGATGACCACCAAACGTAATACTTGGATCCGCCTGAGAACGACTCTCAATCAAACATTTGTTGGGGATTAACTGAACGTCTTCATAATCAAATATTTCCATGAAGGTGAAAACCTCTTTCTGTCATTTATTGATTAAAGTTCGTCAACACGAGATACAATAATCGTTTTAAATCTTTCTGTCAAATTAAAATTCGCTAAAACAAGAACAATAAATTTATTAATAATTAGATTATACAGTTTTAGTTGATTATCCGAACTTTACCTGTTATAGTTCTCATTGTTGTTCGACAAATAAAATTTGAGGTGACATAATGACAGCAGTAGTGATTGTTGGGAGTCAATGGGGCGACGAGGGTAAAGGAAAGATTACCGATTTTGTCAGTCAGCAGGCTGACGTGATTTCACGTTACCAAGGTGGCGACAATGCGGGACACACCATTACCTTTAACGGCGAAAAGTACCAGCTACAACTATTGCCTTCAGGAATTTTTGAAAGTGATAAACAATGTTTGATTGGCAACGGTGTTGTGCTGAATCCCAAAACATTGTTAGCTGAAATTGATTACTTACATGAACGCGGCATTAGTACCGATAACTTAAGAATTTCTGATCGTGCTCACGTGATTTTTCCATATCATATTTTGCAAGATCAATTAGAAGAAGCCAGTAAAAAAGGCAGTAAGATTGGCACGACAAATAAGGGTATTGGCCCCGCATATATGGACAAAGCTTCACGAATTGGCATTCGAGTGGCCGATTTATTGGAACCAGAAACTTTTAAAACATTGCTCGCTCGCAATGTCATAGCTAAAAATGAGTTGTTGGCTAAATTGTATGGTGCGGAACCGATTGCGTTTGAACCATTACTAAAAGCCTATCAGGGTTATGCCGAAAGGCTCGCCAAATATGTAACTGATACTTCAAAAGTGCTTGATGATGCGCTTGCTAATGGCCAACGTTTGTTGTTTGAAGGTGCGCAAGGGGTAATGCTAGATATTGATCACGGAACTTATCCTTATGTAACTTCATCTAATCCAGTTGCAGGCGGTGTCACTATTGGTGGTGGCATCGGACCGACTAGAATTTCAGCCGTTATTGGTGCGGCAAAGGCCTATACGTCTCGGGTTGGCGATGGTCCGTTCCCAACTGAATTACATGACGAGAAAGGTGACCACATTCGTGAAGTGGGACACGAATATGGGACCGTCACGAAACGGCCTCGCCGAATTGGTTGGCTGGATACGGTCGTTTTGCGACATGCCAAACGTGTATCCGGCTTAAACTACTTGGCGTTAAACTGTTTAGATGTTCTGACCGGTTTGCCAGAGTTAAAAATTTGTACAGCTTATGAGCTGGATGGTGAAACAATTGATCGTTATCCTGCTGGGCGGGAAGCTTTATTGCGCTGCAAACCAGTGTACGAAACCTTGCCTGGCTGGACGGAAGATATCACAAATTGTAAAACAGTGGATGACTTACCAAAGAATGCACGCCAGTATGTGGAACGCGTCATGTCATTAACTGGTTTACCATTAGCAACTTTGTCTGTTGGACCAGATCGTAAACAGACAATGGTTTTGAAAGATGTTTGGCAAGATGATATGAAAGTTGAGGAAATGGCATGATTGATCGCTACGTGCGACCGGAAATGGGCCAAATTTGGTCACAGAAAAATAAGTTGCAACAATGGCTAAAGGTCGAAGTGGCAGCGTGTCAGGCGTGGGCAAACTTAGGCAAGATCCCACAGGCGGATGTTGATGCCTTACGTGAGCATGCCGTCATAAACGTTGATCGAATGCAGGAAATTGAAGCAGAAACCCATCATGATGTGGTGGCATTCACACGCATGTTATCCGAATCGCTGGGCGATGAACGAAAGTGGGTTCATTATGGCCTGACGAGCACGGATGTTGTGGATACGGCTCAGGAATTGCAATTAAAAGCCGCTAATGGCCTATTGATGACAGATATGCAAACATTAAGAGACACATTGATCAAGCAGGCAAAACGTTATCGCCACACGGTAATGATGGGACGCACACACGGCATTCAGGCGGAACCGATGTCGTTTGGCGTTAAATTAGCACGGTGGGTAGATGAAATTAATCGTGACATCACGCGCTTACAAGCAGTGACTGATGAAATGGCTGTGGGTGAGTTAAGTGGTGCAGTGGGCACTTTTGCAAATATTCCCCCACAAGTGGAACAGGACGTTTGTGATCAACTTGGACTGCGCCCGCAACCAGTGACCAGTCAGGTGTTGCCACGGGATCTTCACGCACACTATTTGAGCGTATTAGCACTCATTGCGACTAGCTTAGAAAACTTTGCAACGGAAATTCGCGGTTTACAGCGAACGGAAATTGGTGAGGTGGCTGAGCCGTTTTCCGTTGGGCAAAAAGGTTCTTCAGCGATGCCTCATAAACATAATCCAATTGGCTCAGAAAACATTACGGGTTTGGCTCGGGTAATTCGTGGACATATGATTACGGCTTTTGAAGATGTATCTTTGTGGCACGAGCGCGACATTTCGCACTCTTCCGCCGAACGAATCATTTTGCCGGACACGACTGAGCTGTTAGATTATATGCTGCATCGTTTTAATCGCATCATGAAAAATTTGGTCGTCAATGAGGACCGGATGATTCACAACATTGAATCCAGTGGTGGCCTGGTGTTCAGTCAACAATTGCTACTAGCCTTAATTGACAAGGACATCAGTCGTGAAACAGCTTACGATCATGTGCAACAGTTGGCGCAACAGGCAATGACCACCGATAAAACATTTCAACAACTGGCGATGGCCAGTACCTTTGTCAACCAATACTTGACGCCGGATGAAGTGACTGCTGTGTTTGATGTGCAACGTCACTTGCGGTATGTTGATGAGATTTTCAAACGTGTTGGCATCGAGTAAGCGCTGCGTTCCGCTGTGCTTGCGGACATCCTGAAATTAATAAAAGCAGTCCGATTACGAGCCCACTCACCATTGAGTTGGCCCATAATCGGACTTTTTTTAAAATAAGCACTAGTCATCCGCTTTATTTAAAAAGTGCTTCGCTAATTCACGATACACATCGATACTTTGCAAATAGGCACGTTTGGAGACATATTCGTTTGGCTGATGGGCCTGCTGCGTGATTCCTGGTCCATAAACAATGATGGGGAAATGAGTCTTGGCCTTGACGAACTCTGAGGAGTCGGTTGTGCCGACCATGCCGATTACCTGCGGTGCTTTTTCAGTAATTTCTTGAGCAATATCAACGGTTTGGTGGACTAAAAGTGAGTTTTTATCACTTACAACTGGTATCTTGTTGAAGTTAATGGTGAGGGCAAGATTCATTAATGGCGCTTCATTTAACCGGTTAACAACGTTAGTTAAGAGATCAATAAAAGCAGCGTTATCGAACTCTGGGATAGTCCGGGCGTTGCCTTGTAATTCGGCGTGGTTGGGGATGGTGTTAACTTGATCGCCGGCGTGGAAAGTGGTCACACTATTGTGAAATTTACCTAAAATAGGACTTTCTTCTTGGTGCGATTGCAAGGCTTGCTGTAACGCATTGTAAAAGGTAACCAAGTTGTCCAGTGCGTTAACGCCTAAATCAGGCATCGAACTATGGGAGGTCTTACCGGTAGATACGACTGTGTAGTCAATTGATCCCTGATTAGCGTACCAAACGTCCTGGGAAGAGGGTTCACTAATCACTAATCCGGACAGATCATCTGCGTAGCCTAGTTCGGTCAGTTGTTGAGCACCGTATTCACCAACTTCCTCGCCAACCGTGAATAGCAGTCGCACTTGCCCATTTAGTTTGGTGTGTGCATCGGCTAATTCGGCTAGCGCAATTGCTTGTGCTGCGACGCCCGCTTTCTGGTCAGCTGTGCCGCGGCCAACGAGATAATCGCCCACAGCAGTTAGTGCAAACGGAGATGATTGCCATTCCTTTTCATTAGCAGTCACGACGTCCATGTGGCCCGAAAACCCGAGTACTGGTGTATTTTTATCGCCGTAACTCGCAATCAAATTTGAACGGTCGTTACCATAATCGATTAAGTGCGCAGTAATGCCGTGACCCTTTAGAAAAGATTGTAGGATAAGCGCTACTTCACGTTCGCGACCATTCACTGATGGTACGCCAATAAGGTCGGACAGTAGCTGCAATTGTTCTCCTTGCTTCATATTGCTTCCTCCTTACACTCAGTCAGGGCGGTGATTGGATCTGTTTGGTAACAGCGTAAGTTGGGAAGACAAAACGGTCAATTCTTTGATACCGAATGGCATCGATTTTTGTAATTGGCGGGATTAAATAAGCATGGTTTAACAAACAAAGGCTTGCAATTGCTATTTCAAACACTATAATAATATTGTTAATTACTTAAACACAAATAGTAATTTATCGTTTTACTAAACTTGGAAATTATTAAAAAGTCAGTTTAAAATAGTTTCCATAAGAAACAGTAAGTGATATACTCACTCTGCTTCGTGCGAAAAATAGATTGTTACGGACGAAATAGCAGATATAACGTCAATTGATAAAAATGAATTAATTTACAGTTATTTTGAGTAAATTAAGTTAGAGAATACGCCTTTCTTTGGCGTATAATAGCTAGGTTTATTTTGTGTCAATCATCGTCACATCTTTGCTTACGAACGAGGAGGAACGTGCCAAATGCTAAAAATAGCTAGGGGCCGAATTTCATTATGGGCGGTACTCGGGGCCGTATTTTTTATGATTATTCAGGTCATAGCCAACCTAAACTTGCCCAGTTTAACATCAGACATTGTGAATAACGGGGTGGCAAAGGGTGACATTAGTTACATATGGAAAATCGGTTTTGAAATGATCGGTTTTTCGTTACTGTCAGTGGCGGCCGCAGTGTTGAACGTGTTGTTAGCAGCGCGTTCTTCACAAAAGTTAGGTCAAAACTTACGGAGTGACATCTATAGCAAAGTAATGAACTTTGCCAATGATGAGTTTAATAAGGTAGAAACTTCATCATTGATCACACGAACAACCAACGATGTGGTCCAGATTCAAAACGTTGCCATGATTGCTTTACGAATGATGATTATGGCACCGATTATGCTGATTGGTGCGAGTTTCTTGGCCTATAACAAGAGCCACCAGTTGTCATGGATTTTCGTGGTGTCGATTCCTGTCTTACTAATTTGTATTGGTTTGATTATGGGCTTAGCGATTCCGCGGTTCCGTGCTATGCAAACGAAGACGGACCGTTTGAACCTGGTCTTTCGTGAAGGTCTAACTGGTGTTCGCGTTATTCGGGCTTTCCGTCAGGATCAGTTTGAACAGGATCGTTTTGAAGCAGCCAACCAGGACTACACGGACAATTCGATTAAGGTTAATACGATCGTGGCGTTTGCCTATCCTGTGATGACGCTGATTATGAGCGCGACAAACGTTGCCATTGTTTGGTTCGGTGGCAAGCTGATCAGTTCGCAGGCGATGCAAGTCGGGAACATGATTGCCTTCATGACATATGCTATGCAAGTCTTGATGAGCTTCATGATGCTCGCAATGGTCATGGCCTTTCTGCCTCGTGCGGCCGCTTCGGCAACGCGGATTCAGGAAGTCTTATCACTGGATTCTAGCATTAAGGATCCAGAACACCCCACTACGCCAGCAACTGGTGAAGCCAAACAACTGGCATTTGATAACGTTGAATTCCGTTACCGCCACGCCGAACAGCCTGCTTTAAGCGGCATTGACTTTAGTGCTAAGGCTGGCCAAACGGTGGCCATCATCGGTGGTACCGGTTCTGGTAAAACAACGCTGGTTAACCTAATTCCTCGTTTCTTTGATGTTGAAAAAGGGAGCGTCAATGTGAATGGCGTTGATGTGCGTCAACAAGACGTTAAGACACTTCATGGTGAAGTCGCGATGGTGCCACAAAAGGCAACATTGTTTACTGGTACTATTCGCGACAACATGAAGTTTGGTAAAGAGGACGCGACAGATGATGAAATCTGGCAAGCGTTAGATATTGCCCAATCAACCGACTTCGTTAAAGAGGAGGGTGGCTTGGACGCCCATGTTGAACAAGGTGGTGCAAACTTCTCTGGTGGTCAACGTCAACGGTTAGCCATTGCCCGTGCATTAGTGAAGGACGCCAGCACCTATGTGTTTGATGATTCCTTCTCCGCTTTGGACTTTAAGACTGATGCTAAATTGCGTGGTCAACTGCGTCAGGACAAACGGATTCAACAGAGTATTGTTGTGATTGTTGCACAACGAATTGCCACAGTGGCTGATGCAGACTTGATTCTAGTGCTTGATAACGGGAAGCTAGTCGGTAAGGGCACACACGAAGAATTGCGACAGTCCAACAAAGTTTATCAAGAAATTATGCGGTCTCAGTTACGTGAAGGGGAGGCGGGTCTGTAATGAGTGATAATGCAAAGAAAACACAGACACCACGACCAACTGGCGGTCACGGACACGGTCCGGGATCAGGCCCTGGTTTAGTTGAAAAGCCTAACAACTTCTTCGGCACGTTTATTCGATTAATGAAATACATGTCAGATCGTTGGTTTGGCATGATTATGGTGCTCGTTTTCGCCATCACGGCGGTTGTGTTCCAAATTCGTACACCAAAGATTTTGGGTCAAGCAACAACCGAAATTTACAAAGGAATTATGACGGGTGTCGCGCATCAAAAGGCCGGCATCGCCATGAGTCACTACCCAATCAACTTCGAAAAAGTCTTTAATATTATCGTTGTTGTTTTGATTATGTATTTGGCTTCTGCCTTGTTCAACTTCCTGCAACAGTACATTATGACGCGGATCTCTCAGCAGACTGTGTACAAATTACGGCGTGAGTTTAAAGGCAAGATGCGTTTAGTGCCGATCAAGTATTACGACACGCATAACAACGGGGACATTATGAGTCGTGCGGTCAACGATATGGATAATATCGCCAGCACGCTGCAACAGAGTCTGACGCAAGCGATTACCAGTTTGGTCACGTTTGTCGGCACCTTGTGGATGATGTTAACAATTAGTTGGCAATTAACGCTGATCGCATTGGTAACCATTCCGCTCAGTTTAGTCGTTGTTGGGGTTTTGGCACCGAAGTCACAACGCTACTTTGGTCAGCAGCAAAAAAGCCTTGGGTTGATCAACAACCAAGTTGAAGAAAACTACTCAGGTCACGAGGTGGTTAAGAGCTTCAATAAGGAAGACGATGCCATCAAGGACTTCGAAACGCAGAATGAAACGTATTATAAAGCGGCTTGGAAAGCGCAGTTTATTTCCGGAATTATCATGCAGCTGATGATGTTCTTGAACAACATTGGTTACGTGTTTGTGGCGATTGTTGGTGGGATTCAAGTTGCTAATGGGAATGTCACCCTTGGTAACGTACAGGCCTTCCTTCAATACACGCAGCAATTCTCACAACCAATTTCGCAGTTGGCAAACTTACTGAATACGATTCAATCAACGATTGCGTCAGCTGAACGGGTCTTTGATGTGCTTGAGGAAGAAGAAATGAAGCAAACACAGTCAAACTTGCCTGCGCAGCCTGATGATCCAAACTTGCTGACACTGGATCACGTGCAGTTTGGTTACGATGACGAACTGTTGATGACTGATTACAACTTAGCTGTTAAGAAGGGTCAACAGGTTGCCATTGTTGGGCCAACCGGTGCTGGGAAGACAACCATTATCAACCTATTGGAACGCTTTTATGACGTTAAGGGTGGCTCGATTCGTTTGAACGGTACGGATACCCGTGACCTTCAACGTGAAGACTTGCGCTCACACTTTGCGATGGTGCTTCAAGATACTTGGTTGTTTACTGGCACAATCTGGGATAACTTGAAATACGGGCGTGAAAACGCCACGGACGATGAGATTATGGCTGCCTCTAAGGCCGCTCACGTCGATGAATTTGTTCGTAAGTTGCCAGAAGGGTACAAAACTGTATTGAATGAGGAAGCGTCGAACATTTCCCAGGGACAACGTCAATTATTAACGATTGCCCGGGCATTTGTAGCGGATCCCGAAATTCTGATTCTTGATGAAGCGACGAGTTCCGTTGATACGCGGACTGAAGTTCAAATTCAGCATGCCATGGAACAGTTACTTCAAAATCGAACGAGTTTCGTTGTTGCGCACCGGTTATCTACAATTAGAAACGCCGATAACATCATTGTTATGAATCATGGTTCTGTTGTTGAAACAGGTAACCATGATGCATTGATGGCGGCTAACGGATTTTACGCTGACCTCTACAATAGTCAGTTTGCCGGCAACATCAGCATGAGTGAAGGGGAGGAATCGTAATGCAACGAAAGACAATATTAGGCATTGTTGCTGCGGCTTCCGTCCTCGCCTTGGCTGGTTGTGGGCGCGCGTCACTGACAACTACGAATGAAACGTATCATCAGGACGGCATGGTTGCCGCGGTGAAAGGACACACCAACGCTAATAAGGTGACCTATCAAGTTGATGACCACACAAAAGAATCATTAACTGTGCATAATGGGACGTTTGTCATTCAGGTACCCACAACGACCAAACGCCAGTCCGTTAAGTTGACCGCTAATGGTTCGCGTAAAACAATCCACGTTTCAGCGGCTAAGGTTTTGACTGATTATCAAACCTTGCAAAAGTCGTTCAATCAGGCGCTAACGGGTTCTAAATTAAGCAAAGCTGATCAGGGCAAGGCAATGGCACTGCAAAAGGCTGCGGCAAGTTTGAAGAAACAACCAACGCCAGCGGCTGCTGCTCAAGTTGGCGCTTTGCAAAAGGATGTTCAGGCAGCAATGACTACGGCCAAACAACAGGCCAAAGATCAATTACTGCCCGTTAAAACACCCGCTAATGGGGTTAGCGACGTTGTTTCGACCAAAGACTACCGCATTCGAATGAACGTTCAGAATGGGCAAGTTCTCGGCGCAACGATGATTGTGCCGACCAAGGCATTTAAGCAAAAGGCTACCCAAAAGCAGTTTGGCACGAGCTTCGCGCTTTTAACAAACGGTGTCGGTGCGGACTCTAAGAGTGTGATGAAGCAATTTGGCAAGGAAACAAAGAGCGTTAAGAGCGGTTCCAGTTCCATTGATCCAATCTATTCTAAAGGTGTTAAGTTCACGATTGGACTATCACCTGCTGATATTTACATTTTTGTCGTCAAGTAATGTTATTACGGTTCAAAAAAATCGCCTTCCCTAAAATTTAGGGAGGGCGATTTTTGTTAAATATTCAGCCAAATTAGACCGCTATCGGACCAAATAATTGTAAATTGACATGTTGTTTTTTAAAGTGATAAGCATAGGCGTGAAGCGCTTTGCTAACTTTAGTCAGAAACGGCATTATCAAAATTAGGGCTGCTAGGAAAATGTTTTATCCTGACCCAACGCCAATAGATGCGGTTTGCCGTAATAGTAACCTTGGCGAATATTGATGCCCATTTCGTTGGCAATGTCATCACCGACCTCATCTTCGATGCCTTCAAGCACTAATCGCTGATTGTATTGGCGAGTAATGCTAAGCCAAGTCTCTAATTCTTCTCGGATGTTGGGTGACATCAATCCCTGCTTAAAGTTTTGCAAGGCAAACTTGACCTCATCAGCATACGGCAGGAGTGCTTTGATGTTGTTGTAATGATTATCGCCACTATCGACGTCATCTAGACTAAAGTCCATGCCACGATTAGTGAACTGCTGGATTTGCGGAATCAACTCGTCGTTTGTGAATGGGACTTTACCAACCCGTTCTGTTAACTCGACGACCACGCGCATGGGGCGCATGCGTTCTTGCGCGTCAATCACTGATTGGGCGATGTCGTCATTCATAAGCTGGCGACGATCCAAGTTAACGGATACGGAATGGATCTTTAATGATAAGAGCTTGGTTGAGGCCACGAATAATTCCGTCCAGTTTTGCGGCGTAATACTGTCAAAAGACGTTGGAACCCGCCAACCATCTGGCGTGTGCTCTTTTAAGAGCATTTCATAACCAATAATTGAATTGGTGGCGATATTCAATTGAGGTTGTATAAAGAAACGAAACATGCTCATCCATCCTTTGCATTTTATATCAACAAACTGGTTATTACAGTTCTTATGCCATCGTTGCGTCGACCAGAGGCGCCGTTCCCTGAGGACCGGTCTCAACCTCGATTCTGAGCCAAAGTTCGTCTCAGAACTCGTCCCACAGCACTAAATGGTCAAACCCGCACCATTAAGTGCTGTCGACACGGAACTCTGTCTCTAGTCGACTCAACTCATATTACCGTAGAAACAAATTGTATTTTTTTGAACAAGCTTATTTCTAATTAAAGGCAGTCTGAGTTTGTAATGTAATCCGAAGGGCGTCAACAAGGAAACCAAGGCGTGAAGGGGGCTGTAATCAGGTGGTTTTCCTGATGTACAGCACTGGGACGGTCGCGAAGACTCGGGCTTTGAGGCTTGAACCGCTCCCACGCCGGTGTTTCCGTGTTGACAACCGAAGGCGACCTTTATCGCAAATACAAGTACTACATATTATGACTCAAGTTAGTGATGAAAAGACAAACTTGAGTTAATTATGGTGAACTACTTGACCTATGGTACAGTTGCTGGTTAACTGTGGTCAAGCGTTAAGAATCGTTGATTTAATCAAGCTTGTCGATGTTTTTGCGACTTAAAAAACGAGCTATAAAACATTTTATAAAGTTAATTTTAAGGTAAGCCGATTATGATGGCCGTATTACCGTAGTTTTCTTTATGAGAGTCATAAGCTATTAATTAAATTTTGGGGATGAACTTTCATGAAAGTTATTGTTGTTGGTTGTACACATGCAGGTACCGCTGCGGTTAGTCAGATGTTAGTGACTAATCCGGATTTAGACGTTGAGGTTTATGAACGGCATGACAATATTTCTTTCCTGTCATGTGGGATTTCATTATATTTGGACGGCCGTGTGCAACGGTTGGAGGACATGTTTTATTCGAGCCCTGAAGCTCTGCGTAAATTAGGTGCACACGTTCATGTAAAGCATGATGTGTTAAAGATTGATGCTAAACGACAAACAGTAGTCGTCGAAGACCTTATTAATAAGGATGTTGAAACAATTCATTATGATCGTCTAGTGATGACGACCGGATCAACAGTGATTGTTCCACCATTGAAGGGAATCGACTCACGCCGGGTGTTGTTATGTAAAGATTATGACCAAGCCAAACAGATTTATAAAACGGCTGAGGAAAATAAGCACATTACCATTGTTGGCGCAGGCTACGTTGGTGTGGAGTTGGCGGAAAGCTACGCTAGCACAGAACATGTAGTCAGTCTGTTCCAGAATCACAAACAAATTTTGGTTCACTCCGTTGACCAAATGTTGTCTGAAAACATTACGCAACGGTTGGTTGACCATGATGTCGACGTACATTTGCACGAACGTGTGACTGGTTTTAGTGCAGACCCAGACGGTGACGGGATCCTTGTGGAAACGGACAGCGGTCGTTATCCCACTGATTTAGCGATTGTGGCGACTGGATTTGTGCCTAATACGGGTTTGCTGAGTGGGCAGGTTGACATGTTACCGAATGGCGCCATTTTAACCAACGATTACATGCAGAGTTCCGATCCCCATATCTTTGCGGCCGGAGATGCTTGTGCAGTTCACTTTAACCCGACAAATGAAAATCTGTATGCACCTTTGGCGTCCACGGCTGTTCGCCAAGGCACGTTGGTTGGCCTGAACTTGCTGACGCCAACTTTGAAATACATGGGCACCCAGTCGACGTCGGCGATGGAAATCTTTGGCAGTACTTTGGCAACGACGGGGAGCACGCTCGCTCACGCACAAAAGCAGGGAATTGACGCAGCAACAGCAACGTATGAAGGTAACTACCGTCCCGCTTACATGCCATCAACGGCCAAACTGACAATTGCGTTGGTTTATGATCGGGATTCACGGCGAATTCTGGGTGGTCAGCTCCTGTGTGAACATGAAGTTGCTCAGTCAGCGAACACGTTATCCGTTTGCATTCAGAATAAGAACACGATTGACGATTTGGCGTTCGTTGACATGTTATTTCAGCCAAATTACGATGAGCCGTTCAATTATTTGAATCAAGTGGCTCAAATTGCAGTGGCTCAGGAACAACAACGTGGTCGCAAAACGCCCAAAAACAGTGATCAGGCGGCATCAGAACTATGAAACAACGGCGGCGTTATTTAATTCTTGTTAGTTTACTTATTTTACTGGTAGTCAGTGGCCCGTTAGTGAACGCTAAAGCCGACACCGATGCACAATCGTTGGAATCTGCTCATCAAGCACTGACCAAGTTTGTCACGACAAAGCTGGTTACCAAGCAGGGTGTTAAAACTAACGTGAATGATCAGGTTAATGCAGGTGCTGACACTGCTAGTGGCAATGAACTGTTGAGTGAATCTGCCGGTTTGTATCTGCAACACCTTGCGCTCACGAATCAGCGAGAAGCTTTTGCCAAATTTTACCAGCAAACGAAAAAGACCTTTTACGTGCACAATCAGTTTAGCTATCGGTATAATCCACATACCAAAAAACGGTCAAACGTAAATGCCACACTGGATGACTTGCGGATTATCGGTGCCCTGATTCAGTATGATAAAACCTTTAAAACGAAACATTATCAGCGGGAAATTAAGTCACTGTGGCATCATCAGCAAAAGCAAGCCTTGAGGCAAGGACGTGTTGCAGATTTTTACGATCCGCAATCAAAAAAGCGACCACAGACAGGGACGCTATCCTACTTTGATTTCTTAACGTTACGGCATGTAGAAGGTAATACCAAGGTCTATCAAAAGCAGTTACGTTTGGTTCAAGGCGGTTTTATAAATCGTAAGATGCCGTTTTACGCACGAAGGTACAATTATCACACACGCAAATATACGACTGGTAATATTAACACCACAGAAGGCCTAGTGACGTTGCTGCACGTCGCTCAAATCGGTCGTTTGAAACCATCTAGTGAACGGTGGCTGCTACAGCAAACAAAGCATAAGACGCTGGTTAACCAATATGACCAGCATGGTCACGCGTTAACAACAGATCAGTCTGCAGCTAATTATGCATTAGTCATGATGATTGGAAACGCTAGTGGTCAAAAGGAACTTCAAGCTGCCGGACAGCAACAATTGTTGGCGATGCAGGTTAAAAATGCTGCATCACCACTGGCTGGCGGATTCGGGGATGAAAGTACCAATACGGCATATTCATTTAACAATTTAACGGCACTGGTGGCGATGGATGGCGTCACCCATTAGTAATGTGGTGGTTTCGGTCGCATGTTTCACCAGCGGCGTTGGCGGTAATCTTGTCAGCGCTGATTGTGGCGTACCTGTTATTCATTCCACCGGTTAATGGATACGCTAATAATGGCGATTTTGATCGGGCCATCTACGTAAACGGTCTCTATCGATTAACTGGTAAACCATATTACTTTTTTACATACATGGTTCAAAAATATGGCATTATGCAATATTTTAACGAATCATCAGCGGCACTATTCTCGTCACAACCGTTATTTATCAAGGCGGCAATTGGCTTAAACATGTTGGTCTATAGTACCAAAGTGTTTGATATTCGGTTTATGGGACTGATTTATTACGTGCTGTTTCTTGGTGGCATCTACCTTTTGACCGAGGCGTTAACATTTCCTTCGAAACGGTGGCGGAACTACATTATTGCGCTGATGGTTGTCTTTGTTTTCGCTGACTCATCATACACGCTGTATTTTAATTCCTTCTTCGCAGAACCAGGGATGTTCGTTGCTATGCTCTATTCGTTTTCTTCGATTCTGTTACTGGCGCGTCACCGCTTTAAACGGCGCTGGCCGATGGTCTTGCTCTTCTTTATCAGCACGGTGGTCCTGATTACAAACAAACAGCAGAATGCGCCGCTGGCACTAGGATTTGCGCTGACAATGCTAAGTTTGTTGTTTGTGTTTCACAAACGTGCAGAGAAATTGTACGTCATTTTGGGTACTGTACTGATTTTAGCGTCTGGGGTGGCAACCTACGCCTTGATTACCAAGACGTTTAATAACATTAATGAGTACCAGTCCATGACCCGCGGCGTGTTACTAAAGGCAAAAGATCCTGAAAAGGCGTTGATGCAAGGCGGTATTGATAGTCAATTTGCTTTGACTCGGGGGCAAACGTACTTTGATCGTTATTCGCCGATTGACGTTAATAGTAAGTACATGAAGAAGCACTTTACAGATAAGTTCAGCTTCATGTGGATTTTGAAGTATGAATTGACCCATCCGTCAGAATTTGGTGCGCTACTAAATCTGGCCGCTAAGGATGGTCAATTGACGCAGGTTAAGGCAGTCAGTGATTACACGAAGTCAGCCGGTCAGCCAAAATATGCGCAAACACATTATTTTACGGGCTTTTCCACCATCATGGGCGCATTTTTCCCACGAACGTTCGCTTTTTATGTGTTAATTGCCTTCGCATTTATCGGCGTGTACGCGTTTGGCGCCTATCACGGTATTCGTGATGGTGATCCGGAAATGGTCGTTCGATTGGCACTCATCATTGCGAACATGGCCATTATTTTCATGACCTTTATCGCATCTGTGATTGGTGACGGAGACGCGGATTTGGCGAAGCATCTGTTTATGGTGCCGTTGTGTACGGATTTGTCATTAGCGTTACTCGTCTCTGATTTGTTGAATCACCGCCTCTGGCATGTATTTGAAATTCGGGGTGGGCAGCGATGAAAAAACGGTTTGGCCCTATTCTGTTGCTTATGTTGACGATTTTCAGCTTGTTATCATCTGTATCGGTAACGGCTTCTGCTAGTCAGGTTAGTCGTGCACCAAGGGTACTGCTGGCTTACGATAGCGAAAATCGCGCTAACGATGATCAAACAAAAATTGATGCAATGCAGCGATTGCTGACGTCGTTGAACTTAGAAGTCCATACGATTCGTATTGATCAATACCACGCTGGCGATATCAAACGGCTTCACTTTAAAGCTGTCATCACGATGGTGAATTGGTCACAGGCCAAGCTGACAACAAGTGACTTTGCTCATGATCGGGCTGCGTTTAAGGGATTGAAGCTTCACATTGGGCCATCAATGGCTACGGATGAACGGCAGTCGCTTGGCTTGACACTTAGTCCGCGTTATCACCAGCAGTATTGGTTAAGCGACCACACATCATCAGCACGGCAATTATTATCTTTCAGTGAGTCTTTGGCCGTGACGACACAAACGCCAGCGACAGTGAAGACATTTGGAACCTTAGTGCCCCAGAGTCAAAACGCCAAAAAGGTACCGTACGGTGTAATTAATGGAAACAGTGCCTACCTACCGTATCTGACGGCCAATGGACTGAGTTTTATTGTTGCTAGTCGGTTGATTGCGCGCTTCTTCGGTCACACAGCGACTTATGCGCCGTTACTGACGATTACGGACGTGACGCCATTTACGAATATGGATTTACTGCACAAGTTGGCTACGGATTTAGAGAATAACGGGATTCCGTTTGCCATCAGCACGACCAGCATTTCCGTTAATACTGATTTACCGGCATACAAACGGTTCACGAGTGAGCTGCAGTGGGTTGAAAATCATGGCGGGGTTGTCTTTCTGCGAACGCCCGTTGTGTATTACCCCAAGGCCAGTACTCAAGGGCAGCTGAAACAGCTGATGCAGACGCAGATTTGGCGGCTCATCGACCGACAAGTGTTCCCAGTCGGTCTAAGTGCGCCAAATTATTGGAATCAGGATTTGGTTTATCGGCCTGCCGCATTGTCATATAGCAACAATGTCATTTTGATGCAGAATCCATCGGAGACAAAGAATGCCGATGCTGATAATACTGCCGGCGTATACAAACAAGCATTTTATGGACTTCAAGAACAATCGTTAGAGACTGTTCACAACGGGACCAACTTAGCACAAACAGATCTTTCGTTTTCTTCGCCCACAGCGGTTACGATGACTATGCCTGATAGTCAAAAGGATTTGACGGGGCTAGTGAAGCGTGTAAGTGCTGCCAAGGTCAGTTGGTTAGATCCAAGTGCCGGTAAGTTTAGTGGCACCACAACGGTTGCCAACCAGCGGGCGCACTATCGTAATGGCAATTATTACTTAAACGGGCAGTTAACAGTGGTACCAACGTACAATCCGCCAAAGCAGACTAAGCCAGCACCAGTTACACCAACTGGCGCATTAAACACATTCTTCAGTGTCGATGGCGTTTTTCTGTTCTTCTTCATGATTGTGTCACTGATTGTCCTGTTGGCATTTTATATTGTTGGTCGTCAAGTTTACTGGCGCATGTTTAAAAAGAAATAGCGGCAAACATCGCTCAGTCAGTTTGGCATCTTGAAGGGAGGAACTACCATTAACATTCTCGATATTTTTCTCTTTATTGCGATTTTGGCAATTTGGACCATTTTAATCGTGAATATTATTTTGGTCATTGCAGGATACGTCAATTATTTACGTCAGGTGAAAACACCTGCGCGTGAGTTGCCAAAAAAAGTGCCGTTTGTGTCGGTGATGGTTCCTGCCCACAACGAGGGTATCGTTATCGTGAAGACGGTTGAGTCGCTATTGAACTTTGATTACCCACACGATCGCTATGAAATTATCATCATTAATGACAATTCGGATGATAATTCGGCTGAATTGTTGGGTCATTTGCAAAAGCGGTACCCTCATCGTCAGGTTCACGTGATCAATACGGATAAGACTAATGGTGGTAAAGGGAAGTCTAACGCCCTGAATATTGGTCTTGCCGCTGCCAAAGGCGATGTCATTTCCATTTATGATGCGGATAATACGCCTGAAAGTGGTGCGCTTCGAATTCTAGTTGCCGAGTTAATGGCTGACGACACGCTGGGGGCAGTGATTGGCAAGTTTCGGACACGAAATCGTAATGCCACGTTACTCACACGCTTCATTAACATCGAGACGTTGTCCTTTCAATGGATGGCGCAGGCAGGGCGACAACAGTTATTTCATTTATGTACGATTCCGGGAACCAATTACGTCATTCGTCGATCGCTGTTGGAAGAAGTCGGCGGTTGGGATGTGAAAGCACTTGCCGAAGATACGGAAATCAGCTTTCGAATCTACATGAAGGGTTTTCACATTAAGTTTCAGCCTAAAGCAGTTACTTGGGAGCAGGAGCCACAAACGTTATCTGTGTGGTTCCATCAACGAACGCGCTGGGTTAAGGGAAATATCTACGTCATTCTAAAGAACACGCATTTGCTATTTACCAAACGTGGCCGGCCAATTCGTTTCGATCTGTTGTACTTTTTGTCCATTTATTTTCTCCTGATGACGTCGTTAGTCTTATCCGACACTGTATTTGTCCTCTCGGTAGCGGGTAAGGTTCATTCAAACTTACAGGGATTCAGCAATTCGTTGTGGTTATTGGCAATTGTTCTTTTTGTTGCCAGCACGTACATCACAATCACAACGGAAAAGGGTGAAATGAACTTTAGCAACGTTCTCATAATTATCTTGATGTACATCACATATAGTCAAATGTGGCTTGCAGTAGCCGCTTACGGGATGGTGGGTTATGTTAGAGAACAGGTTTTTCATAAACAAGCGAAATGGTATAAAACAAAGCGGTACCAGTAAAGGATTTTCATTACTGTGGCTGGTATTCGCACTCGCGGTTAGTTTGGTCATCACAACAATGCCGGCAAAGGCTGCTGACGAACAAACGTATACGCAGCCATTTCAAAACAGCACCACAACGTTGTCAGGCAATTCAATTACCGCCAATACGTACTTTATCAAGATGGATTACTGGGACGTTAAACAAGCGACACTTAATTTGAACTATCAGGTTAGCCAGTTAACTAATGGGGATACATCTGACATTACCGTCTCAATTAATGGCGTTAAATTTTATTCGTTCAGGCCTGAAAATAAGGATGGCTTGCAAACGAAGAGTGTCGACATTCCGACTCGTTTGCTCAGTGGCACGAACAATATTAAGATCAGTGGCCAGATTTTAAATTCTGACGGGAGCAAGGCCGAAGTAGCACAAACGCCAGCTAATTGGTTCACGTTATATAGCGGTGCAAACGTTAACTTCCGCTACGTCTTGAAGGATCCAGAGACGGCCATTAAATCGTTCTACGATCATTTCAGCGGACCGGATACCATCGTGAACCATAACTCGGTTATTTCTGTGCCAAAGCAGGCAACTAATGATGAGCTGACTGCCAGCATGTACGCTCTGGCCGGTTACGCACGGGTAATCACAACTGAGAATAACCAGATTCCCGTGACTACGTTTGATACGAGCAAGGCTAAGAAGGCCGACTATCAAATTGTCATGGCAACGTACCAGCATCTGCCAAAGAAATATCAGGCGGCCGTGAGTCGTCAGGATGTTGCCAAACACGCGGTGCTTAAAACAATTTATGACGGGAACAAACATGTGCTCTTAGTCACGGCTGCAACTGGCAAAGATCTGGAAAAGGCGGCACGGTTTATTGCTAACGCTGAGTTGATGAAGGAAACCAGCGCAGATACTAAAAATGTCTCCGCAGCTACCCAAACATTTACGTCTGATCTGCAGTATCAAGGCAGTCGTAAATTAACGTCGACGGGTGATCAAATCACGGGTCCGAAGCATCAGGAGAGTACTTATTTCGTTAATTTACCGACTGATCGTACAAATGCGGACGGGAGTAAAATCCGTGTACACTTCCGGTATGCAAAGAACCTTGATTTCACGCGTTCACTGGCTACCGTTTATGTCAACGGCAAGCCGATTGGCAGTAAGAAACTGACTGCGGCCAATGCAGATAATGATCAGCTGACCGTTAACTTGCCAACCGGTCAATCTTTGGGCAACAGCTTTGTCATTCGGGTAGCGTTTGATCTTGAAATGAAGGATCAAAGCGATAGTGATAATGCGCAGACACCATGGGCGTTCGTGGAACCGGATTCGCGGGCTTACATCAAGTCCAAGCCAGTCACGGATATTCTCTTTAGCAACTACCCAAGTCTGTTTATCAAAAATCAGTCGTTCAACAATTTAGCCATCGTGCGGCCAAAGACACTGAGTGCGAGTGATTTTACTACCATGACGAACATCTTTAATTTGATTGGCAACTTTGCCCAAAGCAATACTGGGTCAATTCAGTTTTACACGAAGACGCCGCCTAAGAATGTTCTTCGCGAACACCACGTCATTGCGTTTGGAACGCCGACAGATAATTCGTTTATCAAGTCATTGAACGACAAACTTTATTTCCAATACAATAAAAAGTTTACTGGTTTCCTTTCAAACGAGAAACTCAGTATTGAGTCAGCTTATGGCAAAACCGTTGGTACGAATCAACTCTTGCGGTCACCATGGAATAAGCGGTTAGGTGTGCTGGTTGTCACCGCGGCGCACAGTCGTGATGTCGCGATGGCGTCCACACAAATTAACTTTCAGCGCAACATTCAACAATATACTGGGGATGCCATTTTGGTGGACCGAGACAATAATCACTATAATTACCGATTTAAGAAACAAAAGAATGCTGAAGCTAAACCGACTATTACGCAAACGATTCACAAAAACTCGGCACTGGCCATTTACCTTGGTTTGGCATTCTTGATGATTGTGGTCATCGCATATGCGCTGTTCCTAATGTTCCGCAAGAACGGTCAACGAATCGGGAAGGGAGGCCGTTCTCATGAAAAACAATCGTCAGACAAATAACGCCAGTTTAATGGCCGATGCTTGTTTGTTGGCCTTCCTGGGATTGATTGCAATCACTGCTATCTTTTTCGGAGCGACGCCAAGCAGTCTATTGCTAAATACGCTTTATTTAGGCATCAGTGTCGCATTGGTGATGACGACTTACTTCTTTAGTTTGACAACCGGTCTGACATTAAATTTGGTGTTCATGTTTATTCAGGGATTAGTGATGGTGTACCTCAATCTGGTTCGGCACCACACGGTTAACTTAGCGCTAGTCTTTTGGCTGCTCATGCCACTACTGTTGTCACTGAGCTTTTATGGCATGACCACGATGCAACGGCGGTTACAACAACAGAATCAGCAGTTGACGACTGATATGGTTGAGCGTGGGGCGTTTGATGCTCAAACGAACTTGCGGACCACAGTTTCCTATATCGAAGATGCTAATGTATACCTTGAAACGCATACTCGTTTTAAGATTCCGGTGACGACAATTATTATCCGCGTGCGTTATTACTCTGAACTGGAACGGATGATGGGCGACGAACAGTTGGATGCCTTGATTCGGTTAGTGTCCGATACGATCGTTCAATCCACCCGTGATAATGATATTGGGTACATTTTGGACACCGTGACGCCGACATGGGGAACGCTTATGTTCACAGACGCAGCCGGGGCGCGTATTGCCGCTCAACGGATTCGCGATAACTTCACCAAAGCTGCCAACAGCGCCAAGGCGCTAGAAATGATGGAATTGTCGCTTGTTATCGGGGTGGCTGAGTTTGACGATAACACGATGCATAATCCTTATGACATGATGAATGCTGGTATTAAAGAAACGGAATACGATGTCTAATAATTGTTGAAACGATAACGTGATAAAAAGCGCTGCATTAAAGCGAAAGGAGATCTGGGGATGACATTAACACACTGGAACCTAAATCCGTTGCTGACGGGACTGTTCTTTGAACTGGGCATCATCTTTTTGTTTCAAATTCTCGTTCGCCGTATCTGGGTTCACCCTGGACATGATCCTAAATTTTCGTTGAATTATCAGCAAGGCCGATTGAAAGTGCTCAGTGTGATTTACTTTGGCCTGCTTGGCATTTATTTCGAATACGCTACGATTCATGTGGGTCCCAACTATGCGTTTGTTAACATTCGCATGTTGCTGTTAATGTATGTGGTCTTTTTCATTGGCCAACAAACGGCATATATCGTGTTAGCCCTTCAATTTCTGACCAGAATCGTTCTGATTGGCGGCACACAGATGGAGCGTTCGCTGCTGTTTCTGGTTTTCTATGCTGTCATTATTGGTTTGCTTGGTGTGGTTCGTCATCGATTGTGGACGTCACGGATGCTGACGATTATTGTGACCAGCATAGTGTTCATTCCACTATTTTGGTTACTGGTGTACGTGATGCACTTTCCGATTCAACAGAAAATCACGTTAGCTGACATGTATGAGCAGATTGCAATCTTTTGGGTAATGGATATCGTCCTGTATTTCGCCATTATCTTTTTAGATCGAGATAATCGCTCATACGTGCAGCGCGTTCACCAAGCAACTATTGACGAACTAACGGGGTTAGCGAACTATGCTGAGTTTGCGACCACGTTTAATCATACTTATAAGAGTTCTCGTGCGGATAATGGCCAGTTAATTCTCATTGCGATGGACATCGACCGTTTCAAACGTATTAACGATACGTACGGGCATTTAGGGGGCAATCGCGTTCTGACAACAGTCGGTACCATGCTTCGAGAATACGTGGGCAATGACAAAGATATTTCCGTTTATCGTGTTGGCGGCGAGGAGTTTGAGATGTTGCTAACGGGGATGACAATGGACATGGCGCAGATGCTGGCCCGCGAAATTCAGGTTAACGCCGAGAATAAGACGGTTATCTACCAGCACTCACGGATTCAATTTACAATGTCATTTGGCTTAGCACAACTGAGGGACGGTGACGACGAAGCCGATCATCTTTATGATCGGGCGGATCGAATGCTGTATCAGTCCAAAGGCCGTGGTCGTAATGAGATCACGACGGATTTGCAAGAGAACTAGAGGGAGTCTGGTTCGACGGTTTGGTAAACGGTGTTGGAGTAGCGCACTGGTAGCCGTCAACAGTGGAATGCTTCAGTTGATAGCGTAGCAACGTATGGAATCCACGATTGCTGTGACAAAGTTGCCATACAATCCAGTCCAGATTTGATTCTCCAATATGTAACTAAAATAGACGTTTTGCACAAACTTTCGCGTGCAAAACGTCTATTTTGATTGTTTAGCTTATTTTGACGATGTCAGTTCCAACAATCGTTGCCGAAGTGCAGGCTGACTCGCGTAGATATAAAGACCATAGACACCACGTTTCATTAATACGTTGAGCACGTTTAGTGTCAGCTGTTCTTTAATTTGCTGGATTTCTTGTGGGTCTGTTAAATCATCACGTCGTTTGAAAACCTCGGGATCTGTCACCCGGTCCGTGTTGACGATCATGTGTTGGGTAATTGGATCGTAATCAAATGGCGGGCCAAGGATGACACCAACATAGTTAAGGTCGAAGCCTTGAACAGTGTAAATAGAGCCGACTTCATTGATGGTTTCGGGTTTCTCTGCCCATGAAGTGGCTTGGTAATTATATTGATCCCACGGCAATTTAAATCGTCCTTCGGTTACATAGTGTTTGCCGCCATCGAGCCTAGAAGGATAGCCGGATGTTGCGACGATTCGTGAGAGGCCAACACGTTGATCATCCTGCTTGATACGGTCATACATCGCCTGGGCGTCATCAAATATGTGCAATTCGAAGTCTTTGGTATTTGCTGGCACAGGTGTAAGTCGACGGGCCGTCAAATTATCAATCCAATCGACGACGGCTTGATTGGCGTGCATTCGGAATTGTTGGTGAAGCTGATAATCAGCATGTGGGTATGGCGCAATCAAGTGTTGCAAACGTTGTTCATTCCAAAAGCTTTTAGTTTTTAAGACTTGATGAGTATCAAACACTAAGACCACAACCTTCGCTATTTTAAGAATCTCTAGTAGCTGATTTTGTTGATCAAAGTTATTGTATCTGTCCGGTTTGGATAGCAGTAAGTGAGCTTCATCAATAATGACGATATCGCTGTGGTGACCGTTTTTATGCGAGCGGTTAATAAACGAAGTTGGCCGGTCAAAATCCTTTTTTCGCAAGTTGGGGAGTTGACCGGCTAGTTCTTTATAGACTTTGAGAATTTCTGGATGATTGACGAGAAAAATATTTGTCGTGTCAAACAATGGGCTGGTTGAATCAGTACGAGCAGCGGTTTGAATATCATTGAATAGCTGACTTAAAACAACACTTTTCCCGGTACCTGCGTCGCCATGGATTGTAAAGATAGCTGGTTTGTTAGTCTCGACTTGAATATGCGACTTGCAGAAGTCCTCGATTTTGGTTTTTAGTTTGCCCTGCTCAGTGGATAAGGATTTGAAGGGCGACAACTTATGAATGGCAGAATTTTTAACGATTACGTTCGACCTCCTAGCAGTCATAAAGAGATGATATTGCATAATAGTGTACACCATTTTGGAAAAATACTGTTCGAAAATAAGTTAACCGGTTCATAAAATTAAAAATGTGAATATAGTGAACTAGTTAAATATTATGAATGAGGAAATATAACCATTACATTTTGTTTAAGATTAATAATATGTAAGCGATTGAATTTATTGAATAAGAAATTGGTATAGTGACTAAAACAGTAAGTCGTAAAGACAAACGATTGCACAAGAACGGGGTTTCATAAACAATGTTTTAAGTAAAACGTATTACTAAAGTGGAACGGTCTAATAATTAAAAGAAAATATGGGCGCCAATCCTCACAGTGACGCGGTTTTAAAGCATTAAAAAGTATGTTATAAATGACGCTGTAACTTTTAGTTTACCTATTGAAATAATAACTAGTAAAAACATTGATTAATCGTATTTTTATTCATGCTAAATGATTTAACTATAACTCGTGGGGGGAACATTATTTTGAGGAAACGTCTATACGCGTTAGCGGGGGCAGTTATTGCAAGTGCCTTTTTCAGTGTCACAACCGTCAAAACAATCAGTGCTGAGGCGGATACGACGCCGGCTGTTGCAGCCACTAGTAGCACGGTAGGTAGTCAACCGAGCGCTTCGAGTTCTGGCGCGACGACTAACGATAAACAGAATACAAACGGTACAGCGAATGCACAGTCAAGTTCTGCTGTTGATACATCAACTAAAGCTAGCGAATCGAGTGAGAGCTCAAGCTTTACCGCGTCAACGCCGACAAGCACTTCGCCGTCGCAGGTATCTAGCTCCAGTGCTACTAGTTCAAGCAATGCGGCTAGCAACACTGATTCAAGTAAAGTAGCTAACACGGCAAGCAGTAGCGTTGATTCTGATCAAACGCAGACGACACCTAGGACTGATAGCAGTAATGCGAGTTCTACTGCTCCGGCAGCGACATCAACGTCAGCATCGACGTCGGCAAACACCAATCCTGATGCGGCTGGGTCCGAATCTGGTGGTGTGAGTCCTGGGAATACGGGAGAACAAAACAGTTCGTCCAGTAAGACGCAATCTGATGCGACATCAGATCAAACGGATTCTAACTCAAAGGGCAATACAGCTACTGCGGCTGTAACACAGCCAAGAGAGAAATATGATCATGGTGATAATAAATCAGCAGATGATCCTACTGCCAACAGTAACGCTATTAATGACAGCAATACCGACACTGAGCATGGCACTCATGATTTTGGGACATATCTCTTAGACGAAGATGGTGTGGATGGGTCTAAGGCAAGCCAGAATGATAAAGCTGCAAAATTAAATATTAAATTTGGACTGACGTTTAGCAATGGAAAAAGTACTTCAACCGTTAATTCAGGCAAGGTAACAATCAATTCTGATGTTCACGGAACCATGACCTTTTTAATTCCCAATGAAATTTGGAAATATCTGGTTACTGGTGATACGTTTACTTATCAGCTGCCCAATGGTTACAAGATTGTTGATGCACAATCTGGTGATATCAAGAATGATAATGCACCTGATGGAAGCACGACATATGGACGTTATACGATTGGTACTGACGGAAAGATTTCACTAACATTCTATAACCCTCATGTTACTGGAGAGGCTGGAGACAACCCGATTCAGTACCTTAAAGGTCAAATGACTTTTGATGCTTTATTCAATAAGGATGTTATTGAGAAGCCAGGACAGCCCGGAGATTCTCTAACGTTACCAGGAAAAAATGATACAGATAAAATTACGATTCATCCTGCCGTAAAACAAAGCATTTCGAAAAGCGGTCAACTGGATAAACACCTTGATCCAGACAAGGTGACGTGGAGCGTTTACATGAACCGCGACATGCAAACACTAACGAACGCACAAATAATAGAAACCTTTGACTCACAAGTCACTTACAATCAAGCGTCACCTGTAAAGATTTATAGCGTTCAGGAGGACCTCAATGGTCATATTGTACGTGATGTTAACGGTCAGGATGTTTTAGGAAAACAACTGATTGAAGGTACGGACTACACAGTTGATGAAAAAGGAAATGTTAAATTTCTTCATCCAATCAACTCTGTTTATAAATTGGTTTATGTAACTGATATTAATAAACCAAAGGATTCAAAGGGCAATATTAGGACGGCCACTTTGAATTTGACTAACAACGTTGACCAAACTGCTAAGGAACAGGGCACAACAAAAATCCACGCTAGTACAACGTTGAATGCACATTATGAAGGACTTTTTTATAAGATTGGTCCAAAGACACTTGATGCTGAACATCATATATATTCATGGACTGTTGGATTCAACCATGGTCAGGATACTTTAACCGGTGATAAGCTCACGTATACAGATGTCGTAGTTAAACCACAAACGTTCGTACCAGGTTCATTAGCAATTGTACTGATGACGTATCATCAAAACGCCAAAAATGCGGATGACATGTACACGCCTTCGAACACGTATTTAGTGCCAGGAACGGATTATACTTTGACGACTAGTACTGACGATAGTGGATTCGTTGTGACTTTTCTGGGAAAAAACTTCCATTCACCAGTCAATTTGGTCTACAAGACGCAAATTGATCAGCACCAAAAAGTTATTTCAACAGAAGACAAAGCAGTTGAAATTATTAATAAGGCTGAAGTTAAGGGATATGATACCCAGCAGCCAGAACCACAGCCAGCTGAAAGTTTTGACCTAGTTAAAAATCATACTGATATTGATGTCGGGTTTAAAACAATTCGTTGGAACATTGATATCAATAAAAGTAATTATCAACTGAACAATTACGTTTTAACGGATAATGCTGATAATGGTGGGCTGAGCTTACCATTTACTTCAATACAAGACGCACTGAACTCAAACAATGCAAATGCAAAACCAGCAATTGTGTTAAAAGATACAACAACCGGTGATGTCCTGCTTGAAGGTAGAGATTATAAATTAACAACCCTAGTTACAACGAAACACGACGCCGTAAAAGGTGACATTAAATATGCTAATTTCACAGTTGAATTTTTAGGGAAATACACACAGACGAGTGATCAATTCAACATCAATTACTACACACTTTACGACGTGGCACATGTAACAACACCAGTGCCAGATAAACAGAACACATTTGCAAACACTGTTGACGCAACTTGGAAAGACGTTAACAAGAATGACATTCATGATCACGCTACAACGGATTACCAAGCTAAGGATGAGGAGGCATACCAAGGCAAAAAAGGTGGCGCCTACGATCCAATCACTAAAGAAATCCATTGGAATATTGTTTCCAATTACGATACAGAAAATTATGATCATTACTACTTGATGGATCCAATTCAAGGGAATCAACAATTGTTGCCTAACAGCATTACGATTACGCAAGGCTCAATTGGTGGTAACGGTCAATTTAACCCAGGCATTAAGAATCCACCATATGCACAATTAAAGATATATCACGGAAAGTATGACCCAACTACTGGTTTATTCCATGTCGACAGCATTATGGATAAAGCTACTGGTAAGTTCAATTCAACTACATCAGTATCGGATTTAGATTTTACAAAGTACTTGAATTACAACAACGCAGGTCCGGGTTATTACAATTATTCATTGCTTAATGCGACAGAGGTTATGTATATCGATTTCGGTACGGCAGAAAATCCATTACCAAAGTTGACAGACGCTAACAACGATAATCGAACTCAAATGGCCTTTCAAATTGAGTACCAAACAAGTGTTGATGGTATTCAAGTTACTAATAAGTACAATAATGATGCATTTACCCATTATTCTGATACACCGGGTGGACGGTTGACAGTTCATGCTGATGTAGAAACGTATGTTGGTAATGCCTATATCAGTAAGCAAGGCCAAGCACCGGTTGACATTAAAAAGGATAACAGGGCTACTTGGACGATTGACATTAATCGCAGCCAGTCGACCATTAACAATGCTGTTTTCTCCGATACACCTTCGGAAAATCAGCGAATTGATCCAAATACGATTCATATTTATGAGACTATTTTAAAGACTGTTACGACTTCAACTGAAGGTGGCAGTCAAGGAAAATACAATGTGTACGATAATTCTGTTGGTGATGTGACTAAGGCTAATAATGGAACCGTTCGTCAAACAATCTTGAATCCGGACCTGACTAAAGAATTAAAGGGTGTCCAAATTTTCAAGGATTTCGATACTTTGTCAGATCAGGACAAGCAAGATTTGATTTCTAAAGGTTATGCTTATACATTTGAAATTCAACATGATTTAGGTAGCGGACAGGAAACATTGAAAATTAATTTCTTAAAAACTATCGGTCGTGCGTATGTATTGCAGTACCAATCACGTTTGTATTTCAACTACGCTAACACCAAGGATGGAAAAACAAACTTTACGAACAACGCCAACTTAAATGGTCAAAACGTTACGCCAGGCAATCCTGGTGACACGGATGCAGACAGTTTTAATGTTACAAAGAGTCAAGCCAGCGCAATCGGTTACTTTTATGATCTCCATTTAACAAAGGAAGTAACCGGTGGAAAACTTCTTGAAGGAATTATTTTCAACCTTTACGAGAAGGATACGATGGGAAACTTGAACTTAATTAGAACTGCAACGACTGATAAAAATGGTTTAGTTGTTTTTAAAAATATTCCTGGTTATCACTTGGACAAGAGCGCAATCCAATATTACATTCAAGAAATGAACCCTTCTAAAAACTACATCACCCCAGTTGATTTAGATGGTAGTTGGATGAAGTTTGAAGATCCAGATGGCACAAAGAACCTTGTGAACCATCCAGATGTTTCACATACAATGCGTAATATCAGCGTTGATATGCTTGACGGGGATGTAACTAACCAGATTCAAACGGGGACGATTTGGAATCATCTTGGTTCAGCAACTTTGACCAAAACAGATGATCAGGGCAATGCACTTGAAGGCGCCCACTTCAATTTTCAAGTATCTAACGATGGTAAAACTTGGACTGATTATACAGATAGTAGCAATAGAAACTACAGAGATTTGATTACCGATGCAAAGGGTACAATCACAGTTGATGGTTTATTGCCTAACTATTATAGATTTAAGGAAACACAAGCTCCTGATGGGTACATCTTGAACAAGACAGATCCTCAATCTAAGGAAATAATTATTCCGAAGTCTGATGGTGATAATTCGTTTGCGGACGAACAAAAAATCACTGTTTTTGACACGCAAAGTAACAGCAAAGGAACAGTTCTGTTCTATAAAATTGGTTCGAAAGGTTCACAAAATAATGCCCCAATTGCTGGTGCAGAATTTAAATTATATTATTTAGATTCCAAAGGAAACAGCGTTTACGTTGGTGATGAGAATGGCGATGTAATATCTGATGTTGATGGGTTAGTTCGTTTCACCAATTTGAATGCTGGCTGGCATTACTGTGTTCGGGAGGTTTACTCACCGAACGGTTATTATAATCCAGATAAAAACCACGATATTTATCAATTTACTGTTTCCGGAGAATCAAATAATGGCCGTTTTGATCTTATTGAACCCAACGTTATCAACTATACTGACCATGTTGTTCTGACAAAGGTTGGTAACGATAATAGCAAAGTTGTTGGCGCAACTTTCATTTTGAAGGATGCTTCCGGTAAGGTTATTAAAACATTGACTACGGATGCAAACGGCAAACAGACATCGAATGATGTTTGGACAACAGATGGCAACGGTCAGATTGTCATTGATAATTTGACGGCCGGTGACTATACGCTGCAAGAAGTTGCTGCCCCTGCCGGTTACATTTTGAACAGCACGATTCAGAAATTCACTATTTCTGCAAAGCTGGACAGTACATTCTATTTCACTCTGACTGACTATCGTGGTCAGATTCAAATCACCAAAGTTGATGGGGATAACACCTCCAAGAAATTGAGTGGTGTTGTCTATACGTTAACTGGAAATGGTAGTACACAAACTGCGACGACTGATGCAAACGGAATTGCAACGTTTAAAAATTTGAGCAGCGGTGATTACACTGTTGTTGAAACTCATTCATTAAATGGTTACATTCGTGATACTAAAGTTTACAAGTTTACGATTAGTGCGGATGTTACTAGTGACGACAAATCGTTATATGATTTGTCAGCAACTTACAAAAACTACCAAAACACAGTAACATTTACTAAATTCTTGAACTCTAGCATTGGTGCTAAAGGTGCTGGTGCAGTTTACGAATTAAATGGTGCTGGTGAATCAAAACAATTCACCACGGATGCAAACGGACTAATTACGTTTACAGGCTTGAAGACGGGCAGTTACACACTGACTGAACTAACAGCACCAATGGGTTATGCGACAAACAACACACCACTGACGTTCACGGTGGACGCTGATGGCAACATTTCTGTTGCAAGCCTTAGCCAGATTGAGTACCAAGGTCACGCGCAATTGACGAAGGCCGGTGCCAACGGTCCTCTTCAGGGTGTTAAGTTCGACTTGTTAGACGCAGATCAAAAGACGGTCGAACAGGCTAACTTAATCACTGACGCAAATGGTGTGATTACAACCAAGGATTTAAAACCTGGCACATACTACTTTGTTGAAAAGCAAACATTGTCCGGTTATATTCTTGATACAACGCCAATCAAAGTAGCTATTGAAGATCGTAAAGGTCAAAATGATGCATGGCTAGATGATTCAGCCAAAGCCACTCTGACTAATGTTCAGAACAAGCTTGTTTTCACCAAGCACAATGCGAAAAATGATTTACTTGATGGTGCTGTTTATGAGCTAACAAACAACACGACTAAAGCTGTTACCAAGTACACAACTGTCCATGGTCAAATTACGATGAATGGTTTGGCTGCTGGCAACTATACAATGTCTGAATTCACTGCACCCTTCGGATATGCTACAAATGACACGCCGCTGACATTTACTGTTGACGACAATGGTCATATTTCAGTTACTAGTTTGAGTCAAACTGACTATCAAGGTCATGCACAGTTGACGAAGACTGGGGCAAACGGTCCTCTGCAAGGTGTGACGTTTGACCTATTAGATGCAGATGAAAAAACCGTTGAACAAGCTAACTTAATCACTGATGCAAATGGTGTGATTACAACTAAAGATTTGAAACCAGGTACGTATTACTTTGTTGAAAGAAAGACGTCTTCTGGATATATTCTTGATGCTAGACCACAAAAAGTTGTTGTTGACGATCGTCAAGGTCAAACAGCTGCTTGGCTGGACGATTCAGCTAAAGCAATTCTGACTAACGTTCAAAACCAGTTAATTTTCACCAAGTACAATGTCAAACACGAACTGCTTGATGGTGCTGTTTATGAACTGACGAACAACACTACAAAAGAAGCAAGACAGTATACGACTTTGAATGGTCAGTTTACGATGATCGGTTTGGCGGTTGGCAATTACACACTGGCTGAAATCACTGCACCAACAGGATATGCAACAAATGGTATTTCGATGACGTTTGCTGTGAATGAAGATGGTCAAGTTTCTGTTGCAAGCCTAAGCCAGATTGATTACCAAGGTCATGCACAGTTGACGAAGATTGGTGCCAACGGTCCTTTACAGGGTGTGACGTTCGACTTGTTAGACGCAGATCAAAAGACGGTTGAACAAGCCAACTTAATCACCGACGCAAATGGTGTGATTACAACCAAGGATTTAAAACCTGGCACATACTACTTTGTTGAAAAGCAAACGTTGTCCGGTTATATTCTTGATACGATGCCAATCAAAGTAGTTATCGATGATCGTAAAGGTCAAAACGCTACCTGGTTGGACGAATCAGCCAAAGCAACTTTAGCTAATGTTCAGAACAAGCTTGTCTTCACGAAGTATGGTACTCATGTAGGCAACGTCTTGGATGGTGCCGAATATACTTTGGTGAACTCAACTACCGGTGACAAACCAGCTTTCACGCTTGTAAACGGTGAAGTTAGTTTATCAGGGCTAGCCGCTGGTACGTACACAATTACTGAAATTACTGCACCTAAAGGTTATATGCTTAACCCAGATGTCATTAGTTTCACAGTTGATGAAAAAGGTTTGATCAATGGAAAGTCTGAACTTTCTCTTAACCAAATCGACTACCAAGGTTACGCCTTTATGAAGAAAGTTTCCGCTGATACAAAGGTCCCATTGGCTGGCGCAATTTTCAGCGTTTACAACTCAGAAGGTAAAATTGTTCAAACAATTACGACTGGTACGGATGGATTAGTTAAAACTAAGTTCTTACCAGTAGGTGATTACTACTTTAGAGAAATGAAAGCACCAGATGGCTACATTTTGAATTCAAACTTGGTTCATTTCTCTATTAACAAGAGCAATCATGACGTTGCCCTTGATGAAGGAACGTTTGTGAACTGGCTAGGTGCCGTTAAGATGACTAAATACGGTCAACCAGATGTTACAAACATTGGTACACGCGTCATGTTGCCGGGTACGAAGTTCGCCCTCTACTATGTCGTAGATGATGGTAGCGAAGAATTATATGGTATTGATCCAAATAATGAGCACAACATTCATTACTTTAAAGCAGGGGAAGACACCAAGGGTTGGACGACAGTATTTACGACCAACGTTAACGGTCAAATCTTCTTGCAAGGTTTGAAACCTGGTAATTACTATTTCAAAGAAGTTGCCCACGCAGACGGTTACATTTTGCGTGACGACACACCTGACCTGAAACCTGAATTGAGTAAAGGTTTGGGCAGTGCAAACTTTGTTGACAAACCACAAGGATTGGAATTCTCACGTGTTGATGGCACCTCTGCGGTGGTTGACAAAAATGGCCACGTAACGTCAGCACCAGATGACCGTGACTTCAGTAGCCGTTTGTACTTTGTAATTCTCCCAGCAAGTAATGTGGAATCCGTTACATTTGCTGGTGATCAAACGAACTATCAAGGTTTAATGACGTTTACCAAGACAAACAGTAAGGGTGACAAACTTGCCGGTGCTGTTTACCAATTGCTCGATAGTGATAAGAAAGCTGTTGAAGTCACAATGGATGGCAAGCAAGTTAGCCAGCTCACTACTGATGCAAATGGTAACTTCACCATCACTGGTCTAGCACCTGGCACTTACTACTTGAAGGAAATCACCGCACCTGATGGTTACCTAATCAACGACAATGTTGATGAAACGAGGTTTGTTATTGCGGACACCACTCGTGGTGGTCAAAGTAACGTAACTGCTTCACAGATTGATTACCAAGGCAGTATCAAACTGACGAAAGTCGCTGCTGAAGACGGTCACGTGTTGGCCAATGCAACGTTTGAACTGCTCGATGCCGACAAGAATGTTATTAAGACAGGCTTGACGACGGATGCCAACGGGACGTTAACCGTTACTGACTTGAAGCCTGGTACTTACTACTTCAAGGAAACGGTCGCACCAACTGGTTATCAATTGAGCACTGAGTTGTTGAAAGTTGTTGTTCTGGATCATGCAACTGACGAACCTGTTGCTGTCTCGACTAAGTTCCAAGACGCACAGGTGCCACCAGTTACACCTCCAACGACACCCAACATTCCGAATATCCCAACCACACCGACGACACCGAATGTACCAAATATTCCGAACACACCAACGACGCCGAATGTGCCGAATATTCCTAACGTACCAACAACTCCGGGTCAACCAAACATTCCCAACGTACCAACGACCCCTGAAGTACCAAATGTTCCTACGACACCAACTGTACCGAATGTACCAGTAATGCCAAACGTACCAAACAAGCCAATGACACCAACAATGCCAAATCAACCAGCGCGTCCAGCTAAACCTGAAACGCCGATTGTATCAGCAGAAAATGGTTCTTATGAGGCTGCCGCTGTTACTCCTGTAGCATCACAAAAACTTGTTGCCAACGGTCGTCCTGCGGGTCAACCTGCTAAGCAAGAAGGACATGGTGTGACTGGATTACCAGAGACTGGTGAGAAATCAGCTTCATTGCTAGCAATGCTTGGTTTAGTTCTGCTCAGTGTTATTGCAGGATTTGCCTACTATGTGCGCAAACAAGAAGCTTAATCGAATAGGTATTACGTAAAAACGATTGCGAGGAAACTCGTAATCTTTTTTTGTACACACAAATTATTTTAGTTGTTTAAATATTTTTTGGTTAAATTGGTATAGTCACAAAAATAATTAACAGTAAACGCAAACGATTGCATTAACTGTGCGATGAAAGCACTTTTTAACCAAGGTGCAGAAGTGAAAATCGGAACATTGGTTGTTCCAAAAGCGGCAAAAAGCGCAACCTGACTACCTTTTAAAAGCAGCATTTATGTGTTATAAATACCCTCAGAATAAATTTGATTACTAAAAGGTTAAGTTACTAAAACGCTTACACAATTTATTTGTATAAATGTAATCGATTATGCATGACTTTCTCCGTTTGCAAATAATCATCGCAGACCTCTTTCCCATGCAAGATTAGCCAATCGCCGAAGAATTCATTGGCGAGTAAAAATACAACAGGGTTTTAAATTGAGGGGTATTTAAACGAATGAGTTATAAACACATGCAACCAGAAACAAAGCTGCATTATCGGATGTATAAAGATGGCAAGAACTGGGTATTCGCCGCAGTTGCACTTGCCTTTTTTGGCGTGGGCGCAATGACGACCACTGTTCATGCGGATGATGTACCAGCAACGAATCAGCCAGCGATTGAAAAGCCTGCTAGTGCTCCGGCCAGTCAGACCACAAGTGCTGCGGCTTCGCAAACATCAGCTGGTAGCGAAAAAGCCTCAACAGCTAGTGAAGCTACAAGTATTGCCAGCTCTGCTAAAAGCGATGCAGCCTCAAACTCTGGCGTGGCAAAGTCAGTTGCCCCAGCCAGCGAGCAACAATCACAGACTTCAGGTAACTCATCTAGTGAAGCTAAATCTGACGCACAATCAGTTAGCTCCGCTGAAAATCAGAGTTCTCAGACATCGACGGAATCACAAAGCCAAGCTGCTGTTAAATCAGTAGCCTCACAAGATAGTCAGAACTCACAAGCAGTTTCGTCCGTCGATAAGACAAGCGATGCTCAGACTGTATCCCAAGCTCCTGTCACTAGGGCGCAGAATCTTGAATTTACGGTTGAAGATTCCAGTAGAACTGCTGAAAATAACGTCGACTCAACAAGTAACTCTGGTACTACTAACGACGCATCGACTACTACACCTGTTAACAAGCCAACGGTAAACAAGACTTCAGTTGCGGCGGATGGAAAGACCGTTACAATTAGTCCAAATAATTTCGATTCGTATTTTACAGCAAATGGTAGTGCCAAGTATGATAAGGGTCAAGTTACATTGACGGATGGAAAAGATCAGTCAGGAAATATCACTTTAAAAAACCAAATGGACCCAAACTACGCTTTCATTGTTAATGGTGGCGTCAGTATGGAACTTGGCAAAGGTGATGATCAAAATGCTGATGGTATTTCATTTATTTTTCATCCAGGTTCTACTGACATGGTAGGTGAAGGTGGTGGTGCGTTAGGTATTGGAGGATTGCCAAATTCGTTCGGTTTTAAAATAGATAATTTTTTTAATGGCGATGATATAAATTCTAGCCCTATTGAAAACCCTGCGCATAAGTACTTTTATGCCGATCCATCATTAGATCGTGAAGGTGATGCCATCACTGATGGAGAGGCCTATGGCGCCTTTGTATACACAGATGGTAACGGATTTGCGTCCACATATGGTGGGCCAAACGGGAAAGATTATTCATCATATCAAGATGCTGACGGGACCTGGCATTGGACTATTGGTGGAGTGAATCACTTTAGCGCAGATGGTCACTATTCCAAAACCAATGCTGAAAATGATAATAGTGATGCTACGGCCGATAAGGAGAGCGTAAAATATCTTGTGTAAACGCATAAAAGATTTCTAAATTGTATAGAAATAGGGAATGCCTTCCCTTATGATATTTAGTAACCACAGAAAACATCACAGGAGGCATTCCCCATGAATGAACTTACCACAGAAATTATCGCTGCACTAGCCCAAAAACAAGATTTGGACGAAGTTTTTCGTCACCACCTTGAAATCGCCATCAACCAGCTGCTTCAAACTGAATTGGCAGAGTTTTTGGGTTACGAACGCTACTCATACGCTGGGATTAACACTGGTAATAACCGCAACGGCAGTTATGAGCGCTCGTTTGATACGAAGTACGGCCAACTTAACTTAACCATTCCTCGAGATCGCAATGGCCGGTTTGAAAATCATACCTTGCCAGCCTACGGTCGGCACAGTGATAATTTAGAAACAACGGTTATTCAGTTGTATACCAAGGGAATTACCACTGCTGAAATTGCCGAACTCATTGAGAAAATGTACGGTGCTCACTATTCCAAAGCCACGGTTTCCAACATGACTAAAGCCGTCAATGAACAGGTTCAAGCTTTCCAGCAACGTCGACTGGCTTCACAATATGCGGCTATCTTCTTAGATGCCACTTACTTGCCGTTAAAGCGGGATACCGTTCAAAAAGAAGCGGTTCATATTGCGATTGGCATTCGTCCAGATGGTACGAAAGAAGTGCTGAACTACCAAGTGGCGCCGACGGAATCAACTGGGATCTGGACTGAATTACTGGGAACCCTGATTAAGCAAGGGGTCAAAGATGTGCTGTTGTTTGTGGCCGATGGGTTAGTTGGTTTGGATGAAGGCTTAAATCGGCATTTTCCCAAAGCTAAACGACAACGTTGCCTGGTTCATGTTGGGCGTAATTTAATCAACAAGGTTCGGGTGAAAGACCGTAAGGCCGTGATCAATGACTTTAAACAAGTTCATTGGGCTGCCAATCGTGAAGCAGCCGAACTGAAACTGAATGAGTTCGCCAACAACTGGCATCGTACCTATCCCAAGTTAATCAAAGATCTGCTTAAAATGCCGAATCTGCTCACTTTCATGGACTTTCCACCAGCCATTCGGCAATCACTCTACTCCACTAACTTGATTGAGAACTTTAACAAGCATCTCAAGCGCACCACCCACCACAAAGAACAATTTCCAACGGAAGATTCACTGGATCGATTCCTGGTTTCTCAGTTTAATGCTTATAACGAGAAGTCTCTGAAGCGGATCCACCGAGGCTTTAAGGGACTCCAGGACACCTTGGAAGCATCATTTATTTAAGTTAGTTACATATTATATGTACGAAGGCATTTCATTTACACAAGATTCTTGACGCTACCCCGATAAGCTGGCGGGGCCTTTATTGGTCAAAACGCCTTCTGAAACACACGGAAAAAATGTTCCAATCAGTATGGAATATGAGCCAAAAATGGTTAAGCAATTAAATGAAGATGGGACTGCCGTGCGTGATAAGGATGACAAACTCGTTTTTAAATTTGAACATTTAATGACTGTTCGTTATGGAGGACCAGATGTAAACGGTGACGTTGCTCAACCGCTTACCACATGGACGATAGATATAACGCCATGGTTAGCGAAAAAAACAGATGGTTCAGGAACCTATGAACCCCTGTCATTTGCTATGGCTGCGTCGACCGGGACTCACTATAATTTACAGGAAATGAATTATGAATCATTTCGTTACGTTAGTGAAGCGGCAATAAATGTTAAGTATGAAACACAAGATGCGGATCATAAACTTATTCTTATCCCAAAAGAAACTCTTGAAAATCCAGATGCTGTGACTTCTTATCAAATTCATTCGGGTATTCATGAGATGTACACTGCCACTGCTCCAGCCACTATTGCATCTAATCTGCATTCCAGTAATGGAAAACAAATGGAATATGTGCTTCAGCCTGCACCAGCGAATGCCCATAAGTTTGCCGAGGTTTTAAATCCTGATGTAATTTTTACGTATGACCTAAAGGAAATGTCAGATTCAAATTTACAGACAATACGTGGGGAAGAATATGATGTCTCAACTTCTTTACCAATAACTGAAGTGACTCAGTTTGAAAATGCATCATTAGATAAAGCAACAAGAGGCAATTTTGTTACGCCCTTTCCGAAAACATGGACAATTCCTGCTGGGTACACATTAGTAACAAGCGACAGCGAACTGTTAGCAAATAAAATTGCTGAAAAGTTAGCTTATACTGTTGGTGATAATGATTCATTGTCTATCCCACTTACTGGAAGCAATCAAAACATTCACGTTTGGCTTGCACCTATGCAATATGGGCAAATAAATATCAAATTGGTAGATAAAAAAACGGGTAAGATTTTGAAAAGTATCCCCAATTATTGGAAGATCTACGCAAACTCAAATGTAGATAATATTCCGCCATACTATGAAGATGACAAGATTGATGGTTATTTACCTGTTGATCCAAATGTTCAAAAATTCAATGTTACACCTGTTAGCGGTCAGAAAAATTATGATTTCACTTTTTACTATGTTCCGTCGCCAATTCTTGATTTCAAAGTAGAAGGAAAAATTATAAATACTACTACACAGTTGAACCCTTTAGGCTCTGATGATTTGGTTTTTAGTCCTTCGACTGATTTCAAGATTAGTGATACTTCAATGCCGGAATCACACATGGTTACTGAAAAAGATAACAGGACTGATGATAGTGACACGATAACGACATTTACGTTATCAGAACAAAAAGCATTATTTGGCGATCAAGTTGATAATTACGATTTTTCAAAGGCAACTGACATTCGACACGTCTTTCAAGATGTGCCTACGAGTAATTTTGACAAATATAACCCTTATCAAACCGAAACACGTTCGTATGATGCTAAACCAGCCTCATTGACTGTTAATATTACGAGCTCAGACGGAGCACTTAATAACATTTTGACCGTTACTGGCGGCACTTTGTTAGGAAAATACAAAGTGTCTGCGCCTGAAACAGTTGTTAAGAACGGAGTGACTTATAAGATTTCAGACATTTCCCCTGCAACTGGAACATATGTAAGTGATAAACCTAATGAAGTAATGTTTAACTATGTAGTTCAACCGATGTCTATTCAAACTAAGGATATTGATATTCTTATAGGTGATAAGAATTATACTGCTTTACAGAACTTCATATCACTTACCAATGGAAAAATTGTCAGTGGCAATGATGCAGCATCGAGAGAAAAGGCATATGATTCACTGAAAGTTGATGCATCTAAGGTCAATATTAGTGAAGTAGGTCGTTATCCAGTTGTCTTTACGGCTGCGGATGGTACTCAAAAGACTGCATATACGAATGTGATTTACTTAAAGTTACGTCCCGTTGTGTTGTATGTTGGGCAAAAATGGACCCCATCCGACAGTTTTATTCGGGGACTGGATCAAAACGATAACCCAATATCAGTAGATGATTTACGGTTAGTTTCGGATCCGATTTTAACGGATAAGGTGCGTGACGGACAAATCGTCAAGTTTGAGTATGGTGATCCGGTTGAAGTGCAGGAAACTGTTTCAGTGGTGCCAAATCCAGACCAGCCGGCTACAACTCCAGAAACACCAGTAACGACACCAGAGAAACCGGCTACAACTCCAAAAACACCAGTAACGACGCCGGAGAAACCGGCTACAACTCCGGAAACACCAGTAACAACACCGGAGAAGCCGGTCACAACTCCCGAAGTGCCAGTAACGAAACCGGAGCAGCCAGCAACTGTTGCCGAAACACCAACGCCAGTTGATCACCCAGCGACACCGGCCCAAACACCTGATGTGCCAGTTGAACCAACGACACCGACTGAACCTGCACAACCAGCAACGGTCGCAAACGTAACGCCAAACGTGCCAGCACAACCAGTGCTTACACCAACGGCCACTGCCCAACCGATGACGCCTGTGTCATCAGATCGTACTTGGGACCCAATCGAATTGATTATGACCGATGATGATAATGGTCAAATTATCACAACCACTGAGATTCAGGGTTACACCGGCAACTGGGTTTACATTGGTAACGTGATTCCTGCAGGCTATCATTTGGCACCAGGCCAAAGCGACTGGATTTTGTTGAATGATGTTACACCACAGACAGTTCATTTAGTGGCTGACGCAGTTGATCAAACATCAACCGCTGCCGCACAGACTACGGTGGCACCTGCAGCAACAGTTGCTCAACAGAGTGTGCCCGCAACTGTTGTTAAAGAAGCCACTGCACCAACAACGAAAACGACTGATGAAACTGATCAGCCTGCCGCAGCAGAGTTGCCACATACTGGTGAACTTGCTACAACGGCAGCAATGGGTACTGGTTTAGCTTTATTAACTGGTTTACTCTCATTGTTTGGTCTTCGTCGTAAGCAACACTAATCTTTAAAATGCATCACCAAAAAGACTAAATTCGATTAATTTCGGATTTAGCCTTTTTTGTCGTTCTTGATGACCGTCAATTATCTATGACGCAATCCCACCTATACTGAATACATCATCAAACGAAAAGGGGTTACGTTATGAAATTTCAACGCTGGATTCAGCACCATACGAACCAAATTACAGGGATAACAGCAGGTTTGATCATCCTCGGTTTTATTGGCCGCTTCACGGGTCAAACATGGTTAGACACATCGGCTTTTATCCTTGCTTCAATCATTGCGGCTACGCCGATTATCATCAGAGCTTGGGAAGCACTGAGAGTTAAAACGATCAGTATTGAATTATTGGTGAGCATCGCGGTCATTGGTGCGTTTGTCATTCGGGAATTTGATGAATCCGCAATTGTGACTTTTCTATTCTTATTTGGCACGTTCCTGGAAGAAAAAACGTTAGCGCGAACGCGAAAATCAATCAAGTCACTCACTGAAATGGCTCCAACGACTGCGCAGGTTCTCCAAGCGGATGGTAGTACAGAAGAAACGGATGTCGATTTTGTTGACGAAGGTGACGTAGTGCTGGTCAAAACAGGTGCACAGGTGCCGGTGGATGGCAAAATTATCAGCGGCAGTGGTTACTTGAATGAGGCCAGTGTCACGGGTGAATCAAAATTGGTTACTAAGCATCCAGGTGAATTGGTCTATTCCGGAACGATGGTCGATAACGGGACCATTCAGGTTGAAGCAACTAAAGTCGGTGACGATACCACGTTTGCCAAAATTATCGAATTGGTTGAAGATGCGCAGGATACCAAATCCCATGTAGAGAAGTTTATTGACCGCTTTTCCACGTATTACACGCCTGCTGTGTTGATTCTTGCACTGCTAGTGGGGGTATTTTTCCGTGACTTCAAACTGGCAATTACAGTACTGGTTCTTGGCTGCCCTGGTGCACTTGTGATTGGTGCGCCCGTTTCAAACGTCGCTGGCATCGGCAATGGCGCCAAGAATGGTGTCCTAATCAAAGGTGGCGAAGTGGTCGATACGTTTAGCAAGGTTGACACTCTGGTGTTTGATAAAACAGGTACGTTGACGAAGGGCAAAACCGAAGTTGCCAGTATTCAAACGTATGGGGATGACCACGCTTTGTCATATGCCGCCGCGATGGAGCACGAGTCGGATCATCCACTTGGCCGTGCAATCGTGAATTATGTAACTGACCACGCTTTGCCGACGACTGGTATAACTGTCAACGCAATCAATACGAATAAGGGCCAGGGGATGGTAGCTGAGGTTAACGATCATCACGTTGCGGTTGGCAATCAAACATTAATGAACGCTGAAAATGTTGCCTTGAACAACGATCAGCAACAAACATTAACCGTAATTCAACATCAAGGTAGTTCAACAGTTTTAGTTGCCGTTGATGGCAGGCTGCAGGCCATTATCGGTATTGCAGATGTTATTCGTGATGGCGTTAAAGAAGATCTCCGCCAGCTCAAGACGATGGGCATCAAACAGCTCGTGATGCTGACGGGGGATAACGCGTTAACGGCACAAGCGGTTGGTAGCCAGCTTGGTATGGATGAGATCCACGCAAACCTGTTGCCTGAAGATAAAGTGACGTTCGTTAAACAGCTGCAGAAAGAGAACCACACGGTGGCATTTGTTGGGGATGGCATCAACGATAGCCCGTCAATTGCGACGGCTGACATTGGCATCGCAATGGGTAGCGGCACTGATGTAGCAGTTGAAACATCTGATATCGTGTTAATGCAGTCGTCGTTTAGCGAACTGATCCACGCTTATGGCTTAGCTAAAAAGACGGTTCGGAATACGCGTGAAAATATTATTATTGCGATTGGTACAGTGGTGTTTTTACTAATTGGTCTAGTCTTTGGCTATATCTACATGGCCAGTGGCATGTTCGTTCACGAGGCCAGCATTCTTGTAGTCGTTTTCAATGCGATGCGGCTAATTCGTTACGCACCCAAGTCAACGGTTTTCATGGAAGAAAAGACTAAAACGATTAAATCACCAATCATGAATAATTAGTTTGGCAAACTTGATGAGGATCAATTCTTAATTGGTGTCAGCTAGTTAAACTAGTGGTAATCAAACAAATACGGAGGCTATCGAAATGAGTAAAGCAATTATGCAATTAGACGCATTATCATGCCCATCATGTATGCAAAAGATTCAGAGCGCTTTGGAAAAGCAAAACGGTGTGGCAGATGTGAAGGTACTGTTCAACGCTGCCAAAGTAAAAACAAACTTTGATGAAAGTGTTGTTAGTGCAGATGTACTGACAGAAGTTGTCACCAAGCTAGGTTATGAAGTTCAGGGCGTAAAGGTTAAGCAGGCTCAATAGCAGAAAATGGCATCGTTAAAAATGACGAATTGAGGAAAAATACTATGACAACAAGCGTGGAAGAGCGTTATCAGGCAGAGCTAAAGCAATCAGATGTCGACCATCACACCCCAACAGCCGGGGCAATGACAGGTCATATTGTTGCCAATCTGGTCGTACTTGCGAATAAGTTACAGCAAGCAAAGTGGTACGTGAAGGGACCAGAACGGTTAGCCCTAAAGCAAATGTTTGATCAATTGTTAACCACAGTCAGACGACAACGTGATGAATTAGGTGATCGATTATTGGCAGAAGGTGAGGTTGTGCCCAGTACCACCAAGGCATTTACGGAATACACAATGTTGACAGAAGCTGGTCAGAACAAGTATCAAACAGCTGACTGGTTGGTTAACGATTTCGTACATGATTATGATACAAGTAATCTGTTTGTGACCCGGGCCATTAAGCTGGCAGAAAAGGAAGATCGACCAGCACTAGCACAATTTCTAACAGCGCTGCTGGCCGAAAACTTACAAACAATCGTCGAATTGCAAGCGTTCTTGGGCAATGATGCAAGAATTGGTCTAGATGACGATGATGAAGACTAGCGTAGTAAAACCGAAAGATCGTTACAAAGTGGTTAAACAACTTTGTAACGATCTTTTTTGTTGTGATTAAACGTTAGTGGCTAAACCGAAATCACGATGCAACCATTTATTTAAAAGATTGTTTGTAACTATAAATAAAAATATATAAATATTAGAGTCGCTTACAACCCTGCTACATTGCGGATTACACAAAGTCCACGATGACAACAATTTCGCAAATTAATTGTCTTAATTACCTTGTATTTAAGCTTTAAAAGAACTACGGTGTACCTAAAGTGGCACACTTTTTAATGCTATTTTAATGTTTTTGATGATTCACAGGGGGCGCTTTTAAGTGATCAAAGCAGAAAACAAACGTGTCAATATTACGGTTACACCAACGGAATGGACGCAGCTAAAACAGTTAAGAGCTGAAAAAAGTCTGTCAGTGTCTAAATTAGTTGCGCATTTAGTTAATAAAGCCGCAAAAAGTTAAATGAACTAGTGTATCAAATCTTGGTTTTGAGAGAGAACGAAGAATGGCGGTTAATTTGCGGAGGCATTTATGCTAAAGAGTAAGTTTCAGCATATGGGTGAAAAAGAACATTACAAAATGTACAAAGCTGGCAAGATGTGGATATTTGCTAATTTGTTGGTGCTGAGCCTTGGAACAATAATAGCTGGTGCTTCGGTCACAAACGTTGAGGCGGACACAACTGACGTTTCAACCAGTTCAGTAACCACGGCATCTGACAATACAAATAGTACTGTAAAGAAAGACACTCAATCCGTAACTGTACAAACGAATGTTTCAAGCTCAGCTGCTAAGGCGACAAGTACCGAGCCAATTGCGAATTCTGCAAACTTCTCTGCGGCTACAAGTCAAAATGGTAAAACTGACTCACTAGCTCAATCTGCGGTCAGCTCTGACATAAATAAAATGGAAACCAGTCAGTCGGTATCGTTGGGTTCTAACTCAGCCACATCTGTACAAAAAAATGACGCACAGTCCAATTCAGCAAAAGTTAGCGCAGAAAAGACAGCCACGTCTGCATTTACTGACACGTCGAGCTCTGAAACTAATACCTCGAATAGTCAAATAGTTTCGCAGGCCGCAATTAGCGCCACGCCAGTATTAAACCAACAAAGTACTCATTCTCAGGATGTCGCCAATGGCAGTATTCAGAAGAATGCTCACTCAACTAATTCGATAAATTCGACCGTAGAAAAAGCTGTTTCCTTTACACAAATGGCGTCAACGAATGCCTCAACGGCCAGTCAACCGAGTTCATTACCAGTTAGCAACGCGGTCTCTACAAATGCCGCACAGGCTCAGCAAACTACAGCCACCAGTTCTGCCGATACTCAAGTTGAGCTAGCATCACAGGCTAGCGATGCCATCGATGTATCTCAGTTTACCAACGGTACTCAGATTACGACGCAGTCGGATGGAACTGTAATTGTCAGCTTGCCTGCGGATACATCAGTAACTGACATTCTTCGAGCAAAACGAATTTTAACTGCAGCCCACGTGACCAAAGCCGAGATTACTGCTATCGATGCCGCCGTAAATGCGGATTATCAAACAGGTGTTGACGACGCTAAAGATGACCTAACAGCTTCTGATCCATTTAGCGCGTTCAAGGCTGGCTCCAAACTCGACATTTTTAATATCATGGGGAATGTCACTGGTGTTGATGGGCTGGAAGAAGAGCTTAATGCGCTAACAGTCAATCCAGATGGAACAGTCCCGAGTTCAGATACTGAGGCAAAGACTGATATTGATGCGTGGGTCAATCAACAATTATCGCCACTGAAACTGAACTTAGCTACCTTTATCGCTAATGGGAAAAAGTTTACCAAATTAGGTTTGGGGCAAACCCTAGGCACGGCCAGCTCAGACACCCAAAATGGCTATGTCGACACTATTAAGGCCTACTTAAAGGGCCAGTTAACAGCAGAAGCCTATTACCTGTGGTTACTCAAAACAGCTGACAATACACCAAACACGCACTATTTTGGCTATGCTGGTGATCGTGAAGCGACACCATTTGAAACCGTCAGTACCCAACTCAGAACGGCTGAAAATTTGGATTCGAATTATACCAGCGTTCAACAGACAATGTATAAAGGCGGTTTTGAATCAGCCATCGCCTGGATGGTAGCCAGTCAGTCATCAATTGATAACACATTGACGAATCTCGGTAAACCAACTGCCGTTACTGTAAAAAACAGCCTTCTTAAAGATGGCTATCTTCCATCGGTCAGCGGTTTGTCAACAACCGATACGCTGACGGGTGGTAACTTTAATTTTGGGACTGATGATTTTTCAAACAACACCTTTGCTTCCAAACAATATATTCAAGCACAGGCTGTTAATATCAACACTAGGAACTTCAATTCACTGGAGATTGAGTTGATTAAGGCCACGGCCGGTGACTTCTATGACAGTTTACGTGTGATGGTTGGCGACGCTTTTAAACAGGCGACTAACGACGCGTTAGCAGGCAAATCAGTTGCTTTAGACAGCAGTTCAGGTGCTAGCTCAGACGTATTAAAAACTATCGTTCAGAACATGCCTGCACAGTACCAAGACGCTGGACAGGATCCCATAGATAGTAACCGTGTTGGACTGTATGTTTATGCATATTTAGTTGCCAAAGCCTATTTGACCGGCTACCGTAGTGGTCTTGACGGCAGTGGTCCCTCAGGCAATGGTAATACAGCAATCAATGCGACCGGCGACGTCAAAGTGCCATCGCCGCTGGATTTGGCTATTTATTCTGTTCTAACTGGTAAATCTGAAACATATGATGTAGCAGATAGTTCAACGAATCCAACAGTCACATCAGATTTCCAACAGCCTAGTGATGTAGATGGCAGTGATAGTAGCGCTAATGCTGACTGGTTCGGGGATGTCACTAACTCAGATATGTATGACATTGCTTGGGCGGTAGCCAATCAGGCTAAGACTGACTTTTTGGCTGATATTCAGTTGAAGGTTAACCAAGGCGATGTCAGCAACTTTAATGACATCACGAAGGTTTTGCCAACGGCTACAAGTCATGGCATGTTGTCGGATGCTCAGTATGCTTATTATCAGACACATTCTTATGTTTACTACAAGGTTTTTCAGGCTCTGTATAATATGTATTTCATGAAGGAAGATAGCCAGGGAAAACCGACTAATGTCATTGAAGATGCTGTTAAGGACGCCGATGAGTATGTAAAACAGAATGGTGATTCACATTATGGTCATCCAACCGCAGAGAATATCGATCAAGCTCAGTCGACGTATCCTGATTTAAAAGCCACAATTAACAGTTCAGCAAACGTAACATTAAACGGCGATGTGACATATACATCACCCTATTCAGGTGATGATGCCAGTACCACATCTGGTTTGAAAAAATTGACACCAAATGCGGATTCATTGGTTACTGCTGCTGAACTAGGGAATGCCGATACATCTGCTACTAAGACGATTCAAAATGCGATCGATTATGCCTTCGTGCATGAAGAGTCAATGGCGATTCCGGCATATGAAGCTGGTTATGCAGCCGTTCAAACGCATTTAAATGTAACGCCGAAGGATGCCGATCCTAAATCGGCTTTGGCAGACCCAACCAGTGATAGTTTTACGTTTGAAAATACTAGCACGGTTACAGACACGTTGACACCAGTATTATCTGTGCAAAACCCTGATAAAAGTTCTGTATGGACAGTTAATTACAGCAATTCTGACGGTACGTCAACAGTAGTGACGATTCAACGTGCAGTTCCGAACAGTAGTCAAACTGTTGGAGACATTCTTTCCATGCGGGTCAATGTAACGGATAAAAATGGGTCAAGTTTGTTTGATAAAACGTTTACGGCTACGAAGGGCAACACTGTGCTTCCTTCTGTTACTGGCTCTTACGTCAGCGTGCAACTCAACGATAATGTTAAAAACGATAACCAAAAACAGACGACAATCACTGTTGCATACGATAACGCGGGACATTTAAATTACACCTTTGTCCGTGATGCCAAAAATACAGTTACCACCACAGTCACAACTACCGGATCAACCGGTGTGACGACTCAAGATGGCACTATTAGTGGCAAAATGTATCAAGCTGGCTGGGATTATCGTAAGTCATTTATTAGCGAAATCACCATTAAACAACAGGTTTCCAATACAGCTTACAAAGATAGTAAAACTGGCAGCAATAAATTAACTGCCGATCAGATTTATGCTGGTTTCTTCCAGAGTGAAGATAAAGACGGCAAGCAAGTTCAAAATAGTTCGGTTCAACTAGATCCAAGTAATAACGTTAACTCAGATTATGGAACATATGCGCCACATACCATTAACAACTTGGATGGCTCTAAAGTAGTTATCACACTTCATGTTAATGGTGATGTTGATTATGACATCTTTGATTTGGCCAATAATGAAACTAAAGGCACGCTGAAGGCTGGAACTGCCACAATTACGATTACTAATAAGGATCAAGGTGCGAACGATGTTAAACCGTCGACCGTTACAATTTCAAGAACCTCAAACGATGCCATTACAGTTAGCGAAACTGGTGTTTTAGCACTAATGCAAAATGTCTTGAACGTAAAGAATGATGCAACTTCTGCTAGTGCAGAAATTACGATGGGAAAGAATGTTGTACCATCTTTTACTTCGACTACGATTGTGACACCCGTTAGTGCTTTGCACACGGGAGTTATCTTTGCGAAAGATACGTCATTTGGTACAAATGGCATTTTGAGCACGTATGATACAACAGGCAAAACTAATGATAACGGCTTGGAATATCAGGGCAGTGTTGCTAATGCAAGTTCAACAGACAACGCTCAGGATTATGGGACTGTTCAAAATACGACGACCACTATTCAATACGTTGCCGATAACGCGATTAATTCTGGTACCGGAACGACAGCTTTGATTGATACCACCACTACTACTCCCAGTATCACGATTTCTTTGGGACAAAATAGTGCTGGTGTTGTTCAATCGACATCATCATTTGCTACCAGTGGCGTCATTACTAGCAAGGATGATCCAACAGGAAAGGCTGTAAATGTTGGCACTGAAATTTTTGATTGGAATAATCTTATTGGTCAAAAACTGCCAGCCGGTTGGACTTACGATGATACAAAGAAGACGTTAACTTATGTACCAACAGACGCTGCCGGAAAAGCCGCGCTGTTAGCTGCAATAATAACCGGCACATACAAGGTTAATTGGTCTGGTGCAACAGATGCTACGGCACCAGCTTTAGTAGATCAGTATCATGATGTTATGAACTTAGCAATCAACGCGGAGGTTAAAAGTGAAAATAGTCTGACTAAGACCATTGATACCTCGGATAAGGCACAGGTAAATACTGATTATCAGTACACGTTTAGCAATGCTGATATTGTGGCGGCCACTCAGGCTAAAGATCCGAATGGTTTAGTGACGATGTTCCTTAAAAACCTTGCAGGTGACAATGGAAAAACGTATACCGGTACGATGAATGGCCTAGCGCTTCCAAACGGCGTCAGTTCAGTAACGTTAAACGCCGATGGTTCAGTAACTGTCACTTACGATCCAGACAAGGCAACTGCTAACTATGATGCAGCAACTAATACCAACCTAATTCAGTTGGTATTACCCTTAACTGTTGATTCTAATGGTAAGTTTGCAGTTGACTCCTCAGACTCGACTGGCAAGACGCCATTAACTAATTTGACCTTGAAAATGAATATGACCGCTGATGTAACTGTGGCATATCAGGCCGCCGCTGGTGGGGCTGATACGACTGTTGGCTCGACCAATGTTAAATACGCGGCAGCTGGAACGAACTTACAACCGAAATTTACTGAAGTGGCATCTGTTTTAGGTAGCAAATATACGGTTTCTGTGCCGGCGACTATCCAAACAAGTGATACGAACAACTATCAGGGCGCAACTTACAAATTGATTAATAATACTGCAACAAATGATCCTACCGCAGTTGAGTTGACTGGTATACAAACGAAATTTGGCGATAATGACCGTACCTATCTGTATGCTAAAACATACGGTACTGAATGGAAGGTAACACAAAATGCGCCAACGCTTACCGATACTGCGGCTAATGTGGCAAATGGGGTGTCGACAACCATCGACTTAGGTAGCGCGGCCAAGGGCTTTGATGCTAAAACACTAACGTTTGCGGCTGATCCAATGAACAACGGGAACGTGATTGCTACAGCAACTCTATCTGGAACGACTTTAACGATTACGTATCAGCCGAAGACGCCATCGGATAGGGCACAGTTACTCAACTTTTTACAGGATGCCTATCAAGATGGGTTCGGTTTAGACGGTTGGTTAACAGATAAGGCGTCAGATGGAACAATCAAAAATGCATTGTACGTTAAAACACTGACATCACCACTCAAACTAGTCAACTTTACACAGAAGGCCACGATTAACGTTTCGAAGAGCGGTGAAGGTTACGATGCATCTGCGCACACGTATACGTTTGATGTGCCTGAAAACACACTAAGCGCAGCCGAATTAGCAGTGCTAACTTCAACTGGACGGTTAACGTTAACGAGTAGTTCATCAGCCAGTGACATTGCTAAAGGCTATACGACTTCAAATGCGGCCAATTGGAAGAATATCAGCGGTCTAACGTTGACATTGAATCCAAATGGAACAGCACACATCGTCGCCACACTTGCACCAGTTGCGACAGACTCAAATATTCAAAATGCGGCCATTCTTTTTAACGGATCAGCTGATGGGACGGACACTACCGCGAATGGGATTCATTTAGTGCTGACACTAACTAACGATTTGACTCAGAAGAGTTCAGGCTTGCCTGATTCGTTAAAGCCTACGTATACAGCACAAACAAATAATGCCATTGGCGGAGCTGTAACGGCAGATAGTCCTGCTGTAGCTGGGTTTAAAGTAACGGGTGCAACAGATCAAAACGGCGTGGCTTTGACGATCACCAAAAATGCGGATGGCAGCGCCAGCTACACCAGTGGCAAGACTGATTTTGGTTCTATCTCTGGGGCGTTTAAGGCAGATCAAATTACGTGGACCTATGAACAAGCTGAAATTGACGGATCTTTGGGTAACCAGACTAAGGTTTATGGTAGTGCTGATCCAAGCAACCCTTATGGTGTTACTTTGCCAAGCTGGTTAACTGCGCCAAAGTGGGTCTCTGACGATTTTGAAAGAGATAATGACACTTCGGAAGATGCTGGTGATCATGCAATTAAACTTAGCGCAAAAGGAATTGCAGCTTTGCAGGCCGCAAATACGAACTTTACAATTAGTGCTAAAACATTGAGCAAACTGACTGATGGTAAATTGACAATCACGGCAGTTGGTGTGACTGCAACAGCCAAAAGCGCAGGTCGGAAGTTCAACAGTCAGTCCATTGAAAGTAATCATAAGGATGCAGCGGGTAAGGATTATTTGCCAACGGCCAGCTTTACCAGTACGGGTGTAACACCACCAGTTAACACCAACCTATTACGTGATTTAGACTTTTTAGCAGATACTGCAACGGCTACTAACCCATTGGCCGATTTACAATTTACTGCTGATGAGGTGTTCTGGTTTAACGATAAAGATGCATCCAAAACACCGATTGATTTGGCCACAACGTCACATGCTGGCCAATATGATTGGCGTTTGAATGCTAAGGGTATTCAGGCAGTCAAGGATCATATTGGTAAAAATTACACCATGACTGATGCACAATTAGCAGCAATCGGTGGTAGTTATACAATTTCTCAAGCTGATGCGACAGGAACTGCAAACAGTGCCACACGTGCGTACGATGGACAAAGCTTTGCCCAAAATGACAATAATAGTGATGGAAAGTCGTTTGCACCAACAATTAATTTTGATTCGGATAGCGGTCTGACGCCATGGACTGTACCGGCAGGCGATTATGTATTTAAAGATGGGTCTGGAACGATCGTAGCGACTACTGACTTGAAAAATGCTGGCAAATATACCTGGTCGTTAACAAAAGATGGGCTGAAGGCTTTCTACGACGACCTTGGTAGTCGGGATGGCACTGAGGCTGACACCAACTACACCGTTAATGCTGGCTCTGTATTGAGTGGAACATACGAAATCACACCTGTTGCCATTACCATTAAGGCACCGACATTATCGAAGACATATGATGGTAATGCCTATACATCAACGGATGACAATGGCATAACGGATACTGCGACGGTTACAGGACTGCCGACTGCAGGTGAAACACCCGCCTATACTTTGACTGACATCAGTAATGATAAGAACGCGGGAACGTACACGTTGAACGTAACGCCAACGACAGGTGCAACCGTTAATGACAATTACACGATAACGGTCGTTGCAGGAAGTTTAGTCATTTCCAAACGGCCATTGACGACTGCTACAACGAATACACCGACCAATCCGGCTAATCCAACAGCCCCCGAAAAAAATACGCCAGCCAAGACTACGCCACAGTCGCAGACGAGTTTGACGATTATTGGTCAAAGTAAAGTTTATGACAACAATGCTGGTACTGATCCAGTTAAGTTTACTGTTCAAGCACCAAGTAATTACAAAGATTTTGTTATCCCGACACTAACAGCCGCGGACTTCGATGTTTCTGGCATAACGAGTCAAAATGTTGGCCGTTATATCGTTAAATTAAATGCCACCGGATTGAAAGCGATTCAAGATCTTAACAAGAATTACGCGGTTACCGCAGATGATATTCAGAATGCGTTGTATGTCATCACGCCTCGTCCAGTGAAAATAACGGCTACCGATGCATCTAAAAATTATGGTGATAGTGATCCTGTATTGGGTGCAACTATAAGCGGAGTAACCGGCAATGCTGATTCTGGGCTAGTCAAAGGTGACAAACTTGATTACACAGTTGCTAGGGACAAAGGTGAAACGCCAGGTAATTATCAAATTACGGTGACGAACGGTAAAGGTAATGCCAATGCTAATTATTTAATTACGGATGAGACAGGTACGCTGTCTGTTTTGACCGGTATAACAATTAAGTATGTTGATCAGAATGGCAATGAAGTGTCCGGGTTGCCGGCAAAGCAGGTCTCTGGACAAAAAGTTCAAAGTACGGTTTCTATCAAACATCCTACTGTTGATAATTATCTAGTAGACGATAATCAACCGACTACGTATACAGTAACAACAGGTACCAGTCAGGTCGTTATAGTAAAGTACCGACAACAGACTTCTGTCACAGTTCATTACTACGTTAAGGGAACAACGACTAAGGTTGCTGATGATTCAACAGTAACAGGTGGCGTGGGCACATCATATACTAGCCAGGCACAAACATTGACTGGCTACACACTGGTTGACACGCCAGCGAATGCCACTGGCACATTAGCTGCATCTAATAACGATGTCGATTACTACTACACAACTAATTACACGGCCGTTCCAGTCGACAAAAACGGCAATAAGATTCCGAATGCGCCGACGCCGACGGGGACAGGCACACCGGGCAATCCAATTAGTCCAAAGGGTGGTTTGCCACAGATCCCCGGCTACACGCTCACAACAACGCCGAACGTGCCGGATAAGCCTGGCAATGTAAATGTGGTTTATACACCACAGACGGAAACTGTCGAAGTCAATTACTATATTCAGGGCACGACAACGCCTGTCACTAATTCAATCACGTTGTCTGGTCCGTTTGGTAGCAACTACCAGTCAACACCGGCAACCGTCAGTGGCTATAAGTTAGTTGTGACGCCAGCCAATGCTAGCGGTACGTACGGGATAACGAATGGCGCAGTGAACTACTATTATGAGCTCATTGTGACAGTTGTGCCGAAGACACCGGATGGTAAGCCGGTTCCTGGAACCACACCGTCGCAACAGCCTGGAATTCCGGGTCAAACGATTTCAAACGTGCCTCAAATTCCTGGCTACAAGGTTACACTTGTACCAAAGGTGCCGGGTCAACCAGGCACGGTGGAAGTCATTTATACGCCGATTGCCACACCTGGTCAGGCATCACAACAGCCAGTGAGAACACCGACTGTCACACCAGAAGTAAAGCAACCAATATCAAGTCAAACGATTTTGACACCAGCGCATGCAACAACGCCAGTTTCGACTCGTTTGATTCAGCAAACAACTGCGACACAGCAAGCGACTGTTAAGAAGGTGCCCGCACAACGGGCTTCAGAAGGTCATGCTACGGCGCACGCAACTGCGACACATCAGGCAAAGGTTTTGCCACACACGGGTGAGCGAAGTTCGTTTGCGCTGGTTGTCGCTGGGTTGAGTATGATAGCGATAGGTTTCATTTTCCTCGGCGTTCGTAAGTATCATCGATCATAAGAAAACAACAGCACAGATTAGGTATTAGCTTTGCAAAGGAGAAAGACACTATCTTCCGTAATAGGAGGTTAGTGTCTTTTTTTTATTGAAAGTGGTCGGCAGATGGTTAGAATGATGTGTAACAATGTCATCAGTCAGAGAAGCTAAGGCAATGACAAACGAAGGGGATGCATCAGTGTGAAAATTTTAGTAACGGGTTTTGACCCGTTTGGTACGGATAAAATCAATCCAGCAATCGAAGCCGTGAAACAATTGCCGGCACAAATTGCGGGTGCCGATATTGTGAAACTAGAGATTCCGACGGTGTTTGATCGTTGTGCAACGGTTGTCCGGAACGCCATCGAGCATGAGCACCCGGATTATGTTTTAAATATTGGTCAGGCTGGCGGTCGGGCCGCTATCACACCGGAGCGAGTTGCCATTAATTTTGATGACGGCCGGATTGCGGACAACGAGGGCTTTCAACCGATCAACCGAACAATTCAAGATGATGGTGCGACGGCTTATTTCACTCAGTTACCGGTTAAGGCAATGGCACGCGCTATTCGTAAAGCCGGCGTGCCAAGCGCGGTGTCGACAACGGCAGGGACGTACGTTTGCAATCACATCATGTATCAGGTGCAGTACATGCGAGATAAACAATTTCCCACATTGAAGGCAGGATTCATGCACATTCCGTTTCTGCCTGAGCAGGTTGTGAACCGTCCAAGCGTGCCATCGTTGTCATTGGCTGATGATGTACGTGGCATCACGGCCGCAATTGAGGCAATGGTTGCTTACGATGGTCAGGCAGATATTGAGAGTATTGAGGGAACAATTGCGTAAAATTCTTATGTGTGGCGACAAGGAATTGAAAAATATTGGCCTGTTCAATTAAGTTTGAGATTAAGAATTGTATTGTGCCGCAAGTGGACTAAAATAAATTTCTGGAGAGAGTTAAACGAAAATTATCAGACGGTTGGTACAGGATTGATGAAAACTTTAAAGAGCATTGTAAGTGTGATTACGGCGTTGCTGATTGGGGTAATCGTGGCGGTCGTGATTAAGGCGACATTATTTCAGTTTGCTTATGTTGCAGGTCCATCGATGCAACCTAATTTAGAGGACCGCGAACGAGTGGCAATGTTTAACCGAGCTCCGATTCGCCACAACTCTGTGATTATTTTTGATGCGCAGGGTGAAGATCCTAACGCCACTTCACACATCGATTATGTCAAACGGGTAATCGGTATGCCGTAGGACACAGTTGAAAGCAAGAATGGTGTCCTGTATGTGAACAACCGTAAGATCAATCAGAGTTACATTGGTGCGACAGAGCGCAACCAGGGAACTGGTAACTGGACCTTGTCATCGCTGGCCGAGCAACATGATTGGCGAGTAAAGTCGTCAAAGGTTCCGAAGGGGATGTACTTTGTCTTGGGCGATCATCGTTCTGTTTCTAATGACAGTCGTTACTGGGGCTTTGTACAGCAAAAGAAAGTTGCTGGCGTCGTTAAAGTACCATTTTGGACAAGCACGGCAAGCAAACGATTTAATGTTAATCAGGCGTACAAAACATGGACAGCAGACAAGTAAATTTGCTTTGTAACGTTGAAAACAACAGCGGTGTTTAAAAAGTATTCGTCATTCGAACCTCATGGTTTGATATGACGAATACTTTTTAGGAGCCGGTTGTAGTCACTGTGTGTCGAGGCTGTAGAATTAATTTAAATCGAAATCAATCGCACATATAATGAAAGAAGTTGTCGGTTTGACTTCGTGCGATATTTTTTTGAACAAAACGCTTGACCGATGTTCGACTTGTTGATATAGTATTACTTGCTGCTGCGAGAGGTCGTCAAGTTGCTAAACGGATTTCAAAAAAATGTTTAATTTCTTGCTTGACCGATTAAAAACAGCATGTTATACTAATTAAGTTGTCGCATGACAGCGATGTAGATCTTTGAAAACTGAACAACGTTTCGACGAATCAAATGTGTAGGGTCTTTGAACGAAAGTTCGAAGCAATTACAATTGTGAAGTCAATTCACTTT
>NZ_WEZQ01000009.1 GCF_009864005.1 Furfurilactobacillus milii
ACCAACGCCCCCTTAAAGTACTTAACTGGCAAACACCTTACCAAGTGATGCTGACTAATTTGTCAAAAAATTCGGATCAAATTTGCAATCTACCTTAAAAGTTTAATTATGACCGCGTTTGTCACTTGCAATAGATGCGGAAACAGCATACGCCAAGAGTGCAACCACTAGGCCAGTACCTAGATCTGTCAGTGTGTTGAAGGGCAAGTGACTAACGCTGGTGTCGCCAGTTATTGGATTAAGAATTAGAGTGAATAAGAAAAAGAAGATGGCTAAATCAATCCCGGCAAACGCCGATCTTAGAATGAGCCAACGGCGTGTCGTGTTTTGATTTTTAAGCGTGCCATTTGGATCTTGGCTGCGAATGAGCTTTCCAATTGAAACCCCGCCAAACATATAGATTAAAATAGTTAATAAAGCTAAGAGACTGGTGCCGTGGCTGAGATTACCAGACGACCAATCCAGTGCCAAACTGACTAGTGTGAAGGGAAGACTTAACACTGAGGCCCACAATAGTCCATTTAATAGACGATTGTTTAGCATTTGTGTCTATGAGGATTTTTTAGGGTATACGAGGTATTGTAAAAGTTTTAGCATGGTCTACATCTCCCTTGTTTATTTATTCTAATAATAGAATAAGCTTGTTGTCGATGATAAGAAAGCGTCCTGCTTTGACGACGTGTTGTGCCACGATTAAGGGCATTTGATTCGCGCATATGTGAGCGGGCAAGTGTTATCAATACTTTTAAGTTAGAAGGTAAGTCACACGCATTGACTGATTTAACTAATTAAAGTGCATAAAACAAACGGTCAGCTGGCTCGAATATTTGAGCCAGCTGACCGTTTGTTTTGGGGGAATTGTTAAAGGATGGATGTGAGTGCTTTATTGTAGTCTTGGTCAAAAGTTTGCAGTTGCTCACTGGTAGGTGCCTGAAAATGATTTCGATTGAGCAACGCTAAATATTGCTGAGAAAATTGATTTAAAAAGACATCGAGTGTCTGACCATCATTTAGACAATCAAAAAAGAGAAATAAAATCTCACCACACATTGTGTAACGCATCAGCGCAAAGTTTTGCTGAGCCTCATAACGGTTCAGTTTTCCTGCTAACAGTGTTAACTGAGTCTTGGCGTTGTATTGTTGTGTCAATCTTGGTCCACAAGTATGCTGTAACATTTGAAAATCGTCAAGTAGTAGCCGGCTAGAACATTTTTCGTTAGTGGCGCCCAGAAGCTGGTTTAACCGATTCAGTTCTGGATTATGGGTGGCCGTGTCAAAAACGGCCTGGTTACCCAGCTTATGACCATTAATGAATGCAAACTGCATATTTAACTGTCCAATCAACCATAATTCCGTTTGATAGGCAGAAAAAGATTTTGCAGATTGCTGTGCCAAAACATTGAGTAATCGGTGGTCGGTATTTATAAACGCATGCGAATAATCGTTCTTAGAAAATTGATTAATTCGTTTGTTAACCGATTCTTGATAATTAATGAGGCGAAGATTTCTGTCGTGAATAATGACATTTTCAAGCCAATAGCGTTTATCAAAAGCCTCGTTTGGTGATTGAGGTAGCGACGAGTCGTTTTCGTTGAAGTAGCTAACTTGAAAACGATGGTCTTGAAACGGGATATCAATTTGTGTTTCGTTATGATTTGGATTAAATACAAGTAGGTCAATGTCGCTATGTTTGCTCATTTCACCACGCGCAGTTGATCCGGTTAGGACAATTTCAGTTTCATTAGGACAATATGTTTGGCAAAAATGAGTAATTAACTGCTGTGTTGATTCTGGTAATGACATTTAATGGCTCCAATCTGGAAGCGTTTGTTTACCATATTTTTTCTTATAGGCCAGCAAAAAAGAAAATATTACGTCGATTTTTGTTTTAATCACAACAAAATACTGTATAATCTTCATAACAAACTAGTTAACAGGAGAAAAATATGGAGGATGTACTACGGTCTATCGGTAAAATTTCACGTGCACTAGATGCGATTTCTAATATTGATTTCCAGAACATCGATCTTACCAAAGGCCAGTATCTGTATCTTGTGAGAATCTGCGAAAATCCTGGCATCATTCAGGGGCGGTTGGCGGAACTCGTAATGGTGGATCGCACAACGGTGTCACAGGCGATAAAAAAGTTAGTTAACCACGGCTTCATTACGCGCCAACACAGCGAAACGAACCTTAAAAACTATGAACTTTACCCAACGGAAAAAGGGACGGCCGTTTATCCACGACTCAAACGGGAAAATGCGTATTCGACTGACAAGGCCCTGCAAGGATTTTCAAAGGCAGAGGCCCAACAGTTGGTGGCTCTTTTAGAACGGATGACCGTTAACGTTAACGAAGACTGGAAGTCCGTCAAAGCGGGTGTCCCACGAGATTACTAACAATCATGGAGGATTTATGACAGTACAAATAACAGCAGTCACACCACAAGACGTAACAACGCTGCGTGAGGTCAGTTGTGCAACATTTCAGGATACGTTTGGCTCTGAAAATAGTGCGACGGATTTGCAAAACTATCTTGACTGTGCTTACTCGATTGATCAATTGTTGACAGAAATCAATAATCCGGAATCGTGGTTCTACTTTATTAAAGTGGATCAGGCGGTTGCGGGTTATCTCAAATTAAATGTTGGCGAGGCACAAACGGAGAAAATGGGGGTAGATGCGCTAGAAATACAACGAATTTACATCCTGCCAACGTTTAAGCGTCAAGGATTGGGCACACAATTATTCAATCAAGCGATTAGTACTGCCGAGGATTTGCACAAAAGTGCGCTCTGGCTGGGTGTTTGGGAACACAATGATGCAGCTCGCAAATTCTATCATAAAATCGGGTTCCAACCAGTCGGCGACCACGTATTCCAACTTGGCTCCTCTGTCCAGCGGGACCTGATCATGAAACGTCAGCTGTAACCCAAGCTAGGCGAGATCTTCTGGGTCAATTTCTAGGGTTGGCCAATGGGACAGGGTCGATAAATCCGTATCATAGGGCACACTGTAAACCATATAGTAATGACCTGGCTTCTGTTTACGAAGGTGAGCGAGCTGCTGTTGGGCTTGTTGAACGTCTGTCGTGACATAAAGCAAACCTACCACGCCGACCTTTTGACCGTCTGGATTTGTTTCGGTCCAACCGCCCAGAATTACTTTTAACGGTGCTTTGCCGGATAAGCCAAGTTGAATTAGTTCTTCATCGTTCATAATTGTGGCCGCCTTTCATCAAAAAAAGTTTTAAATCTGTTTAATGGTCACCTTTACCTGGCATATCATCAGCATTGTCCTGGTTTTCAGGAGTCGGTAAACTGTTTAGAAATTCAATGGCTTGCTCACGATAGTGATGTTCCGCATTGACTTTAGTTAGGGTAGCGGCATCATGCGTTGAGGCGTGCCCGGTAAACATCAGTTTTTGATATAAATCGACGTATGGAAAGTGCAAGTCTTTGGCACGCTGCAGTTCGCCGTCCATATCATACGGGACACGGCGAAAATCAACATCTTCAATGCCTTTTTCTGAAATTGTGAGTAATAGGTAACTGGCTGCACGATTGGCTAACAGTTTATCGCGGGTAAACCAGATTTGGCCGATGGAACCGGGATTCAACACCATCTGACCGTTAGATGTATATCGCCAAACGGGTGTATGTGTGTGCGCGTAAAGGGCCACATCTGCGTCATGGTTATTTTCGGTGAGAACGTCAAAGTTTGTTTGGGTCTCAGTGGGAAATAGCGAGTGGCCATGATTCTTAGTCGGAAGATTATGTGACATCGTGAAAACAAGATTATCAATAACTTTTCGGCCGGTCATGGGCAGGCTTCGTAATTGGGCTTCTCGTTGAGGTGTGTAACGAGCGTGCTCATACTGGGCCAAAATGGTGAAGTAAACATCGGTGGGGTCATCAAAGTTCACACCTTTTTTCGGTTTGCCCATGATAAAGTTGTAGTCACTTTCCCAGTTGCCCATGAGGTATTGGGTGGCGCCAACCTGTTCCAATAAGTCATAGCATTCTGCTGATGTCGCACCGCCAAGCGCAATATCGCCCAGTGACCACACTTCATCGACACCGTGCTTTTTTGCGTCACTGAGGGCAGCGCTCAACGCCGATGCATTGCCATGACTGTCCGATAACACTGCAATTCGATAATCCATGTTGTACCTCCGTCTCTTTTCAAATCACCGATTGGTGAGTGCCTGTTGAACCTTTACACTCTGCCTTTAGTTTACTGACCGTTTGCAAACTTGCAATCAAAATGTTGCAACGAGGTAGACGAATAATCAAGTTAAGTGTAATTTTGACATTAAAATTTGATGAGGGGATGAGGACGATGACAGAATCACCATTATTTAACTTTGATACAAACCAGGTGGGCGTCACCGATCCGCATGAAGACCCTGAAATCATTGCGGAAACGAAGTGTCTATTTGCATTTGTCGAAACCGCAGACTTGGTAACGTTTTTACAGCCATATCATCCGGTTGAGGTGGGGACGTTTAGCTGTATTACCAGAGAATTCCCGATTTTACGCATTGAGGTTGAGGGTCAACCATTGACAGTGATGCAGGCGCCACTTGGAGCTCCCGCTGCGACGCAGATTTTGGATTATTTGATTGGGCACGGTGTTAAACAAATTATCAGTATGGGCAGTTGTGGTGTGTTAACCGATCATGCAGAGGGCGCCTTCTTGTTGCCAATGAATGCGTTGCGCGATGAAGGCACTTCCTACCATTATCTACCGGCAGAAACGACGGTAACGCTGAACCCAGCGATGCAGCAGGCGATTGAGACAACTATCAGCCAGCACCATGAGACGATTACCCGCGTGAACACGTGGACGACAGACGGTTATTTCCGGGAAACTGAAAAGTTGGTCGACCGATATCGCGCCGCAGGTTACCAAACGGTGGAAATGGAATGTGCTGCGTTGGCCGCTTGCGCCCAGTTTCGTGGTGTCGATTTTGGTCAGTTTTTCTTTACGGCTGATTCGTTAGCGCACGCAAATGCCTATGATAAACGTGATTGGGGCCGTTCGGCTCGACAAACGGCGCTAAGTCTGGGATTAGCGACATTATTAGCGCTGCCTAATTCATTAAATTAGCGGACATGCATAAACTGATTGCGCGATATTGAAATTAATAAGAATTTCGGAGGTCACCATCTATGGGGTGTGACAAACGTAAGACTGCACTTTGCTGAGATGTTAAGTAAAGTGGAGGACAATTAAATGATTAATATTAAAACCGTTTCGACGATGGACGAACAGGCTGTTTTAACGCTGTATAAAGCGAACGGGTGGATTGCTTATACGCAAAATCCGCAAGCACTGATGACTGCGATTGCGCATTCAGTCAACCTTGCGGCGTTTGATGGCGAAAAGCTCGTGGGGTTGCTGCGGTATGTGACCGATGAGGTGTCGATTGCCTTTATTCAAGATATTTTGATACTGCCCGAATACCAACGACAGGGGATCGGCCGACAGTTGATGATGACAGCGATGGCGCGACTGAAGAATATCGGGCAGGTCCATTTGCTGACTGAAAACGAGCCGAAGACTGTTGGGTTTTATACCGCAGTTGGTTTTCGTAATGCGGCTGATGCAAATTTGGTCACGTTTACGATGGAGAATCGGTATTAACTTTTGAAAAAGTTTCACCGTTGTTTACAGAGGGAAAATGATGATAATTTGGATTTATAAATTATAAAATATTAAGCGAGTAAAAAGCGGGGCAGTCACGATGTGTGGCTGTCCCGTTTCACTGTAGATGGGCCTTAGGGTTTAAAATTTTAACGGACATGATATAACGCAATGTTAAGAGAACATCATGGTAATGACATCCCCTGCGATCCGCAAAAGCAGTGGTGGAAACGACAAAAGAGCAATCGTCACCTTATCAAAGATAAGACGACTGCTTTTTTTTATGGCTCAATTTTGATGAGGTTTCTGTACCGTTTTCGTTAGGGTTTCATGGTGTTTTGTTTAAGTTATAAATCCTTTAACATCAACACTTTAACGCATGTTTTATAGTCCGCCACTTACCATGCGGTCAAACATTCGGTAAGAAAGCTTCCGGGCGGCAATGACCATCCACTTGTCGTGCATTATGGCTTGATAACGCGTTTTAGGATGTTTGATTTGAGCAACTTTGAGCATTAAAGCGCCGATTTGATCCGCCGTTTCTAGCCCGGTCGGGGTGGAATTGGTAAACGCATCGACCATCTTACGATATGCTGAGTTAGCAGGTGTAGCCGCGACGAGGTGATCCGCGGAAATTTTCAGCCAGTTAGTATTGGTACCACCGGGTTCGGTGATGACAACGTCGATGCCGAACTGTTTGACCTCTAAACGGAGTGAATCACTGAGCGCCTCAAAAGCGTGTTTGGAAGCAAAGTACCAGCCACCAAGTGGTGCATAAATTTGACCAACAATGGAGGAGTTGTTGATGATCCGGCCAGAATGTTGAGCGCGCATCGTTGGCAATACCAGTTGGGTCAGGTTCATGGCGCCAAAAACATTCACATCGAATTGTTGCTTGGCTTCTGCAGGGGAGACGTCTTCCAGCGCGCCAAAAGAGCCATAGCCAGCGTTATTAATTAGGATGTCAATCCGACCAGCGTCTTTTAGTACCTGATCGACAAAAGCCTGGTTAGATTGGGGGTCGGTGACGTCCAAACGAAAGGTGTGGATACCTAATTTGGACAAGTGCGCCATTTTTTCAATGCGGCGGGCGCCGGCGTAAACGGTATAACCAGCTTCAGAAAATTGTTTGGCCGCCGATTCACCCATGCCTGAGGATGCACCAGTAATGATCACAACGGGTTTAGTCATGTTAATAATCTCCTTTAAGGAATATAAATTCTTTTATTAAGCAAAAAAATAAATGAGTAACTGGATTTAATTGAACGTGTTTTAATATAAAAGAATTTTTATTCTTTGTCAATCGTTTATCTAAAAAGACTTTTTATCTTGACCAGGATTCTAAATTCCTTTATAGTGGCAACATGAGAGAAAAAGATGAAAACCGTCGACAGCATATCCTCGACGTGACGACAAAAATGATTATTTCAGAGGGTATAAGCGGCGTGACACTAACCAAAGTAGCGAAAGCGGCAGGCATTTCGCAATCTAATATTTATATCTACTTTAAGGACAAGGCAGATATCGTTAAGCAAACCTTTTTAAGCCGTAAACAGATCATTGGTGACTATTTAATGTCTCATTATTCACCAAAGGGCAGTGCTATTGAAAACCTAACGTTGTTTGCACGGGCACTTTATCAGTTTGCTATCGAGGATCCTGATGACATGGCGCTTATTCAACAGTTTAATGCGTCGCCTGTGCTCGCAACGTTAGATCTATCACAGGAAGAAGCCGAACTAAACTTTGACCAGATCTTCAAAGAGCTAAAGCAGGGCGTTGAAGACGGCGAACTACGTGAGATGGACCCTGACGTTATTTTGACCATGGGATTTGTCACGATTACGACGTATGCACAACGGGTGGCTGCCAAAACGATTGATCCTGTTACGACGCCTTTGAGTGCTGTCATCGATATGATTATTGCAGCAAGCAGAAAGCCGGCCTGAATTTGCAAACGGACTTGAAGCAAATGTGGTCGACTTTGAATGATCAGTATATTGAATTGTTGGGTGCCGGTGGTGAGCAAGCGTTGCGAACTTTACTGAATGCTGATTTCAATGTCCTTAAAGCTAACAAAGGCTAATTATTGCTTGGCAATCCACTGTTTTAGACAATCGAGCATGTCCTGACTTTGTTTGAAAAACAATGCTGGTGCGCTATCCAAATCGAAAAAGCGCACGGCGGTAGTTTCGTTGGTTACCTGATCCAACAGGTGACCACCAGCCTTTTTAACAACAAACAAAGTAGAAATGATTTGCGTTTCATCGCCGTTAGGATATGTATAGAAATATTTATCGAAGACACCGAGTGTTTGGTTTACTGTAACCGATAGCCCGGTGTCTTCTTTAAATTCACGCACCATTGCTTCCTTGTACGACTCGCCGAATTCCAAGTAACCGCCTGGTAGACACCAGCCGCCAGTATCTGCGCGTTCTTGGAGTAAAATTTGTTGTTGATCGTTTAGTAAACACCCCGTTGAAGAGTTCAAAATTAATGGGCGATGACCTGTAAGCGAGCGAATTTCTTTAATATAATTTGCCATGTCAAACACTCCTTTTCGATTAGATAGATGACGGAAATTTAATGTGCCGACCAGTCACGTTAATCATAAAACGGAATGTCGAATTGTTGAAGGTGTTTCCAAATTATTTCAGCTTGACTGTTGAACAATTGGGGATGATCTTTTAGCGAAAACCAACGTAGTGAGCTGGTCTCATCGTTGGCTGCATTAAGCTGACCGGATACTAGCTGCATTTCGAAAATGATGCCAACTGTCTGAGCCACATCACCATTGGGATAGTGGGCGATGAAATCGGAAGTGGTGCCTAACAGTCCTGTTACTTTAGTTAGGAGACCAGTTTCCTCTTGGAATTCCCGAATGACCGCGTGGCGAGTCGATTCGCCGTACTGAAGCATGCCGCCGGGGAACCCCCACAGTCGTGAGTCTGATCGTTGTTGCAATAAGATGGCCCCGTCAGTATTTCTAAGGATGCCACCAGCGAAGACTAGAATGAGTGGTTGGTGGCCAATCACTTTACGTAAACCCTGTATATAGTTTTCGTTCATTTTGTTTCCTTTATTCTGAAAATCAAGTGAGTTATCAGCGACGTAACAATCGTGCCTAAACTGATAATTAAAAAGGTGAAATTACCGATTTGATTAATAATCTGACCGAAGAGGAGACTCCCAAGTGGTGCCAAACATGAAACGGTTAAAAAGACAGCGCTGAAAACGCGGCCAAGAAATTCACGGCTAGTATGCGTTTGAACAAAGGCAAAAAAATTAATATTGAACCGGGCCATGATGAATTCACAGACAAATGTGATCACTAACAGGAACCAATAATTGGGCCAAAATCCAGCAAGTCCGAGAATCGCACTGCCACCAACGAGGTCGGCAAACATCTGCTGCAAGTTAGCTTCACGATTTCGTTTACCGACCCACAAGCCGCATAAAATGCCGCCGGCCGCCTGAGCAAATAAAAGCCAGCTGTAATTGATCGCAGGTAGTTGATAGACATGATGGATCAAGTAAGGCAGGAGAATATCTAGGCCGGCATAGAAGAAGTTGACCCATGCACAGATAATTATGATATCCAGCAATGCTGGCGTTTGCCTAAGGTAGGTGAAACCGGTGATCAAACTGTTAATGAAATTTTGTTTTTCGTGAATTGGGGCAAACCGGTATCTCAATGTAGCATCCAGTACTGCCGCGAACACAAATGACCAACCATTTAGCCACATAAAGGCGCGGAGGTTCATGAAACTAAAACCGATTAGCAGACCGCCTAAGGCTGGCCCAACGAGTTTAATTAAGTAAGACGTACTGTTTGTGGTCGCGTTAAAGCGCGGTAGGTGATCTTTGTCAATGATTTCTGGGGTGATGGCCTTAACGGATGGCGAATTAAATGCGAAAACGAAGGCCAAAATGCCCGACATGACAGTGAGCAGGACGATTTGTGGCCGTTGAGTATTGATAAACAGGGCAACCGTGATGCAGGCCACCGCCGAGAGTAGGTCTGAGCAGATCAATAAACGCTGGCGATTGTGTTGATCGACGACAGGACCGGAAAAGAGATTGCCTGCCACCATCGCGACCCCAGCGACGGCGTTGATTGTGCCGAGGGCACTCGCGTTGCCAGTAAGTTTGATTAGATACCAATTTAGCGCAAATGTATAAAGAATACTGCCGAGCTTAGAAATGACGGCACTGGTTAACAACGGCCAGCTAAAATGATGTGTCTGAGTGATTGGCTCCGTTTGAATTAAAGACTTCATGATTTCTGTTCGCCTCCTCGAATTAATAATTCTCAGTGTAGCTGGCGAAAAGAAATTGAAGATTTTTTGTCTCTGATTTCGACATTGCGTATAATTTGAAGTGTTAGTTAGGGATGAAGGAGGCCGCACAATGACAGTCGGTGAAGTGCTTCGCCAGTTACGTATTGACAAGAACCTGACTCAAAGAGAAGTGGCAACAGGTATTATGTCACGTTCTCATCTATCTGAATTGGAACATGGTGATTATTACCCAGCATATGACACAATGTTGCGACTGCTTCGGCGCTTAAATATCACGTTGACCGAGTTTCAAACGGAGATTGGCGCCGTTTCTGACGAACCGGGAAGAGCCTACATTCAGCACACGAATCATTTATCGACGGAGCAGAAGTTACCTGAGCTGGAACGTTACCTCACCGAGGTGTTTACGGATGATGTGGCTAAGTCCGATCTGCGTTTACGCATGAAGCGATTAAACATGCTTGGGTTAGTTAACTTTGAACTGCACCCACAGACGGTGAATTTAAACGATTATCAACCAATTTTTGATTACTTACTGGGATGTCAAAATTGGCACGAATACGAAATTCGGTTGCTGGCAAACTCAATTTTTCTGGCCCAGTATGACGTTGCCAAAATGTTGGCCCATCAGTTTGTAACGAAGGGACGCCGTGTTCACTTCCACGATTTTAAGATTAAAGTGGCGCTGTTTTTTCACAATTTAATGGAAATTGCGCTTGACCATGGGGATGACCGGTTATCGAAGCAGTATGCGAACCAGTCCTTGTTTTACGGAAAAGCTGCACACAGTTTGTCGTTTCAGATTGATGCAGAAATTTTTCTTGAGTTAATTGCCATTCGTGCGGAAACAGACATCGGTCAAAACAAACAAAAAATCGAACACCGAATTTCGATGTTCGAGGAATTAGGCTATCAAGATGTTGCTGATAACCGACATCAGGCGGTTAAAAAGTATCTTACTTGAATGTATGGTGTAGCAGTAAGGACAAACTAATCAGTAATAAAAAGGCAGCGCAAACAAAATACAATTGTTGAACCGATAGCCAGTTTAGGACAACGCTAGCTAATATGGTTCCTAATGTCACACTGCCCACGTTTATCAAACCTTTGAAAACATACATGCGGCCAATTTCACTGTGAGGACTGGCATTTTGGAATAGCAGATTGTTTTCAACGTCAAAGATGGCGGAAAGCAGTCCGATTAGCAGAAACCATAGAATTAGCAAATAAAGCTTAGTGGTCAGGCTAATTAAAGCCAATAATCCTGCGATGAAAAACACAGTCCATAAATTGCGTTTTAACAGATTAGACTGATGTCCAGGCTTGCGGGCGAGGTGCGTAGCCATTAGGATGAGTCCGATTGACTGACTGACGGTCAACAACGTGTAATTAAAATTAGCATGTGGACCAAATCGTTGGGTGAACTTAAGCAAGACGGGCATTACAGTCCCGATAAATAACGTATTCAGTAAAAACATAAGGCTGGCGCTGTGGCGTAAGGCTGATGAATGAATAAACGTGCTGAGGGTGGTTCGGAGTGAGCCAACTGAGATACTTTTTTCGCTGGTTGTGCTCGCCGGCATCATTAATACGATGATGACAGAGCTAAACAGGATAACTGACATTACGGTCAGCGTAAACTGAGCGTTAAACCAAGTTGTGAATAACGTGGCTAAGAAGGGTCCGATAATCGTGGTGGACTGGTCTGACAGCTCGAGCATTGCGTTAATTTGAACCATTTCCGTTTGGCTAAAGACTTCCGTTAGCAAACGGACTTCTGCTGGGTGGAAAATTGGCTCGACAATGCCTAGGAGACAGACAATGATAACAGGATACAATGGTCGATTGAAATTGCCATTAACGAGTAACGTAGTGATAATCAGCCAGCGAGAAACCTCTGACCCCAGCATTAGACATCGGCTTGGTAGGCGATCTACATAACTCACCATCACTAAGTGGCTAACAAAACTGCCACCGTAATAACTGGCCCAGAGAAGGCTTAGCCAGTAGGCAGATTTTTGCTGACCAATAATTAAGGTAAATAGAAAAATAAGGGTGGCGTTTGAAAAGTCTGTTAGAAAAGTGCTGACGATTAATAGTCGTTTGAGATTTAAGAAACGTTGATAAATGTGTCAATGATGCGTTAATCGGATCAGATGCTTAAACATGTTTTGTTTCATGTTCATCGCACTCCTTTATAAAAATTACCGTCAGTTTACCGCAAACGACGCGTCAACTCCAATAAGGGGTCAGCGCGTCGTTTTGTTATCGCATATGAATGTTTTAGAATGCTTGATCAATTGGTGTGTCACCGGAGCCAATCGTATAGGACTGACGAATTGTGTCGGGAGCGTCGATCAACTCGGTAATGGTTGCAGCGACGTCCGCACGGGGAATTTTAACGCCTTTTTCGTCAGCTGGGTTAATGGTAATTTCACCGGTACCGGCGTCATTAGTTAAATATCCAGGGCGAATGATGGTGTAGTCGAGACTGGTTTGTTTCAGCATCTCATCTGCGTAATGTTTGGCAATCATGTAAGGCTTGATGCCACTTGCGTCCCACGCTTCACGGTGATTGCTGAAGATAGAGCTGACCATGATATAACGTTTGATGCCAGCTTGCTCAGCGGCTTCCATCGTTTTCACAGCACCGTCCAGATCAACAATCAGGGTTTGATCGTCACCAGTTTTGCCGCCTGAACCTGCAGAGAAGACGATGGTGTCAACGCCAGTGGCCTTGAACTGCTTAGCCATTTTATCTGGTAGTGCGTTGAGATCAAACTCGGTCGGGTGGACAAACTGACTGTCTGGGAATACGTCAGCCTGTGCAAGGTCACGAATGCCAGCAAAGACTGTGATACTTTTCTCCGCTAAATCGGCAACAATCTGTTGCCCAATATGACCGTGCGCACCAACAAGAAATACAGAGCTCATAAAAATCCTCCTTAAATTGTAACTGGAATAATTTCAATAACAGCAGTGTAGCGACAATAAACGAAGATTACAAACATTTACGGCTGAGTTTCCTGAATCCCTTTTGTTTAGGTGAGAGAATTGCTATACTAAATGAGAGTTTTAACCATTTTCTAATTAATATGAAACGAGGCAGTATATATGACAGTTAACAATCACATTGCAGCATTAGTCGGCGGCGCCACTAGCGCAGACGAGGGTACTGCAGATGTTAAAGATGATTTGTATTTAGGCGTTAATGGTGACTGGCTAAAGACGGCCAAAATTCCAGCTGACAAACCTACTACTGGTGGTTTTGCGGACTTAGTTGAAAATATTGAAAAGACATTGATGAGTGACTTTGGCGACATGCTGGATGGCAAAGTTGAACCAAACAACGTTTTACTGGCTAACTTCATTGCTTTCTACCATCAAGCTAGTGATTATGCAGCCCGTGATAAGGCTGGTTTCGAGCCATTAAAGCCACTGGTAAAACAGGTTCAGGATTTAACTAGTTTTGAAGACTTACAAAAGCAGTTAGTGACTTTCATTAAGCAGGGGAGTGGCGCCTTAGTTCCAATCGACGTTGAACCTGATATGAAGGATACCAAACATCGTGTTGTAAACGTTGACGCACCAAGTTTGATCCTGCCAGATACAACCTATTATGCGGAGGGCAATGAAGCTGCACCTAAGCTAATGGCTGCGTTCCGTGGCATGATGACAAAACTGTTCAGGGCTACCGGTTTTAGTGATGACGAGATCAAAACAACGTTGGATCAAGCCGTTGCTTTGGATGCGAAGTTTGCTCAACACGAAAAGAGTAGCGAAGAAAAGGCTGATTATCCGAAGCTGTATAACCCGCAAGACTTATCAGAGTTTGGCAAACACAGTTCTGTGCTGGACTTAAAGGCTTACGTGGATGAAGCGCTTGATAACCGGGTTAATCGCGTTATTGTCGCTGATCCAAAGTTCTATGAAGCGTTTGACAGTCTGGTAACAGCTGATAACTTTGATGAAGTAAAGAGCTGGTACTTAGTTAAGGTGGTCCGCAACTGGGCTGGCTACTTAACCAACGATGCTCGTGTAATTGCCGGTGAATACAACCGTGCGCTGACGGGAACTAAGGAAGCACCTGACAAACAAAAGGGTGCTTACCGCTTAGCCTACAGTCAATTCAACATGGTCGTTGGTGATTACTATGCCCGCAAGTACTTCGGTACTAAGGCAAAGAATGATGTCATGGACATGGTTCACCGGATGATTGACGTCTATAAAAACCGTTTGGCTAACAACGATTGGTTAAGCAAGGATACGCGCGACAAAGCTATTTTGAAGCTGAACACGTTGATTCCAAACGTTGGTTTCCCTGACAAAATCGATCCTGTGTTTGCACAGTTTGTGGTCAAGACGGAAGCAGACGGTGGTTCCTTGTTCAGCAATGCCTTGAACTTTGCGAAGATTGCGGCTCAGGCTAACTTTGATGATATCGATAAGCCAGTTGACCGGACCATGTGGAACTACATGGATCCGGCAATGGTTAACGCCTATTACGACCCATCGAACAACATCATCGTGTTCCCAGCTGCCATTCTGCAGGCACCTTTCTACAGCTTGAAGCAAACGAGTTCTGAAAACTTTGGTGGGATCGGTGCTGTTATGGCACATGAAATTTCACATGCCTTTGATAATAACGGTGCTCAATTCGACGAGTACGGGAACATGCACAATTGGTGGACAGAAGCCGATTTGAAGCACTTCCAAGGGTTGACACAAGCGATGATCGACGAATTTAACGGTCTTGATTTTGCAGGTCAAAAAGTTAACGGTAAATTGGTTGTTTCTGAAAACGTTGCGGACCAAGGTGGTCTGAGCTGTGCGTTGGAAGCGGCTAAAGAAGATGACAGCTTCTCTGGCAAGGAATTCTTCACCAACTGGGCTAAGGTTTGGTGCATGAAGGCCAGTCAAGAATATGAACAAATGTTGTTGAGCATCGACGTCCACGCACCACACAAGTTGCGTGCCAATGTTCAGGCACAGAACTTAGACGACTTCTACACCGCTTTCGATGTCAAGGAAGGCGACGGCATGTGGTTGGCACCAGACAAGAGAGTGCATATTTGGTAGTTTAAAGAGCGTGAACACCCCGGTTGCGAGCCGAGCAATAACGGAAATGAGGCACTGTGCAAGCGAACTTTGCTTGTGCTGTGCCTCATTTTGGTTATGCACAGGCTCGTGGGGTGTGAACGCGTTTCGGCTATATAAAAGTAAAAGACAAAACCAAGCTGACTAAATTGCAACGACAGACGACCAACCACAAGGTACAAGATCAGATTGCTCATCTAGTTTTCAGTTTAAAAATACGATTTAAAAAGGATTTTCTCATGCAAATTCGCGATTACCATTCTACAGACGAGCAGTCATGGCTTCAATGCCGTGTCTTATCCTTCATGGATTCTAGCTATTTTCAAGACGTCCAACAGCACCGCCAAACGTTTGCGCGACCAAGTGTTGAGTTAGTAGCTATTGAAAAGGATAAAATTATCGGCCTGATTGATGCGGAAATCGACAGTCAGAGCATGACGGACAAACAAGAATCCGGTGCAATGATTTGGAATTTGGCGGTTTTGCCAGAATATCGTCGACAAGGTGTTGCCAAGGACTTATGGCAAGCAATGCGCAAACGACTGCTGGATCAAGATATTCATTACTGCGAACTGTGGACGCGGGAGGATGTGCCGGCTAACCGTTTTTATCAACACAACGGGTTCAAACTGGATACTAATGCAACATATTTACGGTGCAAAATTGGTGGCAGAGAGCTGCCATTAGCATTATCGAAGCACTTCAACAAAACTGCCTGCGTTGAGGACATGACGTTTGAAGCGCAAGTTAGTGAGCGGGAACAATTACAACCATTATGTGATGAAATCATCGAAACGCGAATGTACACACAACACTTTTAATTGCCACCAAGGACTAGGAATTTATCCATCAGACTTATACACTGGAATTACAATATAAATAAAGAAGGCTTTTTGATGAAAACGAATCATTCTTCATGCACGGCCATTTTAGTTGGTAAGAAGGCAACCATGGACGGCTCGACAATCATTGCACGGAACGAAGACGGCTATGGTGCCATTGGACCCAAGAAGTTCATCGTTCATGCGGCTCGTCACGGTCAACCGGACACGTACACGTCCGTCACAACTGGGGTTAAAATCGATCTGCCAGCTGATGCTTTGCGGTATACGGCTGAGCCCAGTGTGCCAACGGATGACGGTTTGTATGAAGAGGCCGGAATTAACGAAAAAAACGTTGCGATGAGTGCCACTGAAACCACGTTTACCAATCCACGGGTGCTTGGTTTCGATCCCCTGGTTCATAATGGTGTCGATGAAGAAGCGATGGTGACATTAGTGTTGCCATACATTAACTCCGCGCGTGAAGGGGTTCAACGCCTCGGCGACTTCATCGAAGATTACGGAACTGGTGAAAGTAACGGGATTGCTTTCTCTGATAAGGATGAAGTGTGGTACATGGAAACGGCTGGTGGCCATCACTGGGCGGCCGTTCGTTTGCCAGACGATGCTTACGCCGTTGCACCAAACCAAATCAACATTCAAACAATTGATTTTAATGACACTGACAACTTTATGTGGGCTAAAGACTTGCAGGAGTTTGTGACTGATAATCAGTTGAACCCAACACCAGGCACGTTTAATTTCCGTGAGATTTTTGGCACTCACACCGAAAGTGACGCGCATTACAACACGCCGCGTGCGTGGTATGGTGAAAAATTATTTACACCGGATTTGGAACAAGAACCTACCAGTCAACAGATTCCGTTTATTCAACATGCTAACCGCAAACTAGCGGTGGAAGACGTCGAATATTTCCTGACGTCTCACTATCAGGAAACACCGTTTGATCCCTTTGGCGATGGCACACCTGCTCAAAAGAAAACATTCCGTTCAATCGCATTGGATCGTAACCAGATTTCACACATCCTACAAATTCGGCCAAACGTTGATGCAGCGCATGCCGCAGTTGAATGGATGGCGATGGGATTCTTTGCCTATAGTCCGTACGTACCATTCTTTACGAACATCAATGACACACCGACTAACTACAAGAACACAACTGAAGCCGTTTCGCTGGATAACGCTTACTGGTTATACAAATCGCTCGGTGTGTTAGTTGAACCACACTACCACGACTTTATTGTTGAGGTTAACGAATATCGTGATGCTTGTCAGGCTTATGCACGTTCACGCGTGATCGCGGCGGATGCAGAAGCAGGGTCACAGGCCGATACGACAGCTTACTTAACGAAGCAAAACGACGTTACGGCCGCTGAGATTACCAAACGGACGAAAATGTTAATGGATCATTTAGTGAAAGAAGCTTTGGAATTGTCACCGGTGACGTTTGAACCGGGCGACAACCTGTAGAAATGGGTTGCAATAAGAAAGGTGAAAATCCGATTATGGGTTTTCGCCTTTTTAAATGCTTTGAGCGTTACTTTTGAAGATAAAACGCGTATGTTATCTCATGTGTCTGATATTGTAGTTTGGTCCTAAGCCTGTATAATTGATAACGCACTAATGGTTAACATTGCCATTAAAAGAGGGAAAATATGATTGAAATAACGGTTCAGACATTGAACGCAATGTTATCGGATATTGAACACTTAATCGATGTTCGGGAAACCGATGAATACGCAGAAGGCCACGTTGATCGAACGGTAAACCTGCCACTAAGTACAATTGATCAGTGGTTGCCAACGTTATCAAAAAATTCGACGTATACAGTGATTTGTCGGTCTGGACGGCGGTCATCACTAGCGATTGAACAGATGAAACGACATGGCATCACTGGAGTTAATGTCAACGGTGGCACGCTTGCATGGCAAGGCGCCGGCTACCCAGTCACTAAGAAATGAGGAGCACATGACTGAAACAGCACTTAAAGTACTAAAGGACAAATTTGGCTATGATAGTTTTCGGCCAGGTCAAGATGAAATCATTAATAAAATTATGGATCACAAAAATGTCCTTGCTGTTATGCCTACCGGTGGTGGGAAATCTTTATGTTACCAGATTCCTGCGTTAATGTTGCCCGGTTTGACAGTGGTGGTGTCGCCCTTGATCTCGCTGATGAAGGATCAAGTTGATGCGTTATCTGAAAATGGGATTCCGGCAACTTTTATCAACAGTACATTGGATTATCAAGAAATTGAATATCGTTTGCAACAAGCAGCGATGGATCAGGTCAAACTGATTTACTTGGCACCTGAACGGTTGGACGACGAACGCTTCTTGAGCGAGTTGAGCGATCTGAATATTTCTCAATTGGCGATTGACGAGGCCCACTGTATTTCGCAGTGGGGGCACGATTTTAGGCCTAGTTATCTAAACTTGATGAATACTGTTCACCAGTTTCCATCCCATCCAGTGGTTGTTGCATTAACCGCGACGGCGACGAGCAAAGTGGCCAGTGATATTATGCAGCGACTCAATATTGACCCTGCAAATGAAGTTAGCACAGGATTTGCTCGAGATAATTTGTCTTTTCAAGTCGTCAAGAACCAAAACAAAGAAGCTTTTCTGTTAGAATATTTGAAAGTCAACGCTAATGCCGCCGGAATTATTTATGCCAGCACCCGTAAGGAGGTTGAACGTTTAACAGGTTTATTACAGAAGAAGGGCATTAAAGCAGAGATGTACCATGCTGGTCTCAGTGAAGACGTCCGTAATAAAAACCAGGAAGACTTTTTATATGACCGTGTTCAAGTTATGGTAGCCACGAATGCATTTGGAATGGGCATCGATAAAAGTAACGTTCGGTTCGTTATTCATTATCAAGTGCCAGGTAATTTAGAGGCCTATTATCAAGAAGCAGGGCGTGCTGGACGTGACGGGTTACCCAGCGAGGCAATCCTGATGTATCAGCCATCGGACTTACAGATTCAGCACTTTTTTATTGATCAGTCCGATATGGAACCAGCTTTTAAAACGCGCGAGTATTTAAAGCTTCAGGAAATGTCGAAGTATGCGAACACTGAAGGCTGTTTACAGCAGTTTATTTTGAAATACTTTGGTGAAGCTTCACCTGCTTGTGGTCATTGTGGTAATTGTTTGGATGAGCGGGATCAGGTTAATGTAACTGTCGATGCCCAGAAGGTTTTATCCTGTGTTTTGCGAATGCGCCAACGCTATGGTAAGTCACTAATTGCGCAAGTGTTGACAGGTTCGCACGTCAAACGGATTCGTGATGAGCACTTTGACCAGTTATCGACATATGGTTTGATGAAAGGTCGCCCACAAAAAGAAGTCAGCGACCTGATCGATTTTTTGACCAGTAGTGGTTATTTGCAGCAAGTTGGTGGTGAGTACCCAACACTGCACGTGAGCGAGATGGGCGGCAGTGTGCTGAAAGGTAAGGCAAAAGTGCTTCGTCGTGGTGCTGTGAAGGCCAAACGGACAGTTTCAGTGGACGATGGTTTGTTTGAGTCATTACGTCAACTACGATTGAATTTTGCCGAGCAACAGCATGTGCCACCATACGTTATTTTTTCTGATAAGACGCTTCAGGCTTTTTGTGAGGAATTACCTCAAAGCACATTGGATATGTTGTCAATCAAGGGTGTTGGACAAAATAAATTGGATAAGTATGGGGATGCATTCCTCAATGTTATTCAGGAATATGAGGCTGACGCAAGCGAGGCTGCTCAATAGATAAACTTTTAGGAGGCTTCATTATGGACAATCGGTGGGTAAAAGTATTTGGTACTTGGTTGGTTGTGATTATCATCGCACTTGGTGGCGGTGCTTGGACGACACACAGTGGTGTGAGTCGCGAAACTGGCATCATAGTGTATGAAATTGTGATGTTTGCCGTTCTTTTTTTACTAAATCGGTTTTGGCTACATCAAACGGTTTATTTAAAGCCAACTGAACGCTCATGGCGGCTCATTCCGCTTAACTGGATTACTGTTGTTTTGCTTGGTCAAGTCATTTTGCTATTGTTCACTGGCTCCGGCAATTTAGCACTGGGCATTACCATGTTGCTTTTTGTTGGAACAACCGAGGAATATGTCTTCCGTGGGTTGCTTTTACCATTAGCTAGCAGGCTAGGACACGGCCGCAATCAATTATGGACTGGTGTCCTAGTATCTAGTGTGTTGTTTGGACTTGCCCACAGTGTTAATGCTTTACAGCAACCAGTGATGGCAACGATTGTTCAAATGTTGTCTGCGATTACTATTGGAATAATGCTGTCAGCAATTTACCTGAGGACGGGAAGTTTATTATTCCCAATCATATTGCATGGTCTCAACGATTTCGTTCCGGCGTTTTACAATGGTAGTGTCCAAGAGACTAGCAGAGTTGTTAGTTTGACAGAAGTTGGTCCTATTTTGTTATTTTTGATTGTTGGCGCATTCATGTTAAGAAAATCAAAACGGTCCACAATCAAAAATGTGATTCCGCAATGATAAAAACCAGGTTGCAAGCTGATGTGCTTGTGGCCTGTTTTTATGTTAAATAGATGTCTGTTTAGGCCTGTGACGATTCATCCTCATGATGAGTACTGTTATAGTAACGCCCCCATTTTTCCATGGCGATGATCACAGGAACAAGGGTTTCACCGAATGAGGTTAGACGATATTCGGTTTTGGGCGGTATGACGGGGTAGATGGTTTTAATTAGTACGCCATCGTTTTCAAGTTCTTTTAGTTGCAGTGCCAGCATTCGATGAGAGCAATCTTTCATTTGGCGCTGCAGGTCCCCAAAGCGTTCGGTGCCGTTTTTGATCAGGTGAAATAAAATGACACTTTTCCATTTACCCGAAATAATCTGTAGCGTGCTTTCAACTGGACAGCCAGCCTGACAATCGTATGTGTGACGTACCATAACTACCTCCAAGTCGCTAAATTCATATCAATAAAGTATGTATTAGTGTCAGAATACCGCAGTCACGTTAAGATTAACAACAAATCAGCGTTTACTTAGATTGCTAGTGAAAAAAATGTAACTAAGTGATTAAAATTTCACGATTGTGAAGTTTTCTGACGATATTAGAATGGAGTTGTTGTTAGAGTAGTTGTCATAGGAGAGGGAGTCATCAAAATGGCTGAAACAATGAATGCAATTGGTTTTACTGATCATTTGCCAATTACGGATGAGCACAGCTTACAGGACTTTACAGAAGCAGTCCCTGTTGCCAAGGGTCACGATTTATTAGTGCATGTTAGCGCGGTTTCGGTTAATCCGGTAGACATCGGTGTGCGTCGTGGTGGACGTGGCCACTTGAGTCAGCCCCGTGTGATTGGCTGGGATGCAGTTGGCGAGGTCGTTGCTGTTGGTGGACAGGTACAGTTGTTTAACGTCGGTGACCGGGTTTATTACGCAGGTTCGTTTAAACGGGCGGGTAGCGATAGTGATTACCAGCTCGTGGACGAACGCATTGTTGGTCACGCACCACAGCATTTAAGTGATGCAGAAGCAGCGGCAATGCCATTAACGACGCTGGCCGCGTGGGAAGCACTGTTTGAACAATTGCCAATTGACCCAGATGACAAAGAAAACAATGCGAAACACAATTTATTGATCATCAATGGTGCCGGTGGGGTTGGGTCCATTGCGACCCAACTCGCACATTGGGCCGGTTTGCACGTGATTGCGACCGCTTCGAGGCCAGAAACAATTGACTGGACGCTAGCTCACGGCGCGGATGAAACAGTTAACCACCGTGAAGATCTGGTTAAGCAAGTGCGTAATCTTGGGTATCACTATGTAGACTATATTTTGGAACTGAATAATTTGGACGCTCATTGGAATGAAATGGCTGAGCTGATTGAACCAAGCGGCTGGATTGCCTCAATTACTGAAAATCATCGACCAGTGGATCTCAAACGTTTGACTCAAAAACGGGGCCACTTTGCCTGGGAGTGGATGTACACAAAATCATTTTTCCACACCGCAGATATGCAAACGCAACATGATATTTTAGAACGAGCCGCGAAGATGTTTGACGATGGGACATTGAAAAGCACGTTGACCAAACAGTTATCACCATTTGATGCAGCAACATTACGTCAGGCTCATACGCTAGTAGAATCAGGTCACATGATGGGAAAAGTTGTCGTTACCCGTTGATTAGGAGTTGATGATGGCACCAATTTTTGTTATTTGCGCGTATAATGACGGCAAAAAGTATTAATCAGGTGGATGTCATGAAACTAGATCGTCTCTTCACTCGGATTAAAATGGTGCGGGTATTAAATATCTTCGGGGGCAGTTTGGGTACCTCCATGGCGATGAGAATGATTCAAAGACGGATTACGCATGATATGCTGTCTTTGCGATTAACGCCGGCTGATTTGAATAAAATGCTGAATTTGCCGCCGTATACGATTACTGCACTGGCATCCGGAAACCCAGATTTTTTTCAGGTCAGTTATAAACAGTTGCAAAGACTGGCCAGAATGTTGGACGAACGGTTGAATGCAGTCCATTAAATGAGGGCGTTTTTTCCAGTATAGTTGCACTGATAACTGGATGAGGTGTGACTGATAAAAATTGATGAGATATGGTCTGCTTATCGTTTGTCGATGTAGCAACTATGTGGTATATTATTGTCGAAGCGAAGCATGGAAGCATCCGACCCCTTACTAGGTGTGACTAGTAAGGGGTCTTTTTTCGAATAATATGTAATTAGACGGGACACTTTAGGTTGAATTATGGTCAACTACGGCCGATTGTGGCGATCATCCAACCAGTGGTCAAACATCTTTAAAAGCATGCCCACAATCAGTGGTGCTAAAAATAATTGAAGCATGGTTGCATCCCCCTTTCATCCAGATTCTCGATGAATCGAGTCGACCACGCTTTTAAGAATACAAAAACTAGTTCATTGTTTCTCATACATGTTTATGAGAAAAAGCAGGCGATAAATCCCGTTATATTGGGATTTATCGCCTGCTTGTTTATTTTGATTTACGTTAGCAACATTGTTATCAATGTGTAAATCACGTTTTTAATCAGATGACTGGCCAGCAATTTTTAGTTGTCCGAAACCGAGGCCGTGGTGTGTTCCCGCGCAAGTTTAACGAAATGCCAAGTTAGGCCGATAACCGCGCCGACCAAAGCAGGAACGACCCAGTCCATACCGTACTTGGCGAATGGGAGGTAGCTCATTTGGAAACTGGTCATGGCCTTACCAAACGCACTTTGACTAACGACTGGCGGAAACGCGGCAATCATGTCGAAAACAGCGGGAACACAAGTGAACAGCACGACGAAAGCGTACACGACTGGATCTCGTTTGAATAGGGGTGAAGTGATGGATAACAGAATCAGTACCATCGCAAGCGGGTATAAGAACATCAACATTGGCGTGGACCATGAAATGATTAGGTTAAGGCCGATGTTAGCCGTTAAGAAGGATGCGATAGTCGTGAACCGTAACCAAACGCGGTAGCTGACGCTTGGGAAATGTTTGTGGAAATCTTGAGCAAACGCAGCAACTAAGCCGATGGCAGTTGTGAGACAAGTAACCGTGATCAGAACGGCTAAAATAGCTTGGCCGGCGACACCGAGATAGTGGTTGACCAGCTGATCAAACGTAACCCCACCATTAGCGGCTAGTTTGAATTGGCCCAATGACATGGCACCAATCACGATTAGTAATAAGTAAATGATGGCTTCGAAACCCATTGAGAAGAAACCAGCACGGGCCGTAACTAATGCGATGGCGTTAGGATTTCGTTTGCCAAGGGAGCGAATTGCAGTGACGACGGTTACCCCGAAGGCAAGCCCCGCCAAGGCGTCCATCGTGTTATATCCCTGAAGGAAACCGTTGAAAAAGGCATCATGCTGGTAGGCTGTTGTGACGGCCTGGTGGACAGGATTGCCAAGTGGTTTCAAAAAGGCGAGGAAGAAGACAAGTGTTAGCAAAATTAGAAAAATTGGGTTTAGCAATTTACCGATGTTGGCGACAATTTTGCTTTGTTCAACGGAAAAGAAATACGCGAGGCCAAAGAAGACAGCTGAGAAAATGACGAGTCCTAACGTTTGAAAATGCGCAGGAACCAAGGGCGCAACGCCGACAGTATAGGATACAGTCGCTGTCCGGGGAGTACCAAACAGCGGGCCGATGGTACCGTGAATCAGAACCATAAAGGTGAGGGCAAACCAAACGCCGAGTGGGCGGCCTACATCATAAACACCACCAGCACGAGTGATGCTAATTGCAAGCACAGAGAGTAAGGGAAGCAATACCGCCGTTACTAAAAAGCCTAGTGCTGCACTCAGCCAATGAGCACCAGATAATTGACCTAGGTGCAACGGAAAAATAAGGTTGCCGGCACCAAAGAAGAGTGCAAACAGCATTGAGCTAACGAGTGCATATTCGCGTTTGGTTAATTTGTGTTCCTGTAATTCCATATAATTGCCTCTTTTCCTTTTTGTTGTCTCGACCAAAATTTCTTTGATAAAAAAACGTCCTTAGCCGAATTGCTTCAGCTAAGGACGTTTACACGTGTTACCACCTTTGTTCGCAGACCTCTCACGAGAGCCTGCCTCTTCAAGTACGTGGCCTAACGCCAGATACTCTAGCTCTGTAATGGGAGCACCCATTGACTACTGTTGTCGTAGTCAACGCTCAAAGATGATGTTCACTTGTGGTTGATCGACGCCCTTTCACCAATCGGCGCTCGCTTAACGATCTTTTCGCAGGTTACTTTTCTTTTCAACGCGTATTTCATTCATCAAATTTTAATGTGTTTATTATGATATCTTAGTCGAAAATTGTCAACGATTTTTGAAAAAGTTTTATTCGCTACAAGTTATGTTTAGAACAGTTTGATCAATAACACGCCGACGATCATGATTAACAGACCAATGATTTTCAGGGGAACGATAGGATTTCGTTTGGCACCGAACCAGCCGAACTGATCGACAATGAGGCCTCCAATAATCTGACCAAACAATACGATCACAACGGTTAAGCCAGTTCCGATGATAGGTACTAGATAAACATTACCAAGTACAAACAACGCACCAATGAACCCGCCAAACCAGATCCACCACGGATTGTGTGAAATGGCACCGACTGGGAACCGCAAGCCGTGATTTTGAATCAGCACGACGATCAATAAAATGAGGGTGCCAACCAAAAAGCTGACGTAGGCACCCTGAATGGGCGATTTCAATAAGTGTCCCAAGTGACCGTTAATCGCAGTTTGTCCCGCGGCAAACGCACCAAACAGGATACCCAACAATTGCCAAAAGCCGCGGTGGGGGACGTGATGAGTTTCATTAGCTTCCGCTGAACCTTGGAACGTATTTTTACGAGCACGTTCTGGCAGTACGACCGCAAAAACGATACCGACAATCATTAGGATCGCGCCGAAAGCACGCAACCATGTGATTGAATGTTGAGCACTGGCAAACCAACCAAAGTTATCAATTAGCAACCCCATTAGGATTTCCCCTAAAATGGGCATTAAGACCGTTTGAATACCACCTAGTTTAGGAAATAACAAAATATTCCCGGTGAGATAAACGACAGCGAGCACACCACCAAGCCAGATCCACCAGGGATGGCTAGTAAAGAAAGTTCCGGGAATTAATAAACTGCGTCCAGTCGCAAGCAAAAGTGCAGTTAAAAGGACGGTTCCCATGAAAAATGACATCAATGAAGCAAAGTAGGGCGATTTAAGTGTCCCTTGTAAACGTGAATTAATGGCGGTTTCCATCGGCAAAGCGATTCCAATAGCGATGGCAATCGTAATGGCAAGCATATAATACCTCCTACAGCATTTGAATAACTCGCTTAATGTTACCACTCTGAGCGGGATGTATGGTAAATTAAAAAGTAATGAGAGTATAAGCGTGGTGATAATATTGGTATTTTAATAATGAATAACTTTATTTCGTGGAAGCGCGTTTGGTAGAACCCATACGTTAATCCTTCGAGGATAGTGTGCATTCAACCTCACTATCTAAAACGAAAACTAAATAGATATAAAAGCAGGTGGTCGAATGAGTACCATTCAAATTGACCAATTAACGTTCCGTTATCCTGGCGCTGATGCGCCGGTATTTGATAAGTTATCGCTCAATCTCGATACAACTTGGCGATTAGGTTTGATTGGCCGTAACGGTCGTGGCAAAACGACCTTCATGAATTTATTGCGAGGTCAGTTGTCCGGTCATGGCTTGATTAAAAGTCCGGTGACGTTCAATTATTTTCCCGATGCAGCGATCAATCGGTCGCAAACAGTCATGGCAATCTTGACATCAACTGGTGCTGAAGAATGGCGGGCCAGCATGGAGTTGGATCGGATTGGACTAGATGAAAGCTATGAGCAACGTCTGTTTGACACACTCAGTGGTGGCGAACAAACACGGGTGCTACTGGCTCGTGGATTTGTTAATGAAAACGACTTTCCGTTAATTGACGAACCGACGAATCATTTGGATATTGAAGGTCGTCAGGTCGTCGGCGCTTATCTGAGACAAAAACAAGGTTTCATTTGTGTCAGTCATGATGAAAGCTTTTTGAATCTGTTCGTGGACCACGTTATGTCATTAAATCGGAGTTCAGTAAATTTAGTGGCTGGCAATGTCGAAAACTGGCAGACTGATAAAGAGCGACGTGACAATGCAGCGGCCACGCAAAACGAGCATTTACAGCATCGCATCAAGCAGTTGTCGAGTCGTGCTAATATTCAGCGTGAGTGGGCTGAAAAGCGTGAACGTGAGTCAAATGATGCTTCCAGTCGGCGGATGGCTAAGAAGTTAATGTCCCGCGCAAAGGTCTTTGAACACCGAACAGATACCGCAATTGAACAACGGAAAGGTTTAATGAACGATGTCGATCAGGTGGACAGATTGCGAACCAATGTTCAGCAAACCTCAGGCGGACAGTTGTTATTCAGTTTGCGGGTCTTCAGCGTTAAACGGCAAAATGAGCCGCTATTTCAGCCCGTTTCGTTGGATTTTCACAGAGGCGACCGCTTAGCAATCATTGGTTCTAACGGTGTGGGTAAAACGAGCCTTTTGAACTTACTTCGCGGACAGGAAAAGTTGAATTACGAAGGTTATTTGATGAATGATTTGCCCCAAGACATCGGTTACCTGTCACAGCAGTTTACGGATTTTATCACGGACGGTTCGTTTGAACGATGGCGTGACCATCACGATGAAACGACCGTTTGGAATTTAATGCATCAGTTAGGCGTTTCACGCCCAAGATTAAAGGCGCCGACCAGCGAATGGAGCATGGGCGAAATGAAGAAAGCCGCGTTGGCTGTGAGTTTGAGCGAGCCACATGAAATGTTGATTTGGGATGAGCCGACTAACTATTTGGATATTGATGCTCGCGAACAGTTGCAAACCTTGATTCAGCAGGTACGGCCCACGATGGTTTTGATTGATCACGATCGTCATTTCATTGAGGAAACGTGTACGCAACAGATGACGCTGAACAAATTCGAAAACGTTCCTCATGTTCATTAGTGATGTTTCTTGTTACCGATTGTGGTGGTCATTCAACCAGCAGTGCTAGCACATGTGCGGTATATTCCGTTACGGCGCTCAGCAACGCCGTTCCGTGGGGAACGTTTCAGCCCGCTGAAAATCGCGGTCTTCAACATCGACTTTGAGCCCAAAAGGTCTCAAAGCTCGTCCCACACAACTAAATGGCGAAAACCATGCCATTAAGTTGTGTTGACACGGAACTCTGTTGCTGGTCGCCTTCACTCAAATGCCAAATCACTGACTAGTGTAATGATTAGATTGAGTGTTCAATATTTAAAACTAATGTGAGCTGGAGGGCGTCAAAATTGAATGCCAGCCGTGAAGGTGGTGTAAATTGGGCGTTTTTAAGCCCAATTTACACCACGGGACGGTCGTGAAGACGTGGTTTTCGGCTTCACGGCGAAGTGAACGACTCCGAACTTTAGGAGGCGTGAACTGGTCCCACGGTGGAATTCAATTTGGACGACCGCAAGCGTGAGTCAATGGCCACGGTCTATCATCTAAACAAGCAAACAGGCGACAAGTCCCTGATATAGGGGATTTGTCGCCTGCTTATTTGTGACTATTGAATTTAAAAATTAGTCGTTAAAGTTGCCGCTTTCAACATCCTTGATGAACTTGGCCAAGTGATCGAAGTAAACAGGAGCGTTATCGATCATGTGGTGGTGACCACCATCTGGTGTTGTTTCAAGACGAGCGTGAGGGATCAGCTTTTGCATGGTCCGCGCTGTGTCTAATGGCATGGTTTCGTGTTCACCAAACGTTAATAGCGTTGGGACTTTGATGTCCTTAAGGTGATCACGGAAATGCCAGTCCTTCAATTTACCGGTAATAACGAATTCGTTGTCACCTTGGAAGGCGTTATAAACGGGCGTTGCCATCGTTGAAATTAAATGCGCAATTGCCGGTGGCTGTTTGCGGTCAACATAGCCGCGGTTTAAGACATCAACATCTGCTTGGTAGCGATCGTTGTCATAATCATTTTTAGCTTCGCAAGACTGCATGAACTTAACTTCTTCTGCAGGTAATGCTTCTTCACGAACCTTGTTAATGTGGGTGACGTATTCATCAATTTCATCAACCATTGATGAAACAATCGCGCCTTTCAAGTGGTCGCCGTATTTAGCAGCGTATTCTTGAACTAACAGGCCGCCCCAGCTTTGACCGATAAGGTAGAAATTGTCGATGCCAAGCTTTTGGCGCACTTCTTCAACTTCATCCAAGAAGTATTCATAAGTGAGGTACTTGTCAGCAGTTGCCTTGTCTGAGTAGTCGGGTTGGTCTGAGTAAAATGAACCTAGTTGATCGTACATGTGAACGGTCACGTTCAAGCCTTGTTTGCCAAGTTCTTCAGCAAAGTCTTCCCAGTATTCGTGTGTGCCACCAGGGCCACCGTGCAGACATAGTAAGTGAATGTCGCCCGTGCCTTGAGTGTTAGTCCATAAGTGATACCCGTTGTCGAGTGTCATGATGGTGGTTCCTTGTTTCATGGGGTCAGCCTCCTTCATGTAATGTTACTAGTTTATCACGTTTCTGATGGTGTTCATCAATTTACTAATAAATGGACGTGAAATCGGCGAATATTTGTGCAAACGGGCCTATTTTTGGTTAAACTTAAGGGTAATGCCGATAGTTTCGTGATTTACGAACGTTAAGGCAATAGGCAAATGTTTATTAAGAGAGTGAACTTGCAAATAACTAAGTAAGTGCACGGTTAAGAGAGGATAAACTGACATGAATATTTGGGCGAATTATATTGCCAGTTGGCAACAAATTTTTAATTATCGCGGGAAGACGCGACGACGTGATTTCTGGGCCGCCATTATTGGCATGGCGGTTGTCAGTATCGTAGTTAGTACAATCCTATCAGGCGCAACAGGATTAAGCGACGGAATTGCGTTGCCGGCCCACTGGTTGGAAAACTTTTTCTTTCTGGCTCAGTTTTTACAATACCTCAGTATGTCGGTTCGTCGGCTACATAGTTTAAGTTTGTCTGGTCACTATCAGTGGTTGATGCTGGTTCCTGGTGTGCACATGATTGTTTTGCACGCACTGCCAGAAGTTGAAAAAGACCCACGCGCGCCATGGTACAACATGATGAGTGTCGATAATGGCCCAGCAAGTTTAGAGGTTAACCATCGCGGGCATGTAAGTGGCATTTTGAGTAATGCTTTTGGGTACACATGGCGTAATATGTTTAATTTTCACGACACAGTGTCACGAGGCAACTATCTATGGGCGAGAGTGACATGGAGTATTTTCAGTTTGATTGCGGGCGCCTTGCTTTCTCTGACCATCTTTTTAATTCTCGCTGTGCGCATTTTTGTTTCATTACAATTAAACCGTGGGAATACGCTGCAATTAAATCCAAGCATGCAAGCACCGACATTTGATCCAAGTGTGCTGAACGGATTGGGTCTTTTCATTATTCCAGTTGGTCTAGTAGTCGGTTTCTTGATTGTATTTCCAATCGTTTCACTAACGGCTCGACGTTTACACGATCAAGAATTAAGTGCTTGGTGGGTGTTTTTATACTTAGCAGGCTCTGTTGGTAGTTTGATTTTGCTTTTGTTGTCACTACTGCCGGCTAAGGATGGTCAAACGAAATATCCAGCCGCAGATGGGCGCCCAGCAGTGAACACTGCTAGTACCGATAATGTTCCTGAAAGTGACCAAACGGTTAGCGGTTCGGCGGCTCCTTCACAGGCGTCAGTAGAGGTGTTTTATCCACAATCCGCCACAAGTGCGGCGCAAGTTGAAGTTTTTTATCCACAATCATCGACCGTTGCTTCCACTGAGTCCACAGCCACGAGTGAAACTGGGGTGCCATCAAACGCGGCTTCTGAGGATCGTGATGATCATGCCTAAGCGCCGACATAGATCGTGGTCGCCCGTAGTCACTTTAGCTGTTCTGGCTACGTTACTTGTAATCGTTTCGGCATGTGGCCGTTCAACACAAAGGGTCAGTGCACCAGCGACAAAACCAACCAACATTAATTTTGCTGTTGGTCAATCGGTGGACGCCTTGCCACTCTATGTGGCTGAAGAGCGCGGTTATTTCACGCAGGCCAAATTGCGCGTGACCTTGACTAATGTTGCGGCAGCCGACGATCGGGTCAGCGGTATCAGTACGCATCAGTTTGAAGGCGCCATTAGTGGCTTGCCAGAGCTAATGATGACTAGTGGTACACACCCGACGAGTCAGGTAGTCGGTAACGCCACGAATTACACGGCGTTGATGACGACGGATGATAACGTGACCAAGTTGAAGCAACTGAAAAATAAAACGGTCGGGACATTAGCCAATTCAACGCAAGCTTATGCGACGGATCTGCTTCTGGCGGATGCTAAGTTAACGGACAAAAACGTCACGTTAAAAACGACTGGTAGTGAAACTGAACTGATGACCGCCGCTAATAACCATACGGCGAGTGCCGTTAGCTTAACAGATCCCAATGCAAGCTTGCTGCGACGACAAGGAGCACGAACGCTGGCCCAGACGACTGCCGATCAGGCGGATACTGGAATTGTGTTTGGTAATAGCATGTTAAAGAACCATGCGGCTGCTGTTCAGGGATTCATGCGGGCATATAATCAAGCGGTGGATTACATCAATGCACATCCCAGCACGATGGATTATCAAGAAATTTTGGTTAGCAAGCTGGGTTATCCAGGGGATGGTCTAAACGCGTTGGCACTGCCACATTTTGCCACAGCAACGACGGTTAGTAACCAATCCATCGGAAATGTGCGCAGTTGGTTATTAGCTAAGAACCAAGGACTGCGATTAGCGACTGTTGGTCGTTATCGTTCGACCTTATTAGCTGACAAATAAAAGTGTGCCTGGCACACAATGAACGAGGAAAACTATGTTAATGAAAGTTTTGAGCTTCATCACAACGTTTGCCGTGGCAATATACGGTATTTGGATTATTATCGCGGCACAACGTAAAAGGACCCGTCCGTCACGTGAATACCAATTATGGTTGTTAGTCGGCGGTATTTTCATCTTGTGTCAGGTTTTATTTAGTGACAATCGCCTGTTAGGCGCCGCACTGCTGTTTGTGGGGTGTGTTGTGGTATCGGTGGTCTATTATCTGGTGGATCGCAAGCAACATGACACGATTAACTGGCGGGCACACGTTTTGCGCGGATTGCTAGAGCTCGTATTGGTTGTGTGGGCAGCGTTTGTTGGATAGTGGCATAATGAAATCAATTAGTTTGGAACAATAAAGTGAGAATGATTGGGAGCAAACTTAAATGAGTAAAAGCGTCTTGATTACTGGTGCGACCCGTGGCATTGGGCTGGCACTGGCACAAAAGTATGTTGAAGATGGTGACTTGGTTCTGGTGGGAACCCGTGACCTAAATCGTGGGTTGGATGTTGTCGATGAATTACGAGCCGATGGCGGTCAGGCACGGTTATTGCAGATTGATTTGATGGATCATGGCAGTGTTATGCAAGCGGGTCAGTGGATTGGGGAGCAATTTGGCAAACTGGATTTGTTGATTAACAACGCTGGCGTGTTTGATGATCACGACATTCAGGCGAGTCACGAAGATTCAGAAAGCCTTCATCAAACATTCGATGTGAACGTTCTGGGAACCTATTTGGTTACGCAACAGATGCTGCCATGGCTACAGGCTGCCGATGATGGGATGGTTATCAGTATGTCTGACGAACTGGCAACGTTTGCTAATTTTGCTGCCAGCACGCCAACAACCGGATTAGGTCAACGGATCTCCCGAATGGGTGTTAATGCAATGACGGTCTTGCTACAAAACGAACTTCAAGGTGAAGTTCATTTTCGTGCGGTGACGCCAGGACCAATTGCCAGCAACCCAGCACGAAAGGGTGCGCCGGTTGCGACAGCCGTTGATTTGATTCAGAAAATCGATCAACATAAAGAATCCGACTGGGACGGTAAACTTATTGGTGCTGATGGTGTCTTACCATTTTAGGACTCGGATTTAACTGATTGAGGTGATGAGGATGCCAAAACACAGTCGGTTATGGTATCAAATTCGCAATGCACGTCACGCTGGTGAAGGTGAACTGCCTGGCGATAAGTGGCGCACGACAAACGCATATGTATTAGCGACAGCGTATTACCAAACGTTGATGGCGTTATCAAAAGCGGATTTAGCTACCCTTATAGATGTGTATCCAGAAATGATTCCGACCATTGTTGACGGCCACGCAGTTAATGTCGATGGGGCCTATTTATCCATGGACGAGTGGCAGGCATTAGCAACCGCACTAGAACAGAAGGCGCGTGATGCCGGGTTGATACTGTATAAAACTGTCTGATCGTCCTAGATGCAGAATCGTAACAAAATAACGATCGTTTTATAGAAAGCGTGGCGTTTATGCCACGTTTTTTTGTATAGAACGAGGTTGATTCGTTTTCACGCCAAATGCCACTCGTTTCATTGTCGATGACCATAAAGATCCGTGCCTGTGATCATGGTAAAGTAACTTATTGAACGGCCTTCACGTCACATTCGGCTTAATAAAATGAATTTAAAATAAGCGTCTTTGTAAGCGATTACAAAACGTGTAAAATTAAAAGCATAAGATTGTTAATATTTGATTGAATTATAGGAGGTTGTTGTCAATGAGCATCACGGTAACAGGACACGATTTTAATTTGCAAACAGCACATACCAGCTATTTGATGGGTGTGTTGGAAAACGGTGAAATGGGCCAGTATTATTACGGCCCAAGACTGGGTGCTAAGGTGAACTTTGCAGATTTTCGCCATCGTGAATTTCGTTCCATCACACCGACACTGACGGCGGAACAGCCTGAAGTTACGTTGAGTATGATTAAACAAGAATATCCAAGCTACGGTCACGGCGATTTTCGGTATCCTGCCTATCAGGTCACCTACGATAATGGCGCCCGCATTTCTGAATTTACCTACCAAGATTATGAAATTATTGATGGGAAACCAAAATTAGGCGCCTTGCCGTCTGCCAGTGCTGACGTCGATGACAAGCACGTTCAAACGTTGCGAATTCATTTACTTGAACAACAGAGCGGCTTACAAATGACCCTGAATTACAGTGTGTTCGAAGACGAGGACGTGATTGTGCGAAGCACGACATTTGAAAACAAGGGGACATCGACGGTCAAACTCAACGCGGCATTAAGCGCGAGCGTTGATTTCTCTGATGATCAGTATGACATGATCCAATTGTCTGGTGCGTGGGCGCGGGAACGGCATTTGTATCGGAGGACCCTAACGCGTGGTGTACAAGCAATCAGTAGTACTCGAGATGCCAGCAGTGCGCAACAAAGTCCGTTTTTAGCACTTGCCCGTAAACAGACCACGAATCAAAACGGCGACGTTTATGGCTTTAATTTGGTTTATAGTGGTAATTTCTTAGCGCAGGTCGAAGTCGATTCCTATAACGTCACGCGGATGACGATGGGCATTAATCCGTTTGAATTCGGTTGGCAACTCAAATCACACACGCAATTTCAAACGCCTGAGGTAATGATGACATTTGCCAGTGATGGTTTTAACGGCATGAGCCATCAATTTCAACGTTTCTTAACCAACCATTTGATCTCAAAGCGGTGGGTCAAAGAACCACGGCCAATTCTCATTAACAATTGGGAGGCAACCTATTTTGATTTCAATGAGCAAAAACTATTAGCCATTGCGAAATCAGCGAAGTCGCTGGGCATTGAACTGTTTGTGCTCGATGATGGTTGGTTTGGCAAACGAAACGATGACAAGACTTCCTTAGGTGACTGGCAGGTCAACTTGGCCAAGCTACCAAACGGATTGAGTGGGTTAGCCAATAAAATTCACGATTTGGGCCTTCAATTTGGTCTATGGTTTGAACCGGAAATGATTTCTAAGGAAAGTAAGCTATACGCGGCTCATCCAGATTGGACCATTCATGTACCGGATCGGCGAATGACACCGGCCCGCAACCAGTTTGTGCTCGACTTTTCTCGTCAGGAAGTAATCGATTATTTGTTTGACCAAATGGCAGCGGCAATTCGTGAGACGCACCTCGACTATATTAAGTGGGATATGAACCGTCACATTACTGAAATGTTTAGTTTGGCACTCTCAGCGGATCAACAGGAAGAACTTCCACACCGCTACATTCTTGGCGTTTACCAGTTGTATGAACGGTTGACGTCGGCATTTCCTGATGTTCTGTTTGAATCCTGTTCGTCTGGTGGTGGCCGTTTTGACGCTGGTATGTTGTACTATGCGCCACAAACGTGGACGAGTGATGATACGGATGCCATTGAACGGCTCAAAATTCAGTGGGGGACTTCAATGATTTATCCGTTGAGTACAATGGGGGCCCACGTTTCTGCTGTACCAAACCATCAGGATCGCCGCGTGACTACACTGGCAACCCGGGCAGATGTTGCTTACTTTGGTGTACTTGGCTATGAACTGGATATTAGTAAAATGAGCCCAGCTGAAAAGGCAACTGTGGTTGATCAAATCAAGTTTTATAAACAGTACCGGCTGCTCTTCCAGCAAGGCACATTTATTCGCCTACAAAGTCCGTATGATGGCGACGGTAACGTGACATCTTGGATGGTCGTCAGTGACGATCAAAAGACGGCTATTGCAGGACGTTATCAAGTTTTGGCAGAGCCTAATCCAGCCTATCGTCGTTTGAAGTTTGCTGGCTTGAATCCTGATTTTCAATATACAGTAGACGGCGTTGATGGTGAGTTTTCAGGTCGCCAATTGATGAACGCTGGGATTTTTATTCCAGAACTGTTTGCAGAACGCGGTAATAATCGTGACCAAACTTTCGATTTTCATGCGGATCTATACGTCGTACATGCTAAATAAATGAGTCAATTAAGAAATTACTGGAGGGATCAAATGTCCGTTTGAGCATTGTTTTAACCCGAGGGGGCGGTATTGATGATTCGAAAACAATCGTGGGTAGCCAAATTTGCCTTATTGTCGATTTCGTTAGTCTTAACATCTGCATATGTGATTTCGGTTAGTTTGCCAGCTATGGAAAGGACGTTCCCCAACGTCAGTCAGGCGTCAATCGAATTACTAGCGACGTTGCCAGCGTTTTCTGTCATGATTATGGTATTACTGAGTGGGTCGATTGCCGCCAAAATTGGCAACAAGAATACGACTTTGATCGGCCTGATTATTGCTGGTACGGCGGGGATTGTGCCAGCGTTTTCCAATAGTTATCCCGTGATTTTTGGATCACGTTTAGTGTTAGGCGTTGGCTTGGGGATGTTCAATTCACTGGCTGTTAGCATGATTGGGTTTATGTACGATGGCAAAACAAAGGCCAATTTGATGGGCTTTCGCAGTGCGTTTGAAAACATGGGTCAATCATTGTTGATTTTTATCGCCAGTTATTTAATTTCGATTAGTTGGCACGCAACTTTTTGGGTTTATGCAGCGGCCTTTATCGTTGCGATATTCTTCTACGTAGTGGTTCCTGAACCACAAAACCCACAGGCAGTTTCAGCTAAACAACAAGGTGACAAGATTCATCAACACATTAACCGAAAAGTCGTTGGTCTAGCCATCTTTTTCTTCTTTTTGGTGATGATCCACATTGCCATTCTTGTTCACTTACCGTTTATTGTCACCGGTGTCGGTTATGGCACTGCTGGTCAGGCAGGAATTATCACTGGCTCCATGACGATTATTGGTGTACTCGCTGCCATTTCATACGGGCAGATTTACAAAGCGCTGAGTCGTTATATTTTACCGATTGGGTTAGCCTGTTTGAGCATCGGCGTGCTGGTCATGGCAATTTCACACGCATTATGGCTAACGTTGGCAGGCGCTTGGGTGTTTGGAATTGCATATCCATTAATTGCCGCGCATATGTTTAACAGTGTCTCAACGGTTTCATCGCCAAACTCCGAAACGTTGACTGCCGCCGTATTGCTGGTTGGCACTAATTCAGGCGCCTTGCTCGCGCCATATGGCATTAAGGTACTGAGTGCAATTACACATGACGCAGTGGGGACGAAAACGTTCTTTTTACTTGAATCGCTCTTAGTCGTGATTACGATTGGCGCGTTTGCTATTGCAGTAATGGGGAGTCATCGTCGTCAAACTTCATCCAGAGCATCGCGTTAAACCAATTAAAGAATCTCCATTGATCCTGATAAACGCTGATATGGCAGGTGTCTAGGATTCTTAGCCCAGTAATGAACACGGATTACTGGGCTTTTTTGGTGTTCAAACATATACTAGTCTCACGATAAGAAAAAAGTATTTAGTGAGGAGATGTTCACAATGCTTAAAAATAAATGGGTTCAATTGTTAGCGCCAGTTTTAGTTGTTTGGTTGGTGTTGGGAATTTCAAAATTTGCGGCAAGCCCACATTCGATTGTGGGAGCAACGATGTGGGAAGTTATCCTTTTAGCTGGTCCGTTGTTACTGAATCTAGGGTGGCTAAATCAACCGATTGGACTGACATCGACTCTTTCGGCGCATAAATTAATGTGGATCAACTGGTATGGCATTTTTCGCGCTTTGCTGGCAATCGTTGTGGTCGTTATTGCAATCAGAGATGGCCGCGTCACGGCCATCTTAAGTGCCTTTGTTTTAGCGATGTTTGTCGGCCTCACTGAAGAATACGTTTTTCGCGGTATGATATTGCCATTAGCCATCAGGGCGTTTTCTGGAAAACATCAAATCTTTTTTGGCGTAATGGTTAGCAGTATATTATTTGGTTCAACGCACCTTTTCAATTTAACGCAACAATCATTGTTAGCAACATCAGAACAAATGATTTCTGCGACAGCTATAGGCGCCCTTCTGGCGGCAATATACCTGAGAACAGGAAATCTCTGGTTTGTCATCGTAACGCATGCGTTACAAGACTTTCCGGGCATAGCAGGTCCAAGTCAGGGCATGCAACTGGAGATGCCAGTGCTACCTTTGGTGATTATTGCGGCGGCATTCTTTATCTTTGCATGGTTATTGTTGCGAAAAACGAAAGTGAAAACAGTGGACTTGAAGCGACTTGGGTTGACTCCGATAATCTAGTTTTTAATTACGGCAGCTGTAACATGGGCTTTAGATTCATATAAGAGAAAAACGATCACACTTGAAGATTTTCGCTTCAGGTGTGATCGTTTTGATGATGCATTTTATTCATAGTAGCGTTTATTTTTTGCGAATGCTTTTTGTCCACAGACCACTGAAGTGAGTGAAGTGGTCTGGCGACAGAGCCGCGTGAAAGTCATACTAGCTTGTGGAAGCCAGCTAGTATGACGGGACGACTTCAGAGACGAGCGGGTTATGCGGCTCTGAATCGAGGTTGAAGACTCCGGGTTTGGAAGGCTGAGACCGGTCCCATGGAACGGCGTCGCTAGACTGCGTAACGCAATCACGCAATCACGCAATCACATATACCGTACTGAATTAGTCCTTGAACGGAACATCCACAAAACTGTGGTCCAAACTAATGGAGTATTGCAAATCTTGATTGCCACGAACCGTCATCCCAAAGTCGGTTGCATAAACAACCAATCCCAGTTGATGACCAGCTAACAGTCGATGGAACGTTGGCTGGAGTTCAACGCTGATCTCGTAGAATTGATTTGGCTTTAGTTCATCGTTTTGCCAAGGATGCTCACGGTTTTGCAGGTTAATGTGGCCCTTGGTAATCATCTTAAATGCAGTCTTGTGACTGGCCAACATGAATTCTCGCAAACTATCTTCACGCCAGTGGTAGCCCAGGTCCAGACCGTGTGCATCAATCGTCGTTGGCGAAACATTGAAGCGTTTGGCTTCACCGTAGTCAACCAGCTGAAAACTCAGCATGCCTAACGGTTGATTAACAGCGACTGCGGCGTGGACGATAACTTTCCCATCAATGATTTTCGTATCATCGAACTGAGCAGATTTCATCAATAGTCGATTATTACTCAAGGCATTTTTATCAGCAGTTAAGAGTTCTTGTTCCCAAACGTCATTATGCGCGGCGTAGCGGTCAAACGTTTCTTGGGGAAGCTGATCGCTAAATGATTTGGCCCCGTGATTAGCAGGCGTTGCGACCAGTTCGTCGTTTGCAAAATAGTAACGTGTTTTTGGCAACGTTGGTTCTGACCAGTCTTTGTATGCCGTCCAGGTTTCTGGTGTGACATTGTCTTGAATAACAACGTTTGGTAATTGTTCTTTAGCGCCATTATCAACGCCGTAGAGTTCATGACTGAGCCAGAGGTTCATCATGTCGGTATAGTCGATGGACCGGAAAGCGTTGATATAAATGTGCTGACCTTGGTGAAGAATAATTTTTTTGGTGACGGGTAAGTCACGTAATCCATCCCACAAACGTTCCACGTTGCGTGGTTTAACGTTCCAGTCGTTTAAACCGTGAACCATTACGATATCGGCTTTAATATTTTTAATGTTTTTGCGATAGTTTCGTTCATCCCAGAATGTATTGTAATTGCCGCTCTCACGGTCCATTTGTTCTTGCATTAACTTCATTTGTGCATCGAAGAATGGTTTGATGCCATGGTAATCAGCGGGTTTCATCATTCGACTGAATGTTTCAACGGCCAGAACGTCCGCGTCCTCACCAGGGAAGCCACCAGGTGCAATCACTAACCCGTTGTCACGATAATAATCGTACCAAGAGGAGATGGCAGCTTCTGAGATAATGGTCTTCAAACCGTCGACACCGGTCGTAGCAGCTGCAGTAGCTAGTGTGCCCAGGTAGGAGCGACCTGTCATGGCAATATTGCCATTGCACCACCAAGCTTTGATGGCAATATTATCGGTACGGTTGGTGAAGGCACGCCGAGATCCATTAAGCCATTCAATGATGGCAACGGTCGATTTTGTTTGTTCGACGGAACCACACGTTTGAACGCCATCGGAATCCACTGTGCCAATGCCAGCAGCATAAACGGCTGCAAAGCCCCGGGCCAGGAAGTAGTCGTTTAATGTGTAACTTGCTTCGCGACCAAATGTTTCTTCTGTCGCTGTAGTTTCCCCGGCAACGGTGCGTTTGTCCGGTAAAGTTTGGTCAGTTTCGTGGTATTCAATGTCAGCGTAGTTAGTATGATTGGGTTCTTTGGTTGTGAGTGGCACGTTGACATTGTGCGTTTGTGCCTCGCCGGCTTCATCGTTAATCCCTTGATTATAGGGGCTCGACGTGTAGAGCGCTGGAACTTTCAAACCATCGTTTGTTTCACGCGGTCGGATAATCTCTGCCTTTAATAAATCGAGCTTGCCGTCATGATCGGAATCAACGTCACTTTCGACATAGACCACTTCACGAATCAGATTGTTTTGATCAAACACAGGCTGTGCTTTCCCGTTAAAGAATAACGGCTTTTTGCTGGCAGGGAGGGAGTATAAATTAGTGAAGTAGCCATTAACGGCTAGTTTGTCTAAATATGTTTGCCCGTTTTTAGTGTGCGTAGTTAACAAAAGGTACCACGCAGCCAACACATCATCCTTAGACCATTCGTCATGATCCGTGCGGTAAACCGGCAGTTGAATCTTAGTCATGGCAGCCAATGGATCGGTTAAGTCGTAGTCGACGGTTTCCAGGAAGTCTAACAATTGCAAGGCCACACGATAGAAAATTGGCGCAGTCACAGGTTGTTCTAAATCCAACCAGTCGGCTAGGTTAGTCGCTGGGGTCGCCAGGTAGTTGGCCAGTTTGATGTCAAAATTGCTGCCAGTAGTGGCGTCCAAAAAGGCCTTGCGCAGTAACAAACGGTATGTGAAGACCCCGTTTGTTGCATTAGCAACGCTGGCATCGTAAAAGTTGATTGTCTGCATTTCACTGATTGCCGTTGTTAAATCGGTATCCAGACGGGCAAACTGATTATTTTTCATAATAAACTCCTTTATGTCTGCAAACCGATTTAGAGTGCGTCACTTGATTTGCAAATTCAAACACAATTTAAAAATAATTATAACGCTTTCTTTCACGTGATAATGGCAAAGGCATGAGAAACTTTAGAAGAGAAAGTTTAGTTGACAAGGCTACTTATTTTCAGTAAGTTTATCAAGAAGGAATAACGGATGGAGGCTATCACATGTCATTCACGACAAAAACAGTCGAACACGTTTGTTGCACACAAGAACAGTGTGTTTGTTTTGTCGTGGATCAACGTGTGGTTAGTCAACAAGTCTAGTTATCAATAATCTTTGATGATAACAGCGGACCTGACCACAATGTTGGTTAGGTCCGCTTTTTTGTCAATAAGCTAAGGTTGGTGGCAAACGTGCGATGTTGGATTTGCGGGCTATGGAATAAGTAAGCATACATTGGGAGTCAAATTTAAATTAAACGGGGCGATAAAAGTGAAATACTTTAAACATTATCTTCGAACGGTTGCGTTAGTTTCAGTTGCAACAGTTACGGCCATTACGTTAGCTGCCTGTGGGAATAAAAAGACCACCGCTAATAAAAATAATTTTCGCGTAGGTACCGTTGACGCCTTAGCGACGTTGAACAGTAGCCGTTACTCCGACATTAGTTCTGGTGAAGCCATCCAAAACGCAATTGAAGGGCTTTACAGGCTCAATCAAAAGGGCAAGCCAGTATTGGCTGGAGCAAAGTCCGTCACCGTGTCCAAAGATCAAAAGGTATATACATTTAAACTGCAGACAAACAAATGGACAAACGGCGATCCTGTGACGGCACAAAACTACGTTTACGCATGGCGAAAGCTTGCTGATCCGACGACGGGCTCTCCAAATTCGCAAAACATTGACCCATTGCAGAATGGTCAGGACGTCCGTTTGGGTAAGAAACCAATCACTGATTTAGGCGTAAAAGCCTTAAACAAGACGACGCTACAAGTTACATTAGCCAATCCAATCACTTATTTGAACGAGTTATTAGCCACTGCACCGTATGCACCACAGGATGAAGCTTATGTGAAGAAGCAGGGCCAGGCCTACGGTACGAGCGCCGCTCATGCCATTTACAATGGTCCATTTAAGGTAACTGAGTGGACAGGAACGAACGATAAGTGGGCCTTCGTGAAGAATTCAAAATATTGGGACGCTAAGTCGGTTCATATCAATAAAATTTCGCTGACTACCGTTAAGTCTGAAAGTACAGCGGCAAACCTATACCAGTCCGGTAAATTAGACTTTATTGATTTGGATAATGAGTATGTCAAGCAGTATAAGGGGCGGAGCGGTTATCACGTTCGCAAGATTCCAGCAATTGGCTACTTAAACTTCAATACTAAGCGGGAAGCGACGGGCAATGTTCACATTCGCCGCGCCCTTGCCACTGGCTTCAATAAGACACAGTTAACAAAGAATGTTTTGCAGGATGGGTCAACGCCGCTAAACGGGATTGTGCCAGCAAACTTTGTTAAAAATTCGGTCACTGGTGAAGATTTCCGGAAGTACAGTGGCAATTTAGTTCCGTATGATCGTGCATACGCGCAAAAGGAATTCAAGGAAGGGCTGAAAGAGCTTGGTAAAAAGAGCCTGACGCTGGAATTCTTATCGGCGGATACACCAGAGGCGAAGGCTGTCGCTGAATTCATGCAAAGCTCATATCAAAAGAACCTGCCAGGATTGAAAATTTCAGTCCGCGAAGTACCATTGAAACAACGCTTGAATTTTGGTCACAATTATCAGTTTGATATTATCTACGGTATTTGGAGTCCGGATTATCAAGATCCTTACCAATTCATCACGGATGGTGGGGCTTACCACTTGAACACAGACTACAAGAATCCAACGTATTTGAAGGATGTAGCAGACGCCAACTCGACGTATGCAACAAACCCAACCAAGCGTTGGGCGGCCTTGAAGGATGCTGAATATCAAATTGTTAAGAAGGACGCGTTTACTGCACCGGTTTTCCAAGGCGCCTACGTTTATATGCAACGTCCGAGCGTTAAGGGACTAGCCATTGATCCAAACGGAACAGGGTTGTTCTTCCGTGACGTGACAATCAAGTAATCGCAGATTTATAAAGTGCAATGACGGTTACGAATCGTTGTTGCACTTTTTGTTTTGTATCGATGGCCGCTTACGGTTGTCAACACTGACACACTCGCCATGGGACCGGTTCAGGCCTTCTGAAGTTCGAAGTCCTTCACCTCGCCGCCAAGCCTCGTGAGAACCGCGAGTCTTTGCGGCCGTCCGTGGTGTAAATTCGGCAAAACCAGCCCGAATTTACACCACTTTCACGGCTCGGTATCACTGTTGACGCCCTTCAGCTGACATAGTGACAGTAATTTGGCAGTAGTAGGGAACAAACTGTTTAACTATCTGTCAAGACGTTGAGGATAGTGGAAAAAATTTGCGTTAGCTACCATTTAACAATCAGAAACGGATCGATTGGTTGGAATGAGTTTCAACGTTTGATTCGACTGCTAGCAACGTGAATGTGAGCGAGAGGGCGGCAGCGTTGAAAACGACTGTGAGAGTGTTGTAGATTCGGTGAACTGTCCGAGTCTACAACACGGGACGATCTTACAGACGGCGGGGTGTGCCGGCTTTAAGGCGAGGTGAAAGACTGTGGTTTTCAGGCTCGAACCGGTCCCCGCAGGAGGTTTCAAAAGCAGCCAACCGTTAGCGGACTTTTATCCACCTAACGAAGACCAAACGAAGAAACAAATCGTAAGCAATCCGAACAAACACAATAAAAAATAAGTAGTTTATTACAACCAAGTGACACTTCCACAAGCTAGGTAAATTTGCTAGTTATTTGGTGCTATTTCGGTTACTATTGAAACCAATGTAAACCGCATGAGAATGCAGATTTAATGGTGATGGAGGGACGTTAGATTGACGAAAACCATTATTGAGTTTAAGGACATCGTAAAGCGTTACGGTGAGACCGAGGTACTCAAGGGTATCAACTTTCAAATAGAACAGGGTAAGTTCTACACTTTGTTGGGCCCGTCTGGATGTGGGAAGACCACAATTTTACGTATTATTGCAGGATTCACGGATGCCTCTGAGGGCGACGTGATGTTTGATGGCAAACGGATAAATAACGTGCCAGCTAACAAACGGAAGGTAAACACTGTCTTTCAGGATTACGCGTTGTTTCCGCATATGAATGTGTTTGATAACGTTGCGTTTCCACTGACACTACGTAAGGTCAGCAAAAAGGATATTCGTACCCGTGTTCTGGATGCGTTAAAGATGGTTCAATTGTCTGGCTATGAAGACCGCGAAATTAATGAAATTTCTGGCGGTCAACAACAACGGGTTGCGATTGCACGCGCCATCGTGAATGAGCCTGACGTGCTATTACTAGATGAACCACTGTCTGCGCTGGATATGAAGCTGCGTAAAGAAATGCAGTACGAATTGAGAGCATTGCAGCAACGATTAGGGATTACGTTTATTTTTGTGACTCATGATCAGGAAGAAGCACTGGCCATGAGTGATGAAATTTTCGTCATGAACGCTGGACAAGTGTTGCAAACTGGTTCACCGGTCGATATTTATGATGAACCAATCAACCATTTTGTGGCTGACTTCATCGGTGAGAGTAATATCGTGCGCGGTCATATGGTTGCTGATTATCTAGTTTCGTTTGCTGGGCATGAATTTAAATGTGTGGACGCTGGGATGCGGCCAAACGAACCGGTTGAAGTGGTTATCCGACCAGAAGACTTGGATATCACAACGGTGGACAAGGGGTCGTTGACAATGACTGTGGATACGCAGTTGTTTCGTGGTGTGTTCTTTGAAATCACGGGCCACGATGACACCGGTAACAGTTGGCGGATTCGCTCCATTCACCGCACGGAAGTGGGCGCCCAGGTTGGTGTGTTCTTCGATCCTGAGGATATCCATGTGATGCGGTTTAACGAATCTGAAGAAGATTTTGATGCCCGTTTGGAAACATATGAAGGGGAGGAATCTGATCGGTGAAACAAGGCAAACTGTTCTACTACATTCCGTACGGCTTGTGGATTGCACTGTTTGTCATTGCACCAGTCGTACTGATTGTTTATCAATCATTCTTTAATATCGCAGGGCACTTCACCCTAAGCAACTACGCGACGTATTTTCATTCAGGCGTTTACCTGAAAATGACGTTTAATTCTGTCTGGTATGCGTTTTTGATCACAGCAATTACGCTGCTGATCAGTTATCCAACGGCGTATCTATTGAATCAATTAAAGCATAAGCAATTATGGTTACTGCTGATTATTTTGCCAACATGGATTAACTTATTGTTAAAGACGTATGCCTTTATTGGATTACTATCACGTAGCGGCTCAGTGGACAGCTTTTTGACATTTATCGGTATCGGACCTAAACAACTGCTGTTTACCGATGCAAGTTTTCTATTCGTTGCAACTTACATCGAAATTCCGTTTATGATTCTGCCCATTTATAATGCTATTGCGGAATTGAGCCCGTCCTATGTCAATGCTAGCCGTGATTTAGGGGCTAGTGGCTGGCAAACGTTTAGCCGGGTAATCTTTCCATTAACACTGGATGGCGTAAAATCCGGGGTTCAGTCCGTTTTTATTCCATCACTATCACTCTTCATGATTACGCGCCTAATCGGTGGTAACCGTGTGATTACCTTGGGGACTGCCATTGAACAACACTTCTTGGTTACACAAAACTGGGGGATGGGTTCGACAATCGGTGTCATCTTGATTGTGGCAATGGTGATTACGATGCTATTAACCGGGGAACGCAAGGAAAAGGGGAGGACACGTCATGCAAAGTAAACTGTCCGGCTGGTCCAAAGCCTACCTCATTATTGTGTTTATCATTTTATATGCGCCAATTTTATTTTTAGTCATGTATTCCTTTAGTAAGGGCAATACGATGAGCAATTTTCATGGCTTCACGTTTGCCCATTATCAAACATTATTTCATGACCCACGATTGATTCAGATTGTGCTAGACACACTCATTGTGGCGTTGTTGTCATCCCTGTTTGCGACAATCATCGGCACGGCAGGGGCGTTAGGTGTGTACGAAACACGCCATCGTGCGATCCGACAGACCGTGCTGTCATTGAATAACATTTTGATGGTTTCTCCCGACGTTATTATCGGGGCCAGTTTCCTGATTTTCTTCACAATGTTAGGGTTGCGACTGGGTTTTATCTCAGTGCTACTGAGTCACATTGCTTTTTCGATTCCAATCGTTGTGTTGCTGGTTTTGCCCAGGTTGAATGAAATGAATGCATCTATGATCGACGCCGCCGCTGATCTGGGTGCCAATCCGTGGCAAACGTTGACGCGGGTGATTTTGCCGGCAATCATGCCGGGTATCTTTTCCGGTTTCTTTATGGCCGTCACGTATTCGCTGGATGACTTCGCGGTTACGTTCTTTGTCACTGGAAATGGCTTCTCAACGTTGTCTGTGGAAATTTACTCACGTGCTCGGCAAGGGGTCGATTTGGAAATCAACGCGTTGTCAACGCTGTGGTTCCTAGTTTCACTGCTACTGATTGCGGGGTACTATTTCCTGGAACAGTATAATCAGGGGCGCAAAACCAAAAACCGTCAACAAGTTGAGGCGGTGATCAAATGAAGCGATTAGTTAGTTTGGTTGTTGTTATCTTAGCAGTCAGTTTGGGACTTGGTCTGACTGCGCATCATTTACAGCGTGTTGAAGGCGTCGTTGGTTCTGGCAACAACGTGCTAAACCTGTACAACTGGGGCGACTACATCGATCCAGCGTTGATAACGAAGTTTGAACACGAAACAGGTTATCATGTCTCCTACCAAACGTTTGATAGTAATGAATCCATGTACACAAAAATCAAACAGGGTGGCACGTCATATGATCTGACAGTTCCCAGTGAGTACATGGTTCAGCGAATGAAGGCTGACCATTTACTCAGGCCATTGGATAAAAGCCGATTAACGGGGATGAACAACATTTCGCCCCAATTTAAAAACTTGGCTTTTGACCCTCACAATGAGTATTCTGTGCCTTATTTCTGGGGTACATTGGGGATTGTTTACAATGATAAGTTTGTTAAAAAAGGTGAATTGACGACCTGGGACGATTTGTGGAAGCCACAGTTTAAGGACAACATCATGTTAGTCGATTCTTCGCGTGATATTTTAGGATTGGCATTGATGTCGCAAGGCCACTCGGCGAATACGCATGACCAAACTCAGTTGGATGAAGCGGAGCAGAAGCTCACAAAGTTGACGCCTAATGTTAAGGCTGTGCTCGATGATGAAATCATGATGTACATGGAGCAAAATGAGTCAGCGGTTGCCGTAACATACTCTGGTAATGCGGCTGAGATGATCAGTAATAATAGTCATCTTCATTACGTCATTCCGAAGCCAAGTACCAATCTGTGGATCGATAACCTGGTTATCCCGAAGACGGCCAAACATTTGAAGGCCGCTTACGCTTTCATTAATTTTATGAACCGTCCGGAAAACGCCAAACAGAATGCAGAGTACGTGGGCTACTCAACGCCTAATGCACCAGCGGAACAGTTATTGCCTGCAGATGTTCGCCAGGACAAGGAGTTTTATCCAAGTGCTAGTGTCATCAAAGATACACAGGTATACCAAGACCTCGGTGTAAAGGAAACGGGTACGTATAACGATTTATTCTTGCAATTTAAGATGTTTAGAAAGTAAGTGAAACAGGCTTGTGGAATTTTTCCACAAGCCTGTTTTTTTGCGAGGCACTATTTATTTAGCAGCATTAGCAGTCGGGACATCTGCTAGTGTCCAAGAAATGGTGGCAGAGTAGTGACCGCTGTTAGCCGCGTGGGTGGGGTCAATTGTCAGTGTACTGCCAGATAAAAGGCTGTGAACATTAGTGTTCGGAGTTGTTGCGTTGATGACTGAAACTGGTTGGTCGTCATCTTTTAAAGTAGCCAACGATTTGTTTTGATCGTTAATCAAATTCAAACTAATGCCACCTTTGTCACCTATTGGCTGATGAGTCGCAGTGTTCGTAAAGGCAGCCATCGCGGCTGTGAGTGACCAACCGGAGCTGTGTACACGAGGATCATAAATCGATAGTAATTGTTGATCATTGCCATCATAGGTTAGCGATGTACTACCTGGGGTGTTACTAATTGATGCTAATGACACACCATGGGTAATGTTATTAACGGTGAGTGGCGTACCATCGGCTTTGCTAAATGTGAAGTTAGGGATGGCATCTAGCGTTAATTGACCACCGGGATTCACAAACAGACGTGCTTTGTTTGTATTCGTTTGCTGATCAGCCCCATTGAATCCGATAACTGCGTAATACTGTGTTTGAGTCTGTGAAGCACTAGTGTTTTTGACCGTTAACATACCATTTTGCATGCCGTCTGGGGATGCAGAAATACTTACGTTCGGTCCGTTAGTGGCGGGCTTGTCTGAGCCATGAGGCGGTATTTGATGCCATCCGACGACATAGGCTGATTTAGGAAATCCCTTGATGATGAAAGAAGCGTCAGTTCCCTCATTAACAAGTTTGTCCTGTAATGCGCCGACGTAAACAACAGTACTAGCGGTAATGCCGTTTGAAGTGGTGGCTGTAACCGTTACCTTGCCATATTGATTCAAATCTGAGGTTGCGGTTAGCTTGCCAGAGGTGGCGTCGATAGTGGCTAACTGTGAATTGTCAACAGACCACTTAATTGAATCCGTTGCATTAGCTGGCGTTAGCGTTGCCAGAATGTTTTCTGAATTAGCATTTGGGAGCGTATCGCTTTCACCTGCGATGGATAAGGCAGTGGCGTGTACGTCTTGCGGGGAAATCGTTACTTTGGCAACTTTGGACCAGTAAACGGAAGAAGTCAAAAACCCATGAATTGACACTGAAATTTGATAATAAAATGTAGAGACGTGATCAACGTGTTGATGAGTTTTAAAGCTGCCTGACAATGCATTGCCATCGTCCTGGGCTTTTTTCCAATTTTGACCATCCTCACTAATATACCAAGATGCTGTTATGTTATCTGTCCAAGGGTCAAAAAGAGATTTAATGGCTGTAAATGAAAGTTGGTAGTCTTTGTCTGATACGGTGTTCAGACTGAGCGGCTGTTGCGTGAAGCCACCGACAAACACCAATCTACCAACTGAAAATGGATCCGCACTCGGTGTGCCCTTGGGGACAATGTTGTCGTCTGCATGACCAGTAATGGGTAACAATAGTGACACTAATATGAACATGATGATACTCAACCACACGCGTTTAAACTTCATGTTGATTTACAGTCCTTATCCTTACTTTTTTGAATGGCGACGACTGCCCGCAAGATAGCCAACAATTATGAGAATAAGCGCGCCCAGTACGCTAAGCAAAATGTATAGCCAAGTCCAGTTGTGGTGAACGGTCACATGCCGATTGACTTGACGCGCTGTTTGGCGGGTGATTGTGAAGTGGCGGTTTAAATGCCAAATGTGTTTGCCTGATTTAGCGGTGAGCTTAAACGTGTAGTGACCTGGTTTTAACCGGTGCTTTGTAACCGGAACACCAAAATTAAAACTTGTTAACGGCGCCATTTCGTAATGCTTCTTGGTAGTTTCGTACAGTAGATGCGAATCGCCGCGATGGTACACTTGTCCAGTGATGGTCATTTCACCAAACATCACTGGTTGTGTATTAGCCACACTGGCGGTCACCTGCGATTGATAATGGTTGGTACTTGTTTTAATTTGATTCAACTTTAAATCTGGTGCTAGCGTCAATGAGTCCGTTTCCTGTAAATTGACTCCCAACGTCATTGCGTACCGGTTATTAATGCGAAAGTTTTTACCATTGGAAGGGTGTTGTGCATGCTTATCGGTTACGTAAAAGGCGCCGACAATTTGACCCTTGAGTTGTTTGGTTGGTGTTTTAAGGACAAACGTAACGGGTTTAGCTTCATGGGGGTTAAGAGCCACATTGACACCAGCGCTGACTAAATCCGTAAATGTATTATGTCCTGCGGGCTGCCGCTTTTTGTTAGGACTGTAGCTAATCTGACCGTTATCGCCGGTCCATGCATTTGTCGGTGTCACGCTCAACGTGCGTGCTTGCGATGAGGTATTAGCGACAATTAGTGTCAATCGTTGTTCTAAGGTCGGGTGAACCTTTAGATCGAAGTAGCTGACACTTTTATCGATTTGGTTATCAGGAATTTCAGCACGGACGGTAAAACCAGCGCCATTGCCAGTAGATGCTGCATTAACTGACGCCAGCGATAGTAAGAGGACGGCGAATAATGAGGCAAGTAATAATTCGAAATAATGTGTTCGATTAGGGGATAAACCGGACATACAAACACTCCTTTAATATAGTTGGCATTGCACTGAAACCCGTTTTGTCTGAGGACAAAACGGGCACGGTGAGTTGTTTAAGAGGTAGTGTAAATAAAAAGGTTAGGCTTTTGGCGCGTTAGCAGTAGGAACGTTAACCAAATTCCAGTATAAAGTGCCTTGATAAACACCCGTTGCGACATTGGTTTGCTTGCTGATGGTGAGGCTAGCACTCTTAGTGTCTGCGTAAAGGGCCTCGTTGAAGCCTTGACCGGTGCCCTTGTCAGCCGTCCAAATGGCGGTTTCTTGAGTGCCAGTGCCATTATCGTTTGTTGATGAAGCAGTAAGCGTGATCGCATTTGGCTTGGCAACGTCGCTATCGCTTTTTGAACTGGTTGCATTCAGTGCCAGTTTTGCATTTGCAATGGTGTCGGAACTTTTAGTGTTTTTGAATTGGCCTAGTGAGGTCATCAGCTTCCAGCCATTGTTCGTGCCAGTGTAGTCGGCGATATCGAGTTTACCATCGTTGTTACCATCAAAATTGTTGGCGCTGTTCACAGTGTTATCGCTGTAGTTAACAGTAACATCACCGTTGATAATGTCTGCGACTTTGGCGGTTGACAAATTTAGGTTGGGCACGTGGTCAAGTGTTAAATCGCCAGGCTTCACTTCAAATTGTGCAGTGGAGTGAGCTGAGGCGTTGCTAGTGCCATCAGCAATAAATCCTTGACCAACTGTTGTGACATTAGTGATGTTATTTGCGGCAGTACCTGGGCCATGGCTGTTGTCTGCTCCACGATCCGCGCTTACCGTGGCAGTGGTAAGTGTCAGTACTGCGAGGGTTGAAAAGAAGAATAAGGTTACCTTATGCATAATCGATAAATCCTCCGTTTGGCTTGCTGTGATGGTTCTTTAACCATTAGAAATCATTATTTTGGCCGTTAATTAGTGTTGCTACGTAATTGAGGTGCAAAATAATCAACTTTTTTGTAATACCAGTATAGTTAGCAACTTAAGACGCTTCAAATGAGGGCACAAGGTGATATTAATGAGAGGATAATCATCAAATCCGCTTTCATTTGTTTTTTTGACAAACAAAAACACAGGCTTCTATGGTGAAGTCTGCGTTCAATTCATGACAAAATCATGTGAAAAACGTTTGACAAATAGCTTTACATCGGCCTTTATAAATAAATAAATTGCTGTTTATTTATTTTGTAATTCGCTGGTTTGATCATCAACGGCGAGTACATTTGGAGAATGGCTGGCGCTTACGGTTGTCAACATTGACACACTCGCCGTGGGACGGTTCGGTATCAATGTTGCCGCCCTCCAGCTCACATAGTAGCCAGTTTAAGTAGATATCAGTCAATGGCAAATGGTCTTTACAATGGTTTACTGATTTGTGAAAGTAGTGGAGCTGACGGGAAACAGAGTTCCGTGTCGGCAACACTTGGCGGCGAGCATTTGGCCGCTTAGTGTTGCGGGATGACTTATGAGACGTGGTTTTCGGCTCATAATCAAGGACGAAAACCGTGACTTGTGCGGGTTGAGACCGGTCCTCATGGAACGGCGTTTCCGGTCAGCGTAACGGCATTAAGCTGTTGAGACTATGTTAGTTGTTCACTAATTTGCTGTGACGAATCCCGTATCCGAAGTAAATGAGCATTCCGAATGCAAACCAAATCAAGGAAGCAACCCAGGTTTCCAGTGGCAACCGGAATAGCAACAACATGCAGGCCAAGCCGGAAATAATTGGTAGGACAGGATACCATGGAACACGGAAGCCGTCTGTGTGATTAATATCTTTTCGGCGACGAAGTGGGAGGACACCGAATGAGACAAAGGTGAAAGCAATCAGCGTTCCGATATTAACCAAGTTTGTCAGCTGTTCTAGTGGTACTAAACCAGCCATGATTGCGATAAGCACGGTGACGGTTGTCAAACTGGCAGTTGGATTACCACTTTTTTTGTTAACGTTGCCCAGCCATTTGGGCAGAAGGCCATCACGGCCAATGGAGTAAACGAGCCGTGAAGAAGAGTAGATCATGGCCAGCATCATTGTGAACATACCGGCAAGTGCACCGATTGAAACGAGGGCAGCACCCCAGTTTTGACCAACCTGTTGCAGAGCAAACGCAACTGGATCCGCAACGTTTAAACGTTTGTAAGAAACTAGGCCAGTTAAGACAACGGAGACAGCAATATACAGGATAGAAGCGACAATCAAAGTTCCGATAATTCCAATTGGCATGTTTCGTTTGGGATTCTTAACTTCGGCAGCAGAGGCAGCGACCACGTCAAAACCTAAGAAAGCGAAGAATACTGCTGAGGCTCCCGCTAGTACACCGCCTTTATAAGGAAAGAATGGGTGCCAGTTAGCTGGTTTTACATAAAATAGGCCAACTAGTACGAAGATTAGGATGATGACAATTTTAACGGCTACCATAATGTTTTGAACGCGTGTCGAGGTTTTCATGCCATTGCTGAGTAGCCAGGCAACGAACAGAACAATGAGGACGGCAACCAGGTTAATGTAAGTGCCGTGTGCCGGATCAAACGCACCAGACAATGCAGTGGGCATGTGGATGCCAAAACCTGAAATCAACGAGTTGAAGTAAGCTGCCCACCCAGTAGACACGGCTGCCACAGACAGCATGTACTCTAAGACTAGCGCCCAGCCGAGAATCCAGCCGATAAACTGACCATAGACGACATTACCGTAAGAATAGGCGGAGCCAGCGATTGGCAGGGCGGATGAAAATTCAGCGTAACACATGGCGGCTAGGCCACAAACGATGGCGGCGACCACGAAAGATAAGATAATGGCTGGACCAGATTTAGTTGCGGCGACCGTTCCGGGCAGAATGAAGATCCCGGTACCAATCACGGCACCAATGCCAAGTGCGACAAGATCCCACGCTGACATGGATTTAATTAGCCGACTGTCGGCATCAATATAGTTATCCAGTGATTCTTTTTTCAACATTTTGTCTAATATGGACATGGCGTTTCTCCTTTTTAATAAAAAAACTGGTATTTTCAGCCCCTCGCCGAAAATACCAGTTAAATCAGTAATCAACCTCAAATAGATTGACACTAAAAAACCGTTTAGACGAAGGTTGTACAATCATCCAAACGGTATGAGTTCATTTTAAATAAACGTTAGCCGAATGGATGCAAACCGGAAGTTTACCGTGCTTGCATCCAACAGTCGATGCAAGCACTAGCCAAACAGACTAAACGCGAATGCGTATGTGTTGTGAGTTAGTGATTGTGTCATAAACGTTCTCCTTGAAGTATGAGAAATTTTCTCATTTGATGACCATAACTATAACGATTTTTTTAGACATCGTCAACCGTTAATTTTTAAAGCAAAACGAAGGATGAATCTAATGTTTCGATTACGGAGCATTTTTAAACTCTGCGCTGATGGTGTAAACTTAACATCTGTGAGAAATTGAACGGAGGAAAACCATGAAGAAACGTGTCTTTGTCATTACCGGAGCAACCGGCACTGGCAAAACCACCGTCAGTGATTATTTGCGTGATTATTATCATATGCCTAAGGTAATCACACATACAACACGACCACCCCGAAAGGGCGAAATGAACGGTGTCGATTATTATTTTGAAGATGATGCATCGTTTGATAAAAACCACTATTTAGAGCAAGTTGCTTATTCAGGTTACCGCTACGGCTCTTCCCATGAGGGGATCGATGCTGGGTTTGAGAAAAATCCTTACATCACGATCGTCTTAGACACGAAGGGTGCCATTACTTATGCAAAAGAGCTCGGTGATGAGGCGATCATTATTTTCTTGACTGTTAGTCAGAATGAAGATTTGATTGATCGAATGACCAAACGTGGGGATGACACGGTGATGCTACAGGAACGGCTGGATAGTCCTGAGTATCGGCGCGACCTGACCTTACCGGCGGAATTGAAGGATGTAGCGCATGTCATTGTAAATGATGACCTAGATTCAACAAAGAAAAAAATCGATACCTTGGTTACTGAAACCTTGAACTAGAAACTATTGTTTTGACTGATTTTCTGTTACACTACTTAATGGTAATCGTTACTTTTTAAAAACAATACAGATTGAAAATGTCATCAATGTACTGGAGGTCTTACCATGGCAGAAGATGTAAATACTGCGGTTGAAGTTTTGCAGAAACATCATCTAAAAATCACTAAACAACGGCGAACGATGTTGTCGTTTTTGTGTCAACGTCCAGATCATTATACAGATGTGACGAGTTTGGATGCGTACATGCGGGACTTTTATCCAGGGATGAGCCATGCGACCATTTACCGGAACGTCAAGGAATTTGAAGACCTCGGCTTGGTTGAACAACAGGTGAACGGTGACCAAGCGCGTATCAAATTTCAGTGCGACTTCGCTAATATGCACCATCATCACTTCATCTGTCGTAATTGCGGAAAAGTGACGGAATTGACCATGTGTCCAATGGACTTTTTTGCCAACCAGTTGCCGGGGGCACAAATTGAGGGCCATCGTTTTGAAATGTATGGCTTGTGTGCGGACTGTGTTGCTGCTGGTGTAGAGTGATATTGGTCCGAAGCAAACAAAACGAAAATCTTAAGTTCCATGTAAATCGAACCCGCCGACGTTTAACGCTGACGGGTTTTGTCTATACTATATGGTTGAATTGGTCTAGCAGCCAATGAACAAAAAGATTTCGTTTCAATGAGTAAGTTTTATAAATAAGGAGTTAGCTATGGATCATCGAATTCCGCCGTTTGTGACCCCCGTTGCTGTTGTGTCGATTATTTTGGCGCTGTCCGCAACTAATATTGTGGTTAACAAAGTGACGAACACGTCTGAAGGGGCGCCGGTCACAAGAACGGTAACCAATTCATCCGGCAGTTCAATCCAATCGTCGGATGATTCTAAAAAAGATAGTAATTCAAGTTCAAATAGTGAAAGTTCTAAGACTGACAGCACTGCTGACGAAAAATCTAGCAGTCAAACCACTGATGAGTCGACGCCAAGCACAACGACGAAGAGCAATAGTACGACTGACAACAGTGATGGTGGAACCACGACCCGTCAAAGTAGCTCATCGGTCACTGAATCAAGTGCAGCCAGTTCTTCTACAACTGCCAATTCTACGAACAATAATAGTGCTACAACAGGCAATACGGGTGCTAATACAGGCTCGTCTACCGCAACCACTACATCAAGCAGTCAATAGACGGTTATTTTTGATTTAGCAACTCTCATGAAAAAGTAAGTAGGTGACAACATGCTTAGTTTGCTCGACATGGCAAACCATTTTCTTGGTTATTTTAATGTCAACACAACGTTAAAGGGACGCATTTACACCATCTTGGGCTTTTTTGGCGATTGGTATTTGCTCTACATTGGGATTCGGTTTATTCAAAACCAGGGATACTTGCGTGGCGCATTGCTCATCTTGGTCTTCTTTGCCCTGATGTACTTTACACTGGTCAACTTCTTCTTTTATTTTCTCAAACGTCGGTTTGTACTCGACCCGTCTGAAAGGATTGCGGCCTTACTGGGCGATGAACGTTTAAAAGAACAGGAAAGTCGTTTCAATGATCACGATCGATACGATCATTTTGCTCCGGCCACGGGGTTATATGATGAAAAGCAGGTCATTCCGGCTAAGGTTGAGTTGAATGGTACCAACCACAAGAACTTGGCTCAGATTGCCGCACAGTTACAGGCGGCCAACCTGTTACCTCAAGATTATGAAGGCCATAGTGACCAAGAAGTTTTGAACCAGGCTAAGGAGACCAATAAGCCAGTGTTTGCAATCGGTGAGGGAACACCGTTACCTTATTTTGATCTGCGACAACAGGATGGTCATTTTGTAGTCTATGCGGGGATGAATCAGATGACGGCATTGCCGGTCGGTCGGGTAACACGGGTCGGCTTGTCGGACATTAAGCAAGCACATGAGCAGTTCAAACTATTTTTAGCCACCGCTGTTTTGCAAGGCGGGGTGGCTAAATCAGCCGGACGCTCCGGTGTCATTGAGCGACGTTTGCCATACACGGTTAAAGTTGAGGTTGCTTTCAGTGAAAAGAATGCGGCCTCCAATGCGACTAGTCAGAATTCGTCTGCCTTTTCTGAAAGTCAGACGTTTACTGAGGAACCAAAGCGTTCTTTTGCAAAATCTGCTGAAAATGTAGATTCAGTTAACAACAGTTTGTCAAATAAAACGCCTCAAAATCGTCGAGAAAATCGATAATTTTGAGAGATTAGATTATCAATAAGAAAATATCGTGAAAACGGGCGTGTCGGAGCACAGTAGCTTTGACACGCCCTCTTATTAGGGTCTAAACTTAGTTAATGACCTTGAGAATTACACAACTTGTAATTCAACAGTTTAGGTTGAGATTATTTGAGGGTGAGGAACCGATTATGTCAATGATTGAATTTCACGACGTACAGAAGTATTACGGTGACTTTCATGCGTTAAAAGACATTAATTTAACGATGGAAGCAGGAGAAACGGTTGTGCTCATCGGGCCGTCAGGTTCAGGGAAGAGTACATTATCCCGAACAATTAATGGTTTGGAGCGGATCCAGAGTGGCCAGTTAATTGTCAATGGGCAGGATCTGGCTAATCCGAAGACGGATATGAACCGGATTCGGAAGAATGTTGGAATGGTGTTCCAGCACTTCAACTTGTATGAAAACAAGTCTGTGTTGGAAAACATCATGTTGGCACCTCGAATCGTGCTACATAGAAAAGAAGATGAAAACAAGAAGTTAGCCATGCAACTGTTAGACCAAGTTGGTTTGGCAGACAAAGCTAACAACATGCCATCCGAAATTTCTGGTGGGCAGGCACAGCGTGTGGCCATTGCGCGTTCACTAGCTATGCAGCCAAAGGCATTGATTTTTGACGAGCCAACATCTGCGTTGGACCCAGAAATGATTGACGATGTGCTGGGTGTTATGAAGACAATTGCTAACGACTCAAGTATGACAATGCTGGTTGTGACTCACGAAATGGGCTTTGCCCGTGAAGTTGCTAACCGGGTTATCTTTATGGCGGACGGCCAAATTCTTGAAGATGATGCAACGAAGGAATTCTTCGATCATCCAAAAGAGGAACGTGCCCGTCAGTTCCTGAGCAAGATCATTAACCACTAATTTGGAAAGAGTGTTGCCTAACTCCGGGTGAATCCGAGCAACAACGTGAATGGTGAAATTGAACTAGCGGTCTTTGCTAGGGCAGTTTCAGCTTTCGGGTTGTGCACAGGATTCAGGAGTTGGGTGCACGTTTAGAAAGTGTTGCCGAAGCCCAGATTCCGAGTTTTCGGCACACAATTATGGAGGCACTGTCATGAAGAAACAATTCAGACTTGCGACCTTATTAGTGGCGTTGGGCGCGTTGATGCTGACATTGAGTGGTTGTGGAAAATCACTGTCGCAACAAGACGTTCTGCAAAATGATCGCAAGGCAAACACAATTACATGGGGTGTTAAGGCCGATACCAAACTGTTTGGTTTGATGGATGTTCGTGATAATCAAATCAAAGGGTTTGATGTGGACATGGCTAAGCACATTACCCGGCACATCCTCGGCAAAAAGGGGAAAGCTAAGTTTATTCAAGTGACGTCACAGTCACGTATTCCATTGTTGAAAAATGGGAATATTGATGCCATTATCGCCACGATGACGATTACGCCACAACGTGAAAAAGTTGTTAGCTTTTCGAATTCGTACTTTGATGCCGGTCAGTCGCTACTAGTTCCAAACGGCAGTAAAATCAAAAACGTCAGTGATTTAAACAAATCTGGGACAACCGTTCTGGGGGTTGTCGGTGCGAACTCAGTTCAAAACATTAAGAAGTTTGCGCCTAAGGCTCGTGTCTTGGAACTTCAAGATTATGCCCAAGCATTGACGTCTCTGAAAGCTGGTCAAGGGGTTGCCTTAACTACTGATAACGGGATCCTTTATGGGATGGCCGTTCAAAACCCTGGCTTTAAAGTTGTTGGCGGGACATTCACCAGGGAGCCTTACGGGGTTGCCGTTAATAAAGGTCAAAAGCCATTTACTAACGAGGTCAACAAGGCCATCAAGGAAATGGAAGCTGACGGCGAATATAATCAATTAATTAAAAAATGGTTCGGTAACGTGCCTGGATTTAACTACAAGGAGCTGGAGCGATAATGATTACTATTTTATCTGATCATTGGCAAGAGCTGTTGACCGGTCTGGGTTGGACGCTATTATCCAGTGTCCTGGCGTTAATTTTCAGTCTGATTATCGGTTCATTATTTGCCATCATGGAAGTTACGGAAAGTAAAGTGGCACGCACAATTGCTCGGATCTATATCGAAATTTTCCGGAACATTCCATTACTGGTTATTACAAGTTTCTTCTACCTTGTCATTCCAATGTATGTCGTTAAAGTTAACGGCTTTACTGCTGGGACGATTGGGCTAACAATTTATACATCAGCGTTCATTGCTGAAACGGTACGGTCAGGGATTCAATCTGTCGACCCAGGCCAAATGGAAGGTGCTCGGGCGAACGGATTGACGTTCTGGCAGGCCATGTCAAACGTCATCTTGCCACAAGCATTCCGTTTGGTTATTCCCCCACTTGGTAACCAGTTCGTTAACTTGGTTAAGAACTCATCCGTGCTGGCCTTCGTTGCCGGGTTTGATTTAATGTATCAAGCCAACAACATTGCATCCATCACGTTTGATACGATTAACAGTTATATGGTTGTCGGGGTGTTGTACCTGATTATCACGATGCCAATCAGTTACTACATGCGTTATCTAGAGAAACGCTTAGCGTAGAAAGGGGAGCTAACAGATGAAATCATTTATTGATGCCTATTCATGGATCAACCTCCGTTACCTCCTCGAAGGGCTGTGGATTACTGTTGAAGTGTCCGTTGCATCCGTGATTTTAAGCTTTATTCTCGGTTCATTTTTAGGAATTATTCGGTATACAAAAATTAAGTATGTTTCGGCGATTGTCGGTTTTATTATCGATCTTATTCGGAACTTGCCACTGTTGCTGATCATCTTCTTCACTTACTTTGGATTGCCAAACTTCGGATTCAAACCCGAAATTATTCCAGCGACAATCTTAGCGATGACCATTTTCGAATCCACCATGTTGGCCGAAATTATTCGGTCAGGGATTCAGGCGGTTCCGAATGGTCAGATGGAAGGTGCCCGGGCAAACGGATTGACGTACTGGCAGGCTATGTTCCAGATCATTCTGCCACAAGCCTACAAAAAGATGATTCCTGCGTTGGTTAGTCAGTTTATTTCACTGATCAAGGATACGTCGCTGGCAACGATCATTGTGTTACCAGATTTGACGTACCACGCACAAATTATTTATGGACAGAACGCCAACTACATTATTCCAATGTTCTTAGCACTTGCTGTGATGTACTTTATCGTATGTTACGGATTGTCTGTTTTGGCCAATTACATCGACCGTCGTTTAGCTTAATTCGGTTTATATATCATTTTTGCCATCAATCAACTGGTTTCTGCCAGTGATTGATGGTTTTTTTGTTCATTGCTTCCGGTGGTCAGCATTGGCACGCTCGCCGTGGGACCGGTTCAAGCCTCCCAAGTTCGGAGTCTCTCACCTCGCCGACAAGCCTCGTAAAGCCCACGAGTCTTGTCGACCGTCCGTATTGTAAATTCGAGAAAACCATTCGAATTAACAACACCTTCACGGGTCGGTATCAATGCTGACCACCTAACGCTTTGTTCGTGGTCTAAGGGCTGCATGCATGATAACTAATTGAAATCAAAAAAAGTTAAATAAATATTTCTTTTGTGGAAAAAGTGCTATTCTAATTGAAAATTAATCTTTAGGATTCGTACATATTATTTTTACTTAGGGGGTGACGGGGATGGAGATTCAATTAGATCAGGTTCGCAAAGATTATGGTCGTACGGAGGTTTTACACGGTGTGTCTTTTTCATTGCCGTTGGATACTGGCAATGTCTTTGGCTTGATTGGGCCAAACGGGGCAGGCAAATCAACCTTAATGCGGTTGCTCAGCGGGATTACGACCATCAATGGTGGGCAATTGAAGATTGATACTCAGGGTGATTCACACTATGACAAGTGGGCTCAGCGCAATTCACTGTATATTCCGGCTGGTGATCGTGGATTACGAAATAAATTAACGCCATTGGAAAATCTACGTTATTTCAGTGCTATTCGATGTGTACCATTTAGAGATACACAGGCCAGAATGCTGGCCAATGCCAAGCTGTTTGATGCGGAAAGTCTTATGAATAAAGAGTTTGATCAAATGTCGACTGGACAAAAGAAAAAGGCAACATTACTCGTCGCCATTTCGTTTGATACACCGATGTTATTGTTGGACGAACCTTCAAATGGTCTGGATATGTCTGCACAAGTCGATTTAATGAAGCTGGTTGACTCTGTTGCTAAAAAGTCGCAGCATACGATTATTCTGTCTTCCCATGATCCAGTACTAATGAGTGAAGTGACCACACAGTATATATTTGTGAATGAGGGGACTGTGATTAAAACGGTCGATCACAGTTTGTCGGAAGCGGAATTGCGGCAAATGTATGAACAACTTTATCAAAAGGCGGTGATTCGATGAGCGTACGTGAATTGGGCACCATGATCTGGGTTGAAGTAACGATGCAAATGAAGACGGACATCAAATACTTATCATCGACCGTGAGTGAGTTTATTCTTTATACTTTTGCATATTTAGCGGTAGTGATCTTTGGAGCAGTGAAGGGCATGAACGCTTTTTATCACACAAATCTTGGCGTTGTCATGATCCTAATTGGTTTTATGTTTTGGAATATGGGCGTGGTGGCAATGGACGAGTCGACTCTGTTTATTGAGACAGGGGCACGAACGGGTATTCTAGAAACGGAAATTCAATCCCGCTTTTCGCTGTGGTTCATTGCACTAGTTCGCAGCTGGGTCACTGATATTTATTACTTTGTGTACTTACTCATTTTGAGTGTGATCACAGCATTTGTTATTTCTGTTCCAGTCCTGCAATTAGTTAAGGCTGACGTTCTCGTATTTGTCATCGCCATTATTTCAAACGTCGGCATGTTAGGGATTGGGCTGCTATTTGGGGCTGGTTCGTTGAGATTTAAGCGAGTGGGTAACTGGAGCAGCATTCTTCAGTCAGCGATATTATTCGTGGCAAACGTTGCGATGCCAAATTACTTTGGTGCCCAGTTGTTATTGCCGTTTGGTGCCGGTATTGAAATCACAAGGCACTTGTTCCTTGGACAATCAGTATCGCTTAACCTCATTGGAACTTATTTTGGCGTAAACGTCATCTGGTTTGCTCTGGGCTTAGTCATTTTTCGCCATGCAATGCAGAAAGAGCGGCGCATTGGCAGTTTTGATCGATTTTAAAATAAACGAAATGGATGCGGACATTAAAAATGTCCGTATTTTTTTGAGTTACCACTTGCAATTACTTTGTTACGCACTATAATAATGCTATACAAATTACTTAAACACAAATAGTAATGCAATTGAAAGAAAGATGAGGTTTATGCGGAATGATGAAATGAGAGATATGCAGCTAATCAGTAATGGCGGTGTTTGGTCTGAACTGGAAATTGAGGAGCTGAGCCGCCATCAACGGGGAAGAAATCAATACAAGCGTTGGTAAAAAGAAAAATGTGGGTTTGATGAAAACTGACCAACCGTGCAAAATTAAAAAAATTTAACTTGAATCATTCACTGACTGTTTGAAAGGCAATCGGTGAATGATTTTTCGTTTGCTCAAAATGCCGTTGCATTAGCATTTGTTTGACATCTCAGTTATTGAAAGTGTTGCTTACTATTAGTTACTGATGATGTGGGGATAAACGGGGCTGCATTTCTGCTTGTAAATTAGAATTTGATTAGTTATACTCTGTCTAATGACTTTTTAATCTTACGAATAAGACTGTGTTCATCATACATAACGGGCAATGTTTGATGCACTTGAATGCGGTTGAAGAAATGAGGGAGTAGCATGGCAGATGAAGAGAACCATTTTCTAAAAATCGAAGACGTCAGTACAGCTTTTAAGATTCAAGGTAAATATTACCCAGCTGTATCTGACGTCTCTTTAGATATCCACAATGATGAGATTGTTGCCATTGTGGGGGAGTCCGGATGTGGTAAAAGTACCTTAGCAACGACGATCATGGGCCTGCATGATCCTGCTGAAACCAAAATTGGTGGCAAAATTGAGTTTGAGGGTCAAGACCTGTTGACACTCAATGAAGACCAGATGAACAAGATTCGTGGTGCCAAAATTGGCATGATCTTCCAGGACCCGTTATCAGCGTTAAACCCACTGAAACGAATTGGCGATCAAATTCAAGAAGGCTTGGATTACCACACCAAGATGACTGAGTCTGAAAAGAAGGCCCGTGTGCTTGAGTTGGTTAACCAAGTTGGGATTCCTCATCCAGAACGGGTTATCCGTCAATTTCCACATGAATTATCTGGTGGGATGCGTCAACGTGTGGTTATCGCCATCGCGATTGCCTGCAAACCAGATCTGATGATTGCTGACGAACCAACCACCGCCTTGGACGTTACCATCCAAGCACAAATCTTGGACTTACTTAAGGATATTCAAAAAGAAAACCATGCCGGGATCATTTTGATCACGCATGATTTGGGTGTTGTCGCTGAGACGGCTGATGAAGTTGCGGTTATGTATGCTGGTCAGGTCGTTGAAAAGGGTTCTGCCAAACAGATTTTTGATAATCCGTTGCATCCTTACACGCGCTCATTGTTGCGTTCAATGCCACAAAAAGACAGTGAAAATGACGATCTGTATGTCATTGAAGGTTCTGTTCCTTCATTACAGAAGATGCCTCAAGACGGCTGTAAGTTTGCTCCACGGATTCCATGGGTTCCCGCAAGCGAACATGAAGCGCACCCAACGATGCATGAAGTTGAACCGGGTCATCGTGTCCGTTGCACCTGCTACAAAAACTTTAAGTTCCAAGACGAAGCTTAGAATGGGGGAGAGTAAATGAGTTTAATTGAAGTTAAAGATCTAGAAGTTCATTACCCAATCCGTTCTGGGTTTTGGAACCGAGTAACGGATGAAGTGCTGGCTGTGGATGGTATTAGTTTAAATATTGAAGCCGGTGAGACATACGGGCTCGTTGGCGAATCTGGGTCTGGCAAGTCAACGACTGGTAAATCTATTGTTGGCCTGGAAAAGCCGACAAAGGGTCAGATTCTTTACAAGGGAAAGGATATTACCAAGCCCAGCAATCGTCGAGAATTAGATTATAACCAAGATGTACAGATGATTTTTCAGGATTCATTATCTAGTCTGAATCCGCGTAAACGGATTGAAGATATAATCGCCGAACCAATTCGTAACTTTGAACATCTTGATAAAAATCAGGAAAAATTAAGAGTTTTGCAATTATTAGATATTGTAGGCCTAGATGCCGACGCCTTATACAAGTATCCTCATCAATTTTCAGGTGGTCAGCGACAACGTATTGGTGTGGCACGCGCGGTTGCCACTAATCCTAAACTGATTGTGGCTGATGAACCTGTATCAGCACTTGACCTGTCCGTTCAGGCCCAAGTTTTAAACTTTATGAAACGAATTCAGCGTGATTTCGGAATCTCCTATCTATTTATCTCTCATGATCTTGGTGTCGTCCGTCACATGTGTGACAATATTGCGATTATGCATCGTGGTCGATTAGTTGAGATTGGGACGCGTGATGATATTTACAATCATCCGATGCACATTTACACAAAGCGACTACTTTCTGCGATTCCAGAAACAAGTGTTGAGGGTCGTGCAGAAGCCAGAGCACATCGTGAAGCTGTCGAGCAAGAATTTCAGGAGAATCAATCCCGATACTACGATAAGGATGGTAAGGTCTTGCCACTAGTAGACGTTTCTGCTACTCATAAGGTCGCTTTGCCGGAAGACGAAATTGAAGAGGAGGACAAGTAATATGTGGAAAACAGTTTTGCGCCGTGTCCTCATTATGATTCCAGAAATAATCATATTAAGTATCTTAGTTTTTTTGTTGGCCAAAGCAATGCCTGGTGATCCATTTACTGGTAGTATCGGTCCACATACTAGCGCGGCCCAGATTCATCATCTGAAAGAGGCAGCCGGTTTATATAATCCATGGTACGAGCAGTATTGGAACTGGGTGGTTCACTTATTTCATGGGAATCTAGGAACAAGTTTTCAGTATCAAGAACCAGTTACCAGAATTATTGGTAATCGTGCTATTAATACTCTGTGGCTCGCCGTTTTTGCAATGGTATTAACTTACGCCATCGGTATTCCAATGGGGTTGTACGCTGGTCGTAATCAAAACAAAATAGGTGACACTATTATTAGAGTTTACACATTTGTTACGATGTCGATTCCTTTTTTCGTTATCTTAGTTCTCGGGTTGTGGATTTTCGGCTACGTGCTTGGTTGGTTTCCAACAACAGGCTCTGTGAGCGCAACGGCTAATAGTGGGATGGCGACGACGCTGTCCAGATTGCAGCATATAGTTTTACCAGGACTTTTGGCTGCTTTGTTTGGGACAGTAAATATCGTTCAGTATTTACGATCAGAAGTTATTGATGCAAAACGGTCAGACTATGTTAGAACAGCCCGTTCTAAAGGCGTTCCGACGGGAGATGTGTTCCGCCACCATATTTTAAGAAACTCGTTGTTACCAATCGCAGCATTTGCCGGTTATTCAATTACAGGCCTGTTAGGTGGGTCACTATATACGGAAATGGTCTTCTCATATCCTGGGATGGGTCTTTTGTTCTTAAATTCAATATCTTATCGTGATTATACGGTCATTACGGCACTTGTACTGTTGTATGGCATATTGAACTTATTTGGTACCCTTCTTTCAGATATTATTCTTTCTGCTGTTGATCCGCGAGTTCGTATTCAGTAAAGGAGATGTAAAAATGTCTCAAAATCAGTTAAACAGACAGTCTTCAATTTCAGAAGAAGACTTAGCACGTTTATCAAAAGAAGCTGAGCAAGAAGCAACACCATCTTCCTTACGTATTGTATGGAATGAATTCAAGGCTGACCGTCCGGCGTTGTTTGCTTTAGTGATTATGGTCGTATTTATTTTGTTTGTGATGATTGCTTCTTTGTTTATTAATCAGGGTCAAGCTATGGCCACAAATATTATGGATTCTTACGACAAACCATTTACGCAATTCTTTTTAGGAACAGACCAAGGCGGCCGTTCAATTGCTAAACAGTTGATTTTAGGTTCTAGGAACTCTATAGGAATTGCAATTGGACTAACTATAATTAGTTCAACCTTTGGTATTTGTTATGGGTTAATTGCTGGTTATTTTGGCGGAATTGTCGATAATGTGATGATGCGTATTTATGACTTTATGTTGATGTTGCCAATTACCCTTTTCATTATTGTTTTAGTCACAATTATCCCTAACTACAATGTTGTTACTTTAACGCTTATTTTAAGTTCTTTTTATTGGATGGGAACTTCACGTTTGATTCGTGCGCGTACTTTATCTGAGTCTAAAAAGGACTATGTGGCCGCTTCGAAAACCTCAGGGACTAGTACCTTTAAAATCATTTTTCGAGAAATCATGCCCAACATTTCATCGTTAATTATTGTCGACACTATGTTGTCTTTCGCCGAAAATATTGGGGTTGAAACTGGACTAAGTTATTTAGGCTTTGGATTGCCAACCAATACACCTTCACTAGGTACAATGATTGCCAATGCTAATGATCCAAGCAGTATTACAGAATATTGGTGGACCTGGTTGTTGGCTGCTGTTGAAATTATAATTTTGACACTTTCAATCAGTTATATTGGTCAAGTTATTCGTCGGGCGACAGATGCATCACAGCGTCTTGGTGATGATTAAAAAAATGAGACAGATGAAAATGAGATTTTTTTAATTATTATCTTTACAAATTCTCATTTAGCGGTACACTTAGTTCCGTAATTATTTGATTATAATGTTTTTCATTATTTGGGAGGATGAGTGCATGAAAAAAACTAAGTTTGCTCTAGCCGGAGCAGCAGCACTTTCAGTACTTACGTTGGCCGCTTGTTCAAGTAAGAGTAGTAGTTCTCAACCATCAACAGCTGTTAAGATGGCAAAATCATATAATGCTTCAGGATCCATTGACAAAAATGCGACTATTAAAGCCGCAGAAGTTAACGATGCCCCCTTCAAGGGTGTCAGTGATACTGTGTTAGCTTCGAATGCTGAAGATGGTGATGTTTTCTCACCTGGTCTACAGGGATTGTTCAAGACAGATAAAAACTACAACATTGTTGATGGCGGCCCTGCTAATCTTAAGTTGAATCGTTCCAATAATACGGCAACAATCACGCTTCGCAGTAACTTAAAGTGGTCGAATGGCTCGCAAGTAACTGCGAAGGATGTTGAATATGCTTATGAAGTTCTTGGCAATAAAGACTCCGATACTCAACAATACAGTTCGAGTCTGGAACAGATTAAAGGTATGACAGAATACCATAGTGGTAAGGCATCCACAATTTCTGGTATTGAAATGCCAGACGGTGAAAAAGGCAAAAAGGTTGTTATTCACTATAAGCACGTCACGCCTTCAATGAAACGTTCCGGTAATGGATTCTTTTGGGAGTATGCTGAGCCATATGAATATATCAAGAATGTTCCAATAAGCAAATTGGCTTCCGCACCTCAAGTTCGTAAGAATCCTATTTTCTATGGTCCATTTAAATTGCAGAAAATGGTTACTGGTGAATCGACTAGTTGGGTACGCAATCCATACTACTGGGGTAAGAAGGCAAATGCTAAGGCAGTCACCATTAATGTAGTTTCATCGAGTGCCGCAGGTTCTGCATTTAAAGCCCACAAGTATGACTTTACTGTTGGTACAACAGGAATTGCCGCTTCACAATATCCAACCGTTAAAAAGTTGAGTGATTACACCAACGTTGGTTCTCCAGAGATGGGTTATGGATACCTTGGCTTCATGGTTGGACATATGAATTCTAAGACGGGTATGAATGTCATGGACAAAGACTCCAAGGTTTCAAACAAGAGTCTTCGTCAAGCCATTGGATACGCAATGAATGTTGACGCAGTCGAAAAGAAGTTTGGTAACGGCCTCGGAAAACGCGCAACTACGTTAATTCCTAGCGTATTTACCGATTATCATGACAAGAGTGCTAAGGGCTTTCCATTGAACTTAAAGAAGGCCAATAAGCTTTTAGATGATGCGGGATACAAGAAGAAGGGCAAATGGCGTCAAACGCCTGATGGTAAAAAGCTGGTTTTGCACTTCGCTGCGATGAAGAGTTCTTCTACGCATGATGAAGAAATTCAAAATTATTTGCAGCAATGGCATAAGATTGGTCTTGATGTTCAATTAACTGGCGGCAAGACGATGGAGATGAATGCGTTTTACGATGCTATTCAGTCTCCCAAACCACCTAAGAATGTTGACTTCTTTGAAGCTGCTTGGCAAGTAAGCTCTGAACCTACTCCAACTATGTATGAAGCTAATGCTCCATTCAATATGGGTCATTTTGCAACAAAGAAAAACACACAACTGATTGAAAATATGAACAATAACAAAGCCTTCAGCAATTCATATCGGAAGACACAGTTTAAAGACTGGCAAGCCTATATGAATCAACAAGCTGCTTACATTCCTGAAAGCGAAGGTTTGACTTGGACGCCAGTTAACCATCGTATTAAGAATTACAGTACATCTGCAGCTGATTCAAATGATTCATGGGCTACTATGGGTGCCACGTCAGCTAATCCGAAATAAACTTAGTTATTTTAATGTGTCATTAAACGTCTTGAGTGTAAGCTCAAGGCGTTTTTTAGCCCAAATGAGCCCTGTAAATTAAAAGGAAGCGCATGTTCACGGAAGCTTTTATCTGTACAAATAAATGGAATCTAGAGTCTTCTTTCAAAGTCTTACTTCATGTGATGCCGGGAGTGTATCCCTTACTCAACATCTTTTTGAGCTACTATTAGACAGTTGGCATCAATTGATAATTGATAACGAGGTAATTGGCTGCAATTATAGTACAAAAAAACTATTGGCAGATGAGAACGCACGCTAAAATGGTTTTGGCGATGCTTTGTTGAGTTGGTTTGAAAATAAACTACGCGAGTTAGACAGTCATATGGTTCATTTGAAAACATTTAACTATCAAGTACCGAACTTCTATTTAAAGCGAGGATATAATACATTTGGTAAGCTGGATTACTCAAGTGATGTCAGTGAGTATTGCACGGTGAAAAAGCTGTAAACGAAGATCTGCATAAATTGCAGGTCTTTTTGTTATCAAGGCTTTTAGGACAACGAGTAAGATTAAGAAAATTAAGGGGGGAGAAGGAGGGTGCTCACATTGACTGATGAGAAACTAGAACAAGAACTAGTGAGATTGCGAACAGAAAGTCCACAGGTGGTTAATTATTCTTTGTTAGCAGCGATGTTGGATAACATCGGCAATCTTAATTCAGTGTTGCGCGACCAACTGATTTACAGTTCGTTTGCACAGTGGATTGACGACTGCATGATTTCAAATGAACAGGCGGTCTGGTTATTAAGACAAGTTCAGCAACGGAATTTATTGTTCAGCGGGATTTATGAACGTCAAAACGACGCAGTCTATACGAGAACATTTACGGCGTTATTATTGACGTCACTCATCGCTCGGGATGCACGCTCGACGTTTATGACGGCAGAAATGCGAACCCATCTTTTTGAAGACGCAACGCAGTATTTACAGTTGGAAAATGATTTACGAGGGTTGACCGAACATGGTTGGGCACATGCATTTGGCCATGGTGGCGACCTGCTGTATTACGTTTGTTATCATCCAAAGTTTCCAACCCGACTTATTCCACAAGCGTTGGCTGGTATTTATCATGGTATTATGCTGCCTAGCGGTTTTACGGCAGGTGAAGGCAGTCGCTTGGACAACTGTCTTGTTGCGTTACTGGCGCAGGATCGCATAACGGAAAGTCAGCTACTCAACTGGTTGCGCGGGATACAGGGCGTCATTGCCTCAACCGCTGATCAGTCGCTACAGTTCGATCAAAACAACAAATTAATTAACCTGTGTGTTTCATTGGCCTATAAAATGCGCTTTGAAAGTTTGTCTACGCCAGGACTATCGGCATGGTTAGATGAGCAGATTCGAGACTTTTATGAGGCCAATGGGACAGTGGCCTGATCTGGAGATGGTCTATATGAATATTGAATTAAAACAATACGTTGATACGATTCAGTGTCAACGATTAGTGGAAAACTATCAATTGAGCGATTTAACTTTCACAGGTTCGCCGCAGTCAGTGATTGAAAAGGCCAAGCGAGATCATGATCGGGTGCCAGTGATGATTATAAATGATGACCAGTTAGCCGGCTTCTTTTGCCTTCATTTGTACCAAGGTCCATTGGAAATTGGTGGCTGTGCTGATACTGATGTTTTATTGCGTGCTTTGTCGATTGACGAACGCTTCAGGGGACAAGGTATTTCGCTTGCCGCGATGAAGTTGGTACCGGCATTTGTTAAAGCTCATTTTCCGTATGTGACTCGTATTATTTTGGCCGTGAACTACCGTAATATACCTGCACAACACCTTTATCAGAAGGCGGGCTTTCACGATACGGGCATTCAGCGTGTTGGCAAGATTGGCCCGCAGTATGTTCTGTTTAAAATGATAAATGCGTGAGTTACTGCCGGGGAGGGATAACGATGAATAAAATTCTAGTGATGATTTATGATGGCTTTTCGATGTATGAAATTAGTCCGTTAACTTCGATTCTTGCCTGGAGTCAAACAGATTGGCAAATTGATGTTGTAGCCGCTGAGCACAAGCCATATCAAACTGAAGATGGGTTCGATGTAATGCCACAAATGACATTTGAAGATGTTCAGAATATTCAGGCGTACCAGATGCTCGTTATGCCAGGAATCGCGAATTATCATACCGTTTTACCTGATCAAAGGAACATTGTCTTTCTCAGTCGTTTTAAAACGCGGCCACGACCAGTTATCGCGGCAATTTCGGCTTCACCCATTCTACTGGCAAAAGCTGGGTTATTGGACGACACCAAGTTTGTGGCGGGACTATTCGAAAGTGCATACGAAGAGGAGCGTTTCATTCCCAAACGTAATTTGGTGCGTAAACCAGTTGTATCGGATAATGGTATTGTGACTTCCACTGCGTTCTTCCCTCGTGAATTTGGCATCACCGCGGCACATGCAATTGGCGTCAATGTTCCGAAAAACATTTTTGAACAGTTTGGGACAGATGCAAGTGCCGAAGATTTAACTTTTCGAGATAATGGCTAGTTCTGCAATTTTATTGTAAGGTCGGTTTGCTGCAAATTTGTACGAAAATATGTATACTAATGCTGAGAGGTGATGGTGATGGTTAATCCACAAAAAAATTTAAATATTCGACCTGTTTCAGAGCTACGTACTTATAACAAAGTGTTAAATCAGGTTGGACCAGATAGCCCCGTTATTTTGACAAAAAATGGCTATGGTAAATATGTTCTGCTTGATTTAGAAGATTATGAAAAGTATGAGAAGTGGTCAATTGCTGAGGAATTGACCAAAGAAATTGAGAATGCAAAAAAAGAGAAAACCCATAAGTTTTCGGATGTTCGAAAGGAAATTTTAGGAGAATGAGCTATGATCTGGAGATTGCAGAGGGTGCAGAACACAGTTTAAAGCTTATAACTGTGCAGATACGTGAATCCTTTGGGGATGTAATTGCCAGAAAAAGGATTTTAACATTGCTAAATGGTATAAATAATTTAGCTTCGTTTCCAAGAATGGGTAAAAATGCACGAAAACAGGGATTTCCGATAGCTTCAGAGTTTTACTTAATGACGATAGGCAAAAATATTGTACTTTATGAAATTCAGGAAAAAAGTGCACGTGTTGTGGTACTAAGAATTTTTTCGAGTTCTCAGAACATTGCTGAGAGGATAATGAACTTGGACTTGTAAATGAAGTATTAAAAAAACAGAGAGTCGATTAAACATTTCGTTCAATGTTTGTAAGTGTGCTTAATTGATTATTTGTCCCGCTTGCACAGTAAGTTGGTGCTAAAAAGGTTGAGCTGGATAAAATATGCCGATAAGTCAAAACCACTGATACAGTGCTTTTGACTTATTTTTTTATGAGATGATTTAGTGTATTCTCACCGTTTTCTAACAATTGACGACATTCTGCGCTATACTTAATCAACGAGTGATTTTCAGAACGGGGGATCAGTTTGCATGGCCACATATGGGGCAACGTTTCGGCAGCTACGAATCGGTAAGAATATGACTTTAAAGGAACTGGCTGACGAACAAGTGAGTGTTGGTTTCTTGTCTAAGTTTGAAACGGATCAATCGAAAATTAGTGTAGACCGGTTGATGCATCTACTGGATAGGATGAATGTGACTGCTGATGAATATTTCTTTGCCCAACATGATGGTTATGCCATGCCCCAAGTACCTAAAGTATGGTCTGAAATGAGTGCGCCAAACGCTGTGGCAACATTAGGCAGCAGTTTTTATTACACCGCTGGGTTATCGAATCGCGGGCAATGGGAAAAATTAGCGCGGTGGCAACATCACTTGGCCGAACGGGCCTCCTCAACACCGACAATGGGTCATTGGTTAAACTTGGATTTTGCGCAACTGCTTCTGGCACAACATCAGCAGGCAGACCCCCGTCCGTTTGTTCAACGGGCGATCACGTACTTACGACAAATTGATGAGTGGAGTATTTACGAGTTGATCGTGTTTAACGTTTTTCTGCAGGGGATGAGTGTACCTGACGCACAGCAACTAGCTCTGTCCGCCAAGCATAAGTTGGTTTCACAGGCTCCACTTAGCGAGATTGCAGGGATGCACCATGGCTTTTTGGTCACTAGTTTTTGCTTTTTTATGAACCGCACTCGTTTCGATATAGCGGAAGAATTGCTTGGTCAGATGCACAGTCTGCACAAAGAACAATCACCACAACAAAGTACTGGCGATTTCGGAATGTTAATTCTGTGGTGTCAGGGATGGCTGACCTATCGCCGTGACAGTGAGGAACGGGGTCATTCACAGATGAAAGATGCACTGACAATTATGCGATTGTGCGAAGAGGAAAGCCTGTGGCGTTTGTACGCTGCTTTTAGTGAACGAATTTGGCAAACGAAGGATGATCATTTACTTTATCATTCACGATTAATGGCCTAGAAAGGGGAATGACATGGCATCATATGGCGAAACGTTTCATCAGTTGCGTGTGGGTAAAGGATTAACGTTAAAAGAACTTGCAGATGAACAGGCTAGTGTCAGTTTTCTCTCAAAGTTTGAACAGGGCCAATCGAAAATCAGTGTTGATCGACTGATGCATTTGCTCAAGAAAATGAATGTGACCGCTGATGAGTATTTCTTCCTGCAGCATGATCGTTATCTGAACTCTCCGATGCCGGTGGAGTGGCGTGAAATGGGCGCTGCAAACGCACTAACAGATTTAACGAACATTTTCCTGATTAGTTCGGGTTTGGCGATACGACATCAGTGGAAAAAACTTTACGCGCGGCTCGATGTATTGAAAGAAAATGCAAAAAAATCCCCAACGGTTAATAATGTGTTGGGATACGACTATGGTCGAATGATGCTGGCCAATCATACCGGGAAAAGCATTGAGCACAGTTCGGATTATGCTGTGAAATATTTAAAGCAGATTGACGATTGGGGCATTTATGAAATTTTAGTCCTCGAATCCTTTTTAACTGCCATGCCATTGGCCGATGTTGAATTATTTACTAATATTGCTGAACGTAAACTGACGGCGAATGAGTCAATTATGTATGTTGCGGGCATGCATCGCGGATTTTTAGTCAGTAGTTTTTCATATTTTATGTCGTTAGATCAGTTTGCGTTAGCCAATGAAACTTTATCGAAGATGGAAGCTTTACATAAAAAGCGTGATGGTCGTGATTTGACTGCTAATTTCGCGATGACGATATTGTGGTGCGAAGGTTGGCTCAAATATCGCGTTGACGACAAGGTACTGGGCAAGTCCAAGATGAACGATGCCACCACCATGATGAGGTTATGTAAAGAAGATCGTATGTTTAGGATTTATGACGATTTTACGGCAGAAATCGTGAGTGCACCAAATGATCACGATTTTCATTACGGCACCGTTATTTCTTAGGAGAGGTCAATATGCAATCGTTAGGACAAACGTTTCATGCATTTCGGCAAAATAAAAACTTAACGCTCAAAGAAATTGCTGATGAACAGGTCAGTGTGGCCGTGATTTCCAAATTCGAACACGATCAAACGACATTGAGCATTAATCGGTTTCTCCATTTCTTAGGGCGAATAAATGTCACGACAACAGATTTCTTTTATCACTATTTTGATCGTTTTGAAAATGAAAAGGTCCTGGATATTTGGGGCGTTCAGGCTTCCTTTGAGGGTATATTAGCCAATTTTTACGAAGGCAATCATATTGCCAGTGCGACGAATACAACGGATATTAATGAAATGGGTGCACTGAAAACATACACAAAAGCTGTGCAGGTAAAAGCACGGCAGGAGCCAACGCTGATCAATCGAGTAATCGCTGCGTGGATGGCCAGTATTTTAGATGCTCAACAGTTGCATTTTGACGATAGCGCCAAGACCATACAACCAGTGGTGGATTACTTAACCAGTGTTGGTGAGTGGAACGAACTTGAGCTTATTATTTTTGTTTTCATTATTCCGACGGCAGATCCCGATGTTTTGATGCAACTTTTCCGTCGTTATTTGAACCAAGCAGAATTGTATCAAGGATTACCCGAGGCAAATAATCTGGGTTTTTCTGCTTGTTTCTCGTTGTTTACATGCATGATTGCCAAACAAAAAGGAAAATATGCAGTACAGGTATTGAAGAAGTTCGATAAATTAGTTACTAAATTTGAAAGTGCACGGTTTGCCATTCTTAGAGAATTTCTACATGGCTGGTTGAAAGTGTTTCAGGGTAATCGTCACGATGGACTGGAACAATGTCAGACCGTTTTGAACCTGACACAAACGCTGGGATTAGCAAAGACACATGCCTATTATCATGAGTTATATGAGCATCTTTCCGCTTCCCCGCCGACCTTGTTAATCTTCGTGCGTTTTTTTTAAGGAGAATTTTTATGCAATCGTTAGGACAAACGTTTCATGAATTACGCAAAAGCAAAAATTTAACGCTTAAAGAAGTTGCGGATGACGAAATCAGCATGGCGGTGATTTCGAAGTTTGAAAATGACCAAACTATGCTAGGTGTGGATCGGTTTTTGCATTTGTTACAGCAAATCAACGTGACCACGACAGACTTTTTCTATCGTTATCGACAGTCGGACGAGCACAATAAAAATGCATGGTCGCAATTTTCAGAAGATGGCAGCGAGTTGCCAGAAATCTTTGATGTTTTAGCACCCTATGCGGATGTATTTCAAATTTCCAGCGATGAAAGTCAAAGTATGGCACAAAAGATCTTAAGCCTTCAAACGTACATCAAGTTGATGGAACAAGAATTAAAGAGAAATCCAAGTTTGACTAATCGTTTGAAAATATCTTTGGCAAAAGCAGCGTTGAAGATACACCAATCCAACATGAAAGATCACTTCTCGACACATCAAGAAATGTTACCAATTATTGATTATTTAGGCGAGGTAGACGTCTGGACTGCTTTTGAATTACTGTTCTTTATTTCAACTTCGATTTATATGGATGTCGATGATGCTATGATGCTTTTTTCTCGGTTTATGAAGCAAGCAGATTTTTATGTTCGTTTAACGGATTTGAGGAACTTAGGGTATTCCGTTTGTTTCACGCTTTTTTCGATTATGGTCGCACACAGAACGTATGATAACGCTAAAATAGTGCTGGAGAAATTCGATGATTTACTGAGCAAGGATACTGATTTAGAAGCACAATTTGCCATCATGAGTTTGTTTTTACATGGTTGGTATCTGTATGTAACTGGACAAGAAGATGTTGGCAAAGATAAATGCAATACTGTATTACAACTCTGCAAAACCCTGCATTTAAATGTCGATTCACGTTCTTATCGCGAAATTTATGTGAACATGCAGGACAAGGAATCGGCCATGATTTACTCAAGAATCTTTGATTAAGGGGACATTCTATGCCATCACTGGGACAAACATTTCATGAGCTGCGCAAAAGCAAGGGACTAACACTTAAAGAAGTCGCTGACGAGCAAGTTAGTGTGGCCGTGATTTCGAAGTTTGAAAATGGCACTAGTATGCTTGGTGTTGATCGTTTCTTACATCTGCTGAATCAGATTCACGTGACAACCAGTGAGTTTTTCTATTGGCAAACGGATCGGTATGCTGTTGATGCAAGTTCACCCTTTAATGAAGACGGTCATTCTGCACCTAGCTGGAAGCTAATAGAGCCGTTTCAGGAAATCATCGCTCTAGTTAATAAGGCTGATCCACCAAAAAACGTTACGCCTGTGAATCAGTATCAACAGAGATTAGCAAAGGCGGTCAGGGACCAGCCAACACCGATGAATTTATTGCTAATGGCGTACGTTAACAGCAGTGCCGACTTAGTGCATTTTAATTTGGATAAGGCAGCTCAAGATATTTTACCAGTGGTTAACTATTTAAGCGCAGTTGATCAATGGGGCGAATTTGAAGTTTATTTGCTCATTTTTTCGCTATCCTTTCTTGAAGCTGAGGACGTGTTGCGATTGTTTAAACGGGCAATGCGCCGTGCAGACTGGTATCAATGGCTGTCCGATGATCGCCATATGCGGTTTAATTTGTGTTTTGATTCTTTTTCTGTGTTGACAGGAAAACAACATTACGCCGAAGCGGCCGAAGTGCTGACAACAATGGACGAACTCGTTCACGACAAAGACAGCTCAGATGTGCGGTATGCGGTTCAAAACCTTTTTATGCACGGTTGGCTAGACATCGTCACTGGTGCAAAAGAAAAAGGTAAACAGCAGTGTGAGAATGCACTGTCTGTTTACCGAATTTTGAATGTTAGCGGGGATGACGATCTATTGCGCCCGATTTATGAGCACATTTTGAAATATGATCCGAGCGATTTGAAACATATGATGATTATGATGACATTGGGTTAGTTTACCCGATACTTTTCAAACCGTTGTGCTGATTCATCCGTCAGCTCGACGGTTATTTTAGTACCTTCGGCAACATATTCGGTTTCCAAAATATGTGCCTTTTCATTCAAGAAGTTCAAAATGTTGCCTTGGTCAAACGGAATCAACAGGGTAACTGTCTGGTAGTTCTTAAAGACTTGTTCCCGAATCATCGTGATCAATTCGTCCAATGAAGCGTCGTCGCGGGCCGAGTAAACGAGCTGCATACCCTCGCGTGACGGGTACTTAGCTTCCGTCTTGTCGGCTTTGTTAAACGCAACGATCATTGGAATATCAGTGACACCAATTGCCTTAAGTGCCTCATTAGTGGTTTCCATCATTTTTTCACTGTTCGGGTCACTATAATCTACGACCTGAATGAGCAAATCGGCGTTAGCAGCTTCAGCCAGCGTAGAACGGAATGCTTCGACTAATCCGTGAGGCAGCTTGCTGACAAAACCAACGGTGTCTGAAAGTAGGAACTGCTTTTGATCCGGCAGGTTGATCTGTCGAACACTGGTATCAAGCGTTGCAAACAACATGTTCTTTTCAAACACTTGTTTGTCTTCGTTTAAGCCGTATTTGCGGACAAGACCGTTCATAGTGGTTGACTTACCAGCGTTGGTATAACCGACTAATGCCACAGTGGGGAGGCCGTTCTTTTCCCGTTGCGTGCGTTGTGTGTCGGCGGCTTTAGTGATGTCGGTTAGCTCGCCCTTCAGATGCTTGATCTGATTGTTGATGGTCCGGCGATCCATTTCTTGCTGCGTTTCACCAGCACCACGGTTAGTAAATCCACCACCACCGGCACCAGTTTGCTGGTCCAAACGTTGGTTAACACTTGTATGCAACCGTGGTAGCTGATACTGGAGTTGAGCAATTTGAACCTGTAACTTAGCTTCCCGTGTCTGAGCACGGTTGGCAAAGATATCCAGGATCAAAGCAGTTCTGTCCAGTACACTTGCTTTGGTAGCAGATTCAATGTTACGAATCTGTGAAGCGGTAAGCTCGTCATTTGTCACGATGGTATCCACGTTTTCACTGGCCACAATTTCAGCCAGTTCGGTAATTTTTCCCTTACCAAAGTAAGTGCCTGGATGCGGCCGTTCAAGTTTTTGACGAACTTCTTCCTTAACAATCATATTATTGGCGGCAACTAGGTTGGCAAGTTCTTCCATGGAATATTCAAAGTTGCCAGCACCGGTGTTGAGACCGGCAATAATAACTTCTTTTGGTGCAATTGCAGTTTCGTCCAAATGTGTGTCCTCTTTTCTAAGCCGAGACTTGTAATGACTTAATTATACCATTTCGCACGTTACGCTGGCCGGTTCTGTGTTTACGAGAAGTGAAGGGCAATCCGTTTTAGGAATGAATGTTGAAGGCCAGTTAGATTAGAGAAAATAGCTGAAATCAATGGTCCCGTGAGCATGGCAAACCTTCAATGGAACTGATAAAATTCGGACCAATTGTTCTATACACGAAATATTTCACGCTAAAACATCTGCTGCGAGTGGACTAATACAGTACATAAGCAACTTATACCGTTTTTAAATTAATTAAAATAAAATTAGCAAAATTCGTTGACTTTAATCTTATTTTAATCTATTATCATCACAACTTTTCAAAACATAAGTTGCCGCGAAAAGTACATAGCTTGGAATGCATCACCACAATAAGGTGAATTCCACAAGGAGTGTGGTTGAATGAAGGTTCGTAAAATTTTAGCAATGGGTGCAACAGCGACGTTATCCGTATTAACGTTAGCTGCGTGTGGTAACAAGGGTGCGTCAGGGCATAAGGGCGAGTTAAACCTAATGGAATCTGCCGAAATGCCGACACTAGATCCTTCGATTGCGACAGACAATGTTTCAATGACGGCGTTATCGAACACATTTTCAGGAATTTATCGAATTGGTAAGGATGCTAAGCCACAAAATGAGTTGGCAACGAAAACGACGGAATCGAAAGATGGGCTTCACTGGACATTTGATTTGCGTCACGGAACGAAGTGGTCAAACGGGGATCCGGTTACTGCTCAAGATTTCGTTTATTCCTGGCAACGCACAAACAGTCCAAAGACAGGGTCACAATATGCGTATCTGTTTGAAGGCGTGAAGAACGCGGATGCTGTTCAAAGTGGCAAGATGAAACCCAGTGCTTTAGGAATTAAGGCTGATGGCAAGTACAAGCTATCCGTTACGTTGTCCAAACCAATTCCATATTTTAAACTGTTACTTGGTTTCCCAAGCTTCTTCCCACAAGACAAAAAGGTCGTTGATAAGTACGGCAAGAAGTATGGGCAAACATCTGCTACCCAGGTTTACAACGGACCATTTAAGGTTCAAGGGTACAAAGGAACCAATGCTAAATGGGACTGGGCCAAAAACAACACATACTGGGATAAAAAGAACGTTAAGTTAAACAAGATCAATTTCCAGGTTGTTAAGGAAAACAGTACGCAATTAAATATGTACAACTCTAAGAAGGCAGACCTGACTCAGTTGAGTGGGGACCAAGTTGCTCAATATAAGAACAACAAGAATTATATTTATCGGCCTGGCTCATCAGCTGCTTATCTTGAATTGAATGAAGAAAAGGTCCCAGCATTCAAGAACCAAAAGATCCGGGCTGCATTATCATACGCAGTTAGCCGGTCACAATTGACTAACAATATTTTGCAGGACGGTTCCAAACCTGCGACGACGTTTACGCCTTCCAAGTTGGCCAAGGATCCAAACACTGGCGAGGACTTTGCCAAAGAAGCCGCAGTTAAGGGCGCTTTGACGCAGAACCTGACTAAAGCTAAGCAATTGCTTAAGCAAGGGGAACAAGAAGCCGGCATTTCCGATTTGAAATTCACGTTGATGGCTGATGACACTGACACTGGTAAGAAGAATGCTGAATTCTTGCAGTCTGAATTCCAGAAGTTACCAGGTGTTAAGGTGACCGTGCAAAACGTACCTTATAAGACGCGGTTAACCCGTTCTGCTGCTCACAACTTCCAGTCCGTTGTTACACTTTGGGGCGCTGATTACAACGATCCATACACGTTTGCTCTGTTCACATCAGACGGAACTTACAATGATGGTTTGTGGAAGAATGCCACGTATGACCAGAATGTTAAAGATTCCGCTGGTAAGAATGCGTTGAACAAGGAAGCACGGTTCAAGAACTTAGTTACCGCTGATCAAACGCTGGTTAAGGATTATGGTGTTCTGCCATTGTACACTGGTTCATTCTCTGGCTCTGGTCCATTCTTGCAACGTCCATATGTCAAGGGAATTATCTACAATTCAGCTGGTATCAACTGGAATTACAAGTACGCGTACGTGAAATAAAAGTTCGTTGAATTGGATAGGAACAAAAAAAGAAGCGGCCTGTGCCACTTCTTTTTTGTCTTTTCTATTAGGCAATAACCTGGGATAAAATATCATCTGCCACTGCAGCCACGGCTTGACTGTTGTTACGTGGATAGTTCAATGCATTGTGTTCTTGCCATGCAAGCCGATGATTTTTGATTACAAACACTTTGTTCGCCATCCTGGCTGCCTCTGTAACATCGTGTGTCACTAAAATAACAGTTAGATGTTCTTGTCGCCAGATATCGAGAATTAGATCCTGCATTTTACGACGCGTGAAAGCGTCCAATGCGCCCAGCGGTTCGTCTAACAACAGTAGTTTTGGATGCGACATTAGTGCTCGAGCTAAGGCTACTCGTTGCTTTTGACCACCTGACAGGTCCGTCGGGTAACTCTCTGCAAAGCTGCTGAGATCGACGCGGGCTAAGAGGTCGTTTGCGTGCTCAATCGACTGCGGCGTATGGTTGCCAAAAGTGAGGTTGTCACGAACGGTCATCCATGGTAAAAGACGGTCATCTTGAAACATGGTTCGGCTATCTGTATTTAGTTCTGTTATTATTCGATCTTGTTGGCTGACTTGACCGTTTGTTGGTGATTCAAGACCGGCAATTAAGCGAAGCAGGGTGCTTTTTCCACCACCACTCATTCCAACCATGGCCACAAAATCGCCTGATGCAATGGTTGTTGAAACATCATTTAGTACAGTTTGATTGCCATATTCTTTGGATACGTGTTCCAGTCGTAATAAAGGATTATTTTGTGTCATGCGACATTTCCTTTCTGCCAAGAAAGTAGCTGGCGTTCCAAGGCTTTAACCATTGTGTCTGATAATTTACCTAGTAGTGCATAAATGATGATGCACAGTAGGATGGTTTTCATATCCAAGAAATCTTGAGCATTGGTGGACATATAACCGATGCCAGAACTGGTGGAGACAGTTTCGGCAACGATTAACGTGGTCCACATCACACCAAGTGCGTAACGAATACCGACGAGAATAGTTGGCAAAGCACTTGGAAAAATAATTTGACGAAATTGCTGCCAGCGCGTTAGTCCGTATACGTGCCCCATTTCCAGTAGTTCAGGGTCGACACTGGCAAGACCGTGGAAGGTGTTGATATAAACTGGGAAGAAGACACCAATAGCAACTAGCGTGATTTTTGCCGGTTCACCGATTCCAAACCAGATAATAACGAGCGGGATCAGGGATAAATGGGGGATGTTGCGAACCATTTGAACAGAGGAGTCTAGTGCCAAACGCCAAGTGGTGGATAGACCGGTCAGCAGTGCAAGGACGAAACCGACAATAGCGCCAATCGCAAAGCCAGTAGTGGCTCGAAATAAGCTAACCGCTAGATTACGCGGCAGCTCACCAGATTGAGTTAGTGCGATGCCATCCTGCAAAACAGTTGTGGGCGCAGGTAACACAGAGGCCGATAGCACGCCAGCCTGCGCAGTGATTTGCCAAACGATGAGGAGCATCAGCGGTACCAGCCACGGAATCAATTGGCGGCTAATGTGATGTCTGCGACGGGATGGCAGTGCTGTTTGATGTTTAAGCTGGGTGGTTGATAATTGCATAGAAAGTCTCCTTTCAGAGAAACAAACGGTTGGATGGGGAAAGATTACTGGCTTGTAGTCAACACGGCCTTGCTCACATCAATATCTCCAGAAATGTCATGTGCTTTTGCAAGCGTATCAGCGATGTCTTGTTGTTCCTTAACGATGGCTTGTGTCATACCCGAAACACTGTAGCGTCGTCGGTCAACCATCTTTGTAACAACTTTCTTGTCTAACGATAGGGCTGAGGACAAATCCTTAATCAAGGTGGTGTGATGGCGGTTTGCCCATTCCATCGAGGTTTCCAATTCACTAAGCAAGGTGCTGGAAGTCTTGGTATGCTTTTTGGCATAAGTACTGGTAGCTAAAATGAAATCGCGATCTGTTGTGTTTACAGAAGAAGCGGATTCAATGAGTTTCGCGTTTTGTGTGACTTGTGCAGAAGCGACATAAGGATCCCACACGACCCACGCGTCAACTTTTCCTTGGCTGAAAGCGGTGCTTGCGGCACCTGGATCCAGATCGACCCACTTAATATCGTTAGCGGACATTCCGGCCTTAGCTAACAGCTTCAACAATAAGTATTGCGAACTAGAGCCCTTGGAATAAGCAATCTTTTTGCCTTTTAAATCTTTAATCGTTTTGGCGGAGCTCGTTTTGCTGACCAAAAGGCCACTGGAATTGGCTCTAGAGGAAGCCGCACCAACGTACACAAGTTTGCTACCACTGGCCTGTGAAGTGATTGGCGGAGTGTTACCAGTACGGCCATAATCGAGCTTGCCACTGTTAAGTGCCGTGAGTAACGCTGCACCTGTTTGGAACTCTTTCCAAACAACGCGATAACCTTTTTGCTTCATCCGTTTGGCAAACCCACCTTGGATGCGAGCAATGTCGAAGATGTCACCTTTTTGATAACCAATGCGGACGGTTTTGGTACTGCTTGATGTCTTGGCGTCAGTCTGTGTGTCCATATACCCCACGCCTGCCACGACTAACCACAGGGCCAAAACGATCCACCATAACCAAGCATGATGTTTTTTCTTCATTTATCAGCCTCCAAGTAATGCTTTAACCTTAGTCCGTTGAATCTTACCAGTAGCACCAGTTGGCAAGTCTCGCCAAAAGATAATTTCTGACGGTACTTTAAAGCGTGACAACTGTTGCTGAACATGCTGTTGAATGTCCTTTGCTAGCACTTCGCCAGCTACAAGATTAGGTTGAAGGACCACAACCGCTACAACCTGTTCACCATAAATGGCATCCGGCTGACCAACAACCGCGACATCCCTAATGTAGCCAAGGCTTAAAATGGCATCTTCAACTTCTAATGGACTAATTTTATCGCCTGAACGGTTGATGATTTCACGTTTGCGACCAACTAGAAAGAGGTAGCCATCGGTGTCAACGTAGCCCATATCACCAGTCAAAAACCAACCGTTGATGAAGTCTGCCTGATATTGTGGGTCGACGTATTGATGAATAATGTGTGAACCGCGCAAAGTCACCTGACCAATTTGATTGGCTGAAACAGGTTGATGTCGGTCGTCGACAATTTTCATTTCTGAATTAGTGACCTGACCGACCGAACCTTGGCGGGGCGCAGATAATGGATTAACGGTAATTTGGCTGGCTGCTTCGGTCATACCGTAGCCTTGAATGACTGGAACACTAAATAGGTGTTCAAATAATTGTTCTTGGCTGGGCGGTAGTGGGGCAGAGGCACAACGGATAAAGCGCAATTTGTTGAAAATTGTTTCTGGTTGTGGGCTTCTTAATAATATTGCGATGATGGCCGGCGCGGCTGACACCCAAGTGATTTGTTCATCATTAATTGTTTGCCAAAACTTGTGTGCGCTGAACTTGTGCGTAATGACGAGTTGACCGCCTGAAATGATGGTGGCCAATAACGAAATGACCTGGGCATTAATATGAAAGAGTGGCAGCATGACCAATGTGCGATCTTCATCGGATAAGTGTTGAGAAAGTGCAACATCCTTGGCAGCAGATAATAATTGTGGCGCCGTTAATGCGACGGCCTTTGGTGCGCCGGTTGTGCCAGAAGTGTATAGAAGCGAGGCTAACTGGCCATCAGTACGTTCATTAAAGGTATCTAGCTGATCATTAGCAAGATGTTTTTGGCCGGATAGACGGTAAAATGACATTGTCTTATGAGGTGCCAAAATGCAAGGATTGTCGGAGAAAAAGGTGCCCGTTTCTGCTTCAATCCTGGGCAGATTACCTGCGTGTTCATTGCCGAAGAATGCAGCAGCATAATGATTTTTCTGAATTGTTTTTGTCAATTCAGATGTCGGCATTGTCGGGTTGGCCGTGTAAGCGATGGCCTTTAAACGGAAGCAGGCAAGCAGGGTAATGACATAATCGACGGAGTTAGGTAACGTGATCAAAATTAAGTCACCTTGTTTTACACCTGATTGGGCCATCAAGATGGTTAGCTGTTCAACCAGTTGGTCGACTTCACCTCTAGTCAACCAGCGTTCGTCACCGAGATCTTTGACGAGGTTGTGGTTCGGTTTCTGCTGAAGAAGATTTGAAATTGAATCGTTGAGTGAGAAAATTGAGTTTTTCATGGGCAAAACCTGCCTTTCCGGAATTTGTGTGTCGTCGTGGTCGGCCGATAAGGCGGCCAGTCCACGGTAATTTATAAAGTAAATAACTAATGATAAATGCAGTGCTAAAGATAATTAGATCGTAGATTGGTAACGCGATGAAATAAGTTTTAGTGTTAGGCATCATCGGTAAAATTGATGGCCAGAACCAGAGCGCTAGCGTTTGGGTTAAGTAAATACCAAAACTCAGTTTGGCACCCAAGGCAACAAAGCGAGCGGGCAGGCTGTGAGGATGTCGATGCTGGTAGTCTGCGTAATGTAACCCCAGCAACAGAACAGATAGAATAATCAGCGAGCTGTACACGACCATTAGCGGTTGGTGCATAAAGCTGGATGCGGAAATGTTAAGTCTGAAAACGTTGTAGTCGAGATAGTAATACAGCCAAATAATGGGGACGAAGACTACTGTGCTGATTAGAATCGGCCGCTCATGCTGTTTGACAAACGCAATTACTGACTTGTAGTGAATACTTAGTAATCCACCAGCTAAAAAGTAAAATTGGTATGTGCCGAGGAAACTACCGTAGCTGCGGAGTAAAAATGGCCAATGACTGGTATCAACGTGTGGTAGCCAATACTTAATGCTGAAAGCTACGGCCAGTTGGATAAGAAAACTGACGGCCAGAACTAGACCGTGATGTTTCTCCGTTCGTTTGAGAAGCCAGACAATGGCGGGGAAAACTAAGTACAGTTGAAAAGTAACCAACACATAGTACATAAAGAAGTCACTACCATGAATCACGGTGGTTAACCAAGTTGGTCCGAACGAGGCAGCGGACAAGTTGCCTTGGAAGAGCGTAATCAGTAAATAAACAGTGATCCAAAAGATGTAAGGTATGCCAACGCCAACGTAGCGTTTGCGCCAGAAAGACCATAGGCGAATGGGTCGGTGATAGTAATTAAGAAAAAGCACCATCCCAGTCATGAACATAAATCCTAGCCGGGTAAAGTGTAAGGATCCGTAAATTTCATTAAGGAACAGGCCACTTCGACCCTGAAATTGAGCATCATATTGTGAAATAGTGTGAACGAGCACGACACCGAAGATAAAAAAGACACGCATGAAATCAACTTCGTGCAAGTACACTCGTGGTTGCTTCACTGGGTCACCCCCGTTTCTATGGTTGGAAATATTTTTTGGTACCAAACCGGTTTGTGTGAGTTTGAATTTAACAACGAGCTCTTAAAGCAAGCTTAAATTGACAAAAAAGTGAGACACGCGATAATGGGTGAGTGAGTTAAATCGTTGTCATAACAGTCGGGAGGGAACTACCATAAAAAGATTAAGAATTTTATGCGTTGTCTTCTTGGCCTGCTTTAGCCTGCTTTTAATGGCAGCAAAAAAGCCCGCTTCTCAGCGGGCAATTCCAACCTTGATGGTGCATGGCTTTCATGGTGGAACGGAAAGCTTTGATCCATTAATTTATCAGGCAAAACGAACTGCTGGTGCGCAGCGTGTTCTTGTTGCAGAAGTTGGTGGCGGAATGGCGCCCACTTTAATTGGACACTGGCCTGTTGGGGTTAAGCGACCCATTATCCAAGTTGTATTTCGTGATAACCATGCTAATTGGACGACCGATGCACAATGGTTAAATGAGCTATTACAAGTGTTAAAAGATCGTTATGGTATCCAACGATACAATGCCGTTGGACATTCACGTGGATGCCTTGCATTGGTCATTGCCAATGAACATCATCCAGCGTTGCGATTGAAGAAATTGGCATTAGTGGCAGGGACATATGATAGCGCCTTATTTCGTGAGGATCGTATTCATGAAAATTACTTTTTGCGCACGGGACAGCCAGCAATTGTACATCCTGAATATCAAGAGATTGTAGCTGGCGCCCACAATTTTCCAAAACATTTACCGATGTTGCTGATTGCCGGTGATTTGGATAATGGTAGCGATTCAGATGGTGTGGTAACCCTAGTTTCAACAACATCATTAAAGTCCGCCTTAAACGAGCGTCATGATCATATTACACAAATCATCGTCCATGGTCGTGACGCTGAGCACTCGGCATTAATTCGATGGAACCAACGCGTTAAATCTGCCGTTATTCGTTTTATTTGGCAGGCCCACTAAGGGCAGCTTAAGTTATCGTGATAAAAATGAGAACATTCTGTATAAATGTATAAAATCAATTAGCGACTAAATAGACTAGACCACTAAAATGATTCGACACATAATTGTAATAATGGTTAACAAACACTAACAAGGTGGGCTTTAAGTCGACCTTTTTTGTTTGCTAAAAAATTCTAAGCAATAAATGGGAAAAGCTGCGTTGACATTCATTGAATTCTCATTTATCATTTGACACATACTTTTCGAATAGATATTTTATTGCGGAAGGTCACAAATTGTTACCGGGGTAACAAATTAAAAAGGAGTTGGCGATATGAAGTTGCGAAGAGTTTTAGCACTTGGTGCTGTCGCAGCCATTTCTGCCTTAACATTGGCAGCGTGTGGCAACAAAAGTGGTGCTTCTTCACACAAGGGTGTATTGAACCTTGCAACCAGTGCTGAAATGCCAGGTTTGGATACATCAAAGGTTACGGATAACTCATCTTTGACAGCCTTGTCAAACACACAGGAAGGGATTTACCGAATTGGTAAAGACTCTAAGATTCAAAATGCGTTGGCAACAAAGACGACTGAATCAAAAGATGGTTTACACTGGACCTTTAACTTGCGCAAGAACACAAAATGGTCAAACGGTGATAAAGTCACTGCCAAAGATTTTGTTTATTCATGGCGGCGCACAAATGATCCAAAGACGGCATCACAATACGCATACTTATTTGATGGTGTGAAGAACGCGGACGCTATTCAAAACAAGAAGGCTGATGTGAAGTCACTTGGTGTTAAGGCAGTCGGCGACTACAAGTTGGAAGTTACACTTGAAAAACCAATTCCTTATTTCAAGTTATTGCTTGGTTTCCCAATCTTCTTCCCACAAGATCAGAAGGTTGTTGACAAGTACGGTTCTAAGTACGGAATGTCAGCTAACAAGCAAGTTTACAACGGGCCTTTCAAGGTTGAAGGCTGGACTGGCACCAACACCAAGTGGAAGTGGGTTAAGAACAACAGTTACTGGGATAAGAGTGCTGTTAAGACGAACACCATCAACTTCCAAGTGGTTAAGGAAGGTAACACTGCACTTAACTTATTCAACTCCGGTAAGATTGATCAAACGCAATTACAGGGTTCACAAGTTGCCAACTACAAAAACAACAAGAACTACGTTTATTATCAAGGTTCAACTTCCGCTTATATGGAATTGAACGAAGAGAAGGTGCCTGCATTTAAGAATCAAAAGATTCGTCAGGCCTTATCATTAGCACTTGATCGTAAACAATTGGTTAACAATGTTCTGGAAGATGGTTCAAAGGCCGCAACTGGTTTAATTCCAACGAAGTTGACCAAGAACCCAAAGACGGGTGCTGACTTTGCTAACGATTCTAAGGTTGCTGATACAACTGACCATGACCTGGCTAAAGCTAAGCAGTTGTTGAAGGAAGGGGAGAAGGAAGCCGGTATTTCAAGCTTGAACTTCACCTTACTTGCTGATGATACGTCAAACAGTAAACAAAACTCAGAATTCTTGCAATCACAATTTGAAAAGTTACCTGGGGTTAAAGTTTCTCTTCAAAATGTGCCATTTAAGAACCGTCTGACGAAGTCTTCTAACGGGGACTTTGATGCCGTTATCACACTTTGGGGCGCTGACTACAACGATCCGTACACATACTCATCATTGTTCACGTCAGATAACTCACAAAATAACGGTAAATGGAAGAACTCAGAATATGACACTTTGATCAAGGATTCAGCTAACAAGGATGCTAATAACAAGCAACAACGTTATGAAGACTTAGTTAACGCTGAAAAGATTCTGACCAAGGATGTTGGGATTGTGCCATTGTACTGGGGCACTGCTTCAGGTTCCGGTCCAATGCTTCAAAAGAGCTACGTTAAGGGGATTATTTACAACTCAGCTGGTGTTAACTTCAACTACAAGAACGTTGAAGTTAAGTAGTCACGTTAATGTAACGGATTAAATTTAGAGGGAAACGTGAGGAAAAACCATTTCATTCTGGTTTATCCCCACGTTTTGCTTTAAGATGAACATTAATGATTTTCAGCGAATTCTCATTATTCAACGGAAATCTCGCACTTATTACTTGTCTGGTTTAGATTGTGAGGAAGTAAGTTTATGGCAAAATACCTGCTCAAACGACTGTTTTACCTCATTCTAACGTTGTTCCTGATTGCGACCATCACGTTCTTTATGATGAAGCTGTTACCAGGGACACCGTTAAGCAACGAGTCAAAACTCTCGCATTCACAGATTCAAATGATTTACCACACGTATGGGTTGGATAAGCCTGTGTGGCAGCAATACCTAATTTACCTGGCCGGCATGGTCCGTGGTAACTTCGGTTTGTCATTCCAGTTTGATAACCAACCGGTATCATACCTTTTGGCAACCCGGATGCCTGCATCATTCCAGCTTGGGATTCAAGCGATGATCGTTGGGGTGCTTTTAGGTATCATCGTTGGTGGGATTGCGGCAATTCGGCGGAACACTTGGGTCGACGGCACGATGACGATTATTTCTATCTTAATGATCTCGATTCCAAGTTTCGTGCTTGCCATCTTGTTACAGTACTACATTGGTTTGAAAGCTGGTGCCTTTCCGGTTGCCGGCTGGGGGAACTTCTCGTATACCATTCTCCCGACCATCGCGCTGGCGGGTTCTCCGTTTGCAACGACGGCGCGGTTTATCCGAACCGAAATGGTTGACGTTATGAGTTCTGATTACATTGAATTAGCGAAAGCCAAGGGGCTGACCAGCACCGGTGTGGTTTATCACCATGCTTTGCGGAACTCCTTGATTCCACTGATTACATTGATTGGACCACTGACGGTTAATTTGATGACCGGTTCACTGGTTGTTGAAAATATCTTCGCCGTTCCTGGGATTGGGGAACAATTCGTTAAGTCAATTACGACTAACGACTACCCAACGATCATGGGGATCACGATGATGTACTCAGTGCTGCTCGTGGTTGTCTTATTGATTACCGATATCGTTTACGGAATTGTTGACCCACGGATCCGTCTGCAAGGAGGTCAAAGCTAATGGCTGAAAACGCGAATGTTTCAAACGATGCCTTCGAACCACTTGGTAAAGAAGAACATCTTGATAATGAAAAAATTGCTGCGCCTTCGCTGACCTTCACACAGGATGCATGGCGCCGATTAAAGAAAAACAAAATTGCGTTTATCTCGATGTGGATTTTATTGGCGATTCTGGTGCTTTCATTGGCCGGTCCGCTGATTTCACCACACCAACCAAACAACGCACAACCTGCCTACACGAACTTGCCACCAAAAATTCCGGGCGTTCACATTCCTGGACTGGATGGGACAAAGGCTGTGGACGGTGGCCGTGTTGATGCTTATCAACAGCAACACGTTCCGTCAGGTAAGTACTGGATTTTAGGGACTGACTATTTAGGCCGTGACCTCTTATCACGGATTATTGCAGGTACCCGGGTGTCACTAGCCGTTGCCTTGATTGCGACGCTGCTAGATTTGACCGTCGGGGTCGGGTATGGCCTGATCTCGGGATGGCGTGGAGGCAGAACGGATATGATCATGCAACGGATCATTGAAATTTTGTCCTCCGTTCCTAACCTGGTTTACATGATTTTACTGTTAGTTGTGATGCGTGGTTCGCTTCTGTCTATTTCATTAGCGATTGCCATCTCCAGTTGGACGACGATGGCCCGTTTAATTCGTGCCGAGGCGCTAACGCTAAAGAGCCAAGAATATATCTTGGCCGCACGGACGTTGGGTGAAAGCTCTTGGAAGATCGCCTGGAAACACTTGATTCCAAACATGAGCTCAGTGATCATCATTCAAACGATGTTTACGATTCCAAGTGCCATCTTCTTCGAAGCCTTCCTATCATATATCGGGATCGGGATCCAGCCACCAACTGCTTCACTGGGGACCTTGATCTCAGATGGACAAAAGAACTTCCAGTTCTTACCATTCCAGATGTGGTACCCAGCCGTTGTCCTGATGGTTATTATGATTTGTTTCAACCTGTTTGCCGATGGCTTGCGGGATGCCTTTGACCCACGTTCAAGAGAGTAGGTGACGTTAATCGTGGAAAATAATGACACAGAAAACTTAATTGAAGTCAAAAACCTGAAGATTAACTTTGATACCTATGCGGGCAAGGTTAAGGCGATTCGCGACGTTTCATTCCATTTGAAGAAGGGTGAAACGTTGGCCATCGTTGGTGAATCAGGTTCTGGTAAGTCTGTTACAACGCGTTCATTAATGGGACTTAATGCTGACAACGCCGAAATTGCTGGCGGTCAGATTATGTTTCACGGCGAGGACGTGTTGAAGAAGTCCGAAAAAGAAATGCAACAGATTCGTGGTAAAGATATCGCGATGATCTTCCAGGACCCAATGACTTCGTTGGACCCGACGATGAAGATTGGCCGTCAGATTGCCGAACCGCTGATTATTCATAACCATGTTTCAAAAAAGCAGGCCATGGCGCAAGCTTTGGAAATGTTAAAGTTAGTCGGCATTACGGATGCTGAACACCGTATCAATGACTATCCGCACCAATTTTCAGGTGGGATGCGTCAACGGATCGTGATTGCGATTGCGTTGATTTGTTACCCGGAGGTGTTGATTGCCGATGAACCAACCACCGCGTTGGATGTGACCATTCAAGCTCAAATTCTTAAGTTAATGAAAGAATTACAAGAAAAGATCGAAACTTCAATTATCTTTATCACACATGACCTTGGTGTGGTTGCCGGTATGGCTGACCGAATTGCGGTTATGTATGCTGGTAAGATTGTTGAATACGGAACTGTGGATGAAATCTTCTACAATCCACAACATCCATATACATGGGGGTTACTGAACTCCATGCCAACCTTGGATACTCAAAGCGGTGAATTGTCTGCTATTCCAGGGACACCGCCAGACTTGTTGGATCCACCAAAGGGTGATGCGTTTGCGGCCCGTAACCCTTACGCATTGAAGATCGATGCTGAGCAGGAACCACCGTTCTTTAAGGTTTCAGACACTCACTATGCTGCGACATGGTTATTAGATCCCCGTGCTGAAAAAGTGACACCACCTGAGGCAATTGCCAAACGGCAGGCGCAATGGGCTAAGATGCACACGGATGATGGCGAACTGGTTCGCCCAGCGACACCATTGAACACGGCTGATAACTTAGACGACTCAGATCGCGAATAGAGAAAGGAGACGCACATGGATTACACAGATCGTAAAAAGATTCTGGAAGTCAAAAACTTGAAACAGTATTTCAATGTTGGCAAAAACGACGAAGTTCGCGCTGTCGACGACGTCTCCTTCGACATTTACGAAGGCGAGACGTTTGGCTTAGTTGGTGAGTCTGGTTCTGGTAAAACGACAACAGGGCGCGCTATCATTCATTTATACGAACCAACTGCCGGTGAAGTTTTATTCAACGGTAAGGATGTTGCAAAAATCAAAGGTCGTAAAGACCAGTTGGAATTTCGTAAAGAAATGCAGATGATTTTCCAGGATCCTTATGCTTCCCTGAATCCCCGGATGAAGGTCAAGGATATTGTTGCTGAAGGCATCGACATCCATCACTTGGCGAAGAATGATCAGGAACGAACAGATATGGTTGAAAATCTGCTGGAAACAGTTGGTTTGAACAAAGATCATTCGAGTCGGTATCCGCATGAATTTTCAGGTGGTCAGCGTCAACGAATCGGGATTGCCCGTGCGTTAGCTGTTGACCCGAAGTTCATCATTGCCGATGAACCCATCTCAGCATTGGACGTGTCAATTCAGGCGCAAGTTGTTAACTTGATGAAGGAATTGCAAATCAAGAACAATTTAACGTACTTGTTCATTGCTCACGATTTATCGATGGTGAAATATATTTCTGACCGGATTGGTGTTATGCACTATGGTCGGATGTTGGAAATTGGACCTGCTGACGAAGTTTATACAAAGCCGTTGCACGACTATACAACGAGTTTGTTATCAGCTGTGCCAGTTCCTGATCCAGAAGTTGAGCGAGCACGGAAACAGATTCCGTACGAGCCAACGATGGAAGGCGACGATAAACCACGGACAATGGTTGAAATCGCACCACACCACTTTGTTCGTGCAGCTGAAGATGAAGTTGCGATGTATCAAGAACGGGCCGAAAAGGCTGGTCTTGATGTGCTCTAAGACGTCAATTTAAAAAGTGTCATTACCTTGGTTTCACGGCCTAGGTAATGACACTTTTTTGTTTAGCAAACGTGGTCTGTCGCCTGCGATTGTCAAAATTGAATGCCGCCGTGGGACCGCTTCGAGCCTTCTGAAACCCGAAGTCTTTCACCTCGCCGTCAAGCCTCGTGAAAATCCGAGTCTTTACGCCCGTCCTGTGTCGTAAATCCGGCACAAACCGCCAGATCAACGACACCTTCACGGCTTACATTCAATTTTGACGCCCTCCAGCTATGTCGGAGCACTGGCGACATTTATTGTGTTCATGCGGTTTTACCACGATTGTGCTAGTGCAGCTAGGTGAAGACGGAGTCCAGTGAAAGTGAGACCGTGGTCACCAGCGGGCTGAAATGGTCCCCACAAAACGTCGTCTTGATCCAGCAAAACGAAAAAAACAGCAATGCACAAGTTTGAGTACAAAACAAAGCGTCCACTCTGCTAGCCATAACAGGTGGACGCTTCAACGGGGTATTTGATTCAGGAGTTGTACTGTTTGAGTACTATTAGGGGTGATAGGCAACTTGTTGTCTATGTTTAATAGAATAACGGCGGGACCTTAACGCTACCTCAAAATTTAGTAACAAATTTATTAATGACTAAATTAAAGCCGATATGACGTTTTGAGGGCAAAATCTGCATTTTCGTTGTAAGATTGTAAAAGAGTGATGCCGCAGTTTGGCAATGACACGATGGAGGTTACACGTGATGAAAATGAAACATATTCTAGCAACGGCAGGCTTAGTGGGTGCTGCAGCTGTAATTGTGCAGGCTAAGTATGTTGAAAAACGGAGCGTTAGTAGCAAGGTGTTGGAAAATCTCTTGCGATTACAGCCTAAACGAATGTTCAGTCCATACAAACATATGGAAAACCTCGTAACCTACGACTATTATTTGCACAAAAATGAACAGGCATGGTCGATGGACGCGCGATTGTCACGTCAATATGACGTTCAGGTTCCAACCAGTTACGATAATACCTATGAGTTACACGGCAAATACGGCGATCAACGGTACACGGTAATTTACCTGCATGGTGGTTGTTTCTGGAATCAGCCGCTGGGGATGCAGGTCCGTTTAGCACGCAAACTGGCGGACACGATTTCTGCAACGGTGTTAATGCCAATTTATCCGCTAGCACCGGCGCATGATTTTAAAGACGTGTTGGACATGTTGGAAAAGGTTTACCGTCAAGTGCTTGAGACGACGGCGCCCGATAAAATCATTTTACTCGGGAATTCTGCTGGCGGTGGTCTCGCGCTAACGTTGGCCGAATATTTAAAGACGGTTGATTTGCCACAGCCGAAGGATATCATCGCCTTATCACCGGTGCTAGATGTCGGTCTAACAAACGAAGAAATCGGTCACTATGAGGCAGCGGATCCAATCTTGGATCGCTATTCACTGCAAGTGATGATGGGGCACTATTACGCCCGAAATACGGATACTACGGATTGGCGTGTCTTTGCTGTGAGAGTGGAGTGGAATTGAAACAGAGTTCCGTGTCGGCAACACTTAGCGGCGGGAACTTGGCCGCTTAGTGTTGCAGGACGACTTATGAGATGTGGTTTTCAGCTCATAATCGAGGGTGAAAACCGTGGTTCGTGCGGGTTGAACCCGGTCCCAGGGAACGGCGTTTCAATTACGCGTAACGGTAGTGAGGCTCTGAAAAGCTGGCATTCAACTTTCATGATAGTTGGTGGACAATTGAGCTTGAATTCATAACTTATTTTTAATAAGTTAACCCGTTGACATCAGCGCAAGTTAGCTTTATGATGTTTGTCACATTCTAGTTGATAAGTGAGGTGCAAACAGATGAATGATGTAATTTCTTACTTGGCGCAACACATTGATAATGATGAGTTGCTGGGCAAAATGGTACGTGACCTTGTGACGTTTGAACCATCTCGTCGCGATGGTGATGTTAAGCAATTAACATCGAGCATTAATAATGTTGCACGTCGCTTTGTGCAAGGGAGCGAAGAAGCTCCTACAGAAGACTTAACGCATGTCCACCGCGATCCTAAGCTGGCAGCGTTAGAGTCCGCTTTGTCACAGGCAGGCCAACGTAAATCCGTTGGTGGGCAGCCGTTGCTCAGTGCACCACGCTATACAACTGACCAGAGTTAATCGAAAATGTTAATTTATTGAGAACCGAAAGCCTCAGTGCTTTCGGTTTTTTTAAATCTAATAGTTTTTAATAAAACAGTTGTAATTACAACTTGACGTGATAAAATATTCTTGTTCGACAAGGGGGGAGAATATGAAGCTAGACGAACACGAAACATTGGCAGGCATGATACACAGATTGGCCGCATGGCAAACGGCAACGATGAATCGCCAGTTACGTACGCTGGGACTCAATACCGACCAGGCCAACGTGATTCGATATGTTGGTGCTCACCCAGGCGTTAATCAGCAAACGGTTGCTAGATTATTAAGCCGCAATGTAGCGAGTTTAACTAACCTGTTGAAAAGCTTGGAAACGAAGAAATTAATTGAGCGTCGCTATGAAGATGGAGACGTGAGAACAAAACATTTGTTATTAACCGCTAACGGGCAGCAAATTAACGAGCGTGTTCAACAGTGCTTTGATAAGTTGGATGATCAGGTGAACCAAGTGTTGCCTGCAGAGGTACAAGCGGCAACCAGTGAGGCGATCGAGACACTGGTTAAACAATTGGTTGATCATGCATGAGCGGTTTGCAAACAGCGTTGTTTTAGGAGACTTTGAAAATGACATTAAATCCACAAGAAAAAATTAATACAGAGCAAGAATTACAAAAGAACTTTCAGTTGGCAGGGCTCACTGTTGCACAGGCGACAGAGGAACTGAACATCAGCACGACAAAGTTGAGTCATATTATGCATTTGACGCAGCGGTCTTTCGAAGATGCTTGGATTATGCGTAATTATCTGATTGCTAAGGTAAAAGCCGCAGGCAAACAACCAGTGGCATTTACTTCATTGCGAGGCGACTGGCATGACTATTGGTTTTTGAATGCGCAGATTATTGATGCAGGCGTCATGTCGGCGGGTAACAAGTAAGGTGGAATAAGTTAATACCGCACTTCTTGCCGCTTGTGCAGAATTCTATTGAATCTGCAAGTCAAACGGAAATAATGATGATTCAAAATGAAATGGGCTCCTAACAGTAGATGCACTAACTGTTAGGAGCCCATTTCGTTACATAGTCAGGTTATTCAGCATGAGGCGTGAAGGCGTCGTTGTTAATTGAGGTCAAAAAGTGTCGCCAGTAGTCCTTAAAAAGCTTTGGCTGGTCTTGTGATAGGTTGTGACCGGCACGGTCCACAATACCCAAGGTCAGTCGGCTAAAGTTGTTAAGCAGTGGCAATTGATCCTGAAAGCCGACAATGTTGTCCTGACGACCCAGTAAAAGGGTGACAGGTTGCTTGAACGTCGTTTGCATTAAGCTGGATTCAAACGAAAATTGGTAGTGCTTGCGTAATAAATGAATGAAGTCGCGGTTGGCTTGCTGTAATCCAGGTAAAATTTGCAATTGATAGGCACTCCAAGCATCAGCGTTTAGGTTAACGTTCATATCCTTAAATGCAGCAAATGCATCTTGATTATATTTCACCGGAAAATCCGTTTGGACGGCAACGTAATGATGGGCCACGTGGCGATCTGGTGCATCTGCAATGGTTACAGGACAGGTGAGAAAAGCACCGAGGATGCGGGTGGGCCAGTCATGGATCAACCCCAAGGCGAGATACCCGCCGTAAGAGTGACCGACAACATAAAACGGTTGATCACCGATGATTTGATTAACGAAAGTTTCTAATAATGCCAATATGGCATCACTGCTGGCGACACCAATGTTGGCCGAGGATTCGCCCATGCCAGGTAATTCGACGTAGATTTGTTGGATGTTAGCTGCTGCCAGCACAGGCATGAGCGGAATTTGCATACTATCAATATTTTGCGCCAATCCGTGAATAATCAGCATCGGTGTACCGGAACCATTCACTTCATAATGAATCGTGGTGTCGTTAATGACCGTTTTCATGGAGAACTCCTAATTTATTGACTTATTTCATTAATAACACAATCATTCGAATCAAACGATTACCATTTGGTAACAATCGTTAAATCACAAAACAAATAATAAAACGGTAGATTGCAAATTTGATCCGAATTTTTTGACAAATTAGTCAGCATCACTTGGTAAGGTGTTTGCCAGTTAAGTACTTTAAGGGGGCGTTGGTTAATT
>NZ_WEZQ01000010.1 GCF_009864005.1 Furfurilactobacillus milii
ATTATGCTGAATGTTAAAGAGTTTTTGACGTTCATCTTGAAATTGACCTTGTGAGAAGTCGTTAGCGTCTTTCTTTTCAGGCTTCCAAGTAAAAGAATAGCCAATAACTGGTTTCCCACGCCCTTTACCATATTTTTTTCTAACCGTTAATCCTCTAAACAAAGGAGTTAATTCTTCTTTAATGGGTTTTATAACAAATTTATCGACGTTAGAGGGACTATTCCAGTAACTTTTGGGCATATCTAGTAATTCAAAAAAGTCTTCTTTAGAAAAATAAGCATATCCAGTGGTTCTGAACTGTTTTAGTAACCGAAACATTGTTTTTGCGTAACTACTTTTTAAATCTCTAAACTCTGCCAATGCATAACGAACCCAACTTTCAAGCTTGTTTAAAAGGGGTAAAGCACGTTCATAAACTTTTACGTCTACATAAGGTTCTTCTGCATCTCCATCAATTTTAAATTCTGTAAACAAAACAAAAAACTCTCGAGTTAATCCACTTTTACTTCGTCTACCAAAATGTAATCCCATCATTTTTTCATAAGTTCTCTGAATGTCATCTTCAAAACGGTTATTTGCAGTAGGTTTATAAGCACTTAGCTCTTTTAATTGATCAAAAGTAAAACGAATGGTCTGATCACTCTTATCACGCATACGAGAAATAATCGAAAAAAATAAATTCATTTCAACTGGAGTAAATTTTCGAAGTGGAATGGTATTTAACTCTGGATCATATTTAATAATTTCATTTCCCATGCTGTACCTCCTAATGATTACAAATTAATTTTAGATTATGTTTATCAAGTAGTCAACTTTATAGTTCTACTTGATAAACAGACAAAACCTACTTGATAAACAGACAAAACCTACTTGATAAACAGACAAAACCTACTTGATAAACAGACAAAACCTACTTGATAAACTTCTATAAGCCTTGGGAGAGTAAGCCTCAAAAGGGGTCTAAAAGAGGTTTAAAAGAGGTTTATAAAAGAGGTATAAAAGAGGCACTACTGTACAAGATCAAAATCTAAAACAAAAATACAAAGGAGTGAGCCCAAAAACAGGCTCACATTCAACTTCATTCGCTACGCTCCTTGCGCCTCACTCTGTTCGTTGCCAGATAAGGTGTGGCAAGCCACATTCAATACGGGCGCTGACGCCCCGTACCCCGTCCAAGCTGAACCAGCTTGACCGCTTTTTCACTCGCCGTTAGGCAGGAAAGCCAAAGTTTTATAGAAACTTTGGCTTTCGCCATTTCAGTGTTAAGACTGGTTTAGAGCTGTCAATTCCTTATGCTCCCACGCTACGCTCGTCCGCTACCATTGACAGCAAACAGTTAGTTTTTCTGAATCTTAACAAGAATCTAACTGCTATATTCGTTTTTAAGGGCCTTATTTCTCGTTTCTAGCGATTTTAAGACTGTTTATATATATTTATACCAAAGCAAAAATAAAAAGCCCTCAGCAGGCTTTTAGAGGGCTAAATAACGAAGCCAGGACGATTAATAATATCTTCTTGTCTTTTTTGCAAAACATAAGTATACAGGGAATCATACAAATTCTTTTTAATCTCGTCAGGTTCATTGAAAGAAGCTTCAAACAATTCTTGAATATCAACTTGCCAAGGATCAGCAAGCATTTCATCAATGGTTTTTAATACTTTCTTTTCGTCCATCTTGATGACTCCTAACATCAAAATAATGATTTCAATTTAGATTCACAGATTTTACAGTACCGTTATTCAAAATTTGTTACCAAACTCATAAAGATTCCTTGCACAGAACGATAAAAAAATTTGGCTTAAAACAGCGTAATCCGCAACACTTTTTAAATATTTAAAACATAACAATCTTAGTTTAGGTGCAAACATAAATTGAATTAAAAATACGCTCAATTAAATAACGAGAAAAACTGATTGTATGGTTATCAGCAGACCGAGTGAAACGAGGTCAAGGCGCACTTACACCCTTGACAAGTGTCAAGGGTAGATTTAATCCCCATCGAAATGGGTATTATTTGTATTAGAAGGCTAGCGCCAACTATAAAAAACCTAGAGCATACCCTCAAAAGCATAGAGCTAAATATCAAGATTAATCAATCACATTATCAAGAATCCAATGGCTATAAGCAAGACGAGCGCCTGGAGTTATTAACCAAGGGTGATTAATTTCGAAAATTTGAATTTCAGTTTCTAAGTAAAGTGGGGTCTTGCCATGATTAAAATTAAAAATAGGTTGCGGAAAATCAGGCTTACTAGCGACCTGATGAACACTTTGACGAGAATTCATCTGCCAACGAATTTTTAAATCTTCACGTGACAATAATTGTGGGAGTTCAGTTTTTTCAATTTGAGCTTGTTGTTGCAACTTTTGCGTAAAGGCTTGTTTAGTCTTGTTTTGATGCCAGTCATCAAAAAGATCATACTTGTTTGATTCAAAATCTAAATCCATAAAGCCAGCCTCCTAACCAAAATCAATCTGATCCAACATAGTTTCAGTACTTGCCTGATCCCAGCCTAAGTAAGCTAGTGTCATGGCTTCACTGGAATGGTTTAATAAATGTATGACCAAACTAATTTATTTAAAAAATCATTGGAATAAATATAGCAATTACAATAATTAATAATATAATCCAAATTGCTAACCCAATTGGGTTTTGCGGATTAATTGTTAATCCGATACCAAAGCTTTTTGGGATTAACAAAGGAGCTCGTTTGTTGAGCGGACCAGGATTGCCTAAACGATAATGCCATAAAGAAGCTATCATGATATACATAACCAAAACAAATATTGAAATACTCATTAAACGGCTATTTAAAAAGTGTTGCCTACCAAAGAGATTCAATAAAAAAGGAATTAAAATAATTGTCATTGTCACTACTACCAATGAAATATCGAGTTTCTTTAGTCTTTTTTGCTTTCTTAAAGCTTGAGCATCTTCGCTAATTTTTTTCATAACTTCCTTGTCTCCCTTAATTAATGCATCGAATGATAGGTTATATATTTGAGTTAATTTAACTAAAATATCGATATCTGGATAGTTTTTTCCACGTTCCCAATTAGAAAGGGCTTGTCGAGTAACATTCAATTTGTGAGCGACTTGTTCTTGTGTTAAACCAAGTTCTTTTCGCCTACTATAAATGACTTCACTTAATTTCATCAATCCTATCCCCCTAACGTTACTAGTTTACCTAGGTACATAGTTTATCGAAAGCAAGAAGTTCTTGCTTTCGATAATGAACCATTAAAATTAAGACTTTTTCGTTAACCAAAATCAATTTGATCCAGCATCGTTTCGGTACTTGCTTGGTCTAAACCTAAATATGCTAAAGTCATGGCTTCACTAGAATGATTTAATAAGTGCATGACTAGGCCAATATTGTAATTTGATTGCGTGTAGACGCGATAAGCCCCGGTTTTGCGCATTGTATGGGTCCCTAGATAATTAATTCCTAACAGATCGCCAACCTTGCTCATGATTTTGTAGAACTGTTTTTCAGTAATATGGCGTTCTGGGTGTTGAATTGAAGGAAAGAGCCATTCAGAATCCAGCTTATGATCAAGCAGCCATTGACGGTACAATAAGAGCTCTGTTTGAACAGGTTTAAGGTACAAGGTATTAGGTTTACCAGTTTTTCGGTCGTGAATAAACGCATTTTGTTTAATAGAACCGTCCGGATTAAAAATATCGGCCTGTTTTAAGCGCATGACATCACTGACCCGTAGCAGTGTAGCTTTGCCAACTTGAAAAACTGTATAGTTACGCCGGCCAGCTTTAAAGTTGTTGAGTAAGGTATCTTGAACCTCCTTGAGAACATTTGAATCTTTGATGGGTAAGACAACTTGTTGCATAGTTTTAGCTCCTTAAAAAAATTGATTTTTAGTACAAATTAAAGTACAATATTAAGTACAATGAAAGGGTGGTAAATATGACATTAGCATTAACCCAGAGCGATTTTCGCGCTAACCTAAAAAAATATTTAGATCAAGTTAATGACGAAGACGAAACCGTTTATATTGCTCGTTCAAATAGTCGCGCAGTAGCCATCGTTTCGCAAGAAAAAATGGACTGGCTAGAACGGGCATTAAAAGCTAAAGAAGGTTCGTTAGAATATGCAATTGCGCGTGATCAGTTAATTAAACGACATGTTTTACCTGATGATGAAATTGTTGAATCAAATGATGATTATTGGGGTCAGTTTAAACAATGAAAAAATTAAGATTTAAACCGCGTGCAACCTTTAATGCTGACCTAAAGCGATTAGCCAGTTTAGATAAAACTATTATTGACGAAGTTCGAGCAGCCATTGACCTGTTGCTCGAACAACAACAATTACCACCAGAATTTGAGGATCATGAGCTTAATCGGCGAATGAGCGGGTATAATGAATTTCACTTACGAGATACCCCGAAAAACAGAACACCAAATGAAACTAACGATGTCCTGGTTGTTTATACGATTGATAAAGATGAACTAGTCTTAATTGGAATTCGAGTCGGATCGCATGATCGTTTATTTCCTGGTCAAAATCGTTCTAAAAGGTATCGAAAAAATGACGAATAGAAGAAGTTATTTTTATAATATAAAAATAAATAACCCCCAATATCTACATTATAGATATTAGGGGTTATTCTTTCAATATTTTTGAGGGGTTATTTGTAAGTTATAGACCCTCAAATGCAATATATAGTTTTCTATACTAGGTTCTCAATGTCCTTTGTGTTTTTGTATTTTCTTGGTCTGGCGCAATTTATATCTTTTTTCTTGATCCAAGATCTTCCTGGTACGTCTATTATGTTGTCGTGTTACTTTTTGACATTCCAACTGTTTTTGGAGTGTTTGTTGTGCTTTAGTACCGACACCATACTGAATACTCTTTTTAGCTAACCTTTGAAGACGCTTAGGATTGATTTTTCGTTCAGAAACAGACGAAGCACAAACAGTTTGTTTGAAAAAGATAATTTTATTCCAATGATGAATAACCAGATCGTAAATCAAAGTTAATTTAGGTTCTGAAGGACCTAAGTTAACTTGGCTAACTTCATAAGTTGAATCAAAACGTCTTTCAAAGATAGCTTTGTAAAACGGTGGTTCATAGACAATTGTTAATGAGCTCTTGATAGTAGACATCAAACATCCTCCTTAAAATTAATTAAGAAAGATGGACAACCAAGGAGGCAGGTTACTGATAGCTTCGCTACGTTCGGACTACCAACCGAACTGTGTTTTTACTTTCTACTGCTAGTTTAACTCAAATATCCCACTCAGAGTAGTTTGCTAAAAATTCTGAATGGGGCAATTAGAATTATAGACCCTAGAGGTGTGATAATTTTAAGCTACTGCATATTAACTAAATTGCATTAAAAAAGTGGCGCTTTGTTAGTTATTTCCATTTAACCTTGTATTTCTTTCAGTATACTATAAAGGCTGTCCCTTTAATACCGGCATGGTACAGTTTAAAGGCATGCTGCATCTTTGGAATATTGAGGCTTGCAACCATGATATTTAACCTGTTTTTAGTTAATGCTATTCCCTGTTACTGCCGTTCAATAATTAGTTTACGTTCGCTTTCAGCATGATACTTAGACAGTTCAATGATAAGGTTAGTCTAGTCATCAGTTGACGTAAGTTAGGATCAACAATCCCCGTCATGGACGGCAAATTCAAAATATCTAGGGTGGCACCCTTATTTAGGATGGTGTTCATGATCTTAGTTAAGTCTTGGTTGTTTCTGCATAAGCGACCTAATCCTTATTAAAAACTTTTGTGGCATTTCTCATTAGTTTATCAAAATCTTTTTGCTCGACATGAGGCTGAGTTAGCGTTATTAAATATCCATCAGGATCTTTTATTGTGGCCTCCAATGCATTCCAAGGTTTTTCGGATAAGGGTTCTTGAATTGCTTTTGGGGAAATTTGGGATATTTTCTCTGAAGCATCGGTCACCAACAGATTTAAATAGATTCCTGAACCAGCTTTAAAATTAGATTTTTGAATTAGCATAATGTCTTGATACTTATTAAGCCTTAGGTGATTCATAATGACTTCTTTTTTACTGTTTCTATATTTAAATAATGATTCAAACCCTAAAGACATTTCGTAAAACTTGGCTGATTTATCTATATCCCTCACCATTAGTTTGGGAAAGAAAGGCATTTGATAATATTCCATAATGTATAGTCTCCTTTTCATATGCCATACAACAAATAATCATTAAAACCGATAAAGGCACTAATTAATTTCTGGTTTTCAGCTGAAAGATTCATTGGAGGAAAATTGGCTACTAAAGAGCATAAATATAAGTAATTGGGGCTATAGCGTTTGGAAAAATTGAGACTTCCAAATTTTCCTTGTATTTTGTCAAATAGATACTGAATTTCCCTAGTTGTATCGCATTTAATAAAATGGTTCAAATAAGCAAACTGAGATTTGGCTGTATTATCAATCATCGCTTTAGCTGTGTTAATGGTTACAAAAAGCCATTGATTCAAATCTATTATTTGTTTAGGCCGGTTAGCCAGTTTCGTTTTAGTCAATTCAAATAACTCTCTTCTCATGATGCTTTCACCTTCTTATTTGGTGGCATAGGCTTATTACCAAAAATGCCACCAATTTTTATGGGCTTTATTTTTAGGTGCATCTTTTTGTATATTACCAGATTGAGGCACTTTTTTTTTGCCTTGCTTGTCATCTCTACCCTTATTTTGAATAGAGTTATTTTCAGTTGATTGAACTTTTTGATTGGATTTAGACGTTCCAACAAAGCCACTTAATTTTTGCACATGTTCTTTTAATTGGCGATTTTCTGCTACTATTGCTAATTGTAATTGTTGCTGCTGATCTATCAATTTTGTTAGCTGATCTAGTTGGCGGTCTTTGCTACTTATTTGTTGGTCTTTGGTAGCAAGCTGTTTGTCAAGTTGATACTTTAACTCTTCTATTTCTCTTCTTAGAGTAAAAATTAGCTCATTATTTTCTTTGCTATCTTTTGTCGCTTTTTTGCTACCTATTTGTTGATCTTTTGCTACCAAAGGCTTTGCTACCTTGTCCCTAATAATCCTTTCAGCTGTAAGGCTAATCATATTTTTACCTTGACTATCTTTTTGTTGGTTCTTTGTTGGTAGTCTTTGGTAGTGATATTGAATGGTTTGTTTAGAGACCTTTAATTCGTCAGCAAGTTCTCTAATAGTTTTAGGCACGATTTCCAAACCCCTTTCGGAGTTCAGCAAGTGCTTCTTGTCTTGCTTGATCTCTTATTTTTTTATCGTGCTCGGCCTGTTTATCAGCCAATGCTTGTTTCTCAGTAGAGCCTAAAGTTAACCCCTTAACCTTGTCAATGGCGCGCCATTTTTCCTGTTCTGTTAATTCACCATTATGCTGAATGTTAAAGAGTTTTTGACGTTCATCTTGAAATTGACCTTGTGAGAAGTCGTTAGCGTCTTTCTTTTCAGGCTTCCAAGTAAAAGAATA
>NZ_WEZQ01000011.1 GCF_009864005.1 Furfurilactobacillus milii
GAAACGGCCTCACTCCAGATGAATACTGGAATGAAGCCGCTTAGAGAATACCAAAACTTTATATTATTTCATCTGTCAACTTGACAGGGCACAGTGCATATGAATTCGCGGCCTTACTGTCTATACTGTTTAGTAGGTTTCATCTTCAACCAAACCACCGTTTGGCTTCAACTCATTTACACCCAATTCTTTACCCAAAACAAGTAATGCGTCTTCACGCGTCTTGATTTGATCCATATCCCAAATTGCGGAATGAATGGATGAATCATCATAATCAAATTGTTCAAAGTAAATATATGGGTCTGAGTTACGGTCTTCTGAAGCTGCGATAATCTTAGTCGAGAAGCCATGCGCCCAATCCCGATCGTCTAATTTCGGAAAGTCCTTTACTGAAATAAAGCCCTTGTCTGCAATAATATCTAAGGCTTTCTTAACGTCGGCATCGTCATATTCAATGTTGGCATCATTATATTGTCCGTTCTCGTCTGCCATCATCAGCATCTCCTCTTTATTTATAAATCCAGCATAGCACTGTGGATTTTAAATGGTAAGCGAATCCACTCTTTTCTACTGACCATCTTAATATCTGTCGTTCCAGCCAATAGAGACGCCGTTTGCCTCCACTATGTAATGGTTGGTTTCTTCCAACATTTAGATAAAAGGCTAATCACATAAATGTCGTTCATCTATTCTGTTATATGAGCTGGAGGGCGTCAGCATTGAAACCAAGTCGTGAAGGTTCTGTTAATCCGCGGTTTTACGGATTTACAGAACGGACGGTCATGAAGACTCGGTTTTGGAGGCTTCATGACGAGGTGAGAGACTATGGTTTGCAGGCTCGAACCGGTCCCACGACGGTGTTGCAATGTTGACAACCGTAAGCGCAAGCACAACTATACGGAAGATAAAACGTATTAGATCAGTGTTTAAGGTCAATAATGACAACTTAATCGTTACTTATTTACGAATAAGCGCGTAAAGTGTTTTGTTCTCTATAGCTGGCGCGTTATAATTGTGGCAGACTTTTGAAACAAGAAATGGGGAATATTCCGTTGGATAGTGGTGAAATAATTAGCAACTTAGTCATTATGCTAATTACTTTTGTATTTGCTACCTTTTTCGTGGCGGCTGAATTTGCGCTGGTGCAAACGCGGCCTAGTGTTCTGGAAGAAGAACAGGATAAACGCGAAAAGACATCAAAGAAGATCGATGTGGCCACCAGAATGGTCCACAACTTAAATGAATATTTATCAACAACACAGGTTGGTACCACGCTGTGTGGGATTATCCTTGGTTGGATTGGTGAAGAAACCGTAACAACGATGTTGGTTGACCTGTTTGGCATCGTTAACCTCAATTTCAATACAACCTTGGCACATGCTATCGGTTCTGTTGTTGGGATTATCTTGCTGACTTACTTTGAAGTGGTTATCACCGAAATCGTACCAAAAAACATCGCGATTGACCGGCCATTCCAAGTTTTGATGTTGGTTGTTACGCCTTTGCGTTATTTCCATGTCGCTTTCTACCCATTTGTTTGGTTATTAAACACTTCGGCAAACGGCATCGTGAAAATGATGGGGATGAAACCTGCTTCTGAAAGTGACGAAGCCTTCAGTCAGGCTGAAATCCTGAATTTGTCACGAAACGCCGTCTCTGGTGGTGAACTGGATCAGGAAGATTACGTGTTCATGCAGCGGGCGTTTGAAATGAACGACAAGGTTGCCCGTGACATCATGATCGACCGTACACAGTTGGAAGTCGTCGACGTCACTGACACCGTTAAGGACGCTCTGCAGGTTTACTTAACTGAGCAATTCAGTCGTCTCCCCGTTGTCGCTGATGGTGACAAGGATAAGATCTTGGGTTACGTCTTTAACTACGACTTGATCCGTCAAAGTCAGGTTGACGATTCCATCAGTGTTGCGAAAGTTTTGCGCAACATTATCACGGTACCCGAAACCATGCCAATTCAAGATGTGCTGAAACAAATGATCAACAAGCAAACGCCAATCGTTGTGGTTGTTGATGAATATGGTGGTACTTCTGGGATCGTTACGGATAAGGATATCTACGAAGAACTGTTCGGCACTGTTCATGACGAAATCGATGATGTTTCTGACGAATATATCTTCAAGCAAGATGATGGTTCTTACCATGTTTCTGGGAAAATGACGTTATATGATTTTGAACGTTATTTCCAAACGGACATCAAGAAGTTTGAAGAGTCTGAAGTGGTTACGCTGACAGGTTACATCATTGAAGCGGACCCCGACATCAAGGCTGGTGACAGTTATCAAATTGGTGACTTCCAATTTACCGCCCTTGATTACGAAAACGCCTATATTAACTGGTTTGAAGTAATTCGCAAACCCGTTGAAAATGAAGAAACAAATAGTGATTCCGAAGCACCTGTAAGTGAAGAAAAATAATTATTTTTAAAAGGCTCATCACTCCTCCGAAAGCGGAAGAATGATGAGCCTTTCTAGTAGCATCTTCACGATAATCAGCATTGAGAATTAGTCCCGATATACAAAAATGAAGGTCTCAATGCTCTTGAGCCTCCGCCAAATCTGACGCAGTGATACCAAACATCTTCATCAAAAACTTGGGCACACCATCTTCGTCGACCGGAACGGTTGTTGTCGCCGCTTGATCAATCACTGCTTGTGGAGAATCAGCCATCGCAACACTGGTCTGTGCCTCGCTGAACATTGGCGCATCATTGAGTCCGTTACCGAACACAATAGTATGCGCGGCATCGATATGTAGCTGTTGTTGTACTGACCTGAGCGCAGTTGCCTTACTGACATCCTTTGGAATTAACTCGATGTTCCACGGATTTGATGCTGACAATGAGAATAAACCAGTCTCCGCAAACGCTTGACGCGCTAGCGCTAACTTGTCGCCGTAGTGTGACACTGCCAGGCCATTTGTAATCGTATCTGCGATCGTTTTTACATCGACGATATCTTTCAAGTAAATCGTATCGGTGTCAACGCCGCGGCGTAAGAATCGCATATGCTCAATCGCCTCGTGTTCAGTGGACGTATGAAAAGTATCCTTCAAGTTGAACAAACGGAGTGTTAGTCCGTAGCGCTCACAAATTTCATACGCAGCGATGGCGGCATCCGTGCCAAGCTGCGTTTGATGAATCTGATCGCCTTGCGCAATCACCGCCCCATTGGAACAGATGATGTTCATGTCAGGACTTAATTGATTGCCAATTGACCGCGCCAATGCAAGCAATCGTCCACTAGCAATATATGTTTCATGACCCTCCGCACGAAGTTTGGCAAACACTGCCTTCGTCAAGGGTGACACAATTTGGCTCTTTGGAATTAACGTGCCATCAATATCTGTAACAATTAAATAATGTGCCATTAACAATTCCTCCGTTAACACCATTTTACGCCTGTTCATGATGCGTCTGGAAGCTAGATTGCGAATCGTCAAGACTGGTTTCAAAAAAATCCTTGCTGTACACTCAACTTAAATCAAAAACGAGGAGTTCATATGCATGACGCCATTAAACATTCGCTACATATCTATTGAAGGAAACACCCGCAGCTTCGTCAGTCACCTGGCTGAATATGCTGACAAACAACATGAAGAAAATGCTGATAAGCCCACACTTAAGGTTGAAGAAATCTCCGAACAATCAGATTTTATCGATGAAACAGAGCCCTACTTTGCGTTTGTCCCAACTTATCTAGACGGCGGCAATGGCATCGACAACGGTGTTAAAGAGCTAATGACAAATGTCCTTGGTGAATACATTGCTTATCATGATAATCGCAAACAATGTTTAGGCGTGATTGGTTCCGGTAACCGTAATTTCAACGAACAATATTGTTTAACAGCCCGTCGCTATGCCGACAAATATGGCTTCCCGTTTTTAGCCGATTATGAGTTGCGTGGAACGACCCGCGACGTCACCCGCATTTATGATTTAATCGTTAAAACGGCTATTCAAGCAGACAAATAAAAATATCCTGAACAATGTGCACGTTCGCAAGTGCCGCACTGTTCAGGATATTTTTCATTTAACGAATAATTATTTCGAAATTTTAGCTTGTTGTTTAACCCGTTCTGAGTGTGCGCGCCAATAAACGGCAATCAACGCAATCATCTGCACGCCACCAACCGCCATGAATAAAACCGGGAATGTTGCATAATCTAGCATAAAGCCACCAAATAGCGGACCCAATGCACGGCCAAATGCAATCGCCATGTTTGCAAAGCCTTGATAGCGGCCGGCTTCACTAGCGGGCGCTTTAACGGCGATCCAAGCTGGCAAGGCCGGGTGACCAATCATTTCACCAAACGTAAGCACGATCATAGTGATCACAAACATTGCGTAGGTTCGGGCAAAAATCAGCATAAAGAACGACGCTGCAAATAGCGTGATCCCAACAACAATGACGTTTTCAATCTTAAATCGCTCACTCCAGCGCGTAATTACTGGCTGTAACAGCACGATAATGACCCCGTTCAAAGTCCACAACAGGCTATAATTCAGCACGGGAATGCCTAAATTGGTCATGTGAACCGAAATCACACTCTCCCATTGTGAATACGCCAGGTTAATCGCCAGCAATAACACTAAAATCAACGTGATCAAAACAGTTGGCCGTGAGCGCTTTGGCGTACCATTGGTCTTAGGATTCTTAGATTGTGCCGTTGACCTGTTCGTTTGTGTTTGCGGTTTAACATTAAAGTGTAAGGCCACGACGAGCGTTAGCGCCGCGTAACAAACGGCAGCAATAATGAAAACCGTCGTAATACCAAATTTAATGGCATAACCGACAATCAATGTCCCAATCACGACCCCGATATTCATTGACACGTAAAGCATGTTAAAAACATGCCGTGTCGAGGTAGATTTCACCCATGTTGCCAGTGAATTCAAAATGGTCATGTTGACACCGTCGCCAAACCCGACAACTAGCAACAAAATGCCATATACCGGCCAACCATGCCAGAATATCAAGGCGACTACAGCTAGAGTAGCCAAAGCTGCTGACAGTACCCCCGTTTGATATGGTTTCCAGTGATCAAATAAATAGCCACCAACTGAGTCACCGACGATCATCATCAAGGACATCCCCAATAACACCAGTCCTGATAAAGTAAGTGATTCATGAAGATAATTATGTAGATAAATCGTCGTTAGTGGCCATAAGAAACTCGCCCCGCTGTTATTCAACATGGATGCTACAAACAACCAGCTAAATTTAACTTCTGAACGTTGGGATGACAGAAAAATCCACTCCTTTGAGTTCGTTTGTCCTACTTACCTCATTCTATCACGACGCCTAGATTAGGTCGCCTATGGACGGTTAATTGATATTTCTTCACAAGAATATTTATGAAAGTTACTTACTTAAAATTCGTACATTGCCGTTTTGTAAAGTTCGTTTCGTTTACGTTTAAATTAAAAACATGTAAAAAGTTTACAAATGCTCATTTATTCACTTTAAATTCAACCGTTTGCCTGCTATGATGTAAACGTAAACAAATAAGGACACATAAAGGAGATTGCTTCATGAAAGCTGCTGTTGTTAGAGAACCAGTCGACGGATTTGTTGACGTTAAAGATGTTACATTACGTGATTTAAAACCTGGTGAAGCTTTAGTAGATGTTGAATACTGTGGTCTTTGTCACACTGACCTTCACGTTGCTGCCGGTGACTTTGGTGAAAAGCCTGGCCGGATTATCGGTCATGAAGGTGTTGGGATCGTTTCTAAGGTTGCTGATGGCGTTGATGCCGTTAAAGTTGGCGACCGTGTCTCCATTGCTTGGTTCTTCAAGGGCTGTGGCCACTGTGAATATTGTCTGACTGGCCGTGAAACACTTTGCCGTCAGGTTCAAAACTCTGGTTTCACTGTTGACGGTGCGATGGCTGAACAAGTTATCGTTGACGCTAACTACGCTGTTAAGGTTCCAGATGGCTTGGACCCTGTTGAAGCAACTTCCTTAACTTGTGCCGGTGTTACGATGTACAAAGCAATCAAGGTTGCTGACGTAAAGCCTGGCCAATGGGTATCTGTTGTCGGTGCCGGTGGTTTAGGTAACTTGGCTATCCAATACGCTAAACACGTATTTGGCGCCCACGTTGTTGCTGTTGATGGTAACCCTGACAAATTGCAAGCTGCTAAAGAAGCCGGTGCTGATTTGCTGATCAACCGTCACGATGGTGATGTTGACAAGCAAATCCAAGAAAAGGTTGGCGGTGTTCACGCTGCTTTGGTTACTGCTGTTACTACTGCAGCCTTCGACCAAGCCGTTGACTCACTCCGTCCTGATGGTAAATTAGTTGCCGTTGCCTTACCACAAGGTGACATGAAATTGAACATCGCTAAGACGGTTCTTGATGGTATCGTCGTTGCCGGTTCATTGGTTGGTACTCGCCAAGACTTAGCCGAAACATTCCAGTTCGGTGCTGAAGGTTTGGTTCACCCAATCGTTAAGACTCGTAAATTATCAGAAATTAACGACATGATCCAAGAATTAATGGACAACAAGGTTGTTGGCCGTAACGTCGTTGACTTCGTTCATAACAAGTAAAAGATTAAACCAGTGCGGACAAACCCGTATTGAAATTGAGCACTAACGGAATAAGAACGATTAGCCGCACTTTGGCTGATGGTTCTTATTTTGTTAGGCGGAGATTTCAGGGTTTGGTAGCACGCCGAGTTTAAACCAGAGTTATCGATACAGCTATAAACATCTTCCAGCTTAAATACCATTATTAATGGCTTAAAACTAATCTATCCTGGCAAAAAAGTGTGCTACGCCTATCTCGAACATCGTTATAAAAATAGCAATCATCATTGCCGGTGGAAAAACCGTTAATGTAAGTACTAACCCTGTTACTTTAATGACGATATCAATAATCACAGCCCGATCCGATAACGTATACAGCAGTCCAAGCGACAGATCATCGTTTGCCACATTCACTGAATGTGAGATTGCCATGTTACTGAGGGTCACAGCAAGAACGACCACGCCGTAGAATGCCTGCGCCGTGGGATTATCAAAATTGTCCGCGACTAAACTGGTCGTATATGGAAATAAAGAAGCAAAAAACAACATTAGTAGCGTGTAAATAACCGTTTGAGCATTGACCAATTTTACTTGTTGCCAATTATTGTGATGGGTCATCCACATGAGGCCAATCCAAAAGAATGATAAAGCATATGCAAAAAAGTTAATGCGTAAGTCCCACAAGCCAGCAGGTGTCACACTTGCTGGCTTTTTTAATTCCAGTACTAGAATGGTCATCACAATTGCAAGAACCGCGTCCGTAAATGCAGCCAATCTATCTTTATCCATAAATACCTCCTACATGGTTGCCTTAAACTGCACTTTAAGGTGTATTGTGCGTTTGTAAATGACCAGCAAAACCGTTTGCTAGAAAGGAAACTCAAACTATATTATGAATCAACAATCCATTATCCTCTATTTCACTAGTTCCGGTACCACCCGTCAAGCGGCAAACAATATTGCTCAGTTGACCGGTGTGAAAGCATTCGCCGTCCAGTCAACACCACCGTATCCCCAAGGATACGATGCCGTTGTTGAAGTTGGCAAACATGAACTGGACGCCCAAATCCATCCCCAGCTAGATTTAACTACTCTTCCAGATATTACATCTTTTAAGAACATTTTTATCGGCTTTCCAACATGGTGGCAACAACCACCAATGATTATCCATTCTTTATTTGATCAGTTGGATTTTAAAAATAAAACTATCATTCCCTTTACTACAAGCATGAGTACGCCTATCACCGATTCAATGCCGTATCTGCAAAAAATGGCTGCATCCTTTAGTGGCATCACCGTCGTTGATGGCATTCGCTACACAAATGACAAGGCACTTAGAGACTATCTAAAACAACACGAATTACTTTAATTAACACTAATCGTTCTTTCAAACGGAGGTAAGACAATGAACTTATTAATTTTAGCTGCAAATGGACAGATTGCCAGAATCGTTGAACATCGTATTTTGACTGAGCCAACCTTTAAAGATATCAATCTGACACTTGGCTTGCGCAATGTCAGTCGTTTAAACACTTTATCAAATAATCCGCGAGTTCGGTTAATTGAAGTTAATCTTGATGATACTGATGAAGTGAAAAGTGCCATGGCTAATCAGGACATGGTGGTCTCTGCGGTTGTTGACCACGATAAAACCAATCGACCAACAAAGAACATTATTGCTGCTGCTAAAGAAACGGGCACGAACCGAATTATTTCGACCAGTCTATTAGGCCTATACAACGAGGTTCCCGGTGAGTTTGGTCAGTGGAATCAACAAATGGTTGCCAGCGGTTTACCCGCAGCCATTAACGCTGACAAACTGCTATCAGAATCAGGTATTACTTACACAACGCTTCGTTTGCCTTGGCTAAACGACCGTGACGAGGTTAATTATCACATCACAACACGCCATGAACCTTACGTCGGCGTTTCCGGTTCGCGCCAAAGCATCGCTGATGTTGTATTGAAAATTGTTGCCGATCCCACCTTTGCGGCAAATGACAGCATTGGAATTGCTGATCCAGCCACTCAAGGTGAAAATCGGCCCGTTTACTAAAATAAACAGCAAATGAAAATACGGATTGGTTAGCTCTCAAAACGAGGCTACCCAATCCGTATTTTTGTATTCACACTCTATATATTAATGCGTTGCTACATACTCATCTAATTCTTTCAGGTAAAGTGCCTTTTGTTCCTTGCTAATCCATGAGCTTTCAAACGAATTTTTAGCCAATTGAACGACCTGTTCCTTCGTTAAATCAAATTTGTTGGCAATTGCATAATAGTTATCGGCAATATATCCACCAAAATAAGCAGGATCATCTGAGTGAATTGAAACTTTGACACCTTTTGCCAATAATTCGAGTACTTCCTTGCCCTTCATTTCTGGGGAAATAAAGGCATTGGACAGTGGACAAGAAGTAAGCCCAATCTGATTTTTACTAACAAAATCTACGAGGTCAGGATCTTCAACAATATTTGTCCCGTGATCTAATCGCTCAACACCAATAATCTCTAATGCCTGTCGAATATGCTCGATAGAATCCTTTTGGTCAATATCCGCGTGAGCAGTTAAATGTAGACCAGCGGCAGCCGCATCAGCGAACTGACGAGCAAACTTAAGAGGCGGATTGTTGTGTTCGTCAGAATCCAAGCCGACACCCACCAGTTGATCCTTGTATGGCAATGCTTCAACCAAAGTCTGGCGAGCAGACTCACTAGTAAAGTCACGCAGGAAACACATGATCAATGCTGCATCAATATTCAGCGCTCGAGCATCAACGATTGCACGATGCAGTCCGTGAAGCACTGTTTCAAACGCAATCCCACGACTTGTATGCGCCTGTGGGTCGAAGAACATTTCCACATGCCGAACGTTATTAGCAGCGGCTCGTTGCAAGTATGCAAAAGCTAAGTCATAGAAGTCCTGTTCTTTTTGTAAAACATCCATTGCTGGATAATACACGGCCAAAAACGAGGCCAAATCGTCATAGTCATACGTTTTTTGAACTTCTTCCACGGTCTGTTGACCGATATCGATATGATTTCTTTGTGCCAATTTCAACTTCAAATCTGGTTCCAGTGTTCCTTCAATATGCACATGTAGTTCAGCTTTGGGTAAACCACTAGTAAATTCACGGGTAATTGGCATCGCTTGAAATCCTCCTCAAGAATAAGTTCGTGTAATAGTAATGGTAATTATCATATCACAATTTTTTGTTGTGTAAATACCATAAAACACGAACTATATTATAAAGATAATTATAAGCGTCCATAGTTTAAACTAATGTTTTTGATTCTTTGTTTGTATATTCTTAAATTATTTCTGAAAATTTCACCTGTATTATTTCACTACTATTTCACGACTTTTTAACTTTATTACTATACTTATGACATAATAACAGGAATAAACAAATGCCGTCACTATGCGGTTGCGCCCATTAGGTGCTACCCAGTTTCACCAAATCATGCGACACTTTGCTCATTAAGAAAGGAGCGAGTTATGGAATTAGCCACTGCATTAAAAGCTGCTCGCCAACAAGCCAATTTATCACAGCAGGCCGTTGCCGATGAACTTCATATTTCACGTCAATCTATTTCGAAATGGGAAACTGGCAAAACTTTGCCCGATATCGAAAATCTAATTCGGTTAAGTACGCTTTTCGATTTGTCTTTGGACGATTTAATTAAGGGAGATACCACTATGATGACAAAGATTTCGCATGACTCTAAGGTGTTCACAATTTTAAAAATCGTGTTAGCAACGCTTGTCCTGACCATTGTATTTGCGTTAACGATTGCTTTCACACTTGTCCAGCTAGTCCCAGGCACCGTTCACCCAATTCTAGTGTATGTGCCGATTTTGTTCAGCCTAATCGTACCGGTTGGTGCGCTCTTGTACATGCTCATCAACATTCGTAAACAGCCTAGTCGTGGAATGAAAATAGCACTTGTTCTAGCTCTAGCAGGTGTACTCTGCGTATTTACTTTGCGGATTCTGGCCACCTTTTTTCAATTACCATATTTAACAGACGTCATTTAAGTTTCGCTGAACCTTCACTTGATAATCTGGTCTATAATTACCATAATTGAAACTAACATCGTAATCGTTATCAAACGAAGGAGACGCGTGCTTATGAAAAAGTTGCTATTCATCCTCAGTTTAGGTTTTAACGTTTTATTGGTCTTTCAAATGAACTTAGCGCACCAGCGGCTTGAAGCATTCCGGCAACAACAGGCCGAAACGGACAGACGAAACGGATTGTCAAACTCGCAAACAAAGGATTGCGAGTAACATGCATGTTTCGGATGATATGATTCGACCTGAATTACAGCGATTTGGTCGCATTGCCCGTCGAGCTGTACCTTATTTGACGCCGACTAAAATCCACGTTATCAATGCCCTTACAGGTGCACAACGCGGCGTTGGTCGCAAATCACTCAATTATGAACAGCACTTTATCGATCGTCCAGATGGCAGCCAACTACGACTCTGTGTGTATACATCGTTGAATCGACCACACAATGTACCCGGTATCCTCTATTTGCATGGCGGTGGTTACGTTATGGAACGGCCCGAAACGGAGGCGTTTGCCATTCAACGTTTTATCAATGCTACAAACGCAGTCGTTGTTGCACCGGATTATCGCTTGGCAAGTGAAGCACCTTATCCGGCCGCTCTAAATGATGCCTACCTTGCCTTAAAATGGCTTCAACAGCATGGTGCTGAGTACGGTATGCGTGACGATCAAATTATGGTAGCTGGGGCCAGCGCCGGTGGCGGCCTGACTGCCGCGTTGACATTGTATAACCGCGATCATGGTGATGTTGGTATTGCTTTTCAAGTGCCACTGTACCCCATGCTTGATGACCGCATGTTGACAGAGTCGTCGCAAAACAACGATGCGCCCGTTTGGAATACATTGTCTAACAAACTGGCATGGCAGATGTACTTAGACAATCAGTTCGCGCAAAACGAAGTCCCAATTTATGCCGCACCCAGTCGGGCAACTGATTTTCACAATTTGCCTGCTACGTGCACGTTCATCGGCGATGTTGAACCATTTTATGATGAGACAATGCAGTACATGCAGAAACTTAAGGACAGCGGTGTCCCAACCTTTAGTAAGGTCATGAAAGGCTGCTTCCACGGTTTTGATATGGTTTGTCCAAACTCAGCAGCGGCCCAAGATGCGGTTCATTTCTTAACTGAAACACTGCAATACGCCACAACCCACTTCTTCCAAAAACAACCTGAATAAAAAACGAGTAAACCTCGTGCAATTACTGTCGTTTCGAACAGCGTTGCACGAGGTTTACTCGTTTAATGACTATTTAGTTTATTACGCTGGTTCATTCATTGGCGCTTCATCAATAACAGGCGCGTTTTGAACCCAATCATGCGGACGACAATTAACAATCCAGTTCACACCATATTCATCAGTGAACTCGCCTCGTTTGCCGCCAAAATAAGCGTTCGTATATGGTTCAGTCACACGTACTCGACCAGAGTTGGCCACGTGTTCAAAAAACTTTTGAGCCTTAACAACGTCTGCGTTATCATCTGCGTTAAATTCCAGTAAAATCGCAATGTTTGTCGCATGTTGTGGCTGGTTCATAAAGTCGTCTGCACATAGAATTTCTGAGCCCATGACTTCAAAGCCACCATGCATCGTTGAGTTGTTTAAATCAGTATCAATTAAATCTAAATCCCGCGCTGCGTTCTTTGTTACCGGAATGCGGAATAGATGGTCTGCGCCAAAAACTTCATTGTAATAGGCCATCGCTTCTTTAGCGTTGGGGAAGTGGATATATGGATGTAGTGAAGATGCGATAATCGGTCCCCCATTTCAAATGTAAGGACAGTATAGTGAACAATTCCGCCGCTGTCAATTTGACAAAACGATTATTTATGTTACACACCAAGGTCAACAAGATTAAATAAGTATGCTAAAGTGAATATATATAAACCGTTATAAACGTTGATTTATCAAGTGATAACAACGATTCATACCATTTTTACATAGCTTTTAAGTCACGAAACTTAGGGGACGATTTGATGAAAGTACTTGGTATCTTGGGCGCACATAAACAGCATGGTGTGACCGCCAAGTTGCTCGCCACAACTTTGGCCGCGGTACCCGATTCTACTGAAACGGAAACAATTTATTTGGAGGACTATGATATTCATCCAGATATTAAGGGCCAATCCAATCCCGTTTTGGATGAGCTCACTAAGAAACTGCTAGCCAGTGATGTCTGGGTGTTTGCCGCGCCAACCTTTTGGGGCGGTTTATCCGGTGTGACAAAAAACTTTTTGGACTGTTTACGTTGGCGTTTAGTGCGCATCGATCACGTTGGTGACGCACATCCCGACCGTTTTAAGAACAAACATTATCTATCCATTACAGACTGTTACATTAGTCCCATTAACAACTTCTTCACGGGCATTACTGATGAAACGTTCAAACAAATCGATCGCGTCATGTCTGCCGCCGGCGTGATTAAAATTCACGAAATCGTCTGCCCTAATACATTTAAAAATGGCGACCACATCCCCGAAAGCAAACTCCAACTCTGCCGCAAATGGGGTGCCCGTCTACCACAAAAATCGAAACGAGATGATAATACAATGAAGCGCTACGTTGAACTTTTCTGCATGATTGCTGTGATGTCTTTAATTACGATGGGTATTCAACGTGCTCTCAGCGGTGTCCTGACGCAAACTAACTTCTGGATCAACTGGGGGACGTTTGTCGTTATTTTCTTCGTTTTGCTAGCCATCATTCTCCACACGGTCACTTTTTTGGTTCACCGCCGGCGGTAAAGATTACAGGTATTTTATAAACGTACAATTAAATAAAAATCTAAAATGATTCAAAGTAAATCGATCAGTGAAAGGTATTTCTTACTTTTCGCTGGTCGATTTTTTCAATAGGCTATTTCCACAACCTTCTGTTGTCAGACCGATCTTTCAAGCCGTTTATAATGCCGTTTAATCTACTATATTTTCTCAAGAATCCATCACACGAAATCCGATCCGCCGAAATCATGATTCACTTTTACGATCACCAGCTAACCCGAATAAAAACAAAGACTCAAGTTGACTGATTAATTCTTCATTCATGGTGCCAGAAGGCGCATTTGTCACATATTGAGACAACATTATCGCAAATGTTTTAATTGCTTCATCCGATACAGAAGTCCGAATTTCTCCTGTTTTTCTGCCATAATTGATCAGTTTTTCTCCCAAATCATCTTGCCACTTTTGAATTTTTTCTTGAATTTCCGATGATGAGTTAATGATTTTAGAGATTTCATCTAACTCGGCCTGTGAAATATTAGCTCTCAACTTAGCCGAATCGGCAGTATACTGCCGGAACTTTTCGATAAAATCCAATGAGTCATCCTCTAGTACATCTTGTGAATGAACTATACTTTCACGAACCATTTGAAGGATCACAGCATGTACAAGTTCATCCTTACTTGGAAAATATTTATACATTGTCACTAAAGAAATACCAGATTCACGACTGACATCTCTGACGCTCGTTTTTTGAAAACCATTATGAAGCATGAGTGAATATGCAGCGACAATAATCTTATTGCGATTGACTGCCTTTTTTTCATTTCTTTTCATAGTTCTCCTTGTAGGACTCAATCAAGTAATTCATTTTTGTTCCTCCAAAAGTATAACATGTTTTCAGAATATTAAACTTTTATTGACATCTAATTATGAAACATATACAGTTAGTTTCATGAAAAAAGTTTAATATTTTTCATTTTTGTTATACTTTTAAAAATTATGGAGGAACTAAATGTCATATTTACAATTGAGTAATATTCACAAATCATATTATTTGGGTAAAGAGGAATTTCCAGTTCTTAATGGAATTAATTTAAATTTTGAACTTGGCGAATTCGTGTCAATTCTAGGAGAGTCCGGCGGCGGTAAGTCCACTTTAATGAACATTATCGGAGGACTGGATCGAGAATTCACAGGGTCTGTCACTGTTGATGGACATAAATTAGATCATTCGCAGGAAAAAAAGCTTGACGCATATCGCCGAGATACAATCGGTTATATTTACCAATCATACAACCTGATCAGTCATTTGACCGTTTTAGACAATGTGCAGTTGTCTTTGGATATGACAACCCTAGATAAGGCGCAACGGGAAAAACGTGCACTAAACTTGTTGGATCGTGTTGGCCTATCAGAGCACGCCTATAAGTATCCAAATCAACTATCTGGTGGACAAAAACAACGAGTCGCAATTGCGCGGGCTCTTGCCAGTGATCCAAAAGTGATTATTGCTGATGAACCAACTGGTGCGTTGGACGCTCAAAATACCGAAGAAGTTTTAGAGATGCTTAATTCCATTGCGCAGGAAGGGCGACTGGTCATTACTGTTACCCACTCCCAGCATGTAGCAGATGCCGGAACTAGAATTGTTCGTTTAGCTGATGGGAAAATTGTTGACGACACAGAAATTAAATCACCTTATAAGCCAAAACAGTCGCCTTCAAAATTACGATCCAGACTTCTTCCCTTTAGCGTTAGCCTTAGAACTGCATTTAAGCATTTTCGCTTTCATTTAGGTAGAAACTCACTCATTGTGCTGGGCACCACCATTGGTCTATTTGCGGTAATGCTTTTTTCCGGTCTTGGTAACGGAATAAGCGGGTACATTAGTAACCAGATTACAAAAATGACCAATCCTCAAGTTATTACCGTCTCCCGTTACGCAAAAATGGATCCAAGTGCCGCGCCAAGTCCAACCGCAGCAATGGGAAATGGAAGTTCTCCCTCAATGGGCGCCTCACAAACTGTTAAGAATTTCAGTAAAAAACAAATTGACCAACTTAGTGCTTTAAAGCACGTTTCTTCAGTAGAAAAGACATACAATTTGTCAAACGTCAAAATTGATTACCAAGGAAAGTCTACAAAAGTTGCATCAATGTCTAACTGGACTCAATCACAATCTTCTTCATCTATTACAAAAGGAAAACAACCTAAAGCTGGAGAAGTCATCATAGATAAAAAGGCAGTTGCCAAAAAATTGTCAAAATCTGATCCTTCTAAATTAATCGGAAAATCTATTACTCTGAACTATCAAACAATGGACAGAACCGGCAAATTAGTAAACGTAAAATTTAATGCCAAGGTCTCTGGAATTGGAAAGAGTAGTAGTGGTATCTCTTCCGTTAACGCCGTCAATACAAAAACGCTAACGAAGGCAATGAAACAGGCAAACGTTAACACCGACTCCTCTTCCTTATCTCTGAAAATCAACTCACTAGATTCAGTCAAAGGTGTAGCCCAGAAAATTAATCATGTTAAATCAGACGGTAAACGATTATATTCGGCCACTGCCATTACTAGCATCATTGATAAGGTGCAAACTTATGTGAACTTAGCCTCACTGCTATTGGCTATCATCGCAGGAATTTCACTTTTAGTTTCCGCCCTGATGATTATTGTCACTATGTATATGTCCGTGTCCGATAGAACCAAGGAAATTGGTATTCTACGAGCGCTCGGTGAAAGCAAACGAGATATTCGGCGGATGTTCATTAGCGAGTCATTGATTATTGGTGTTTTAAGTGCAAGCCTCGCCACTATTTTAGCCCTAGGTATCGGAGCAATCGCAAATATATTCATTAAATCTATTGCCGCATACGCATTTGTACAGATTAGTGTTACCAATGTAGTATCCGTCTTTGTAATTGCGTTAATTATCTCTTTGATTGCTGCTTGGCTTCCAGCTCGACATGCAGCAGCTTTGAATCCAATTGATGCGCTATCTGCGGATTAATTAAATACAATTTTTAAGAGCAAATGAAATCAAAAAGTACCAAAAGTTGGATGTACACGGGCAATATGCGACGTCATTCGATCACTAAAGCTGAAGTAGTAACGTAATTTAGGCTTTTCCTCTGTGGCTGCACGGTAGAATACTTTGGCCAAATCTTCCGAAGTCGCAGACGAATGACTGCCAACGTTGGATACCATTGCCATGGTTCCATCGATAAGTGATTGATAAGGTGTATTTTCAGAAACGTTGTTTTTAATTGATCCCATCGCAATTTTGCCCCATGACGACTGGGTTCCTCCAGGTTCGACCACAACAGAGCGTAATCCGAATTGCTGCACTTCTGTATCCAAAACATCAGACCAAACATTCAACGCATGTTTTGAGACGTGGTACCAACCACCAAGAGCACTATACATGTCGCCACCAATGGATGAATTATTTACAATTCGGCAAAAGTGTTGCTGACGCATCGTTGGCAAAACAAGTTTGGTCAGCTCTGTCGACTAAGCGTTTTTATTATTCATTCTCAACATCCGGCCTTCAATACTTCACACCTGCTAAGTTCACTGGTGCCATAAATCGCGTGTTAGTAAGAATGTTAGCAACCTTTTCAATCGAGTCAGGATGTGGATCCGTCACCCAAACCGTTACGATGCCGACGACACTGTCGAGAACAAGTTCCTTGGCGTACTTTTCTGGAATTATCGGGTGCGAATACTTTGTTTTAACATGTTCAAGACTGTCCTCAACATACCATAAAAACATCCGTTTAAGCTGATTGGTAAACGTAATATCCCCTTGGTCACTCATCAGAGCATTGAATAATGGTCGTTCAGAATCAATGTAGGTTAATGCCGTAGTGATCATGACTTTAATTTCTGATAATGGTCGTGGCATCAACGGCTTATAACCATCAAAGATAATCTTCAAGTGGTCAATTAACGTTTTCTCATAGTGGTCAATCAGGTCATTTTTATCCACATAGTGTAAATAAAATGTGCCTCTATTAATCTTTGCGCCCCGCGTAATATCCGAAATTGATAATTTAGCTAATGATTTCTGCTTAATCAATTCAATTACGGTCGCTTTAATTGTTGCCTCTGTACGGGCGATTTTGACATTATCTTTCATTTTTAGTCTAACTCCTTTAAACGAAATGAACATTTTCACTTAAATTGACGATTGATTCATCTTTGAATGCTAGTAGTATAAGCGTCGAAGAAAAGATAATCAACACGTTGTTCATTTCATTTTTATTAAAGGGGTTTTATCTATGGTCATGATTAAGGTCCAACACAGCTCAAAAATTTATGGCAGTGGTGAAACTGAAGTTCGCGCAAACGATGATATCAGTTTTGCTATTCGTTCGGGAGAACTTACGGTTATTGTCGGTGCATCCGGGGCGGGCAAATCAACTTTACTCAACATTATTGGCGGGATGGATACCAATACTAAAGGCAACATTATCATTGATGGCAAAGACATCAGTCAGTACTCACCCAAGAAATTGACGACTTATCGGCGAGACCAGATTGGTTTTGTCTTTCAGTTTTATAATCTCGTTCCTAATCTAACCGCCATTGAAAATGTCGAACTCGCCTCTGAAATTGCTCCTCATGCGTTGAACCCAAAAGATATCATGCAGGAAGTTGGCCTCAGTGGCCGAATGAACAACTTCCCGGCACAACTTTCTGGTGGTGAACAGCAACGGGTCGCGATTGCTCGGGCAATTGCGAAGAACCCTGATTTATTGCTTTGCGATGAACCAACGGGTGCGCTTGACTACAAAACGGGGAAAAGTATTTTGCAGTTACTGCAAGATTTCTGCCACCAAAATCATAAAAACGTTATTATTGTGACCCATAATGGTTTAATCAAGCCAATGGCTGACCATGTAATTGAAATTGGTGATGGCCAAGTAAAGCAAGACACCCGTAATGATGACCCAACGCCGGTCAGCGAAATTGAATGGTAGGGTGGTGAAGACATTATGAAACTGATTAATCGCAACATCCGTCGGGAGTTTAAACTATCAATAGCTCGTTTTGTCTCCATAACTATCTTAATCGCACTGGGGGTGTTTATTCTTGTAGGTCTCAAAGCTACGGGGCCAGACATGAAAGTAACGGGACAACGTTACTTTTCACAGCATCACCTTGCTGACGCAGAAGTCACCTCAACCACTAATCTGACTCAGTCGGATGCTAAATATTTGCGGACACTCCCACACGTTAAAAAAGTTGTCCTTGGTCAACAAGTTGATCTGCGTTTAAATGACAGCGGACAACGTGTGACACGAGTTATGACACTACCGAAAACGTTGTCCACGGTTTCCTTAACAAGTGGTCATCTACCCACAGCCGATAACACGGTCGCGTTGAGTAACAAACTAAAAAACCGTTATCACATCGGTCAGTGGATTACGCTAACGGCAAACAGCGACCGTAAGAGTTCACAACTAAAACACCGCCTGTTTAAAGTAGTTGGCTTTGTTAATTCCGCCAACTACATCAAGGAAAATGATCTCGGTAACGCCAACGTTGGTAATGGCCAACTGACTGGTTTTGCAGTCGTCGCCCACAATGCGTTTGCAACAAACAACTATCAGGTAGCACGAATTAAGTTTAATAACACTCACGGAGCCGCCTACTCAGACCGCTACGAAAAACAAACGAATCGTAACGTTAACCAATTACAAAAAAAGTTGAATCATCACGCTCGGAAGCAGCGTACTCAATTAGCTAACAGCGCCCAAGAGAAAATCAATCAACAATCACAAAAACTCCAAACCTTACAACAGCAATTATCAACCCAACAGGCCGCATTGATGCAAACCACTCAAGACACTACCTCGACATCACAAGCTCAGCAACAGCTTCAATGGCAACAAGCACTGCTGGCAAAAAAGGTCGCTAAACTTTCGTCGGCCAAACAGCAGCTCAGTCAGATCAGCAGTCTTAAGTACACTATCCAAAGCCGGAATGATTACAACACCGGCTACAACGAATATGGAGAACGCGCTAACCGGATCAGCATTCTCTCGAACACATTTCCAATTATCTTCTTTGCCATCGCAGTACTGGTATGCACGACGACAATGGGACGAATGGCTGAGGAAAAACGAATTGAAATGGGGACCTTACGTGCACTCGGTTTCAGCAAGAAAAATGTCATGAAAGAATTTGCGGTATACGGAATTTCGGCCGCGGTAGTTGGTTCCGTCCTTGGTACCATTCTAGGAGTAATGTTGCTACCCCACATCATTTTTCGAGCATACACCGCTGGCATAAGCGTTGGTGCACTCCAGCTTCACATTCCATGGCTGTGGTTAAGCATCTCTGTCGTAATTGCTTTGTTGTGTACCACCTTACCTGCCTGGTGGACAGGCTATCAATTACTGAAGGAAATCCCAGCTACATTAATGCTACCAAAGCCACCTGCAAATGGTTCCCGAATCTTACTGGAGCGCATCACATGGTTATGGCGTCACTTGCCATTTTCACAGAAGGTGACGTTTAGAAATCTCTTCCGCTACAAAGAACGTATGTTAATGACGATTCTTGGTGTCTTTGGTTGCGTTATGTTACTAATTACTGGATTTGGTATTCGTGATTCTCTGCAGGATTTGGAACATATCCAGTACTCTCAAATTATTCACTACGATGCCTTAGGGGTTTATAACAGTCAGGATAGCGATCACAACATTCATCAATATCAGCAGACGGTCACACAAAGTAAGTCTGTCAAACGATCGATGCTGGTATATTATCAATCCATGTACGCTAAAAATAGCGCGACATTGGATAATCAAAGCATTACCATGATTGTGCCGAAGTCAACCAATCACTTTAGTAAATTCGTCACCTTACGCAATCGCCAATCTGGGAAAAAGATCACGCTCAATAATGACGGTGTAGTAATCAGTGAAAAGTTGGCCAGCCTGTTCAATAAAAAAGTGGGCGATCATATCACAATCAAAGATGCCCAAGGTCATCGCACCAGCGTTAAAATCAGCGGCATCACCGAAATGTACATTGGTCATTCGCTATATATGACGTCAGCCTACTATAAAAAGGTATTTAATAAGACGGCGCCTGCGAATACAGAAATGATTCAATTGCATCATCACAATGCAGCAAATGTCAACCGTTTGTCACGTAAACTCACGAAACAGTCAGCCAGCCTCAGCGTTGTTCAATCGCTGACGAACAAACGCATTATTTCAGGCATTCTTGGCGGGTTAAACAACGTCGTCCTAGTTATCATCGTTTGTGCTTCTCTCCTCGCCTTCGTCGTTCTATATACGTTAACGAATATTAACGTGTCCGAACGCATTCGAGAGCTAGCTACAATCAAAGTGCTAGGCTTCTACCCATTTGAAACGACCATGTACATCTATCGTGAAACAATTTTGTTAACGATTGCGGGAATTCTATTTGGTTTCCTCGGTGGTGATTGGCTCCATCGTTATATCATCGCCGCGTTACCACCAGAAACCGCCATGGGTGTACCTTCCATCCTGGCCTCGAATCTTGGTGTTTCAACTTTACTAACCGTTATCTTCTCACTTATTGTTATGGGGTTAATGGCACGTAAAATTAATCGTGTCGACATGTTGGGGGCACTCAAGTCCGTCGATTAAACATTATCTCTAACTAACTAATCGAACGACCAGTCGACGAATTCATTTTGTCAACTGGTCGTTTTTTACGATTCATCACCAAATACAACTTTTTCTCAAAGTATTTTATCCTATTTCGATTCACAGCTGAATCCGCGGATACATTCTCACGTTAACTCATCAATTAATTAAAATTGATAAGACAAATTAGCACAGGTGTCTCATTCTTGTGTACAGTGTTCGACAACGATGATATACTGTATCGATTGTATGAGTAACTACTCAAAAAAGTCCGTTTATCGGCGGATTACATACTAAAATCGCAGCCTGAATTATCTTTAAAAAATTAGACAACGGCACAACTCAAGGAGGCCTTAACATGCTCGCCAACCTGGCGGCACCACAAAAAAGTGCGGTGCCAATGGTGTTTGAACGCCATGAACAAAAATACGTCATGGATCAGTCCACCTATCAACAACTTCTTAAAAAATTAGGCGATCAAATTCGCATGGATCAATATGGTAAACAGACGATTTCATCTCTGTATTACGATACCGAAGATTACATGTTTGCTCGCCGACAGCTCGACAACAGTAAGTATCGTGAGAAATTACGTTTGCGTGCTTATGGCGACCCAGTCGATCATCATCAACCGGCCTTTGTGGAATTAAAGAAAAAGGTCAACGGCATCACTTACAAACGGCGCGTCACCCTGCCTTATAACCAGGCTCACCGCTATCTTGCCAGTCGCAGTGGTAGCATCAGTCGCAATGACGATATGAACGCACGCGAAATTGACCGTTTTACGCACTCCCATGAATTATCACGACAAACAGCAGTCATTTATGAACGCACAGCGTACAGTACTGCCGACGGCCTGCGACTGACGTTTGATGAAAATATTCGTTGGCGCTCCCGCAATGTCAATCTGATTAACCACAATCAGGGCATCCCTTTACTGGCATCAGGCATGGTCGTCATGGAAATTAAACTACCACGTGCGCTGCCCTTTGAGTGGAGTCAATTATTCGCCTCACTCAAACTTTACCCACAACCATTTTCAAAATACGGCCTGATCTATAAATACGGCATTCAGGGAGGGCAACAATGCTTATCAGTTATTTAGGACCCAAACACCATCTCGTGACGTTTGAACAGATTTTCATCACGACATTAGTCACATTGATACTTGGTCTTATCATCGCCTTTGTTTATATGTACCGGAATCACTATTCCAAACACTTTATTTTCTCGATTGCGTTACTGCCGATCCTAGTCCAATCCATTATCATGATTGTTCACGGAAATCTGGGCGCCGGGATTACTGTGGCTGGGGCCTTCAGCCTGGTTCGTTTCCGATCGGCACCGGGTAACGCTCGGGAAATGGTCACCATCTTCTTTGCCATGACGATTGGTTTGGCAACAGGCCGGGGTTACCTGCTTTATGCGACTTTCTTCACCATTGTTGTCAGTTTAGCAATGCTGCTATACACGACGCTCGACTTTGGCGCCAGCAATCAAAACGAGCGGTTAATGAAAATTACCGTGCCGGAAAATCTCGATTACGAGCATGAATTCGACGCCATCTTTGACCGTTATGCGAAAGAAGTCACCCTCGATAATGTTCGAACGACTAATTTGGGGAGTCTGTTTGAACTACAATACCGACTCGTGCTTAAGAAACCGGATCAACAAAAAGCTTTTATCGACGCCTTACGGGAACGCAACGGCAATCTTGAGATTTCCATGCGGACAGACGTCACCAGTAACAATTCGCTTTAACATTTAGGTTAGGAACCACCGTTTCAAGAGGAAGTACCAAGGAGAACAGATATGAAAAAAGCACTATCACGGGACTACATTGTCACGGAGGCCTACCACGTTGCTGAACAGGACAGCCTACAAAAGCTATCTCTACGCGGTATGGCTCGCCATCTGGGAGTGCAACCACAAACGTTATACCATTACTTTCCAAGTCTGGATGATTTAAAGGCGGGCGTTGCCGATTACGGTCGCCAGCTCGTCGAACACGAGCTCTACACTAAGCTCGTCCCTGTTTCTGGCAAGGATGCACTTAAGGTTTTCGCCATCACACTCTTTTCGTTTGCCCAGGACCACCCATCCTTCCAGGAAATGTTGACGACAGAACATCACGGCTTTCGTTCACCACTCAAACTCGAAGGCGCACCAGCTGGCGCAATCGTAAATATTCTGCGCGATATTTTGACACCAATGGTTGCTGACGAGCAGGAACGTGAGCGAATGATGCGGTTCTTTTTGAGTACGCTGTTTGGATACGCCAAACTGTCCTTTAACGGTTTCTTCCCACAAAGTGTTAACGCAGAAGCAGACCTGAGTGATCTTATTGATATGGTCACTCAAGTCATCCCCAATGGATCGAAATAAATCACGGAGGGTCTTGAACCATGTCAAAAAAACGCCGCCCACGCGTGGCGCTCATCAGTTTAGTTGGCCTCATTCTAGTCTTGCTGGCGGGTACGTTTACGTGGCTTCATTTTAATTCCACGCGTCAGTTACCGCTGGGTTCACGGCAAAAAGTTGAGCGGTTGCCACGTGTCAAAATCAAGGGTGCTGTCTCACAAACAGTCGATAAGAACCCCACCGTCCGTTTTTCGTTTAAAGACCGTAAAACGGGTGTTCAAGAAGACGGCTACGCCACCATGAAGTGGCAGGGTCAAAGTTCGCGCCGCTATCCGCAGAAAAACTGGAAAATCAAGTTTTATAAAGATAAGTCACTGAAACACAAACTAAAGTGGCGGGCCGCACCGGGGTGGAAAAAGCACAGCAGCTATGTATTAAAGGCCAACTATATTGACGCCACTCAATCGCGTAACGTCGTTAACTCACGGTTATGGTCAGACATGGTTGCCACTCGTTCTGGTGCTCCAAAACAGTTAGTTGACTCGCAAAATAACGGCGCCATCAGTGGTTTCCCTATCGAAATGAAAGTTAACGGCGACCGCTGGGGCCTCTATACACTTAACACGCCTAAAGATGCCAAACTGTGGGGGCTAGATAAACATGACCCTACCAACATCGCCATCAGCAGTAACGAGTGGAATAAAGCCGACATGTTCTGGTCAGACAAGGTTAGTTACAATGCGACCGGTTGGACACCCGATGTGCCTGATTCGTTAACTCGTCAACAAAAACAAGACTTTGAACGATTGGTTCACTTCGTTAATACCAGCGACACCCAAACGTTTAGACAACATGCTCCTGAATATTTGGACGTTAATTCCGTCATTGATATGTATTTGTTTGCCAACCTTATTCACGATCAGGACGGCCTTGGGCGCAACCTTGAACTGCTCACTTACAACGGTCAGATTTGGCACGCCACCATGTACGACCTCGATTCCACTTGGGGGCTGTACGAAAATGGCCGCCATATTTATCCGTCGGGTGAATCTGTATCCCATAACTATCCGAACCACGGCGATCTCAAAACGGCAGAAGGTAATCGCCTGCTACAACAAGTTGCCCAAGCCTATCCGGAACGCGTTCAGTCGCGTTGGCGTCAACTACGTAAATCCACACTGACACCGACTAAGGTTAACAATGAATTCACAACATTCATGACCACAGTTGGTGACCCTAATTATCAGGATAACTTCCAACGTAACCCTGGAATTCCATCCAAAAAAATTACGAGCTTGATGCAAATTCGCAATTCAGTAAATCGTCAGTTTAAGGACTGCGATGCACTTTTCAACGACTATACAAGTAACGTTAAACGACTGAACTTCAATTACGTCGCTCCAACGCCGACTGAATCCGAACGTCAAAGTTCTCGCGCAAAAGCTAGTTCAGCAAAGGCGCAGTCTGAAAACAGCCGCAATGACGATAGTAGTGATGTCAAACAACCGTAGCTAATGCTTCCCGCTTAAGGTGTAAACTATTGTTGAATGAAGTGCTGTTTGATTAAACATGGTCAGCACTGTTAAATATGCGGAGGAAGACACAATTATGCAGTATGAAGGCGCACAATTGGCACATTATGTGGACCGACCCAGTCGCTTTACGTGCCGGGTTGAACGAAACGGCGAAATCATTGAAACTCATCTAAAAAATACGGGTCGCGGTGCAGATCTGCTAATTCCCGGCGCCACCGTTTCAATCGTGCCAGCTAAAAATCCTGAACGAAAAACGCACTGGGATATGGTCTCCGTCATCAAACGCACTGACCATGGTGACTTCTGGGTAAACATTGATAGTGCCATGCCAAATAAGGTAACTAAGGAAGCGGTAGACGCTGGTCTACTCACCTTTCCTGACTTACCTGGCACAATTACAGAATTCCGTCCTGAAGTGACGTTTGGCGATTCCCGTGTCGACTTCAAAGGTAAGACGAGTACCGGGCAAGAGTTCTTTGTTGAGACTAAGGGTGCAACGTTAGAAAGCCACGGAATCGTCGGTTTTCCGGACGCACCAACGATTCGAGCAGTGAAGCACGTTTATAATCTTGAACATGCGATTGACGAGGGCTACATGGCCTATCTTTTCTTCGTCATCCAAATTGATAATATCGATGTGCTCACCCTCAATCATCACATGGCGCCCAAACTTACAGCTGCTATTAAGGCGGCTGTGCCACACGGGGTTAAAATTGCCGCCTACTGTTCAAAAGTCGACGAAAATGGCATGACATTGCACCGACCGGCTGAGTTTCGGATTGATGAACCATTTATTGATCCGCAGGTAGAAATGGGTTTGATTAAATAGACTGTCCAACAAGCACATCTGGTGAAGAACAAGTGTCGCTCATGATATGGTTAGGTCATAACTAAACCGAAATGAGGTGCACGCTTATGAACGACATCTGTCAGAGTTGTGGTCTACCCCATATGAACCAGTTTGGAACGGAGACCAATCAACGCACTTCAAGCATTTACTGTCATCGTTGTTATCAGAATGGTGAATTTGTTGATTACGCCATTACGTTCGATGAAATGAAAGTTCACGGGCTAACCATTATTGATCAGCTAAATACATCTACATTGAAGAAACGCTTCATGAAATTCTTCTATCCGGGTGTGTTGAAACGAACTGAGCGTTGGCGTCAACAAAAATAAATTAACTGCCGAAACTGTACCAAGCAATTTAGTGTATAGAAAGTAATCCCTTTTGAACTCACCGAAGATGACACCTGTCTGATGATTTCTAAAGGGATTATTTTTGTGCAATTTAGGGCTAAAGACACTTATTTTCAATAGTTACTGTTGCGGCATTGCATTCAGTTTACAAGCTGCTATTACGCTATTCACACGAAAACAACTGTGGAGCCAATATGAGGGCGTCAACAGTGATACCGAACCGTGAAAGTGTTGTTAATCCGAATGGTTCTCTCGGATTTACAACACGGACGGTCACCAAGACTCGGTTTCCCACGAGGCTTGATGGCGAGGTGAAAGACTTCGGGTTTCAGAAGGCTCGAACCGGTCCCACGGTAAGCGTGTCACTGTTGACAACCGAAAGCACCACTCAACACTTCTTCAAAAGTCTGACACGAACACGTATAATTAAGTCTGTAACTCGCAAGATTTAATCGGAGGAAATATGGCAACCCAACTTGATTCAACTTTACTCAAACAGGTGGCTGATGCCTTACCAGACATTCGGTCACGGCAGATTACTGCCACGCTTAACCTATTGAATGATGGCAACACAATTCCGTTTGTCTCACGGTACCGGAAGGAAATGACCGGCAGTCTTGACGAAGTGCAGATTCGCACCGTTCAAGATACTTGGAACCATTTCGAAAAACTGGCTAATCGAAAAACAGAAGTCATCAATAGTATTACTGAACAAAAAGCCCTGACACCGAAGTTGCAGCAACAAATCACCGCTGCAACAACAGTTCAGGAAGTTGAAGATCTGTATCTACCCTATAAGCAAAAGCGGCGTACTAAGGCCACCATTGCTAAGGAAGCCGGTTTAATGCCGTTTGCCAAATGGCTACTCGGTTTTCATAAAGAATCTGTTGAAACGGAAGCAGCTAAATATATCAACCCGGATAAGGATCTCCCTGATGTTAAAGCTGTCCTGGCTGGGGTTCACGAAATCCTGGCGGAAGCCTTCAGTGAAGAAGCCTCATTCCGTGAATTTATCCGTGACTATACGCGTAGTCATGCCAAACTAACGACGACGGTTAAGTCAAAGGGAAAAGAAGCCGATGAAGACGGTGTTTACCAACAATATTACGAGTTCGAACAACCCTTCACGAAGATGGCAGCGTACCAAACTTTAGCCATTAATCGCGGTGAAAAAGCCGGCGTGTTGCGTGTGAGTCTCGACGTTGATACTGACGCCATCATGAACTTCTTCCACTTTCGGACTATCGGCCATCGACAGGGTCCGGCAGTTGCAGTGATTGAAGATGCTTACGCAGATACTTACAAACGTTTTATTGGCCCAGCTATCGAACGTGAACTACGTAATGAATTGACTGATGCGGCTAACGAACACGCCATTAAAGTATTTGGGACTAATCTGTATCACTTGCTGATGCAAGCACCGATGAAAGGTAAGATTGTGCTCGGCTTCGACCCTGCCTACCGAACTGGCTGTAAGCTCGCCGTCATGGACGCTAATGGGAAGTACCTTGACAAACTTGTTATCTACCCACATAAGCCTGCTCCTGCTAACAAACGCGCGGCAGCCGCTGGTGAGTTCCATGATTTTCTTGAAAAATATCAAGTCGAAATGATCGCCATTGGTAACGGTACGGCCTCACGTGAATCAGAAATCTTTGTCAGCGATGTGTTAAAAGGCATCAAACGCGATATCGAATACGTCATCGTCAACGAGGCCGGTGCGTCCGTTTATTCTGCCAGCCAAGCTGCTCGTGACGAATTTCCCGACTTACACGTTGAACAGCGTAGTGCCATCAGCATTGGCCGTCGTTTGCAAGATCCGTTGGCTGAACTGGTTAAAATTGACCCGCAAAGTGTTGGTGTCGGACAGTATCAACACGATGTTCCGAACAAAGAACTGTCTGCTCAACTTGACACTGTCGTCGAAACGGCCGTTAACCAAGTCGGCGTTAACCTCAATACCGCTAGTTCAGAATTACTGGAACACATTTCTGGGCTGAACAAAACGATTGCCAACAACGTGGTCGCCTACCGTAATGAAAATGGCCGCTACACGGACCGTCGTCAATTGAAGAAGGTGCCCCGTCTTGGGCCTAAAGCCTACGAACAGGCCGTTGGTTTCCTGCGCATCATCGGTGGTAAGAATCCTCTGGATAACACAGACGTCCATCCGGAAAGTTACCCTGTCGCTAACGAGATCCTGACACTGACCAATACAGATGTTGATAGCCTGGGCTCCGATGAATTCAAACAGGCTACCGCTAAGCTCGGCAAACATGCCATTGCCGCAGAAACCGGTGCTGGTCTAGAAACAGTCACCGATATTCTCGATAGTTTGGCTAAGCCAGGTCGTGACCTGCGTGACGATATGCCTGCCCCACTGTTACGTCATGACGTGCTGACCATCGAAGACTTGAAACCCGGTATGGAACTTCAAGGTACCGTCCGCAACGTCATCGACTTCGGCGCGTTTGTCGATGTTGGTGTGAAGCACGATGGCCTCGTCCACATTTCCAAACTGACGAAGCGATTCGTCAAAAACCCTGCTGAAATCGTCTCCGTCGGTGATATCGTCACCGTCTGGGTCGACTCTGTTGATTTGAATCGGCAACGAATTCAGTTAACGATGCTGAAGCCAAATGAAGAATAGAAGCTAGAAAGGACCATCAACAGGCTCAGAAAAGCTGTTGATGGTCCCTTTTTCGTTAAATGGAGTAATTACTCAGACGGGCGTCTGCTTTTGTTACGCCAATGCTCGCCGATTGGCTAGATAAACCAATACAATCAATGGCAGCGTCAACACCATAACCGGATAGAGCCATTTCCACGGCAAAAAAGCCGTGATTAATCCCGCTATCATCGGTCCACCTGACATACCCAGGTCCACCCCGATATAAAATGTACTATTCGCTAATCCGCGATCCGAGGACGGCACCAGCGTCAACGCTTTGGCCTGACAAATTGAAAACATCAGACCATATCCACCAGCAAATCCAAATGCTCCAAGAAACAACATAAATAAATTATTTAAATCAGTCAGCCCAATTAATCCCAGCAAATTCAGTCCTAAACACAGCCAAATAAACCTTTTAAACGGCACGTGGTCAAATGCATCACGCAACGCTATTCGCATAACTAACAAAATAACGGCGTATGTCGGAAAGAAAAGTCCGGCTGGTACCGCAAAATGGCGATGGGCAATGTAGCTCACAATGTAGGTTTCTGTTGCGAAGTACGGCAATGAAAACAACATTAGAATTACCATCACGGGTACAACTTTAGGTTGAACGAACTGCATTTTCTCCTCAGTTGGCGTGGTCGTTTGCTTCGTTGGGCTTGGAAGACCTCGATTGCCTACAAACTGAATGACGAACAACATTAAAACGCTAAACATTGACGCCAACCAGAAAACACTTTGGTAACTATAGTGTTGATATAAATAAACACTAATCGCTGGTCCAATGGCCATCCCCAAGGCGCTAGCTAATCCATAAATACCCATTCCAGAACCAATCCGGTCCGCCGGCAGTAGGTCCGCCATCCAAGTGGCCATGCATACTGAACATAATGTATAGCCAAGACCATTAATCACTCGAAAAGCCATGATCAACGCCACATTAGTAGTAAACGTATAACCTAAACTCGCCAATAAAATGAAGACGCCACCAGCTAAAGTTAAGTAATACTTAGAAACACGATCAGTTAAATTGCCCGCTAGTGGCCGTAATACTAGTGACGTTAGGTTCATTGCCCCGGCAATCACGCCAGCCAAAATACTGTTGGCCCCGACATTGGATGCAAAGCCAGCAATAATCGGGTTAATCAACATTGGACTCATTAAATAAAAAAAGCTAGCCGCTAAAACTAATTTCACATCTTTTGTATATAGACGCGTTTTCACGCTAAATCATTCCCTTTCCAAATTGGCATTAGCTCGACGCGCTAATGTTAAAAAACATTGTCGTTCTTCCGGTGTAAACCCAGCAAATAGTTCCTCACTTGTTTGCCACCCATGTTTATCTAACTGAGCATATTTAGATGATCCAAGTGGCGTTACCTGCACTAGTTTTGATCGACCATCATTAGGATTGGGTACCAAAGTGACAATTCCCAAGGTCACCATATGTTTCACGATCACCCGTGCAGTTTGATGCGTAATGCCTTGATAATCTTTGAACATTGCGATTGTCTGATTAGGATTTTCTGCAAAATACTTCAACGCATCACCTTGACCCAGAGTTAAATTTAAATCCTGGATATGTAAATTTCGACGTTGTTTAATTCGCCGGGCCAACTGTAACAGTTGCCGTGAAATCATTTCATCTTCATTCATAAGATCACCTCATGAACGAATTGTACAGCATGCTGTATATTTTCGTAAGCACCAATTTATTTTCAAAAAAATAACTAATACTGCAAAAAAAGCGCCATCGGCTTCTGCAAGTGGTCAAAAACATGCCATGTTTCACCTATAAAACAAATAGGACAGCCAATGCTCAAAACGAGCTTCTGGCAGTCCTATTTGTTCCTACTTAATAAAAAGCACTCGCGAATAGTACTTTTTCCAACACTATTCAGACCACCTACAATCACGAGTTGTGGCCTTTGCTAACCCCTCATTAGTCCTAATTTATAGCATTTAACCCTGCGTATCTGTGTAATCCTTTTTTATTTTGAATAAACTATATGCGACTAATATAGTAAGTCAAACTTTTGCTCCCATTTAGTCATTTGCAAGTTCTCTGCGTAACCCTTCTGTCAGCACATGTGATAACACAATGTGCCGTTCTCGAGCTTCATCACGTAAACCTTCAGGAATTGTCACAGTCACCTTCACCTTTTTGGTTTGTTGCTCCCGACTACGATATTCATTGAGATCCAATGGCACAATTACTAGTTGGTCGCCTGGAACGAGTGGAATTTCAGCGACATCAGTTGGTTCTGGATAATGTTTTTCAGAAAACAAATAGCCGCCAATAACGTCTTGGGCACTGTGAAATGCTGTCATCATATCGTCACCATACGTCACTGCACCTTTTAAATCCGGCACTTTAACGGTGAAAGCGCCGTCCTCTTGATGGTGAAAAATAGCGGGATAAAATACTTCATCCTTAGACATAATTAATGTCCTCCTTTTAATAAATCTTTTAACCCTGCCTCAGACAAAATCAGCCAAACGTAGCTTTTGGGCAGCTTGCTTGGGCTCATCTTGATAGGAATCTTTGTACGTTGATACTGTTGCGTCATGAAGTGGTGATCACCGTGGTCAGCACCTAATGCATCCTGCCAACCATATTGTTTTAATAATCTGATCAATTCTCGACCTGTTTGTGGAAATTTAGATAGTGATGTCATAATTTAATCTTCTTTCAGATTATACGTACTACACGTTTATTTTTCAATTATTTAAGTACGTATTAAGGCTCTTTCGATTCATATCTAAACATACGTAATTTGATCAACATTTTCATCTGAGCAATAAAAAAGTGCTGTCCATTTCTGAACAGCACTCAGCAAACTTTTATTTATGGTATTCAATAGAAACTCTCTTTGTACCCCCAGGCACGCGAACCTGTACCGTCCCGCGTTCAGAAACACTCACATGTAATCGCTTGGCATCATCCGTTTTTACCACATAATGCTGACTGCCATAGTTAAAAACCGGTAAGTCTACCCGGTGACCACTTACTGTCTTTGGCAACCGAATGGTCATTCCATTAGGTTGTGCAGCCATCTTCACATGTGGATGACTAATGGCTTCACCGTCTTCAAAGACCACTGCCTGATGCGCATAAATAGCTTTCAGATGATGGACACTGCGTTTGGGCGCGTAATCGAAATAATTCGCATCCGTCGCAAACTGTTCATAGCTACTGGCACTCACCTTTGGCGACGATACCCCGGCATAGACGAATCCGGTCACCATCGTGAGTAACAGTGACAAGCCAACAATCCAGCCTTGCCAATTGAAACGTAACTGCGTGCGATCAACGAGGATGACAAAGGCGACCAGGACAAAGAAACTGATAAACGTGTAAAACCGCCACGGATGCTGAATTAGGTTGATCGGTGTATGTTCCAGAAAACGCCATGGAAAGAGTTTTGTTGTCATCCAGAACAGAACCGTGCTTAAAATCGACAGTGTTTTGCCAAACCGATCGAGATGACGAAAACCGATCCATAGCGCCACAAGCGCCAATAAGACAATCGTGCCCAAGGTCACGCCGTGCGTCAACAAGCCCGTTTTCGTGACATTGCCAAGGCCAAAGACGACTGCGATGAAGGGTGAAATCGCCTGTTTTGCCAACGATCCGATCAACGGTGATGCCACCGTTACTTGTTTCGTGGTACCAAGCATCCCTAGTAGCTCTGGCAAACTTAGCAGACCGGTTACTACTGCCGTGAGTACTAAATCCAGCCATGTTTGCCACCGATTAAGGTAGCGCCAACCAAGAGCCAGAACGACAACGACCATCCCCGCTGCCAACAAGGCTGACAAGACGTGCGTGTATACGAGCATCGTCGCGCCCAGCGTTGTCAGCAACCACCCACGTCGGTGTTCAGTCAGTGTGAGATATAGGCCAAAAAATAAGATGGGATACCACATCATTGATTGTGCTTCGGGCAAGTCGAAACGCACGGTTTCATTAAAGACCATGTAACCAGACAGGTTATACAATATGGCGAATAACCATGCCCCGGAGATTGGCCGCCGTGCTGCTCGCAGTTTTAGAAATACGCGCATACACCAGTATGAAATCCAGCAACTTGCGATGATATAAAAAGCATTGCCTAGGTATAACGCCATAATCCCTGGTAGGCCGACCAACCTCAATATCGCATACGGATACAGAAAGACATATGGATAAAAGATTTGAATGCCAAGACCAGACCCACGAAACGTGTATGTACTAATCGCGTTATGCCATACGCCATTTTTAGCAGAGAGATACAGTTCTTCGATACGATTGACGTGGAATTGTTGATCCCACCCGCCGAACAGGTGATTGTTCAATAAAAACGGCAGCTCCACTGCTATGGCGACGAGTACAAACGTTAACCACAGCCAGAGTTGCCGGTGTTCTCTGGCCCAACCATAGAAGCCAGCCGTTCGTTGATGCTGACTTCCTTGTGCCATTAATGATTCACGATAGTCCACAATGTTCACCCCAAAATTAAAAATAACGTTGGTATCTTACCATAGTTAAAGTGAAGACAAAATGAACACCACATGAGAATCCGTTATTGATGTGTAACTTTCTACAACCACGTTTGTTTTACCTTAAAGAAGCTGCCACGAATTTCGCCCGCTAACTTAGAACGCTGATGAGCAAACTTAAATTTGCCTTCCAACTCAGGTGGCACTGGTGCCCCTACTGCTAGCTTGATACCAACAGCACGTTTGGGCCTTTCACCCGTTTTTTCGTATAGCACATTCAATACCATACCGTTTTCAAAGTAAAATTCTGGCCAGTACAGATCATCGTCTTCATAAACGGCGACTTCCAGTATTTTCTCACTAAACGTTAAATCGCGTTCGGCCTTAATTAGCTTTTCAAACCAGGCTACTTCTTCCTGCTTTTCACTGGCTGGATAGGTCACGTATTCAAACTTATATTTGTTCCAGAAATAACGGGCTTCGTTTGCCCGCAAACCTGCCAGTGCATCCGCGACCGGTGAACTTTCCAATCCAACTGGCGAAACTTCTTTAAAATCAACTTTGTATGCCATTTGCATAACCTCATTAACTGATGTTTTTTAAACTGGATCATGCTCATAGCTTATCGCCGTTTCGGACTGATTGACAGTTTTACGACCACGTCAGTTTAGAATTATGACTGGCGCCGATCATCTTGCAACTGCCGCATCTGTTTGTCCAGCTTCTTCTGCGCCTTCATGGAACCACGATCGAGATCTCGTTGGAATTTGTAATCGTCATACTTTTTAAATAACCGTGTCATGTCATACCCTGCCGGATACAAATCAGCCGCTTTACCTAGTCGAGTTAACCGCCGTTCCGGAATCGTTTCAAACTGATTGTTGACGTAAACAGTCACCGCTTCGGCTTGCTTATCTTGAGCATAGACGAGTCCTTGACGACCATCTGTGTTAAGACGAACACGATCCCCTTGTGTGTAAGTAATTTGCTCACGTTTTTCAACGTGTTGAACGGCTTTCATCTGGTAAATATCTGTCCGATAATCATGGTCAGTTAGATAATGATCTGCTTGCTCGATAATATTTGGGTTCAATTTCAAACGACGGGCCAGCCAAAAGGCATTACTATCGCCAACCTCATTCATCAATAACTGATATTTCGGCATCAAAGTCGCCTCATCAAACGCCATCGCCGCAGTGGTAAAGGCAGGATGCTGCTGAGCATACCGTTTGATTTCACCATAATGCGTTGTGACCACGACGAGTGCGCCATGCTGATACAGATATTCAATCACTGCAATAGCCAGTGCTGCCCCTTCATTTGGTTCAGTCCCGCTACCAATCTCGTCGAGCAGAACTAAACTGTGTGGTTTAATGGCATTCGTGATGGCCGTTAAATTAGTCAAATGACTCGAGAAGGTGCTCAACGCATTCTCAATGCTCTGATCATCTCCGATATCAGCAAACATCTGCTGCAAGATTGGCAATTCAGTTGTATCGGCGGCTAGCACCTGTAGTCCACATTGGGCCATGATGATAAAGAGGCCAATTGTCTTTAGGACAATCGTTTTTCCACCGGCGTTTGGCCCGGTAATAATCAAACCACGATGATCATACCCCAACCGGACAGATAGTGGTACCGCATGTTTGCCCAATAGTGGATGACGGCCTTTGTCAATTTTCACTTGATCACGCTCATTCAGATGTGGGCGTACACCATTGATTGAGGCACTGTATTTGCCGCGGGCCATGATTTCATCTAACGCCGTGATGACGTCTAGATTACGTAAAATTGTGGTTTCATATTCACTGACGCGCCCGTTTAAGCCGGCCAAAATCTGATAAACCTCAGCTTCAACGCCACTCGTTACTTCGGCCAGTTCACTATTCAATCTGATGGCAGTTTGCGGTTCAATGTAAATCGTCGAGCCCGTCGCAGAACTACCGACAACCGTACCCGGAACCTGATTTTTAAACGTCGCTTGGACGGCTAGCACAAGCTGATCGGCTTTGGTGACTGGCAAACGTTCTTGAAGCATCCGCGCGTATCGCTGACTCGCCTTTTGGACAACCGCCTGGACCTGTGCCTGAACATCGCGTTGGTGTCGCCGTAACTTTCGCAGATTTCCCGTTGCGTCATCAATGACTTGATTGTTATGAATAACGTTATAAATATCGTCCGCCAATTCGGTCACTGACGTTAAGGCGTCCGCGTAACTGGCTAATGTCGGTGCAATCGTCGCGTTACGTTTGAGTACCGTGACTACATCAGCATTACCACGAACAAAGTCGGCAACTTGCACGAGTTGTTCGGCCGTAAGCAAGTAACCACGGTGCAACTTAGTTAATAAATTTTGGACCGTATCCAGGCTCAGAAATGGCAAATGCACATTAGCATCAAGTAACTGCCTAGCCTCAACCGTTTCTGTTTGTAATGCTTGAACTTCGGCTAGGTTCGTTAGGATGGTCATGTGTTGCAAACGTGTCTGCGCTGCTTCACTCGTCGCAAGTTTAGCAACCTGCTGACGAATAACATTAAAGTCTGTTTTTTGATAAGTTTCTTCATTCATGATGGTTCGTTTCTCCTACAATTCCGCATTTGTGCCGAAAAAAAGTGCACAAAAAGACCGTGCTTATTGCGTTTCAGCAACTCACACGGTCTCCATCATGGATTAACTCCATTTTGTTTGGCGTGCGAGTGTCCTAACCTTTAGTCCAGCACAAACTAACCCTTATTTCGGGTTCGTTCAAAAACTAGTTACTAAAGATTAATCACACTCATACATTCCAACCTCTTCTTGTTTGATACGAACAAGATAACATATGTCACAAATAACTACAACTGGTATGAACGAGACTCATAGTGGTACATTGTTATTGAATCATTAATAATACATAATCTTTATAGGAGGAATCATTATGTCAGTCAACGAACAAGAAGCCATCCTCAACCTTTTCAGCGAATTCAGAAAGTCTGTCGCCACTGCAAACGAACAAGAGAATAATCGTCAACACTTATTAGAAATCATTGACCAATCCATTGAAAAGTTGTCTCATCAACAACAAACACCACAAAACGAAGCACGCTCTGTCTACCAGAACATCAACACGATGTGCCTAGCTGATCATCTTAAGCTAACTGCCAATGAAGGCTCAGCCCTTAAAAAGATCAGTGATGCCGCACAACCTAAATCAGCTTGGCAAGGTTTAAATAGTTTTAACACAGCTAATACTTGGCCAAGTAACTAAACAGTTCGAAACAAATTAGTACCCTTATTTTGTTGATCGTAGTAAAACAATGTTCAAATATACTCATTTTGTGCAATTTAACTACTCTCAATGAAACGAGGTCTAATTATGACAAAGAAGGCACTTGTTTTAAAACTACTCATTTTGGTGACAGCACTGACCACAATCTTCGGCACGTTGTTCATTGGGGATAATAGCCTAATCGTCCAGTTATCTTACGTCACCATTCTGGCCGAAATGTTTGGCTATTACACCATCTTTAACGATGAATGAGGCACAGAAAATGAAGATAAAAGATTTCATACTACGTTTGATAGTCCTCATCACTGTTTTTATCGCGTTATTTGGTACTTTTGTCATTGGTTTCGATAATGCCATTGTTCAGGCCGCATACTTTGCAGTCTTGTTGGAAGTTCTAGGCTATTACACACTCTATAAGAAAAATCACAAAAACTGATTCACTATCATGGCCTTAATCTTAAGCCCTGACAATGAACCAGCTTTTTTATTTCATAAGATTAGTTTGTTACCTTTTCGCCAGCCTTGGCAACCGCGGCCATTGCCACCGCATTGATCCAGTTTAATGGCTGGTCAAAGTTTGGCTGGAACAGCATGTCAACCATGGATAAGGTTTCGATGGTCATGTCCGTTTGGATTGCCATGGAAATGACGTTAGCTGATTGTGAAACATCGTGATCGCTGTAGAAGGCACCACCAAGGACGCGGTGTGTTTCGGGATCCCACGTTAAGCTGCATTGCACCGGTGTGGTACTCAACATGAAGTCTGGGCGATAATCCTGTTCAATCGTAACAGAATCAACGTTGACGTTGCGTGCCTTAGCACCTTCTGTCGTTAAACCTGATGCGGCAATCGTCTTACCAAATAGCTCAACGGCGGATGATGACTGCGTGCCAAGATATTTAACCGTTGGCTTCTCGATGTTGTGACCAACTAAAATGCCTTGACGAACCGCATTAGTAGCCAATGGAATGTAATCATTCTTGTGCGTTGGATTATAGTGAACGGCAGCTGAATCACCAGCAGCAAAGACGTTTGGTAAGCTCGTCTGCATGTATTCGTCGGTCACAATGGCACCGTTTGGTAACATGTCGACCTTGCCCTTCATCAAGCCGGTATTTGGACGGAAACCAGTACATAAAATGGCAATGTCGGCGGTGTAACTACCCTTGTCGGTGGTAACCGTCACTTGATCATCCCCACTGAACCCAGTTACCATTTCGCCCAATGCTAGTTTGACCCCGTGATCCGTGTATTCTTTTTCCACACGGTCCGTGATGTCCTTGTCAAAGTTCTTCGCCAACACCCGTGGCAAACCATCGATTAAGGTCACTTGCTTGCCCGTCAATGCATATTGTTCTGCCAGTTCTGCACCAATGTAGCCAGCACCAATTACAACAGCACTCTTGATTTTGCCAGCCAAGTTTTTCAATTCATTGGCGTTCGTCCAATTCTTACATAGGTAAACATTCTTGTTATCAATCCCGTCGATTGGTGGGATAACGGGCCATGAACCCGTAGTGACAACCAGTTTGTCATAAGCGACCTCACTAACTTCGCCTGATTCCAAATCCTTAACCGTAACGGTTTGATTATCTGTGTCAATGTCCGTCACATCATGTTTCATCTTCATGTCTGCACCAAGTTTAGCCAAGGCTTCTGGACTTGAATAGAACATCTTGTCTGGGTCTGACACATGACCTCCGACCCACAAAGCAATCCCACAGGATAAGAAAGACAAATTGTCGTTTCGTTCGTAAACTGTGACGTCATAATCCGGGTGTTCAGTCAAAATCTGTTGAGCGGCAAACGTACCTGCATGTGTAGCACCAACGATGATTACTTTCATGGTGAAGGCCTCCAAAATTTCTAGTTATTGTTTTTATATTGTGTACAATTTAATTTAAACACACTACCATAAAATGTCAACGCTTACACGCTGCCGCAACGGTTCTTCACAAGTGTCGTTGGCTTAGACAATTACGTTTAAAACAAGTTTGTGAAATTAATTCATGGCCTGTCACAAATGTTGTCTTTTTACGCAGCATATTGAGCCATCTAATCATCACTTTGTATTATACTTATGACAAAAATAACGCCTCACTTGCCAACTAAGAAGGTCGTGATTACATGCGAAAGCTGCTACAAAGACGTTCAAGTTTTATCACTTTATCTATTGTTTATGGTCTTTTAGGCATTTACCTCTTAATTCAAGCAACTCGGCAAACACTATTACCGTTAATCGTCATCTTAGTGATTGGCGCTGGTGCCACGAGTATTGGTGCTATATGGATGGATAACCGACAATCCAATTTTGCAACGGGTGTTGAGGTTCCAACAACTTACATGTTAGGGTTTGTTCTACTACTGGCTGTATTTGCTACTAGGCCACAATTTTTACTGCCAAGTTTGGCAACCGGAATAGGCGTTCTCTTTTTCTTGATTGGTCTCTCCTGTTTATTTGTATCGCAAAATCATTTAATCGGTATTCGTATTCCACCCACTTATAGATCTCCAGAAGTGTGGCATAAAGTAAATTATTTTGGTGGTTGGCTGCTGGCGATGGCTGGATACGCAATTATTATTTTCGGTAACCTTTGGCCGGCCAATACCGCCCCCATCATGTTAACGTTCGTCGTTATCTCTGTTGTGCTGACAGTCGGTTACGCTTACCTACCCTCGCAACCAAAAACACCACAACGATAACGAAAAGGAGGCAACTCTCAAGCTGAGAGCTGTCTCCTTTTTTCAATCCACATTACATATTTTATTTTTGATCATCATTCAACCGTGACTCCGGTGTTGGATACGTAATCTTCATCACTGCTGGCATGATAATCGGAATCAAAATAACTAGTAACAAAATCCCGACAATCACAACCAGCGCCACCTGAATCAACGTCATCACACCAGACGGAATCAGTGCTGCGAATGTTCCACTCAGGATAATCCCCGCTGAAATGACCACGGTTCCAATAATTGTCGTCGCTTTGAGCATCTTAGCATCGGTCGAAATCGGCTGATGCAGGAACTCACGGTACTTCGCCATGAGGAAGATACTGTAATCGACACCCAGTGAAACCAACATAATGAAGGCAAAGAATGGTGTGTTCCAGGTCAACATGCTTTGACCAAGAAGCGCCTTCACCAGCCAGTGTACAATGTTCGTTGCGCCACTGTAAGCAATCAACAAGGTTCCCTCAATCGCGATTGGTTGAACCAATGAATGGGTAACAAACATCAACGCAATGAAGATTCCAGCTAACATAATGATGGCGGTACGACTGAAGTCTCCAGCCGCCATTTCATTGATATCATTGGTTTGCGAGGTACTACCACCAAACGCAACCTTGGCATTATTCATCGATGTTCCTTTAAGAGCGCCACGAACAATGCCTTCCAACCGGGGCAAACGTTTCATCGCAGTCTGTGAGCTTGGATCGTCCTTAAGAATGACCGTCATCTTTGTGATCTTGCGATCCGGCGAGAAGTACGTTTTAAGGACCGGGGCAAACGTTTTGCTCTTTAACTGCGCATCTGGAATATAGTAGGTTTCTGCTGCGCTGGCATGTTGCAAACCACTCAAGTACTTATTCGCCTGACCAGAACCTGCGGAAATCTTGCTGAGCCCGTCTGTCGCGGTCCCTAAGCCATTGGACAAACTAGCTGTTTGACCGCCAAGTTGTGACAGTTTCGAAGCCATTTCTTGGTTTCCGCTCGCAACTTGGTTAGCGCCACTGACTAGTTGACCAGTATTGCCATTGATAGTACCCATCGCGCTGGCTAACTGATTAGTGCTACTACTCAATTGTGAGAGACCACCGCTCAACTGCGTGATTGCTGTCGCAGACGCCGGCAATACTTGATTCGAGGCTGTGTTCAACTGACTAACGGCTTGCTGCAATTGTTGCGTTGACCCTTGCAGGCTCTGTAATTGACTAGCAACGGATTGATCACTGCTACCAATGTTTTGTGCATCAGCACCAATTTTGCTTAATGAACCTGCCAACGTTTGTTGCAAACCAGCACTGGCCTGACTCTGCTGTTTCAGTGCTGCATCAATCGTCGCCGTGACAACTTGTTGCTGCTGAGCGTTTAAGTTAGCACCTTGACCCTGCATTGCTGCAACTAACTGACCAGCGTTAACATTTGGCGTGCTAATGCCCTTCATCGCATTTTGAATGGCACCTAGTTGACTGCCAATATCACTGGCTGAACTACCGATACTAGTCAGGGAATTCGTTACACCACTGGTCGAACCAGTTGATGCGGCGTTAACCTGATCGTTTAAACTGCTGATGGCCTGATTCAATTGTGGTAATGCCGTAGTTAACTGTTGCAATTGTGCCTGTTGACTACCACTAGTACTATTTTGAAGCTGTGCGTTTAATTCATTCACACCTTGAGTCACTTGGTTAATCCCGGAACTCAACGTTGATGTCCCAGCAGCAACCTGTTGCGAGCCAGACGCTAACTGATTAGCAGAATCAACGCCACCACTGATATTAGCACCGTCCAACTGCTGTTTTGCTGATCCCAGACCACTATTAATTTTATCCAGCCCTTGTTGTGACTTAGTTAAACCACTGGTGACCGTTGCCATCTGGTTGCGAACGTACAGTGCCTTAATGGCTGATCCACCAGGCTGTGACGCGGACAAAACCGTTTTAACGCCGGCTGAATTCTGCAATTGTTTGGTCAAACGATCGATAATTTGGAGCGACTGCTCGTTGTTCAACCGATGATCACTCTGAATGTAAATCGTTGTCGGTTCAGCAGTCCCCTTTGAAAAGTGTTTTTGAACCACTTGAAAACCACGTTTGGCAGGGACATTGTCAGCAATTTCAACGGTATTGTCATAATCCAACGTACCGTGGCCCATTAAGGCTAACGGAACCATCACGATCGCCATCACAACTAGCGTCAAAATCGGACGAATCATGGCCGTACTGCCGAGCGCGTGCCACAGCTTGCTGTCACCTTCACCGGCTGACTTACGAACCGGCCAGAACATGTTTGGTCCGAGAACGGTCATAAAGAACGGATTCAGTGTAAGCAAAACTGCTAGCAACACGACGACCCCAACGGCAATGCCGACCGCCGAACGGTACAGGGAGAACTTGGCAAACGCCAACACGGACATCCCGATTAATACGGACAAGCCGGAGTACAGGATGGTCCGACCACCGATCTTGATTGCACTGGCAGTTGCATCATGCGGATTCTTGCCGTGCGCCATTTCCTGCCTAAATTGATTGTATAGAAGAATGTTATAGTCCGTCCCAATCCCAAACAGCACAATGATAATGAACACTTGCGTAAAGTTTGAAAACGGAAAGTTGAAGTGCTCGACCAAGTTGGTAACCACACTAATGGATACCAATCCTGATACTGCGACGGTTAATAAAGAAATAATCGGTGTGATCGGTGAACGGAAGACTAACAGCAACACCACGAAAATGAAAATCGCCGCAATTACCTCGGTCTTTCGCACCCCAGCCTGAGTGGCATCTGAAAAGTCTTGGTTCAAAATATCTGAACCAGTGACATAGGTTTTCACGCCGCTCGTTTTGACCGCTTTCGTCAATTGATCACGGATTAAACTTCGCGTGTGCGTTTTACTCAACTTAACGTTTAACTGAACCAGCTGGGTTGTCTTGTCTTTGGATACCAGCTGTTGTTTAGCGGTAGCACTGTCTTGAGCAGTTGTAATGCCCTTAATCTGATACTTTGACTTATCAGACTTTAGCTTATCAATAGTTCGGTCAATCGCAGCATTCTGTGCGGGTGTCAGTTTGTCATCACCATTACTGAACACCGCGACAACTGCCGTCGTATTTTTCTGGTCGCTACCCCACTTTTTTTGCATCTGCGTAGCGCGGACACTTTGATATGTACTAGGAATCTTAATTTGGCCCTTGTCGGCCACCAACTTCCCCGTATCAGGTGTCATCATGATGGCAGCCACTAAAACGATCAACCACCCTAATAATCCCCAAACGTGATTTTTAGTCATCCATTTCATGTTCTCTCTAACCTCCTAAACCTTACCGGGCTGCGGCATCACTCTTCGCTTGCAACCATGGTGTCCAATCGATCGTGATCAGTTTGCCGTCACGATGCGGGCACAACTCATTGAGCGTGGATGCAGCTAACTTGTCACGATAACTTTTCTCGGCCTCCGCAAAGATGGCCAACGCCTCTTCCTTGACATCCCCAGGATTATGGCCTTCATCCAAGCGTCCCATGTGATAACAAGCATCAAATGACGGATCCTTGGACATGCCGAAAACGTGGTCGGCAAGTCCGGATGAAACCCCGAACGGATCAGTTCCCTCAATGGTGTTAAAAACGTCCAGCATCGTAATTTGATCAGGCTCGCGATTAATCACGAAGCCGCCATCTTTCCCAGAAACAGATCGAACTAAGCCGGCTCGTGACAGATGTTGAATAACTTTTTTGGTATATGAATCTGAGAGTCCCAGCCGTTGTGAAATCAAAGTACTGTGTAATGGTATTTCACGTTTTTGAATCGCCAAGAGCATCAACACACAGATGGCTTGTTCCAAACTTGGTTTAACTTTCATTGCGATATCCTCCAGAAATGTGCGTTTATAAACACGACATTCGGTATCCTTTTTATTAACAGGATATATAATATCCCGTTTAAAAATAAATACAAGATTAAATTTTAATTTGGAGTTTGTTCATTACCCATTGATTCGCTATACTGACAGCATTAGTAACCGGTTACAAAGGCAAAAATAAAAACGAGGCAAACTATGGCATTCGTCACAGAACATTACATTTTGGCCGTGGATCAAGGCACCTCTGCATCGCGGGCAATTATCATCAACAAAAATGGCCGACGGGTTACCGCGGCTTCCCAACCATTACCACAAATCAATCGCCATCCCGGATGGGTGGAACATGATCCAAAATTACTGTGGAATTCCGTTCAATCAGTAATTTCGTCTGTCTTGATTAACGCTGGTATCCATCCCGACCAAATTGACGGGGTTGGCATTGTCACACAACGTGAAACGACCATTATCTGGGACCGGATAACTGGTGAGCCAATTGCACCGGCCGTTGGTTGGCAGTCTAAGCAAACGGACGATGTTACCCGGCAACTCATCAAAGATGGTTACGGTGAGATGATCCACCAAAAAACAGGACTCTTTATTAATTCTTACTTCTCAGCCGCCAAAATTCGTTGGCTTCTTGATCACGTCGAGGGTGCGCAAGAACGCGCTGAAAAAGGTGAGCTCTGTTTTGGCACGGTTGATTCGTGGCTGGCATGGAAATTGTCGGGCAGTGCGCTGCATGTCACTGATTACTCCAATGCCAGTCGAACGATGCTGTTTAACATTCACACGTTGGACTGGGATGATGAAATTCTCAAGCTGATGAATATTCCCCGCGCCATGTTGCCCGAGGTTAAGTCATCTTCTGAAGTCTACGGTCACACCCAAAACTATCAATTTTTCGGTGCCGAAGTCCCCATTGCTGCCCTCGCTGGTGACCAACAAGCCGCTTTGTTTGGCCAAATGGGCTTCGATAAGGGGGTCATCAAAAACACATATGGTGCTGGTGCCTTCATCGTGATGAATACGGGTGATGAACCGCTGATTTCAAACAACGGGCTACTCACAACCATCGCCTACGGTCTAAATGGCGGTGTGCAATACGCCCTTGAAGGCTCTATCTTCGTGGCCGGTTCCGCGATTGGCTGGCTACAAGATGAAATGAAAATGATTCCGGACGAACCAGCCGCCAAACGGGCTGCGTTAGCCTCAACTGATCACGATGAAGTCTATGTGGTCCCGGCTTTCTCCGGACTAGGTGCCCCATATTGGGACGATGCCGCTCGTGGCGCTGTTTACGGCATTACTCGTGGGACAACTCAAAACGATTTTGTTAAGGCCACTTTGCAATCGATTGCCTACCAAACACGTGATGTTATCGAAACCATGCGAAAAGATACGCAGCTTGCCATTCCTCGTTTGAAAGCTGACGGTGCCTCGTCACGAAACACCTATCTTATGCAATTTCAGGCAGACATTCTTAATATGGAAATTGATCGTTCTGCTGATGAGGAAACAACAGCACTCGGTGCGGCATTTCTAGCGGGCCTCGCCGTTGGCTTTTGGGATAATATCGACGCTCTCCAAGCTATTTACCAACAGGGCAAGACATTCTCTCCCAATATGCCTGAGGACCACCGTCAACGTTTATATCAAGGCTGGCAAACAGCGGTCAAAGCAACAGAATTATTCAAACTATAATCAAACAATGAATTTTAATCTTCTAAACTGTTGGTCCATCTTAATAATGGATTCAGCAGTTTTTTAGTGGCATTTTGCAGAAGAACACAGGACTGTTGACTGATAGCTAGTCGATTGCGCTGCTATATGAGCCGAAGGGCGGCAACATTGACACCGAGACGTGAAAGTAACGTTAATTCGAGTGGTTTGCTCGAATTTAGGTTACGGACGGTCGTGAAGACGTGAACTTCGGCTTTACGACGAGGTGAAAGACGGTGAACTTCCGGCTTGAACCGGTCCCACGGCGAGCGTGTCAATGTTGCCAACCGTAGGCGTTAGCCGCTCATCCAAAGATAATATCGAATCAATCAGCAAACCTTGTAGAAAACTTTTTTCATCAATATTTTTCATTAATGTAAATTTTTTTGAAATTCATTTTGGTGGACCAGACCAATGCTAATCGTTGATATGATAAGTTTTCATAACTAATTCACGGCCTGAACCTAATGAAACCGGTTGCTCACGGTGGTGCATCGCGCTAGATATTGTTATATAATGAACCAGTCAACGACAGAAAGCGGTTACGTTTTCTGTCAATACAACCCTACATTTACAGGCATTTAAGGAGTGAAAACCGTGGCAACAGAATACAGCTCATTGTTTACTTTCTTTGGTGGTACTGGTGACCTTGCCAAACGTAAACTGTACCCATCCCTCTTCAAACTTTACGTTCGCGGAAACTTAGGCGAACATTTTGCCGTTCTCGGAACTGCTCGTGATAGCTGGACCGACGACAAATTCCGTGAAGTCGTAACACAATCCATTAAGGATGACCAACCGGATGCAGATATGCACGCGGCAGAAATCTTCGTGTCACATTTTTACTACATTGCACACGATGTTACGGATAAGGCGCACTACGCTGTGATGAAGGACCTAGTTGAAAAGCTGGACAAACAATACAGCATCAACGGTAACCGGATCTTCTATCTGTCCATGGCACCACGTTTCTTCGGTGAAGTTGCCCTCAACTTGAAGTCTGAAGGTTTACTTTCTGATGACGGTTCCAACCGTTTGGTTATTGAAAAACCATTTGGTACCGACTTCTCCACTGCCGAAACATTAAACAAGCAATTATCAGGTGCGTTTGACGAAAAGCAAATCTACCGAATCGACCACTACCTTGGTAAGGAAATGGTTCAAAACATTCAGGCTTTGCGTTTCGGTAACACCTTCGTTGAATCCTTGTGGAACAACCGTTACATCGACAACGTTCAAGTTACCTTAAGTGAAAAACTTGGTGTTGAAGACCGTGCCGGTTACTACGATACTGCTGGTGCATTACGTGACATGGTTCAAAACCATATCATGCAAATCGTTTCTCAGTTGGCAATGGAACAACCTGTTTCATTTACTGACGCCGATGTTCGTGTTGAAAAGATCAAGGCATTGCGTTCACTCCGGGTTTACAGCCCAGCCGAAGCTGCCAAGAACTTTATCCGCGGCCAATACGGTGCTAACGATACTGAACCTGCTTACCGTGATGAACCAAACGTACCAAAGGATTCACACAACGACACGTTTGTTGCCGGTAAATTATTATTCGACAACTATCGTTGGTCAGGTGTACCTTTCTACGTCCGGACTGGTAAGCGTTTAGCTGACAAGTTTACACGGATCGACGTTGTCTTCAAGAAGCCTTTGATCGACATCTTCGCCTTCCCACAAAACCGTGATAACTCATTAGCACCAAACGTTTTAACAATCTATGTTGAACCAAACTCAGGCTTCTCTCTCCAATTGAACGCCAAGACTGCTGGTCAAGGCTTCGAAACGGAACCAATCCACTTGGACTTCCAGCAAGATGTTGCTCAAAAGGAAGAAACCCCAGAACCATACGAACGTTTGCTGCATGACACCTTGAAGGGTGACCAAACTAACTTCGCCTCATGGGATGAAGTTTCATACGCATGGAAGTTCGTTGATGTTATCCAGAAGTTATGGGATTCAGAAACACCAGACCTCCCTAACTACATCTCCGGTTCTATGGGACCAGCTGCATCAGATGAACTGTTGCAACGTGACCACCGGGCTTGGGTATATCGCTTAAACCGTTAATTTAAAACATTAAAAGCCACATCGCAATTTTTCTGCGATGTGGCTTTTTGTCAGTTTCGGACCTATTTAATTGAAAAATTAGTTCTGCGAATAAATCGCCTTCAAACCAGCAATATCGCCACTCGTTAATTGCACACGACCCTGCGTCACTGGGTACATGACCGAATTCGGATCACTACTATGATCAAGTCCCAATGCGTGGCCCACCTCATGAATGGCCACAGCATCGTTGTATGAACTCAAATAAGCTGTATTCAGTTTGGCACTCCCATGATTCGTTGCGTTAACACCACTAAAATTCGTTTGGTAAATTTCTGGGCCGCCATGACCTACCTCGACCGCACCATCGCTGGCTGCTTTTGAAACTTCATGATAGGTGCTAAACGTCAACTGATTTTGTCCACTTCCCGCGTGGCCGGGCTTAAGGGTAACAATCCCGGTTGCATTATACGTTTGCACGGCAGTATCAAACGCCAAACGCACTGCCGGCGAATCAGAAGCTGCGTACTCGTAGTAATACGTGGGTTGCAAATGAACATTGCTGACAATCGATTCAACAGGCGTCGCATCAGTGGCAGTTGAATTGTCTTTAGACGCTGCAACATGTGGTGACGGCATGCTGCTAGACGATGTCGCCTGTGAGGCCGTTGAATTCTGGGCGCCAGTATTGGCGTTTAATGTAACGGCCGTAAAAAAAGTATTTACTTGCTCGTGAACCTTTTGAAATGACCGTTGAATGTTGACCGGACTAACCTGGGCAGAAAGTTGCTTTTCCAGTAGTGGGTGATTTTGTAAAAACAGTGCGCCGCCAACAATCACGACAACGAGTCCTACAAGTCTGCCCAAATAATTCTTACGCATAATCATAACCTCGCGTGAGCCAAACTCACTTTCCAAACGAGACAAATTCCTTGAGCTACCCACAAATTATAAAGGCTAACTACACAGCCTTTCAACGTTATTGCTATTGATTAACAGATGTTTAAACAATGAAGACGCCTGATTTGAAACGGAGCTGTGACACAAGTCTGGTTTGAGAACGAGCATTAACGTAAAACTGACCTATTCCCGAACTTTGGGAATGGGTCAGTTTTGGGTTAAGCAGAGTTCTCAGGACTTTGGGGCGCAATATTGCTCATATTATTCGTCCCCAATAAACTTATGTCACAACCTCATTGTAGTACTTGATGTTTTTTATTAAATCAATTGCCCAACGACTGGTTTATCAGTTAATTTTTTTTTACCATGCGGAGATTTTTTAATCATTTCCGTGAGGTCTCTGCCGGCTGTCAGACCATGGTGTTGGCCGCCCTGCCAAGCATCAACATTTGTCAGGTCATAAACAGTGCCATCTACTGCTACGTAGGCTTTATGACCATCTTTGCCATCAAATTGCTTTAGTTCATCCACAGTGAAATTTTGCATTTGTAAGCGCCTCCTTATGTTTGCATTGAGTATAGCACCTCAATTAACAAACGCGGTAAATTTTGATTAGGGGCAGGTTTTAGCCGCAAATATTGCAATACAGTAATTCAAAGTGTACTAAACCAAATTTTTCCTGTTACATTGTCGCAAACGCGTTCACAACCCAAAAGTCTGTGCATAACCCAAAATAAGCGTCGTAAAGGAAAGTTCACCTTTACAACGCTTATTTTATGTCATTGCTCGGCTTTTAACCGGGGTTGTTTACGCTCTTCCCTTTTCCGGGTGCCTCTGCAAATAAACAACGTGGGTGTTCAAGAATTCATCCAATCCGTGTTTACCATCAGCGCCGCCAACACCGGACTCCTTCCAGCCGGCGTGGAAGCCTTGAATAGCCTCGAAGTTGTAACGGTTGATGTACGTTTCACCGTCTTGCAATTCGTTGGCAGCCTTAGCAGCATTATCCAAGTTTTCAGTAAAGATGGATGAAGTTAAGCCCAAGTCGTTGTCATTTGACATATCAATGGCTTCATCCAACGTCTTAAAGGTGACGATTGGAAGCACTGGTCCAAAGATCTCGTGCTGGATAATCTCAGAATCCTGCTTAACGTTGGTGATAACCGTTGGCAAGTAGTAGAACCCTTTATCAATGTCAGCTGGGCGACCACCAGTAGTGACTTTGCCGCCAGCCTTAACAGCACGTTGAACCATTCCATCAACGTTGTCCAACGCAGCCTTGTTGATCAGCGGCCCCATGCCAATGGTCTCATCTTTATTCGGATCACCGACCGTAATCTTGCTCATCTTGTCAGTCAGCTTTTTAACGAATTCGTCTGCAACATCTTCTTGTACGTAAACCCGTTCAGCGTTGTTACAAACTTGCCCGTTGTTGTCGACACGTGAATCAATGATGGCTTGGACAGCCAAGTCAATGTCCGCATCCTTGCAAACAATGGCAGGCGCCTTCCCACCTAATTCAAGTGAGACCTTGGCTAAGTGGTCAGCAGCATCGCTCATGACTCGACGGCCAGAGTCAACGGAACCAGTCAAACTGATAATGCCAATCTTCTTGTTCTTGGATAATTCGCTGCCAACGACTGCACCAGGACCAGTAACAAAGTTCACAACACCCTTTGGTAGGCCAACCTTGTCACAAATCTTAGCAAACGCCAGAGCGTTGTTTGGTGTATCGGAACTTGGCTTGATCACAATGGTGTTCCCAGTTACCAAAGCTGGTCCCATCTTCCGCGCAATCAGGAAGAATGGGAAGTTCCACGGTAAAATCCCAGCAGCAACACCAATTGGTTGTTTGGCAATCATGATGTTTTCGTTAGGGTTGTCAGATTGAAGAACTTCACCTTCATACATCCGTGCTGCGGCAGCCATGTAATCAAAATAGTCAGCTGAGAACATGATTTCCGTTTGAGCTAAGGACTTAATCTTCCCCTGTTCTTCCATCAAAATGGAAACTAAATCGTCTTCTTGATTCCGAATTTCTTCAGCAATCTTGTGTAGATATGCACCACGGGTTGCGGCCGGAACCTCTTTCCATGACTTTTGTGCTTCAAACGCATCATCGATTGCTGCACGCGTTTCTTCAACCGTTGCGCTTGGAACAGTTGAGATTGGTTGTTCATCGGAGGGGTTAATGACAGTTAGTGTGTTACCGGATTTCGAATCAACAAACTGACCATTGATATACATTTGATAATGCTTTAACGCAATTGCTTCAGACATAATGTGCTTCCTTTCTGCCTTGTCGCTTGTGGCAAGGAAACCTAAAAACGTCTTTTGAATTTTGTTCAACCCTTACCAAGTTTCGGCATCACTCTTCTGGCTTATACTGATCATCAATCACCAAAACAGGCTTAATAGTCTTACCACTACCGGAATCGGCGTTAGCCTCGTTAATTTGCTCAAACGGATAGAACTTTTCTGTCTTATCAAAATCAAACATGCCCATCTGGTAGAACTTGATCAAACGGGGAATGTCGACTTGTGGAATGGAATCGCCCATGTTGACCCCGATGATTGAGCGATCGTTTGTGCAAAGATCGTTCCATGTATCTAGGTCAATGTGGTTAGCTGTAACAGCAATAGTCGCAGTGGTTCCGCCCTGGGCGAGTGCCTGAATGGAATCTTCCATAACTTTCGTTATACCAGTGGTATCAACTGCATAGTCGACACCTTTGCCATCCGTCAGCTCCTTGATTTTAGCAACGGCATCTTCGTTCTTGCTGTTGATTGCGTCAGTTGCGCCAAGTTCCTTGGCTAATTGCAAACGTGAATCGACAACATCAACGGCAATGACAGTGGTACAGCCAGAAATCTTACCAGCCATCATCGCAGCTAAACCAACGGCACCAGTCCCGAAGACAGCGATAGTTTCGCCAGGCTTGGGTTTCAATGTATTCAAAACAGTCCCACTACCAGTTACATAGCCACAACCTAAAGGTCCAAGACGGCGCAAATCCAAGTTCGTAGGAACCTTAACCGCGTTACGTTCGCGAACAACAGTGGTTGTCGTAAATGATGACTGATCAAACATGTCACTGACACGATGACCATCCTCAGTAAAGTGATCACTGCCATCCGGACGAACACCGGACAAATTATTAGCTGCGTAATTGAGACAACGAGTCGGCATCCCCTTCAAACAATTTTCACAGTTGCCACAGCCGTAAAATGACAAGACAACGTGATCACCGACCTTGAAGTTTTTAACCTCTGGGCCTACCTTTTCAACTATTCCTGAGCCCTCGTGCCCCAAAACAATTGGGTAGCCAATTTCAGCATCACCTTTTCTTAAGGCTTCATCTGAATGACAAATGCCACTGGCAACCATGTGAATTTGTAGGTCATCGGCCTGCATTTCGGATAATTCAACATCATCCTTGATAACAAACGGACCACCCTTTTTTTCAACAACTGCTGCTTTAATTTTCATGATGTTTTTCCTCCAAATGATTATTTGGTGAATTATTGAGCAAATGAGCTCGCCAAGAACAACTTCAATTAAGAGCAACTGTAATAACATTTTTATGTGCTTATTTTATCATTCACGCACATCATCGATATGTAATTATAGCTACTTTGGAACGCTCCACGCCTTCATGGTATTTCGAAATGTAATCGGTTTCAACCCCCGTATGCATAATTTGTTGAAATAAAATCATTTATTTTCACTGTCTTTGAGAATCGTTGAGCAAAACAAATTAATCCTCAAAGTCTAATTAAGATTCAAGTTTAAATCCGATTTACGTCCGTCTTACTGCGCATAACTGTGACAAGTTTTTAACTATTGAGCAACCAAATAAAAAATTGAATTTTGCAATTGTAAGCTGACCGTACAAACACTTTTCTTACCAATCAAAAAGGATCGGAGCATAACTCTTCAACTTAAATTTTATCGAAACGGCAACAAGCCTTTTTTTCAACCGCAGAAGGTCACGCGGATGAAAAATTGCCGCAAACGCGAGACATAACACTGACTTTTGCTCATCTAACATAAAACGGATGTTCACGGGAAAATCGCCCATAAACATCCATTTTTTCGTTGCCTGAGAAAGCAAAACTGTATTATGTCGCGCTTTCTGTTTGCATATTTAAAATTTAATCTGCTGCTTCATATAGTCTTCATAGCTTGTTGGTTTGCGTCCAAGCAACAAGCGTAGAACATTCGAGTTGCCATCGAGTCCCCACTTACTATACGTATCTGCTAGGTGGCGAAAGGCGTCTCGTGAATAAACATTTTGGATGCCTGCCTGATTAAGAAACTCTGTCATATCGACACGCTTGGCAACGGCATGCTCGCCTGTTAACCGGTTATACAATGCCACTAGATCTACCGGTGAAGCATAATCCGTACCTACCAATTCATACGTGGCCTTATTATGCTTCTCAGGATTTTGGGCAACCTCTACGACTACATCACCAACGTCTTCCGGTGCCACATAGGAAAGTTTTGTATTGATATCATAAAAGATATTGTAGGCACCCGTTTCATGAACCACGTTTGGATTGAAATTATGCATATAGTGCATTGGTTGCAAAATAGTATATTGATAATCCTTAACCATCCCGGTATAAATCATGTGTTCTTCAACATCACGTTTCATCAAATGCTGACGCAACGTAGACAGAATTGGATGCGTAACCGAAATAAAGATAAATTGTTTGTGGGCAGCAGCCAACTGGTCCGTCAAATACTTGCCAATGTCTGCTTCTTCTGCAACAAACAAGGGTGGAATTTCGACGACACTGTCGACATCCGCAATCAACTTATCAATTTCATCTGCACGGGTTAAATCGGCAACGACCCCTTCACGAATACCTGGCAAATCTTTCACGGCTGGATTAATGTCCGTTGCTTTCACGTCGAATCCAGCGGCCACTAGTTTGCTCACAATCACGCGACCAGTGTGGCCAGCTGCTGAGGTTACTAAAATCATCATGCTTACCTCCCGATTAAATTTTCGATTTTCGCATTATTGATGCCATTTCCGTGAATTAAGGCATCCGTAAAATGGCCTTCACTGTGGTTCCGTTTAATGAGTCTTCAAAGGCCTGATTGACATCTTTTAGATCGTAAAACTTAACCAGTTTATCAAACGGAAAATCACCTTGTTGATACAACTGAATCAGTTGGGGAATAAACAGCTTAGGCAATGAAAATCCTTGTAACACACCCGTGACTTGGCGAGCTGGCACCAGAATGTCATTCATCATGCTCAAGTCCGCATGCGCTGCGCCGCCAATGATTGCAGTATGACCGAGAATCCCCGTGCTGCGGATGGCTTGCTCTGGTAATCCATTAGCAGGCGCCGAAACAACAGCATAATCTACACCACCGTCAGTCATTTCTTGAATCATCGCTGGCACATCATCAACTGCCTTGCTGTTGATAATATCCGTTGCCCCAAGTGCCTTGGCTTCTGCCAAACGTGTATCAAAGATATCAACAGCGATGATTTTGGCTACGTGCATCGCCTTGGCCGCCATAATGGCTGCATCGCCGACCGTTCCAGTACCGAACACCGCCATTGAACTACCAACTTCGGGTTTAAGAATGTGCATAACGGTACCAGCCCCCGTTTGTAAGCCACATCCCAATGGTCCAAGCAAACTAACATCAACATCCTTGGTTACTTTGACAGCGTTTCGTTCCTGAACCTTCGCATAGGTACCAAACGATGATTGCTGGAAGAACGACGTCACTGGCTGGCCGTTTAAGGTAAAACGGCTACCACCGTAGTAATCAACGCCGCCAAAATTCAATTCATCTGAGCGTTCACACGCATACGGACGACCGGCCAGACATTGGCGACAGTGACCACAACTAGCATATGAAATCGCCACATGATCACCAACTTGAAACTCGCGGACATCTTCACCGACCTGCTCGACAATGCCGGCACCTTCATGTCCCAAAACAATCGGAAATTCACTGCGTCCCATACCGGTTTTGGCACGCATAATATCTGCGCCACAAACGCCGACCGCAACGATTTTAACTAATAATTGATCACCATGTAACGTGTCATCTAATTCAACGGGTTCAACAACTAAGGGTTCACCCTTAGCTGGCGCAACAGCTGCTGTAATTTGCATAATTTGTACTCCTTATCTTTGCTGTGTACACAAATCAACCATCAAATGCTTTGTAAGTTATCTCACATGAGTATCGTAACAATTTTGAGGCAATCTTCGCTAGAATCCGTTTTCATTTCGGCCATTTATTTGCTCGTGCAAACACTTTAGCTTGAAAATACACTTTACTAACACTCAACAGGTTCGCAGAATGGCCATTTTATCAACAATTCGTTGTTTCCATCGCGCAAAAAAAACACCAGTAACAAAAGTAACTGATGCCATCAATAATCATTTATTCAATTACCAACAATCTTGACTACTCGATTTCAATAACACGTTCTTGATCACCAAGCGTGGTTAGAAACGTGCCATCGCTTCGACGCGATTCAACAATTCTTCCCTGATAAATCAAACTATCAATATCAAACTGAAAAAAACCACTGCCCAATTCCAAAGCGGTCATTTTATAATCGCCAAGTTGGTCATCATGATACTGTTTCTTGTTTGTTAATGAAGCCTTTAATTTCTCCACGACTGCTATTTGCCTCCTAAGCACAAAAATGTCTTAACAAAATCATTTCCGTTATTCTAAAGATACAAATTGAAGATTAAAACTGCCTTGCAATAATTCAAAAATTATCGAAAAATTTGAGAACCACACGTTTAGTTTAGTGGGTAAATTAATTAATGGCAACAGTTATTTACGACACTGAGGTGGAATAATGAACAAAGAAGATCTTTTAGAGCCGTTTGAACGGCGACAGATTAGGATTTTGCAATATCTATACCGTAATAATGGCGAGGCCAAAATTTCAGAAATTGCGACCGCGTTACCTTTTTCAAGCCGCAATTTATTAATGGACGACCTGCAAGCCATCCAAATGGTGCTGAGACCTTCACTAGCTCAATATGATATTTCCTTTAAATGGAACAATGAAAAAGTTCATTTACACATCAACGGTCAAATGAGTTTAAAAACGCTCATTTTCTCGTACTATCGCCAGACACCTAAAATCAGCATTATCGAAAACATCGTCCTTAATCCCAATCTAACCAGCATTCAATTGGCCACCAAGCTCAACTTCAGCGTGGCCACTCTTTACCGTAAGATTGCCGAACTTAATGATCTTTTAGCGCCCTTTCACGTCAAAATCAATCAACTGCAACTCACTGGCCCAGATCTTGCTATTCAACATTTAATGTATGAACTGCTGTGGAATGTCTGCCCAAAAGACCAGTACGTTTACCGTCGTTATTTGCAACGTAACAGTCCTTTAGCGGAGACAATGCATCGTTTATTAATCGACGGATCTAATAAATATCTCGCGGCTGACGGGCCTCGCAAACTGTATACTTGGCTACTAATTATTCGGCTGCGCAACCGACATGCCGACACGACGATGACCTTATCTCCCCTCGCCCGCCAAGTCTATAAGACGATGGCAAGTGCGCCCCACTTTCAACAGTTGTGGCAACGACTACAGGATTCGATGCCCACGTTTATGCAGCGAATCGAAAAAACAGAACTTGAGCAAAGTTTATTGATTTTTTGTGTTGCTCATGAAGTTTTCCCCATTGACGACGCCTTTTGGCAACCTGCTGTGGACATGGTCAATACGGCTGATTCTCTTGCGATCATGGCGCAAACTATCCACCAAGAACATGTTCAGCCAATGCTTAATTTAGACACGCCAACCATTACGCGATACAGTGTCGCTACTCTCTATCGCACATTGGTCAACCTCACCGTCTGTGCTGGTCATATCAACGTTATGCGGCCAGATACAACAACACGTTACTACCAACGCCTTCATAATGAATTGATCATCCGTCAGGCCCACGAGCTTACTCGCGTCATCGTTTCATCCTTGGCAGACAAATTTAAGATTTCTGTCGATCCAGGATATGTGCAACAGCTTATGGTACTACTACGTTTAACGTTGAGACAGCGATTTGCCCCAACCTACAGGATTGCCATCGATCCGGAAATTGGTGAGATGTGGCTCGAACCCTTTATTCAAATTTGCCAAAACTACTTTAATCAAACACTTAGAACGACAGTTGAAGTCTTTGACCCAAATAAGCAATATGATCTTTATTTATCCGATCATTGTCCCGATCAACCTGTTATTCAAGCTGCCCAAACGTATATTTTGACGGATCTAGGATCCGAAGATGATTTGACTAAAATAACTGAATTACTCCAAGCTACCCCAAATAATCGAGGCTTAACTGGGCATCCCCGCGAACTATCGGCAACGAACCCACCATGCCATCGAACACCAAAGAACGTACTTTAATCGACACAGAATGTCATAAATTCATCATTTTTCTAGGTATATCAATTTTTCACGAGTCAGATTTCTCGTAAAAATCGAACTGGCCGTGAAGTTTGAGATATTATCCGCTCATTTCTCTCGTACGCTATTTCCAAGAGTAATTTGGGAGGAAGATAGAATTATGAAACGTTCTCGATTAATAAACTGGCTACTTATTGTGTTCACCGTGATGATCGGCTTCATTTTCAACACTCAGACCGCACAAGCCGCAACATACGGCAACGAATTCATCACTAGCGGAACAATTACAAATGGACCTAATTTTAGCTATGCCAGTAACGTCAACGTGCGCTACGACTGGGCAGTGCCAAACGACGTTCATATCGCTGCTAACGATCAAATGAAAATTCAATTACCAGACGCCCTTCGTGTCTCAAAGGAATCAACTTTTCCGCTGCTTGCTGACGATGGCACGGCGTTAGGAACTGTCGACGTAAAGACTGATGGCACAATGGTGGTTACGTTTAATGAAACTGCAGCAACCCTGAGTAACCTCCATGGCACCATTACCTTCTCGACCAAACTTAATGCGGCAACAATCGGATTAGGTGAACAAAATGTGCCGTTTGAAACTAACAACGGGACATTAACAAGCCCAGTGATTGTCAGTCCATCCACAAATAACTTGTCAAAAAAGGGCAGTTTCACGACTGACCGCAACGGCAACCCGGCAATCAAATGGACCATTCTGGTTAACCGTAATGAACTACTGATGGAAAATGTAAAAGTTTCAGATATCATCACTGATGCTGGTCAACAATTAGTCCCTGACAGCATTACTGTATCTAATGGACATTGGACAGACCCCACCACACAAGCAAGCTATAAGCGTGATGAAACCCTGACTGCTGGAGCAGATTACACAGTATCAGTGACTGGCGACAGTTTTGAAACAACGTTTGCTAAACTTGATTCACAGATGGTTGTCATTGATTATCTAACAACGTTTAAGGATCCAGCCGTTGCCTCTGATGGCAGTTCTGTGTTCAAAAATACGGCCACAATGAGCTGGGGTAAAAACGGCAGTGGTACTAATACTGAAAAGGCCACTGCCAGCGTGAAACAAACTGCTGGTTCAGGAACAGGTAGTGGTTCTGAGAATAATAACTCTGGCGAAGAATCAAACAATAGCTCAGACAGCAACGATTCCAATGAAAGTTCGACGAGCGAATCCAATAGTGCCTTTGAAAGCTCAAATAGCAGTTCATCAGAAAATAGTGACACCAGTGCTGTTGAAAGTAATGGTAATTCAGACAGTCATCACGTAGATACCAATCACGCCAACGAAAGTTCAACGGATAACTCAGTGATTGATTCTAACGATTCAAGCGCTAGTCACCTAACATCCAGCAACCAATCTTCGGCATCCGACAATCGTGACCAAACAATAGTTGCAGGTTCATCAAATTCGTCTTCGAATGCGCCGTTTAACGGTCAATCCATTTCAACCAAAGAATCTGCAACACAGAAGGATTCTCTGGCGGAGGCTTTGCCACACACCGGTCAGCAAATTAGCATTTCACTAATTATTGTCGGTATTATCTCGCTTACCGGTCTCATTATTTACCGGCTACGTCAAAACTGAATTGATGAAAAAAGTCGATAACAGTCACAATTAGCATAGAAATTAAAAGTCTGAGTCATTTTGCTCATCTTTTATTTCAGCAAAATGGTAGCAGGTAGTTTCGGTAAGCAATTTTTCTTCAATCGCAAAAGTTCATGCGGATGAAAAATTGCCGCAAACGTGAGACATAACACTGACTTTTGCTCATCTAACATAAATCCGGCGCTCATGGGAAAAACACCCATAAACGCCGGATTTATGTTACCTAAGAAAGCCAAGGCGTGTTATGTCCCGCTCTCTCATACTAAAGGTCTTAATTAACTTCCACAGAAAGCGCAATGCCCAGTCCGCCGCCAATACATAAACCGGCAACACCTGTATGCTGATTGGCATGCTTCAAGGCATAAATCAGTGTCGTTACGATCCGAACGCCAGTCGCCCCAAGGGGATGGCCGATGGCAATAGAACCGCCATTTGGATTCAATTTGTCCGCTGGAATCTTCAGGTCGCGAGCAACTGCCACGCTTGGCGCTGCAAAGGCTTCATTCAGTTCAAACAAGTCGATATCCGACACCGTCTGATGCTGTTTGGCAAGTAACTCACTGACTGCTTTAACCGGTGAGTAGCCCATTGTTTGTGGGTTAACGCCGACTTCTTGATAACCTTTAATAGTCGCCAATGGTTTCAAACCTAACTCGTCAGCCTTGCTTTTACGCATCAGGATCATGGCAGCAGCACCATCATTCAGTGGCGCCGCATTACCGGCCGTGACGGTACCACCCAGTTCAAAGCTCGGTCTAAGTTTAGCCAACTTCTCGAGACTGGTATCTTCACGAATCGTTTCATCGCGGTCGATAACGGTTTCCCCATGCCGATTTTTAACGGTTAATGGCAGCATTTCATCGGCAAACGCACCATCGTCACTGGCTTTGGCTGCGTGCTGGTGTGAGGCCAATGCAAAAGCATCCTGTTGTTCGCGACTAACGTGGTACTGCTCTGCAACATTCTCAGCAGTCACACCCATCGGCTGATTTGAAAAGGCATCCGTCAGGCCGTCATGCTCCATGCTATCAACCATCGTTGTGTCACCAAACTTAGTCCCCAATCGCATACCATTCGTCAGGTAAGGTGCATTGGTCATGCTTTCCGTGCCAACTACTAAGACTGCATCGGCATCACCCATAACAATGGCTGATTGACCCAATCGAATCGCTTTTAAACCTGATCCACAAACTTCATTAACGGTCATCGCTGGGCTGCTTTCCGGAACGCCAGCGTTGATCCCTATTTGACGACCAACATTTTGCCCCGAGCCAGCCTGTAAGACGTTGCCGACAATCGTTTGATTAATGATACTTGGATCAACGTTTGCCCGCTTAATTGCAGCCTTAGCCGCTAAGGTTCCTAATTCAACTGCACTAAAGCTGGCCAATGCGCCGCCCATTTTTCCTACAGGTGTGCGCACAGCACTGACGATAACAACGTCGTCCATGAGTTTCCCTCTTTCTACTCTGTTTGACTGCTTCTTTTTCACAAGTAAACTCAAGTCTAACCGATGTCGAATATTACGGCAATTATTTAAGAACAATGACAAACGATTGTAACCAAGTTTTATAAACTGTCAGCGTAAATTTATTTCACAACTAATTTCATTAAACGAACCCCTAGCGGTTGAAAAATGTAAGCGTATCAACTACCATAATAGCTGTAATAGTGTTGCTCTTCACAATTGTGGAACATCGTTGACATAACGGGATTGTGCCCATAATGATAATGATTTTCACAATAAAACATAACAAGGAAGGTTTATCATGGCAGATCAAAAAGCACAAATTGGTGTTGTTGGTTTAGCAGTTATGGGTAAGAACTTGGCCCTAAACATTGAAAGTCGCGGTTTCACTGTAGGTGTATACAACCGTTCACGTTCAAAGACCGATGACATGATGAAGGACCACGGCGACAAAAAGTTAGTTCCTAGTTATACGATTGAAGATTTCGTTAAGTCTCTTGAAACACCTCGTCGGATTTTGATGATGGTTAAAGCTGGTGCCCCAACGGACGCCGTTATCCAAGAATTATTGCCATTACTCGACAAGGGTGATGTTTTAATCGACGGTGGGAACACTAACTTCCACGACACTATGGCTCGTAACGCTGAACTGGACAAGTCCGGGATCAACTTTATCGGCATGGGTGTATCCGGTGGTGAATTAGGTGCCCTTCAAGGTCCTTCACTAATGCCTGGTGGTCAAAAGGCCGCTTATGACTTAGTTGCCCCAATCCTTGAACAGATTGCTGCAAAGGCCCCTCAAGATGGCAAGCCATGTGTTGCGTACATCGGCCCTAATGGTGCTGGTCACTACGTTAAGATGGTTCACAACGGTATCGAATATGGTGATGAAGAGCTGATCGACGAAAGCTACAACATCATGCGTAACGTTGCCGGCATTTCTGTTGACGAAATGGCTGACATCTTTAAAGAATGGAACAAGGGTGAATTGGACAGCTACTTAATCGAAATCACCGCTGACATCTTGACTCATAAAGATGACTTAGGCGACGACAAGACAAAGCCTATCCTTGACATGATCTTGGACCGTGGTAACAACAAAGGTACTGGTAAGTGGAGTTCAGAAGATGCTTTGAACATCCAAGTACCACAATCAGTTATTACTGAATCCGTTTACGCTCGTTACATTTCAATGATGAAAGACGAACGTGTTAAAGCTTCTAAAGTATTGCCAGCAGCTAAGAACCAAGGTAAGGCTGAAATCGGTGACAAGAAAGAATTCATCGAAAAGATTCGTCAAGCTTTGTTCTTCAGTAAGTTAATGAGCTACGCACAAGGTTTCGAACAATTGCGTGTTGCTTCTGAAACTTATGACTGGGACTTACAATTTGGTCAACTAGCACAAATCTGGCGCGCAGGTTGTATCATCCGTGCCGGCTTCCTTCAAAACATCACTGATGCCTTTGACAAGGATCCTAAGCTGACGAACTTATTGTTCGACGACTACTTCAAGGACATCGCTGCTAAGTACCAAGAATCAGTTCGTGACGTTGTTGCCATGGCTGTTAAGGCTGGGGTTCCAGTTCCTAGCTTCTCAGCTGCCATCACTTACTACGACAGTTTCCGTGCAGAAGTTTTGCCAGCTAACTTGTTGCAAGCACAACGTGACTACTTCGGTGCTCACACTTACGAACGTACTGACCGTCCTGGTAACTTCCACTACACTTGGTACGAAGAACAATAGACTTCGGATTAAATGTTGTGACTCAAACAATAGATTAAATAAGGCGATCGTAATTTTGGATTTTAATCCAAAGTTACGATCGCTTTTTGATTGATTATGAAATTTGCTATGGATAATGAACTGAAACATTTGGTCGAACATAAGGGTAAGTTATGTGCTTGTGTTTGGCACATACATGTTCAAATGACATTTACCCTACTACTTAGCATTTGCTCAAAAACATGATAAACTATATTTACACTGATAGTTAAATGTAACATATTCGTCAAAACCCCGAAGAGCTGGCACTCTTCGGGGTTCTTTTTTCGAATAATATGTACTTAAACGGACGGGTTAGATTAGTAGTCGATCACCACTTATCATTTCGATTCAACCACTGCATAAATAAGATAAGCAGCACGCCGACAACAAGCGGGCCCACTATAATAGTCAAAAACATTTGTAACATATTCGTCCTCCTCTCACCGTTTTTATGCGATGAGCCGGAATCGACTACAATAGAGATTTTACAAGAATGTTTGCCTTAATTGGATTAGAAATACAGGTGAGTTTTGAGCGGAATGATTTTATTTCTCTCGATAATATACTTAGGTTAACTTTAAGTGCAAGATTGGAAATGGACGTCCCTGATTATCCTCAGCATCACGGCTCGCAATGTGAAACCCATTATGCTGATAAAAAGATAATGCATCAGGATTTTGTTCGTTAACATCTACTGTTTGAATGTGTTCCTTATTGATCAGGCGTTCCAAAATTTGCCTTCCGTAGCCCTGATGCAGACAACGAACATCCAGGAACAGCATTTCAAGTTTATAATTCTTCGTGCCAGAAAAACCAATTAGTTCTTCACCATCAAACCATGTCAACAAATTAACTGCATCAAAGTACACTGGCAACATTCGTTGAATCTGGTCAATCTCTGTCGCCTTCAAAAATTTGTGCGTTGTTACAACCGTTTCACGCCATAGTATGGTTAGTGCGTCATAATCTTCTGACCTGGCATGACGGGAAATAATAGACATTTTGTTTCTCCATTCAATTCTATTTAACGCTACCAAAATAACCGTTTGGAAATTACTGTGCAACTTGTAATTTTCAAACGGTTATTTTCTTTATCTTTCAAGTCCACTTTAGAAACGTTTGCTACGCCCCAACACTGTCTTAATGGCATTTAAGAGCTTGTAACGCCATGGAATCAACACTTTGGAGAATTCACCGATCATTTCGTCAGTGTAGCCATTAAAGCCTTGTTTGAATTCAAACACACCGTCACTACCATCGAATAGTCCGGCAACACCCAAAAAGTTGTACGTCGGAATCTTTTGGTCAACAGCGGCCTTCATCATAGCATCTTGCAACATGAATGGCCCTTTAAAAGTCTTGAATTCTTCGTTCGTGTAACTAAATACATAATCGATTTCTTGCGGTTGAATCACAAACATCGCACCGGCAACATTGAACTTGGCAGGATACCGTTTTTGAAGGTCCTTTGCGACATCGATTTTCTTTTGATGGTTAGCCTTTTGGCGTTCAAGATCATCGATCTTGTTCTGTTCATAGCCCTTGTTTTTCGCCTTAAGTGCCGCGATTTTATCATCAGTTGACTTAATCTTTTGTTGATAAGAATCAATGTATTCATTCGAGTCGATTTCAGCCACGACAAAGCGAATTTTATCGCCAAACTCACGGTAAACGTTTTGGTAGTAATCAAGTGACTTGTCCGGGAAGTGCAATCGCTCTGCAGTCATTGCCGTATCCTTCTTGAATTCTGGTAATTCATCGAAGGAGATGTCTCTTAATTTAACACCAAATTCTTTGGCCTTTTTGATGTTATAACGTGTTTTCTTATCGAAACTCTTTTCCAGCGTTTGTTCCGTCATGTCACGGACATCTTTTTTATACTCGTAATGAGTAACATGAGTTGCTTCGTCGTAACCGGCTGCATGATAGTCTTGATAATCGTAGCCAAGTTCTTTAAACAATGCTGGCAAAGTTTCAAAGTGACTCGCAGTGAGCTCGCCCGCATCGTTATATGTTTTAACCGGCAAGTTGGGGATCAGGCGCAAGAACATCCCGTTTTGATTACGAACGTATTCTTCAACTGCTTCAACGAACGCAGACAAGTTAGCTTTTGTTTCAGAACCTGGCATAAACAATGGTCCACCATAGATATCAAACCGATAACCAAAGTGAATCTTCATGCCGACCAACAATCCGGCCACAATGATCTTATCGTCTTCGACAAGACCCATATAAGTCGCTTTATGGCCTTCTTTTAACATCAGGTTGCCCTGTTCTACAGATTGATAAAACGAACCGTAAGGACACTTTTCTTCAAACGCACTAAATTCTTCAGCTGATAATTCCCGAACTTTTTGCACCATTTTCACACCATTCCATTTTTTTGATACTAAAAAGGCATCGACCACCGATGCCTGTGAAGGAGAGTAAAGGATTTGAACCTCTGCGTCATTGCTGACCTCACAACCGAAATTGTGTCCCTTCAACCAGACTTGGGTAACTCTCCATTTTTAAAACTGTTAAATTATGCAACTATGTGAGTCCACGTCAACAGCACAGGCTTGTCATCAACAGGAACTCACAAAGGAGAGTAAAGGATTTGAACCTCTGCGTCATTACTGACCTCACAACCGAAATCGTGTCCCTTCAACCAGACTTGGGTAACTCTCCATAAGGGCTTAAAAATACCGCCATAAAAAAATATAACCCTGTTCCAAAGAAGATTCAAGGTAATTTCACAAACGCTAGACATCCGTTGACTAGTGAAAATGGAAACATCTTCATCTCTTTAGGTACACTGTGATATTACCGCACAATATTTTCAGATGGTTAATATCAGTAGTGTCTTTACTAAACTTCAAAGTTTATTTATTAATTTATTAATGTTGAGTACTCATCCATACTAACATTGACGATAAAAACGACCACGACCTATAATACCAATTAACATTGACACTTTGAACATACTGAAAGATAACCAATAGGACCCAAACTATGATTAATAATCTCGCATCGCAAAAACTAACAAAAACAACCCATGCACTTGGCACTCGTATTGTGCTAACGGTCATGGGTGAAACAGATGAAAAGGTACTGGATGACAGCATTGCGCTCATTCAACTGTACGAACAACAGTTAACCGTTAACGCACCCGTTTCCGAAGTTATGGCAGTCAACAACGCGTCCGGCAAACATGCTGTACAAGTATCCCCAAGCACGTTTGCACTCATCAAAACTGCCGTTGAGCAGAGTCACCAACATTTTGGGTTCAATGCTCTAATTGGACCACTCGTTAAACTTTGGAAAATTGGCTTTGCTGGAGCAAACGTTCCCAATGAATCCGATATTTCCAAACGGCTAGCACTGTCTAATGCAGCAAACGTCATTCTAAATGACGCTGATCAGAGTGTTTACCTCACCGAACCAGGAATGGAACTGGATCTGGGTGGGATTGCCAAGGGCTACATTGCTGACCGAATTCGCGATTTATGGCGTGCCAATGGCGTGCAAGCAGGCATCATTAATCTAGGCGGAAACATTGAATTTGTCGGTACTTCGCCTAAACGCGATAATGGTCAATGGTTAGTTGGTGTTCAGGCGCCAACAAAAGCTCGTGGTGAGGATCTTCTGACTGTGTTGATGCCAGCTGGTTCCGCCGTCACGTCAGGCACCTACGAACGCGTCTTAGTTAAGAACGGTCATCGTTACCACCACTTGTTGAGTCCTGAAACCGGTCATCCCCTGCAAACACACGTCAGCGGTGTTACTATTTTTGCCCGTGACTCAATCACATGTGAAATAGAAACAAAGCGGCTTTTCTTTGCAGGTAAACCAATTCCAGGTTGGGGAGAAGACCGCGACGATATTTACGGGGCTGCTTTCGTTTACGATGATGACACTGTTGATCTAGTGATCGTTCATCATCGTTTAAAATTAATTGAGTAGAAAAAATGAGGCCGCAAGCATTTTTAAACGAATAACTTTTTTAGTCGGTCACACCTCATCATATATTTTCATATAACTCAAAGCCCCCTGTTTTTCAAAATATGAAAAACGGGGGGCTTTCGTGCGATTATTCATTGTTTAAACTGGACACTTTGAACTCTTCCGACTGTGCGCCAACTGCAGTCAATAACTCACCTAAAAAGTATGTTCCCTCTTGATAATCACTTTGACGTATATTTTCATTCGGGGAATGCGGTTTGCTAGCCGCATAGTGAACACCAACCATAACAATTGGTAATGACTTTCCAAGCTCATTGGCAAACTCACCAGCTGGTCCACTGCCTGGCATGTTCGGTACTAACCGTACATTTTCATCACCGTATACCTGTTTAGCAATTTTAACGTTCAGCTTAACAAAGGGATCATCAAGGTTCGTCCGAAATGGCAACTCGGCATGCGTTGGTTTCATCTCAACATCGCTAAACCCATTTCGATTCAATTGTTTGCGAATTAAATTCATAAGCTCGGCCGGCTCCTGACCAGGAACCAATCGACAGTCTAGTTTTGCAGAAGCGGAACGCGGAATGATTGTTTTTACTCCTGCACCTGCATATCCACCCATGATGCCATTTACAGTCAATGTCGTACCGTTTACCAATTCGGTCTTCGGGTCTGGATAGACGAAATTTCCTTTCAATCCAAAAGTATTCTTAACAGCTTCACCATCGAAGTCCATTTGTTCAACAGCAGCTGTCTCTGTTGAACTGAGCGGTTTTATATTATCGTAAAATCCTGATACTTTAACACGCCCATCTTTTCCTCGTAATGATGTAACGGCCTCCATAAGACGCCAAACTGCGTTATCGGCATAACTCGCCAATGATGAGTGAATATCTACATCCGCAGTCTGAACACTTAATTCAAACGTTGCAATGCCCTTCAGACCACAGGTGACTTCAAAATGATCAACGGCGTTCTTACCGCCACCTTCCCACAAACAAACATCTGCTTTTAGTTCTGCCGCGTGAGCTTTTAAATAGTCCCCAACATGTGGACTGCCTACTTCTTCTTCGCCTTCTACGAAAAATTTTAGATTCACAGGCAGTCCACCATGCTCATTGAAATATTTAATGAGCGTCAGGCGTGACATTAGTTCCCCTTTGTCATCACAAACACCACGTGCAAACATTTTTCCATCTCGTTGCGTCAGTTTAAATGGATCAGAATGCCATTCGTCTAGTGGCTCTGGTGGCTGAACATCATAGTGATTATAGAATAAAACTGTCGTTTGTTTAGCACCCTTAAACGCAGCAAAAACGACTGGATTTCCTCCTTGATCATGCCATTTTTCAACCGTTGAGGCTCCCAATGATTTAAATTCATTAACTAACCAATCAGAGGTTTCATTAATGCCAGTTCCCTGTGCGGAAATACTTGGAATAGTTATATATTCTTCAACATCAGATAAGTTTGCGATTGCATAATCTTCTACTTCTCTTTTGTTCATTTTAATTAAACCTGCTTTCACACTAACTAACTGATTATTTGCTAAGTTCAGACACTAATAGACACGTTGCCCATGCTGGTAAACTTGTTTATCGGGTTGTTGAACGGCATTCACATCTACCAGAGGATCACCATTCAAGACCAAAAAGTCAGCATATTTTCCCTTCTCCAAGGTGCCATATTCATCATCAATCTTCATCAATTTCGCTGACGTAACTGATGACTTAATGGCAGTGGCAGGTGATACTCCCTTATCGACCATTAGAGATAGTTCTTTCGGTGTCATAGTAAAATCATTGAACGGCGTCCCCGCATCAGTTCCTAGAGTAACCGGTACGCCTCGTTTCCACGCATGCATAATATTAGTGTACAAGTCGTCCAGCGCATCAGCTGCTTTCTTGATTTCCCACTCTGGCAATTTTCCCTTGGCATATTCTGGAATTGCCCAGTCAGCAACAATAGTCGGTGTTAAATAAGTCCCCTTCTCCAACATCAAATCGATTTCTTCATCGTTAACATAAAAACCGTGCTCGATCGAGTCAACACCTGCTTTGATAGCATTCATAATGCCTGGATTACCTTCTGCGTGTGCGGCAACGATGTCTCCCTTATGATGCGCTTCATCAACGGCAACTTTGATTTCTTCAACGCTAAGTTGAGGATCATCCATAAAGTCACCAGGAGTCATAACGCCACCCGTTGCCATAACTTTAACAGCCTTCGTTCCGATTTTTAATCCTTGACGAACTGCTTTGCGCATTTCATCCGGAGAGTCGACCAGATGCCCGAAATTCGGAAAATCACCATGTCCGCCTGTCATTGAATATGGCCGGCCAGATGGCAATATACGTGGCACCTTAGTCAGTTTCCCTGCACTACGCAATTTTTCCAAATAAATGTCAATGTCAAACGAAGACCCGCACTCGCGAATATATGTAACACCTGATTTCAACAGATCGTGTAAATTATCAACAGCACGAACCGTCGCTTCGACAACATTGGCGCCAGTTCCACCATCACCTGTGTTGGGATCCATCGTTATGTGAGTATGACAATTGATTAATCCCGGCATAACATACTGTCCAGACAAATCAACTTCTTGTTCAACTACTGGATGTGTATTACTACCAGTTTCTTCAATTTTTCCCGTTGTATCATCAACAACGAACCACGCATCATTTACTTCCTGTTCATGGTTCCCGTCAAATAAATGACCATGTGTAAATACTGTTTTTGACATATAAAAGTCACCTCAAATAAATTAAATTATGATTAAAATATACCAACTAGCAAAAAAGGTCAAATCAGTTGAATAGAGTTTATTATTAAAATAATGCCGTTTAGTAAGGGTTCTTAAATTAATTTTGACTTAAAAATAAATTAATAGTATTCTCATTGTTAATTTATTTTTTGAGGTGACGTGTATGAATTTTATTATTGCTTTTAGTATTGTCATGGCCTTTATGCTAATCGGCGAGTGGGTATCAACTGTTTCGCATGCTTACATTCCGTCCGTTTTCGTTAGTGCAATTTTATTTGTCATTGGTTTTTGGACAGTGTTGCCCAAAACAGTCGTTGCAAGTGCTTCATTTGGTCCTCAATTTATCTCCATCGCTATCCCTTTGCTTCTAGTTCACCTTGGTACACTAATGAGCTTAAAGGAATTATTGCAGCAATGGAAAGCAGTTTGTATCGCACTGCTTGGCGTCATTGGAACACTGATTCTGACATTAACAATCGGCACATGGCTTTTCAACTGGCATACAGTAGTAGCAGCAATCCCGCCTTTAACAGGCGGTTTAGTTTCAGCATTGTTAATGAGTAACGGCCTGAAATCACAGGGCATCACAGCATTAGTAGCACTACCTGTATCCATGTTTGTTCTCCATTCAGTAGTCGGCTACCCATTAACCGCAGCCATGTTAAAACATGAAGGAAAACGCCTCAGCATTGTTTTTAACAAAAATCGTGCCACTTTAGCTCCAAAATACGAGCAATCCGATGAAAGTAAAGAGAAAAAAGACTCGTTAATCAAGTTGCCCAATGCATACGTCACCTCAGCATATTTGCTAGTAAAGGTTGCCATCGTCGCACTCATCAGTATGGGATTTGCAATGTTGATTCATAACGTTATTAACGCAAATGTCGTCTGCTTAATATTTGGTGTCATCGCCCATCAACTTGGCTTTCTTGAGAATAATATTTTGGGCAAGGCCGGCGTTTTTAGTTGGCTCATGTACGGTCTGCTAGCCTACGTTTTTGGTCAATTAAGCTCAACCACACCAAGCCTAATGGGAACTATAATCGTTCAAATTATCACGCTAATTGCTCTTGGTCTGTTAGGCATGTTTCTTGCTGCACGACTTCTAGCAAAACCATTTGGTATGACATGGCAAATGGCCTATGCCTGTTCGCTAACTTCTCTTTTCGGTTTCCCGGCTGACTACATCCTGACATCAGAGATATCTCGGAGCGTTGCCTCAGGAGACAAACCGCTCGAAGGCTATCTACGAGATCAAATGATGCCTAAAATGTTAGTAGGTGGTTTTGCAACCGTATCCGTTGCAAGTGTTATCATTGCCTCAATTTTTCTTAAGCTTTTATAGAAAGACAATCTGTACACGCTATTCAAATCTTCTATAAAACTCAAATAGCGGCGACATTCACATGATTACTTCACGTGAATGTCGCCGCTATTTGAGTTCTATTTAATTTGCCGCTTCAGCATCCGCCGCCAGCACTTTAGTTAGTGTTGCTTTCAGTGTGTGCCTCATCTCGTCAAGTTCTTCAGGCGATGGCCGGTTGTCGTCACTGAACATAACGTTACGATCTAACCACCAAACTGGCCCCGGTGTTGTCGTATCGCCTTCTCGACGAGGGAATAGGTGCCAATGCACGTGGGTATCGCCATTCCCTAATAACTCATAGTTCATTTTTTCGGCATGGAACGCGTCGTAAACAGCCTCCGCTACCAAACTCATTTCGTGCAAAAATTGCTCTTTAAAATCGCGTGGCAAAAAATGCAATTCTGTCTCATGTTGTTTGCATAGAAACAAGGTGTATCCCTTAAAGTGCTGATTGTCGCCAATTACCACATACCCTGTTGATAATTCAGCAACAAAATAGGGATTAGTCCCATCCTTAATCATTTGAATTCGTCTGCAAATTTCACAGTTATCGTGCATCATTTCATCCACCCTCTATATAATGTCGATTCTCTCCCCATGAGACTCGCAGTTATGCCATCAATTACTTTCTCAATCAGTAAATTATCACATTTTCAAATACTAGGCGAGCTCAAACGAATTTCTTATTCAATTATTAAAATTAAATGAATTAAACCAGAATTGGACAATGCCCGATCATTAATGTAGTATTCAATACTATATTAATGAAATCGATATCGTTTTAAATACGACTAAGAAGGTAAAGTCTTGATGACAGAAGAAAAAATTGCTTTGCTCGTAGATTCGGCCTCAGATGTGCCTGAACATATTTTTACACAGTATCAAAACATCGTCGCTGTACCAATGCAGTTAATGATCGATGGCAAAACTTACGCCGACCGTGAAACCATTGAACCAGATGACTTTTATCGGTTACAATCCACTGCTAAAGAGCTTCCTAAAACTGCCAGCCCTGTGATGGGCGATGTCATTAATCGCCTCGCAACACTAAAAAGCCGCGGCTTTACTCATGTCATCGGAATCACTATATCTGGTGCACTTTCGGTAACCAACAGCCTGTTCAAACAAGTCGCAGAGTCACAAGACGACGTGAAAATGGTAGTTATCGATACTAAAAACATTGGTGTTGGTAGTGGCCTGTTTGCCAGCTACGCAGAATCGCTCATTGACCAGCAATTGCCATTTACCACAATCATCGATAAGCTCAATGCCTCCGTTCCTAAAAGCTCTGTCTACATTTATATTCCAACATTAAAATACCTAAGAGCTGGTGGACGAATCGGCCGTGTTGCCGGATTCTTTGGTGCGGCACTTAACATTAAACCAATTATTACTTGTGATTCAGATGGCGTTTATACAGCTATCGCTAAAGCGCGCACAGAAAAGAAAGCTGTCCAAAAAATGGTCGAACTTGCTTTCCAAAAAATCTCTGCTAACAAAAACGCACGGGTAGCTGTAGCTCAAGGTCTCAATGAACCGCTATTAAAACAGGTAACAGGGGATTTACAAAACCGCTTTCCATCACTTAATATTGAGACAGGAAACATTTCCCCTGCCCTTGGCGTTCATACTGGTCCCGGACTTGTTGGTATCGCGGTACAGGTGGGTTAATGTCAGAAAGGACGCCCCATTAATATGTCAAAGCCATTGAATCAATCATTCGAAAATAATAACTTGATGATTCTGCCACATTGGTCAGACCTGCCTGGATTCGACCTTCATCTCGACCAGCTGATTGAACTTACAAATGGGTATTTACGCCCTATTACCGGCGATATAGTAACTAAAACAATGATGCATAATTACTTTAAGGCCGACGTTCTAGTCGCACCCGACAAAAAAAGCTATCATAAGATTCATTTAGCAGGCGCTATCATTGTTGGTCTCTTAAAAAACATTTTTTCACTTGAAGAGCTTAGAGTTGCCCTTCAATACATCATCGACAATGAATCGCCGCAAAAAAGTTACGATCATTTCATAACACTGTTTAATCGAGAAGCTGCTAACGACTCCTTCAAACATTTTCGTTTGGCCGAACAGCAACAGCAAGAAATGTCTGCGGCAGAGGTTATTCGTTATGACGCACTGGAAGCCTTTCTATTTTGGCTCTCCGCTAAAAAGGCTCTGCATCGTGTAATTGATGCTAATCAACAATAAAAAACTGATTTTCTTCTGTGCTTACGCCAGTTAACGTGTAAGTCATCAAGAAAATCAGTTTTTTATTTATATTTCAATCGGTCGACTGGCATCTAACGCGTAAAGAATTTTGTGCGTTACAGGTAATCCAGTCATGTTTGTCAGCGCGGCGGCGTAAAGGTTCAATTGACCTCGGTAACGCTCGACCAACTTTTGAAGTCCCTCATCTTGATGTGCAGGGTCAATATAATCAGTCTTGTAATCGAATAACGTGACCTCGTCATCCTTGATATAATAACCGTCGATAATTCCGTGAATGAGCACTTGCTCAGCCTTCGTCTCATCTTCTGGCCGATGAATTCCCTGATATAACTGATAAGCAGGTATTAGTAATGAAAACGCCGCCTCACGATGAACGTCATGTGCATGTTCAATCACTTGCTTGCCTAAATCACTGTGAAAGAAGCTTTCAATCTGAGACAAGTTGATTTTCAAAGCCACCGCATCAGTCAATACATGATCTTTAACCAGTTGATTAACAAGATTCTGCAAGTCTTCGGGACTAGGTTGACCAGCGCTTAAGTCTACTTCCTGCAGAACTAGATGGGTCGCTGTTCCAATCTCAGTAGGTTTCGGCGCCGTGACCGTTTGCATAAACTGTGGTGTTCTTAATTCGTTGTTAGTAACCCGTGACCGAGCCTTGGCCTGATCGTCTAATTCCAGCGTACCAAACTGATTCTGATCGGGTTCTTCAAATAATCGCTTCAATTCTGAGACAGATTGATAAGCAGTCGTTTTCGTTGCGGCTTCGTTTGCATAGCTAAAAGACAATACCTGCTCTAACGCATCAACGTTAAGATCACCAAACTTGGTTTGTTTGGCCGTTTCACGTAATTCATCCAAGTAGGTTTGTTGTTCGTCATCCGCTGCTTGTAAAATACCGGCAGCCTCTAAATCAGCTTTCGTTTTTAAGACCAATTCGAAGCTATCCGCCCGCGTTTCGTTCACAGCCTCGGACGACAACGGAATCACAAAGTCATCCACTCCTAATTGCTTGGCCACTGACGGCAATCGTAAAAGAGCCATCCCAATCCAATCCATGAAGTTCTTAGTTTCCGATCTTAATGTCGTATTTAACGTTAAGGACGCATTGTTAGCTGCTTTTTGCCAATGCTTTAATAAATCATCCTGATCCTTATACGTGCCAACTACAAACAGACGTTGTTGTGCCCGTGTAAGAGCAACGTAAAGCACCCGCATTTCTTCAGATAAGGTCTTTTTGAGTGACTCGCTGGCAACCAATTTTTTTTGCAGTGTATCAATCTTCAAATGACGACTTTGATCGTACCACGTGATTCCAATACCAAGATGGTCGTCCAACACCACAGCGCTCCGCTGATCCGATAGATTGAAACCATGGGAAGCATCCATGACAAATACTACTGGAAATTCCAGGCCTTTGCTACCGTGGATCGTCATTACTGAAACAGCATTGTCATTGCTTGCCGTATTAACCTCAGCCAAATCCTTATCGCGTTTTTGCATTTCCGTAATGAAGTGAACAAACTGAAAAACGCCTTTAAAGCTGCTGTTTTCATAATCAGCGGCCCGTGCGTATAGCGCATGTAAGTTACTGGCCCGTTGTTGTCCACCTGGCATTCCCGCAACATAATCGAGAAAGCCAGTATCTTGATAGATGGTCCAGATTAACGTTACCAACTGATTTTGACGAGCGATATCTCTAAAGTGATCTAACTGCTTTAAAAAGCGTTGCAAACGTTCATGGACACGCTGACCAAAGTCACCTATCTTATCAGGTTCTGATTGAACACGTTGTTCAAAATCCAGCAGGGCTTGGTAGTAATCACTTGTTTTGTTTTGAATGCGTAGGTAGGCCAATTCATTTTCATTTAAACCGACAATCGGAGAACGCAAAACAGCTGCTAATGGAATATCTTGGTATGGATTATCAATAATTCGTAAAAGAGCCATCATAATTTGAATTTCGGTTGTTTGGAAGTAATTCGCAGTATCGCGGACTTCTAGGGGAACCCCAAGCTTAGCAAATTGCTCTTGAAGTAACAGATTGTTGTTACGAGTTGGAACCAGTAATGCGACATCCCCATACGTCATGTCTCGATTGGTACCTTGCTGGCGATCAAAAATTTGTGTCTTTTCGGTCACCATATCACGGATTTTGGCTGCCACCATCACAATTTGACCTTCTGCACGATCATTAATGGCCAAAGCGTCAGTGACGTCCTCTTCGTCATCATCACTGTCCGCAGACTCATCGTCAGTGCCGCTCTCGTAAATCATAACCTGTGTTTTTGGAACATCCTCCTCAGGATAATCCTTTGGTCCATATTGCAATTCAGCATCCCCGGCATAATTCATTTCGCCAAGAGATTCGTCCATTAACTGTGAAAAAATCAAATTTGTAAAGGCATCAACATTCTTCATCGAACGAAAATTATCGGCCAGTATAATCCGCTCACCATCGCTATTTGGCTTTTCGACCAATTGATCATGAGTATCAAACGTATTATATTTTTTCAAAAATAACGTTGGATCAGCCAAGCGAAAGCGATAAATTGATTGCTTCATATCGCCCACCATGAACATGTTTCCATGGCCTGCCGTCTGGTTGGCTACTGATTGCAAGATCGATTCTTGCAGCTCATTGATATCTTGGTATTCATCAACGAGTACCTCGTGATACTTTTTCGTAATTTCTTGATGGACACTGTCGTCTTGCAAAATTTGATACGCAAAATGTTCTAGGTCACCAAAGTCAACTAAGTGTCGTTGACGTTTGGCAGCTGCAAAGGCTGACATAAACTGCATTACCACGTCAGCAAGTTGCGCAACTAATTCACTCGCATGCTGGTTAACCTCTTTAATGTCAGCTTCGTTTAAAACAAAGTAACGATCAATTAGCTGTTCAAGGCGCTTTTTTAAACCACCTCGTAACGTTTTTAACTGATCATGAACACGTTGATCATCGGCTTCTAATTTTCTTAACCCCGGTGCCCGACCAGTATCAACACTAGCCAATTCATCGCGTAATGAATCCCAGGTTGTCGTCGTTAGTTCATCTTGCAACTTTGTAAACTGATCAGTTAAGGGCGCTAGGACCTTCTGCCACTTGGCAATATAGTCGTCACTTGAAAAACCAGCAACAATGTTATTAGCCGTTTGAATATCTGCCAAACACTGTTGAATTGCACTGGCCACATTCGGCTGGATGTATTGCCGCGCTAAATCGCTTTCCCAAAGACTTCCATCGGATAATTTGTACTGCTTGACTAAACTCTCTAGCCATGCATCAGGCTTAGCTTTTGCAGTGGCGAACGTTGCGAGTCTAAAGACTAGGTCTTGTAAGCCCTCATCATCACGATCGTTAGAAAAATTGCGGGTCAACTCAGCAAACCGACCATTATTATCGTTAGCATATAAGGTTTCACGCAAATCGCCCCAAACATCTTCTTTTAGTAACTGGGCTTCCGTTTCATCGGCCAGCTGACGAAAAACCGGATCAAGTTTAATGACATAATAGTATTTCTGAACCAGTCGCAAACAAAATGCATCCAAAGTACTAATATCTGCGCTGCCAAGCAGATTTAACTGATGCAACAACTGACGGCGACGTTTGTTACTGTCGGCATCTTCGCCGTCATTTTTATTTATTTCACGCCTTAATGTGGTTTGAATACGGTCGCGCATTTCTTTAGCTGCTGCATTAGTAAACGTCACCACCAGTAAATTAGTGATGTCTGTATCATTGCTCTCATCCAACAATTTGGTAATTACACGTTCGACTAATACCCGAGTTTTCCCAGAACCAGCTGAAGCTGAAACTAAAACATTGTGGCCGGCATGATGGATGGCGGCATCCTGAGCCGGTGTGAAATTTAACTTAGTTGTTGCCATCTTTATCAGCCTCCTGTTGCTTTGGATCAATGCGATGAAGCACATCTGCGGGCGTTAATTTATCCAACACGTGATAGCGATTTTCAGGTAGCATTGCGTCAAAGCGCATAACCGCAGTGTATGGTGAATACTGCAACCCTGTCTGTTTGCGGGCATTTTGGAACGGATTGAGCTTATCTGATCCGGCAAAAATCTGATTGCCTGCGTTAACAATGAGTTGTTCCTCGTATGACAATAAATCATTCAGTTGTTCAGCAGTAATGACTGTCTTAGCCGTCGCGGACAACGTTTTATCTTTTTTTAGAGCCAATGGATAAACTTTTGAGTGACCGCCATCTGCAATGTCCTGATCTAAGTTTGTCAAAATGACAGGATCAGCAACCAGCACACCTTGGTACTTGTGGGCTGATAGCAAGGCGTCACTGATTGAGGCCAAGTCATTTAGGTCCAAACGTTTACCCTTACCCAGTTTATTTAGCGAAATGCCTGCACTTTGAATGTGTAGGTATAATGCTCCTGCTAGTGAGTTTAACTGACTAGGGCTCACTGAATCGGCATCTTGGCGAAGAGCATCAAGGTACGTCAGCATCTGCATTGATAGCCCATAGTAAGCTTGCTCAAAATCAAATGTACGTCGGCCAGATTTATAATCCACAACACTCAAGTATTCTTTACTGCCAACATTCATCCCATCAACTCGGTCTATTTTTCCACGCACGTTAATGTGACGATCCCCGTGCAGTTTGAACGACAAGGCTGGCATTCCTGAATCCGCCCCAACATGGCCGAACAATACTTCCGTAGCTAACGTTCGCATCGGCGTAATTTGCTGTTGTTGCCCGATAATCGTCGCCATCCGTTTGATGGTTTCAATTAATTGATTGCGAATATATCCCATTCGGTGAGAACTGTTTAGAATGGCAAACTGCGGTTGATCATTGACCGATGGCATCACTTCACTTACGAGATCGTTGATGGCAGATTCACTCAGCTGGCTTAAATCCAGTTGACGACTGACTACCAACTTCATCAGCTGATCTAGCGCCATATGGAAATACTCCCCAGTGCTAGCGGCAGATAATTCGAATTCATCTCGTTCATTTAAACGTAGCCCAAACTTAAGAAAGTACTCATACTGATTTCTATAGAATGTCTCAAGCTGTGAAATGGAAGTATTTAACTGATCACCATAAAGTCCTTGTACAATATCAGGTCGTAGCGGTTGTGGCGTATTTCGGTAATCTATTCCCGCTAATAATTGATCCGTTAACGTTTTAACGGAGGACAATCGTAACCAGCGGTACACGAACACCCATGGCTTTGGCAAAGGTAACTGGGTCTCTTTGGCCTGATAGCTAACCTTAATCAAATTAGTCAGTGCAAATCGTGGCGAGCCAATAAACGGTTGCAGTGCACTAGCTTGTTGCGTTGCCACATTTGGAGTGGCGGTGTAAGTAACAACAGGCAACTGAAAGTGGTTCACAATGCTCGTGACGTAGCGTGATGGTTGAAGACCGTTCTCGTCAGTCCCCCCTTGCGGATACGATAAGATCAGCTGCTGGCATCCTGTCAGAAATCCCATGTAGTTAATATATGGATCAAATGTCATTCGCGTACCCGCGCTTAACGTTAAAAATTGATTATCCGCGAGTTTAGGGGCTAATCGGTCTCGATCACCATCGGTTAAAATACTACTTTCAGCGACCTGATCTGGCATAACATCATCAGTAGCCCCGATTAAGAAAACAACCTGATAATCATTTAGTTGGACAATTCCCGTTTCTGAAATAGTCACCTGGTCTAAGGTTGCCGGAATTTGAGTATAATTGGTGCCTTCGAATCCATTCAACAGCAACGCAGCAAATTCATCGATATCAAAATCAGCAGCCTCGCCTAAGAGACTGACATACTCGTCCAAAATGCCGGTAAATGTATTCCATGCCTGCTCATTGCGGCTTGCGCGATCTAAGTCTCCGTTATCGGTGGCCGTTACCCGCCAGGAATTCAGGCAATCAATCACCCCATTATCAGCTAAAAACTGATACAAAATCTTGGCTGCCTCGGTGCCATTAGTGGCCTTATCTAATTGCTTGAAAAATGGTGGCAAAACGGCCCCAATGAAATGATGAATAACGTTTATTTGACGTTGAACCTCAACGTCTGCTTCCGTGAGGGTCTCATCATCGACATGTTGTAAACGCCAATACGTCCAATCTTCTTTTTCAACCCAACGAGAGCCTTCAATACCGGTTTTCAATACCCAATTTTCCGTTAGCGACAACGCTTGTCGAAAATCTTTGACTGACATTGGCTGCCCTGATGTACTAGGGATTAACAGCTCCGTTTTTAACAACCGCATCACATCTTGATAACGGTAATAATGGGCGCGTACGTCAAATAAAGCACTGATTAATTCAATCAGTGGGTGTTTGTCCATTGGCTTGTCTGAATCATCGAAATAAGGAATTTCCATCTGATCAAACACTGGACCAACAAAGTTTTCATACGGTGCTAAATGTCGGCTCAACACTAAAAAGTCACGATAATGATACCGTTCAGGCTGTTGGGCAACCATCGTTCGAATTTGGCGGGCAACTTGATTGAGCTCGTCCAGACGTGTTTCAGCAGTGAACACACGCAAATTTGTTTGTGCTGAAAGTTGCTCAACCGGCAGCCGTTTGGCGGGAACACTGGCGACCCAATAATCGTCTAATTTTGCTAATTCAGTGCTTACCCGCAATTTCTTAGCAGTCGTATCTAGCTTAATCTGAACCTGGTTTTCACGAGCTAACTGAACTAGTTTCAAATACGTTAATGACGGCTCATAAAATAGGTCACCCAATTCTGGCGTTTGTTTCGGAGCACGCTGCATAACCAGCGAAACGGTAACCGAAGCAGCCTGTTTCATCATTACGGTGACTAATTGTTGTTCCTGTGCAGAAAAAGTAGCGTATCCGTCTAAATAAATATGGGCATGTTTAAGTTCATTGCCTTGCGCCAAATAGTCAGTTAACTGGTTTACTAGATCAGCATTATCAACGTAATTTCCGCTTAAAGTCTCTGTATATGCCTCGTATACAATTGCCAAATCATGGAGTTTGCCGCCTAGATCTGCCTGTTCGCTAGTTTCCAAAGAACCTGCGATATGTTGCAAATCCGCCGCACTAACCTGACCGACCTTTAACTCGGAAAACTGGCGAACCAACTGATTAATAAAACCGGTTTGGTTAAGTTCACCGGCAAAAACGGTCAATTCAGTCTGGTGTAGCGCAATAATATGATAAATCAGCATACTTAACCCAGCGTTTGATAAACGCGGTAGTTGGTAAGTCGGCGTATTTTTCATGAAGTACCAAGCTAATCGAGTAAACGAAAATACTTGAATTTGCCCATTCGCATAGAGTGACTGGCCCGTCTTATCCGTGGCTTCTTTCAGTGCATTTAAAACACCAACCTCAGCATTGAACTTAATGTGGTTAGGAACCAAAACGAAGTACTGATCTTTTGGATGCTCAGCCATGGAGGCACGCATTTGCTCAATCATTTCCTGGCGATGATCAAATTTGGCCTGACCCAAAATAAAGTTTAACGACACGTTTTCTGCCCCTTTCTTCTGCGGAACTAACTTGTTGTGTCCATTTTACCCGAATCTGATTCTCGGTGAAATAGATGTACAAACATTTGTTCGATTTAAATTTTAATATCGAAAACGGTAAATAATGGTAGCGCTTTCATTAAACGTTTGCTATACTTCTAAGTGAGGAAGGAAGTTGGCCTTTAATGAGTTTAGAACACAGTTTGGACTACGCGTCTGAATGGTTGGTGTTAGACATCATGAAGTCACTTCACCGTGAAATGGTGTTGTTCTGATAAACATCGTCCAGGGAGCGAACATCCCATTACAATTAGATGCTTAGACGAATGGCCAGTGAGTGAATCATGACCACGAAAAAAGCGTTGGCCTTAGAAAGATTCCTTCCTAAGAACCACAGGGTCAGTTGGATGAAGTTGTTCATCAGCTGATAACAGGCAGGCGGCAACCTAGAATCCGCCACCAATATAAGTGACTCCCGCGGGGTCGCACAATTAAACAGCCGGTGTGTGACCGGCAGTAATCCGTGAGCAAAGATCAACTTGGCAACAGCGTCATGAGATGTTTGCGATGACCGGATGACAGAGAAACCGTCCATCTTAATTGATGGGCGGCTTTTTGTGCTGATTTAAATTAAGGTCTCAATGCCGGCGCATAATTAGCCACCAAATCAATTGACAGGCACAAACGAAAATAACAACTATTCCTAAGATTACCAGTGAAATAATTCGCAACGCAGGCGTTTGTGTCACACCTGCCCCATCCACCGTACGTGTCATGACGATTGCCACTGAGCATCCAAGCAGAAAACTCCAACTAATAGTCACCAACCACCACAATCGTTTCATCGCTAACCGCCCCGAACATCAATGTTGAAAATGATGGTTCTCAGTGATCCTCCTAGTCAAATCAATAATAGCTTGTAACAGCAGCAAAATGCCTGCTGCAAAACAAGCAAATCGCATGCCAAAATTTAAGTCGATCTGCGACTGCCGCGCGGCAACAAGGTTTAGCACACCTATCAGTATCGTTGCAGAAACAAGTTGCGTTCTTCTAATCTTGAATATAAATAGCAACATTGCCACAACCACAATCAACCCATCCATCATTCTTAGACCAGCAATTGTGGATAACTGTGTCATCCGACTAGTTACCAAGATGGTTTCCGCGATTACGATCAAGACTTTTGAGAACTTAGCCGATATCGTTGTCACTGCGGAAACATTCATCAATGCGTCAACAGACGTTTGATAGACGACTGCCGCTTGTTGCAACAATAAAACATCCGGCAGATTGCGCCCTGTCTCCCAGTTAGAAATAGCCTGACGTGAAACATTTAGTTGTTTAGCGGCCTCAGACTGTGTGAGCCGTAATTGATTACGTGCCCTCTTTAAATTGGCCGAAAGAATTTCACCTTTTGTTTGCATCATCTTCACTCCTAAAAAGTACCAGTAGCTTGCTTCATTGACGAGCAAGGAACGCTTGCATCCGCATTAACACAGTGTTTGTAGACCAGAATAAAATCATAATTGCTAAGTTATACATTAGCATTGATGTGAATAGAATTGCACCAAATTTTTTAATCTACGAGTATCTGGTATTTCAAAGAAATTGTCCACTATCTCAGCGACAGGGCCGTCAACAGTGATACCGAGCCATGAAGGTGTTGTTAATTCGAATGGTCCTTTCGGATTTACAACACGGACGGTCGCAGAGACTCGGTTTCTCACGAGGCTGTGTGGCGAGGTGAAAGACTGTGGTTTGCAGGCTTGAACCGGTCCCATGGCTCTCGGTATCACTGTTGACAACCGCAAGCGCATTAACTAGGCGGCTGCATTTGAAACTTGAACAGAAAACTTTAAACAATACTTTGACACACACAGTAATTGGTGATAAATTATACTCAATCAAACGAACAACTACTGGAGGTGCATTCATGAAACCCGAAATTTCTAAAGATATCATTCGGGGACACACGACGACCATCATTCTTAATATTCTTAGCCAGGGCGACAGTTACGGTTATGAAATTGCTAAGGCCGTCCGCGAACTGAGCCACGATGCATATGAATTAAACGAAGCCACTTTATACACTGCATTTCGCCGCATGGAACGCAATGGTGATATCGAAAGCTATTGGGGCGACGAGACTCAGGGTGGCCGCCGAAAATACTATAAACTAACCGAACAAGGTACCCGCCTACTCGCCAAAAACGTCGCAGACTGGGCGTTTGCCAAAAAGATTATTGATGACCTGATTACTGGGAGGATTGATGACAATGGACACAATTGATACGATGGTTAACCGACGTTTGGATGAAACGTTTAAGGCTTATCCTGACACGGAAGAAATGCATGAATTACGTGAGGAGTTGGCCGCTGATCTGAGTGAGGCCGCCCACGACAATGAAAAAAAAGGCGCCACCATCACGGACGCCGTCAACAGAGCCTTTGAAGGATTAGGCAATCTCGACGATTTAGTGGATGAAATTAACGCCGAAAAAAATGCCACTGATCAAGATACTCATTCCGACGATGCCAAACAAACGTCACATGAGCATACCTACAGTCACGGTCACCACATCGATATTGCTGATGGCAAGGTAATTATCGATGGTGGCAAAGTGCTCAGCATCGACGACAATGGTATTAAAGTTAACGGTGGGAAAGCGGTAAATATTGATAGCGATGGCATCAACATCAACAACGGTACGTTTACTGTCACAAACGACGGTATTCGGATGGGTAATCTTGTAATCGACAATCGTGGTATTCACACGGACGGCGGCAAAACAGTTGCCGGTTCGTTTACGGAAAAAAAGCAGCAACCACATAATGACAAGTTCGATCCCCATGCCAATGACGACACATTTTCAAACTTCGATCAGCAATTTAATGAACAGGAACCGGTCGATACTGAAATCTACGTGGACAGTTTAGCCCTTGCCAACGAAGAACAATTTTCTGCCGATCAAGTTCAGCGAATCGACTTTAAGTATGCTGACAGTAGCGTCCGAATTTTAAGCAATCCCGATGATGATCACATCATCTTCCGGGAATACATGAACCGCGCTAATGACAGCTATCTTGCACAAACTAAGTTGGAGAATGGTACCCTGTCAATTCATAACGGATCCCGGCCTCACCTGTTACCACTGCGGGTTCGTGTTCAACTACTCATTCCAGCATCCTTTGCAGGTGATTTACTGATTAACAGTGCCTCAGGCAGCGTTAACTTCAGCCATACCGGTGCTCTGAACCAGGTTCGTTTGGAAGCAAACAGTGGTTCCATTCGCATTAATGGTGCCCACTTTAAGGATTTGGATGTCAACGCATCCTCTGGTTCCGTTCGCATTAAGCAAACCACTGTTGCGGGGCTATTACGTGCTCGTGCTCATAGCGGTTCAATTCGCTTGGCAGACACCACGGTTGCTAAGTTCGATGTTGACACGCACTCAGGTTCTGTCCGCGGCACTGACTTGATCGGCGCTGGTGCGTTCAACGCCAATTCAGGTTCAATTAACCTAAGTTTCAGCGATCTCACTGGCAATCTTGATACCACGGCGCACTCCAGTTCAATCAAACTAGAATTCGCTAAGGGCATCGAGTATAACTTTGACTTGGACGCCAAAAGTGGTTCTATCACCGGTCCCGATAATGCTATCTACGATCATAATACGACTAACTTCAAAGATGGTGCGGTCGGCGATCACCCACATTTCTATGTCACTGCGGCAACTAAGTCCAGTTCGATCCACGTTTCTTAGTATTATTAACTGGTTAATTGTTTCGATGTCATCCAATCAAAGTAACCTAAAACATCACGCTGATATTTTTTCGTATCAGCGTGATGTTTTTTGCACTTTATTTAGTTACTTCAGGAACACGCACTAAATCACGTTTGATCAGTTCCTGTGCGATTTGAACCGCATTCAATGCCGCCCCTTTAAGTAGGTTATCAGCAACGACCCACATGTGATAAGCACCTGGGTTTTCCCGGTCTGCTCGCATCCGGCCAACAAACGTTTCGCCATGACCAGCAGCGTTAATCGGTTGCGGATAAACCTGGTGTGCAGGGTCATCCTGCAGTACAACACCCTTTGAATGGGCCAGTAGATCCTGCATGTCTGATACGGCTGGTGCTTGGTGCGTTTCAAAATAAACGCTTTCACCATGGCCAATTGGTACAGGCACGCGGACACAGGTTGCAGACACCTTGAGTTCCGTGTCGTTCATGTCGCCACGCAAAATCTTTTTAGTTTCGTGAATCATCTTCCATTCTTCGTGAGTGAAACCATCATCTTCAAAGACATCAATCTGGGGCAACAAGTTAAACGCCAATGGATAGTGATGTTCAGCACCCTTGACGGGTAAGATGGCAGCCGTCTCCTCTTCGCCTTCATGACGTTGTTGTGCCTCGTCGAATAACTCGTTCATTGCCCGTTGACCAGCACCGGAAGCCGCTTGATAAGTCGAAACTAGGACTTGATGTAACTTATACTGACGATCAATCGGCGCCAACGCCACAACCATTTGAATGGTACTGCAGTTTGGATTGGCAACAATACCATGATGCTGACTCAACATCTCTGGATTCACTTCAGGCACGACCAACGGGACATCTGGCTCCATCCGAAAGGCACTGGTATTATCGACACAAACCGCCCCAGCCTTCACCGCCGCTGGTAGCAATGCTTTGGAAACTGAACCGCCAGCTGACGACAAGACGATATCGATACCTTTAAACGAGTCCGTTGTGGCTTCTTCGATCGTATAAGCTTGGCCACGAAAAATGCGTGTTTGACCAGCTGAACGTGCTGATGCCAACAGCACCAAACGGTCAACTGCGATATCAGACTTTTCCAGTTGTTGTAACATCCGCGTTCCAACTGCGCCAGTAACACCAAGAATTGCGACATTAAATGATTGCATTAAATTGCTTCCTTTCAAGTTTCATTCCACTCGATCATTTAGTTAGGCCGAAACATCAACCGATAATTTGTTGGCACGATAGGCTGCTAGTCGTTTGACGGCTTCCTGCAGTTTGTCCATGTCGGCGGCGTATGACAACCGAACGTGGCCTTCACCACCAGGCCCGAAACAGCTACCTGGAACAACGGCTACTTTTGCTTGTTGAGCGACCTTAAGCGCAAAAGCGCGGTCATCTTGTTCCTCATCTGCCGGTATTTTAGCGAAGACATAAAAAGCACCGTTTGGTTGAGCCGTGGTAAAGCCTAGTTGATTGAGTGCTTGTACCAGAAAATCGCGACGTTCGTGATACTGAGCCTTCATGGCCGCCGTGTCTGCCACCCCATGTTGCAAAGCATCAGTGGCCGCCGCCATCATTGGTGTTGGTGCTGCAGTTACCAAGGCACCATGTAGTTTGGCAATCTGCTGGGTTAGTGCAGCTGGTGCTGCTAAGTAACCAACCCGGTAACCAGTCATGGCAAATGTCTTGGAAACGCCATTAATCACGATTGTCCGCTCTGGTAATAATGTAGAAATAGATACATGAGGCTGGTCATAGGCTAATTCACAATAGATTTCATCAGCCAACACGAGCAACTTATGTTTGCGAATCACTGCAGCCAATGCTTGCAACTGCGAGTCTGTGTAAGTGACACCAGTTGGATTGGTCGGATAATTCAAAACCAGCATCTTTGCACGCGGATGGGCAGCCAATGTAGCCGTTAGCCGAGCCGGTGTCAATACATAGTCATCTACTGAGGTATCAACTAACACTGGTGTAGCGCCATCAATCTGGGCAGTCGTAATGTACAACGGAAAAATTGGTGTTGGGATAATCACCTCGTCGCCCGCTCCCAAAACAGTTCCCATCGCGGCCGCAATCGCTTCTGTGGCACCCACTGTTACCAATATTTCCGTTTGGGGATCGTAAGTGACCTGATTCAATTTAGTTAAGTATGTACTAATCGCTTCTCGTAGCTCCGGTAACCCAGCAGCTGGTGCGTAATGAGAGCGATTCTGATTGATTGCATCGATGGTCGCCTGCTTAACATGGTCTGGCGCGTTAAAATCTGGTTCACCAAGCGTTAATTTCAGGATGCCAGGAATATCCTTTATTTGATTATCAAACTGACGAATCGCTGATGGCACAATTTGGTCAAACACGGGCCGTGTCATCCCCGTTAACTGAGCTTCTAATTCTGGCATATGCATTCTCCTTTGACCGTATCAATTCGCGGTACGACGCTAATCTAAAACCTGTTCCAAACCAACCTTTAATTCTGTTAATGTTGTCACTTTGCTCAAAGCTAACTTCACGCCAACCATAAATGACTCACGGTCATACGTGTCCTGCCGAATAGTCAACGCTTCGCCCGTTCCGCCAAACAGCACTTGTTCATGTGCTAGATAACCAGGCAAACGGACTGCATGAATCGGAACATTGTCGACAATCCCACCACGCACGCCATCCACGCTGCTTTCAGTATGATCAGGATCTGGCTCTTGTTGCCGACCAGCGGCGATTGCATGAGCCGTGGCAACGGCCGTACCGGATGGCGCGTCCCGTTTATCGGCATGGTGCATTTCAATAATCTCCGCGTTTGGAAAATACTTGGCGGCCTGTTTAGCAAACTGAGTTAGTAACACCGCTGATAATCCAAAGTTGGGAACGATCAACCCACCTAGATGAGCTGAAGCAGCCAACGCTTGTAATGATTTTATTTGTGCCGTTGTTAAGCCACTCGTGCCAACCAACGGGACTAGCCCATGCTGCAAGGCTACTTCAACGTTATGTTCAACCACGGCTGGTGTTGTAAAGTCTAACCAAACGTCCGCCTCAGGCAACTCGTCTTCCGTAGTGGCAACGACAACTTGGCTTGGTAAATGTGTGTCATTTCCGTCAGTCAGTGCAGCATGAGGACCAAACACGCCAGTTAATTCAAACCGATCATCGTTTAAAATTGTCTGGCAGCTAGCAGTCCCCATGCTGCCGCGAAAGCCAGCGACAATAACACGGATCTTTGATTCACTCATTTTCTATACCGCCTCCGTGTTCTCTGCCAACGGAATATCGCTTAGTTCGTGAACGCCTAAACGATGTGCCAAACTGGTTTGCTCAGTGTCATTCAGCGTAACGATTGGCAAACGTGGGTTGCCAACTGGTAGTCCCTGCGCATTTAAAACAGCCTTGACTGGTGATGGTGATGGGTACATGAATAACGCAGCCATCTTTGGCATCAAGTCACGTTGAATCTGGCCAGCACGTGCAATATTACCTTGTTCTAGAGCGTCATATTCCTGTCGCATCGCTGGACCATATACGTGACTGGCAACGGAAATGACGCCAGCCCCGCCCAGTGCCTTCACTAATAATGCTTGGGCATCTTCGCCACTGTAAACAGCAAAACCTGTCGGCGCATCATTAATTAGTGCTGCCAAATCTGCATCGCTACCACACTGTTTAACACCACTGATGTTCGGCACTTGTGCAAGTTGGAGAATCGTTTCGTTCGTCATGTTGACACCAGTTCGGCCAGGAATGTTGTAAATGACGATCGGCTTAATAGCAGCTTGAGCAACCGCTGTAAAGTGGGCAATCATCCCCCGTTGATTAGGCTTATTGTAATAAGGGACAACGACCAACGTCGCATCAATCCCGTCAATCGCATCTACTTCCTGATTAAAGGCAATCGTCGCAGCTGTATTGTTACTGCCTGTCCCAGCGATGACAACACCACGACCAGCCACAATCTGTGCAAAACGGGTATAGAGTTCAATCTTTTCGTCGTGCGTTAGCGTTGGCGTCTCACCTGTCGTCCCACCGATGACAAACCCGCGTGAACCAGTTTCAATGAGCATATTTGTTAAACGCGTTAATGCATCGAAATCAATATGATCATCTTCGGTAAACGGTGTGATGATCGCTGTTAATAAATCGTTTTGTTCAAACATTTTAAATTCCTCCCTATTGATGAGAGCCATCCGGATTCGGCATCAACCGAAGTCGACCATCACTCTCTTGACATCCGATCCTCCAAAAACTCAGTAATGGCGGTGACACCCTTACTAATAGCGGACTCATCTGGCGTCATTTTGGCAGAGTGCAACGGGGCGTGACCGTCCACCCCTAACCAAAACATCGTGCCAGGAAATTGATGCAGCATATATCCGAAATCCTCGCCGGTCATGGCCGGTGCCGTTTCAACAAAGTCCACATCTGGTGCATTTTTCATAAATTGAATGAACGGGATCGTCAACTGCGGATCGTTTTCTACCGGCAAGTAGCCGCCCTGATTCAGTTCAACATTGACTTCACACTCGAAACTCGTAGCGATGCCATTGGCGATTGCCTGTAGTCGCTGATCAATGTGTTCAATCATCGTTTGCGTTAGTCCGCGAATGGTCCCTTCTAGCCTGGCACGGCCAGCAATGACGTTACGGATACTACCGGCATTCAGTTTGCCAAACGTCACCACGCCGCCTTCAATTGGGTCAACGCTTCTGGAGACAACAGTTTGCGCTTGCATGATAAAGCTGGCGCAGGCAACTACCATGTCGTTAGCCAAATGTGGATAAGCCGCATGCCCGCCCTTGCCAACAAAGTCCACGTTGATTTCAGTCGTGCCGGCAAATAACGTGCCATTACGGCATCCAATCACGCCTGCAGGCAGCTCCGGATTGACATGCAAGCCATAAAACTCATCCGGTCGCCATTCGCCAGTAAAGGCACCTGCTTCAACGGCCAACTTGCCACCATTGTCGTTTTCTTCAGCCGGTTGAAAGAAAAACAGTAAGTCATCTTTTGGCTGATGATTCGCAAAATAATTGAGCACCCCTAGGGCCACCGTCATGTGGATATCATGCCCGCAAGCATGCATCCTACCGGGATTTGTCGACGCATATGGCAAGCCAGTCGCTTCTGTAACTGGCAAGGCATCAATATCAGTGCGGTACCCGATACACCGTTGCGGCTTACTTCCTTGAACTTTAACCATCAAAGCGGTTGGCAGACTTGGTATGTGATGAATGGTCAACCATTGCTGAGGCATTGTTTCGATAACTTGCCGTAAATATGCGGCTGTTTGAGTTTCATGCAGTGCCAACTCTGGAATTTGGTGCAAGTGACGGCGAATATGAATTAAATCTAACGTTTCAGACATGCAGTACCAGCTTTCTTTCAGTCAAACGTGCTAGAGCTTTCGTAACGAATCTTGCAGTTTCGTTTTAGCCTGCGTTTTTGCATCGTTAACTTTAATTACCTTAGCTGGAACTCCGGCAACAACGGTATTGGCTGGCACATCCTCAGTTACCACAGCACCAGCACCAACCACAGCGTGTTCACCGATATGAACGCCCTCAATAACCACTGCATTGGCCCCAACCAACACATCATCATCGATGCGCACAGGTTCTGCAGAAGCTGGTTCGATTACCCCGGCTAGCACCGCGCCAGCACCGATGTGACAATGTTTGCCAACAATCGCACGGCCACCAAGCACGGCACCCATATCAATCATGGAATCAGCGCCAATCTCAGCGCCGATGTTGATCAGTGCACCCATCATAATGACAGCGTGATCACCAACCACTACTTGATCACGAATGATGGCACCCGGTTCGATGCGGGCGTTAACTTCGCGCGCATCTAATAACGGAACAGCTGAATTAGTGGCATTAGTTTCCACATGTGTTTGCACAATCACGTCTTGGTGTGATTCAAGAAATGGTTTTACTACCGGCCAACTCCCAAACAACGTCCCCGTGTGATCTTCCATAAATGCTTCAATGCCATCTGGAACCGTAAGTTGACGTAAGTGCTCGCCACTAACAGTGACCTTGACCGGCGTTTGTTTCTTAGCAGTCGCTATCGTATGAATAATCTGTGTCGCATCTAATTCTGCCATTTGAATCCTCCTTAATGATTGAGTTACCTTACAGGGTTTCGGCAGCACTCTTCTTAAAATCCTCATCCAGTGCGAGCATGTCGCTAATAGTTTCGCGCCGGACGACGATGCTGGCTTGTTTGTGATCGATAAAAATGACGGCTGGACGTGGATTACGATTGTAGTTGCTGGCCATCGAGTAACCGTACGCACCGGTGGCTAAGAGTGCAATCACATCGCCTGTTTTCGTAACGGGCAGCGTAGCTTTATTTACTAGAATGTCGCCAGACTCACAATATTTACCGACAATATGGATAGTTTCCTTGGATGAATCTTCCACATGATTGGCCAATACTGGTTCGTACTCAGCCTGGTACAGCGCTGGCCGAATGTTATCCCCCATGCCGCCGTCAACAGCCACATAAGGCAATAAGCCGGGGACACGTTTGTTTGCGCCAACCCGATATAGATTGATTCCTGCCGGGCCAACCAACGACCGGCCAGGTTCAATCCAAATCTCCGGCATTTCTAGGTGATGATTACCTAACCTGGCTTCAATCGTCGTTAACACAGTATCAAGCTGGGCCTCCGGTGATTGTGGATCGTCACCTTCCACATATTTAATGCCGAACCCGCCGCCTATATTTAGCACCTGGGCCGAATAGCCAAACGCCTCATGCCAATGGGTCAGCAATTCAATCAGTTTCTCGGCTGCCATTACAAAGCCGGTACTCTCAAAAATTTGCGAGCCAATATGGGCATGAACGCCGCGAACCTCTAGATGATCATCTGCTAAAGCCTCTTCTAGTGCTTGATCCGCTTGGCCAGAGCCAATGTCGAAACCAAACTTACTATCGACCTGACCCGTTTGAATGTACTGATGTGTATGGGCACTAACACCGGGAGTCACCCGAATTTGAATCGCAATGGTTTCGTCGCGTTCTTGTAGCAAACGTTGTAATAGATGAAGCTCAACGAAATTATCAACAATAATCGTGCCAAGATGATGATCCAGTGCCATTGTCAGTTCGTCCACAGACTTATTATTCCCGTGAAAACTCAGTCGAGATGCCGGAAAGCCGGCCGCAAACGCCGTTGCCATTTCACCCGCTGAAACAACGTCCGCATGTACGCCAAGTGGCGCCAACAGCTGATAGATTCCCCTCACGCAGAAGGCCTTCGACGCGTAACTCACGATGCCATCAATTCGATGGTTAGCAAACGTCTGTTGAAAGGCCTTCACTTGACGAACGATATCCTGCGTATCGTAAGCAACCAGCGGTGTGCCAAACTGCTCTGCCAGTTTGACGGTATCCATACCACCGATCATTAAATGATTTGTCGTTGACTCAACTGTTGTTGTCATTTTTTTGCTCCTTTTAGTTTTTAGAAGTTATGTGTCTGTTCAAACGGTTATGCGCTTTGCCTATACGGCGATTATCTTTGCAAGGTGAACTGAAGGGCGTCAACATTGATACCGAGTCCTGAAAGTGATGTTAATTCGAGCGATTTTCTCAAATTTACAACACGGACGGTCGAAGAGACCCGGGTTCCAACGGGGCTACTCGGCGAGGTGAAAGACTCCGAACTTGGGAGGCTCGAACCGGTCCCAGGTCGAGTGTGCCAATGTTGACAACCGTAAACACAGACACATAGCACGAAAAAAGGGACTCATTTGCACAGGTGCGTACGCAAAAGAGTCCCGAAAATAAATTCATTTCGTTTCTGAATGTCGTAAGCGCCCCGCGATGAATTTTTCATCACGACAGTTTGTTGATTATTCATCAACATCCCAGCCAAAGCGATGGTCAATCGTCCAGCTTCGGCAACCGCCCCTTTCATCAGTTTCTATGTCGTGACCCGACTCCGCTGATTACTCTTGTTGGTTGCAACCTCTTTTCACATTTAATTTTAATGAGCATATCGCTCTTTTCATAACCCGTCAAGTCCCCATTTGAATTTTATATTCCCAAGTAAAACGGTGTACCAACGCGTTTACATTTATTTTCATTTAGCTATTGTAATTGAAAACTAATTCGCTATAATTGCCAGTAATCATAGAAGAGGTTGCGAAGATTAAAAGTAACTAAGAGGAAATCGACGAGGTTAACGACGCTTAGTGAAAGGATGATTCGCCGAAACTTTGACTGACTCGTCTCAGTTAGGGTTGGGACTTGGGTTAACAGCTCAAGGACTGTCGCAACTAACAAAAAAGTTGCGGGGCGCTATCTACGACCATACATAACCGGTACTATATCGATTACGTTCGATTAGACTAAGCGCACCCAATGACCTCGTTAAACAAAGTCACTGGGTGCGCTTTTTAAATGTAATCGTGGGTGTGAATGATTTCAGTGTCGATTCCCCTTCTAACATCAAAAACAATGGTCTGTTTGGACAAACGACCGTGGTAAGCGAGGTTAGGATCGATGAAAGTAATTAAGTTTGGTGGCAGTTCTTTGGCAGATGCGACGCATTTTAATGACGTCATACAGATTTTGCGAATGGATAGGCAACGCCGCGTGGTGGTTGTTTCAGCACCTGGCAAACGGAATGAGAATGATGAAAAAGTTACCGATCTACTGATTGAATACGCCCGTGTGCATGGCAAGACACAACAGTCGATCGGCCGGAAAATCATCGACAGGTATCAAGAAATCGCAACAGCGTTCAATATTTCGGCAGTTCAATTTAAACCATTGGCGGACCAAATTTTGGCCCTACCAACGACATCATTTCGTGGTCCAGCCTTTAGAATGGCTGCGTTTAAGGCCCACGGTGAAAAGTTAAACGCCCAGTTACTGGCGCTGGTGTTAACTACACAAGGATTAAGTGCTCGTTACGTTGACCCACATGAACTCGGATTAATTGCCACGCAGGAGCCAAACAACGCGACCATTTTATCCCAGACATACACACACCTGGCCGTTGCCCGTCAGGAGCTTCTAGCGGAAGACAAACTGTGGGTCGTTCCTGGCTTCTTTGCCTATACAACCAGCGGTCAGCTTGTAACCTTTTCCCGTGGTGGCTCAGATATCACAGGTGCCATTCTTGCTCGTGGTTTGCATGCGACTGAATACGAGAACTTTACGGATGTCGACTCCATTTACGCCGCCAATCCAAACGTTGTCGCTAATCCGGCACCCATTACTAAGATGAGCTACGTTGAAATGCGGGAGCTTTCATATGCCGGTTTCTCAGTTTTTCACGATGAAGCCATTATTCCAGCCATTGAAGGCCAGGTTCCCATTTGCGTTAAGAATACCAACCATCCTAGTGCGCCAGGAACACTGATTGTACCAACGAATCAGTCGCAGCCTAAGCGATTAATTACGGGGGTGGCCAGTTCCAAACGGTTTGCAGCGCTCTACCTGCACCGTTATTTGTTGAACCGGGAAGTTGGCTTCACATTAAAGTTACTCAAAATCCTCTTCCGCTACCATATCAGCTACGAACACATGCCTTCAGGAATTGACGATTTAACGATCATCTTCGATCGCAATCAAACTCCGACAGATGTCCTCCCTCGTTTGCTAGCAGATATCAAAGAAACGCTGCAACCCGATCGTCTTCAGTGGATCGATGATTACGCGATTTTGATGGTGGTTGGCGAAGGCATGCGCAATCAGGTTGGCGTCATTGACCGGATCTTGCACCCGCTAGCCACTCATCATATCGGCGTTCAAATGATCAACCAGGGGGCGTCACGGATTTCCATCATGATCGGTGTTCGGGAAGCTCAGGCTGATGACGCCGTTCGCCTTATCTACAATGACTTCTTTAACCAACCAGTTAGCTTGCCACTTCGTCAACCAGCACAGGAGGTCACTCATGGTTAATTTAATTCGTGTTCATGGCTCGGAAAATAGTTTTTACCTGCTCGATCAACGGCAACTTAAACATGCCCTCACCACAGCTGAACTCAGTCGTTTGGCGCAACAAGTCAACGACACAGCACCATCAGGTCTGGATGAAGTAGATGGTGTCCTGGTCATCAGCGACAGTCAACATCCCAACACAATTGGCCGGATGCAGGTTTTCAACCGCGATGGCAGCCAAGCAAGCATGTGTGGCAACGGCCTACGAACCGTCAGCCGCTATCTTGCGGAACAATCGCACCAAACGGACTTCCAAGTTGAAACAGATGCGGCTGATTTACCAGTTCATCAAGTCACGCCGTTTGCGCTAAATGTGCCTGCGTTCAGTGTCAGCATCCAACCCGTCAGTTTCGATGCTACTTTGATCGGCTTACATCAAATCCCGACAACACCACTTTTAAATCAAAACAACTTGCCGTTTGCAACAAATTCCACTGCAAACTTTTCCGCTGTGGCAGTACCAAACCCACATTTGATTAGTCTCACAGACCATAATCATCCTAATGCCTTAACAACCTCGTTCCTAGGGCAACTCGGGCAACAATTAAATGGTCAAAACCCGTGGTTCCCTGACGGCGTCAATGTCAGCTTTGGTTGGGAAATAAACGACACTAACCTCTTTGTGCGGACGTTTGAACGTGGTGTTGGTTTTACAAACGCCTGTGGTACTGGCATGTCGGCCACATCGCTAATTTGGGTACTGACTCACCCAGCAGCTCAGTTTGACCAACTCCTGACAATTTATAATCCAGGCGGGATGGTTCAAACGCGTGTCCATCATCAAAACGCTGCGTACACTATCGACTTAATCGGCAACGCGACCTTCACTGACCATTTGCGTTTGAGCGAATCTGACTTACACGCCGGGAACCTCGCCAGCGCAGAAGTCGCGTCAACACAAGAAGAGACCGCCTATCATCAATTCGTATCACAGTTACCACATTGGTCATTTGGCGATGTCCGCCCAACTGCAGATGAACACTAAGTTTGCTAGAAGGGACCGGTTTCGCAGTCTAGCTACGAAACCGGTCCCTTCTATTGTGATAGTTATTCTCTACAAAATTGGCGACAATAAACGTGAAAATGTTTGCTTGAACTTACGCCAATACGATTGTTGGGCAAACGTCTCGTAAGTCGTCAGTTCGCTGACGCGCATATCAGCTTCAAATAACTTAGCCAACTCGGCGGTAACTTTAGGATCGTACAGGAATGCATTGACCTCAAAGTTTAGTTTGAAACTACGAAAATCCAAATTTGCCGATCCAACAGATGCGACCCCATCATCAACGACCATCGTTTTAGAATGGATAAAACCGTTGCGATATTTGAAGATCTTTACCCCGTTACGAGACAACTGCTTCGCGTAATACTCGGTTGCCCGGTACACAAACGCATGATCCGGCTTGCTTGGAATCATGATGCGAACATCCACGCCACTGCCGGCCGCTACCCGAAGCGCATCTAGGACGGAGTCATCCGGAATTAAGTATGGTGACTGAATCCACAACCGTTTACGAGCTGAGTTGATCAATCGTAAGTAGCCCATCTTAATCTGCTCTTTATCAGAATCGGGACCAGATGAAACAATCTGCATGTTGGTTTCACCCTTCACCTTAGTGATATGGAAGAAATCGTTGGTAACGTTTAACGGTTTGGTGCGACTAGTGGCATTCCAATCACGAATAAAGCGTGACTGAAGCCCGTAAACGCCAGCCCCAACGATGCGAAGATGCGTATCACGCCAGTAACCAAACTTTTCTTTACGGCCAAGATACTGATCGCCGACGTTAAAACCACCGGTATAGCCAATAGCACCGTCAATCACAACAATTTTACGGTGATCACGGAAGTTCAAACGAAAATCCACTAGCGCACTGCGCGTTTGCAGGAAGGGATATGCTTCCCCACCAGCGGCCCGTAATGGATCATAGAATTTGGGCCGCACGCCCATTGAACCCCATGAATCATACAGTACTCGCACAGCCACGCCGGCTTCCGCCTTACGAATCAACAAACGCAACAATTCGTTGCCAATGTCATCGTTATAAATCGTGTAAAACTCGATATGAATACTCTGTTTAGCCCGCTCAATGTCTTCAAACATCTGGTGGAACAGCGCTTTCCCATCAGAAATAATGTGCACCCGGTTGTTGCGAGTTAGGAAGGCTTGATCAGACTCAATAAATAAATTAACTGTACCCAACGCAGTAGCGGTTACATCATCCGCGTCATTTCGCTCTGATGATAACTCGGCTCGCTGCAGTGCTAGCTGCTCATCAAGCTGCAGTTGTTCCTGCTCTTGAATTTGAAATAATCGATTCTTCGGCAATCGCCGACCGACAAAGGCGTAGGCAATGAAACCGATGATCGGCAAGAACACCAGCACCAGTAGCCAGGCCCAGGTCGCTGAAATATCACGCGGTTCACGGAACACGGTAATGAACGCCAACACCGCGTTTACATAGATAATTGTTTCAAAAATAAAATGTGCCCAGTTCATCTGGATTGGTCCTCCAATACGCATAAATGCTAATTTCATCTTACTCATCTTTAGGAAGCAACGCGACCCCTTTTTGTGGAAATTTGCTCACAAACAACTTATTGCTTTCTCATAATTTTTGTAATGCGTATAATAAGTCAAACAAAGTAATTTAGGAGGCAACACACATGTGGTCCATTTCAGGCGTCTTTTTGCCTCACGGGATTGGTTATTTCCGTTTGCTTCGACAAGCTTTGGGGCATGATTCGCGGAGCACCATCATTCTGCTACTCATCATCGTTATCATCGTCGCCATTTATCTTCATCGGCGACATTAAACCTGTGTAAATCGAAGTAAAAAAATAGTTCTTTCAAGACTGACCGTTACAGCAAACAGGGACGCCGTTTCATGGGACCGACCCAAGCCCACAAGACGGTCTTGGGTTTCGATTCTGAGCTCATAACCCGATCTCAGAAGTCGCCCTGCAATACTAAGTGGCCCAAGTACGCCCACTAAGTATTGCTACCACGAAGCTCTGTCCCTGTTTGCCTCCACTCACACTTCAATAAAAACTCCAAATAGTAATTTGCCTCAAATACAATTGTAAAAAGTAGCAGTAAAGCTGTTTTGATGCAAGGTGTGAGAGAAAGGGCGTCAACATTGAAACGAAGCAGTGAAAGTGGTGTTAATTCGAGTGGGCTTCTCGAATTTACAGCACGGACGGTCGCCAAGACTCGCGGTTCTCAGAGGCTTGGCGGCGAGGTGAAAGACGGTGCACTTCCGGCTTGAACCGGTCCCACAGCGAAGTTTCAATGTTGTCAACCGGTAGCGTAAGCCCATCACCGAAAAGTCAAATTAGCAATAGTTCATAGAAAGAAGGTTAATTAACCTTGAAAATTATCCGCGCCAACATAAAACACTTTGCCTGGGGGATCTTCTGGGCCGTTTTTTCGGCGGCCGTAATGGCTGCCGCCAGTTTGTGGCAACCCAAATTGCTGCAAAACGTGATCAATGCCATCATCGCCAACAACAATCATAAAATACTAACGATCGGGATCACATTAATTGTCATCGCGCTCGTTGGTTTGATCGCCGGTGTGTTGAACACCATCTTCTCCGCTAAAGTAGCCATGGGAATGGCCGCATCGATTCGGGAAATGGCCTATCGCAAAATTCAGGCATTTTCTTTCAGTAACATCGAACATTTTTCAGCCGGTAGTTTAGTTGTCCGGTTAACTAATGACATCAATCAGGTTCAGAACCTGATTATGACGGTCCTTCAAGCCCTGATTCGAGTTCCCATCATGTTTGTCGGTGCGCTGATTCTCGCACTGAACACGCTGCCTCAACTTTGGTGGATCATCGTGATCCAAATCGTGCTTGTTATGCTTGTTGTTCTTAGTACGTTTGGTCGGATGGGACGCCGCTTTGGGTTAATGCAGACCCTGATTGACCGCGTTAACGAGCTGGCTAAGGAAAACTTAACTGGAGTCCGCGTAGTTAAGTCATTCAATCAAGAAAATAATGAACAAAAGCGATTCAATACTGTCTCCGACAAACTGAATGACCAAAATATTGGCGTCGGTATTCTCTTTTCATTAATGATTCCCGCCTTTATGTTGATCGGAAACATGGCAGTGGTTGCCGCCATCTACTTCACTGGCGACATTGCCCAAACGCATCCAGGTGCCGTTGCCGCCATTGCGTCATTTATTAATTATCTGATGCAAATTATGTTTGCCATTATTAATGGTGGTATGATGCTCACCTTCTCTGCTCGTGCAATGGTGTCCTTAAACCGGTTAAACGAAATCATGAACACTGAGCCAGACATCGTTTACAAGAAGGATGTGCCGGAGCAAGACTTAACCGGATCCGTTAAATTTGATCACGTCTCCTTCACTTATGATGGTGATGATCAACCAACCCTGTCAGACATTTCGTTTGACGTTAAACCCGGCGAAATGATCGGCATCGTTGGTGCTACTGGGGCTGGTAAATCCACTCTAGCTCAGCTCATTCCCCGTTTGTTTGACCCGCAAAGCGGTACGGTTAGTGTTGGCGGCGTTAACTTGAAAGACGTCAACGAACGTTCACTACGTAAAACAGTCGCCTTTGTACTGCAACGAGCCATCCTGTTTTCCGGTACCGTTGCTCATAACCTTCAGCAAGGTCTTAAAAACGCATCAATTGCTGATATGGATCGGGCCAGCAAGATTTCGCAAGCTGCTGAGTTCATTGACCGTTTGCCCAATCGCTATGATGCTAATATCGAGGAACGTTCCAGCAACTTTTCTGGTGGTCAAAAGCAACGATTATCCATTACGCGAGGCGTGATTGGCCGGCCCAAGATTTTGATCCTGGATGACTCCACTTCTGCGCTAGATGCCGAGTCAGAAAAGCTAGTTCAGGAAGCTTTGAACCATGAACTAAAAGGCACAACTACGTTTGTCATTGCAGAAAAAATTTCATCCGTAATCAACGCTAATCGCATTTTAGTCCTCGATAACGGGAAACTCGTTGGCGAAGGTACCCATCAAGAATTAGTCGCCAATAACCATTTCTATCAAGAAATTTATGAGACCCAAAAGGGAAAGGGGGAAGCCTAATGTCAGACGTTGGTCGCTCCATGCGTTTCTTCTATCATTATCTGAAACATTATAAGATTAGTTTTACGATTGTTATTATTGCTATCATCGTCTCTACCTACTTCCAGGTTAAAGCTCCCATTTACCTAGGAAAGGCAGTCACCTCGTTGGCTAAATATGTATTTGGCCTGATGCACGGCGTCAGCAATAAAGGTGATTTTGTTCATTTTGTTTGGCTGCTTGGCCTGTTCTATTTCATCGGCGTCCTAGGAACATTTGTCATGAACATCGCAATCACCTACATTACAGGCTACTCAACGAATCGCATGCGCCGTGGTTTATTTGGCAAACTACAACGGATGACAATCCGGTTCTTCGATTCCCATCAAGACGGTGACATTCTCAGCCGTTTCACCAGTGATTTGGATAATATCTCCAATGCCCTCAACGAAGCTCTAGGGGAAATCATGGCCAACATCGCGTTGATGATTGGGATTTTGATTATTGTGTTCCAACAAAACGCGCAAATGGCATGGGTTACCATCGCTTCAGCTCCCATTGCTATCGTTCTAGCTACCTTTTTAATCAACCGTACCCGCAAGTATACCGATATTCAGCAAGATGAAGTCGGCAAACTGAACGGGTATATCAATGAACAAATTGCCGGTCAAAAGGTCAACATTACTAACGGTTTGCAACAGGATTCCATCGACGGTTTTCTGCCTCACAACGAAAACGTTCGTAAGGCCACAACACGGGCGCAAACCTACTCAGGAATGCTCTTTCCACTGATGCAAGGCATGTCGTTGGTCAACACGGCGATTGTTATCTTCGCCGGTAGTTGGATAGCAATGAACTCAGGCATGAGCCGTGCCGCTGCCCTTGGTTTGGTCGTTGTCTTCGTCCAATATTCGCAGCAGTTCTATCAACCTATCACCCAAATTTCAACACTATACAGCATGTTCCAATTGGCTGTTACTGGTGCCCGACGCTTGAACCAGATGTTTGATGAACCGGAAGAAATCAGACCAGAAAAAGGCACCATTATTCCTGCTGGCTCCACCAGGGCCTCGCTAAACGATGTGCACTTCAGTTACGATAAAGGCCGTGAAATCCTGCACGGCGTTTCCATTGACGTTGAACCAGGTAAAATGGTCGCTCTTGTTGGTCCTACCGGTTCTGGGAAAACAACGGTTATGAACCTCTTGAACCGTTTTTACGATGTCGATTCGGGGACTGTTTCCATTGATAATAAGGATGTGCGTCAGGTCGACATGACAAACCTGCGTGACCACGTCGGAATCGTCTTACAGGATAGTGTCCTCTTCTCTGGCACCATTGCATTTAATATTAAGTATGGAAAACCTGATGCCACTGATGAAGAGATGATTGCAGCTGCTAAGCAAGCCAACATTCACGATTTCATTATGTCGCTAGACGATGGTTACGATACCAAGGTCACGGACGAAAATTCCGTCTTCTCGACTGGGCAAAAACAATTGCTCAGTATCGCTCGGACCATCCTCACTAACCCATCATTATTGATCCTTGACGAGGCGACTTCAAACGTTGATACCGTCACTGAAGCGCGCATCCAAAAAGCAATGGATGCCGTGGTTCAAGGCCGCACCAGCTTTGTTATCGCTCACCGTTTGAAAACCATTCTTAACGCCGATAAGATCGTCGTACTGAAAGATGGCAATGTGATTGAGCAAGGAACTCATCAGCAATTGCTTGATGAACACGGGTTCTATTCGGAGTTGTATCATAACCAGTTTGTGTTTGAATAAGATATGTGCAAAAAAAGTGACTTCCATTTGCAAAATAATGGAAGCCATTTTTAACGTTCATGCTCAAATTCACTTAAAATTAAAATTGTCGTTTCAATCAATTTCCTCGTTATCGAGCACACGTTTCACCTGAGCTTTCGTGTAATATGAGTTAACAAAATGATAAATAGTGTGAAAAGGAGTTTTATCATAATTATTAAATTTATCCACTTCATAAAACCCTGCATCGTAATATACGCTTTTGTTCTCGGTTACACGAAACATTGGTAACTTTCGCAGGGGAAGTACACTTGTTGATTTAGTTTGTAAATCAAAGCCTGGGGTGCCTGTGTAGTTAAATCCAACAATTTTAAATTTATGTGTATTGACAGAATTCCTAACCTTTGACCAATCCGTTGCATCAGACAGTTCTGGCAGACTACTTTTTGGATAATCTAAATAAAAATTGGCACCATAATTTGAGACTCCGTATATTACTATATAGGTATACAGCAACTTTGTATTTTTCTTTACATCTGCTGCTTTATAGAGTTCTCGCCTTGGCAAATTTTCTTTCTTCTGATTTTGATTATTAATTGACCAAGTTGAATAAAAATTATAGAAAATACCGACAAGCACTAGAACAAGCAATGCATAAAATGAAATGTTGACTAACCTTCTGTTTCGTACACTTTCTTTCACAAGTTAACGCTCCAATCAAAAGTATAATTTCTTCCACATAGTCAAAATCAACTACCCTTGCCCCACATCCACAGAAACATCTTCTGGAAACAGACAAGGACCAATATAATTTGAATCTTTTTCATGCTTCAATATAAACCACATTTTGTCTACTTTTGGCTTTGCCTTTTGATATTGGAAGTACAGATTCCCACTAACATGAGATCCCTGCTCTAAATTGTCAACAGATATAGAATCTGTTCTTTCGTCGTCAGGGGTGCTTTGAGTCGTACTTGACGATCCATAAAAATTTTGGGACAAATATTGGCTATATTCTTCTTGATTCATTAACTCAAAATCAGACGCGACAAACTGAAAATCGCGATTACTATCATTGATGATAGTAAAATTGACAACTCCATAATTGCGTACGTGTTTAACTCCATCAGCATCTTTGTCAGTAAAGCTCTTGACTTTAAAGTTATTAACTCTTAACTTCACATTCCGAGATTCGGCAACTTCCCTAAGCTTGAAAGTTTGTCTTCTTGGTGGCATGGCCAACAAGGCACTATTAACTGGGTGATTATTGTTTGTTTTCTTCAATTTACTTTTCAACGGTGGTGTTGAAAAAAATAATACGATTACCAGAAAAACTAACACTAGAATTCTTAATACCAATGGGCCTTTTTTCATAATTCACATTCCTTTGTTTAAAACCTGAATACTGATATCGCTATTTCTGTTATCAGAGTCATTTGAACTTTCGTGTGCATTAGATTCATTTTCAGAATAACTGCCCTGACCACCAAAGCATTTGGTTAAGCTTCCTTGGCCATTCAAGTCATCTTGAGATAGAGCTTTACAATCACTTTCTCGTGCCACTGCCGTCAAGTAAGACCCTAAATCCTATCCCTCACACATCCGAATTGTCACTAGGCCATCCGGATTTCTAGTGAAGGCAGCTACTGTAACCACACCGTATTTATTACAATTATCAACATGAATGAACTAATCGCTGTTTGTTCTATTGGCGCCGTTATCCATATCACCTAAGAAAGTTCAAAAGTGTTAATTATCAGCATCATCATTATCACTGTTAGAGTTAGCTTGATTCTGATTGTTTTGCTGTTGATCGAAATCATCAGAACTACTGTCATCCGTATTATCATCTGAACTACTTTGGTTATCGTCACTGGAATCATCGTCTTGATCATCCGAGCTGCTTTGATTATCATCACTCGAATCGCCTTCCTGTCCAATAGGATAATTAAGAGCGTCATCACTACTCTTTCCGCCAAAATAATCAGTTAGACTGCCTTGAATGCCGAGATCTTCTTGTGATAACACTTTATAGTCACTTTCTCGAACAGTTGCTTTTAGATATGGATTTAAGTCGAACCCATTGCACATTATCATTGTCACTGTATCATCTGCGTTCTGAGTGAGAACAACCCCTGATCTGGCACCAGCACCACTACGATTGTCGCCACTGATAAACCAATCATTGGCGGGGACTACAGCACCTCTATCAGGTTCAATAAACGTATCAATATCGGGATCACTCCCCTTAATAGCTTCAGTCCCAAATATAACGTATTTTTCTCCGACTATAGAAGCCCCTTCAGGTGAGCTCGAATCAACTTTTTCTAAAAAATCAGCGGCTGTTTTACCACTCCATGTTTGTGTTTCAGAGCTACTAGAAGTGTCACTACCGTTCTTGGCCTTATTGACTGATTCTTTTGTTGAGATTTCGATACTATCGGCAACGCTCGTCATTTCAGCACTCGTTAAAGTTTTATTCAAATACCTTATCACGTCAGCCAACGAAACCTTTAAAAGGGCTTTATCTTGGGTATCATAGTACGTTACTTGATCATGATTACTGCCCAATAATATGTAATAACTGAATTTTGATAGCTTATCGGAATTCGTATAATACTTTGCTGTTGTTGAATTTACACTTTCTACTGCCAGATTAAAGCCTTTTTCAAAGTTGGTTTCATCCTTCGATGACAGCTTTCCTTTTTGGTTCTTCTGAATATGTGTGTCTCCATACAGCGTGATAGCAGTCGCAGACATCTTTGGATGCTGCTTCAAGTCATCAACGGTGAAATTACTCTTGTTCTCAACCGTCGAGTTTGAAACCTTTTCTGTTCTCTTTGATTCTTTAACGTCAGTGTTTTTATTACTCTTAGAATGGGAAGATGCACACCCAGTAAGAGTCAACGTAAACACCATTACAGATACTAAAATACAAATTCTATTAAATTTAACTGTTCGATTAAGACTCAAAGTTCTCATTCTTCAGACTCTTTCTAAATCAATTTCTAACTCATTAAAATCGATCGTAATATTCAAACTGTATAAATGAGCAGTATTTCACATTTATTATTATTTCTTGGCAATTTTCAGATACCGTATAAAATTTTAAAATCGCGGTATTTTGCTTACCACACCATTATGAAAGATTATAGAAAAGCCACCTTTTGAAAATTTGATTTGCTGGTGAGTATCTATACCCCTTCCATATGTCCACGTGTCAGTTCTGTTATTGTCCGCCTTTATAATAGTTTCTACTTCACTTGGGCTGCCAAGCTTATTCTGAACTTGTAAAATAGATTCTCCTTTCTTTATTGATTTAAAATCATTGAAACTAATAATGTGATGCAGTGCTCCATACCCAGCATTTGCATCCCTACTGTAAATTTCCATATAGTTCGCTCGATTCTTAGCAAATGAGACATTTACAAATTCAGTTTTATCATTATTTTCCCATGAAGCATTGTCGCCCTCTACCAGATCATTTTCCAAACGGACATTTCTTTGCCCGAAAAGTTCTTTTATTTCTTGAAAACTGGAACCATTTTGCCCAATTTTTATTAAGTTGGTTGCCTGTCTCGTTATTGCTTGTGGTTTCCAAGTAATATCATCAATTTGTTTTTGCTGTTCATCGCTATATTTTTGCCAGCGACTTGTTTCTTGCCCTGTTATGACAAGTAGGCTGATAAGAAAAACTAATATCATGGTTAGTCCTATTACTGTTAGCACAAAAGTAGATTTCTTTATTTGGAAATATTTTCCTTTTTTCTGAGTCATAATTAGTCCTTTTTGGAGCAATTTTAATCAAGACTGTCAATTCAAAAAAATTCCTAAATCTAGTTGTCAAGAGCAGTTCGAATATGAACACTTTTCAAGACAGACTTCCCTCCTGCTGCGTTAATAAAATTCACAACTTCAGGCAAATGCACAGTTAGCACTGCGGATGATGGCCCTGACCCACCTGGATGAATCTCTGAGTAATACATAAACTCATAATTATTTTCTTGCTCTTGCAACGGCAAATTTGAGCCGTCATCAGGTTCATAACTTTTAGTAGTGGCATACAACCCATCAGGTGTTTCTTTGTCCGGTTTATACATCTCACCCGATTGCATATTTGGGGCTGCTAAAAAACTATATAACGACCCCATTGAACTTTTGAGTGCCGCCCATTCTGGATTAGCATTGGGATTATTTATTCCATAGTAGACCATCGCTTTAGCGTCAAGATTGGGATCAAGCTTACCGCTTTCAGGATATACTTCGTCCATCGTCAAAACATTTGAACTATCCTTTTTAGTAGTTGCACTTTGGGAGTTGTTTCTTGAACCAATACTAATTTTTCCAACTGTGCTCGTCATTTCGTCACGCGTCAGTGTCTTATTCAGATAACTTACCACGTCTGACAGTGCCACCTTTAACAGCACTTTATCTTCCGTATCGTAATAAGCAACCTGATCATGTTTACTGCCCAATAAGCTGTAATAACTGAATTTTGATAGCTTATCAGAATTCGTCTAATACTTTGCTGTTGTCGAATTTACACTTTCTATCGCAAGGCTAAATCCCTTTTCGAAATTGTCTTTATACGTCGATGACAGTTGATCTTTACGACTATTTTTGACATGCGTATCTCCGTACAACGTGATAGCAGTCGCGGACATTTTCGGATGCTGCTTCAAGTCGTCAACAGTGAAATTACTCTTGTTCTTAACTGGCGCTGTTGAAACCTTTTCTGTTCTTTTTAGCTCTTTAACGACACTCTTTTTATTACCTGAAGAACTGGAAGATGCACACCCAGTGAGTGCCAGCGTAAGCACCATTGCAGCTCCTAAAACACAAATTCTATTAAATTTAACTGTTCGATTAAGGTTCAAAGTTTTCACCCTCCAGACACTTTCTAAATCTGTCTCTAAGTGCTTAAAAATCAACGCAACAAATATTCAATTTTTTATTAGTTATCAGAGCCATCATCGTTGTCATTAGAATTGACGTCATTTTGATTGTTGTTCTGATCGTCAGAATTACTGGAATCATTACTGGTGTCACTGCTTACATCGCTATCGCTTGTGTCATCATCAGAACCATCATCGTTGTTCGTGTCACTTTCACTTGTATTACTATCATCAGAACTGTCATCATCACTAGAACTTTGAACGGCGGGAGATACCATATGGTAGTCAACAGAATTGAGTGCGTTTTTACCACCGTTAGCATTTATAAAGTCAATGACATCTTGAAGTTTTATTGAGTACTCATTTTCTTCATCAATTGGATTTCCACCATCATCAAATTTATCGACTGAATAAGTGACACCGGTATGACGTTCTTGAGTGCTTTCGTCCGCATTCAAATCCTCTCCCGGTAATACAGTTCTTACCGTGGGTAATGGAATATTTGAGCTACCGCTGTATTCACCACTACCCGCCATCCATGTTGGGTGTGCTCCCATAATGCCAGTAGTCCATATTCCTCCGGCGGAATTTAATGACGTTTTCATGTCATGCCATTGTGAGCTTGTGTTCGGATTATTTACGCCATAAAACAGCAACGCTCGCAACAATATATCAATTTTTCCAGATCCAAATATATCGTCCATATTAAGAGGAGTAGCTACTGTTTTTTGACTGTCTGTCGAGCTTTGTGAACTACTGCAAACATTATTACTCGAAGAGTTACTATTGCTTTGCTGAACTATACTTGATGATTTTTTTGTTTTAAGGCTCTTTGATACGCGCACACTGCCTGAAGAAGCATGTTGCTTCTTTGAAGTATTACTTGCACAGCTTACTAAAAGTAAAACAAGGATAGAAGTTAAAATTAAACTCCCAACTTTTTTATCAAAAATGAGTGAATATTTCTCATTTTGTATTCTCCAAATTCATTACATTAATTATTTACTTGTCAATGGCTTAACCACAGCATTACTTAAAATAGCTTGGATTGCCGGGTCATGTGTATACGTCCAATTATTATCAGCAATAGTCATTGCAACAGACTTTGACCTCCCACCTGGTCGAGCAAAGTCTACAGTAATTACATCGTTTTCATTATTAAGATTGTATTCACGAATATGTTCTAACATTGCTTTCAGAAAAAGATTTTGTCGCTCATAAATCGGTTTCAATATTTTAGTGTTCAAACGGGAACCTCTAAAAGATCGATATGGAAATGCTTGGAGAAGCATAACATCGCTCAAACGCGTTACATGTTCCCTTTTTAAAAACGAAACATCTCCATCCATAAATTGAATCAAATCGTCATCTAAGTATTTCTGCCAGTAATTATCCCAAGTCACTGAATTTCTTTGAAATCTAAGAACGTTTTTCGCCCTATAATTTCCGATTCCAGAATAATAAGGATCTACGAGTAAAGTCAGTGGCTTAAAAGCAATGTATGAGTTAAATGAAAATTTAAGTTGCAAAAGTGGATAGACTACAAACAAATAAAAATTTTGAATATTAATATATTTCTGGCTGTCTGATGCTGATTTCCCCCGCTGACTCAAAAGAATATTGCTAAGATCTCTTTCTAATCCTTTTAAGTATTCAACTGCCTTTTTAGGATCTTGAAGAATACAGAGCTCTTCGATAACCTTAGCCATGGTCCTAGGTCTTCCTTGTTGCATAAAATCATGCTTATTGTTTGAATGCATTGCAAGTTCAAAAGCATTCCCTTGGATAGTGGTATGAGCAATTTGATTTGACTGAGTATAAAATGGTCTCTCACTCTTTTTATCAAAAGAATATTCGTCTGCCGCCGTACCCATATTTTTCATAATGACTAAAACTTTGGCAGTTAATATGCTGCCAGAAATATCATTTGGAATTCCCCATGGGTTAATTCGAGTTAAATCCTGTTGCTCTTGTGAATTATATTGACGGATTAATTCAAAATCCTTGCTTCCAAAATAGAATCCCAAATTTTTATTACCACGAAGACCAAATTGTGCGTCATCCATCACAATCGTCTGCCATGCATCGTTTATTTTTTTATTTAAATCTTTACGAGCCTTACTAATTTTCAACGGTCAATACCTCCGTAATGAATTCAGTAGTCAAAAAATTAGAATCTTTCGTCCTTTTGTTTAGCTTTTTCATAACCTGCGCGTCTTTGCTTAGAAGTTTCAACTGCATCCATTCGTCCTTCATAACGGCGTTTTCCAATGTATTCATTGCGCTTTTCCTCTCGCCATTCTGCAAATGCAGATTCTAAAAATAAGCAAAGTAAAGCCGTAATAATAGCAATAATCCAGTGACTAGTTACTAAAAACCACAGAAATATTCCAACCTCAAATAACACTCGTATTTTGAATAGAAAATAGGCTGCGCCAATTGCAAGCAAAATCACTACAATATTGACCATATAAGTTTTCCTCCTAAGGAATAGTTAGATTACGACTCCTTAATTGTCCGTATCGTTATCATTATCATCATTCGTATCTACACTGTTTTGATCAGAATCATTCGACGAGTCACTATCATCGGCGTTGCTTTCGTCAGAATCGGCGCTATCAGTCGAATCAGAGTCACTGTCATCATTGCTGTCAGAGCCGGAATCACTACTATCAGATGCACCATTGCCATCCATAAAATTATCTGAGTCTTGATCCTCTGAAACCGTTGTCAATGTGTAATCAATATTTGCTAGATTTTTACGTCCCCCAGCATTATTAGCAAAACTGACAATGTCATCATATGAGGCAAAATAAGGTGCACTGCCCATTGTAAAGAACTCTATGCCATCCTTATTTGTTGAGGAATCATGAGTTATAGCAAATTCTGGCCACCGAAAGCTGGGACCAGCCCCGCCCATTTGACTGCTTGTCAAAATAAAGTGTTTAGGGTCAGAGCCGTTAACTTGTTCTACTGACAAGGGCACTTCATTCCCACCCGAACCAAAGCCTTTCCATATGCCACTAGCGTCAGAATTTTGACCTCCGTAATAGATAATTGCTTTTAAGGCATCGGAATCGGCTGTGATGTTCGTATTGAAATCACTATTTGTTAAAAGATTTGAATCGACGTTAGTGTTCTTATTCGTAGTTTCTTTCTTGCCTCCCACAATGTTTTTTGGTGAGTCTTTATATCCTTCTTTACCATCTACACGAACATTTTTTGACAATTTCGAGATTTTTCTGGTTGAAACATGAGCATTTAAGTAGTGAACAATGCTACTCATTTGGGTCGGGGAAAACTCTGATCCTTTTTTCCCTTTGAAAATTGCTTTATTTTGGTTTGAACCTGTCAGAACAAATCCGATACTTTCTTCTGTGTTTCCGTTATCAAATTCATAAATGCCATCTCCAAAATCAGTTTTCTTCCAATTTGAAATGCTAGAGAATTGATTTTCTGCGTCACCCCATTCGGGCACCTTCAGTGAAAGCGCCGCATATTCCGTAACTGCTGCGACCATCAAACTGTTATTTTTCTTCAATTTATCAACGGTTAACGTTCTGCGATTTTCTTGCGCATGTTTAACATCCTCTTGATGTTTCACAAACAAGAAAATCGAGCCAAGAACCGCAACCGAGATGGCTAAAAGCAACAAAAATTTATAAACCGGATGCTTTCTAGACTTTTTAGATTGATTGGAACCATCTCTCGAATCTTCAAAACGAAAATCTTTACTTTGAGCTTCTGTATATTCATCAAATGTTGGTTGGCGATGGTTGTGCTCTTCAAACCATTTCTTCCATTGCTCGGATTTTGACATTTTGTCCTACTTTCTAAGTGACTTAGTAATTAGCCCAATGCTGGTTAATACCATGACGACGACAGCCCCAATTAATATCCAGAAACCGGGTCCAAAGTAGTTTGAGGCTTGCTCTGTGATTTTCTGTGCAACTTCACTTTCCGAAATTGCATTCGTAATTTTCACGGCAACTGTTCCTAAAAATGCCGCCTCCACAAAGGCTGATAATGCAGCAATCACCTTAGCTACTCGACTTGGCAAAATAGCAAACAGAATGAAAACAATCGGACAAATTGTGAGTATTGCAATGGACACCGTAAAATCACTCGTATCTATGTAACTGCTTAAACCAAACTTATTGACGAAGTCTCCAGGCGCATTTAAGACGTCAGATAGTGTCGTCGCGTAGTTCCCCAAAATCGGAATATTAACTTGAATGAAGTTGAACACATAAACACTTGCCAATGCTAGGCCACCAGCAATAATCGCAAATATTTCCGCAGCTCCGAAGCCGACTTTTTGTCGAGGTTGGGGTGTCGTTTCTTTAATTTCCGAATCTTGCAATGTATCCTGCGCCGGAGTTTCTTGACGAGGAGCTGCTGCTGCTCTTTCAGGTGCCTGTGCCTCCTCTCTACGCGGTATGTCTGGCTGTCGGGGTATACGTTCCGCCATTTCGTTGGCCACATTTTTAAACATTGATCGAACGCGCGCCCCATCAAGTTGCATTTCAGTGAGTCGTTTTTCAAGTTTGGCATCCCACTCGAAGCGTTCACGCCTACTCAACAATGGATAAAGATACGTAAAACCCAAAATGATTAATAATGCCCAAAAGCGGAACATTGGCAGTGCTTCTAACAACGATGTCGGTAAAATAAGGAAAAATAGTGCAAGGATTGCAAACGTAATGCCGCTATTCTTAATAAACTTCAAAATCAATATCCAATGTTCGCGCGTCGGCGTTAAGCGATTCAGTAGGTCGACATGTTCAGTGTCTTTTTCATACTTATCAAGTTTTTTCTGTAAACGTTCAATTTCAGCTTGATTTTCCCGATTATCGGATTCTTCAACATCAGATTTACCTTCTGAATTCTCTACTGACGCATCAGAATTCTCTTTTTGATTCATTGCAGCAGATTTCTTCAAAAACTCGAGTTCATCATCGTCTGGTTTCCGACCATTAATCAATTCAAAATAATCACTTAGCTCCTGAGTGTTGTCTTTATTCATAGTGCCCTCCCACTAATTCAAAAAGCCGTCCGTTTCTAGTTCATTTGTTGTTACTTGCCCCGTGTAGTTTTTGCTGTTAATTACTTTTAAAGCAGTGTTTAAATCAAAAAAGTTACTTAACGGTTGCTCGTCACCTGTCGTGCCAAATTTATCTAACTTTTCTGTAAAGAGATTTACTTGAAATGCAAAATTATATAAGTTCTCTACTCTAGAATTTAATTGATTTAAGTATTTCTTACTAAGAGTTCCTCTAAAATCGTAGCTTCTAAATTTTTCAGCTGTGCCGTTCATGCCCGAAATATCGCTACTATCACTAAGGCCATCATTAAGCATTTTTCCAGTTTTCAAATCATTATTTTGTCGATTTTTAACTTCACCCATGTAATTGGTCGCCTTTTCAGCTTTCTTTAAGTTTTTATTAATGACTTTATCGTACTGACCATCGAAATATAGACTTTGTAGCTTCTTTCCCTCACTAATTCGCCTATTTATAACGTTTATTGTGTAAATTGAATGTGAGGAAAGAATCGTAAATGTGAGCGTTACGCCGAACACAGCTATACCTGCCGCTGCAATAAAAGATACATAAGGTACAACAGCACTATGTATGTTTAATCTCCCTTTTTTTGAATTTAACTTTAGTCGCCAACTGAATAACCAGATCAAGACTATCAAAAACCCAAAAGCTGACAGTCCCACGTAGAAGCCATGTAAATTAAGTTCAGGTCTTAACTCCAATTTCAATAAATGATATAAAGCAAAAATATTTACCAAAATAGTTACAGCTATTGTTATTTTGATTAAACGAACTTCTCTTTTATTGATTTTGTCATTTTGATCTATTTTTTTCGTACTAGCACTCTTCCCATCATTAGGAATAGAGTACAAAAGTTTATCCAACTCTTGCTCGGTCGGATTTCTTCCGTTAATCATTTTGAAATATTCAATGGCCTTATTTCTGTCCATTTAATCATCTTCATTCAATTAAATATTTAAACCCGAAATCGGGTCGTTAATGCAAAAATATATAAATCGGAATCCCCAACTTGTCATGAGCCAGCTGAGCTTCATCAACATGTAGCGGTGTTCGACCATGGATTTTATTCGCAGCCGAACTGACTGAAACTCCAATGGCATCAGCAAACTGTTCTCTCGTTATTTTGTGTGCATATAAGTAAGTTCTCAAATCCATTTTTTCGTTCACATTTTTACTCCTTAGCATTTGACGTTCGACCCGCATTCGAATCATAACTCGATATCGGAACAAGTGCAACAATAAATTGACGGAAAGCGCAAAAAAGCCCTCTTTTTGCTTTAAAATTAAGAGCAAAAAGGAGCTTTTATGTTAAACGACATCCTGCATAACGCGCGTACTTCACAGCGTTTATCAATTGCTGAGTTAACTGACGCGCTGAATAAACGCTATACGATTACATTTTCTAAAAGCGCCATTCAAAGATACGAAAAGGGCGCCGACATTCCGCCGAGTCGACTCTTCGTTTTAGCGGACTATTTTGGTTGGTCACTTGACTCGCTGGCTAAAGGATATGTCGATAGTAGCCGCCGAAAGTAAATAGTTTAGATATTAATGATGACAATTAACTTCCATTTGAGTTTGGAAGCTTTTTTATTCTAGTCTCTAAACACTGGGCTTGCCGTATCATGCTGAACATCCCCGGCCCGCACCATTGTCACTGTCAGCGGCTCTTCAAATCCGTTGCCAACAAAGGTTGCTTCACCCATGTTTTGTTGGGCCAATTCTTTCCCAATATCATTAACAATTGGTAGTTTGCTCAATTCGTCAATCGTCGTCACACGGTGAACCAACAGATTGCCGAATTCACCTAACAATTGACTCGGCAAATCGAGCGGACTCTGTGTCGTTAGCATCAGGTATAGTCCCGCTTTACGCCCTTCTCTGGCAACTCGCGATAAGCCGTCTTGATCAACCCAGCCAACGTGACTGGCAGCTTCAGTCAGATAACGATGAGCCTCATCAACCGTCAGAACAATTGGCACGGTGTGTGGCAGGTTCGTTTTAATCGCTAGCAACGTCGCAGCCAATGTGGACACAACCAGTTTGCCAACCTTAAGATTGCTTCGTAGCGCTGATAAGTCGATCACGAGAAAACGGTGTTGAGCTTTCATGGCGGCAAACATCGTTAGCAAATAAACCACGTCATATTGAGTCTTGGCTGATGTATCCACGTGCGCTTGTTCTGATCGCCGTTTTGGTCGGGGCAAACGGAACAGCCGCTGCATTGTTGGGTCAGCCAAGAACTTCCGAACGGCTGCCAGCACTGGTACTAGCTGGTGTTGGCGGGGACGATCATACTGTTGACCCAGCAAACTGAAATCGGCTTCGGCGTCACTGGCGGGTTGGACGCATTCTTCCAATAACTGGTCGGGCAGCAGGCGAATATCATATGGTCGGGGAAAATCATGCAGCCTTTCTAACTGTGCCTCATAGTCCGTCCAAGAAACGCCCACCTTCACGTAAGGTGTCTCCTGGTGTAAGACATTATAAGCAAGCCGCAGACTCGTCATCGCAGCGCTCAACATAGCTACAACAATATCGTCATCAATGCCAATAATTTCCGCCAACTGATCAGCCGATAGTTTGGCAAAATCAATAAAGGCGTTATCGCCTAATTTGCCAACTACCGCATGTGGCAAATGCGCATATTCGCCTGTGGGATCCAAAATAATCCCCGTTTGATTCTGGCGCATCAGTGCATTCAACAATGCCACTGCTGATGTCGATTTGCCGCTGCCTGTTTGTCCCACAATTAACAAGTGTTGGCTAAATAAGCGATTCGCCTCAATCACTACTGGTTCAGCAGAGAAGCGCCGAACGGCAAAACCATCTAAATTGGTTGTTCCTGTCATTTGACTCTCCTTTCTGTACCGGAGAGTGTAAATCCGCCCATAAAGCTGGCATCCCACTGCTGTTGATTCTTAACCTTTTTACCAAATTCATCAATCAGCGCATGCAATTCCTGATATTCGTCCCAATTCAGGCCAGCATCTTCCTCTACCAACGTTTGAAAATCACGATATTTTTTCGGCACGTCTAGTCCAAGCCAGCCAAAATGACGACGGGCATAGGTGTCCGCAATAAATAGCGGTTTATGAAAGCCATATAACATAATGTCATCTGCGGTTTCATTACCGAGACCCTTTACGTTAAGCAGTTCTGCCTGCAACGTCTCTCGATCTAAGGCTTCAATCTCCGCCACGTTGTCACCATGAGTACCAGACCACTCGGCGGCCGCCATGATGTACTTTGCCTTGGTGCGATATAGTCCTGCCGGCTTAATGATGTCAGCCAATTTTTCTGGTGTGCATGCGCGAATCTTAGCCGGATCATTGTCCGTTGCCGCTAATAGTGCCCGTGCCGCCGCATCGCCATTGTTTGCACTGGCATTTTGAATCAAAATAGCGGCCCACATCACCTGAAATGGCGACTGTGCCCACAGTGCTTCCGTCGACATCCAATTTTGACGACCCATATTCGTTTCTAAAATGTTGTATAGTGGTTTTAAATTCATATCTTATTCCTCTAATGGTATTTTACCTTATTTTGAATTTTGACGAAAAATGGAGTTTTAGTCATGTTAGATCAAATTCGTATCCGCCCTGCCGCAATCGGTGATTACGCAACACTTGAAAACATCTATTTAGTAGACCGTCAACAGGAATTTCCCTGGGTTACTAGTCCACAACTGGCAGACTTTGAGCGCGACAGTCATCACGAAATGATTATCGTCGCCACCATTGGTGATCGCGTGGTTGGTTTCTTGTCATTTTATCGGTTAGCCAATTTTATTCATTTGCTCTTCATTGACCCAGACTACCGTCATCAAGGCGTTGCCAGTCAACTCATCGATTACATGCGGTCACAAGCAACTGGACCAATGCAGTTAAAAGTTGTCATCGCCAATCAACCCGCCCGCGATTTCTACGCACGATTACAATTTCGCGAGGTCAAACGTGATAATCTATCTACGCCGCCAAACATCACCTTGGAAGACACCCAATTAAATCGTTACCCATTTATCCCTCACGATTAAAAAAGCGTCAATATAAACGGTAAGTCCGCTTACAAACGAAACACCGCGTCAGATCAACATTAATCTGATACGGTGCTTTTTTGTTTACACTCACAGACACCACTAATCCGCCCAATTAAAGCACAATTGCCAACGGTCGAAGACAGATAATTGCGCAAAAGAACGTCGATGAATACAATGATCGCATTAAGTGAACACGTTCAGTGAATCAATCTATTAACTCATTAATCCATGCAAAACGGTCGTCAAATACGCCCGTCCAGATGTTACTAAGTCAAAGTTACCGCGACTATATGCCCAAGTCGCCATAATCCCCCGAACAGACGTATATAACTGTTGAAAAGCCAACTCCGGGTCGTGGTTTGCCAATCTTTGTTCATCATTTAGCTGTTGCATTAATTCTCTTAACGTATTAAGCATCTTCCAGTCACGTAATTCGAACTCCTGGTTTAATGTTTCCTGAAAGAATGAGGTAAACACCAATGTAACCACTTGCCAGCCTTGATCCGCAGACAATTGCAACTGAAGCATGCTGAATGCCAAAATACGTTCTTCTACCGTTGCAGACGGATGTTCTGCTACATAAGCGTCATAGTTTTCTCTCACATAGTTGGCCAATTCGTCATAATAACGCTCACGAATAATGTCTTCTTTGGACGTGTAATGAACGTAAAACGTGCCTGAAGACACATTTGCCTCACGAGTTATCTGACGAATCGTGGTCTTTGCGTATCCTTGCGCTTTAATCAATTTTACCGCCGCCTGAAAAAGACGCGTTTTGGTTTGTTGTTTCTGTTGTGCTCGACTCACTTTAGCAGACACGCTGATCATCCCTTTCACTGACCTCGTTCACTAAACATGGTCATTATAGCATGTCATTATTCTCCTGCCTGGTTATCTACATTGTTAAGGAGCTGATTTTATGAATGAATTTTGGCAAACATTAATTAGCAGACGATCTGACCTAATGAGTGCCATTTGGCAGCATATCCAAATATCGCTGGTGTCCTTGCTGATTGCTATGGCAATCGGGATTCCACTGGCTTTATTGGTTGTCCACCATCACCGTGCGGCTAACGTACTCACTCAAATTACCGGTGTTTTTCAGACCATTCCGTCCCTGGCCTTACTCGGATTATTAATCCCCATCGTCGGGATTGGGACAGTGCCAGCCGTTATTGCGTTAGTCGTTTACGCGCTCCTCCCAATCTTTACGGGCACGTTAACTGGGATCACCGGCATCGACCCGTCACTTGAAGAAGCAGCCGATGCGTTTGGAATGACACGAACTGAAAAGTTAATTCGGGTCGAATTTCCACTCGCTATGCCAACACTTATCGCCGGCATTAGACAAGCCCTAGTCATGATTATTGGCACGGCTACTTTAGCGGCCTTAATTGGCGCTGGTGGCCTAGGGGACTTCATCTTGCTGGGGATTGACCGCAACAACAATAGCATGACCCTTATTGGTGCGATTGCATCGGCGCTACTGGCAATTGTGTTCAGCGGCATTATTTTCATCTTGCAGAAGAGCAAGTTACGCTATGCCGTAGCAACCCTTGCCCTGATTATTTTAGTCCCTTCCGGTGTTGGTCTTTATCATGCTGTTCAACCCGCACCACAGACCATTACGATCGCCGGTAAAATGGGTTCTGAACCAGATATTTTAATTAATATGTACAAAGATATGATTCACCAAGTAGATCCGCGCGACAAAGTCATCCTCAAACCTAACTTTGGTCAAACAGCCTTCTTGTTCAACGCCCTCAAGAGTCAGCAAATCGACATTTACCCTGAATTCACTGGCACTGTGTTGGAAAGTTTGGTCAAACCAACGAAAAACCAAAAAGAAATTGGCACACCGCCTGCTCAACTTTACCAGTACGCTAAAAACGATCTGTCGCAACAGTTCCACATGACCTACTTGAAACCGATGGCTTACAACAACACCTATGCCGTTGTGATCAAAAAGAGTTACGCGGACGCCCACAATATTAAAACAATTGCTGATTTGCAAAAGGTTGAGGGTAATTTACTTGGCGGTTTTGATCTCGAATTTTTGGATCGCACAGACGGTTACAAAGGTTTGCAAAGCAAGTATGGCCTCAACTTCAAGACACAGTCCATGGATCCAGACTTACGATATGAGGCGATTAATAGCGGCAAAATCAATCTGACAGATGGTTACTCCACTGATTCTCAAATTCGCCAGTACCGTTTAGTGGCTTTACAAGATAATCGACAATTATTCCCGACATATCAGGGTGCACCACTAATGAATACAACGTTTGCTAACAAGAACCCTAAAATTATTGCAGCACTCAATAAACTCGCCGGCCACATCAGCGAGCGTGACATGCAAGAAATGAACTATGAGGTTAATGTTAAACAGCAATCCGCCGCCAGCGTGGCCAAGCACTATCTGACGACTCACCATCTTTTAGGAGGTGCACGATAATGGCAGACACTTTAATTACGTTTGATCACATCAAAAAAACTTACGGCAGCAAGCAAGCGGTCGACGATGTTTCCTTTACGGTCAATCGCGGCGAAATCTTTGTCCTCGTTGGCGCCTCCGGTAGCGGTAAAACAACCACTTTGAGGATGATCAACGAGCTACTGGAACCTACCGATGGTAACATTTATTTCAACGGCAAACGGATCAAGGACTACAACGTGCGTGAGCTGCGTTTGCAAACTGGCTACGTTTTGCAACAGATTGCCTTGTTCCCTAACATGACAGTCGCTCAAAACGTCGCCCTCATCCCCAGCATGAAAAAGCAATCCAAGGCTGACACAAGCACGCTGGTCGATCAGTTACTCAACGATGTCGATTTAGACCCGCAAACGTACCGCAATCGCATGCCAGACGAGTTGTCTGGTGGTGAACAACAGCGGGTCGGTATCCTTCGTGCGTTTGCTGGTCAGCCCCAGATTGTCCTGATGGATGAACCATTCAGCGCCCTCGATCCCATTTCGCGAACCCAACTGCAAAATCTGGTCATCGACATCCATCACCGACTAAATACCACGGTCGTTTTCGTCACTCACGACATGGATGAAGCACTGAAGTTAGGTGACCGCATCGGCGTCATGCGCCTAGGCAAACTATTGCAGGTTGGTACACCCGACGAAATTGTTCGCCATCCGGCCGATCAATTTGTCCAACGTTTGTTTGAAAATTCAATGGCACATGATGTGTATCATGTGTTGCTCAGTAAGCTGGCTGTAATGGGTTACTTGCAAGATGTTAATGACCCGAGGACGGCGACAACTAACGATGAGCGCGTCACGCTAACTGGTGACCAAACCGTCAGCGATGCGCTCACCCCTTTAGAGAACAATGACGCTGTGCTAATCCAGTCTGAGGGCGGACCCGCACGTCTATTAACCCGTGATCAGTTATTCAAGTTCATCAGCGATTATCGCAGTCATTAATTCATCGTCGGTTCACCTAATGCTATTGTTTGGAGGTCTTATGATGTTAGCTATGGTTTTGAATCATCCAGGAGATGAACACACCTTTCACGCAGAAGAACGCGCAATACCAGTTTCAACATCCACTGATAGTGTGTTGAAAATTATGGCGTTCGGCTTGAATTATGCTGAATTGCTCACACGTAATGGTGAGTCACCAGACGTTAAGTTTCCACGCGTCATTGGTATCGAAGCAGTCGGCACAGTGTCTGACACCGCAAATGATAGCAGTTTTCATGTAGGTCAAACGGTGATGACACTCATGGGTGGTCTCGGTCGCGCATTTGACGGGAGTTACGAAGAATATGCCCTCATCCCCAATCATCAACTGTACCCATTACCAGTCAAAGACTCGTGGGCGCAGCTCGCAACCATTCCAGAAAGTTTTTACACCGCCTACGGATCGTTGAACCGTCTGCGCCTATCGACAGGCGCTCACCTGTTAATTCGTGGTGGCACCAGCAACGCCGGCATCGCTGCCCTATTATTAGCAAAAGCGATGGGCTACACCGTTTCAACGACTTCACGGAATTCTGACAAACTAACCATCTTGCAAAACCTTGGTGCGGACGAAACTTTACTCGATCGTGGCAGCTTGGAGACCACAACTTCATTTGATGGCATTCTGGAATTAGTTGGCACCTCAGCGCTCCGGGATTCCCTGCAACACCTGGCCACTACTGGGACAGTCGTCGTTACCGGCGGTCTTGGTGGCGAGTGGTCATTACCCGATTTCAGTCCGTTTGAAGTACCCGGTTACCTCACCAACTTTCAATCGACAAACGTTAACGCTCAGTTGTTGAGTCAAGCCGTCGCGCTCATCAAGGATCATCGTCTACAATTACCTATCGCCCAAACGTTTGAACTGATAGACATTGCTCAGGCTCATCAGGCGATGGTTAACTCGCACAAGATCGGCAAGATTGTCGTTATTGCCAATCATGACTAATGAAACTTGCAGAATATCCAGAACGACGAAAAATGACTCCCTCTCGATGATCGAGAAGAAGTCATTTTTGTATTCATATGCCAAATTTTAAACTTTAATGAGCGTTACTTAATCGCGTCTGGATCCGTGAATGTGTTAACCACTTTTCCGTTCGCAAAGACATAGTAAGCACCCGTTTGACCACGTTGGCCATTTTGCATGGCTTGTTTTGAGAAGCCATCAAAGTTATATGCGGTTTGCCCATTAATTGTGGATGCCCCGAGATATTGATAGGCAGTATCCCCATTATTGGTCCCATATTGGCTAACCAGCGTGTTTAAAGCTTGCGCCTGACTCGTTATTACGGTCGAAGCTGAACTAGCTGTACCGGCCTGTGTGGCGCTTTGTGATGAAGTAGCCGAGCTCTGAGCCGGTTGTTGACTACTTGCAGCTTTTGAACTGGTTGCAGCAGCACTGCTACTTACAGCGGCGCTGCTAGCACTTTGACTAGAGGTTGCTGCGCTAGACGCTGAGGCACTGCTATCATCTGTCATTGAGGAAGCATTATCGTCCGTTTGACTTGATGTCGAGCTTGCTTGTTGGGCATCACTGGATGAAGAAACTTTCTTTGAGGTAGATGATTGTGTTTTACTGCTCCGAACTGATGAACTATTCGATGACTTAGATGTTGCTGACGACGAACAACCAGCTAACACCAAGGCCGATAAAGCAACCACACCGAATTGAATAACCTTCTTCATAAATAACTCCCTCCAGGATTTCCCTGCGAACTGAACTCATAATGTAGATTATAATTTCAAACCTAGTTCACATGCAAATAAACTTGAGGTAATTCTCATTTTTTAATCTTTTCTTTGTTTCATTAAGCCAATGGATCCCAGCTTGGCAAAATTGTTGGTTCAGTCGTCAATAATGCTTGTTGATCAGGTGTCAGATACTTTTTGTTAACGACCACTTCATAAACATAATCATTAAACCAGTCGGCGCTCATGACGAAGTATCCATCAGCCCCATTTTCTTTGCCCCATGAGTTTTCAACCTTCCAACGGCGTGGTTGATCATCAACGACATCGACACCCGTCAAGGTCATCGCGTGCGAAACTTCACCTTGCCCCGTGAGCAAACGATCAGCCTTACTCATCTGAGAATCCACGTTAAATAAAGCGTCCGTTTGGAACAGTTTGCTATCCAAATAACCAGTTTTACGGTCCATTTGTTGTAACACGTCGTTACCAAACCAAACCGTTTCGCCATCTTTCAGTTGCGCCGTTGCGACCCTGTTCAGTTCATCCATTGGCACATTTAAAAAGTGAATCGGGTTGCCACTTTCGATATTGTCTTGAGCCGGCATTGCATACAGTTTGTTGTACGCCTTATCAGGAGAGTTAGTCACCACGACATAATCGTTAAAGTCGGCCGTGAAGTACTTGTTCAAGAAATCCTTGGGGGTCAAGTCGCGGTCAATATGATATTTTTTATCATCATCGGTATATTCGAAATCAAACTTTACTGGTGGTTCACCGAATGCATAGGCTGCCATGCGGTAAACTTCGCGTAACATTTGTCGGCGGGCCTCTTCCAGTTGTTCGTCACTAGCACCGTTACTAACCAGCGTACGTAGCGTAACTGCGTCTTTACGTTCTTTGGTGTTCAATGCCAATTCAATTTCTGAACTGTCTTCAGTGTTGTGAACTTCTGGCATTACATAGCTGGGCACGACGCCGTACTTTTGCACTAAGCCGGCAGCCATGTTCCACTGACCACCATCGGTGCCGGCCATCGACATTAACTTTTGCACTTCACGGTCATCAATTGGCCGTGTGGCATCCTCAATCATCTTTGTGTAGAAAGTATTAGCGCGTTCAACGCGATCCCAGAAAAATAAATAACTTTGAGATAGCTCGAAATCCTTAACCTTATATTGCTTAGCCATACTGTGCCGCAGCGTATTGAGCGTTGCAAACAACCAGCAACGGCCGGAATGCTTCTGATTAGAGACTGCACCTGTATCAACTTCGATTGAAAAAGCCCGGTTTAAGCGCGTCGCTGCGTGATTATCCCAGCTGGCCGCTTTAACACCGCTTTTCGTCACCGCACGTTCCAAAATAGCGGCCTGTGGCTGTTTAGCATAATCTGCTTGTAAATCTGCAATCGTGGCCGCGTCTAAAACCGGTCGTGTTAATTCTGCTTCACTCATTCCCGATGCCTCCAAAAATTAGAATAAAATAATTTTACTCCTTAATGAGAAAAAGTCTAATCAACTTTTCACATTTAACTACTCTTGCTAAATTAATCGTTACCTTAAACCAGTTTTGATTTTTTTGATTTTCAATGCTTACAAACAAAATAACAGTAACCGTTTTCTTTGCAATCACAACATCATTTTAATAAAAGCGCGTAAAACGTTAAAAACCTGCATCAACCATTTTTATTTCAATATAAGCAAAGAGTTGTCATAGTTCACATTTTGTTCTAAATCATTTTATAAATATATTTATTTATGAGTTTTTAGTGAAATAAAACGAACATTAGATAACTTGAGACTCGTTTTCAATCGTGTATACTGATTGTTGGTTAGACATTGCCAATCATTTTCAAAACACGATTAGTAATGAATAAACGACGTCAGTACAACAATCTATCGGCGCAGATATTCCTTGTTCACGCTTTCCAATATCTGCTTACTATCCATTTTACGAAAGGGTGTCTCATTGTGGATGTAAAGTTTCAAAACGTTTCGTTAGCTTACGACAACGTAAACAACATTTTAAATAATATTAGTTTTACCATTCCCGAAGGTCAGTTGACCTGCTTACTCGGCCCTAGTGGCTGCGGCAAGTCAACAACCTTGAATTTGATCAGTGGTTTGCTTTCGCCAACCGATGGTCAAATTTTCTTTGGTGACCAGAACGTTACGAAAAAAGACGCTCTGGCACGCAAAGTGGGAATGGTTTTTCAGAACTATGCACTTTACCCGCACATGACCGTGTTGGACAACATTTGTTTTCCAATGAAAATGGCCAAGGTTAAGAAAGCAGACCGACTCAAACGAGGGCGTGAACTCGCGGCATTGGTCCATGTTGAAACTGAGTTGTCTAAGAAACCCAGCGAACTTTCTGGCGGGCAACAACAACGAGTTGCAATCGCTCGTGCGCTAGCAAAGTCACCGAGCATCTTATTACTGGACGAACCCCTTTCTAACCTCGATGCCCGATTGCGGGTAGAAATGCGTGAAGAGATCCGTCGCATTCAAAAGGAAACTGGCGTGACCACTGTTTTCGTAACCCACGATCAGGAGGAAGCCATTCACATCGCTGACCAAATCATGGTTCTAAACGAAGGCAAAATCCAACAGTTCACTACGCCTAATCGCCTTTACGATCAACCTAACAACCTTTTTGTCGCCAAGTTTATTGGATCACCAATCATTAACACCATTCCGTTTGCGAACGTTCGTGACGATTTTAAAACCGTTGTCCCTAACAAAGTCTTTTCAGATGGAACTACTATCGCCATTCGTGCTGAAAGTATCGTTCCAGCCACGGATCCACATGACCACTTGACGCTGTTACCACTTTCAGGTACTCAGGTTCAGTCAAATCGTTTTGGACGTGAAACAAGCCTCTCTCTTAATTATGGCGGTCAAACCATTGTCGCCGACGGTTTTCGAGAACAGGATTTAGGTCGCAATGGCAAACCATTACAGTTCGCCTTGAGACCACAGGGTGTCTTTGTCTTCAACCAGTCAGGTGAGCGTGTTTGGCCGGAAACAATCACGGCAAACGTTTCACCGATCAAACCAACCGAGGTAATTCACGCATGATCAAACAACATCCGACAATTAAGTCAACGTTGATTGCGTTCGCCTACCTTGCACCGATGCTGATCATTACGTTGGTGTTTAACATTTACCCCATCTTTAAATCTTTTGCGATGAGTTTTTATACAAAGTACGACTTCTTTACCGATAAGGTGAGCGCACTTGGATGGGCCAATTATAAGTTTATTTTTTCGGATCCTGACTTCTATCTGTCTGTTCGTAACACGATGATTTTTGTCCTCGGGGTCGTGCCATTTTCCGTTCTTTTGTCACTAATTATTGCTCTCTTGCTGCACCGCGTCCGCTTTCTAGCTGGCCTGTTCAAAACAGCCTACTTTCTGCCTTTTGTCACCAGTACAGTTGCCATCTCTCTGGTCTGGCAGTGGATTTATAACGATCAATATGGCCTGCTCAATGCATTTTTAAGTCATTTTGGCGTTCACCCAATCGACTGGTTAAATGATCCTCACTGGGCAATGCCTGCGTTAATTATCATGACCATTTGGAAAGGATTGGGATTCAATATCATTCTCTTCCTCGTCGGATTGAGCAATATCGACAAACGTTATGATCAGGTAGCCCAAATTGATGGCGCAAATGCTTGGCAACGCTTCATTCATGTTACCTTGCCACTGCTTTCACCAATGACTTTCCTAGTTAGTGTCACCAGCGTCATCAGCGGGTTTAAAGTATTCGACGAAATTTTTGTTCTGTTTGGTGGCTCACCTGGTCCGGGCAAATCGACACTCACCATTGTTTTCTACCTGTATCAAAAATTTTACTCCGAATGGAAGTATGGCATTGCAGCCGCTTCAGGTGTCGTCTTATTTTTGCTCATTCTCGTCGTCACCATCATTCAATTTTGGTACAGCAGAAAGCATGTGCACTATGCTTAGTCGATCGTTTAAAAGGAGCTTCGCATGACGAAAAAGCGAATCAGTCAGGCTTTACTCATAATCATTTTGACGCTGGGCGCTATTACAATGTTAGTACCCTTCATCTGGATGCTCTCAACCGCATTAAAAACAGCGCCGGAAACAGTTAAGGTCCCGCCAACCTGGATTCCAAAGCACATGCAGTGGCAAAACTTCGTCACTGCATGGCACGCTGCTCCATTTTTAACATATTTTATCAATAGTCTCATCGTCACCACGGTCACAACGATTGGTCAGTTATTTACCACAATTTTAGCTGCCTTTGCATTTTCCCGGCTTAACTTCTATGGCAAAAACTTTCTATTCGCGCTCTTCTTGTCGACCATGATGGTCCCTGGCGAAATGTTGATTATCCCAAATTTTGTTACCCTATCAAAATTTAGTTTGATCAACACCTATGGCGCGTTGATCATCCCCTGGTTAGCCAGTTTTTTTGCCGTTTTCACCTTACGTCAGACATTCAACGCTATTCCAAACGAACTCTATTACGCGGCCAAATTAGATGGCTCATCAGACTGGCACTTCCTCTGGACTATGATGGTACCCCTATCCAAGTCGGCCATCACTGCAATCGGTATCTTGGAAGTCATTGGCAGTTGGAACTCATTCATGTGGCCACTCATTGTGACTAACACGGCTAAAGTAAGAACGCTTCCCGTTGGTTTGAATGCCTTCACCAGCGACGCCGGAACACAATTTCAACTCCTCATGGCTGCATCAACATTTGTTATTTTACCGATGATCATCGTTTATCTGTGCCTACAAAAATACATCATTGCTGGTATTAGTAAATCAGGTCTTAAGGGTTAAACCACTTTAACAACTTTGCACCGAAAGGGGTGTTGCCATCGAGAATCAGGTGTTTGTTTCGGGAATGTCACTTCTGTTTGAGAAAGGATGAAAAAGATCATGAAGACCCATAAAGGTTTGATGCTGCTGGCAACGCTAGCTGCTGCAGCCGGTATTACATTAACGGCGCTGCGACCTGCACATGCCGCCGATACTTCGACAAACCGGACAAAGATTACTTTTTGGAGCGGTTTAACTGGCCCTTATCAAAAGAATCTCAACACAATCGTTAACGACTACAATCAGTCGCAAACTAAGTACCAAGTTGTCGCCACCTCGCAAGGTGACTACACCCAAATGAATCAAAAGGTCATGGCCGCAGCCAAGTCACATAGCCTGCCTGTTTTGGGCATGACAACCTATACAAACCTACCTGATTATCAACACCATGGCTTTATCGATAATTTAAATCCAATGTATAAAGGCACGTCATCAAAAGCGAAAAATGACATTTACCCAGCCTTTCTTTCCGGATCCAAGATTGGTAACACTTACTACTCAACACCATTTTCAAAGTCAACGCGCATTATGTATGTAAACAAAGACATTCTGAAGAAATATCACTTGAGCATTCCTAAGACTTGGGATCAATTGAAACAAGATGGTGCCAAGCTGAAGAAAGATGGAATCTATGCTTACGGATTCGACAAGAGTTTTGACATGGAATGGGAAGGCATGGCGCATGCAGCTGGTGTAACGCCAGTCTCCAGTACTGGCAAAATTCAGGTAGCCAATAAAAAGTCCATTACAGCCGCCAATTTGGTTCTAGACATGGTTAAAGATGGAACGGCTAAATCAGCTGGCTCAGATAACTATTGGACTAAAAACTTCGTTAACGGGAAATCAGCTTTCTACATTGGTTCTTCTGCTGGTTTAACCCAAACAAAGTTGCAAGCACCTAAGACATTAAACTGGACGACTGCACCTGTGCCTTCATATGAAGGTAAGAGCGGTACGGAAGTCGCCGGCAACGACTTAGTTCTATTTAAAGGTGCCAACACAAAACAAAAACATGGCGCTTACGACTTTATGAAGTATCTGCTCAAAGCAAAAACTGCCACTAAATGGGCTAAGTTAACCGGTTATGTGCCATTATCAAAATCGGCAACTAACTCCGCAGATTACCAAAGCTTTTTAAAACAACATCCTGAAAACAAAGCGGCAGTAAACTCATTACCAAAAGCATTCGCCCAACCTGCATTTACTGGTTTCGGTGAATATTACAACGACAAAGGTGACGCATTTAACAGCATGCTTACTAAGAACACATCCGCAAAAGATGCATTAACAAAACTTGCTAAGCAAGCAAAACAAATTACTTCAGCAAACTAATTTTCCAAACATTATCGCATTAAGTATTACTTTTATCCCAAACAGGATGACGTTTGTGTCAGAACGTCATCTCGCTACATAGGGCATCTACTTTCTACCCACCACATATGCCAATATCTGCATTTATATTAAGAGGCTAATCTATGACTACTGTTCGATTTTTAAACGGTTTATCCACCATTGGCGGCAACATCATGGAAATTGCCACCAAAACATCTCGTGTCATTATGGACTTCGGTATGACTGAAAGTAACGACGAAACAGATGTCGAAACATTGATTGCAAAACACAGTTTGCCTGCACTTAATGAGCTGTTTCAGGATAATCAGAAACACACCTACCAGCACGAAGCCATCTTTATTAGTCATCTGCATTTAGATCACACTGCAGCATTAGCCTACCTGCGCAGTAATATTCCAGTTTATATCTCTCATGAATCGTATCGACTGTACCAAAACCTAGCTGGCTCTGGTCTTGCAATGCCCTTAGGAATCAATCTTCACGCATTTGAATATGAACACGCCATTCAGATTGGTGACCTCTCTGTAACGGGCTTCGCTAGCGACCATGATGCTTTCGGAGCTGCTGCTCTGCTAGTTAGTGACGGTCACCACACCTTTGGTCACTCTGGCGACGTTCGTCTCCACGGTCCTCATGTTGAACGTGTACATCACTGGATAAACGCATTTCGAGCAGCTCATCTGGATCTCTTTATGCTAGAAGGCACTAGCTTCAGCTTTGAACCGAAACAGAATTTAGAATTTTCTGAACCAGTCAGTGAAGATGATGTTCAGCGTACCTTTAGGCAACTGATTCAAAATGATGAGCGTCTCCTTGTCATTAATCCGTATCCACGAAACCTTGAGCGCTTATTACGCTTTAATCAAACAGCAAATGCGTATAATCGCCCCGTTGTCTGGGAATTACCCTACGCTCGCTTATTAAATAGCTTTTATCCTGAAGCATTAATTCACGTTCAAGAAACAGAACGACTTAACAAACAGGATTTTGCGACCTTAATTCCTGTTTCCATTTCTACTATTCAACACGCCCCAGAACGTTTTTGTCTACAGAATAGTTACGCTAATTTACAAGTATTGTCTCGCTGGCCAAGAGTCCTATATTTACACAGTAATGGCGAACCACTGGGTGATTACGATCCTCGTTACATGAAACTACAGAAATTTCTCGCGCAACATCACGCCGAATATCGGTACTTAGGCAGTTCAGGCCATGCTACCCGGAATGCGCTCATTGCCATTACTAAAAACGTTAATGCGCAAACTACAGGTATCTGGCATTCATTCCATCCAGAAGCGGCCGTCGCTGCCATGTCAGAATTAGATACCCATCTTTTGTTACCAAACTATGATGAAATTTACTCGTTTTAAAGGGGTTCTCCATGAAATTAACAATTTTATCTACTAGTGATATTCACGGCTATTTCTACCCAACAGATTTTCGAACTGCCAATCAGCAATCACCGTTTGGTCTAGCGCGTGCCGCGACAGTCATTGATACAATAAGGAGTCAGTCGGATCCACAAGATATGGTGCTAACCATTGAAAACGGTGATTTTATTCAAGGTTCCCCGCTAACGTACTACCTAAATCATTTTGATCAGCCATCTGCACCCTTGCTTAGTAACGTCGCCAATAACGTCAATTACGATGTCGGTATCTTGGGCAATCATGAGTTTAATTACGGTCGGGAATATATGGAGCACGTACTTTCAAAACGGAATTACCCGATCTTGTGTGCAAACATCTTGGATGAACAGGGACGGCCTTATTTCGGTAATCCTTACAAAATCTTCACCCATAACGGTCTTCGAGTAGCTATTTTAGGGCTCACCACTTCTTACATTAACCACTGGGAACCCTTAGATCACGTTCGTGGTTTATCCTTTGTGTCCGCATTACAAACGGCAAAAAATTACGTACCTAAGCTTCATCAATTAGCTGATATTGTCATCGTTGCCTATCATGGTGGATTTGAACGCGATTTAGATACCAATCATCCGACTGAGCTAGAAACCGGTGAAAACGAAGCTTCTGCACTCTCTGAAGTTCCCGGCATCGACGCTCTCGTTACAGGTCATCAGCATCGTGCCATTGCGACTCACGTGAATGGTGTGCCAACAACACAGCCAGGCTATCGTGGTGCGTACGTTGGCCAAATTAACCTCACTGTGGAAGATCATGCCATAACCCATAGCGAAGCTTCGCTGATTAAAACCGCTACAGTACAGCCACGAATACAAATCAATGAACCACTGGTAAAGAGCGAAATGGCGACAGAAAACTGGTTGGATACGACCATTGGTCAGTTAAAAAAAGATGCACATATTAACGATCCTATGATGGCCAGATTACACGGGCATCCCTACCTCGACTTTATTAACCAGGTTCAGATGGAAGCCGCGGGGACCGACCTTTCCAGCACAGCGCTGTTCACAAACGAAGTGGCAGGACTAGGGCGTGATGTGACAATGCGTGACGTTGAGATCAGTTATCCGTATCCAAACACCCTGGCTGTTTTAGAAATCACTGGAGCAGATTTGCACGCAGCTATAGAGCAATGTGCACATTATTGGCAGTGGGATGGTCAGAAAGTTGGCGTCAGCAAAGATTACACTGATCCAAAAGTCCAGCACTACAATTACGATCTATTCGCTGGTATAAATTATACGATTGATGTAACCAGACCACTTGATGATCGTGTTACAGAACTGAGCTACCATGGCGAGTCGGTCAAAAAAACAGATCGGTTACACATTGTGCTCAATCAATATCGTGCAATTGGCGGTGGGGAGTTTCATATGTTCTCTGCTGATAAAATAATTAAAACTGTGCCAATTGATATGGCCGAACTAATTGGTCGTTATTTTTCCAAGCGTCAAGTCGTCTCTATAGTGCCAACTAGCACTTATCGAGTAGTGGCGAATACAAAGGTCCTGTGAGTAACTTAAAAACTCTCCCACCATAAACTAATGGTGAGAGAGTTTTTTCTGACTATTTTTAACTTAGGTTTCGCATCATGTTTGCAAAGCCACTTTCTTCCATGATTGATCGGTCGTTAACCATCTTTTTAACAAGAGCAACTTTGCGACCCTTCAATTTAATCCGCCCTGAATCACCTATCTCTGCAATGCCAGTTGTTGGTCCTAGCGAACAAACTGTTCCCAAAGATTTGTAAGTAAAGTCAGATAATTGGGTCCCATCAATCGAGGCTTTAATATTCTTGGCTGTGTGGGTCGCTTGAGCAATAGAAATTTGTCCCGTAGTTGGATAGAAGCGGCCACTTACTGGATCAGGAACCGCACTACTGTCCCCGATAATAAACACCTCAGGATGATCTTTCATTGTCAGCTGACTTGTCACTGCCACCCTGTTTCGTTTCTGATCAAATTGTGAATCACTGATAACGTGGCTACCACGAACCCCAGTAGTCCAAATAATGGTGTTGGCTTCGTAAACGTTATCCCCACTAATGACGCTGTGATCTGTCACTTCATCAATTGGTGTAGATGTATGAATAATTGCACCATGATCCGCTAAGAATTGTACGGCAAAGTCGACAAGTTTTTGATCGAACATTGGTAAGATCTTTGGCATTGCTTCAAGACAGGTAATTTGAATTTTATCTGCTGGCAAATGATACTGTTCAATCAGTGACGGCATGCGATAGACTAATTCTCCCAGCAGTTCGATACTCGTGAAGCCGGCACCACACACGATAATGTGCAGATCACGTTCATCGTGTGAGTCATTGTATGCGGCCAAACGTTCTTCAAGATGTTTCCTAATTGCTTTAGCACTATCAATATCCTGGAGTGGTAATCCGTATGTCGCCGCTCCTTTAATGCCAAAGTCCTCTGACTCAAATCCTAGTGCAACAACTAGATAGTCATATTTTAACGGTGTTGCTTCTTTCTCTAACGTCACCGTTTTATCTTGAGGATTGATGCGTGTCACATTGTCTTGCTTAAAGGTTACTTCTTTAGGAATAGCCTTACGGATGTCAAAAGTGATGTGGTCAGCTTCATTTGTTCCAATTGCCACAGTATGTAATGCAGTGGCCTCATAGTGATATGAATTTCGATCTACTAAGGTTACGTGTACGTTTGGTGTGCCGCTCAATTCGCGGACCGTTCGTAATCCAGCGTACCCAGCGCCTAATACCACAACTTCTGTCATAATAATGTCCTCCCAGTTCAGTGTTTTTCTTCTCATGACTATTATAAAAGCAATCGCATTTAATTGTCCTAATTTACGCTCGCTATTTCTATTTTGCACAATATAATCAATTAATAAGCTTAGAAAAATAAAAAAACGCCTCAAATAACGAGACGTTTTGCACTGAGCGTTCAATTAAAAGATGCCGGATAGGTGACTTGAACACCTGACCCTCGGTTTACGATACCGATGCTCTACCAACTGAGCTAATCCGGCAAATAGCACATCTGTTAGTATAACGGACTTTTTCACTGGCTTCAAGGTTTAATCAACGCCTAGCTAGCATTTCTTGCTGAAACGAGGTGTGACTTAATCAAATGCTTTTTAAGGGTACAAAAAAACGCCAATCATCAGATTGACGTTTCAGTCGCATGGCGACGACCTACCCTCGCAGGGAGCGATCCCCCAACTACTCTTGGCGCGACGAAGCTTAACTTCCGTGTTCGGCATGGGAACGGGTGTATCCTT
>NZ_WEZQ01000012.1 GCF_009864005.1 Furfurilactobacillus milii
GTGAATTGACTTCACAATTGTAATTGCTTCGAACTTTCGTTCAAAGACCCTACACATTTGATTCGTCGAAACGTTGTTCAGTTTTCAAAGATCTACATCATCTCATGTAATTGGTACATATCAGACGACTTAGTAATCATATCAATTTAAGTCTTTGTTGTCAACGATTAATTTGAATTAATTATTGACGTTTCTTAAATTGGTATAGTTGTCATTTTGCGGCTCACATTTAAGTGACCTCTTTTGACAACGTTATCTAGATTATCAGTTTCAGCTTTTATCGTCAAGCACAAATATCAATTATCATTTTTTTCTCATTTAAAATCATAAAAGCATTCGAATACACCATTTTTCTCAAACGGATAGACCACAAAACCGCCTGCGATTCGAGCCTGTTGAAAAAATAGATAGCTTAAAACCGCACTTAACATCTTACCACTACATCGCTGCGTTTTTCTACAAAAAAAGGGATGATCACAATAAATGTAATCATCCCTTTTTAGCTCGTCGTTCGTCTATATACTTACCTAGTTACAGGCACATAAGACCATGTATATGACTAAGACTATTCATTCTCACTATTATCCTCAGCGCGCATCGTTGGGAATAGCAGAACATCGCGAATCGACGGTGCATCTGTTAATAACATGACCAAACGATCAACCCCAATACCTAGACCGCCGGTTGGTGGCATGCCGTACTCTAAGGCCTCGACGAAGTCTTCATCAATCAATTGAGCTTCGTCATCCCCAGCATCCCGTTCCTTAGCTTGTTGCTCGAAACGTTCGCGCTGGTCAATTGGATCATTTAATTCAGAGAACGCATTCGCAAATTCATTCCCCATAATATACAGTTCAAAACGATCTGTGAACCGTGGATCATCTGGATTCTTCTTTGCCAATGGTGAAATTTCTACTGGATGGCCATAAATAAACGTTGGTTGAACTAACGTGTCTTGAACTTTGTCTTCAAAGAATTGGTTAATAATATGACCAACAGTCCAGAACTTTTCATAGTGAATGCCATTTTTGTCGGCCAATGCTTTTGCTTCATCCAATGACATTGGCTTCCAAAAATCAATTCCTGTCACTTCTTTAATGGCATCTACCATGTGGACACGTTTAAATGGCTTATTCAAATCAAGCGTCTGGTCCTGGTAAGTCACAACAGCATCAGGTGTTACTGCATGCGCAGCTGCCTTAAAAATACCTTCTGTTTCGTCCATGACGTCATGAAAGTCCCAGTACGCCACATACGACTCCAGCATTGTAAATTCAGGATTATGACGCGTGTCGATACCTTCATTACGGAAAACTCGGCCAATTTCGTAAACGCGTTCCATACCACCGACAATAAGTCGCTTTAAATGTAGTTCCAAAGCAATCCGTAAGTACAATTCAATATTTAACGCATTATGGTGCGTGACAAACGGACGGGCAGCCGCACCACCAGCAATGTTGTGTAACACTGGTGTTTCAACTTCTTGGAAGTCTAAGCCATCTAGATAGTGACGAATAGCAGTAATAATCTTTGTCCGCTTTTGGAAGCGAGCAAAGCTGTCGTCGTTGGCAATCAAATCCAAATAACGTTGACGATAAATTTGCTCCTGGTTCGTTAATCCATGGAATTTATCCGGCAATGGTCGTAATGACTTGCTCAAGAAAGTAACTTCCTGTGCACGAACCGTCAATTCACCCATATCCGTTTTGATGACATCACCTTTAACACCAATAAAGTCACCAATATCTGAACGTTTGAAAACATGATACATGTCTTCGCCAATCACATCTTTACGAACGTAAATTTGGATTTTGCCCGTACGATCCTTTAAATCCGCAAAACCAACCTTACCTTTACCTCGCTTAGAAACCATTCGTCCCGCAATGGTCACTACGTTAGCTTGAGACTCCAGCGTTTCCTTGTCTTCTTCACCAAACTGATCATGCAATTGTTGTGCTAAATGTGTCCGATCAAAACGATGCCCAAATGGTTCAATCCCTTCGTCGCGCAATTCTTGTAGCTTTTCACGACGAACCTTCATCTGGTCATTCATGCTTGCTTCTTGCTTTGCCAAATTAATCCCTCACTTCTGTCAATTTCTCACAAACACCATTCTACACTAAATAACCTTTAGCTACCGGCAATTTGTGAACTTTCACGAGTATCCCGCGCTGCTAGCTTATCCAAGAAACGATCGAAAATGTCGTTCATTTCTTCCTGTGTGTCGGCATTATTCAACGCTACCTTAGTTCGCGCCGAGTGAGAAATGCCTTTCAGATAATACGTAGCCTGTCCTCGGAACTCACGGGGGCCAACATGTTCGCCCTTTAGATCAACCAGTCGTTGTAGATGCTCTTTGGCAGTCGCCACTTTTTCAGCTGGCGTTGGTTCTGGCAAAATTTCGCCAGTTTCAAGATAGTGCGCCATTTGTCCTAATACCCATGGATTACCTTCCGCTGCACGACCGACCATTGCTGCATCTGCGCCAACTTCTTCAATCATCTTCTTGGCATCTTGCGGCGTTTGGATATCACCATTTCCCATAAATGGAATATGGATTTCCTTGGCTACTTCATGAAGGACATTCCAATCTGAGTGCCCTTCATAGAACTGATACCGTGTTCTGCCATGCATGGCCAAAGCCGAAGCACCACCACGTTCAGCCGCTAATGCATTCTCCACCGCATAAATATGATCAGGATCCCAGCCTGTCCGCATTTTAACGGTAACCGGCTTTTTGACCGCATCAGTCACATACGAGACCATCTCATACACCTTGTTAGGGTCAAGTAGCCAACGAGCACCAGCATCCGTTTTAACCACCTTATTGACGGGACACCCCATGTTAATGTCAATGATGTCTGCTTCAGTATGTTGATCGACATATTCTGCCGCTTGAACCAACGTTTCCTTAGTGCCACCAAAGATTTGAATACTCATCGGGTGTTCGGCCTCTTCAACCTTCATCATGGACAGGGTTTTCTTATTCTTATACATAATGCCACGGTCAGAAATCATCTCACAAACGACGAGCCCAGCACCGAATTCTTTGCAGATAAGTCGAAACGCCGAATTAGTCACACCTGCCATCGGTGCCACCACAATCTGATTCGGAATCTCAATATCACCAATTTTCCACTTCATCGTTTTCCTCCGCTACGCGTTCTTTTCGCTCAAAATTGTTTGTAGTTCCTGTTCACTAAATTGATACTTGTTACCACAAAAACGGCAAACTGCTTCAGCACCGTGATCCTCAGTGATCATATCTTTAAGGTCCTTGTCCGGTAAACTGGCCAAGTCTTTCGCAAATTTATCCTTTGAACAATCACATTGAAAACTAACGGGTACACGTTCCAAAACTTTAACCCGCTCCTTGCCAAACAGATCATTTAAGATATCTTCCGGTGTTTTACCATCACGAAGTAACTGTGACACTTGGCGCAAGTCCTTCAAACTAGTTTCAAGCTCTGAAATCGCTTTGTCGGACGCACCTGGCAACACCTGAATCATGAAACCGCCGGCAACACCGATGCTGTTATCCTTCTCAACAAAGACTGACACACCAACTGCTGATGGAATCTGTTCAGATTGTGCTAGATAGTACGTGAAGTCGTCGCCTATTTCACCACTGACCAAGGCAACTTGACCAGTGTACGGTTTATCCAAACCTAAGTTTTTGGTAACCGACAATGCACCATTCTTGCCAACGGCGGCGCCAACATCAATATGTCCCTTATCGTTCAACGGTAGGTGGACATGGGGATTTACAATGTAGCCCTTAACGTGGCCATTGGCATCTGCATCAACCACAATTCCCTTTGCCGGCCCATCCCCCTGAACCTTGACAGTCATTCTTTCCTGTCCCTTCATCAACGAAGTGGAAAGTAATAGTGTAGCGGTTAGTGTACGCCCTAGGGCTGCCGAAGACGCACTCCATGTGTCATGTCGCTGCTGCGCTGCCGCAACAACATTGGTTGAATTGACGGCATAAGCACGAAAATTACCATCGTCAATAATACTTTTAACTAAATAGTTAGCCATAGTTTACTCCTTGAAAAAATTCTGAAAGTTAGTATACCGCAATTACGTTAAAAACGTTAGTCAAACACCAGTCTGCCATTTTCTAAAAACAAAAAGCACATTATCGAAAACAACCTAATTTCCGATAATGTGCTCATTATTATAACTGGTTGGAGTCTGAAGAATCATCGCTGTGATCCGCACTTGTAGCACTATTAGCTTGGCTGTTTGCACTCTCACTTGCAGATTGATCAGGTTGAGCAGAGTCTGAAGTTGACACTTCATGTTCTGCCGCACGTTCCTGTTCACGTTGTTGCAAGGCACTCTTGGCTTGTTCAAATGTTGCCGCTTGCGGATTTTCATCTGCAGACTGCGTCTCAGGCATTTTGCCTGTCTTGAACAAACTAAGGATTTGCTTTTCATCCAACGTTTCATACTTCAACAAGGCTTCCGCAATCAGCTTGTGCTGTTCACGGTGACTCTGAATGATGTTAACAGCTTCCGTGTAACCTTCTGTGGTTAAACGGCGAACTTCTTCATCAATCAGTGAAGCCGTTTCTTGTGAATAGTTTGGCTGTTGACCATATTGAGCCATCGCAGCTTGGTTTTCGCCTTCAAGTGCGACCATCCCCAATTTGTCACTCATCCCGTACTGAGTAACCATTGAACGAGCAATCTGGGTTGCTTGTTCAAAGTCATTCGAAGCGCCAGATGATTCAGAGTTAAAGATGATTTGTTCAGCGGCACGACCACCCATTAAACCGGCAATCTGTTCGTTAGCATCCTTTTTGCTCATCAACATTTGATCTTCACGTGGCAACATAATGGCATAACCACCAGCGCGCCCACGAGGAACAATTGTTACCTTATGAACCACACGTGCATCGTTAAGTACCAACCCAACGATTGTATGGCCTGCCTCATGGAAAGCAACGGTTCGACGCTCTTGGTCAGAGATAACCCGATCATGTTTAGCCGGTCCAGCAATAACTCGATCTTCGGCCTCATCTAAGTCAGCCGCATCGATTTGAGTTTTACCACGACGAGCTGCTAACAAAGCAGCTTCATTTAGTAAGTTAGCTAAATCTGCACCAACAAACCCTGGCGTCTGTTTCGCAATTTCTTTTAGATCCACATTGGCCGCCAATGGCTTGCCTTTTGAGTGAACCTTCAGAATTGCTTCACGACCCTTAACGTCGGGACGACCAACCAGAATCTTCCGGTCGAAACGACCAGGACGTAACAAAGCTGGGTCCAAAACGTCAGAACGGTTAGTGGCTGCCATGACGATAACACCTTCGTTACCAGTGAACCCATCCATTTCAACCAACAATTGGTTCAATGTTTGTTCACGTTCATCATGACCACCGCCCATGCCGGTGCCACGTTGACGCCCAACGGCATCAATTTCATCGATAAAGATAATCGATGGTGCGCTCTTCTTGGCCTGATCAAACAGGTCACGAACACGACTAGCACCAACACCGACAAACATTTCAACGAAGTCTGAACCAGACATGGAGAAGAATGGTACGCCAGCTTCACCGGCAACAGCCTTCGCTAACAATGTTTTACCAGTACCAGGCGGGCCCTCGAGTAACACACCCGCTGGAATATGTGCCCCCAGCGTGGTGAACTTATGAGGATCCTTCAAGAATTCAACAACTTCGACCAATTCTTGTTTCTCTTCTTCTTCACCGGCAACATCACTAAAACGAACGGTGTTGCTCTTGGGGTCAGCAGGTTTAGCACGGGATTTCCCGAAGCTCGTGACACCGCCACGACCACCGGCACCGCCTTGACCAGCCTGACCCATCATCATATAGAAGAAGAAACCAATCAAGACAATCGGTAAGATTAAACTAATCAGGTTAATCCAGAAACCACTGGATTCTTCTGCCTTAGTGTCCATCTTTACGTTATGTTTAGCAGCGGCATCAGTTACCTGTTTTACACTTGCGTTATTTTCAAGAATAGAACTGGTAAAACTCCTTGCCTTACTGGATTGATTGTTACCTAGTCCAAGTGCTGAATTACTGTTATTGGAAACTTTTTGAGCTTTCCGATACTCACCGGTAATTTTGTAAACACCACCAGCAGGTTGCACCTGAAAGTTCTTAATTTTGTTATCCTTTAAATTACGAACAAATTCACTAGAGCGAATATTCTGAGTCTGTGATCCGGAACTATTGCCAAAGAAGAAATACAAGATTCCCATAAATGACAAGAAGATCACGATCCAGAACAGGCTGTTGCGGACTGGTCCGTTTCGGCGTGTGTTCATACAGTGCCTCCTGACAGCATAATTCAGTATTTTTTGTTCAGAAAACTGAACTGAACGGGTTTACCCCCGTTGATGAATCATATCATAGCACAATTGACCTATCTTGACCAAACAAAAATAACGCTTATTTTCGCTTTTCCTAAAGTTTCTTGAGAACACTCTTGTTGGTCTTCATTTCCAAGGTCATTTTGGTTAATGCGTTATTGCTCATAACTATTAATTATCGTTCTCGTAAACTTCCGGTTTAAGAACACCGACGTACGGCAAATTACGATAAAATTCTTTGTAGTCCAACCCATAACCGACCACAAATTCTTTTGGCAGTTGGAAACCGACATAGTCAGCTTTTGCTTCAACGACACGCCCCTCTGGTTTATCCAACAAGGTGCATACCTTGATGTCCTTAGCATGACGTTCATTCAGCAAATCGATCAAGAACTTAAGTGTTCTCCCGGTATCAATAATGTCTTCCATGATGATAACGTTACGACCCGCGACATCCGCACTTAAATCATGAATGAGCTGAATCTCACCAGTTGAGGCCAGACCGCCGTGATAGCTGGACACATCGATGAAATCGACTTCTGCCATAATGTCCATTTCCTTCATGACGTCTACTGTCCAGAGAATAGCGCCCTTAAGAACTGAAATCAAAATGGGCCGTTTGTCCCGGTAATCTTCTGTCAATTGCATCCCTAATCGGTGTGCGGCTGCCTTAATTTCTTCCGCACTATAGAGCGTTTTTTCAATGTCGTTATTCATGTTCCACTCCTTGCCTCAATCTCACGCAAATTTCGACTAACTGATGATCCGACTTTGTGACAGCTACGCGACGACCAACTAACCATAATGGCTCATTGTTAACCGTCGTCACAATCAATTGATGTGAACGGTCCTCCAATGGCACTTTTTGGTTGATTAACACTCGTCTAACTGATTGATGCTGACCATTTTTTAATGCCAACTGATCCGTAGCCTTAGCCTGCCGAATCAACAACGGTAATTCACTTACGTCAACATGCAAATGTACGCTCAGAAAATCTGGTCTCATGGTAACTACTTGGCTTGCGTCAAACAGTCCCACTTGACACGTCTCTGTCACAGCCGTCCATTTGTTTAATGTTACCATAGTTTCCCTTACTGGTTGTTGCTGGGACGCGTTTTTTTGCGGATTATTGCCATATCGTTTAAAAGTGAATTCATCATACCGTCGACACAGTTGCCAACCTGATCCCAAGTCGACGTTAAACTCGGACTTGGCAGACATTAGCGCATCAACCGCATTATGCCAAGCAGTTAACTCGATTGACACTGTCAGCGCATCCGTTACCCGTTCTGAAAACGCCTGACGTAAAAGCAACAGGGTTGGCATCGGGTGCCGCAATAAGGCATCAACAGAATGACCAATATCGACAAGCGCTAATGAGGCTTGCTGCTGTAAATATGTATTAACAGCGGCTTGATCATTCAGATTATTGGCAAAATCGTGCTTGAACGACGGATTTTCCTTCGTTAACAACGGCAGAATCTGGTGGCGAAGCCGATTCCTTTTGGTTGTCAGTTGCGTATTAGTTTCATCTTCAAACGTCTGCAGATCTTGTCGACGTGCATAATCGCGGATGTAGGCCTTACTAATGCCGAGTAAGGGGCGAATCAGGTCGCCGTTACCAAACGAACGTTTCCAAGCAATCCCCAGCGGTTCCGTCATGCTTCGACCTTCAATAAGCCGCATGAGTCCAGTTTCTGCCGTTTCATCTTCCTGATGTGCCGTTGCCAACAATGTCGCATGATATTCTGTCATCACTTGTTCAAAAAAATCGTAGCGAAAACGGCGAGCCGCAGCTTCAATACCAGTATCGGGATGATCCTTTGGCAACCAGTGGGCAACCACCAGCGGTACGTTAAACTGTTTGCAATAATCTTTTAAAAAGACTTCTTCCACATCACTTTGCTTTCGCAGTCGATGATTTACATGAGCAACCACCACGGATGGTCGTTGCTGAATTGGCAAATTCAAAAAAAGGTGTAGTAACGTCATTGAATCTACGCCTGTTGATACAGCAACAACCACCGTATCATCTGACTGCCACAAATGATGTGTTTGATTCGCAGTCAAAAACTGCTGTAAAACTCGTTCCATCGATTGACTCCTTTTAAGCCGGTCTGCGAAAATTTTCATTCGTTAACTCACTCGTTAAATGGCTGCTTAATCAACACTCCTACTTGATCAATACACTGATCAAGTTTTTTCTAAATGATAAAAATGAAACGGCGACATAAGTCCGATTTGAGAACGAACATTAACGTAAAACTGACCCATTCCCAAAATTCGGGAATGGGTCAGTTTGGGGTTAAACGGAATTTTCAGAGCTTTGAAGCGCGATATTGTTCACATTATTCGTCCCCAATAAACTCATGTCACAACCTCATTTGCATTAAAGCAAGTACTCATGATTTTAACATCTACCGTCAATCAACCAAATGGCCTTTATCACAAGTGTCTCGCTTTAAATTACTAGCTGCGACGGCCACCACGACCGCCACGTTTTCCTTCAGTATTATGTTTAAGTGTTGCAAGCCGCTGCTCACTATCTTTTAAGAAGCTAGCCATCATGCCATCAAAACTGTTATCTGGCTGATGGCCTCGGTTACCACCGCGACTATTACCGTGCTCATTGCGACCATGATTGTTGCTGTGATTGTCGTGGCCACCATTATGAAACTCGTGTCCTTCATGATTTTCGTGATGCTCATGATTTCCACCACGACTATGTTCACCATGCGTTTGAGTCGTTGCAGGACGGTCTTCAGCAGCTTTCATGGAAAGGGCAATTTTCCCCTTTTCCATCGATAACACCTTTACCGTTACTTCATCGCCGACATTCAGAACATCATGAATATCTTTAATGTACTCATTCGAAATCTGGCTGATATGAACTAATCCACTCTGGTGTTCACCTAAATCAACAAACGCACCAAAGTTCGTGATGCCTGTTACCTTGCCAGAAACCTTGTTACCGACTTCCACTGCCATAAAAAAATATATCCTCCTGCATTAGTATGATGCATATCATAAAATTACCATGATTGTAACATAAAACAGTCGCGGACAAAGTCACTGCGGCTGTTATTCAACAAATAACTATTTAGAATTCTTCGGTAGATTGTAAACAATCTCACCATTCTTCGAATAAAGATACTTATCACGAATCAATTGTGTAAGATAAGTATCGTTATGCAATTGTTTGACCTGCTGGTTAAGTTGACCATTTTTTTCATTTGCGGTTTTTAGTTGCCGGCTTGTCTTTGCATTTTCCGCATTAATCTGGTTGAGATTAGCGACATTTTTTTCGTATGCCCAAAAACTAAGCACAGCAATCACAGCAAACACCGCTATGATTCTTAAAGCACGCCGCCGACGACGGTGGGACAAATCATGTTGCTGCTGATTATGCTGACGTTCGCTTTCACGTAACTGTTTAACATAATCGTTATTCAATTGATGAACAGATTGTCCGTTTTCCATCGTTTTTTTGGCCACCTTGTCACAGATTCACTTTTTTCTAAGCAACTGTTTAAAGTATAGCAACGGAAAAATTGAATGTAAATGACAATTCCGTTACACATCAAGGGTTTAACTCCATCTTAATACGAACGTACTTTCGTTATGCAAGCGGCCGCCCTACTCCTGAGTGCGGTAATCCTTGGCATAGGTTTCAGACACAATCTTGTACATTTTTTCTGCGTCTTCTTTTTTTGTCGTTTCCAACAATTGTTCTACTTTTACCGTTAATGTTTTATTGCCAAATGCAATAACCAGTTCATCGTTAACATTCACGTTACTGGATGATTTGGCCTGGTTACCGTTAATTGTAATTCGTCCCTTATCAGCAATTTCTTTTGCCACTGGACGCCGCTTGATGATTCGGGAAATTTTCAAAAATTTATCTAACCGCATCGTTAGTTCCTCACTTTTCTTTATTTCGATTTATTTTTATCTCTCACAAGAATTAATTATTTTCAAACTGCACGATTATTTTCAATAACCGTTTTCCGCCTGGGAGTGTCAACCACTCACGCGTCGAGAAGAGTCGGGTCCACAAAGCCATGCCGATAAAGGTGATGACGCCAACGATGACGCCAACCAAAGTAACCCAAATAGCGGGTAATCGGCCTGGTCCCAACGATAATTGCAGTTGATTGGCAATGAACCCAGTGATGAGTGCCATCACCAGGGTTGCTAATCCTAGCTTACGGACAAATCGACCCCCTGTTAATGCTTCACGCATTTCCGCTGGACTGCCAAGCCAGATCACCACCAGCATGACAAGCAGACTAATAACTGTCATCCAACTAGCACCGTTGATTCCAAACGAAACGACCGCCTGATAGTTGAATAGTGCCTTTGCCAACACTCCGGCCGATAAGGCCATTAATGACAAGCGGTACTGGTTCATGCTTTGCAAAATACTATTATACGTGCTGATTAAACTGGCGAAAACGATACTTAAACAATAAATGGCAAGCGCCATACTGCCCGTCATACTACCAAACAACACCAAGTTGATCATTGGCATTAACACTATCAGTCCTGCAGTCGCCGTTACTGATAACGCCACACTGACATGGATCAGCGTCGTCAACGTTGTTTGTACTGCTTTTTCTCGTCGACCATTAAGTGCCGCACTCAACGTTGGCAACAACGTTGCAGAAAAGCTGGTTGCCACGACCAGTCCCAATTGAATCAGCGGCTGAGCTCGGTCATAGACACCTTTAAGTGACTTAGCACCAGCTTGAGTCATCCCCGCGCCAACCAAACCACGTTTGACCGTGAATGAATCAACCAATTGAAGTAACAGGACAACCGCTGCAAACAGGCAGATCGTGCCACCCTCGCGCAATAATCGGCGAGCCAACACTAACCAATCATAGTCTCTCGACAGCACGACTCGGTCCTGTTGGCCAAATAACTGTTGATAAAAAGGCACAAATACGATCAATGCCGCTACTGCACCAAACAACGCGCCACTCATCGCCCAAGCACCCATGCGATACACAATCCAGTGCTGAGAAGCGGCCAGCCAGGCAACCAGAATGATAATGGCAACCCGCAGCACCTGTTCAACAACCTGAGAGATTGCTGTCGGCCTCATGTCAAAGAGTCCCTGCGCGTAACCACGGCCAACCGCCAAGCCCGGCATGAATAAAGCCATCCCCGACACGACTTGAATCAACGGAATCAACCCGCGATCACCCATCGCAACAGCAATTGCTGGAGCACCGAAAAACAGGAGTCCAAACAAACAACCACTAAAGACGGCTAAAATAATCAAAACCCGTTTGGCAACTTGACGACGAACTGCCGCCTCATCGATTTCGGCAATAAGCTTTGAGATAAATACCGGTAACCCACTCAGTGCAAACGTCATTGCGATTCCGTAAAGTGGGTACACTTGCTGGTAGACATAAAAGCCAGTATTACCGACCAAGTTTTGCAACGGAATCCGGTAAAACGCACTCAACACCTTTGCAATCAGCGCAGCAAAGGATAACAGTAAAGCGCCGTTCACCAGACCACGTGACTGTCGATGCCGGTTAGAGTGCGACGATGTGGCTGCTTGCTTGCGCATGGCTACTCCTTTCGTTCAGCCGTTGATGCCGTAGTGGTCAATTCTTCGGCCCTATCCGCCAAGGCACTGACAAACGCAGACAGAGATGCTAACCACTGGGCCTCGGTCATCTTCGGTTGAATCACAAGTTTGACCATCATCTTACCATCTTCGTCACTGACTGTCGCCCGTAATTTATTGCTAGCCAACGCTTTAAAGATATCTTCACCATTGAACAACACAGCTCCTTGTTTGGACAAAGTCACATTAATGTTGTCGTCCACACGCCGAATTTTACTAATCAGGGCTTGATCAGCCACCATCTTAAGGTGACCGATAGCTAGGAGATTGGCAACTTCAGTTGGGTAATCGCCAAACCGATCAATCAGGTCTTCGTCGACTTCCACATACTGGTCTTCATTTTCCAATTCACGAATTCGTTTGTAAATTTCAATTTTCTGACGTTGATCCTCAATGTAAGTTGTTGGCAAGTAAGCCTCGACACCTAGTTCAATCTCGGTGTCAGAACGAACCTTCACCTCTTTACCACGTTTCTTAGCGACCGCCTGCGACAACATTTGCGTATACAGGTCATAGCCAACGGAGTCAATAAACCCGTGCTGCTGCTGGCCAAGTAAATTACCGGCACCACGAATTGAGAGATCACGCATGGCAATCTTGAATCCAGAGCCCAACTCAGTGAAATCACGAATCGCTTCAAGCCGTTTTTCACTTTCTTCTGTCAGTACCTTATTCGGTTGATAAGTGAAGTACGCATATGCCACACGGTTACTCCGACCAATCCGACCACGCAACTGATAAAGTTGAGATAAACCCATCCTGTCGGCGTTTTCCACAAACAGCGTATTAACGTTGGGAATATCCACACCAGTTTCGATAATCGTCGTCGTTACAAGCACATCGTATTCACCACGAATGAAGTCGTAGAGTACACTTTCCAACTGGTTTTCACTCATCTTACCGTGAATATAAGCAACCCGTGCTTCGGGCACTAGTTGACGAATTTGTTCAACGACCCGCTCGATGTCGTCAACACGATTATGCAGGTAAAATACTTGGCCACCGCGAGCCATTTCACGAGCAATGCCATCTTGTAATGCAGCTGGACTAGCTTCCATCACATAGGTTTGAATCGGATAACGATTGGCTGGCGGTGTTTCGATAACTGACAAATCGCGCACGCCAATCATTGACATATTCAGAGTTCGTGGAATTGGAGTGGCCGTCAGCGTCAAGACATCTACTGAAGAACGCATTTGCTTGATTCGTTCCTTGTGTTTGACCCCAAAACGCTGTTCTTCATCAACTAACAATAAACCGAGGTCCTTAAATTCCACGTCTTTTGATAGCAAACGGTGCGTCCCAACAACGATATCAATATCACCAGCTTTTAGCTCAGCCAACGTTGCCCGCATCTGGCTTGGCGTATCAAACCGTGACAGAATGCCGATTTTAATCGGAAAACCTTCGAATCGTGACACCATGGTATCGTAATGCTGCTGAGCCAAAATGGTCGTTGGCACTAAAAAGGCCACCTGACGCCCATCCTCAATGGCTTTAAACGCAGCCCGGAGCGCAACCTCCGTTTTACCAAAACCAACATCCCCAACTAACAGACGGTCCATCGGCTTGTTACGTTCCATATCATGCTTAATTTCATCCGTGCTTCTAAGCTGATCCGGTGTTTCCACATAAGGAAAGGCGGCTTCAAACTCCTCTTGATAGGCGTCGTCCTTGGGGAAGGCATGGCCTTTTTGTGCTTCACGAGCAGCGTAAAGATCCACCAGTTCATCCGCAATGTCCTCAATCTTGCGGGCCACACTGCTTTTAGTCTTGGCCCACTCGGTCCCGCCAAGTTTATTGATGCGCGGAGTTTTGTCTTCAGATGAAACATATTTCTGAATCAGATTTAACTGGGTGACTGGAATAAAAATCTTCGCATTGTTTTGATAATCAATTGTGATGTAATCCTGGTGCACACCATCCACTTCCATGGTCTGCATCCCTTCAAAACGACCAATTCCGTGGTTGACGTGAACCACGTAGTCACCCGGCTTCAATTCCGTGTAACTGCGCAGCCGCTCAGCGTTAGCCAAAGTCTGCCGACGCGCACGTTTTTTAGTCACCTTGGCAAACATTTCGGTTTCCGTAATGACCACCAAGTTAGCACTCGGCAATTCGAACCCACTTTGTAATGTAGCAGGCACAACCTGAACACTTTCCGGCGTCAGGTTAGTTGCCTTATCCAGCGAAGCGGAAATGCCAAAGTCGTGAAGCGTATCGTTGACCTTACTGATCCGGTCCTCATTGTTGACCATAATGACAACCGTTTGCTTCTGTTTTTGCCAGCGTTCAACCTCACCCTTTAATACAGGCAACTGACCGAAAAACTTTTGCATTTCACGACTGACAAAATTTGTCAGCTTGTTAAACCGGACGTTACCCATCCCCTTCTGAAACAGTGAGAAGAAGATCTGTGGGCGCTTAACTTCCCGCATGACTGTTCGGAAATCTAGGCTTAGGTCCTGATCAGGTAACATTTCGTGAGTTCGCAAACGGTCGGTGATCCAGTTGGCCTCGTCCTCATCAATACGTCGATCAGTATCTAGTAAACGACCATAGTCATCAACTAATACCACCGCATCTTTGGGCAAGTAATCCATCAGCCCAGCCGTTTGGTCATAAAACAAGTTCGCATACAGTCCTAATTCAGGGGTGGCACTCGGTGTCGCATCGTCAGCTAGCAATACACTAAAATGAGCTAACAAAGCCTTCTTATCTTCGCCAGTCAACGATTCGGCCTGTTTGTTAACTTGCTTTTGCAATGCTTTCTTACCGGCAGCTAGTTGCGCATCGCTGACCAAGAATTCAGTTGCCGGCAAAACCGTTACGTTATCAATCGTATCAATACTACGTTGGTTCTCTGGATCAAACGTCCGCAAAGAATCCACTTCAGTGTCAAAGAAATCAATCCGTACCGGATAATCCGCGTCCAATGGGTAAATATCCATAATTGAACCACGGATCGCGTAATCACCAGGTCGTGCCACTAACTGCTCGTGACCGTAACCCATTTGGTGTAACTGCGTTTGCAAGTTGGCCATGTCATAGTCTTTGCCTGTTTCAATTATCAAACTGGCTTGCTTAAAATCAGCAGGTTGCGGCAAGAAACGCCGTAATCCGGCCAGATCTGTCACTACCATGACCGGCTGGTCAGATTGTAACGCGTGCAAAGCCTGCACTCGCTCCGCCCGTGATTCTGGTGAACTGGTGGCAATTTCAGTAGCCAGCATTTCTTCTGCAGGAAAATTAAAAACTTGGTTGTCAGGCAATAAATTTTGTAAGTCATTTACCAATTGACCAGCATGAAATGCCGTATCCGTTATCATTAGCTGTGTTTGCTGCTGATCCATGAACATGGTCGCCATCAACAGTGTCCGCGCTGAGCCGTTAATACCAGTTACTAATTGTCGTCCCATATTAGTTGCGGCAACAATTTGCTGATATTCAGGCGCACGGCGCATAAAATCCTGAATTTCCATAAACAACCTTTCTAGTAGTCCGTGATAATTTAATTAAATTCGTTCATTACTTCATCGAACTTTGTGCCTTCAACCCACTTCTCAATTGCGGCCTGAGCTTCGTCCATACCACTACGAATGCCAATCGTCTGAGTAGCAGTGAAGCGGCCAAGCACATAGTCAACGACACTCATTCGGGTTGGGTGGTCAATACCGACACGCACCCGCTTAAAGGCTTGTGTGCCAACGTAAGCAATGATGCTCTTAATGCCATTGTGTCCACCCGCAGAACCTTTCTGGCGCAAACGAATTTTACCAATTGGTAAGTCCATATCATCATGGACAATCATGACATCTTCCAACGGAATGTTGTAATAGTCCATTAGTGGACGTACTGCACGCCCTGAATCATTCATGTATGTCGTCGGTTTAACCAGTAAGACTTTTTCACCACTGATTAATGTGCTGCCAATCAGTGCTTCTTGTTTAGCACGTTTGAATGTCACACCGTATTCTTCGGCAACATGGTCGATCACCATAAAACCGACATTATGTCGCGTGCGGTCATACTGCGGTCCAATATTTCCTAAGCCAACAATCATTTTCATTATTTGATAACCTCAATTTATTCGTAAACTTAACCAACGTTTGAAAACATGCAAAAGTGCTGGTAAATCACAATCACGTGATCTACCAGCCACTTTTGCGCATTGGTTCGCTGTCATTGGCGCCTGCCTTGTGCGGCAAACACCCTACTTCTGTCTAGGCATCAATTATAGCACAAACGCTGGTGCATCACACTCATTAGAACCTCATGACAAACGACTTATTCCTGTATTTCACAAAGTCCCCTATGATATAATGACAGTGGTTTCAAAATAAAATTTTATATTGTGAAGGGATGATTATTTTGGCTGCAAATCATCAAAAAGTTGTACTAGTCGGCGATGGCGCTGTTGGTTCCAGTTACGCATTTGCCATGGCACAACAAGGACTCGCAGAAGAATTTGTCATTGTTGATATCCTTAAAGACCATACTGAAGGGGACGCACTCGATCTTGAAGATGCGCTTGCCTGGGTTTCACCAAAGAAGATTTACTCTGGTGAATACAGCGATGCTAAGGATGCTGACCTAGTTGTTATCACAGCTGGCGCACCACAAAAGCCAGGCGAAACACGTTTGGACCTGGTTAACAAGAACCTCAAGATTTTATCAACCATTGTTAAACCAATCGTTGACTCAGGCTTCAAAGGCATCTTCTTAGTTGCTGCAAACCCTGTCGACATTTTGACTTATGCCACTTGGAAGTTCTCCGGTTTCGACAAGAGCCGTGTCATCGGTTCTGGTACTTCTTTGGATACATCACGTTTACGCGTTGCTTTGGGTAAGAAGTTTAACGTTGACGCACGTGACGTTAGCGCCTTTATCATGGGTGAACATGGTGACTCAGAATTCGCTAACTTGGACGAAGCAACAATTGCTGGTAAGCCATTATCAATGATTGCTAAAGACCAAGGTGTTTCTCGTGAAGAACTTGAAAAGATCGAAGACGAAACTCGTAACAAAGCTTACGAAATCATCAACCGCAAGGGCGCAACTTTCTACGGTATCGCCACTGCTTTGATGCGGATCTCACGTGCCATCTTACGTGACGAAAATGCAATTTTACCTGTTGGTGCAGCATTAGACGGCCAATACGGTTTAACTGATACCTTTATTGGTACCCCAGCCGTTATTAACGGTGAAGGTTTAGACCACGTTGTGGAAGTACCATTGTCTGATAGTGAAATGGAAAAGATGCGCAAATCAGCAGCAACCTTAAAAGAAGTTCGTGAAAACGGCTTTAAGGAAACTGGTTTGTAATCAACATTCTTTGAAACATTTAAGGCGTCGACGCTTGGATATCCGGGCATCGGCGTTTTTTTATCCTACAGGGGTTTGACGTTAACGGTCAGGTCATTGCAAATGAATTATAAATTTACGAGTCCCCTTTTTGGGTCCTGAATGTGGTATGATGATTGCAACTATTCTTATCATTTTTTAATTTTTGGAGGAACACCTATGTTATTAAAAACACTCGTTAAACCCTACGAGAGCATCACGACCGTCCGCGAAGATGTGTCATTGGAAGAAGCACTGAAGGTTCTTGAAGATTCAGGCTTTCGTTGCGTGCCCATTTTAGATGAAACTGGTAAAATTTTCCGCGGTAACATTTACAAGATGCACATTTACCGTCATAAGTCTCGTGGTGGTGACATGAGCCTACCTGTAACAACACTATTAAAAAATGCGACTAAGTTTATTTCCATCAACGATGCTTTCTTCAAGGTGTTCTTCTCAATTAAAGATTTGCCGTACATCGCTGTTTTGGATGAAAATAATTACTTTTACGGTATTTTGACTCATACTCGACTGCTGGATATGCTGTCACAAAGTTGGAACTTCAACGTTGGTAGTTATGTTTTAACTGTTGTCTCACAAGGTGAACGTGGTGATCTGACAAACATGTCGAAGATCATTACTAAATACACATCCATCGCTTCATGTATGACCCTGGATGTGCAGGCTGGCGAACTCGTTCACCGGACGTTGTTTACCCTTCCTGCCGATGTGGATGAAGAACGTTGCGAGAAAATCATCAAGGCGTTGAATCGCAAACAGTTCCGTGTGTCGGAAGTTGAAAACTTAAAAACGGAATAGCCGCCTGTTGGATGACTATTCAATAACATCAGGTAACAAATTGACGAAAACGTCGGTCTGGTACCTGCTTTTTTGTTGGATGCTACTCCTAAAAATTTAATTGCAGTGTTTTACCCGTCCGCTTCCAGTTGTCAGTTTTTGAAACCTCCTGTGGGGACCGGTCTCAGCCTGCTCCGCAGTCTTCCACCTCGACTTTAAGCCTTCATAACCCGAAGTCTCAAAGCTCGTCCGCGGCCTAAATTCGGACAGTTCACCGAATTAACGCCGCCTTCACAGTCGGTTTCAACACTGACGCCTTCCAGCTACTAAAGTTAAGTAACTTCACCACCACACCCTTTGCAATCATCAAGAACAGGCCAACGATTTCAAAAGCGCAGTTTAGAAAAGACGTCACTGTTAGCACGTTGTCTGATAAACGTTGGCTATTCTCACTCAGCGTTGGGAATGTAGCAACAGTCTGGTCGTCGATGTACAGCTTGTAATTCGTATTTGCGTACAGCATTTGTCGCTTTAGTGGCAACCTACTGTTGCATCAGCCCTAGGGCGGCCGCGTTGAAACCGATTATGAAGGTGATGTTAATCCGAATGCATTTTTCGGGTTTACATCACGGACGGTCGAAATGACTCGGCCTTTCACGAGGCTTTGCGGCGAGGTGAAAGACGGTGCACTTCCGGCTTGAACCGGTCCCACAATCGGTTTCAAAAGCGGCCAACCGAAGGCGAAAGCTAGGCTCTAAACCAATACTACGAAAAATTGCCCCGAACACAAAAAGAACACTCATGAGAATTTGAAACTCATGAATGCTCTTTTTTTAATTTAATTTCGTTCGACTAATCCAACACTGATACCAAGCGCATGATCAACACGCTTCATGGCGCCATTATCGAGATGCGTCACGCGATCGCGTAAACGTTGCTTGTCAATCGTACGAATTTGTTCAAGCAAGATAACTGAATCCTTGCCCACTCCGTTTTGATCCGCCGGAATACCGATATGTGTCGGCATTTTTGGTTTACTGATTCTTGCTGTAATAGCGGCGACAATCACCGTTGGACTGTAATGATTCCCAATGTTGTTTTGCACAATTAAAACAGGGCGCATGCCGCCCTGTTCAGATCCCACGACTGGGGATAAATCTGCGTAAAATATGTCGCCCCGTTTAACTTCAACTGCTGCCAATTGGGACACCCTCTTTAAAATATGTAGGCGGAGCATTCAGCTCCTAAACCAATGTTAACCCGTTACGGCTACTGGTCAAGTCTGGAGGCCTCTGCCTCAGACGCAGAAAACTCATCCGCGATTTCTTCATTCAGTTGACCCATAGCTAAGTAGCCCTGAGCTAACTTGTTTAAATCAGCAGACTCATGGTTTTCTAAAAAATGGCACAAGACAGTGTTAATTAGCTGGTCCTGATCAACACTAAAAAATTCACAATATGCTTTAAGATCCGTCAGTGTTGTATCGTTAAAACTCACTGGGACCTGATGTGCATCACTTGCCATGGCTAACTCCCCCGCATCTTTACAACTACCAATCAACTTGGTAAATCCATTCTATCATGAAGCCCACAGAATGTCGTTTGCAATTCAGAAATGTAATATTCCGTTTTACCAATACTTACCGGTTTTCATACACCCGCGGAACCCGCATGCCTAAGGTGGTGGCGATTTCATAATGAATCGTTCCTGCGTAATCAGCAACGTCCTGCATTGTAATCGTTTGTTCACCATCCTGACCAATTAACGTTACACGCGTGTCAACTGGATATTCGTGTGGCAAACGAACCATTAACTGATCCATACAAACACGACCAATGATTTCACAAGCTTGACCGTCAACAAGAACATGAAATCCTTGCATTCGCCGTGGATACCCATCGGCATAGCCAATTGGCAAAGTGCCGACCCACTCATCTTCCTTAGCCGTATAAGTGGCACCGTAACTGACTGATTTGCCCGCTGCCAGATGTTTGACAAACGCAAACTGAGTCGTCAACGACAGTGCTGGCTCTAATGGATAAGGCGCGGTGATCGAACCACCAGACGGATTCAAGCCATAGATGCCGACACCAAAGCGAATCATGTTGCCGTTACAAGCATCGTGCCATAATGACGTAGCTGTGTTTGAAACATGAACATAACGGGGCTTTTCTGGTAGAACTGCCATAAATGCTTGCCAGCGTTGGCACTGCGTATTGAAGTACGTTGTATCCTGTTCATCAGCCGTTGCAAAGTGCGTAAAAATGCCATCAAAGATAAATGCATCCTCATGGTCATTCAGGAAGTCGACAGCTGTTTTTAAAGCGGCCGGTTCTTGGAAGCCAATGCGACCCATCCCCGTATCCAAACCAAGGTGAATCTTCAGGGGCGCAGCCTGGGCATCTGCCAACAGCGGTAAGGCTGTCGTCAACCAATCTAAATCGCCTACTGTTAACGAAATTTCCTGTTCAGCTGCGAGACCGGCCCACTGATGCTGAGTGATGCCGAGCACTAAGATGGGCACAGTAATTCCGGCCGCCCGTAATGTCAGTGCCTCATCCAAAATGGCGACACACAAACCTGTTGCGCCTGCTTCCAAACATGCCTGGCCGGCTTCAATAAGGCCATGTCCGTACCCGTTCGCTTTTACAACCGCGAACATTTCCGTACCTGGTTTAGTCCGTTTTAATTCTGCTTCTACATTATGACGAATGGCCGCTAAATTGACATGGGCCACTGTTGGTCGGTGTAAACCAATAATCTGTGCAGGTACCGTATTAATCGCTTCTTTCATGTTACCGTGTCGAATCCACGGTTTCTAAAATAACTTCTGTCATGACCAGCGTTTCAGTGTGCGAAATGGAAATATGAGCTGGCCCGTCAAACGGCTGTTTGGTCAGATGTGGCTTGCCCTCATCATCATCCAAAATTTCAACATCTTGAAAGCCAACGGCACTGCCTAAACCAGTCCCATAGGCCTTGCTATAGGCTTCCTTAGCAGAAAAACGGCCAGCCAAAAATTCATTTTGACGCTGACCTTTCAACTTATTCATAACGTCTTGTTCAGCAGGTGTTAAAACTTTGGGAACAAATGCCGCAAAACGTTGCCTTAGTGTTTGAATCCGATTAATTTCTGTTAAATCAATGCCCGTTCCGTAAATCATCCGAACCTCCACAAAACTTAATCACACCACAACGCGTGGTTAAGTAAATTCACTGTTCATGAACGTCTAACCGAAATTATAGCATACTGACACAGCGAAAAAACGACCTATGAAAAAAGGATTCAGCTCCACGTGATGTGTCGCTGAATCCTCACCCTGCAGTGAATTAGCTATTCAAACTGATTCATGCAGTAATTAGCTTATTTATGGTTGATTGAGTAACCATGCTTGTTGCCACCATGATTACTGCTTCCACCGTTCCGGGAACTGTTACTGCGTGAACTGTTGTTACGGGAACCTGACTTGTGATCAAAACGACCACGGTTACCATTTTCGCGTTCATGTGAGTTCCGGTTGTTACGACCATTGCGGTTATTACCACGGTAGCCACCGTGACCACGACCACCACGGCCGTTGCCCCGACCGCCGCCGTGACGACTAGGCAATGGGCGTTCTGGCGTAATGTGAACAGGCGTGTCGTGTTCATCACCAGGCGTCAAGTTACTCAATAAAGCAGCAACCAATTCTTCTGCATCATAACGATCCAGTAATTCGGTAGCTTCTTTATCAAACTTGGATGTATCTGTTTCCTTAACCAAATCCGCAACCTTGTTTTCAGCAGCTGATAGTTGACCAGCAAAAGCTTCGGCAACTGACGGTGGCTTGAGGGGCAGCATCCGCACCTTGGTGAGCTTTTCAATCTCACGTAAGTAATCCATTTCGTTTGGCGTAACAAACGTCAAACTTGTCCCATGATGACCGGCACGACCAGTACGGCCAATCCGGTGAACATAGCTTTCTGGATCTTGTGGAATATCATAGTTATAAACGTGAGTGACACCGGAGATATCCAGACCACGGGCCGCAACATCAGTCGCAACCAGAATGTCTAGCTTACCGTCACGGAATTGTTTAAGAATCTGTGAACGACGCTGTTGTGTCAAATCACCATGAATCCCAGCAGCATTGTAGCCACGGGCTTCTAATCCTTTAGACAATTCGTCAACTCGACGCTTCGTGCGACCAAAGACAATGGTCAAGTCCGGATCCTGCACATCGAACAGATGTGTCATTAAATCGAACTTTTCGTATTCCTTTGATTTCACGTAGAACTGATCAACTAGGTCAGTGGTCAGTTCCTTGGCCTTAATCCGTACTTCATGAGGTTCCTTCATGAACTGAACCCCAATCCGTTTGATCTTATCAGGCATGGTAGCTGAGAACAGCAATGTTTGCCGTTTTTCTGGAACTTGCTTGATGATACTTTCAATATCATCAACAAAACCCATATCAAGCATTTCGTCGGCTTCATCCAACACTAATGTCTGAACGTGATCCAAACGAACTGTTTTCCGGTTAATATGATCCAGTAACCGACCTGGAGTCCCCACAACAATCTGTGGGTGGTTCTTCAAGCTGTTAATTTGACGGCGAATATCTGCACCACCATAAACAACTTGAACACGGGCATGTTCATGCTTACCCAAGCGGTAAAGTTCTTCTTGAGTTTGAATCGCCAACTCACGCGTTGGTGACACAATCAATGCCTGGACGTTTGGATTTTCAGTATCAATCTTATCCAAGATTGGTAACCCAAACGCAGCCGTTTTACCAGTCCCTGTTTGGGCCTGACCAATGACATCCAATCCCTGCATGACCAACGGAATGGTTTCTGCCTGGATTGGGGTAGCTTCTTCATAGCCACTGTCATCAATGGCTTTTAATAGCGCCTTATTAAGGCCTAGTTCTGCAAACTTCAAATTAGTTCCTCCTCAAATCAAAAGGTTTCATCGACACTAGCAAAAATCCGTCTGCTAACGCGTGGGGATGCCCGTTTTGATTTGTTATTCTTGTGTGTGTTATTCAATTTTCATTCATATACGCTAAAAAACGCAACTGTAATAGTTTAACGCGTGAGCGGTCGTTTGGCAACTAAGAGTATTAACTCAGTCGTTAAACTTAATTAACCCTCCCAGCAAGTTTGCCTAACTATGCCTGTGCCACGCCGTTCTGCAGCGCATTTAAAACGGTCTCCAAATGTTCACCGTGGCTTGCTTTAAGCATCACTTCATCGCTTTCAGTTAAATCGGCCATTAAATCGGTCGTTAACTGTGCTTTCTGATCATTCTCATAATAATGCAGTTGATCAGCTGCATAGCGATCCATTACCTTGTCCGCCAGTGCCTTCATGTGTGGTCCAATCAGATACAATGTTTGAATCTTTGTCGGATCTAACGCCTCGGCAACTGAGGCGTGTAACTCATCTGCATTATCGCCAAGCTCCAACATATCGCCTAGAACGGCAACATGACGGCCAGCTGCAGGTGTGTCACCAAACATCGTCAGAACATCCTTCATCGCCGTCGGGTTGGCGTTATAGATATCGCTCAAGATAGCTTCCCCAGCTAATCCCGTCAACCATTCTGTTCTGTTAGACGTTAAGTTGACCTCGGCAAGCCCTTTGACTAAGTTAGCCGTCCGAATATGGAACAGTTGACCCACCGTTAAGGCAGCCAATGCGTTATTGACGTTATAATCACCCAACAACGGAATCTTAAACGTTTCTTCTGGCCAGGCATTGACCTTGAACGTCGTTTGGTGGAACTCGTTGTCCTGTTCAATGCTTGTCGGATATAAGCGATTGGAACTCTGTTGGCCAAACGTCACATGTTCGTTAGACACATTCTCTGCCCGTTTCGTCAACAATGGTTCGTCACCATTAAAGACGAACCGACCATCATCCTTAAGACCATGCGTAATTTCTAGCTTGGCATCGGCAATCTTGTCCCGAGTGCCAAAGAATTCAATGTGCGCTTCACCGATCATTGTGATTACAGCAACATCTGGTTGAACCAACTTGCTCAAGAAATCAAGCTGACCAAACCGATCCATGCCCATTTCGACGACTAACACTTCAGTGTTGGCATCCATCGATAGCACAGTGAATGGCACACCGACTTCATTATTGTAGTTAGCGTATGTTTTGACGACATTAAATTCCGTTCCTAAAACGCCGGCAGTCATGTCCTTTGTGGTTGTTTTGCCATTACTACCCGTAATTGCGACCACTTGCGGATTGATTTTTGACAGCCAATGCTTGGCTAAGGCCTGCATTGCAGTCAACGGATCGTCCACCAGCAATACTGGGAAGTCAGCTGGTGCTTCGGCGGCCCGACTAACTGCCCACAAACTGGCAACAGCACCGTGTGCGCGCGCTCCAGCAATGAATTCGTGACCATCATGTTCGCCAGGAAGCGGCACAAACAGAGCGCCCGCCGTTAATTGACGACTATCAAAGTGGACAGAAGTCACCGTTACTGATGACCATTCGCCCAATTCATTTTGTGCATCCACCGCTGCTGCGATTTCAGCTAATTGCATTTTCATTTTTTACCTCTCGTTGCGCACTCTAGGCGCATCTCTGGATACTAGTGTTGATGTTATGGAGTCCATAATTACTTAATTTATTAAATTGCGTTAATCATCAACTTGTTGCAAACTACTATTGCAGTCGAATCAGATTATACCATGTGAGCGACATAATCAAAAATTCACTAAACTTGCATTAGTCGATTAATCACGGCAAAATAAACGCAGGAACTACTATAAACAAGCCATTTAAGCACGTTATTCATTTGGAGGAACCTATGCAAAATGTATTATTTGTCTGTTTAGGCAATATCTGCCGCTCCCCGATGGCAGAAGTGATTTTTCGCCATTTAGTGGCGGAATCCGGACAATCTGAGAAGATTAATGTTGATTCTGTGGCAACAAGCAGCTGGGAAGAAGGTAATCCCCCGCATCCCGGAGCCGTTCATATGTTAGCCGAACACGGCTTAAGCGCAGAGGGCCTTCATTCACGGCCAATCACTGCCAAGGATTTTGCTTGGGCTGACTGGATTATTACGATGGATCGTTCAAACTTAGCCAACTTAAAACAACTAACGCCCGCTGAAGATCTGTCAAAGGTCCACATGGCCTACGAAATCGTTCCCGGTAAGGCTGGCCAGGAGATTCCGGATCCCTGGTACTCCCATAATTTTGCATTGACTTACAGACAGCTCAGCGAGGTCCTTCCTTACTGGCTGGACAAGGTTGTCGCTGCCAACCACTAACTCAACATCGTTTTATTACTGACAGAAATGACACTGACTCTCTAAGTTGAGAATCAGCGTCATTTTTCGTTTGCATATTTTTTAGAGGAATGAATATGGACCTGGCGCCTACGGTTGGCCAGCACTGAAATTCTGGTATAGGACCGGTTCGAGCCCGAAAATCATGGTCTCTCACCTCGTCGCGAAGACTCGATACCCCTGAGTCTTCGCAACCGTCCGTGCTGTAAATTCGGCAAAGCCCACCGAATCAACAGCACTTTCATACCTTGATTTCAATGCTGACCGCCCTTCAGCTCATATTGAAGTCACGTCTCAACATTATTAACTCTATAAAAGGTCTGAATTCGATTAACCAAAGTGACCAGTCTTCAATATGATCGCTTCACTCATAGATTAACTAAACGTCAAGAAAAGCGGAGTCAGTGAGAAACAGAATTCCGTGTCGACAACACTAAATGGCACGGGTTAAGCCATTTAGTGTTGTCGGACGCGCTTTGAAACCTGGGCTTGGGTTCAAAGGCGAGGTCGAAGACCGCAAAGCGGGCTGAGACCGTTCCCACGGAATGGCGTTTCTCACTGACGCAGCGGCAGCATCACAATGTCTAAACAGGAATTATGATGCAATCGTTTCGACCTTTTGTTTGTAACTGAACCCTTTTAGTGCGGCCTCAGGAGCGTCTTTCCAGTCATAGCTGTGAACTAAAGAACCGCGGACCATCAAACGATTGGCTCCCGTTGCATCACAGGTAATTAGTGTGACCAGCTTTTGACCAGGGACATCATTCACAACATCAACGCGAGTCGCTTTAATGAACTTTCGCTCCGTAGTCTTGTATTCATAAACATGGGCTAAGTCCGTCAAATAAATTTTTTGGCCTACCCGACTCTTCCAAAATAACGGACTAAACATGGCATCCTTTTGATCCATGCGGTGACCAGCAATTGCATAGTTACCCTGTCCCATTACTTGATCTGGCTTTAGTGTGCCAGTAGCTAATGCTAAATCAGCATCTGACACACCATTAACAATTTGCAAATTTAATTTGATCGACGGAATGGCCACTAAGCCAATCGCCTTAATTTTATGGTTAGCACGCGCCTGGGCAGCGGTCTTCAGATCTAATGAGTTCACACTGCGAAAATCATAATTACCCTTAGTTTTTTCATTTTTTTTGACATCCGTACGCGTAATCGTTGGCCGATATGTTTTGACCAACCAATTGGTGATGGGACCATTAAAAATGAGAACCAGCGACACCGCAACTAGCAGAACAAAAAGTATGCCACGAAACCACCGCCAAACAGATGATCCTTTTTGATGCTTTTTTTGAGCCATTAAATTTTCCCTTCAACGTAACATCAGTATTTACCACCTAAACGTTTGGCATCATGCCTAATAAAATAGGTGTAGAATATTATCTTGTTATTTATTTTGCTAACGAAAAAATACCACATTACCCATCTAAGTTAAAGTAAAGTGCCACTCAAGGAGGAAATCGATTGATCAAACATCTTAAACAACAACTTTTCCGTAAACGCCTACCGTGGGAACAAAATATCTTTGTCCTCTGGTTTGGCACATTTATTGCCGGCATGGCATTTAGCGAAATCATGCCATTTATGTCTCTGTATATTGATACGCTCGGCCATTTTTCAACTGCTCAGCTTAATTTCTATTCCGGGATCACTTTTTCCGCTACATATTTAGTTACTGCTATTGTTTCCCCATTATGGGGCCGACTCGCTGATCGAAAGGGTCGCAAACTGATGATTCTGCGGGCATCACTGGGAATGGCCATTGTGCTTGGCGCTATGGGACTTGTGACCAATGTTTGGCAACTGATTGGCCTTCGCTTTATTCAGGGTGTCTTTTCTGGTTACATTTCAAACGCCAATGCCCTAGTAGCTACGGAATCGCCAAAAGAACATTCCGGTCAAGCATTGGGAACACTCGTTACCGGTTTCACTGCCGGCAACCTGCTGGGGCCATTGCTCGGCGGGACGTTAGCAGCCAGTTTCGGTTATCGTTTAACTTTCTTCATTACAGGCGGTTTGTTACTGATTGTCTTTTTCTTAAGCTGGTTGTTTGTGCACGAACACTTCACGCCTGTTGAAAAAGGAGCCGCCAATTCAACAAAGGACGTTATTCATTCCTTCAAACATCCCCAGATCATTTTAGGCATGCTGATTACCACCATGATCATTCAAGTTGCCAACCAGTCTATCAGTCCAATTCTTAGTTTGTACGTCCGGCAACTACTCCACGGTCAAGGCTCTGTTTCCTTAGTGGCTGGGCTTGTGGCCGCTATACCCGGCATTGCGACCATCATCGCCGCACCACGTTTAGGCGTGTTAGGTGACCGTATCGGCACGGAACGTATTTTGACCATCGGCTTCATTTTTGCCATCTGTGTATTCATTCCGATGGCGTTTGTCCGAAATGTTTGGGAACTAGGCGGGCTCCGTTTTCTGATTGGTATTTCCGACGCCACGATGATGCCGGCCGTTCAAACGTTATTGGCAAAGAACTCCCCTGTTTCTACCACTGGCCGAGTATTCTCATGGAATCAATCATTCATGGCCATGGGGAGCATCGTTGGCCCCATGATTGGCTCAACTGTGTCTGGCGCGTTTGGTTACGGGGCCGTGTTCCTGTCAACCGGCGTGATTGTTGCATTAAATCTAGTCTTATTCAGGTTTAACACCCGTTCATTACGAGATTAAACCATTAACTTAATAATTCTAAAAATCCCGACAGCCATGTTTTCATGGTTGTCGGGATTTTTGATTAAACTGAACAAATAACGAACTTGTCGAACAGATTAAGCTTTTTTATCCTGCTGCTGAAATTTGAAATTAAAACTAGCTAGTACAATCATGATAATCGTGAGCACTAACAAAATGATGAAATCGTGCAGGCCACCACGTGCTGTGGCTTCAACAGAAGACAGTTTGCCCGCCTGGTTTTGACTAATTGCCACAACCGTTGCCATCACGGCGGTCCCAATAGAACCAGCGTATTGCTGAATGGCGTTAAACGCCGCGTTACCATCCCCAATAAGTTTAGGCGACAACTGTTGCATGCCGTTTGCCAACGTATTACTAAAGGTCATCGAGAACCCGACACTGTAAATAATGTAAATACCGATGATCCAGCCCACGGACAGGTGGCCGACGCTCAACACAAAGCCAGCCATCGCAATCATCAAACATACGAGTCCCGTTAAAATCGGCACGCGTGGTCCACGACGATCCAGTAATGAACCACCGAGTGGCATCAATATTGTCCGTAAAACACTCCCTGGCAGTAAGAGTAGCCCGGCTGTCATCGCGTTTGCCCCAATGACCAGCTGTGCGTAGTTTGGCAAAAGAAAGCCCAAGCCAATGTTGCTCAATTGCAGACTCAAGTAGGTTAAAAAGCTGAGCACGAAGGTTCGCCGTTTGAAAATTGCAATATTGATCAGCGGTTGAGCCGTCCTTGTTGCCCACCATCCATAACCAACCAGAGCAACTATTCCAACCAGGACTAGCCCCCAGAATCCGAGGCTACTCCAACCATGTTTGGATGCATCGTTGAAGCCTAAGGAAATGGTAACAAACGCCACCGCAATCAGCGTAAAGCCTAACGTATCGAAATGCGCCGGTTGAGTGCCGACACGTTGGCGAATATTGAAATATCCAAACAGAAACGAAACGGCCACAATCGGTAACACAATCCAGAAGATCATTCGCCACCCCATGTAGTACAGCACCAAACCACCATATGTAGGTCCCACGGTTGGCGCAAAGCCCAAAATCATGCCGCCAATCGACATGTAACGGCCCATCTTAGAGCTGGGAACAAACTGCGTAATAATACCGAACATCACGGGCGTACACAACCCGGTCGCAATCCCGCCAATCAGCCGTCCAATCAACAAAACTGGAAAAGATATGGCCACCGCACAAACCACCAAACCAACGACAAACAATACAAGTGCCGTAACGAATGTCGCTTTGAATGTAAACCGTTTGTGGATATATGACGCCATAATCATCACTAACGAGGCAATGAGTAAATAGCCTGTCGTTAGCCATTGGACGGCACCGATAGAAATGTGAAACTGCCTCATGAGCGTTGGGAAAGTGACGTTCATCGAGGTTTCTGTTAAAATCCCACAAAATGAAAGTAACGCTGTTCCTACAATTGAGAACAACACGAAGCGTGGTACTTTAGTTGTCGTTGAATCCATAACTACCTCTTTCTGAGTTAAATATTAATGCCTTTTTATCTTATCCCTACATTTTTTAATTTGCACATGGAAAAATAAAAAAAGCCCTTATCAGCGTAAAGTCGCAGACAAGAGCTTTAGATTGATTCAATTTCGCTTACTTCAAACCATACTTCTTGTTGAACTTGTCAACAGCACCGTCGGCTTGAGTGAACTTCTGCTTACCAGTGTAGAATGGGTGTGAATCAGAAGTGATTTCAACACGGATCAATGGGTAAGTGTTGCCGTCTTCCCAATCAGTTGTTTCTTGAGAAGTAGCAGTGGAGCCAGAAATAAATTTGTAGCCAGTGGTTGAGTCCATGAACACAACCTGGTGGTAATCTGGATGAATGCCTTGTTTCATTGTAATATCTCCTTTGCCATGAGTCATTTGCTGAGTCATAGTTACATATAATCAACTTTAGTAATATAGCATGGATTAAGCGTATGCGCAAGTCAGCGACAATAATAATTGTGAGCTGGTTTGACTCAATAATTTATAACTGTAGCAAACAAATCCGCGTTTGAACGATGCAATCGTTGCTCAAAATTACTAGAACCAGCTTTTCAAATCAGCGATTGGACGTCTTTAACGAAACACATGTCGGCCTAGTATTCGAAAACACCTGCATCTGTGTCTTCAATAATCTGTATATGTCCACCCAATGCCTTAAGCTTATCGGAAATGCGATCATAACCACGCAAAATATTTTCTGCGTTGGTAATGGTTGTGCGTCCTTCGGCCATTAAGGCAGCAATCACCAATGAAGCACCTGCACGAATTTCGCCAGCAGCGACAATGGTCCCAGTTAAATCATCACAGTGGTTGACAACAATCATGTTGTTTTCCAACCGAATGTTTTCGCCCATTCGGTTAAGTTCAGGAATGTGCTTTGTTCGCTCAGGATAAATAGTGTCGATAATGATGCTGGCACCATCTGCCCGACCCATCAGCGGTGTGATTGGCTGTTGCAAATCAGTCGCAAAGCCAGGATAAGGCATGGTTTTAACCTGAATTGGCTTAAGCTTTTCAGATTTATGCACATAAATACTGTCTTCACTGATGTCCATCTTGACGCCCATTTCGATTAACTTAGCGGTGAAAGCCTCCAAGTGTTCAGGAATGACGTTTTGAATGTTAACACCAGCGCCAACGGCAGCCGCCATCGATAAGTACGTACCTGCTTCGATACGGTCAGGAATAATCGTGTGAGTGTTAGTCGCCTTTAATTGTGACACACCCTCGATTCGAATAACATCTGTCCCAGCACCGCGCACCTTAGCACCCATGTTATTTAAGAACGTTGCCAAATCGATGATTTCTGGTTCCTTAGCGGCATTTTCGATCACTGTTAAGCCATCAGCTTTTACGGCAGCCAAAATGATGTTCATCGTGGCACCGACAGACACGATATCTAAGAAGACACGTGCGCCGTGAAGGCCCTTGCTGGCATCAATATGAACAGAATCGTCAATCTCTGTAACTTCTGCACCTAAGGCCTTAAAGCCCTTGATGTGTTGATCGATTGGCCGGGGGCCGATATTATCACCGCCAGGAAACGATACAGTAGCCCGTCTAAAACGACCCAGTAAGGCTCCCATAAAGTAATATGACGCACGCAAACTCTTAATTGCCTTACCTGGTAAAACATTTTCTTCGATATGCGTTGGATCAATATCCAGCACACCATTTTCAAAGTGTGATGAAACGTTCATTGATTCGAGGATGGCCATCAAGTTATGTACATCCAAAATGTCCGGAACAGAATCAAATTGAACCGGGGTATCAGCCAGGATAGCAGCGGGAATTAGTGCAACCGTACTGTTTTTGGCGCCGCCAATAGTAACTTCGCCTGACAGTGGGTTGCCTCCTTGGATGATCATCGATTTCATGCGTTATTCCTCTTTCATTCATGCAACTAATTCGTATTGAGATTTACCATGGCTCAACCATAAAGGGAGCACAATTATCTTCCATACTAATGAACGAATGGCAAAAAGACAACACTGTTTCTGGCTTCTCAGTATATTTTTAGAAACTTTTTTATCACTGTTCAATCATTTACCAGTCAAATCGTTTAATAATTGCCTGTTTAACGGCATTTTGGTTCCACTGTTGACTTAATGAAAACATCGGGAAAAATTGTGCAAAATAAAAAGTTTGTTGAGGACGTATCTGTCCATCAACAAACTTTCTTGAAGTGCTGCGCCTATCTGGCACTGTCAGTTTTTCCGTAATTTACATTGTCAAATCGCCTGCACTTTTAGTTACCTACTGTTTACTGACGGGAAATGTGTTCATCATCAGCAGCCTTCACAAACGCTTTGAACAATCCTTCAGGACGGTTTGGCCGTGACAAGAATTCTGGATGATATTGTGCGGCAACGAAGAACTTGTTGCTTGGTAATTCAACCACTTCTACCAACCGGTTATCAGGTGACGTCCCAGAGAATACCAGCCCCTTGGCGGCTAACTGGTCGCGGAACTTGTTATTGAATTCATAACGGTGACGGTGACGTTCGGAAATCACTTCTTCATTGTTATAAGCTGAGGCAGCCAAAGTACCTGGCTTCAACTTACATGGGTAAGCACCTAACCGTTGTGTACCACCAAGATCATCGATGTTTTCTTGATCAGGCATTAAATCAATAACCGGGTATGGTGTGTCGGCATTAATTTCCGTTGAGTTGGCATCTTTCAAGCCAACCACGTCACGGGCAAATTCCACACAAGCCATCTGCATCCCCAGACAAATACCCAAGTACGGAATGTCATGCTCACGTGCATACTTGATGGCCAAAATCTTACCTTCAATACCACGATTACCGAAACCACCGGGAACCAGAATACCGTCTGCTTCAGCCAAAACGGAATCAACGTTATCTGCGTTAATTTCTTCTGAGTTGAAGTGATTAATTTTAACATCAGCATCAACCACATAGCCGGCTGACTTTAGGGCTTCATTAACAGAGATATAAGCATCTTGCAGATCAGTGTACTTCCCAACCAAATCAATGGTGATCGTCTTGTGCAAGTTTTGAACATGTTGTTCGAGCTTACGCCATTCACTCATGTCTGCTTCCGGAGCGGACAACTTAAAGTGGTTTAGGACAATGTCGTCCATGTGTTGGTCTTGTAAAGCCAATGGCACCGTGTAAACCGTTGGCACGTCCATCGATTCAACAACGGCTTCAGGATCAACGTCACAGAATGACGCAATCTTGTTACGCATCGTTTGGGTGATGTGCTTTTCCGTCCGGACAACCAACATGTTTGGCTGAATGCCTAAACCACGCAGTTCCTTAACACTGTGTTGCGTTGGCTTTGTCTTCATTTCACCAGCAGCCCGCAGATAAGGAATCAAAGTTGTGTGAATGTAGAAAACATTGTCACTACCAACATCAGTCTTCATCTGACGTAAAGCCTCAATAAATGGTAAGGATTCAATGTCACCCACCGTACCACCAATTTCTGTGATCACTACGTCCGCGTCAGTCGTTTGACCAGCACGCATGATTTTTTCCTTAATTGCGTTAGTGATATGCGGAATAACTTGAACCGTCGCGCCAAGGTAGTCTCCATGACGTTCTTTTTGTAGAACTTCTTGATAAATTTTCCCCGTCGTGACGTTTGAGTATTTATTCAGGTTAATGTCGATAAATCGTTCGTAGTGGCCTAAATCAAGGTCCGTTTCGGTCCCATCATTTGTCACAAACACTTCACCGTGTTGGTATGGGCTCATCGTTCCTGGGTCAACATTGATGTAAGGATCAAACTTTTGAATCGTAACCTTGAGCCCACGGTTCTTTAACAAACGGCCTAAGGACGCAGCAACGATCCCTTTCCCAATTGACGAAACCACACCACCGGTGACAAAAATGTATTTGGTCATCTAAATAAACGCTCCTTTTGTTTTTTCGGGGAAGCCTTAAACAAAGAAAAAGCCCCCAATTCATCTGAATTGGGAGCAACTAAAGTCTTCATTAACGTGCCCGTCCTTCTGAACGGTGCCCAAAAAATATAATACCGACTTCAAGTCATAACGTCAAGGATTTTATCCGGTAATTTTATTATCAGATAAAACGACCAAGCAACGAACTAGTTATTCGTCGTCATCGTCGTTTTCTTCATCCTCATCGTCATCATCATCTTCGTCATTTAATTCTGCTAATTGACCCTCGATACCATCTGGCAAGTCTTCCTCGGTATCCTGATTTTCAGTATCGTCGTCATCGCTGTCCTCATCGTTATCTTGAGTGTCAGCGCCATCAACATCATCAGAGTCTTGACCAAAGTCATCATCTTCAGGATCGTCATCATCATAATCAATAACATCGTCGTCATCAGCAGCGTCAGCCAGGAAGGCATTAACCTTACGACGTTTCTTGCGCTTTGGCTGATCCTCGTCTTCTTCACCATTAATAGTGGCTTCATCAATGGAGTCAAACGGGTACCAGGTACGGAGTCCCCATGTATTGTCACCAAGTGAAATGAAACTACCGTCGACATTTAGGTCCGTATAGAATTGTGCAAAACGATCACGAATTTCTTCGTCACTTTTGCCCAAGTACTGTTGTACCTGGTTGGTTAAATCGGCAAAGCCCATGGCTTCCCCATGTTGTGAGAGAATTGCGTGCGCAACCTCAATCATCGACAATTCTTTCTTATTTTGACCTTCGAAAATTTTAAGTTCCAAAATCAGGCCCGTCCTTTCGAGAGTGTACATCTTATCATAAGGTCTTAAGCTGTAAAATGCAATCTAATTTGATAATCACCGATTAATTGTTCGCCAGCCAACAACTGGTAATCAATGGCAATCCGTCCTGCCGACAAATCATCGCTCAACCGTACACTGAGATCAGTTGTCGCAACTTCAACGGCCATAATGCCATAAGGCGTCCGATACTGTGTCGTCACTGCCTTTCCAGTAAGAAAGTGAAACTTTAAACCATTTTCACCAGAACGCGTCAAGACTACATCATCTTGACCATTCAGCTTAAACGTGACCGGTGTAGACTGACCATTATCATCTTCGACATAACGTAAATAAATGTTGTCATTCACAATCACCAAGCGGCCTGGCAAATCAAAATCAAATTGCTCCGTGTCATCATCTTGCGTAATATTGGTCAATAAATGAACGGTGACAGCCTGTTCAAATTGTTGTGCCACAAATCTACCTCCTAGTGTTATTTGAAATTTTCTTCAAACCGCAATGAATATCAGTAAGAAATTATAACGCTTTTTAGATAAATTACCATTAATGAAACCTTGGTCTCTTTCATTTTGAAAATAAACCGCAATGTCTTTCAATAATGCAGACCCCAGCGCGATTCGGTATAATGAAAGCAGTTGCTTTTAGCTATTTTTATAAATGAGATCGATATAGATAATAAATTAGCAAACGGACTCACTAATATGAACCCATTCACTTCGTTTGCCATCCACAAAACGTTAAGAAATCAGGTGATTACATGATTGACGCACTTGCTCTTGCGCCGACAACAATGTTACTGTCGCAGCATTTCAAACAAGCTGACGGCTTAGCGACATTTTCAAACATGAATGCGCTGCTTAGTCTTATTGAACATGAGAATCAGCCCTTGCTCCACTTTTGGTTGCTGGATAACACGGTGATCATGGGGCTTCGCGATGCTGATGTACCTCATCTGTCTGCCGCTCACAAAGTGCTCACAGATCACGGATACAGTGGCTTTATTCGCAACTCAGGTGGGTTAGCTGTGGTAGCTGACGCCGGCGTTCTCAATATCAGCCTCTTTTTCCCACCCAGTTTAGTCAAACTGGGTGTCGATGATGCCTATGAGCAAATGAAGTTGCTTGTTGACCGGGCGTTTCCTGAACTTCCTATTGATGCCGGCGAAGTTGCTCGGTCCTACTGTCCAGGCACTTACGACCTGAGCGTAAATGGTCATAAGATTGCTGGCATGTCTCAACGCCGTCGAAATGGTGGCACCGTCATTATGTTATATCTAAGCGTGAATGGTAACCAAAATGCCCGCGCTCAATTAATTCACGATTTCTACACCGTGGGGTTGGGTCACGAAGAAAATAAGTGGGATTTCCCTGATGTCGATCCTGGCACCATGATGAACGTTGGCGACTTGTTGCCACAATCGTTAACTATTGAAGCAGCCCGTCAGCGCTTTATTGACGCGGCACAGCAAAGTGGCACGCATCTTGCCAAACAACATTTGGCGACACTCATGCAAGAACCCGAATTTGGTGCTCACTTAGACTTTGAAGCCAAGCGGCTAAGTCAGCATCAACCGAGTTTTTGAATCTACCGCCAATATCATGAAAAAATTGGACAGTGACCGTCACATATTTCAAGGAGGATTTAATGGATTATCGTCATCAGTTATTACCACGTGAAAAAGTATTCCGCGATCCCGTTCACAATTATATCGCCGTTTCTTACCAGGTCATTTTGGATTTGATTGACACTAAAGAATTTCAGCGTTTGCGACGCGTCAAACAACTGGGTGTGACCGAAGAAGTTTTTCACGGGGCAGAACACAGTCGCTTTGGGCATTCCTTAGGCGTATACGAAATTGCGCGGCGAATCTGTGATAACTTTGAGCATGATTATCCGTCGCAAACACCTGGAGACGGCCTGTGGGACGACCATGAGCGACTCGTTACGCTATGTGCGGCACTCCTGCACGATATTGGGCATGGTGCTTACTCACATACGTTTGAACACATTTTTCACACGGACCATGAAGCAATTACTGCACAAATTCTGACTTCCCCCACTACAGAGGTCAACGCTGTGCTCAAACGGGTGTCACCAGAATTTCCACAACAGGTTGCCAGCGTCATTCAACATACGTATCCTAACCCGCAAGTTGTTCAGATCATTTCCAGTCAATTGGACGCAGACCGAATGGATTATCTGTTACGTGACGCCTACTATACCGGTGCTGACTACGGTCGTTTCGACCTCACTCGTGTACTGCGTGTAATGCGACCCTACAAGGATGGGATTGCGTTTGATATTGACGGCATGCACGCTGTCGAAGATTACATTCTCAGCCGTTTTCAAATGTATCAACAAGTATACTTCCACCCTGTCTCCCGTGCCATGGAAGTCATTTTGGATCATCTTTTGTTACGTGCTAAGGACCGTTATGACAACCAGCCAGTCCGTGAAGACGGATTTCGTCCCTTACTGCTAGAACCATTCTTTAACCACGATTGGACACTAGCTGACTACTTAAAGTTAGATGATGGCGTACTTAACACTTACTTCCTACACTGGGCTGACAGTGACGACGCCGTGTTGTCGGACTTAGCCAATCGTTTCCTAAATCGGCGGCCCTTTAAATCTGTGGAATATACGAGTGAAACGGAAGATTTGTTGACGATTCTACGCGCCAAAATTGAAACAGCCGGCTATAACATCAAGTACTACACTGCCACAAACGACAGTTACGATCTGCCATACAATGCAAACAGTCGCCAGACTCGCAAACCAGCTGCCGAAATTCAGTTGATGAAAAGTGACGGCTCTACCATTGAGCTATCCTCACTGAGCCCCTTAGTCGCCGCCATTACTGGGCGTGAATTAGGTGATCAGCGGTTCTTCTTCCCTCGGGAAATGTTAACCAAGAACGCAGAAAATGACTTATTTAGCCCAATTTATATTGAATTTCAAAATTACATTCACAATGACCAACTTATTCACCCTCAAGGAGAATCCCATGACAATTAAAATGATTGCCATCGACATTGATGGCACGTTACTAAATGAAAAAAGTTCACTGAACCCTGCCACAATCAAAGCCGTTCAGGCGGCTCGTGATGCCGGTATCAAAGTTGTCCTATGTACCGGCCGCCCACTGACCGGTGTTCAAGATTACTTGGACCAACTTGGGCTCAGTGGTGACGAACAGTACGTCATTACTTTCAACGGCGCATTAGCACAAACAATCAGTGGCCAAATTCTCGTTCGCCACACGTTGAATTACGATCAGTACCGTCAGTTACAAACTCTAAGTGAAACGCTTGAAACGCACTTTCACGTAGAAACCGAATCACACATTTATACGGCTAACAAAGACATCAGTCCTTACACCATCGGCGAAGCCTTCTTAGTAAAAATGCCGATCCGTTACCGTGCCGTTGAAGAAATGCCAACTGACATCACATTATCTAAGGCAATGTTCATCGACGACCCAAAGATTATCAGTAGCGCGGTTGAAAAACTGCCTGACGATGTCAAACAAGACTTTTACTTTGTCCGTAGTGAACCCTATTTTCTTGAAGCCATGAACAAAGCGGCTTCTAAAGGCAACGCAATCACTGGATTAGCAAGTGATTTGGGCTTTTCAATGGACGAAGTTATGGCTTTGGGCGACCAAGGCAACGACCTTTCCATGATCAAGGCTGCTGGTTGGGGTGTTGCAATGGGTAACGCCATCGACGAAGTTAAGGAAGCTGCTCAGGCTGTTACACTAACCAACAAAGAAGACGGTGTCGCCGCCGCAATCAACAAATACGCACTAAATTAATCAGAACAATTTAATCTAAACTGTTTCAAACACAAAACGCACTGTAATTCCTCGATAAACTTGGAATGCAGTGCGTTTTGTTATGTCTGTACCGTTCCGTGGGACCAGAAACGCCGTTCCGCGGGACCGTTCTCAGCCTCCTAAAACCCGGAGTCTTTAACCTTGATTATGAGCCGAAAAAACCGTCTCATAAGTCATCCCGCAACACTAAGCGGCCAAATTCATGCCGCTAAATGTTGCCGACACGAAACTCTGTTTCTGGTCCGCTCCACTCTTCTCACAATTAGTCTTTGGCTCGCAGTCAAGCTACTGTCCTGTCAAAAATGTTGCCACAATAGCAACTGGAAGGCGTCAACAGTGATACCGAGCCGTGAAGGTAACGTTAATTCGAGTGGTTTTCTCGAATTTAGGTTACGGACGGTCCGTAAAGACTCGGCTCCTCACGAGGCTTTGCGGCGAGGTGAAAGACTCCGAACTTGGGAGGCTTGAACCGGTCCCATGGTGAGCGTGTCACTGTTGACAACTGAAAGCACACAGCCACGAAAGATTGCTAAAGTGGACCGCTCAGAGCGTGACTACAACAGCGATGATAATGAGAATGGCACCGTCGATCCAGAGCCACCGATTCCAATCTGAAAAACGCAGTGGCTCGTTCTTTTTAACGGCAATATCCCGCGTGTTCATCTTAGACTCGGGCTCCTTATCCGCCTTTTCCTTATACGTTTGTTTACGGCGTCTGCGAAATCCGGCAAACAGATGTGCATGGCTCAATTGCATCACCACACCAATAACAATCAGCGCCAACCCAATCATAAAAAATATATCAGACAGTTTAACTAATGAAACGCCACTAGTCCATGCAATACCACCGATAATGGCACAGACGATTAAGCCAATCGCTGACCAGGCGGCAGGTCGTTGTTTTTGTCGCATCCTTTTTTCTCCAAACTAATCTTTGTGATAAATTCTGTTGTAACTAAAAATACCGCAAATATCTGCGGTATTAAAGTCCAAATTATATTTTAGCCAGTCACTAATGGTTTGACTGCGTCGTTGAAGTACTGCTGTCAGTTGTTGGTGTGTTAACCGTGTTAGCCCCACCATTGCCAGCATCGGCTCCAGAAAAGACGGTTGTTACTTCTTTGTTTGCTGGTGTGTAAGTGTAAACACCGGAAAGATTGCTGATGTTTGCATCAGGAGCTTGGGTTCGAACGTCGATTTGGTAGGTGCCATTCCCGTTATTAATAACGGTGTATTGACGACTGCCGTTTGTCTCGTTGTAACCCATCTGGCTTCTAAAGTTTGACAGAACCCCGTTCGTGGAGGTCGCAGTTGTGGTGCTCCCCTTCGTCGTGCTGTTACTGTTCGAGACGGGCTGTTGCGTTGCTTCGCTGCTTGTCTTCGATACCGAAGAAACGCTACTCTGTTCGTTTACATTACCTGCAACTTGACTAACTTGTTGGCTATTAGCTCCACGATTGTTGTCTTGTTGGCGGCTCGTAGCAACAGTGCCTGAAGCAACTTTGCTCAAACTGGTTTGAGTTGCGTTACCCTTAACAGGGCTACTCTGTGACGAACTGCTCTGAACGGAACCGCTTTGAACTGAGCTACCCTGAATTGAATTTTCTTGAACAGAACTACTTTGAACGCTACTAGTCTGCGCCGAACTCGTCGATGCGGTGCTTACATTAGATGATGTCGTGTCCGAATCAGAAACAGCACTAGTCTCGGAAGCGGATGAACTTGTCCCCGTTACGGCTAATGAAGACTGATCACTAGAAAAACTGGTTGTAGCAGGTGCGACCGTTGTGACATTCGACGTCCGTGTAGGAATCTTTACGTCGCTCTTACGGCTGCTACGAACACTATCTGAATGATGCCCCTCGCTGACTGTCGTCGCAGAAGTACTTGCACAAGCAGTCAACAGAACCGTACTGACCAAAATTACACTACCTGTCATCATTTTCTTAAATGTTTGAATGCTCATTTTATGTACCCCCGCTCTGACACGTTTCAAATCTCCTGTGCCTTTTGATACTTAAATTATATCACTTGTAACAAAAATTACGTGATTATGTCATTATTGTTACATATCGAAAGAAAAGCTTAATAACTTCAACGTTTTATGATACAGACGGTGAAATAATGGGATTGGAACATAGCAACTCGGTTTAACGCTTGGTAAAAGTACCGCAACCGCGAGCCAGAACGCTGCCTTTTACCCGTCCAACACAAAAACGACGTTCATGGAAAAGACCATGAACGTCGTTTTTACCTGAGCAAGTCACCCTGTTACATCTTGCTCTCGTTTATTCGAAGCTAATTAAATTAGACTATTTAACTAATCGAAAATCAGTTGTTACGGCCATCCCGGTGAAAACGGGTCCGGAACAACGGGCTAACAGCCTTGTTTTCATTGATCCGGCGAATTGCATCCCCAACCAGTGGCGCAATGGACACCTGAACTAACTTGTCGAAATGCTTCTCTTCTGGCAAGTTAATTGAGTCGGTCACAACTACCTGTTTAAATGGTGATGCTTTCAAACGGTCAACAGCTGGGCCAGACAACACAGCGTGTGAACAACAAGCATAAACTTCTTCCGCACCCGCATCCATTAACGCCTTGGCACCCAAAGTAATTGTGCCGGCCGTATCAATCATGTCATCGATCATGATACATTTCTTACCCTTAACGTCACCAATAATGTTCATAATTTCAGCCACGTTGGCACGAGGACGACGTTTGTCAATGATTGCAATCGGCGCTTTAAGGAACTCTGCCAAAGCACGCGCACGCGTCACCCCACCGTGATCTGGTGAAACCACCACGGCATGTTCAGCAATGTGATTCGTAATAAAGTAGTCAGCTAACAATGGTGCGGCCATCATGTGATCAACCGGAATATCAAAGAATCCCTGAATTTGAGCAGCATGCAAATCTAATGCCAGTAGCCGGGTCGCACCAGCTTTTTCAAGCATATCTGCGACCAGCTTAGCGGTGATAGGTTCACGTGAACGGGCCTTGCGATCCTGACGAGCGTAACCGTAGTAAGGAACAACTAGGTTGATTGTATTAGCGCTGGCACGACGTAGCGCATCGATCATAATCAACAATTCCATCAAATTATCGTTAACGGGCGCTGATGTGGACTGAATCAAATAAACGTTGTCCCCACGCACACTTTCTTCGATATTAATGCGAATTTCACCATCACTGAAACGATCCACAGAAGTTTTACCTAATTCAACACCAACTTCATTAGCAATTTTTTCTGCCAATGGTCGGTTTGAATTCAGGGCAAAAATCTTCAATTTGGGGTCAAAATATTGAGTTGACATGTTCCCTCCACAAAGGATAATTATATTTTTTCATACTCATCTGTTTAGCTTAATGGTACTCATTAACGGTCATTGACGCAACTATCTGCACTATTTGTCTTCCGGTTTGTGAGGTAACTTTGACCAGTAATCTGGTTTATTGGTTTGACGCTCACGAGCGATTGCCATGTCATGCCGCGCAACATCTTTTGTAATCGTTGAACCAGCAGCAATGAATGAGTGATCTGCGACGTTTAACGGCGCAACCAAATTGGAATTACTACCAATGAAGCTGTGGTCGCCCACAATGGATTCGTGTTTACCAACACCATCATAGTTGACAAATACAACCCCACAACCGACATTAATATCCGTGCCTAACTGCGCATTCCCAACGTATGTCAAATGACCCACTTTAGTCCGTGCACCAATAGTCGCTTTCTTAATCTCAACAAAGTTGCCCAGATGAACGTTTTCACCAATATGAGCATCTGGCCGCAAGTGACTCATTGGACCAATATCAGAGCCATCAGCCATGTCACTATCTTCAATGAATGAAGAGGTAACCGTGACACCATCGTGAATCACACTATTACGAATTTCGGAATTGGCACCAATCACGCAATCCTCGCCAATGACCGTGTGCCCCTTTAACTGAACATTCGGTTCAATAATAGTGTCAGCACCAATCTTAACGTCCACATCAACATACGTGTGATCTGGATCGATAAAGGTCACACCATTTGCCATATGTTCGTCATTGATGCGGCGTTGCATAACTTTTGTCGCGGTTGCCAAAGCTTTGCGGTCATTAACACCCATTGATTCACTGAAATCGCTCATGCGGTATGCGCCGACTCGTTGACCAGCTGCCTTTAAGATTTCGATGACATCAGTTAGATAATACTCACCTTGTGCATTGTCATTTTTAACTTGGTGAAGTGCATTAAATAAGGCCTTGTTGTCAAAAACATACACACCAGTATTAATTTCATTAACAGCCTGTTCTTCTGATGTAGCGTCCTTTTGTTCCACAATCTTTTCTACAAGCCCAATATCATTACGAATAATCCGACCGTAACCAGTCGGGTTAGGCGCAATCGATGTCAGAATCGTACCGACATCGCCCTTAGCTTCGTGATAATCAAACAGTTTTTGCAGCGTTTCAGCCCGAAACAACGGTGTATCACCACTGACAATCAGTGTGACACCATCGACATCGCCTAGTAACGGTTCTGTTTGTAACACGGCATGGCCAGTACCCAATTGTTCTTTCTGCATTGCGTATTGTGTGCGGTCACCCAATTGTTTGCGAACATCATCAGCCCCATAGCCAACAATCGTCACGATCCGGTCCATGTTTGTCGACTCAACCTGAGTCAACACGTGATCGACCATTGTTTTACCACACACGCGGTGCAAAACCTTGTATAGCTTCGATTTCATGCGGGTTCCTTTACCAGCCGCAAGAATAATGGTATTTCTCGAACTCATTTAAAAACTTACCTACCTTTCATTGCCAAAGACACGGTGCATATAGTTTCCCGGTGTGGCCCGAATTGGTTCCGATTCACTTTGTAACGTTTCAACATGTAGCAATGATGTAAAGTTTTCAGATTGGCGTTCGCCGTTAAAGCGACCTTCACCAAACACAGTGATTCCGGCGACCTCACAGTCCAATTCACGAACTAAGCTAGCAAGCCCAGAAATGGTACCGCCGCCCTTAACAAAGTCATCCACGATTAACACTCGTGAACCAGCTGGCAGAGCCCGTTTGGAAATCTGCATCTTTTCGATGGCTGTTGATGAACCCGATACATAGTTCACACTGACCGTAGCGCCATCCGTGATTGCCCCATCTTGACGAGCAATGACAAACGGTACGTTCAATTGTTCTGCAACGGCCTGAGCTATCGGAATTCCCTTTACAGAAACCGTCAGTACCATATCGATGGTTTGGTTCATGTATTGAGTCGCAATCAAACGCCCAATCTGTCGAAGGACTTCTGGTTTGCCTAATAAATCAGATAAGTAAACATAGCCACCTGGCATCACCCGATGGGAATCAGAAACTTCTTTACATAAATAATCGATGTAATCAGAAGCGTCTTCCTTCAAAATATATGGAATGAAACGTGCCCCACCAGCAGCGCCGGGTAAGGTCTCCAATAAACCAGTCCCGCGTTCCTGAAAGGTTCGTTTTAAAATGGTTAAATCTTCACTAATCGATGACTTGGCTGACTCGTAACGCTCAGCAAAAAAGGACAACGAAACCAGTGTCCGTGGTCGTTCTAATAAGAAGCGCGTCATGTCAATCAATCGATCTGATCGTCTAACTTTCACGTTTAGCTACCTCAACTCATTTTTAATTTCACATTGAACGACAAAAAGCGTTCTTTCCTTGGTTAATAATAGCACAACGTTCGTAATTACTGGGCACTTCTCACAAAAAAAGCGCCGTTTCCGACGCCGTTCTCATACCTCTTTAATTTCGTGCTGTGAAGCGATTAAAAATCAGACCAATAAAGTAAAACAGGACTTCAATGACGGCAATGAAGAAAGAGACCGGCCAGTTTGTCCAGTAACTCAGTGCCAAACCGAGCCACACACCAATCAAGGCAAACAGAATAGCTAGACCAATCATGCTGCCAACACCGTGCGCAAAATATTTTGCGGCAGAAGCAGGTAAGGTAAGCAAGATAAAGATTAACAGGGAGCCCACGATTTGAGCGGCCACACTGACTGAAAATGCTAATGCAACCAGAAAGATAATGGCCAGTGTGGTGCCATGAATACCGGCAACCCGCGCTCCGACAGCGTCAAATGAATCAAACTTCAAGCTTCGGTACACCGCCATAATTACCACAATCACGGCCAAGGCTAAAATAGCAACTTGCAGTACAGATGTTCGGCTGATCCCAATGACTGAGCCAAACAATATGTTTGTAGCTGAACTCGCATTTTGGTTTGATAGCGACAAGAACAAAATTCCCAGTCCAATCGCCAACGCCGAAATCGAGGTAATAGCCGCCTCACGACGGGATGCCTTGCTGCTTAATTGACCAACGGCGACAGAACTGACGCTGGTAAATAATAGCATCCCCGCCAATGGCGTCCAGCCAACAAACAAGCCGAAAGCTGCCCCAGCGAAGCCAATTTCAGATAACGTATGCGTTAAAAAAGACATGTTTCGAGCGACCACAAAGACCCCAACGATACCGCTGACAATTGCGATTAATGTCCCCGCCGCAAAAGCATTTTGCATAAATGGATAATTAAGCATGAGCCGCCTCCAGTACCGTTTCGTTCAATTGGTCAATCGTGCCCAGTTGATACGGGCCCGGCTGCATTAACAAAAAGTTGGTCGAATACTTTTTTGTTAACGGCAAATCGTGCGTTACGAAGATAACGGCTGCCTGTGTGTGCTGCTGATATTGTTTAACCAGGTCCAACAATTCAAACTTCATGTTGTTGTCCAAACTGGCAGTCGATTCATCCAAAATCAGCAACTGTGGCTGTCGAATCAAGGCTTGGGCCAAATAAGCCTTCTGTAACTCCCCACCAGAAACACGGCCAAGCGGTATGTGTGCGATCCGCGTCAAATCTGTTTCGTGCAACACTTGATTCAAGCGTTGCTTTTCGTGTTTGGACCACCATGGCGTTAAATGATCATGTAGCGCTAACCCCACAAAATCTTTCACGGTCAACGGATACTCGGTATCAACGTTTCTAAATTGTGGTACGTAACCGATTGTGACCTGAGAACGACTCGGCAAAAATGAAACTTCGCCAGCCGTGGGCCGCAGTTGTTGGAGTAAAATTCGAATAAGGGTTGTTTTACCAATCCCATTTTCGCCAAGCACGCTAAGGAATTCGCCACGCTTTAACGTGAACGTGAGTCCTTGAAACACCGTTTTTTGGCCAAACTTCATCCCTAGTTTATCCACGGTCATAATGGTGTCCTCGGTTAGTTGACTGTCAGGTTGACCATTGGAATCAATCTTTTGATGCGTCTCATTGCTTGCCATGCTGATTGTCCTCCTCTAACGCAGTTTTGACTTGGTTCAATTCGTTGGTCATCCAGTGTGCGTACGACTGATTGGACGGCAACGTTTCCGTCACTTGAACCACTGGGATGTGGTAGCGACGTGCTTGTTTGGTCATTGAGTTCACAATTGGCTGTGAGTTTTGTGTGTTCACAACCCATAAAGCAACCCTGTGTTGTTTAAAATCACGCGTTAGTTTGGCAATGTCTGCTGGTGATGGATCGGTTCCCTCTTCAACAGCACGAGCAAAATGATTATCAGTGACTTTTAAATTTACCGCCGACAATGTGTCATTGAACACTGGCTCACTAACAGCGACCGATTGATGATGGCTCATGCGTTTTAACTGTTTAATCGTCTTTTTCCACGATGACAGTGTCTTGAGGTAACGGTCGGCATTCCGTTTAAAAGTCGCTTTATGCTCAGGTTGCAAACGTGAAAAGCGTGCTACCATCTGTGCAACTAAGCGTGGCATCGTCTGCGGATTGTACCAAATGTGAGGATTCTCGCCAACCTGTCGGTGCATCAGATCCGTACCAACATTAATGGTGCGCTTCTCCTGACCATTCGCCGCCACAACTTTTCCCAACCAGTCATCATAACCCAAACCATTTTCAATGATCACATCAGCCTTAGCGACCTGCTTTGCAGTGTGCGTCGTTGGCTCAAAGCTTTCCGCATCAACGCTAGGGCTGTTAATAACAGCCGTTACCTGACCATATTGCCCCAGCACTGCGCTGGCGGCCTGAGCATAGAAATCCAATGAACTTACCACGCGAATTTTTGAGGTCGGTTTAGCTCGCGCAATCATTCTTCGTTGATCCACTACTAAGCTAACAGTCAATGCGATTAAGAGTAATGCTATAATACTGAAGATATGTAAGCCACGTTTATGTTGTCGCAAGAGAACGTCCTTTCTGCAATCAATATGTAAAAAGTAATGATTACCGTTTAATAGTTTACCGAAACTCCAAAAAAATTGCAATCGGTAAACTTCAGAACGTAACCCCTTCTTAAGAGCATAAAATTAACCTTAAGCATCCATATCCACATATAATAAGAATTTTTGGAGGTCAAAATGACTGAACAACGCTTAGTATTTCACCACATTCTGTATCCTGAAAACCAACGCTAAAGGCACTCTTTCTTGACAGTCGCTCCAAAAACCGTTACATTATTACCGACATGATTTATCAATACTACAATTTTTAAGGAGATCCGCCGATGCGCAACTAATAACTGTTTTGGAACTAAGTGAACTCATAATTTTATCTACGAAATATCCAGAAGACAACAGGAATTGGCCTCGTTTGCCCTCTGTGAAGAAACTTCAATGGATAATTGTGAATTCATTCAGTGCCAGCAGTTACATGTTGCGGGGGTGGACTCTTTTTTTGTGCGCTTTCCTCACATGTCTGGACTGTCTTGGCACGTTCTTGGGAGGTTATAAAATGAAATATTTTCTTCTCGCTTAACACCTATCTAGTTAACTTGTAAGGAGTGATTTCATGTTTGTTATTCAAGCACAAAATATTGCCATCACACGGCATCAACAACAATTATTTAATATTGAGCAACTCGTCATTAATCCTGGTGACCGCATCGGTCTAATTGGCGCTAATGGTGCTGGTAAAACAACACTAATCGATATTCTGACTGGCTCGCTGACCCCTGATGCTGGCATCGTCGACAGCCAAACGACGCCTGTTGTCGTCCACCAATTGCACGATATTTCCACGCAAAGTGGTGGTGAACAGGTTAAAAACGCTATTTTAACGGCTTTACGTCAACAACCCGAATGGTTAATTTTGGATGAGCCCAGCGCTAATTTAGACGAGACAAACCAGCAGTGGTTGATTGATCTGCTCAATCGATTTAAAGGCACCTTGCTACTGATTTCGCATGATCGAACATTACTCAATGCTGTCACGACCACAACTTGGTCGCTCGCTGATCATACCCTGACAACGTTTGCCGGCAATTATGATGCCTTTACGGCTAATGAGACGGCCCAACGAAATAATCAGGCAGCTGCATTTCGAAGCTACCAGCAACAAAAGCATAAGCTGGAAGTCGCCGCTATCAAACGCACTGAACGGGCAGCCAAAATAACAAAGCCTAATCCCCACAATCATAGTCGTAACGAGCTTCAGGATATGAAAAGCTCACTTCGCCGTAATCAAGGCAAAATGACCAAAGCAGCGCGCGTTATGAAGGATCACGCTGAACATCTGACACCAGTTGCCAAACCCACTGAGCAGCCCTCGGTTACCTTACGGGCGGAACAGTTCGCCACTTTAGGCAGGCATACGCCGATCAACATTCAGCATCTGGCCTTGAAAGCTGGCAAACGAACATTGGCAAACGATGTCAACTTCGTCCTCCACACTGGTGACCGTATTGCCATCACCGGGCCAAACCAGGTCGGTAAAACGACACTGCTTCGGGCCATTTTAGCCAACCAAAATCAGGCCATTAGCGTCAATCCTGCAGTTAAATTTGGTTACTTTGCTCAGAATATGAGCCGGTTGAATCTAACCGCTACCATTTGGCAAAACGTGACTGAACATACGCGTCAGGACAATGCGATCGTCCGCACAGTCTTGGCTGAATTTGGCTTTAAAGCGACTGCCTTAGATATTCCTGCCCAAAACCTAAGCGGCGGCCAACGTGTTAAGGTTTCACTAGTTAAAGTTCTGCTCAGCGACGCCAATGTGCTTATCCTTGATGAGCCAACGAACTACCTTGATTTACCAACGCTCACGGCACTCGAACAATTTTTAACCACGTACCCTGGCACCGTTTTGTTTGTCTCACATGATGAAACATTTGTGACACACGTCGCGACTCGCGTCTTAAAGCTTTCTACTCATGGTCTGGTTGACCCCAACCAGGTGGCTACCAAACGGATTACGGCAGCGCAACGTCAAGCTGCTGATGAGGCATTGCTCGCTCAGTTTCGTGATTTGTAATCGTCTTTTCAATCTCATTCACCCATCCAAAAAAGGGCCGCTAGAACAAGTAACTTCACTTGTTCTGGCGGCCCTTTTTAGTCACACATCTTATTTCACATAACGATTTAAAAAATCCGTTAGCGTTTGACGATATTTGCTCGGTTGCGTTCGAATACTTGAGATATGCGCAGCCTCGTCATCAATAATCAGTTGCTTAGGTTCATTTGCTCGTGCGTACAGCTCGTAAGCGTCCCCTACCGGCACCGTTTGATCTTTAGCACCATGAAACATCAAGATCGGTAAATGATTTTTAGCCACCTCAGCTAAAATATCACCATCTTTAAAGGCATAGCCGGCCTGACGTTTGGCGAAATCATCAGCAATTGGCATCAACACGCTACTGGGCACATGATACTTATGCCACAACCGAAACTTGCCTTCCTGAAAAACATTTCGAAAACCGCTATCTTCAACAATGGCGCGCACGTTATGCGGCAACGTTTGACCACTCGTAGCCATCACCGTTGTAGCACCCATGCTAATTCCCATTAACACAATGTTAACTTGCTCACCTTGATTAGCAATAACAGTGTCGATCCACTGCTGATAATCATTTCGATCCAGCCAACCAAAACCAATCACGTTACCATCACTACGCCCATGTGCACGGGCGTCCGGCATTAACACACTGTATCCCGCGTCCATGAACAACCGGGCGTAAGGAATCATTTGTTCGCGTGAGTGATGCAAACCGTGAGCTAAAATTGCTACTTTATTGGTATTCTGGGCATTTGGCATAAACGTCGCCCGCAAAGTTAGTCCGTCAGCTGTTTTAATCGCCCACGGTGACCGTTCTTGATGCTTGAACCACTCATTTTCAATGTCAGTATTGGCCTCAAGTGAGGCTTGTCGACCAGCTAACTTTTGCTTGTTAGACCAACCGGTTGCAAGCAAATAAACTGCGTAGCCAGCACTTATCAAAGTTGTGTAACTCGTGGCAACTGCCAGTACAGTTCGTTTGATTAACTTTTTTTTATTCATTCAATCACTCCAAACCCGATTCTTCTTTAAGCTACCTTCAAACGGATGCCGATGGTTGCGCAAAATCAGTGTGCAAACTGACGGGACGCACGACATGAACTTCCCGACAAAAACCTGACAAACCGTTAGCCACGTGTTGAGCCCGTGATTGTTTACGGCAGATGCCAAACACCGTTGGACCAGTGCCACTCATTTCGGCCACATCTGCACCAAAACGAACCATCTGCTCCTTAAGATGATTAACCGTTGGGTAAAGCCGTGACGTGATCGGCGTTAATACGTTTTCCACGGAATCACAAATTTCATCATAGTCGCCTCGTTGAATCGCAGCGACTAGTGCCTGCGTATCCGCGTGCTGAACTTCGGCATAGTTAATGCGTCGCAAAATCGATGGTGTTGACACGCTGATTTTGGGTTTAGCGATCACCACCCACATCGGGGGCAGTTTAGGCAATTGCGTGATGATCTCACCGCGCCCCGTCACATGGGCCGTTTGACTACAAACGCAATACGGCACGTCTGCATCAATCTGTAACCCTAATTGACACAAAGTTGCTTGATCTAAATTGAGCTCCCATAGTCGGTTCAGGGCTCGTAATACCGCCGCTGCATCCGACGAACCACCGCCCATTCCAGCCGCGACCGGAATATGCTTTTCAATGTGGATGTTCATCGTCTCTTTACGACCATATGTGGTCGCCAATAAGTGAGCAGCCTGATAAGCAAGATTACGATGGTCATTTGGTAAAAAGCCACTATCTGTGGTGACTTTAATGCGACCATTGCGGCCCAGTGTTTTGACGGCGACATAATCCGCCAAATCGACGGACGTTAAAACCATGTCCCATTCTTCACTACCATCATGGTGATGAAAGGGTGTATCGAGGCTCAAATTAAGCTTGGCCGGCGCCTTTTCCAGTGTCTCCGTAAAATCACCTCCGCTACCACGAAATATATAACGTAAGTATATTACAGTCCCCCCATAATCGCCACCAACTCGCGGTAAAATCCAGCTTGGGTACTTATAAAAGGTACTATCTAGCGATGTCCTTCCGCCTACGGTCGTTTGCTTTTGAAATTCGCCCGTGGGGATCGGTTCAAGCCTCCAAAATTCGGAGTCTCTCACCTCGACTGAAAGCCACACACCCCGTGTCTTTCAGATCGTCCCGTGTTGTAAATTCGGAAGCCCACCCAATTAACAACACCTTCACTGGCGATTTCAACGCGCACTCCCCTCCAGCTCATATTGTTGAATAGTCAGTACACGTCACTGCATAGATCAGAGCACGATGTTATTTCTGCAAAGAAGGTCATCGTTTACGAAATGCATCTATCTACAGTCTAACCGTGCCACTTTGTGTAATTTACATTGCTACCTACTGATACGCAAGTGGATGGGAGGGCGTCAACATTGATACTGAGCCGTGAAGGTGATGTTAATTCGAAAGCTCCTCTCGAATTTACACCACGGACGGTCGTCAAGCCTCGTGGAAATCCGAGTCTTGACGGCGAGGTGAAAGACGGTGTGCTTCCGGCTTGAACCGGTCCCACGGCGAGCGTATCAATGTTGACAACCGGACTACCCGCCCACATCTGAAGTGTAGTGTGAAATCTAACCCAAACAAAAAAAGCCCCAATTTCCACACAGGAAATGAGCTCCATTCGTAAAATTAAGCTGACGATTATTCTTCGTCGAACGCAATTTCAATATTTTTAGTTAACACATCAGTGTAACTGTAAGAGACTCGTTCAAATGAGTTCTCCTCTTGGTCGAGGTCAACCACAAAAACAGCCGGATACGTTTCCTTAAGTGTGCCGCGGCGCTTAGTCACCTTTTTGCGACCTGCCTGAGCTACAACCATCAACTTTTGACCCAATTTAGCGTCCAGTTTAGCCTTGATACTTTGTAATGTTACTGGCATGCAATTCACCTCACATGCATAACAGTATATCATGGTCAAGTACTTTTTGCAATTGTTCCAACAAGGAAACTCCGTACATCTCTCAAGCGGTTAAAACAGATTGTGCGTGTGTAAAACGTTTGTTAACGCGATGAACCGCTCTAATGATAACCTTTCGGCACGAATGGACTGGGCCAATGCCATTTCGTCCAAACTCGCCTGCAGTTCAATTTTTGTAGCTGGTGCCTTGCCGAAGATACTTTGTAAATTGTTCCACAGACTCTTGCGGCGGTGAGCAAAACAGCCACGAATCAATCGAAACAATGCATCATCGCTGAATGGTTTTTCAACTAGCGGTTCGCGTGGCGTTAACGTCACGATGGCAGAATCTACGTTTGGCTGGGGAATGAACGCTGTCCGTGAGACGGTGAATGCCAGACGTGCTTGCATCTTATATTGAACGGCTAACGTCAGCGCGCCATACGCTTTGGTTCCAGGCTCAGCGCTCAATCGTTCCGCCACTTCCTTTTGCATCATGACGACAATCGCGGCAAAGTCGATCGGTGCACTCACGAGTCCTATTAAAATCGGGGTCGTGATGTAATAAGGCAAGTTGGCCACCACTTTAACAGTTTTGGCATCCGGCAGATGTTCGGCAATTTCTTTGGTCAAATCTACTTTTAAGATATCAGCATTAATGACATCGACATTGTTGTATGGTGCCAACGTTTCCGCCAATACGGGGATCAAATTTTGGTCGATTTCAAATGCCAGAACGCGCTTGGCAGACCGAGCTAATTGCTCCGTCAACGCGCCAATCCCAGGTCCAACCTCAATGACATCATCGTCATCTGTTATATCAGCTGCGCTCACAATGTTATGCAAAATGTTAACGTCTGACAGGAAGTTCTGACCTAAACTCTTCTTCACTGCGATCCCGTACGTATTCATAATTGCCCGCGTACGAACGGGATTAGCAATATCGGGGCGGTCGGCCCGTTTTGATTCAGTCATCTAGTCTCCTTGAACACTTCAATATTTTAACGTGTGACACTCAACAATGTGATTTTTTCAACATTACTAATCTAATTGTTGAACTGCCTTTTCAAAATCTTCACGGCTTACTTGAAAAAGTTGGAGCCGTTTAAGCAACTGCTTGCCATTGACGTAGCCCAAATTCAGCGCCTCACCGAGTTTTTCCCGACGTTGTCGCGAATCCGCTTGACCAATTAAGCCAGCTGCCAACAAATCTTGCTGAAAAATTAGCGGTTTATCGTCTAACGAACCAGTAGACAAATGTTGCAAAGCTGATTTAATGACGGCAGGGTCAGCGTGTTCGACACCCAAACTACCACCCGCATTCTCTGGAACACCTTGCTTACGCGTAATAAACGCATGCTTAGCATCTGGCACCGCTGCACTAATTAGTTTACGCAGCCGCTCGCCATTGAAATCAGGATCAGTCAACACAATAACGCCACGCGTTGCCTGCAATTGTTTAATTTGAGCCAGTTTCGTTTTGTTGAGTGCTGACCCATTCGTTTCAAACGTATCGGCATTTACAGCCTGCTGAATGCGTTTGGTATCATCCTTGCCTTCAACAACCAGCACTTCTTTTAATTTGTCCATTAATCTTCAATCCCAAAGAATTGGTTCGCGTTAGCAAACGTCGCATCCGCAATCTCTAGCTCTGTCTGCTCACGCAGTTTAGCAATGGCCTGTACCGTAAAGGCTACATTAGCCGGTTCATTCTGTTCGCCACGATGTGGTTCCGGCGTCAGGTATGGCGCATCAGTTTCTACCAACATCCGATCTAACGGCGTTTGTTTAACAGAATCATGAACCTCATGCGCGTTTTTAAAACTGGCAACACCAGAGTAAGACACGACCATGCCAAGATCCAAAAAGCGTTTGAGCCACTCCGGATCACCGTTGAAGCTGTGCATCACCCCACCGATGTCACGAATATCTGCTGCCTTTAAAATGGCGTACGTATCCGCAAACGCATCACGATTATGAATAATGACCGGCTTACCCAGTGATTTAGCAATATCAACTTGGCGAGCAAAAATGCGCTTTTGGTCGTCCACGACAGCATCTAGATTATCCACATGATAATCTAAACCAATTTCGCCGAGTGCCATCACCCGACTGTCCTGCAGTTGGCCAATCATGGTCTCCTCAACCGCATTGTTGTATGTCGCAACCTCTTCTGGATGCCAACCAACTGCGGCCCACATGTTTGAATAACGGTGCGCCAGCTCAATCCCGCGTTCATTCAGTTTGGCATCAGAGCCTACGTTCATAATCCGTGTAACATGGGCAGCCGCGGCATGGTGGTTATATGAGGCGGCTTCTTCATAAAAGGTATCGTCATTCAAATGGGTGTGTGAATCAAAAATTTCCATCTTTATCTCCGTTATTGAGATCGACCTATCCTAGGACATCCCCGTTGTTCAAGCTGTCCGGTACTGTAACCAACGTCACCTTGCCATCACGTTCAGTGGACAACAACATCCCCTGGCTGATTTGACCACGCATCTTCCGTGGTTTCAAGTTCGTAACAGCCAGTACTTTCTTACCGGTTAATTTTTCATAGTCAGGGTACCATTCGTGAATGCCTGAAAGAATTTGACGGTTTTGTTGATCGCCAGCATCCAAACGGAATTGGAGTAATTTGTCTGCGCCCTCAACTGGTTTGACCGACTTGATTTCAGCAACCTTAATTTCTGTTTTATCAAATTCATCAAACTTGATCTCAGGTTTCGTCAAGTTCAGGGTGACGTTTTCTGGTTCCCATTGAGAATCAGCAGCCGCTGCCATTGCAGAACGTCCTTTTTGCTTATCTGTCTTGGTCATTTGTGATTGGATAAAGTCGACTTCTTCCTGTGCATCCAAACGTGGGAAGATTGGCGTTCCTTTCGCAACAACTTTAGTGTTAACCGGCAGATTGGCCATCTTTAAGCCTTCAATCTGCATACTGTCAGCATCCGTTGGCAACCCCAACTGCGTCAAAATTTCTTTTGGTGCGTGTGTCATGATTGGTTGAATCAACAGCGCGATCACCCGCAGGCTGGCCACTAAATGACTCATGGCAGCAGCCAAACGTTTGTCATCACCATTGTTAGCCTTTTTAGCTAACGTCCATGGTTCTGTTTCATCAATGTATTTATTTGTACGTGAAACAAGCTTCCAAACCGCTGACAATGCATCCGCAAAGTGTAATTTTTCCATCAACTGGTGGTATTCAGCAATCGTATTCACAGCCGTTTGTTCCAAATCAGCATCTGGTTCGTTAACGTTGCTTTCAAAGGCCGGTACGACCCCGTCGTAATACTTATTAACCATGGCAACAGTCCGGTTCAGTAAGTTCCCAAGGTCATTGGCCAAATCATAATTAATCTTGTCGACGAAGTCTTCAGGGGTGAATACACCATCGTTACCAAACGGCATTGCCTTCAACAGGTAGTACCGTAAAGCATCCAGTCCGTAACGGTGAACCAAGGTCTCTGGGTAAATGACGTTTCCCTTTGACTTACTCATCTTGCCGTTCTTCATCAACAACCAGCCGTGACCAACCACGTGCTTTGGCAACGGTAAGCCAAGTGCATGTAAAATAATTGGCCAGTAAATGGTATGGAAACGCACAATTTCTTTACCAACCATTTGAACATTAGCTGGCCAGTACTTCTTGAAGTTGCTATCGTCATCAGTACCGTAACCCAGCGCTGTAATATAGTTGGACAGTGCATCTACCCAAACGTAGATCACGTGTTTCGGGTCGGTTTTAACTGGCACGCCCCACTTGTAACTCGTCCGAGAAACAGACAGGTCTTCCAGGCCAGGTTCCAAGAAGTTTTTCACCATTTCATTCATCCGCGTGTTTGGAATAATGAAATCTGGGTGTTCTTTGTAATAGTTCATCAACCAATCAGCGTACTTACTCATCTTGAAGAAGTAGGACTCTTCATCAGTCCAGACGACTTCATGACCAGATGGCGCTTTCCCACCGGTCACTTTGCCATTTTCATCACGGAAGACTTCTGCTAATTGGGATTCCGTAAAGAATTCCTCGTCATCCACAGAGTACCAGCCTTCATAGTGGCCCTTGTAAATGTCACCTTGTGCTAATAACTGATCGAAAATTTTCTGAACAGCGGCTTCATGATAGTCATCCGTTGTCCGAATAAACTTGTCGTTACTGATTTCCAGCAACTTCCACAGGTCTTTGATCTGGTCAGCCATGCCATCGACATATTCTTTTGGCTGTTTGCCCAAAGATTCGGCTTTTTCTTCAATTTTTTGACCGTGTTCATCTGTTCCAGTCAGGAAGAAGACGTCGTTACCCATTAACCGCCGGTAACGCGCCTCGGCATCGACTGCGATGGTCGTATATGAATTCCCGATATGTAACTTGCCAGACGGGTAATAAATTGGCGTAGTAATGTAGTAAGTTGGCTTTTTTTCTGCCATGAACAAATCTTCTCCTTTAGTTCGCGAGCCCGCAATGTTTGGCATCACGAACACCTCGTTAGTCTGAATAAGTATACCATAGCACTTTGCGTGGCTACGGAGTTTATCAAACAGAATTTCTCAAAATAAATCTAATTGGGTGGGCCCCAATCCGTTAAACGTCAATCCCAGTTGATCACGCAGGCTTTCTGCATTAGCTGCAGCGTCTCGATGCCCGTTATTGTTGAAGATCACGTACGTTTGGTCAACCTGTTCGCTAACTGTTTTAACAGCCTCACCTAAACGAGCCAGCTCATCATCTGAATACCGATAATTGGTACGATCCTTACGCCAGTCTCCCTGGTGATCTAACCAACCACGCCGGTTCTGACCGTGAAATCTGAAGTACGCTGCCGTTGGCGTTGTGACGACCGGTGTAAATGGTACGCCGCGATTGCCATCACTCGGTTCATCCGCAATTACGTACGTCATGTTAAGACTCGTCAAGTAATCAAACACATCCTTGCTCAAACTACCTTCATACCAACTGGGATCGCGGAACTCTACCGCAATCGGCAAATCGCCCATGTGAACACGCACGTCACGCAGATAACGAATATGGTCTAAGTTTCGGGTGAAGTACGGTGGAAACTGAAATAACACGGTTGCCAACATTCCCGCCTTGACTAACGGAACAACTGCGCGACGGAATTGATTAAACGTTTGCCAGCGCTCGTCATCACTGACTTGTTCAGACTTCGCATCATCATGACGCGTCATCACCTGATGGGCCTTCAAAATGTACTGAAAGCCGTCTGGTGCTTGATTGCGCCAATTGGTAACGGTCTTAATACTGGGCACACCATAAAAAGACGTATCCAATTCAACCAGTGGAAACACGCCAGCATACTCAGAAAACAGCACATCACGCTGTTCATCGTGAATTAAATGTGGATGCCGCGTCCATGTCGATAATCCAATCGTAATCAATTCGTTGTCCCCCTTTTGATCTATTCTTGCGTTCTTGCAATAATTTCTAACAAAAACGGTGCCACCATTATGGGCACCGTTGAATAATCTTCAAATATGGTTAGCGTTACTTAAACTGACGAATAACGTTGGTTTCTTCTTCAGATAAGGTCTTGCCCTTCAATGTGCTGATCAACATCAATCCCTGACGCCGGTAGTTGCTGCGAATGGCAGAAAATGACCAGCTGATCATCGCAAACAGGAAGGTCACCATTGCGGCATTCGTTCGTGGCATGGCGACACCAAACAGCATTGCTGGTTGGGCGCCAAAGAACACTTGCCAAGCACCGTAAAACATTAAGAAATCAAATAATAGTTGTAGCCGATTGACCCACTTCATCTGTGACAGTAAACTCCCAAGACGGGCAAAAATATCATCACGATTCATCCTCTGTCACCCACTTTCTTTATGGCACCTGCATTTAATACATTAATTGTAAGAAAGTCCGGCACAAAACGCAATTGATTTAACCTTTTAAACCAGCAAAAAACGTTTCTGCATCGCCGGTATATTGAGCCGTTACGCTCCCTGCTGGAATCGGTTCATTATTCACCACAATCAGCTTAGCATTGGGCTGACGGTAATTAATCAACCCGGCAAACGGATATACCTTGAACGACGTACCAACAATCACTAACAAGTCAGCCGCTTCAATAGCAGCCATTGACCGCTGTAGAACAGACTCCGAGATAGACTCACCATATAATACAATGTCTGGGCGAATGATCCCGTGGTCAGTGTCATGATACATGGATTTCATATAATCATGCCAATCGACCTGCTCGCCGTCCTTACTACAATAACAGCGATACAAATTACCATGGAACTCAACGACCTGGTCATTACCGGCTGTTCTATCCAGATTATCAATGTTTTGTGTAATCAATGAGGCTCGACCTGATTGAGACAACGCCGCAATTTTTTCGTGAATGACGTTGGGCTTGGCATCTGGAAAATACAAATTCTCTTTCACAAAATCATAAAACATTTCAGGCTGCTCAACGAAACAATCATGGCTCAACAAATACTCTGGTGGTAAGCCCTTGAACTTGGCCGAATACAGCCCAGACTTGGACCGGTAATCAGGAATGCCTGAAGCAGTCGAAACGCCTGCCCCAGTCATAAACGTAATGTGCTGTGCTTCATCAAACAATGTTTGCAAATTCTCTGTCATCACGAACCACCTTCCGTTTGCCGATCACGTCAACCTAATCCCGCACGATATAACTAATGTTATGCGCCTCAAGGAAATCCTTAACCGGCGTATCATACACTTCTTTGAAAAACGACGAACTATCCGCATCATCTTTAGGCGGCGTCATCACAAATGCATTTTGCCGATCAGAACGATTCAATGCAACATAAGCCCGTTCCCCAGACTCTTTATCTTTCAAATCAGAATGGAAAATTTCAAACATCTGACGCATTTCCAACCGCAATTGACGTTCACTCAATACGCTAGTGACCGTTGTAAATGCCGTACTATTCAATGCTGGTAAACCCCAGTCAGTCAGTTGTGCATCAAACGCCTTGTACAAACGAACCAGTGCTCGACGAACCTCAAACGGTGTATTGATTTTTTTAGCCATCATCACATCGTACAGCTTTTTAGCAGCTGAGTAGGTCTTCGGGAAGTTAGTACTTAATTCTTTTTCATGCTTACTGATGCCATCCCCATAAAACACGAGCGCATCCAGTAACACGAGCAACCGTAATGCATTTTGTGCGTCATCTTCAGCACCTTTTTCAGGTTCAGGATCAATCGTCGCAAAAATTCCGTTATAAAATTCATCACTGACCTTGTCGTCAATCAAGCCATGACCAGCCAAGGCTGGAAAAATCACCACGTGGTTCACGATATTAAACAACTGGGTCGACATGGCCATCAGCTGTTCATCCAATTCATCGTCACCAAACGTGAGGTTAAATTCGATCTGAGGAAATCCTTGCAACAGCATCAACAAGTGACTCAGTTCATGAGCCGCTGAATACTGAGGCGCGGTAATGTCGTCAACCCAGATCAACAGGCGGTCTTTTAACACATGTTGTTCAACCTGATCATCACGAACGTAACCGGCGTGTTTGTCACCGAACTGGACCATTACCGTGCCAGGAAATAGCTCGTTGACTTGGTCCAACAATGTTTGAACCGCTGGCGCTAATTTAATGTCTGCCATGTTTACTCCTTTATTTCTACATAAAATTCATTATCGGTTTCACATTTAATACCAAAATACCAAATTACGGTTGGTTACTTTAAGCTTCCGCCTCCGGTTGTCCGCGTTGAAGCCACTGTGTGGACCGGTTCGAGCCCGCAAGTTCATGGTCTCTTACTTCGCCTTGAAGCCTCCAAAACCGAGTCTTCAAGTTCGTCCGTGATGTAAATTCAGCAAAAACCGCTTCATTAACATCACTTTCACAGTTTTTTCAACGCGGACAACCTCCAGCTACAGTGACAAACTTACTTGCAGGTAGCATTAGCTGTACTCAACAAATTTCGAACATCGCCGCGATTCAGTAAAACCACAGTTACAATCAGCAAATCATCGCCTGTCTGTAATCTAACGCAAATCGACGTATACATAGCTGGACAACTGTTAGATCAGCTGAAGGGCGGCGACATTGGAACCAAGTCGTGAAAATGGTGTTAATTCGGTGGTGTCCCGAATTTACAGCATGGACGGTCGCGGAGACTCGGCTCCTCACGAGGCTCGGCGGCGAGGTGAAAGACTTCGATTTTCAGAAGGCTTGAACCGGTCCCACGACGCCGTTCCAATGTCGCCAACCGGAAGTGGCAACTACCCTTGTTGATTGAGCTTGGTGACAATTGCTTTGGCTAAGGTAGCAGATGGATGGGCGTGTGTTTTGAGTGCTTCGACTACAGCCGGTACCTGCTCCGGTGTCGCACCTGCTGCGACCGCTAAGTTGCGGTATTGCAGTTGCATATGACCTTGTTGAATACCTTCGCTGACCAGCGCTCGCAACGCTGCCAGATTTTGGGCCAATCCCAAAGCAACTGCTAGTTGGTTTACCGTAGCCACATCCTTGACTTGTAGAATCTGCTGATTCAGTTTGGCCAATGGCAATGACGCCGTCGCCCCGCCAACAACGCCTAAATGCATCGGCATCGTTAGCGAGCCAACCAACCGATCACCAGCTAATTGCCAACGAGACAGTCCACGATACTGACCATCTCTAGCTGCGTACGCATGCGCACTAGCTTCAACGGCCCGCCAGTCATTACCGGTCGCCATCACGACTGCGTCAACACCGTTCATGATGCCCTTGTTATGCGTCGTTGCCCGACTAACATCCAGCTGAGCAATCTGGCTAGCTGCAACGATTCGTTTAGCAACGGTTAGGCCAACCGCAGCGTTGTGTTTCGCTAAATTAGCGACTGGCACATTTGCCGCTGCTGTGACCAAAGTCTGTTGCCCATCGTTTGCTAGAATGCTCATCACCGGATGTTGTTCAAGGACATCCTGTAAATGATGGCCGAGAGCCTCCAACATGCTGTTCATAATGTTAGCACCCATGGCCTCACCAGTATCGACAAACAAATCAACGCTAACAAAACCCTCTCCAAGCGAACGGACGCGCAGTTTGCGAGCACCACCACCGTACTTAACGATGCTTGGATGCGCTTGGTTAGCCAGTGACAGCAATTTTGCTTCATTAGGTGTCACAAAACGACTAATTTCAGCCACCGTCACCGTTTGAAAGACAATCTGCCCCATCAGCAAGTTGGTGTCCGTCCGCGTTACGATGCCGTCACCGTCGGCGGCCATTTTGCCACCATAACTAGCAGCCGCAATGACAGAGGGTTCTTCCGTTACCATTGGCACCAGATAGTCGTGACCATTCATGCGAATAGTCGCGGCCAATCCTTCTGGCAAATGATAACTCGTCAAGTAGTTTTCTGTCAGCAGGGCATCATCCTCACTGGCATTATCAGCCAGCATTTGCCGTTGAATCGTCGTTAGGTCGCCTAACTGACTGGCAACCGCCAATCGCTGCTGCCACGTCAATCGCCGAAATTGAGCAAGCTGCTTTTTCATGTTCTGTTTTTCATCATCAGTCATGTGGTCACCCGTTATACCGTGGGTGCTTGCTGACATACTCGGACACGATGCCCTCGCGCACACCACTTTCTGAGAAAATGACCCGATCTGAATCAAGCAGTTGTAATAATTCAACCAACGGCAACATGCCGCCAACGATAATGTCAGCCCGGTCATATTCAAGGCCATCGATTGCCTGCCGCTGTTTGTTATTCTTTGAAATCAGTCGGTCAAACGTATTAAACACCGTTTCCGTTTTCAAACGGTACCCGTGAATGTCTTCGACACGAGCCATTTTCTGAGCCTTACGGTTGATTCGTGCCAACGTTCGGTTTGCCCCACCAAGTAACACGATTGGTAAATGCATCGCCTCGTTCAACCACCAAACATCTTGCAGACGTTTGCGAACAAATACTTGACCAGAGAACAAATGACCAGCGGTAATGACATCGCCAAAATGAAATTGTTCAGATAAATTAACGGCGCCAAAGGGCACGCTAATCAAGTTCTTGGCCCGCCGTTTAGCGACATGAATCAATTCACAGCTGGCACCACCAGTATCCAAAATGAGGCAGTCATCTAATGGCAGTGCATTGATGGCACCTAAGAAATCGTAATAGGCTTCGTCATCCCCCGATAACACTTGAAGGGACAGTCCAACCTCGTGTTTCACCCGGTCAAGGAATTCTTTTTGGTTGACCGCTTGACGAACCGCCGCCGTAGTAATCGCCCGGACGGTCAGATTAGGGAGGTTTTCATACACTTTTTTAAAGTTAACCAATGCGGCAATAGTCCGATCCATCGCCACTTTAGTCAACCGTTTTTCAGCACCCATGCCCTCAGAAATACGGGTGTCTTCTTTGATCCGACGAACTTCCTTAAAGGAGCCGTCATCTTCAATCTGAGTGACACCCATTCGGACAGAATTAGAGCCCAAATCGACAATCGCTAAATTTTCCATCCTTGGTTACCTCGTTCTTCATCAAACTTGCTGTCACCATTATACGAGCATGGATAACGGCTGACTAGCGTTGTGTAAAGTAGTTGATGCCCATCGCGTCACGAACTTCTTGAAGTGTTTTGTTAGCAACTTCATTGGCATGAGCCGAACCATCTTCAAGAACTTTGTAAACGTAGTCCAGATTAGCAGCGTATTCTGCGCGCCGTTTGCGAATTGGTGCTAACGTTGCTTCTAACACTTCGTTTAAGTAACGTTTGATTTTGACGTCACCGAGACCACCGGCTTGGTACTGCGCCTTTAAATCAGCAATATGGGCTTTGTCTGGGTCAAAAATATCGAGGTAGGTAAAGACAGTATTTCCTTCTACGTGGCCAGGATCGCTCACTTTAATATGTTCGGGGTCTGTATACATCGACATGACTTTCTTGGTGACCGTGTCGGCGTCATCCGACAGATAGATCGCATTACCGAGTGATTTACTCATCTTCGCGTTACCATCTAAGCCAGGAATCCGGCCTTCTCCCTTTGGTGGGAATACCCCTTCTGGTTCAACCAAAATATCTTTGTGGTAAGCACCGTTAAATGAACGAACAAGCTCCCGTGCCTGTTCCAGCATTGGTTCTTGATCATCACCGACTGGCACTGTTGTTGCCTTGAACGCTGTGATATCGGCCGTTTGACTCACCGGATACGTCAAGAAACCAGCTGGGATACTTTGGCCGAAACCTTTTTGACTGATTTCTGACTTGACGGTTGGATTTCGTTCCAAACGAGCTAAGGTGACTAAGTTTAAGTAGATCATGGTCAACTCGTTGAGGGCAGGAATCTGCGATTGAACTAAAATTGTCGACTTCTTCGGATCGATGCCAACAGCCAAGTAATCTAGCGTCACTTCTGTCAAACTTTTACGGATTTTTTCTGGATCACGCGCGTTATCTGTCAACGCTTGCATGTCAGCAATCATGATAAACGTTTCGTAGTCACCAGAATTTTGTAAGGCAACTCGATTTCTCAAAGATCCTACATAGTGACCAATGTGCAACTTGCCCGTTGGCCGGTCACCCGTTAAAATTATTTTTTTCTCATTTTCATTTGCCATATTGGTCTCCTTTTTTCGTGCTGACGTTGGAAACAAAAACCGTCCCATGACGCCAACACAAATACTGTATTGTCATCATAGGACGGTTACCCGCGGTGCCACCTATTTTGGATGCGTGGCGTGCAAACGCACACGACATCCCGCTTTATTAATGTCATTTAGTTGATTGACCCTGATAGCTAACTGCCCACTTCGGTCGTGATGACTGACTCTCAACATCTCAGTCTCGCTGTAGTTAGACCTACTCTACGGTTAGCGTGGTAAAACATGATCAATAAATTAATTATAACGGCTTTCGTGAAGCCTGTCAAAGCCCAGTCTCACAGTCACACAAACTGTAATTCAACATGATTGACACAAACCTTTTTCGCGCATAAAATGGTTTGCGTTTAGTTACCAACAATTTGAATGCACTTAGATATTCGAATCAAAATCTATATAAAGTACCTGCGTTCCGTCTGTCAGGGACGCCGTTTCATGGGACCGGGCTTAGCCCCCAGAACGGTCTAAGCCCTCGACTTGAAGCCTCACAAACCCGAGTCTTCAAGCTCTTCCCGCAATCCTAAGTGGCCCACCCCGCCACCAAGGATTGCCTTCACGAAACTCTGTCCCTGACCGACTCCACTACTGTTACAGTTGCCCACTTTCAACACATTGTTATAAATGCTCACTACTATTTTAAAAGATAGTGCTGAAATTTCAGCTGTATGTGGATAGAGGCTACACATTAGTAGCTGGAGGGCGGTGGTGGTGAAAACCTGCTGTGAAGGTGTTGTTAGTGCAGCGGTTTGGGCCGGATTTACAACACGGACGCGCTTGAAGACGCGGTTTCCGGCTTCAAGGCGAGGTGAAAGACTCCGATTTTAAGGAGGCTTGATCCGGTCCCACAGCGGTTTTCACCACCGCCAACCGGAAGCGGACTTTTAGATTGAACTATTTATATTCACATGAGGCCCCAAGGCGTCATGAACAGACTTGTCACTGATCACACGGAGGCTAATTATTTGGATAACGAAGAACGACAGCATGAGCAGCAGCGTGTAGATCAAGTTATGGACGAGATCAACCGCCAGCTGGTCGACAATCAGCAACAATTTGAACGGGCACACCACGAAACTAGCGCCATTCAGAAAAACTATGCTGAAAACGCATCAGTCAACACGTTTGAAGTCGATGATGCGATGGAGACCAACGCGCAGCTGCAACAGCAACGACAATTAGTTTATTTGGCCGTGACCAACGAAGCGACCATTCGTCAACAACTCGACAATTTAAAACAACTCAAAGAATCACCTTATTTCGGACGCATCGACATTCAGGATGCCGGCGAGTCCAAACCAGAATCTTTATACATTGGGACATTCTCACTCACCAACGAAGCTCAGGACTTTGTTGTCTACGACTGGCGGGCACCCATTTCCAGTATCTATTACAACGGCACACTCGGTATAGTCGCCTACACGACACCCGCTGGCAAACAAACGACGGATTTGAAGAAGAAACGACAATTCACCATTAAAGATGGCCAGATCAAAAACATGTTTGATACCAACGAAACGGTTGGTGACGAAATGTTGCAGGCTGTTTTAGGGCAACAAAACGACGAAGTGATGCAAAACATCGTTGCTACCATTCAGAAAGAGCAAAACGATATTATTCGTGACACCCGTTCTGATCTATTGGTCGTTCAAGGAGTAGCTGGATCTGGTAAGACCTCGGCCATTCTGCAGCGGATCGCCTTTTTGCTCTATCACAGCCGTAACGGTGGTGAAAGTGAATTGCAAGCCGATCAAATGATCCTGTTCTCCCCTAACCGTTTGTTCAGTCACTACATTTCAGAAGTGCTCCCTAGTTTAGGGGAACGAAACATGCGGCAGGTCACGCTGGACGACTTTCTCACCCAACGTTTGCAAGGCCTCAACGTTCAAACGTTATTTGAGCGCTACGAATCAGACGCTGATGATACCAATCCAATGTTCCGAGATGTCCGTGACTATCTTGAAAGCACCGCGTTTGTTAAAGCTGTCACGGCTTATTGTAAACATGTTCCGACCCAGGACATTCGTTTTAACGACATCCTCCTTGATGGTTCACTCTTCTTCACCAAGGAAGCGATTGCTGCCATTTATGCAGAACAACCCGAGACAATGAGCACGACTGGCAAGATTCTCGCCACTAAAAACAGACTCATTAAAAAGCTCAAACGGCGAATTCGCACAGATGCAAAAGACGACTGGGTCGCCGAAGAACTCGATAATCTGGACACTGAGCACTATCACGATTTGCTAGGTGAACGGGTTGGCCGATTTAAGGAGCTCGATGATGAAGTCGAGTTTGCTTCGCGAGAAATCGTTCGTAAGCGTTACGAGCCAGTGTATGACGCATTATTCAATAATTACTTTCTCGATGTTTATCGCCAGTACGATCATTTTCTACAAACGGTAACACCCGCAAATGTTGACGCTGATCACTGGGACATGCATGAACAAGATTTCGACACAAACATTGAATATCACCGCATCAGTTTAGATGACGCAGTGCCACTGCTGTATCTGCGAGATCTTATTACCGGCGGCGGTCAAAATCGTAGTATCGCCTATTTATTCATTGATGAAATGCAAGACTATTCGATGACACAGATGTGTTACTTCCGTCACGCATTTCCGAAAGCTAAGTTCACCCTTCTCGGGGATAGCGAGCAGGCTTTGTTCAATCGTATGCAGCGACCACAGGAACTATTGGACAATCTCGCCCAGGCGTTTAATGCCAAACGGCCAAACTTAATCACATTAAGCAGAAGCTACCGTTCCACGCTACCAATCACTAACTTTGCAAAGGGATTATTGCCAGATGGTGACCAAATTCAAGCGTTCAATCGTCCCGGCGACTTGCCACGGATTTTATTGCGGTATAATGAACAAGACGCCATCAGTGCCACCAAGGAACTGGTGCAAGCGGAACTTGATACGTATGGCACCGTCGCAATTTTAACGAAGGACGTCACCACCGCCCAGCGCGTCTACCGTGAGCTTCACCATGACTTTCCCATCACCCTGCTGAATGACATGGACCGCACATTGCCCAAAGGGGTCATTGTACTGCCCGTTTATTTAGCAAAGGGACTCGAGTTCGACTCCGTCATCGCCTATGATGTGTCGGTCAGCAATTACCCAACTGATGATGCTATTGGAATTCTTTATACGATTGCGTCACGCGCGATGCACCACTTGTCATTAGTCACCATTGGTGAAGCAAGCCCTGTCATTAGTCACGTTTCTTCTGAACTGATGTCCATTGAACATGAGTTATAAAATCTTTTTTAACTATTGATGAAATTGTCGTTCCAGAAAGAGGTCTCCCATGAAATTAGACTTTTCCGTTGCCGTCCATAGCCTGCTTTACTTGGACGAAAGCCGGCCACGTAAAATCACGAGTGCTGAACTCGCCAAGTCGCTTCAACTGAATCCGGTGATGATCCGTAACATCCTGTCCGTCTTGCATAAGCAAGGGTACATTGAAGGATCCGTGGGAAAAAACGGTGGTTACCTTCTTCAACGGCCACTTTCTGACATGAATGTTGGTGAATTATACGATCTCACCATTCCGCCGACCATCAGTTATGCCCGTTTTATTACCGGTGATTCCAAGGGCCTAACCAAAAGCGACACGGATGCGACGGATATTTCAGCAAACATTGGCGAGACCCTCACGGATTTGTTTACCTTGGCGGATACCGATTATCGGAAGTTCTACCATCGATTTACCATGACCGATCTAAAGAACGATATGCATGACCATGGTTATTTCATCAATCTAGTTAACAAACAGAATTAAACAAAAGCAGCGCCACTAAACTTTCAATCTTAGTTTAGCGTCGCTGCTTTTATATTCATATCAATTTTAGTCCGTTGCGCTGACCTGAAACGCCCGTCCTTGGAGCCTCAAACGCCGGCAGTACCGCATCGTACTCCGTTACACTGCCTTGAAACGCCGTTCCATGAGGACCGGTCTCAACCCGCTAAAAACGCGGTTTTCTACCTCGATTCTGAGCCACAAACCGTCTCAGAAGTCGTCCACCACCACTAAATGGCCAAAACCATACCATTAAGTGGTGTCGACACGGAACTCTATTTCAAGTCAGCTCCACTCACATAACAATCAAAAGTCTTTGCCGGATCGTCACAGATTATTTAGCGCACCTAATCTACAGCTTCTAAGTCAGCTGAAGGGCGTCAACAGTGATACCGAGCCGTGAAAGACTGCGGTCTACAGGCTTGAACCGGTCCCACGGCGAGCGTGTCACTGTTGACAACCGCAAGCAAAATTTTCAGCGTATACACGGTTATTTATCTGATGTGGAAACTGCTGTTGAATCGTCCTTGCTCAACGCCCACCGCAACAACAGTGGGGCGGCCAATGTCGAAAAGACGATTACAAAAATCATGTCAACGTAAAGTCCGTTTGCTAACAAGTGGGCATCAAAGCCAATCTGTGCTGTGATTAACGCCATTTCACCACGGGCAACCATCCCTGTACCAACAACCCGGCTGCCACTTTTTGAGAAGCCCGTTAGCCGCGCACCAATCTCGCCACCCCACCATTTAGTGACAACAGCGAGAATTGTCATCAAGACAATAAACGGTAACGACGTAATGAAGTGTGCAAACGTCACGTTCAAACCAATACTAACGAAAAATACTGGTACAAAGAACGCGTTGCTGATTGGTTCAATATGGTCGTCGATAACCTGTTTAACATGCGTTTGGGCAACGGCAATGCCAGCAAAAAATGCACCAATCGCCCCAGATAAACCAACAACCTCGGCTAAGTAAGCCATTCCCAAACAGATAACCACAGCCGTTACCGTGCGGGCAGTTGGAATCAGTAGCCGTTCACTAATGCGCATCAGCATCGGCGCAATCCACTTGACGAGCAAGTACGCGGCAACAAAGAAACCAACCTGGAACAAGAATTGAAGCCCCATATTAGTGTTGCCGTGTTCACCTGCGCCGCCCCCAATCAGAGCAACCATCAAACTTAGCAACAGCACACCGATAATATCGTCAGCGACGGCTGCGCCAAGAATAGTCGCCCCGGCACGTGTGTCCAATGCGTGAAATTCACGTAACACCACCACGGAAATGCTGACCGATGTGGCAGAGAAAACCACACCTATAAACAGCGCCTCCGTAAAGTGATAGCCAAACGCAAGGCTAACGCCACCCATTAAGACAACTGGCAGGATGACCCCACACACTGCCACCGCCAGCGCTGGACGCAGTACCTTTTTTAACTGGGCAAGATTACTCTCAAGCCCCGCCATAAACATCAGTAAAATGACCCCAATATTAGCAAATACAGATAATGCGCTGCTATTATGCACCCAATTCAAAACACCGGGACCAATAATGATCCCGATGAGGAGTTCGCCAATCACGGCTGGGATCCCAACCCGTGCGGAAAAGTGGCCAGCAATTGTCGTGGCAACAAGTATTAAAATCAGCGTCCCAATAAACGCCATGGGCCTCGCTCCTTTACTTTACAAGAGGTAATCAATATCTGAGGCAGGTGATGGGTAAGCCATAATCTGGTTTTCAAAGTCACCAGCTGTAGCATGCTGGTTGATTAAAAATGTCAGATAATTAATCATTTCATCAGCAATACTGCTTAAGACCGCTGCACCGACAAGTTGCTGTTTGTCATTCAATACAACGGTCACTTTAGCTACTGCATCGTGAATGCGGTTATAGGTGTACCAGTGCGTCATGTCAACTTTCTTCACCGTTAGTGATGACTCTTTGGCGGCAGCCGTCACATCCACACCGACCTTGGCCAACTTCGGCATGCCAAAAACCAGCGTCGGAATGGCTGGATAACTAATTGGTGCATCTGCCTGCTGACCAGTCAACTGTCCCGCTAAATAACGTGCATCGTAGCCAGCAACTGGCGTCAGCTTAGGTACTGTTCGTTTGGCAATAACATCGCCGAGCGCATAAATATTTGGATTAGTGGTCTGCAAATGATCGTTCACCTGAACGCCATGAGCATCCGCCTCTACGCCGACAGCCGCCAGATTCAGCGTATCAACGTTAGCGATTCGGCCTGTTGCACCAATCACGGCATCTGTCGTCAACTGAAAATCGTGACCGTCCGTCAACACCAATCCGTCATCGGTTTTATCAACCTGGGCAACATCAACGTTTTCATAAATATGAACGCCAGCAGTCTTTAACTGAGCAACTAAGTTCGCAACCAGATCTGCCGGAAAGGCGCGCAACGGTTTGTCATTGTGTAAAACAAGTGAAACGTCAGCACCCGCCGCATTGGCAATGTCAGCCAATTCAAACGCAATGTAGCCGCCACCGATAAATGTCAGCCGACGTGGTAACTCACGCATGTTCAAAAAGTCAGTACTCGTCCCAACATATTGCGCACCGGGAATATCCAGCCGTCGTGGCCGTTCCCCCGTTGCTAAGACCACTTTGTCAGCCGCAACTTCTTCACTGCCAACCATGACGTGACCATCATCAGCAAACTCTGCATGGCCCGTAAACGTCGTAATGGCAGCCTGCTTTAGGCCACTCAATGTGCCATCCGGAATACTGTCAGTATAGGCAAACTTATTGCGCATAAGGTCTGCCCAATTAATCGTCGGGTCGCCGTTCAGTCCTTGACCATTCATATGTTCAGCTGACCGTTTAGCTTCAACAGCAGCCAATAAGATTTTTTTAGGATCACATCCGCGGTTTGGACACGTGCCGCCCCACAGATTTTCTTCTGCAATAGCAACTGTTTGACCTGCCCCTTTAAGGGCGTATGCCAAGGCTAAGCCGCCAGGGCCACCACCAATAATCAATGTTTCAACGTGTGTCATAATCTACCTCCAGTCTTTCAAACATTCGCAACCAAAGTGTACCGATTTTTACATCGAGACTAAAGTATTATGCTCTCTCGTAATGCTAACTGTTGGTCAACAAATAAACTCATACAAGCGTTGTATCAATTAACTTAGTCGTCCGGATGAACGGCCAAGGTTTTGTCCAGTTCGCTGACCATGTACTTTTCTTCGGTCGCATCATCCCAGTCTCGCTCCGGAAATAAAATATAGCGATCAAAGAAGTAGCTTCCTAAAATAGACAGCAAATAACGGAAAATAATTCGGAACGGCCAGTCGACGAGTTGTCCCCGATCTTGGGCCGCTTTGATAATCGTTTTAAACGAGTTCAAAAAACGTTCTGGCGCGATCGATAAGTACTGTTTGCGTAGATCTGCGTTGTATAGAATTTCACTGAGGAATACTTTCAATGCATCTTCGTTATCTGAGGCAAACTTCATTCGATTGCGAACAAAGAAAACGAAGAAGTCATGGATGTTATCCGTTTGTTCACGAATGGCCTCACTAGCTAATTCGTTTAACAAATCGGGCACGACCTCACGCACAATTGGATCCAAGGCCTCGCGTAAAATGTTGGCTTTAGACTTAAAGTGTTTGAACATTGTGCCTTCAGACTGATGCGCTGCCTCAGCAATTTGACGCGTACTCGTGTTGGCGTAGCCCTGTTTTGCGAATAATTGGATGCTGACGATCAGAACATCCTTTTGTTTCTGCGTTAAATTTTTATTTGCGTTTACTAAATCAGGAAATTCATCAAGGATTTTTTTATCTGCCATTATTTCTTCCATCACTTTCCCAAATTCACTACTGCTATCATAGCAGACCTCATGAGCTCCGAAAATGTCATTTTGGCTAGTCAAAGTATTTGCATTCATTGTAAACGGAAATCTGCCACTCCCAGTTGCCCGTTTTTGAAATCGTCTGTGGGACCGGTTCAAGCCCGCAGTTCACGGTCTTTCGCCTCGTCTGGAAGCCACCTAAACCGTGTCTTCCAGACCGTCCCATGTTGTAAATTCGCAAAACCCACCGAATTAACAACACTATCACCGTCGATTTCAACACGGGCGTCCTCCCGCTCATATCTCAAAAACGTCGGACAACCGTTGCATTACGTGGCTGAACCATACAAAATTTAAAACCATGACATTCGAGGCTTAATTGCTAAGAAAAAAGTTCACAAATGATGTGAGTAATTTGCAACATTGTTCCGTTATTTTCTGAACATACCCAAGCACAAAAAACATATCTAGTGGAGGCGGTAAGAGACAGAGTTCCGTGTCGACAACACTTAATGGCATGGAGTTGGCCATTTAGTGTTGTGGGACGACTTCTGAGACGATTTGTGGCTCAGAATCGAGGTCGAAAACCGCGTTCTTTGCGGGTTGAGACCAGTCCCCACGGAACGTCGTCTCTTACCGGCGCAACGGTCTTTCATCACTTAAGCAACTTTGCAAATTGTTACAAAAAATGACACGCCGCAAACGTGTCATCTGTTTTTTATTCAGTTAGATAAAACCATTAAAAATCAATCGTGAAACACCTATGCTTGCTTAGCTGAATGAGCGGAGCGGTAGCCAAAGTAGAATTGAACAACGGCCAAGATAACCGCCAACCAGTTAACTGCTGCAAACCAACCGGACAAGCTTGCCACACTTGCTGCACCATAGTATGCCCAGAACCCCCAGACAACTGCGACGACATTGATCCAGGCAAATGTCTTCATCAATGACTGATTGCTTGTTGCAAAGAATGTCCAAATGCAGTTAATAACGAACCAAACAGCTAAAATCCAAAATGATGTTGCAAACATGATAATCCCTTCTTTGATTTTAATTGTCGAGCGAGTGATTACTCGCCTTTCTCAACAACATCATTGTAGCACCTTTCAATCCGGATACAACCGTTTTGAAAAATATTTTTCCACTTATTTTTACATTCAAAAAAGCGACTCCATATGCGTTTGCCACCGGCAATTGACACACATGAAGTCGCTTCATTTCAATCTAGTTATTTAATTATTTTCATCCTCATCACGTTTACGCTGACTCAGATAATTAACGATGTTTTGAGCATCAATAAATCCCAATTGACGATCACCATCCATCACGCGTAAATACTCACAATTGGTCAAATCGTCGAATGCCTCGCCTAACGTTTTATCGGATGAAATATCAATTGGCGCAGTGTGCCTTTCTGGCAAAACCGATTCAGAAAAGCCCATCATCACCATCTTCCCTACATAAACATCGTACACATTGTGCGCCACACTCTGGGAGAAAAATGCTTCAACAAACTGATTGGCTGGGTGTTGAGCAATATTCGTAGGTGTATCCACTTGAAGAATCTTTCCCTCACTCATTACCGCAATGCGGTCACCTAGTTTAAGGGCTTCATCCATATCGTGGGTCACAAAGATAATCGTGTCATGCCGCTTTGCATGGAGATTTAATACTAAGTCCTGCAATTGTGTGCGTGAAATGGGATCCAAAGCTGAGAACGGTTCATCCATCAAGACAACTGGTGGTTCAGAAGCAATCGCCCGACAAATGCCAATCCGTTGTTGCTCACCACCAGATAATTCACTGGGCATCCGATTCCGGTATTTTTCTGGGTCCAAACCGACTTGATTCAATAATCGATCAATCGTGGCGTCAATCTCTTCACGTTTAACACCCTTCATTTCAGGAATGACCGCAATGTTTTGAGCGACGGTCATGGTTGGAAACAACGCAATTTGTTGAAGCACGTAACCAATGTTCCACCGTAACTCCTGCAATCCGATATCCGTAATGTTTTCATCCTTGATAAAAATCTTGCCACCACTCTGCGGCTGCAGCTGATTGACCATCTTCAGGGTCGTCGTTTTCCCACTACCAGAAGTGCCAACCAGGACAAATAGTTCGCCGGCGTTGATGGTTAAGTTCAAATCTGGAATCACAACATTGTCGTTAAAGGACTGCTGAACATGTTCAAACCGAATGATGGGTTCGCCGTCTTTCAGCTCATTGATGCTGTTTTCATCAACCGTAGTTGCCATTATTTAGCATCTCCCTTCAGCAAGTGGTGGCTAACCAAGTATTGACGCGCCACCGTTTTAGCCGACTTCTTTTCGACATTAACTTCATAGTTCATTTCCTGCATATCCTTTTCAGAAATATGGCCGGCGAGCTTGTTCAAACTCTTTACAACGCCTGGATACTTCTTGGCTAAGGATGTTTTCATCAACGGCGCACCTTGATAGGACGGGAAGAAATGTTTGTTGTCCTTCAACGTTGTCAAATGATACTGTCGTAATTCGCTATCCGTTGAGTAGGCGTCAACGACATTGATATTGCCGTTATGAATGGCCTCGTAGCGTAATTTTGGCTCCATTGACTGAGCTTTTAAATTCAGTCCATATGTCTTATTCACACCTGGCAAACCATCTGGTCGGTCAATGAATTCAAGCGTCATCCCTGGTTTCAGCTTATTTTCTACCGTCTGCAAATCACTAATTGTGTGAACATTCCAAGCCTTTGCGTCCTGCTCACGAATAGCTAGTGCAAACGTATTGTTGTAGGACATTGGCTTCAAGTAGCTGAGTTTAAATTGTTGCTGCATATCTTTTTGTGCTAATTGGTACGTTTGATTGGCCGTTAATCCCTTATCAGATTGTGGCTTTTTGACCAAGCTTTCCAAAATAGTACCCGAAAATTCCGGATAAATATCGATTTGATTGTGGTTCAAGGCGTTAAACAGAAAGCTCGTTTTCCCGAAATTAGGCTTTAACGTGACGTGAACATGTTTGTTATCCTGTTCAATCAGGTCTTTATACATATTAATTAAGATATCTGGTTCGGAACCCAGCTTACCGGCAATCGTAATGTTATCGGCCGGTTGACGGACGGCATTAGCAACACCGACACCACCGATGCCGAGCAGCAAAACAACCAGGCCACCGATTAGATAGCGTGGACGCATGTGTTGCAAACGATTGATGAGCCAACTCAAAATAATTGCTAACAGCGCTGAACTAATGGCCCCAATTAACGTCAATGCGGTGTCATTACGGTCAATCCCTAACAGGATAAAGGTCCCTAGTCCACCAGCACCAATCAATGCTGCCAACGTTGCAGTCCCGATAATCATGACTAACGCTTGACGAACCCCGGAGATAATCACTGGGGCGGCAATAGGTAACTCAACCTTGAATAGTTTGCGCGTTTGCCCCATGCCAAACGCATCAGCAGCCTCTTCAATAGACGGATCAATGTCATCAATCCCGATATATGTATTCTGAAAAATCGGGAGCAACGCATAAATGACCAACGCAATGACCGCTGGAACAGTACCAATCCCGACAATGGGAATCAGTAATCCCAATAAAGCTAGTGATGGAATGGTCTGCAACACACCGGCAATTTGCAACATGAATGCCGCAAAACGTTTGTGATGCGTTGCCCAGATGGCCAATGGAATGGCAATGGCCATCGCAATCAGCAATGACACCAGTGAAATCTCAATGTGCTGCCACAATGCAGTTAACAGTGCCGAACGCCGATCAACCAGCGTTTGAAAAAATGCATCCATAAGTATAAGTCCTCGTTTTCCGATGTGAAATTCTGTGCTTTCAAACTTCACAGCTCGTTCTGATAAACGCAACATTTACTCTACAAGTCGAACATACGTTTGTCAAACAATAAGAAAAAAGCACACTATTTATAGCGTGCTTAATTATAAACTTACTTATTTTCAAGACCCAAACAAAAGGCTTGTGAGATTGACGATTTGCTTTTAATCACTTACGCGAGCAAGGAAGTAGCGCTTCTTACCACGCCGTACGATAACGAATTTACCATCGAACATGGACTTGGGATCAACGTCTGCATCAACAGATGTTTGTTTGTCACCATTAATAGTAATGGCGCCGTTTGTCACGTCTTCACGAGCTTGCCGCCGCGATTTTTCAATGCCACTGTCTGCTAAAAAGTCGACAATATTTTGGGTTGCGCCAGTCGTTTCAACACTAGGGAATGCCTTGAAGCCCTGTTCGATTTCATCAGCACTTAATTCCTTCACGTCACCAGAGAACAGTGCTTGCGTGATCTTTTCGGCCTGCTTCAAAGCTGCGTCACCATGAACAAACTTAGTCACTTCTTCTGCCAAACGACGTTGTGCCGCCCGCTTCCAAGGTTCCTTCTTCACTTGTTCGGCCAGATCATTAATTTCGTCTTCATCCAAGAACGTGAAGTACTTCAAGAATTTCACAACATCATTATCGTCTTGGTTTAACCAGAATTGGTAAAATTCGTAAGGGGTTGTCTTTTCAGGATCAAGCCAAACGTTGCCACCTTCGGACTTACCAAACTTGGTCCCGTCAGCCTTCAACAACAGTGGAATCGTTAATGCAAAGACCGGTGTTTCTGGTCCTTCCACACGACGAATCAAGTCCAAACCAGCCGTGATGTTGCCCCATTGGTCACCACCACCGATTTGCAATTGCACATCTTGTTCACGGTACAAAGTTAAGTAATCGATAGATTGCAAGATCTGGTAAGTGAATTCAGTAAAGGAAATCCCCACTTCCAAACGGGAAGCCACGACTTCCTTATTCAGCATCGTCTTGACGTTGAATAACTTACCGTAATCACGCAGGAAATCCAGCAATGATAGTTTGGACAGCCAATCGTAGTTATTAACCAACCGGAATTGGTCTTCCCCAAACAATTTGACCATTTGACCACGCAAGGCCTCTTGGTTGTGATGTACTTGATCCATCGTTTGTAGGACCCGTTCGGACTTCTTCCCAGATGGGTCACCGATAGAACCCGTTGCCCCACCGATAACGATCACAGGTTTGTGACCAGCTAACTGGAATCGTTTCAAAATCATAAACGGAATCAGGTGACCAATGTGCATCGAATCACCAGTTGGATCAATCCCACAGTACAAGCCAATTGACTTCTTGTCAGTTAATTCGCGTAGGCCCTCTTCATCACTGGTTTGGTTAATTGCGCCACGCCATTTTAGTTCATCAATAATATTCATTCCTTATTCTCCTTCTCATTTTTTCAGTTTATTAGGGCACAAAAAAGTCCCCCGTCACTGGCTAACATTAGCCAAGTTGACAAGGGACGAATTTATTCCGCGGTACCACCCAAGTTATTGCATCACTGCAACCACTCTTCACCGGTATCGGGGTGCGCCGAGATAACGATCACAAACGCTGTACTTCGCGTATTCAATATCACCGGTTCACACGACCACCGGCTCTCTGGGGAGGGATTGAAGACGCTACTTGGTTGTCAGTTTCGACACTAGCGACCACGTTTTCGTTATCAAATATTGTTGTCATTGTACTGACTGATTGGCGTTGATGTCAACCATGGATTTCAAAAGTTTTGACCTGGATTGCTGATGCTTCCGCTTCTGGTTGCTGATATTGAAACTCCGTTGTGGGGACCGGTCTTAGCCCGCGTTGCGGTCTTCGACCTCGACTTGAAGCCTCACAACCCGAGTCTCCAAGCTCGTCCGTGGCCTAAACCCAGCAAACCCACTGGGTTAATGCCACTTTCACAACTCCGCTTCAATATCAGCGCCCGCCAGCTACACCTCTCCGAAAACTAACATAATCTGACAAATCAAGTAGCGTTCCACATCACTTGATCCACAAACGTCACCGTAAATAATTCGAAATTTAAATAGAGACTGACGCCCGCTTACGCTGCACTTTAGCAATGAACTAAACAGAGCTGCAGGGCGTCAGCATTGGAACCAAGCCATGAAAATGTTGTTGATTCGGTGGTTTGCCGAATTTACAACATGGACGGTCACAAAGACTCGCGGTCCTCACGAGGCTTTGCGACGAGGTTAAAGTCTCCGAACCTAGGAGGCTTGAACCGGTCCCACGGCGGCGTTCCAATGCTGACAACCGTAAGCGGCAGTTAAAACTATTTTACATAGAAAATATAGTCCAGCGTCGTCGGATTCTCTTCAGGTTGGAAGCGTTGTGGATCATAGCGTTCGTAGACATACTTCAGGTTAGTCCAGTCGTCCTCCGTCATCATATGGCGGGTAACCAATTCTTGGTGCGCCGTTTCTATCGCTCGTTGACCAAACAGGTCGCCAGTGTCAGGATTGCCGTTAACCCACGCAACCGCGGCAGAACTTTCTGGCACCGCAATGGCTTGAAAGCCTTCTGGCACCTTCTGACCCTTACGGAACCATTTGCCGATCCAGTAAGTTGTTTCATCACCATCAATGACTAATAGGCCAATTTTGGCAGGATCTAGTGGTTTATTGATGGTTTCCAATTGTTTGAACTTATCAGTTGTTTCCCAGTCCAGCCACGCATAGTTATATGAGCCATGTTCCTGCTTTTTGTATGGGAGTCCAAATAATTGGCGAGCTGGTTCTGTAACTAAATTACGATGTGTAACTTTCATTTTAGTGCCTCCAGTAATAAATTTCGTTTGTCGTTCTTTTTAACTAACGGGCTGCGTAATGATTGAAGCCAACGTTCTGTGTTGACGATCCAACCGCCACAGATAAGTGGCTGCACGGGCCGGCATGGTCGGATCAATTTGTTGGCAAACGACATTGGCAATTGCAGCCGTTGCTGGCCGTTGCAAATAATCACTCAAAATACGCGCTAAATGGACGTCAAAAAGTGCCTTGCTTTTGTCCATCCCCGTTAGCGACTGCCTTAAGTCTAGCACGATAATCAGTGCTAATGCATTCACCTTTTTTGGACCCATGCCATGAATGGGCGACAAACGGGCTTCCAACTCCTTGAAAGTAGTGGTTGAAATAAACCGCTCAGCGTCATCGTCCGCTTCCGTTACCAACGTTTGACCCAGACTAGCTAAATTTTGCGCCATCGTTTTGGGAAAACGGTGTAATGCGGGTTTGGTTTGAATCGCCGTTAATAAATCGGATTGATGTGTGGCAAACCACGCAGCTGACCAGTTTTGCCGCCCAATTCGGTCGCGCAAACGTTTCGGTAGTTGCCAAGCTCGGTTTGCAGGAATGGATTGGTCGGCAATCACGCCGCATAACAAGGCAAATTTATCTGTTAGCAACCAGTCCAAATCCGCTGGTAATAAATCGAAATCACCCATGAAGGTATTCGGCAAATGTCGTTGATAATCCCGACACAAAATTGTCACCGCGTGATCATCCAAGATAGGCGTTAGCATGGGTTATGACCTCCCGACCAATTTCAGCGATTCGGTCCGACTGAAACACTTGTGGAACCAAGTAACCTACGCTTAGTGGTGAGGCATTAAAACGTGGGACTACTTTGCAAACGATCGCACCATCCTGAACATTGTAGAAAAACAAATTATAACTATCACAACGCCCATGGAAATAATCCGTCAAAATATAGTGCGTCAACACGCGTACAGCTTGAGCCAAATCGGATGCGGCTTTTATCCCGGGAATTCGTACGTTGAATTCGAGGAAACCCAGCAACGGTTCATTTGCAACGGCTAGCTGCGCCGCTCCCAAGTTCAAAAATGGTTCACCGCCAAGATTGGCAGGCGTTACGTGCGCATAGCCGTCCACTTTATTGAGCCCAATAATCTGCATATGCGGGTGGGCCAACGACCCGCCAGAGCGTGGTCCATAATTTTTATACATAATTACAGACTTGTATTGAGGATCTCGTTGCATTTCTGCCCACTTGCGCAACGAGAAATCCATAATTGCGGCGGCCGTCTGCTGATCATAGTTTGACCAGTCACCCGTGTGATTACTGGACTCAATAATGATTGTCTGCAATGTATCAGCTAACACTCGAAACTTGTTCACGAGCCATATCCTATCCGCTTCCTGTGCCAAAATGTTTGTCAGGTGCGTGACGTCACAAAATGGACACGCCGCATTCTGATGAACAATGTTTTCCGGCTTTCCCTGTGCAACATGTGTGATAAACGAAAGTTGTTCCTGTGTCATGTGTTTCCTCCACATAAACCTAACAAGTATTTTATTGAATAATTATACCCCGTATCGCAGAATCCAGTATTCATCTGGTTTGGCATTCCTGCACAATCATTCAAACGCGTGCTACACTGAGATGATGAAAGATGAAAGCGAACAATCACAACAAGTTTTAAATATTATTCGACACAGTCCAGAATTGATGACCATTTTACACGCCATTGCCAATCAACATCTCATCCAGGGTGCACTAGCCGCTGGAAGTATTCGTAACACAGTGTGGCAAGTGCTAAGCCATCAACGAATTCAACTATCATCTGATATCGACGTCGTCTTTTTCGATCCCAAACGTCCTTATGAAGACAACCTCACGATTCAAGCTAAGCTAAAGGACCGTTTGCCACAATACGAATGGCAGGTAAAAAACGAAGTGTACATGAATACACATAATTTTAATAATGTGCCGCCATTTACTTCGGTTGCCGATGCGATTGGTCATTTTGTTGAAACACCTACCTGTGTCGGCGCATATCTGGACGAATCCGGTCAGCTGCGTTTGATTGCACCACACGGCGTGGCGGATCTGCTGAACTTCGTCTGTCGACCTGTACAAGCATACCAACAAGACGCCGCACACATGGCGATTTTTAATCAACGAATGGCCCAAAAACAGTGGCAACAAAAATGGCCACGGCTCGTCATTTCAACCCACTAAAGCCACCACACTAACAAGCACACTATTTTATCTCCGTTTGCAACCATGCTACACTGACGATAATCGAGCTCGTTTAACAGATTTACCAACCAAACGTCTAAAAACGGGCAAAGTTTGCATTTCGAAACAGGCTTTGATGCCGTTTCATAGAGTGTCGTTCTATGCTTACAGTGAACGTGAGGTGATTTCACATGCAACTTGTACTTGTTAATCGTCAAACAAAAGTTAAAAAGATTATCAATGACTGTGAATCTATTGCCCTAATCGATGCTGATCAACAAACGCATCTCCCCCAATACTACGTGCCAAATGCACGGCAGCAACTTGGTGCCGTTGCTTTTGTGCTCACCCGAACACGGCAGGAACCGTGCACCTTTAAAACCAGTCAGTGGGAAATTCGGCTCGATTAGCACGACCATTACACACTTAAAAGACCCATCATCGTAGCTGTAACAATTCGTTACCGGCCAACGATGATGGGTCTTTTGATGTTCAATAATACTGTTCTAGTGTTTTAATGAATCGTGCTTACGACGAAGACCAAACCAGCCGATCAACGTTGTTAAGCCAAGAAGGCCTAACAGCGCTTCAAGTTCACTTGCTTCGTTGGTGTCCGGTAAGTGCCGGCCAACATACTGTGGATCAACAGGTGATGAGGCCTGGTTACCATTAGTCAGCTGACCATTGTAACCACGTGCACCGTTGACTCCGGTTGTAGCCACACGAGTACCAGTCGTTGATGACTGACCATTACTCATTTCACCGTTAGCCGACAATGGGTCGTTGCCCAAACCACCGTTGACAGACGAGGAACTGCCCGCTGCAGCTGGGTCTGAACTACTATTATTCCCGGTTGGGTCACCAGCCGTCTTCGGGGGCAGTAACGCCTTTAGCTGAGCTTCAATGTCAGCGGCCTGAGCAGCCAAGCTGTCCGCAAACTCGCGTAACTTATTTGCCTGATCCAACGCCTGACTAGCAGCATCAGAATACTTCTTAGCGAGAGTTGGGTCATTTGCTGCCAATGCTTGTTTGGCAAGTTCTTCATCCTCAGCAGCTTGTTTGGCCAATGAATCAGCTGCACTAGCAGCACTATTAGCCTGGTTAACTAAGGATTGGGCTTTGTTTTCAAGTGATGACTGCCCCTGACTGTGTGCCTGGTTGGCCAAACTTGCTAACCGTTCAGCATCGCTTTGAGCAGCAGAAGCTTCACTAGCGGCCTTTGACGCGGCGGAAGCGGCCTCACTGGCTGCAACACTTGCATCATGGTGGTACTTATTAACCGCTTTGTTAATATCTTCAAACGTTGCATCAATCCGACTTCTGAACTGAGCCGCAGCAGCACTCAAGCCAGCAAGTACTGATTGTGCACTTTGAGCTTCTGAAGCAAACTGACTGGCCGTCTTCGGATCATTCAGTTTGGCAGCGCTCAACGCACTGGACTCAGCAGCACTAGCCAACAAGTTTTCAGAAGCAGCGGCCGATTCGGTACTGTTCAACTGGCTCATCAATGAGTTAGCTTCACTAGCAAGTGATTGAACGGTGCTATTTTGTTGATCCGTTGCAGCTTGACTAGCGGCCACTGTAGCACTTTGCTGAGTCGACTGCGTTGCGCTGGTAACCGCACTCTTAGCCTGATCAGCGGACGTAGCAGCACTGGTAGCAGTACTACCGTATGAACTAGCAGCTGCGGAATCGATGCTAACGGCCTTATTGATGGCGGAATTCAATTGGTTAACTTGCCCCAACAAAGTGTTTGCAGAAGCTGTCGCATTAGCAGCCACTTTTTCAGCACTTTCGGCCGAAGCCTTGTCAGATGCTGCAGTAACACTGTCGTTTGTTGTTGCTGCTGTTGAAGCAGCATCTGCATAGCTCTTAGCAACTGAGGCAGCAGATAATGCAGTGGAGTTCTGAGCACTTAATGCCGCCAATGAACCTTGGTTCTGCTTATCCATTGACTGAACTGCACTGTTCGTCAAATCTGTTTTAGCAGCGCTTGTTGCACTAGTAGCAGCGTTACTTGCACTCGTCGTTGACGAATTCGTAGCACTCGCATTGGAGTTAGCTGTGGAAGCAGCAGCGCTGGCGCTGGCGGCGGCTTCAGAGGCAGCAAGTGAATCAGCCTTCACTTGCTTATCAATTGCGGTATTTTGATAAGCAATACTCTTGGCAAATTCAGTTGCTGAAGTAGCTGCATTGGTGGCCGCTTTCTGGGCCGATATTGCGGAATCTCGATCAGCAATTGCAGTTGCACTATCATTTGTTTTCGCCGCTTTATCCGCCGCACTAGCATAGCTTTGAGCAATGGAATTCTCCTTCTGTGCTGTCGAATTAGCAGCACTCAGACCCTTTGCCCAATCACTATTCTGCGATGCCATGGACTGTACCGCAGCATTACTCAAATCAGTCTTGGCAGAACTGGTTGGAGCTGTGCTGGAAGCAGTTGCGGCACCTGTTGCAGCAGTCGCGGCACTTGTTGCAGCGTCGTTTGCACTCTTTGCGGCATTCGAAGCGGCCTTTGAATCCGCTTCAACCTTGTTAGTAATCGAAGTGTTCAGGTCTGTTAATGAACTCAGTGCATTTTGAGCCGACGTTGCTGCTTCATTTGCTAGCTTATTAGCTGAAGTAGCATAACTGGCAGCAGTACTGGCTGCTTTAACATCGTTCAATTTAGCTGCATCGGAGGCTGCACTTGCATAACTGTTGGCCGCGTCTAACGCACTCGACGCATCCGAAGCGGCCTTTGCTGCAGTTGCCGCTTGTGTTGAGGCTGACTTCGCCCAATTTTGAACCGCTGTATCCGATTTATCACTATCAGCTGCATTTTGTGCCGACGTATTTTGTCCTTGTGCAGACGTGTTGTCCTTTGCGGCAGAGGTGTTTGCTGTGTCGGCACTCGTCGCCTGACTTGCCGCTTCTTTCGAGGATTTTGCGGCTGCCTCACTATCAGCTTGAACCGAAGCCGTAAGCTTCTTGAGACCATCGGCAATACTCGAGGCTAAATTTGTTACGCTAGTTCCAGCATTGGCCGCTGAAGCTTCCATTTTTGCGGCATCCGAGGCATTCTGGCTTGCCAAACTGACATCGTTATTTGAATCTGCCGCACTCGCCGCTGTTGAGGCGTAGACAGAAGCTGCAGTCTTCAAGCTCTGCATTGTGGAATTCGCACTGATCAGGGATCCTTGGAGAGACTGCAAACTCTTCATAGCTTGTTGCACGCTGTCATTTTTTGTATCTGCCGCACCTAAACTGGCCACGCTTGACTTTGCAGCAGAGTCGGCATTCGTGCTGGCCGCAGGGTCGACATTATTCGCAACCCCACTCACAACTTTTGACGAACTATCTGCTGATGTTGCAAAGTTAGAAGAAGCGATAGAATCCGTGTGAACAGCGTTTGACAGAAGAGTATACGTATTGGCCGCTTGATCACGATTATTATCTATTTTATTTTGCAATTCGGCCATATTGCTAGCAAGCAGCAGAGCCTGAGTAGCATAACTTTTCGCAGTTACAACATCATTACTAAGGGCTGCATTAGATGCAGCAGACAGCAGAGAGTTTGCGGTAGCTTGACCGCTAGTTAAACCACTCTGCATTACTAATGTTGATTCCGAATTGGCTTTCAATTTTTTACTGTAGTTCTGAACGTCACTGTTGTTAGTATCAGAAGCAGCCAATGCGATTCCAGAACTAGCATACTTATTTACGCTATTCACATCAGATGTCGCAGAACTAACCCGCTTACTAATATCGTCAGCAGCAATTTGAGTGGAGGTAACTTGTTGCGACGCCATTGTACTATCAACAATCAGGATACTTTGTGCGAGTTCAGCAGCAGAGTTAGCAACCGATTCAGCTTTGTTTGTCTTCGTAAGGAACTCAGCAAACATAGAATTAAGGAGCGTACCACCGTCATACCCAAAATAACTAGCTGAAGCAGCATCATTCTCTGCCGCCGCCGAAAGCGCATGATTAATCATATACGGATACGTAGTGTCATACTGATTTTGAGCAGCAATTTGTTGTGACACTGCACTTGTTTGTGCCGACTTTAATGCCGCCTGTGCGGACATAAAAGCACTATTAGAAGCAAGTGCTGGATCCGCAACTTCTGCAGAATTAACTTCTGAAGTATAGGCCTCTATCGCTTTAATCTGGTCACTAACGGTTTTCATTACACCAGATGCATAGTTGTGCGTGTTAACAACCGAATCAGCCGCCTGACTGGCCGCGGTGCTATCAGAAGTCACAACACTCTTGATGTTTGCATAAGCTGACGTCGTTGCACTAGCTAGGGAATTAGCACTGGTAGTGTAGCCAGAAGCCAGCGTATTTTCTTTGGCCGCCAAATTTGCATAACTCTTAGCTGCAACTTGATCATACAAATCCGCAGCACTAGCTGCCTGATTGGCATAGCTTTTTGCAGCTGTGTCTGCATCTTGAGCTTTAGTAACCAAATCATTAGCATCAGTACCATTAGCCTGGGTTGAAGTATTTTTAGCTTGAAGATCCTTATTCTTTAAATCGGTTCCGGCAATTGACCCCGCAATCGAAACATTACTCTGCGTTTGTGTGTTTGCATTAGTAACCTTGGGTAATTCAGCAGCTGCGCTTTGAGCTTCACCAGCTGCACTCTGTGCTGCACTCTGCGCTGCAATGCTGTCCGCTGACAACCATCCCTGAATCTTGTTGAGGCCATTTTTCGCATTGGCAAGCGCCTGAGCCGTCTTGTCAGCTAAAGAAGTCGCCGTTGAAGCTTCATTAGACGCATCTTCTGCAAATGCCAGTGCTGCATCAGAGCTTAAACCCAATACTTCTGCCGCAGTTGACGCAATTTTTGCTTTAGCCAATGCAGTCACCGCAGCAGCTGAATCAGTGGTCGCTTCATTTAAATCAGCTTGAATAGAATTATTGGCTGATTGTACCGAACCATTTTGCGTATCCTTGCCCGCAGCAGCTGCTGCTTGACCAGCGGTGTCGCTTAATGCAACTTTAGAGGTATTTTGATTAGCCGTAGCCGTCGATGCTTCCTGTACAAACGATCCGATACTAGCAACCTTTTTATCGTTAGCAACCTGAGTGTTTACTTGAGTATTCAAGTCATTTATTGTGGAAACTTGGCCCGCAGTTGTGTTTTGCGCCGTTTCGGCAGCAGTCTGTTGCGTTTTAGCATCATCGGCAAAGCCGCTGGCAGCTGCGTTATCACCTGCCGTCTCAGCTGATGCGGCAGAATTTGCAAAATCCTGTGCAGATTTCAGTGCAATCCCTGCTGTTGCTACAGCATCACTAGCCTTCTTCTGGGCCGTAGCAGCTGAAGCCAGTAAGTCGGCCACATTAGTTTGCGTTGGATCCGTCGCCGCAGTTGCTTCTAATGTTGCCAATGTATGATTAACGGTCGTCAGATTAGCATTGGCACTGGTAGCAGCGTTGTTAGCAGCAGTGACAGCTGCCTGAGCCGCTGCTGTGTATTCACTAGACGGTGCCGCAGTGGTTGCATTAGTCGTCCCTGTAGCATCGGTAGTCGTCCCAGTAGTGCCATTGGTCGTACCCGTTGTCGCGTCCATACGAACGATTTCAGCAGGTTGGCTAGTAGCGGCCAAAGAAGACTTGAGTGTATTCAATTCATCATTAGTGATTGCTGCGGCTACACTGACCACCGTCAAACTTTGTGAAGCCGTACTAGTCTGGTCACTGGTTGTAGAAGCCGCCGGTGTCTGCTTTGTTTCTGTTGAGGCAGCAACAGTTTTGTCAGTCGTGGCAGTGGTTGTTGGGGCTACCGCATTGGTCTTAACGGAAGTTGTCTCCGTTTGGCTGGCTGAATTGGCCGGTTTAGCGCTAACAGTAGAGCTGGCAGAGGTTGCCGCACTTGTAGCATCACTTAGCGTTGCCCGCGAGCCCAATGTAGCTGGATTAATCAGTGTATTCGTCACCGAACCCGGTGTCTGTGCTGGTGCAGAAGCTGGCACAGTCTCACTGCTTGCATCGCTGAGGGTGGCACGAGAAGTCAATTCTGAGTCGGTCGTTTTACTCGATTGACTAGCCGTTGTGTCGCTTTTAACTGTCTCAGAAGAAGCAGAGGTAGCAACCGATGTTTGACTACCACTGTGTTCACTTTGGGCACTTGCTTGACTAGTTGTTTGCGTCTGACTGGTTGCAGTCGAAAGAACCGCGGAGCCAGCAGATGTCGTATTAGTGGCTGACGCAGAACCGGCTTGTGTTTGAACCGTCGTCGGTGTCTGATCGGCATGCACGTCATCCTGAGTCATTGCCTCGACTAGCCCAAAGGTCAGCAAAGTTAAGCCCGCAAAAAGCCACTGCTTACCAGCCTTATACATTTTATAATGTTGCTTTTGTGTGTCGGGAATACGACCTAGGCGATTTTCAGTCATTTTTAGCAATAACCTCCCACTATCTTTTGACTAAATTAACAGCGCTGTAACAAAACATTTAAAATTTAAAAAAGTAATTTAGCTATATCTATCAAACGATTATAGTCATCGTCGATTATTAATGTAAAGCAATTGAGTTTCGCCTGTTATAACGCTGTTTTAAGAGAAAAACAATTGTACACAATTAAGTTAATTAACGTCCTTAATAAACGCTGTTATATTGGGGTTTGTTACGATTTTGAGATACTTTAGCCGGTAACATATTTTAAGCGGTAAAATATCTAGAAAATCGACAGTCATCTTCGCGAATTATATTCTTAACATTTCCTTAATATTTACCGATTATCAATTATATCCGTCGCTCTTTACGTACAAAAAAAGCGTGTCTCATTACGGAAATTTCCATTGAGCCACGCTTTGTGTCACATTTACATAGCGTTTTAATGCTTGTATAAATACGTAAATGTACCATCTTCATTTTTCTGAAACGTAAATTCATGATCTTGTGTGTCTTTTGCTCGCCAGCGCGTTACGCCGTAGTGAACCGTATCAGAATCCTGCAAGCGGGAAACGACGCCACCAACTAGCTCACGGTCATCACTAAATGATCCCCTGAGCACCCCTTTTAATACTGGTAAAAAATCTTCTACATTAGTTATCATGACGGGTCACTTCCTCATCTCTTACTGTATCAATAGTGTAACAAATAAGGGCGAGTGTGTGAACGCTTTCACTAAAATAAAATTATTAATTCTCCATTATCAGTACGTCAATTCGTAAAGTTATTGGCGCCAACTAATTAGTGACGCCGCCGAATAAGCGCCCACGCCAGCATACCGGCTAAAACAGTTGCCCCGCTTCCGGCTCCAATAGCAACATTACGCCACGTATTATCCGGCTTCACTTCAACGGACGACCGGTTTAAATGCTGGGCTTTCTGTGCTGTGACCTTGAAATTCTTACTAAATTGCCACCGTCGCTTCTGCGAGACTGCGGTAATTGTTAGTGTATAACGACCAGCGCTTAATGGTCGATTCTTCAACCATACTGGAAACTGCATCACCGCATTGGGTGCCAACTGGTAACCAACTTGCTTAGTGGTATACAACGCCGCCTGACTGTCAGCCCTTTTGACTTCACCCGTTACTTTCAGCTGATTAACAAAAGTAGCAGTTTCATTGTGAATGGCGCCGCTGACAACATTACGAGCATTTATCTGCTTAGGTTTCACCGTTCCTAATGACAGTTTGGGCGATACCTTGTTCACACTGTTGCGCAAAACAATTGCGACCACAAACTGATACCGATTTTGAATCGCCACCGCCTGTTGCTTATTTGGTGACGATACCGCATCATCCGCGTCTGCATCGCTCAACGTCAGTCCGCCGGCTAATTGTCCATCAAAATGATGTTTCGGCATGATTACCTGCATCCGCACTTGACCATCCCCATTTGGATCAATCGTGATCGGCTTGACAGGCAGTTTCACTACTTTAGCAAAATCGGCTGGAACGCTGTCGTCCAGTCGTTCCTTATTTTTTCCATACTCCACCACCCCATTTAGGTTCGTTGTGGCCTGCGCTAGGCCAGTTCTCAAATGTAGTGGTGTTTTCTTATTGTTATGAATGTTGACGACCAGTGTCGTTTGTTCACTAGGCCCCATTTGAAGATCAAAATACGTTACTTTTTGATTCACCTGTTGAGTCGGCAAAACGGGCTGTACCGAAAAGGCCAGCCCGTCTGCCGAGACGTGAATGCCAAACAACAGGGTCGTCAACGCAACGAATAGACCTAATAACCACCGCCAACGTTTGCCGATTCTCTTCTGCGTCATTTCATTCACTCCCAAATATTAACTTTCATCTTCACTAGCTACCTTGATCGGCATTAACTGCCCCCTGAGCCCCACCCGGAACCGTTGTCGGGGTTGGGGAATTTGGGTTACTACCATTTGTTGGAATATCCTCTAGTGACCAGTTCAAACTGGTTGTATAAACATCTTCTTCAGGGTACGCGCCGGTTGGCACCGTCAACTTAACGCCAGGGTTGTCCTTCGTGCCCCAAGCGTCCGTCCACAGACCATAACCACTGCCGGCTAAAGCATTCATTACAACAGCTTGATTGCCTGGTGACAGCGCCTGGTCTGTAACACTAACCTCATTAACTGATAGGCCTAAACCACTACCAGCTCGTGAATTCGTCAAACTAATTTGAGCGCCGTTTAATTCTTTTTGAGATTTGGCACTCTGCAATTGACCTTGTTCAGTCACTTTGAGTGTCCAGCCCTTTGGATCGCCGGCTCGCTTGTCGGTTACCTGAGCAAAGTTGGCTGTTTTATTAGCATTATCCATCGAGGCAATATACGTTTGCCTGGCTGGTGAAATCTTGTGGGCGCCAAAGTCAAAGTTTGAAACGTAGTCCAGGGTTAAGGCACCCGTGTTACCAGTACCAGGGTTACTACCATCGCCAGGTTTAGACGGGTTATCTGGGTCAACCGGTGTTTCAGGCGTTTGGTCATCCTGTGTAAATGCAACGGTTGCTCGGGTAGTTGCTGTCGATGTTTGTGCGGCCATTGCAACGGTCGGCACTGACATGCCAAGACCAGCTACAGCAAGGCCAAGCGCGGAAAAAAGTTTAATTTTTGTTGATAATGACATATTAATGCTCCTTCTTCTCGTTATTTTTATTTGGTTCAAGTAATTTAATTATTTGCGACACCATCTGTCACATGCCACGTCACACTGCCCGAATAGGCCTCACCTCCCTCGGTGCCAGTCGGGACTTCTAGGAACAAGCCGGTCTTGGCATCCCAATGTTGTGAAATATTCGTTACTTCTGTATATAAGTGATAATCGACGTCATGAATAACCTCGCTAGGATAGTCTCCTTGGGTAGCGACCAAAACTTGATGATTGTTGACTGGCAAATCTCTTCCTTGCCGCACATAATGCATGGCATCCTGTAAAACATCGCGTTCCGGATCGGATAATTGCTGTGACTGATCCGCTGATACGGTTAGTGTCCACGATCTTGTTCCCTCGCGATTGTCGACCACACTTAATGTATTGGCGCCAATTTCATCACTGTTGACCGGTAAGATTCGTGCTGGCAACTTTTGTCCCCAAACCGTTTCCGCATCTAGTGGCTCATCGGTCGGGTTAAACGTAACAGTGTGTGGTGCGGCGATGGACAGTGCATTAGCCGGTTTATCTGGCACATCCAGAGACAGTACATAATGCAATGGGTCACTAAAATTATTGTCCTCATCGCCAATACGAATGTTGAAACCTGACAGTTGATCACTATATTGCGGCATGTATTGAGCTGGAATCGTTACGGTAATCTTTTGACGATTAGTGGCTGTGGCGACCGTAACTTCATCAACGCCCTGGTATGTGTCTGACCATAATTCTAAGTAGACCAGGTAACGACCAGGTTTGGGCACTGTCAAAAATATCGGTAATGATAACGAGCCACCCGTGTAGTGAACGTAATTGCCAGCAAGTGGATCGCCATAATCAATCACTGGAGCAGAATTATCGTCAACCGCCCGCGTTTGCGGCGAAGCATTAGCATGCCGCTCGCTAGATTGCGGTGCTGATTCGGTTTGAGTGGGTGACGAAGGCGTTACTGTTGATGTCTGATTAGTCGACGTTTGAACGCTACTCTTATCAAAATTTGCATGGTTCTTTGATTTTGCTTCATCATCTTGAACAGCTTTCAAACTTGCAATGCTCGAGCTGCCTGTTGACATACCAGTCGACAATGTCCCGGCGTCAGCGGTCTCAGTTGGCGTCAACTGAACGTGTGATTGATCTTTATTACTGTTAACTTCACTGCCTTTCACACCAGTCTGCGACTCACTTTTTACCGTCGTACTGGTCTCATCACTATCACTCGACGTTGTGGCATTGGCACTTTGAGTCGGTGTTACTGATATCTCCTGTGCAGCCAATTGATGTTGCTGGCTATCAAGCACCTGAATCGCGCCAGAACCTGGCGTTAATGTTTGAACAGCAATCGTCCAACGTTGCGTTTGGTGCGCAGAAAGTGTCAGCTTGGCTTGCGTTAACGGTTCATTCCAGCTCAAAGCCGCAGTCGTTTCGTCGCCAGTATCAGCCATGAGTGTTGAGGGCAATCTCAGCGTTATTGTGGCGCTTTGCTCCGTGTCATTTTGCGTAACAAACTGCACTTTTTGTGGATTAACTTGAGTGCCGGTCGCAAACGTCACCACCGGTCCACTTGCCGCATTTATCCGATGACTGGGCGTGATAAACAGCATCGTGATGATCAACAACATACTAATTACACCCAGTCGGCGCCAACGTATCATCTGTGCATTACTCCTTTCGCTTTACTGAATGACTAAATTGTACTGGTTAACAGTATTAAGAAACCGTCAATTTTGACTAATGTGATTTCATAAATGGGCAATTGGATTTTAGTCAGCTAACAAACTTACTGGCGATCGTCCTACCATCAAATGCTTCTCAGGAAAAAAATCGGCTCGCATTTGTTTTGAGTTCGTGTTTAATGTAAAAGAGGCTTAATTCCCATATACGGGAATTAGGCCCCTTTTACGTTAGTCAGGTTCATCAATCATCGGTCTTCATACCGCGACCATTTGCTGCAAAATAGCCTTTAAGTCATCCTCATTGCCCAACGCTGAAATTTCGTAACAGGTTTGGCCCGTTTTAATCGTTTGACGATTTTGTTCGTTAACGACAATTAAATCGTATTGATGTCGCTCATCGTAAAGTTCCCAAGAGACTTGCACAACTGGTTCAAGCACATTGACCAGTCGTTTGGCAAATAGTGCTGTCAACTCCCGACTAGTCCCAAGAGCCAAACCAATACGGCGCGTTGGTCGCGTAGTCGAAGTCAATAATGCGTAAAAGGGTAATAGATATTGCGATAGATAGCGCCAGTGTTCGTCAATAATATGGTGAATCGTGCCAGTCGTCGTCTCCAATAACGTTGTTTTCAAACGTGCCATCGCAACCACCCCATTGCATGGCATGTTCACGGCTAACGCATGGTCAAAGCTCAGATCATCAAAGTGATCAATACTGCCAATCCCGATCATGGGAACCACCAGCAAACTAAACAACTGTGCCACGCTAATGTGAACGATCTGTTGGATATCCTGAACATGAGCAAAATGTAATTGGATGCGGCGTAAATTATCATATAGCTCACGATTTTGTGGCCGGGTAATGCCAATCCAGTCATCTAATTGTGTATCCGCGATAACCGCCCCACAATGAAGCAGCAGAAACAACGTTAAATTTTCGCGTTCACTTTCCGTCAATTGTAATGCCGTTCGATCAACAACCGCCTTCAGCTTGGTGCCATTAGTCAACTGTTCATCTAGCGCAGAGACTTGGTCGCTAAACTGCGCGAAGTTGACCTGAACGTGGTCCATTACCGACAACCACTGAGTTAGTCGGTCGGTCATTGACTCATCGATTCTGAGACCACTTTCTGTCAATCGTTTGATCAACTCATCGTGACTGGCTACCTGCGTTGGGTTGACATGCAGCTCACGAAACAGTTTGTAATAAAACCACGTTACCTGAAACAGAGTGCCCTTCAATTCGCCACGATAAATCGTCAAGCCAAATTCCTTAAGGAGCGCATTTGCCTTGATCATCTTGCGCGCCGTCGTTTTCTCACTCAGGTGCAGTTCATTAGCTAACTGCCACACTTGAAAATGAAATTCATGCTGATAAAGATACAGATAAATCTGGTACATATCCGAACGCAACACCTGGCGGTCAAACATTAAGCCATCCAACGTCATTTTCCCCTGCATGGCAAACGTCACATGTGTTTGGTCAAACGTCAACGTCAATGCGCCATCATCAATATCTTGCTGGAGATCTTCCATGATTTTTTGCAAATGACGACTTAACGTTGCTGGCGATAAACCGAGCGTTTTCATGAGCTTGGCTCGATTCGTTTGACCGTCTGCCAGATAAATACTCTCAAGAATTCGATAGGCTTGACGATCCCCCTGATTCAATAATTCAGTTCGATCCACCTTGTTCACTTCCTTATCACAATCAACTCATAGCAGCTCAACGCCCCTCCATTCAACATAAAAGACACACCCACACGAATGCGCGAGTGTGCCTAGGCTAAAAAAAGGGCTTATTGATTTGGCACGCCAGCTGTCAACGTCCATGTAATGGTGGTACTGTACGTTTCGCCGCCGCCAATGCCATATGGCACCTCTAGAAAAAGACCATTATTACGATCCCAGTGTCCCGAAATATTGGTTTGGCGACCCCGCGCCACGTTACTAGCATCATTCACGGTTTCGGTAGCGTAATCATTGCTCGTTGCCACCAGCGCTGAGGTTTCTTCAATGGGTTGATGATTGCCATTTCGTGCATAGAATAATGCATTTGCCAGTGGCTCGCGATCCGGTCCAGTTAATGGTTGCTTCGCCATTGCAGTCAGTGTCCAGTTTTGCTTTTTGCCATACGTATCTAGCACCGCCAACCGATTGCCACCAACGCCGCTTTGACCGATTCCTTGAGGTCCCTCAATTGTGGCTGGCAACTGATGGCCCCACGCGTCGTCAACCGTCAATTTATCCTTACCCTGATTAAAATTGATATTTCCGGGTGCCACCACTTTAAGCGCACCATTCTGTTCACCAGAAACATTTGATAACAGAATTAAATTAATTAAACCCGTTTGGTGACCAGATTCATCTGTCGCAAATAACGACACAGTATGAATCGAGTTATCACGCGGAATGACGTTTGCTGGAATAACAAAATTAACCGGCTGTTGCTCCCCTGCCTTGCTGAACGTTTGCCGACCCACCCACTGGTTGATTCCCCACCAGAACATCACGTAAAAGTTAACCGTCCCAGTTCTGGGAATATCCATAAGCATCGGCACCGTGACATCATTGCCGTTAAACGTGATTGGATTGCGGGACACCGGTTTCATGGTGAACGAAATTGGCAGCCCAGCGATCACAGCAGCCCGACTTGTTGCCGCATTCTTGTCCGTGACGGTTGACCGGTCTTGATTAGCCATCGACAGGCTACTGCCATCAATGGTAGAACTGCTCGCCACCGAATCGTCGCTGGACATCTGGCTTATCTCATTAACGGGTGAAAGCGGTTCAGCAGCAGATTGCACACCTTGCGTTTGCTGACTGCTAGTCTGTTGATCGCTTGTTTGAGAATCAGCAACCGGTGCCGCTAGACCTGGATCGGCCAACAAGGCTAAACCGGTGATAAAGCTTGCTAACGCTATCACCAGCTGCCGTTTGTTACTGGTCATGTCACTCTCTCCTCCTCATGCAAAACATCGGCTAACGTTATTCACGTTGCTTATTCTATCGGAAAGGGGCTCTTTTTCGCGCTCATTTTTGACCCTTGAGATGGCCATTAATGACCGAAAAACCGTATTTTTTCAGTCATTAATAGCCTCTTTTCGTCAGTATTTCAGTCAAAAAAATGCAGGCCACCGGGGTCTGCTTTTTTTCACAATTTAATATCAACAAACGCCGTCATTCTGCGGTAAATAACGTTTTAAACGGCCACCACCATACCCAGCATCGTTCACTAATTGAGCAAACATTTTGGCTACCGGTGTCGCTATCAGTCAGTCGCGTTTTTCTAATAAAAGCTTTAATCGTTGTGCGATTCGCTGATAATCCCGCTCTGTTCCCAGCTCCGTAATCTTCTCAACTGGCGTCTCAGTTAAGCTTGAAACCATCGTAGCGGTTCGTTCATTCACAACAACAAGATCAAATGACTGCCCAGTCTGATAATCACTGATGGTCACCGCTAACGTTTGCGTCAGAACATCCATTAACGCCCGCTTGGCAAACTGTGTCACCGTTGTTGAAAAGCCTAACGCCAGCCCAACATGAAGTGGTACCCGCCGTGATTGAACCACTAAGTAAGGCCACAAACGACGCTCAATATACGCCCAGTGACGGCGCACAAACTGATTGATCCAAGCGCTTTCCGTGTGTGTCAATTGATACCGAACGCGGTCAAACGCTTGCCGGTCTGTGCTTCGGAAAAAGTCCTTCGTGAAATAATGAAAGCTAATATCATCAAAGATTTGCACGTCGCCGACCGTCATCATCGGCACAATGAAAATACCAGCAAGTCGCTGCCCCGTGAGCATCTCTGGTAACGGCACGCCCGACCAGGCTTCACGTAGTGCCTGTTTACAGGTAGTTACCAATCGCATTAACCTGATAATCGACGTTTCTTTGGACGATAACAGACACTGCCACATCTGGTCTGTAAACATAAACTCACTGTGCAACAAGATGAATAGCAACATCGCATGACGCTTTGCCGCCGGCCATTCGGACTCTCTTTGTAGTCGTTCAAAGATGGGTGTTTGCCGCATCAACCGCTGACTCTTTAATGGCGTTTCACGTCGATATGCCCACTGATTGTTCACGCTATATTGCACGATAGCTAACCAGTCTTGAAACCGGTCAACCATATGGTTATCTAAACGAAAACCTTCATTATTAAGCCAGTTCTTCATCAAATCGAAATCATCGCTGGCAGGCAAGTGCTCACCAATGGTCCGCCAAAAATTAAAATAGAAGAATTGCAACTGACTTAAATCGCCGACTAATTGTCCGTTTGCTACGCGCAAATCGAAAGGCGCTATCAACTCGTTAAGCGTTTTTATCTTACGATACAGCGATGCTTCACTTACGTGCATAACGTTCATCAATTGAGGTGCTCTAAAACGCAGTCCGTGTTGGTATAAAAATTTGAGTAGTACCACGTTATCGGCCGTCTGCAGTTGCTGTGTGACAAGCAAGTCATCAATTGTGACCGTTCCCAATAATTGGAAAATCACTTTAGTCCCGTTGACCTCAAAATGAACCCTTTTGTTACTTGTCCACGGCGACAGATCATGCACTAAGCCCGCCAAATAACGTTTGACGCTGGACAATGGTATCTGGAGCCGTTGACTGATGCCTGCTAGCGTAGTCTCTCCATTCTGCAGATACACATCCAAAATAATGCGGTACGCCAACCGGTCACGTTTATTCAGCAAATCTTCTTTATACATCTTGCTTCCTCCAAGTGCGCCTAGCTTATCACAGCTCAGTGTTTTCAAACGGAAACAAGTGGCTAACGTCGCCAATAGTGGAACACTTTTTAAATCTTTACTGTTCGTCAACTCAACTAACCGGTTTTCTCCTTTTTAAAATAATTTGTCTCTACAAGATGTTTGCAAAAACTTTTTCGAAAAAAACGATTAATACGCTTATCCAATCGATATTACTTTACTGAAAATGAACTGAACGGAAATAAGCCAATTGGATGTGAGCTGAAGGGCGTCCGCGTTGAACCCGACTGTGAAAAGGTTGTTAATTCGGTGCTCTATCCGAATTTACAACCGAGGACGGTCACTGAGACTCGGGGGTTCACGAGGCTCGGTGACGAGGTGAAAGACCGCGAACTTCGGGCTTGAACCGGTCCCACAGGAGGGTTCAAAAGCGGACAACCGTAGGCGGAAACGTTGCCCTTAAATAAAAAAGTCACTCACCAACATCAATGTAGGTAAGTGACTAAGAAAATATCAATATTATTGTTCAGATAAACGTTGACGCATCCATTCACGCCGCTCGTTGGCCGGTGCGACCAAGTTTGCACGTTGAACAGAAGGATCCGTCATGACGGACTGATAAATGGAATGCAGCAATAGTAATGCCACAAAGATCAACGGGAATCCCGCAATCGTACAAATAGCTTGCACGGTTTCAAAGCCACCCACTAGAACAATTCCCAGTGAGAAGACGATGAAGATAATCACCCAGGCCATCCGGTTCCAACGCGTTGGTTGTTCAGTACCCGAAAGTTTCAGGCTGGTGAACGAAGACACGATAAAGGCGGAAGATGAAATGGTCGTTGCCAAGAAGACGAAACATGACAGGCAAAACATCACTAACATAATCATCTTCATCGGTAACGTTTGAATCAATGCTGCCAATACTGACGCTTGACCCTGCGTGTTCAAGATGTGAACTAAGTTAACCGTGCCAGTTTGTTGCAACCATAATGCGTAGCCACCTAAGACTGCGTAGAAGCTTAAACAACCACCGACACCGTACGTCAACATGCCAACGATGACCTGACGAATGGTTTTACCACGAGAAATACGGGCGATAAACAAACCCATAACAGGCATGTAAGACAACCACCAGCCCCAGTAGAACATAGTTTGGTGTTGCGCAAAACTGTTTACACCAGGATTAGCTTTGTTAAATGACATTGCAGTAAAGTGTTGAACCATCAGGGCCAACGTTTGCCCCTCGCCGCCGATCAGTTTCGTGGTTGGACCGACCAGCAAAACGATAATTAAGAATCCAATCGCCAGGTAAATATGCCAAGCTGAGAGTTTCTTAATTCCTTTATTCAAACCGGCGTAAACCGTCAGTGCGAATAAAATAAACAACACAACGAATAAGGCCAATTTCAAATAAATGTTATCCGGCACACCAGTAATGGTGCTCAATACTTTGGCAATAACGGGGATTTCCATCCCAATGGATGAACCAATCCCACCCATAATTCCAAAGACAACCAGAAAGTCGATCAGTTGACGTAACACATGACGTGTCCGGCCAGGTCCCTGTAACAACGGAATCGCAGCACTCAAACGTTGAACATGCTTGCCCTTAACGTGCATGGTGTACGCAATCGCAATGGTAGCAGTGGCGAAAATCATCCAGGCCATTGGACCCCAGTTAAATTCACCAACAACGTTTGCATAAACGTAAGCTGCAGATGAGAATGGCTTGGCACCAAAGGCTGGGTGTTGCAGGTATTGTAACGGGTCGGTGGCACTCAACATTAAAATGCTGGCGTCAATCCCCGTTGCAAACACCATGCTCCCCCACTGGAAGCCGTTGTAGTCAGCCTTAACACCAGGCTTACCCAACTTGATGCGCCCGTATTTAGACATCACTAACGCCATGAAAAAAATGAAGTTAATAACGTAAATCAAGACGTACAACCATTCTGTTTTCGTCGTGAGAAATGACAAGACCGCGTTCATCGTTTGCTGAACGGCTGAGCCACCAATGATTAACACCAGGGACACGATTCCAAACAGAATCATGGTTGGTACAAAGACAGCTCGATCGACATTCTGACGCTTTAAAATAATAATCCTCCTAAGTTTTGGGTGAGCGTGAGCAGATGCTTTAAGCACCTGCGAGCGCGATATGGCTGTGTGATAGTGTGACCCACCACAACACTCGCCTATTTTTATAAATCTAAAATTATTTTCCACACAAAAACGCTGTGCACCGACACCGAAGTGAACCACCTGCACAGCGTTAAAAATTGGCTAACGCCGAATATACAAATGAACGTCAATCCTCGCAGTTACCTGCCAGGATTGATCACTCTAAACTTCTTGTGTGTTTAATTCTGCCGCTTCAACTGAAGATTTAGCCTCAGGCACACGTTTGATAATTCTTGCTGGGTTCCCAGCAATGACAACATTGTCACCGAAACTCTTCGTGACAACTGATCCGGCACCAACGACCACATTGTTTCCCAGCGTAACACCCGGCAACACGGTCACGTGACCGCCAAACCAAGCACTATCGCCAATAGTAATCGGAGCACCAAGTTCGACATCCGCATTCCGCTCTTCAGGCGTTAACGGATGGATTGGCGTGTAAAGCCCAACATCCGGGCCAAAATAACAATGACTCCCAATGGTAATGGGACACGTATCCAAAAAGGTATTGTCATAATTGGCGTAGAAATGATCCCCAATGTGAATGTTCCAGCCGTAATCAAAACGGAAGTTACTCTCCACAAAGAAGTGCGGGCCACTGTCTGCCAACAAATCCTGAAAACCGTGGTTACGTTTGACATTGTCCGGTTCTGCATTTAACGTCTGCAATTGCTGACGGATTTCCACTCGGCGCGCAATCAGTTCGGGATCAAACTGATTGTAATTTTCGCCGGCGGTCATGATTTCGCGTTGTGTTTTCATTGCTTTCATGTGTATAACGCTAGCACTAATTCCATTTTCATGCAAAAGCCGACAATCTAAAAATGCCCGTCTAACCGCATTAGTAAGCGGCTAGCAGGCAATTAAATTTGTTTTTAAAGCCTAACTTTTTCATTCGAATTAACACATTTTGATTATTGAATAAGCAGACTTTTATTTATAAATTAGTGCCATTTTTAACCAACGTAACCTCATTGATCGGACCGTACTTGGTCACCGAAGTTTCAGGTTCACCACTTTGTTTGAACCCCATGCGATTATAAAAATGGCGAGCTGAACGATTTTCAGTAAGCACGACGACAAAGCAGTCCCTATCGTCTGGCAGCATGCCAAGCGCTTGGCTTAGTAAATCATGACCGATCCCCTTGCCACGACAGCCGTCATCAACATATAACGAATAGATTTCCGACGTATTCAGATAGTCATCGTTACGATTCGGGCCAAACGTGCATACGCCGGAGATTGTATTCTGTTCATCAACAGCAAGTAACGTGTTAGCCCATCGTTTTTCAGGATGCCAACTGTTTACAGAAAGCGCGTTTAGAAACCTTGCTGGCAAAATATCACGATAAGCCGTTTGCCAAACTCGGTAATATAACGAAGCAACATGAGCTGGCTGATCAGTACTAATTGGCCGTCGAATGGTAATTTTCATTCGCTCACCTTCTTTGTACAGCTCAAACTAATTGTTTGCACCTTTTTCTAACAGTTTGCCCACAATCGGCAATTTGCCGAACTGATCAGCCCCGTCGTTTGGCACCACAATCGTGTTCGCATTGGAATTAGCTAGCTGTGAAAAGGCATTGATTGACTGGTTCTGGAAGTACTTGTCATCTGCGTTGGCTAACCCAGCTTGGACAGTGTCAATCCGGTAACGTTCAGCATCGGCGCGGGTCCTCGTGGCAGTAGCCTCCGCAGACGCAGTGGCCATTAATGCGTCATTTTTAGCCTTATTCGTCAATTGAATTGAGCGGGCTTCCCCTTCAGCCTGAGCAATGGCAGCCACTTTTTCACGGTCAGCAGTCAGCTGTTTGTCCATCGCAGCCTGAATGGCCTTAGACGGTGTCAGCTCGTCAATGTTGATTCGATCGACGTTGATGCCGTAAGTGTTCGTTAAATCACCAATAGCTAACGTCAATTCCTGGTTGATTTTAGCGGTAGAGCCCAGTGCCTCATTCAAATCCATGCGGCCAATAATGTCACGCAAATGACCACGCACGAGTTGTGCCATTGATTCTACAGAATCCGTGTTTTCATATTGGTATTTAACTGCATCAGTGACATGAAAGTTAAGCGTCAGACTGGCTGACACGTCCGCATTATCCTTAGTGATAATGGAGTAGTTGGGCAGTGCTAACGGTTCCATCGCCAAACTGACGTTGCGAATCTTTTGGAAAAATGGCAGATAAAAATGTAGTCCTGACTCTACGCTATGGCGGTAACGGCCCAACGTTTCAATTAATCCCTGATTATTTTGAGGTACAATTTTAAATCCAAGCATAATAATTTTCCCCTTCAATGTGCCGAGTTTAGTCAGTGTTGTCCTAGTTTCGACATCTCATTGTTTTCAAAATCCGAAGCTGTAATCCCGAAAAAACTGGCAACCTACGTGATTTTTTTCAACGTTAAAATATTGCCATTACTTTCCAATACGGTGTAGCTTGCCTTGGCATCCACTGGATCGTTGTTTTCAATCAAAAAGCGATAGTAAATCCCCGACAACTCTACTAACCCATTCTTTTGATTCAACTGTTTACCCGCAATTGCTTGGCCAATAATTTGGCGATGCTCAAACGTGGTCTGTTTTGCACTGGCTGCAAGGATGGTCACAATGTGGGCATTTACACTCCGATTTTCACGGTCAGCCGCCGCAGCCAAACGGTCATACAAATCTTCATCGAGTCGTAGCAAGAACCGTTTTTCCTTCGGTTTATCCGCCATCGTTTTGCCCCTTTCGATATCGATTCAATATTGATTTGATATCACGGTGATATTGTAATACCGTTCAAATAAAAGTTCAAGCTAATACGCCTATAAATAGTTACAAAATGTTAAAGCTTGTCATACACTTTATTTTGTTCTACCGATGAATCAACTTGTGCTCATCGTAGCGATGCTAGTGATACCTGCAAAATCATTTCTTTAAGGCATTAAATTAATGCCTTTAGTACGTTGCTCGTTACGTTTGTTAATTATCATAAATGGATGGAGCAATTTGTTGGCAGTTTCAGTTGATTACGATTAGTTTATTCATAACTAAAGGCTCAAGTATTGCTACTGAAGTGACACCTGCCGTTACGCCGAACTCTGTCTCTGTTCGGCTGCAATCTGTAACATTTAGCTGTTTACTGGTAGCTTACAGAACCAGCTGATGAAGCTAAAAACTACTATGTGAGCTGGAGGGCGTCAACATTGATACCGAGCCGTGAGAGTGGTGTTAATTCGAGAGAACCATTCGAATTTACACCACGGACGGGCGCAAAGACTCGGCTCCTCACGAGGCTTTGCGGCGAGGTGAGAAACTCCGGCCTTCAGGAGGTTCGAACCGGTCCCACGGCGAGCGTGTCAATGTTGACAACCGCAAGCGACATATATAAGGCAATATCTATCACAGACAATGTTTGGCACACCGACAGCCTTTAGTTGATGATCAAACTGGAGGTGTCCACATGGCACAGTCAACGGAAAAAGTCACACTCAGCAACATGTTCAGGTTCGTTTTCGGCCAAGTCCTCAACCGAAAATGGCTGTTGATCCTAAACATCGTCGCGCTGACAGTTATTTCATTATTGGAATTCGTCATCCCCCAATACACGCAATACATCATTGACCACGTCATCCCCAAACACGACATTGGCCTCCTAACCGAAGTGGTTCTCGGCTTATTGGCAACAGCAATCGTCCTCGGGGTCTTATCTTATGTATCAACGTATTACATGGGTGTCATGAGCCAAGGCGCAATCACAAATTTGCGCACCGAACTTTATCAATCCACCCTCCAGCTAGACACCCAATTTTTTGAATCTAGTAAAACCGGCGATTTAATGGTGCGTTTGACTAGTGACATTAACAATCTACAAAGCCTAATTTCAGCAAACATGCTGTCGATGATTGGCAGCATTATCACCTTTATTTTCGTCTGGATTTACATTTTTATCCTCAATTGGCAAATGGCAATTGCCATCACGATAACCTTTCCCTTTATGTTTTTGATCTACCGTATTTTTCGCAATCGCATCCACAACGCGTTTCGGGCTGCTCGCGCTTCGCAAGCACAGATGTCGAATCAAATGCAGAATACGTTAACACAAATCGACCTCATCAAAAGCTACACCAATGAAGAATTTGAGGAACAACGGTTTGGCACGTTTGCTAACAAAAACAAACAAGACATGATTCGAGCGACGCAAAACCAAGCCCTCTTTTCACCACTCATTGATTTTGTAAATTATCTTGGTACGGCCATCATCCTCGCATTTGGTGCTTACTTTGTTATTCACCATCAGCTAACTGTGGGGCAACTTGTCGCTTACTTGGCTTACATTGGCATGCTTCAAGGACCGATTCGCGCCTTCACTCAAATTCTGAATCAACTACAGCAATCGTTAGTTTCTTATGGGCGTGTGATGGACATCATGGCGTTGCGACCAATTATTGTCGATCAGCCAAACGCGGTGCCATTCCCAACAATGACTACGGGCGTGCAACTGAAAGATGTTTCATTTACCTATCCGGAATCGGACCAACCGAGCACTGGTGAGATTCCGGCAGCCGTCAGTCATGTCAGCTTCAACATTCTGTTTGGCAAAACAACAGCGCTGGTTGGCCACTCTGGTTCAGGTAAAACGACCCTGACAAAACTGATTGACCATCTATACAATCTTGACGCCGGTGATATTTTGTTCGATGGCCGTCCCATTAGCCAAATCCAGTTACAGTCATTGCGCGAAAATATTGCCATCGTTTCCCAAGACATCTACATGCTGGATGGCAGCATTCGCGATAACGTCCGCTACGGCCGTAGCAACGCCACCGATGATGAAATTTGGCAAGTAATTGAAATGGCCGACATTGCAGACTTCGTTCACGGTCTCCCACAGGGACTGGATACGCAAATTGGCGAACGCGGCGTCAAACTGTCTGGTGGTCAAAAGCAGCGCTTGTCGATTGCCCGCGCTTTGTTGAAAAATGCCCAACTCGTCATTTTAGACGAAGCCACAGCCAGCTTGGATAACGAATCCGAAAAGACGATTCAGCATGCGCTTGAAAACTTGATGCAGTCGCGAACTTCTCTCGTCATCGCCCACCGACTTTCAACCATCCATAATGCGGACCAGATTATCGTGATGGATCATGGTCAGGTGGTGGAACGAGGCACACATACTGAGCTACTTGCGGCAAACGGTCCTTACGCCAAACTCTACAATGCACAGTTCAATTGATTCTGTCTGCTACGTCAAACGACAGCAAAAAAGACTCCGATAAGAATTCCTCAACCTAATGAAGAATTCTATCTGAGTCTTTTCGTTTGGATAAAACTTTATTTGTTAACGTGATGTGCTTGATAATAGCGGCTGTACGCATCGACACCCTTCATTGCTTCGACAACATCGGATGCCTCAACAGTAAATGGCATCTGCACCATCGTGTCGTTTGGTGCCGTTGATAACTGACCAACCTGCATCAGCTCCTCATCACTGACATCGGGAATCTGCAAATCAGCAAACGTGGTTGGCAGACCCAATTCGAGATCGAACTTCAGGAATTTATCAAACCGTTCCTGGTCTGCACCTTCGAGATAGAGTTGCGTTAATGTTCCAAACGCAACCTTTTCACCATGAGTTAAATCATGAATTGGACCATTTAAGGCAGTTAAACCATTATGGATGGCATGTGCAGCGGCTAGACCACCACTTTCAAAACCAACACCACTCATCAGTGTATTGGCTTCGACAATTTTTTCCAGCGCTTTTGATGCCGCGTGATTATCGACTGAAGCCACAGCCTGCGTGCCATAAGCAAACAACGTTTCCTCACACTTGGACGCAATCGCGTTACCGACCATCGTTTGTTTAGCACCCAACATTGTGCTGCCAGCGCCACGCGCTACTGCCTGTGCTTCTACATTAGTTGCCAATGCATCAGCAATACCGGATGTCAGCATCCGTACCGGTGCATTGGCGATAATCTTGGTATCAACGAGCACTAAATCAGGATTCTGCGCGTAAAAACGGTAAGCTGAAAAGGTACCCTCGTCCGTATACAGCACGGAGAGTCGTGAACATGGCGCATCTGTCGAGGCCAACGTCGGTAAGATGGCAACTTTAACGCGGAGATTGTCAGCAATCGCTTTAGCACTGTCTAATGCCTTCCCGCCGCCAAGACCGATAACTAAGTCAGCACCGAACTCCTTGCCAATTTCAGTCACTCGGTCAATTTCGCTAACTGACGATTCACCGTTAAACGGTACGTATTCCACGTCGACGTCATTGTCTTTCAGGTAGTCAACGTATTTCTGACCAGCAATTTTGTACGCCGTTGAGCCGGCCAATAACAAAACTTTACGACCCAAACGGGTAATATATGAAGCACTATCAAATAACACATTTTTGCCCTGAACATACGTTGCAGGACTGCCAAAAACACTCATCATAATGTGTAAACTCCTTTGCGATTTTACTTACAAAGTCAGAATACACTTAATCCGTTGAGCCCTGCAACTTTGTCTGAAACGAAACACAAAATGATTTAGGCAACTGAATTATCAACCTGCCGAACTTTCTCTAGCACCTCATCAAGCTGATTAACCGCGACTTCATAATCCGGCATTTGGTTTTCACACTGCTCGTCGAATTGTTCCAAACCACCGACAGCAAACGGATACTCGAATCGGTAAACGGCCTGATAAGCGCTAACAAAATCCTTCCTCAGTTTGTCACTGTCTGTCCCATCAAATTGCAGTGCTAGGTCAATTGTTCTGTAGTCGGTGTAAGCCAGCTCGAATTGAATGGCCCACGCCCGAATAAAATCGTGACCTGCTTGAATATAAGTAAAATGATCATTTGCCGTCGCCATTAAACGATTGACTGAATCCTGAACATCTACCATGCTTGTCGCTCTCCTTACTATGAGTGACCTTCCGCCACCCTAACTGAATCATTGCTAACTCAACTTTAAAAATGCACCGATATCAAACAGACTTTGGGTGAAACCGGGTACGGTGTCAGTCCGATTCCAGTCACGTTGGAGTTCACAAGCCAACTGTGCAATAGTAACTGGCTGAGCTCCCTTTGCCGTCATCCGTGCAATCGCTGTTTCATGCGCCACCGTTGAGGTTCCACCCACTGCATCAACGACAGGAAATACGTCATAACCTTCCTTAAGTGCGTCCAGTACTGGAAATGTTAAACACGCCTCCGTCCACAATGCTGCAATGATAATCTGGTGCTTTCCCGTGGCCTTAATGGCTCGGTTAAAGTCAGCATCTTCCCAAGCGTTAATCGATGTCCGATCGTAACTTGTCACGTTTGGCAATAACGCCTTTAACTGTGGAATTGTGTCTTGGTTACGCCCGGTTTGAACATTCACGGTAGACAAAATCGTCGGAATTTTAAAATTATTAATCAACGATTGAGTCGCGACAATATTACGAATTAAGGTTGCCCGATCCATCGAATTAACTGAATTAATCTGTGTTGCTTGAAAATCAACCAACGCGAAAACACTGTTCTCCGGATTGATTAATTCATCATCTGCTGCAGAACGTTTTGCCATACTTGTCATATCGTTATACTTCCTTTCATATCATAACCATGTTTGAAATCGATCAGTAGCCTAAAATTATAACTACTAATTGACTTAAAAAATAAGCCATTGAAGGCAGATCAGCGAGCATAACCGCTCGGTTGCTTTGGCAAGTTGGCTAACTTAATTAAATAGGTCTGGAAATGGTTAAAATGCGGCGTTGAGCGATGGAAATGAGCGGGCAAACTGAATTTTTTATAGCGAAAACGCGATACTGTCGCCCAGAAGTCTGTGCATAACTCTCTTGCCCTTTTACATTGTTGCAAACGCGCTCACACCACCTAAAGTCCGCGCACAACAAAAAATGAATATCGCACAAGCACAAATCGCTTGCACGATATTCATTTTACGTTGTTACTCAACTTTACCCAGCGGTGTTCACGCTCTAAGCCTGCTTCGTTGGATATATCGTAAATTCGTTGACGTTAACGTCTTCTGGCTGGCCAATGGCGAAGTTCACAACCCGCGCGATGGCATCAGGATTAATACCCACGGCATCGTATAAAGCATCCATTCCCTTGCGTGCCGCTTTATCGGAAATTGTATTCAACAATTCCGTATTAATCGCCGCTGGGTACAAAGTCGTCGTGCGAATATTGGTGCCTTCACTAGCACTTTCCGTCCGAATCACTTCCATCAAGTTTCGAACAGCAAACTTAGTGGCACCATACACACCAGATCCAGGGAAGCTCTTCAATCCAGCAACAGATGAGGTCGTAATGATATGACCTCCCTTATTTGCCACAAAGTCTGGCATGACAGCGGCAACACCATTGAGCACGCCTTTGATGTTAATGTCGATCATGTCATTCCATTCTTGCGTGTGCAAGGCACTGATGGGCGACGTCGGCATAATTCCGGCATTATTGAAAATGACATCCAAGCCACCAAACGTGGTTTTAGCATATGCGACTAATGCGGCTACTTGTTCGGCATCCCGCACATCAACCGTTTGATACGCTGCTTGGCCGCCATCGGCTTTGATATCAGCGACAAGTTTTTCCAAACGGTCTTCGCGACGAGCTCCAAGGACAACCTTTGCACCATTTTTGGCCAACAATTTTGCGGTTACTTCACCAATCCCAGATGAAGCACCAGTAATTACAACAACTTTATTTTGAACTGTCATTCAAATTCTCCTTTAAACTGACTAATCAATCTTTTGATAATGCATCGTATGCAGCGTCACTGACTGGTTCCAGCCACTCAGACATCCCCGTGGTGATTGCGACGTGACTAAACCAACTGTCTTTTGTTGCACCGTGCCAGTGTTTAACACCCTCGTGGATGGCAACCACATCACCGGGGTGAAGTAGCTGTGCTGGCTTGCCATCTTCCTGATACCAGCCTTCACCACCGGTAACAAGCAATATTTGATAACCATTGTGATGAATATGCCAATCATTGCGGCATCCTGGTTCAAATGTCACATTGCCAACATTCACATTGACATTATCGCCTGCACTAACCAAATTTTTTAAGTAGCTTTGACCGATAAAATACTGCGCGTAAGCGTCATTTTTATCACCTTGGCCAAAAATATTTTGTGTATCAAATTTTTCGTTTGCCATTACTTATGTGTCTCCTCTTCATCTGACCAAATTTCCTTAGCTCGGTTGAACGCCGACCATGCCTTTGGCCACCCCGCGTAAAATGCGAGGTGAGTAATTTCAGCAACAATCTCGCCTTTTGTAATGCCGTTTTGTTTGCCAATTCGTAAATGAGCTTCCAATTGTTCTGTATTGCCGGCCGAAATAATGCTAGCAATCGTAATTAAGGAACGGTCATGCGCAGACAAAGCGTCTTCTTTGGACCAGACCTCGCCAAATAAAACATCATCATTTAAAGCAGCAAACTGTGGGGCAAAATCACCCAACTGTTTGCGACCTGCTGTTGGTTTTTTAGCCATGTTAAGTTCCTCCTCGATTAATAAAACGTCGTGATTCACGCGATTGAATTTATTAAAACACTTAAAGTACACTTTAAGTAAAGCCCTAAATTTCATAAAACTAAAAAGAGCGACTTAACAGATACATAACCTGCTATGTCGCTCTAAATCAAAATTATAGAAATTCAAAATGCCTGCATTGTCTGAAACACTCGTTGCGGTATCGCCCGAATTAATCGTTATTCCGTTGAATATGAAGTCCCGACTATATTAGCTGGAGGGCGTCCCCATTGATACCGAACCGTGAAGGTATTGTTAATCCGGAATGCATTTTGCCGGATTTACAATACGGACGGTCGAAAAAACTCGGTTTTCCACGAGGCCTTGCGACGAGGTGAAAGACTCCGAACTTAGGAGGCTTGAACCGGTCCCACGGCAAGCGAGTCAATGGGGACAACCGCAAGCGGCATTCACCGCTATCATTTATTCTTCGTGATTCAAACTGGCAAGGTAGTTGGCAAAATCTTCGTTGTCACTAATATGCCCATCAACTTTTCCCTGATACCAATCAATCTTGTCAGTTAAAATCGTCATACTGTGCTGTAATTCCTCAAACTCCTGAAGGAAACCACGCCGTACATTCTTCAATAACTGCAAACGTTTGGTAATCGTTGCATCCCCTTCAGCACGCCAAGTCACATACTGTTTTAGCTGTTCGATGGTCATCCCAGTACCCTTCAAATGCAACAGAAACTTAATCCAGTCCGCATCTGCATCCGTATAGTAACGTAACCCGTTGTCTGAACGATGTGGTTTGACCAAACCTTCTTTTTCATAATAACGAAGTGTCGGACCTGACAACCCGGTTTTAGCTGCAAATTCACCGATTCGATAATGCTTTTCTATTATAGCTGCTTTTATTGTCATCAATGTTCCTCCTAGCGGTTGATACGCACATTAGTTAAAGCCGACTTTAACTCATAGTTCATAGTCTTGTCCACTATTGTGTCAAAGGCAATTAGCCATTGGCACCAAACAAGTTCAAAATCACGACGCCAACCAGAATGAAGCCAATCCCAATCACATTGGCCAAATTGACTGGTTCCTTCCAAAACAAGACGGCCACTAACGTTGACAACACCACACCGATGCCAGCCCACAATGCGTAAGCAATATTGAGATCCACCGTTTTCATGCACACCGCAAGAAAGTAAAAGCACGTCCCATAGGCAATTAAAGCCCCTAAACTGGGCCATACTAACGTAAAACCAGATGATGCCTTCAATAAGTTTGTACCAATCAATTCACCAACAATGGCTAAAGCCAGATATACATACCCCATTGTGACCACCCCATAAAATTTCTCTCGGTCCTCATCATGTCGCTAAAAAAAGCCGATGTAAAGCAAAAAGCCACCCGCAACGAGGGTGGCCTTCTGATAAATTTTTGGTCCGATTTAAGCATTAATCAATTGTGGTTTTGTCTTCCCAATCATCACGCTATTTATTCACATGAAGTGAACCGTGATCTGATTGTTTGTGACTCTGCTCATTATGTGAAACCGATTGTGGCGAATCCGTTTGCCGACGTGCCGGCTGAGACGATTTCTGTTGTTTCGGTTGCTTACCTTCTTGATCATTCATGTGATCATCGAAGTACGTTTGCAACCGCCGTAGTTCATTAACCTGCGATTCAATCGAACCCAACATCTCTGTTTGAATCTTTTGAATCTGCAACATGTTCGGCTGATCCTGTTGAATCATGTGGTCAACCTTGGAGTGCAATACCCGAATTTCCTCTTCCGATTTTTGGTTAACGTGATAATCATTAGCCGATTCCATCCGGTCATACTCTGCTGACCGGTTTTGACTCATCATAATGAGTGGCGCCTGGATTGCGGCAACCATGCTCAAGAACAAATTCAAAAGAATAAACGGATAAGGATCGAAATGCACACCAAATAGGTGTAATGAATTAACAGTAATCCACAATAACATAATGAGAACAAAGGAAATAATAAAAGGCCAGCTACCCCCGAAGTGGGCAACAGCATCCGCAACCCGCTGACCAACTGTTAGTGAGTGTTCCAATTGCTGACGGACATCAACCACCTGATAGGTATCTTTTTGAAGTACCCGCGTAAGCTTTTGGTTCAGCTTATGATTCTGGCGATAGTCCTTCGCAATCATCTGATCCATCTTTAATAAACGGTAGTGGACCAAATGCTCACTACAGATAAAATCTTGGTTTGTCGCCTTTGGAAAGTCGAGACGAATCAACGCCCTCAACGGACCATCCAAATCTCCTAGGAAAACACCGTCTACGAGATCATATTCTTTATGATCAACGAGACAGTAAACCGTGCCGTTAAATTCTTGCATTAGACTAAAACACCTCAGTAAATGCTAAATTTCACGTGCGGCAAAGTTCACAGCATGGGTTAAATATCCAGTTATGAATTGCGAACACGCGGGACCGTCATCACTCGTTGAACATATATGATAATCTGCGTCTGACATAAAACCCACCTGCCTTTCCTAGGTTGACCTGAGTTATTGCTACAAACCCATTATAGGGGACACGCCCAAAAAAGTTCAAGCGAACCTACCCATTTCTGAGCGTTTTTTAATTAAGTGAGATAATTATGTTATAGTTCCCTAACTTTTACTATTTGATGGTCATTGCATAGCCTGGCTTTAAGGTGTCATGAACAGCTTGATAACCCGCTTGTTGGTAGTAAACAGTCGTCATTTTTCGCAAGTCATACGAACGATGATCTAATGGATCTTGACTTGGTGTTGCGTATCCGTTGCTCATCGTCAAACCCATGATATTAGCCAGCTTACTCGTTTGCGCAGTCTCGTCATGTAATGAATAAAAACTGACATCGTTGCCTGCAATATTGGCAATAAACATATCATCCATGGCTTTGGCCACTGGACTGTAGCTGTTAAACATAATGATTGGATGACCGTTGTTAGCAATCCAATGATAATAAAACGTCGCGCCACCAGTGCTATTCTTGGTAGCAAATAAAGTTGCCGGATCCTGCCCTTCCATGGCCCAATATGCCATGAATGTTAGGCTGGCTTGATCAGCTTCCGATAACTGTTTCATCGTCGCGTTATCGGCAGGTTTCGCCTTTACGACATCTGCAATCGGCGTGGAGGGCATTGGCAGGTCATCATCCGTAGTATCGTTGCTACTTGAACTGCCCGCAGTGTTACTAGTTGCTGAATTTGACGCGGTTGATGAAGAATTATCGGATGAGTCGTCATATCTTATCTCATCACTGCTTGACCCACTAGTCGCTGAATTTGTTTCAATCGGTTGGGTGATTGAATGACTCGTTTCAAACGGACTAGTTGCCCGTGGAATTGCCTTAGTGATGGCGCCTAGACCCAGCCAGAATGAAATGGTTAGCAATCCAATAAGTAACAAATGCCGCAGGCCAAACAACCGGCGCCGCATGATTGCTGGAATCGCATAGATATCATGTGCCGATTCATTTGCCTCTTCAACTTGCACTTCGTCCACTCGTTTCAGCAGCAACAAGCGCAGTAATGATGCACCTAAAACATTTAAAAACAGCAAGACTAAGGCCACGTTTCGTGTCGACGTGTGGTCACTGAGAAACCAGTTCATTGCCGCCCGGCCGTTTGGAAACGTCGTATACAGGTTGAACTGCTCACATAAAGCCCACAATGCCATGAAACCGGCCAGCACAAATAGTCCAATCATGATCCGCCGAAGGTACATTATGTGTTGCCGGCGATAAATCGTCCGGACATAAAAGCGTTGTGCACCGGCAATTTGAGTCGGTGTCGCCATTTTATCCGCCGTTTGGTGCCAGCGAACTAAACGCCGTTTGACTAGCCAAATGGCGGTAACCACTGTGGCTAGGCCCAGCACAACAATCACTAAAATAATTAACCATATTACCTGCCACACTTCCACACGGACACTTCCTTTTCAAATTCATTTTTGGGCAAAGAAAAGCGTTCATCCCAATTTGAAATGAACGCTCTAAAACTTATCATAATTGGTTATAGTTCGGTTGTTTCTTTAACAGTTGTGTCAGTGTCCGACATGCGGCGCGCAAGCTTTACATCACAAACGACTAATCCAACTGTTGTAACAGCTAATAATCCAATTGCTAACAAGGTTTCCATAAATAATCACCCTCGCTTTGTCAGTAATTTTGTATGAGTATATCATGCTTTACACCAAACACCTAATGTTTTGCATAAACATTTTGAATCCGTTTACATGACCGCTCTTAATATTGCTAACGACACTACCCCGACGATTACGATCCACAGCAAGCTTTTAGTAATAGCAGCCGTAATCACAGTGGGAACCGACGCAAACAAATTTTCATAGTTCACACTCGGTAAATGCCCCAGATGTTGCGTGAACAAATTTGTTACCCACAACGCAGTCATAATCGTGATGGGCACAAAACTCAGTAATTCGACCACTAACGGCGGCAAACTATGATTTTTTAACAGCACAAAGGGCAACGTTCGCGATAACAAAGTCACAATGCCACAGCCGACAATGGTTAAAAGTACATAACTAGTAGAAAGCATGTTTGATAACCACCCCCGTCGCACAGCCCAACAGCGTGCCCACAACAAGCAACAGATTTCCCGGAATAAAAATAAGCCCTAGGTAAATAATGACTGCTTCAGCCAGAATCACGATCAGTTGCAGTGACTTCGCCAGTGAACGATCCGCGATAACTTGCAAATACAGTAACCCGATAAACATGGCGACTAATGCGAAATCCAGACCGAGTCGCTCTGGATGGGCAACCAATTGTCCCAGCAGCGCGCCAACACCCGACGCGATCATCCATGTAAAGTAAGCAATTAAATTGGCAGTATTAAACCACTCAAATGACATTTTGTGGTCCGTATAATTCACCTTATTCATGCTCAACGCGAAACTTTCATCGGTCAATAACGCGCCAATGAAAATATTCTTCAACATGCTATCTTTTTTGAAATAAGGTGCAACTACCGTACTCATTAAGATCATCCGCGCGTTTACCAAAAAGACAGCGACCATGATCGACACCACTGGGTTATGAGATACCAGCATGCTAACCATGATAAATTGGGCGGATCCAGCATATGTAATGGCGGACATCAACACTACCATGAGCACACTAAGGCCCACGGACTGACTCACCACACCAAATGCTAAGCCAATGCCAATATAACCAAACACAGTTGGCAACGTATCCTTAATTGCTGTTTTTATATCGAGCTCATCTGTCATGAAGCTAATCACATTCCTTTACGTTCATTTATAAGCTTAAAACTCCGGCCAATCTTGGTGAGCAGCCATCCATGCCGACCCCATAATGCCATATTCATATTGGTCAAACCACTTGCCATCTTGATAAAGGCCCTCGCGGTTCACAACTTCACGTTTGAATCCGACACGTTCATAAGTGTGCACAGCCGCCGCGTTATTACTGTTCACGCCCAAACGAACTTTATACAGCCCCATTTCAAAGAAGGCATAGGCCAGCATGCAATTGATCGCGTCAGTCCCGTAACCGTGGCCACGTTCGGCTGGGTCAACGATACCGATTCCTAGTTCACACACCTGATTTTTCAACTGAATCTCGTCTAACTCGACCCAACCAACTGGGCTGTCATCAGTCTGTTTGCGAACAATCAGCATCATGCCGTCTGGCTCGTTGTTGGCCAACATTTTAACGAAGCTTTCGTGTGTTCTAACTGTGGCTAAATCCCACTCGCTATTCCGCGCAAATGCACCGGCCCATTGATGCTCTTGCAGATAAGTTGCGTCCCCTTCACGTGCCTCCGTGAGGTTCACTAATCGTCCTTTTAACACATCTTTCATTTTGTTGCCTCCGTTAATGCACGCCACTCCGTTTGCAAGATTCCGTAACTGTACCGGTCAATTCGCTGACCATCTTGATACAGTGCGCCAACATTAACCCCTTCACGTTTAAAGCCAACCCGTTCATAAATGTGGATGGCCCCAGCGTTATTGCCATTGACTTCTAAATGAACTCGGTGCATGTTCAACTCGTCAAACGCAAACTTCAAAATAATCCGCAACGCATCCGTGCCATAACCGTGACCCTGCTGGCTTTCCACGATGGCGATGCCCACTTCTGCACCACGATTCTTCAGTTGAATATCCCCAAGTGAGATCCAGCCAACCGTCGCTTCCGTATCGTTGGCCCGCACCACGTACACGAACTCATCGGTGCCCCAGTGTTCACCCTTAAGATCTTCTTTATAGTCCTCTGGCAACCATACTCGTGACATGTCCATGCTCAGTTGTCTGAACCAGCCATCAGTCCATTGTTCTTGCGCAAATAATTCTGTATCGCCCTGGCGTAGTTCAGTTAAATGAACCAACTCTCCACTCATAAAATTACTCATCATTCGTTTGCCTCCAGATTGTCTGCCAAACTTACCTGTGTTGCCCTTAGTTCAAACACTTCACAGCTCATTAATAACCGATTACTAAACTGATAGTTGTCCTGGGCACCTTCTTCACGAAAGAACGCCTCGTGAACCCGGCGCCAATATGCTAATGTACGATCACCCTCGCCTTCGTGATAGGCATGTTCCGCGGATACCTGCTGATAAGGCATTATCTCCGAAACGACATTCTGAATAATCGCGACTGGCTGATCGTCACCGTTTAAAATAATGTCATAGTCACCAACTTGCGTGACCGCTTCACCCTCAATAAAAGCGGATGTCGTCGCCGTCTTTTTACCTTTAACCACTAAGTCGGCTAATTCGTTTGCCATTGACGTTGTCATCCCAAACGACCATGCGTCCGGTTGTGGTAATTGCCGACCGATCGACTGGCAGTATGCTTGCCAGAATTTTTTCACTGTTGTACTAGTTTGCTTCATGTGGAGTCCTCCATTGTTGGAATGTCGATATGGTGAATGCTTTTAGGGAATGCGAAGCCCTTACTCAACTTCTCCCAGGGCTTCGGCATCACTCTTCTAAAACGTGCACCTGTCGCTCAAGGTCCTGTGCATAACCCAAAGCCGTCATCCTACAAGCAAAGTGCGCTTGCACGCTGCCACCCTTACGTTATTGCTCGAACCTTCCCGAGCTTTGGCATCACGCTATAAAAAAAGCACCCGGCTGTTTGCCGGGTGCATGACCACCATGACGACATTCAGTCCTACGTTAACGTTTAAAAAAGTGCACACTGGTCCCCTTAAACGCAGATACATACGAAATTGTAAATGCATTGGCAAACCAGTTAGCAAACGTTAATGCAGACATTGCAATGTCCTCCCTCACATAATTTACCGAAAATTGCTCGAACCTTCCCGAGCTTCGGCATCACTCTTAAATTATAAACAGTTTAGCATTCTCATTAGTTTCTAAGCAAGTTGTTTTTTACTTTTCTAAAAGCAGCAAAAAAAGCCATTTCATTGACGAAATGGCTTAAGACACAATATATTCAACTTTGTTTTAACGCGTTTTCATCATCAGATCCAACGACTTCTGTAGCGAAGCAGCTTCCTCACTGTCAGCAGCAACGCCCATTTTTTCAACTGTTTGGCGGATGTTTTCAGCAACCACTAATTTCATCGCCTTATCCACACTGGAACGAACAGCAGCGAGCTGAACCAAAATATCCTGACATTCACGGCCTTCATCCATCATGCGCAACACGCCATCCATTTGACCACGCGAACGCTTTAAACGATTGGTAATTTGCTTGCTGGCCACCGTCTTTTGGGCCACGTCTGGCACATTCATCATGAGCAAAAACCTCCAAATTAATTTCGTTCATTATACCCCACCCGGGATAATGTTTACTAATCAAAAGGTTCCCGTTCATTGAAACCGGCTACTTTGCAATGTGAACAAAATCAGCTAATGCTAACCGTCCTGGCGCAACCGTATTAATTTTATCATCTACTTTGGCGTGTCCTAAAGCCACACCCATGACGATTTCTTGATCACTTGGAATATTTAATGCCGACCGTAACACATCGGGATATGCAATCAACGCGTATGCTGGCATACTGTCAACACCACGATCCGTGGCACTGAGCATCAACGTTTGCGCAAAAACGACGGTAACATGCCCGCTGGGGTAATTACCGTCGTTTCTGAAATGCTAACCAATTAAGCGCTTTTTGTAACTGTTTGCTTGTATTCAGAATGCCTTGTTGATATAGCCTGTCCACCGCCCGTTCTGGAGAAAACAAAGCAATCTGAGCAACTTCGGCGATCTGTGGTTTCACAGCTGACAATTTGAACGCTCCGCGAAAGGCAAACCAGTCCTCCACCCAATCCAATCCTCGAAAACTATCGTGCCATTTTAAATCGACCAACGATGTCAGTCCCAATTCTTCAGCTATTTCTCGCTGAATTGCTTTCAACGCTGATTCTCCACGCAAGGCAGAACCGCCGGCAGAACAATCCCACGCTCCGGGATGATTCAGTTTGCTCAAACTTCGTTGTTGCAGCAACACCGCCCCGTCTTGGTCAAAGATAAACGCATTAACGACAAGGTGGTAACGTCCAGCAGGAACGCGGTCACGACGCTGCTGTTTGCCAACGATATTTCCATGCTCGTCGTACTGATCCCACCATTCATCAACCGTATCCGTTGTTTTCATGCAAACATTCCTTTCCAAAACGATTTATAGCCTGTGATTTTTGCTAAAGTTCTGTAAAATGGGACATAGTCACAATTATTTTACGTCGACAATACCTACATAACCATCACGAATTATCTTTCTAGAGGGAAGTTTTATGAAATCAGAAACAACTCACCGCATCACCATTCCCACGCAAGTTGCGGAACATTTGAATGTCAAACCAGGTGACAAACTGCAACTGACGCTGCCGGATGACGACAACGAACAGGTTACCATTCGTCCGGACAAGCCGGCACGTGAACATCAGATATTACCGATCCGCTGGTTCCTGTTGCCATCCATCTTAGCCAGTGTCTTATTCTTCGCCTATTTGTCGAATCAGAGGATTAATCAAATCGCCTTGGCAGGCACTAATTCTATTGCGAGCGCCGTTATTATCTTGGGGATCGTTAGCGGTTCATTATCATTCTTATTTTTCTACTTTAAACAAAAACATGACATCCAGCGATGGTTGACTGGATCACTTTATTGGCGCAGTTTCCCGACCATTTGGCTATCGTTCATGATTATCCTAACCACCTGTCTGTTAGGTTTCTTCTGGTTTGCCGGCATTTTGTTCAAGGGCGCGACGTTTGATCAATTCACATCGACGTTCATGTTCTTCCTATTCATCAGTCTAATTAACTACCTAATGATCCTGTCAGTCTCAGCGCTATCAATAACCATGATTTTCTCCTTATTGGTGTCGGTCATTGTCGCTGGTGTGTTGTCGTCAATGATCACCAATAGTAACAAACGGTGGTGGGAGCATAATATCAGCTTTCTGGGCACGGAAAAAGCCGCTTACAGTTGGCAATTCAACCTGACCTTAATTGTTTCTGCATTGCTGACGGTCGCGTTGGTCGATTTCATTTTTTCCAGTCTGCGCAAGCAATTCGGTAGTAGCAAACGCATGTTGACACTGCGCATCTTATTAACGTTAACTGCTATTTGTCTGGGCGGTGTCGGTGCGTTTGCTAACAACGGTCGTGGTCTAATGCACGAACTTCATGACCAAACGGCTAGTTTCCTAGTCTATTTCATGATCATCACGATCGTCGCTATCCGTTACTTACTACCCAAAGTGACACCAGAGTTTCTGACCCTATCGTACATTATCGGCGGCTTGCTAGTGGTGACGACAATTCTCTTTCAACCAGTAGGATATTTGTCCCTCACCGCTTACGAGTTGGTTGCCTTCATCATGTCGTTTAGCTGGATGTTACTACTACTACAAACATTGCAACGCATGCTGGTTCACGATCAGCGCACATTCACTGTCACAATCGAATAGCTAAAGCGCCCGCACAATCTTTCTTCAATGATGTGCGGGCGCTTTTTCTGTGTAATTCAATTAACCGTTTCGTCGGTCAGAGGCGCCGTTCCGTGGGGACCGGTCTCAACCCGCAAAAACAGCGGTCTTCAACCTCGATTCAGAGCTGAAAACCACATCTCTGAACTCGTCCCATGCTACTAAATGGCCAACCCCATGCCATTAAGTAGCATCGACACTGAACTCCGCCCCTGACCGACTTCACTCATATGACAGAACTTGCGCTGCCGTTACTGTAAGCCGAACAGCATCATTGTGCTTAACTGCAACGGTAGCTGAAGGGCGTCAACATAGGAACCAAGCCGTGAAGGTACTGTTAATTCGTGGTTTTCGAATTTACAGTACGGACGGTCGCAAAGACGCGGGGGCTTTACGCGGCTTGGCGGCGAGGTGAAAGACGATGGGCTTCCGGCTTGAACCGGTCCCACGGTGGTGTTCCTATGTTGACAACCGTAAGCGACAGTACTCACATACAACTGCACGATTATTCATCAATATCGATGAACGTGGAAGCAACAGGCCGTTGAGCGACGTGGTCACTGACAGCTAGTTCAAAGGCCCTGCGACCAACTTCGTTAAAGTGATGGTCAATCGTCGGAATGTGTAGCAAAGTGCTAGATAACTGATGTTCCTGTCCCATCAAGCCTGGAACAGCAAGTCCATGATCCAAGTAGCACTGTCGCGCATTAGCCACGATATCGTCACCATTGCCAAAAATAAAATCTGGTCGTAAATCATTATCGATATAATACTGAGCCGAATCATAACCGTCCTGATTATTAACTACACTTGTCCGCACTAATTCAGGACGTGGCAACTCATGAAATACGTCTTTGTAAGCTTCGATCATTGCCTGACTGGTCGCACTCAACGCACATTCACGGCTGAGCAACATCCCAATTCGTTTGTACCCATGCCCCTTAATCCATTCAAACGCGGTTTCATAAGTAGAATTGCGTTCGGTAAAAGCAGCTGATAGCGGCAAATCGCCCGGATCCTCGCAACAAACGATGCGTCCAATTTTTGTATGCGCATCATCACGCGCGAGTTCGCTTAACGGAACACCACGAGATGTAAAAATGACCGCGTCAAAAGCACGTTGTCGCAACTGCTCCAAATAGTGGCGCTCCACGCGCTCATCATATTTTGAAGGCAACAACACCACACGATACCCCGCTGCAAATGCCGCCTCCATCACACCATTCGTAATTTGAGTAAAGTATGGATGTTGACTGTGTGGCAGTACAACGCCAATATTATGAGTCTTGCCAGTACTCAAATCGCGGGCGACCGCGTTGGGAACGTAATCTAAATCCCGCATCACCTGTTCAACACGTTGCCGAACCTCGTCCGTGACATATTTACGATGGTTGATTACCCGTGACACTGTTGATACTGAGTAACCACTTGCCTTAGCAATATCATGAATATTCGCCACCGTCTGTCACCTCCCGCTTATTAATGGTTTTAGCATAGCAAACTTTCTGCCAGCATGTTAGCGGCAATTAGATCATGATTCAACCAACAGTTGACGAATGCCGTATGCGACGCCATTTTCGTTATTGCTTAATGTCACTCGCTCACCGACAGCCTTGATTTCCGGTAACGCATTGCCCATTACAATCGCGTGCCCGACACTTTCAAACATGGGTAGATCGTTATGACCGTCACCGAAAGCAGCCAGTTCGTTGGCCTGCAAACGTTCCTGTTGACGGATAAACGCAATACCTGTGGATTTACGTGCCCGTTTACTCGTCACTTCGACAAACGTTCGGCCAGATTGCTGAATCGCTACAGTTGGTAACTGCATGGCACGCAGATACGCTTGTAAACGGGTTAATTCGTTGGGATCACGGGTAATCATCATAATTTTAAATAAACGAAGATCATGCTGCCCAATCAGTTTGCTAAATGGCACCAGCGTTGGCGTTTGGTGCGTAATGTGACGTTCCAATTCAATACCAGCATCAATTCGTTCTGCATACCAAGCGTTCATGCTATAACAACTGACGCTGACGTTTGGAAATCGTCGTGTGACTTGGTGCAAAATTTGTTGGGCATCCATTGCGGGAATGCTACTGGCCTGAATTGGGATCAAACGATGCCCCTGCATTTTGAAAATCAGGCCACCGTTAAACGCAATTTGTGGTGCCGTCAATTTCAATGCGTTGATAACCGTCATCATTTCCATCGGCGCTCGCGCAGAGACTAATGTGAATGGAATATGACTATGTTCGATGGCCATCTTATTGGCCGGACTCATATTGCCATCACGATCCAACAACGTACCGTCCATATCGGAAAAAATGTGTTTAATGTGTCCCATTCATGCCCTCTCCTTATCATTTATGATTAAGCAAAAACCGTTACCGGTAACCAATTGTTGACAATATTTACAAGCCCGTTCGCATCCTGTTTGCTTGCCGTTATTGCTGCCACATCGGCTGGCTGCATCATATGTTTGGCGAAACTATCCAGCACATCGTGGTAATCCTCTTGGTGTTCATTACGCGGCATGATCAAGGCAATCACTGTATCAACTGAATGAGTCGGCGCTTCACCCCAAATGATTGGTTCTGCAAACGTAAACGCCAGCACTGTGGGGTTCTCGATACCGGAAGCATTCGCGTGCGGCATTGCAATATCCCCCATGGCACTGGTGGACAAGGCCTCACGAACGATTAAACCGCTCTTCAGCTCCTGTTCGTCTACACTTAATTTGTCTGCGGCTGTCTGTGCAATCAGCTTCAACGCTGCAATTTCATTGTTATCTGCTAATTCAACGTCAGTATAAACATTTTCTTGGAATAGTTTCATCATTGTCGCCCTCCACTACGTTTATTGATTAGATTTCATTTACAAACGCAGTGTATTCTCTGAAACGGGTTTTAGGTCAAGCAGAAAATGCAAAAAAAATACGCAATTTCGGTTTCAGACCAAAATTGCGTATTTTTCAAAACTTATTTAAATGGATTCCAGAATCGGCCGCCATTGACTTTAAATAACGCAATGCCGATGAGCACAATCAACACAATTATAATCAAAGCCAAGTAGTCGTTTCTTTTGAAAGGTTGTGCCATGTACCACGTTCGTTTTTTATTATGCCCAAACCGGCGCAACTCCATCGCCTGGCTGATGATTTCGATCCGGTCTAAGCTGGAAAGAATCAACGGCATAATAATCTGGACCGCACCCTTAGCCCGTGTCATGAGCTTAGCCTTTCGTGAAATTTCATAACCACGAGCTTGTTGAGCCAAGCTAATGGTTCGGTAATCATTTTGAACGTCCGGAATGTATCGCAGCGCAATTGCTACTGAATAACTGATCCGGTAGGAAACACCAATTTTGTTCAAACTGGCCGCAAATTCACTCGGATTCGTCGTCATCAGAAAAATCAACGCCAGCGGCACAGCAAAAATGTATTTCAATAATAAATTAAATTCATAAAAAAGTTGTTCCCAAGATAAGTTGAAATAATGATCTGGGCTACCTAATATCATGTGATGCGTACCATAAATGGTGATTCCATAACTTGGCGCGAAAACATAGACCATAACCAGATTCAAAATGGCAAACGCCACGATCACCTGCAAAACAAAGGCGACTTCATGGTACTTAATCTTAGAAAAATGAAACAGTATTAATGATATTAACAAAACGCCAAGTAGGAACCGCGTATCGTACGTCACCATGCCAATAATCGACAAGGCAACGAAACCAATCAATTTTGTACTGCCACTCAACCGGTTCAGAAACGTATCGCGGGCCGTGTAACCAATTAACAGTTGACTATTCATGGCGGCGCACCTCCCGTTCCGTTTGAACAAACTTAGCGACAAAATCTAGTGCTGATGGTAAGTGGTATCGTTCAGCCAAAGTGAACAAGCTTGTTTTAGCTAACGCGGCTTTTTCAATCACTGCCTCATTTGTCAACACATCGGCCGGTCGTGCATCCATCAACACACCGCCATCAGCTAACACAACTGCGCGTTGCGTATATTCCAACATCAGGTGCATGTCATGAGTAATTAACATAATCGTCACTTGATGCTCACGGTTCAGTGTCTCGAGGAAATTCATCATCTCAGTATAATGCCGCAAATCCTGACCAGCCGTTGGTTCATCAAGAATAATCATCTCCGGATTCAGTACCAGAATGGCAGCAATGGTCACCCGTTTCTTCTGACCAAAGCTGAGCGCTGATATTGGCCAATGGCGAAATTCATATAAACCACAAACTTTGAGTGTATCGTTGACCCGACGCTCAACCTCGTCGTCAGTTAGGCCACGCAAACGCAAGCCCGCAGCAACTTCATCAAAAATCATCGCTTTGGAAATCATCTGGTTTGGATCCTGCAGGATATAACCAATATGATCTGCACGTTCCTTGACAGACAGTTGCGTTAAATCCTGACCGTTAAGTTTCATCTCACCACCATCTAGCTTAAGAAAACCAGTAATGAGGTTACTCAACGTTGATTTACCCGTGCCGTTACGGCCGACTAGGCTCAACATGTCACCACGATTAATGGTTAAGTTCAGACCATGGATAATCGGCTGATTGCGATTGTAACTAAAGTTCAGATTATTCAATGTTAGTAATGGCTCTGTCGGCAAAAGAGGTTCTTGCAACGAAACCCCTGCAGTCCATCTCTGGAGAGCTGATTCGATATTGTCTCCGGCAACGGTTTCAACAGAATCAATGTTGTCACAGTCGGCTAGTTTAACACCTGCAAGTTGGAGTGCACTCAAATAAAGCGGTTCACGTAAGCCTAACTGTTGCATCAACGAATCTTTTAGGATGGCAGATGGTTTGTCATTTCCGACAATTTCGCCATCTTTAAGGACAACTAGCCGGTCAATTGGCCGTTGGAGCACGTCTTCCAGCCGGTGCTCAATAATCACGACAGTCAAATTCTGCTGCCGTGCTAAATGATCAATTAGCTCAATTGAAGCCTTTCCAGACGCTGGGTCCAGGCTGGCCAGTGGTTCATCAAACAACAGGATGTTGCTTTCATCAATCAACACGCCGGCCATCGCCACCCGCTGTTTTTGACCGCCAGAAATCCCTTGCGGAGAATGATCTAATAGTGGTTTAAGATCCAGTCGTTCGGCCCATTTCTTCGTGGCAGCCCTCATTTCCGTTTGACTCCGTTCGTCATTTTCGAGGGAAAAAGCGATATCCTCCTTCACTGACAAACCGACAAACTGACTGTCGGGGTCCTGTAGCACCGTGCCCACACTAAAGGACAGTTCAAAAATTGAGCTGTCCTTAATATCGTGACCGGCCACTGTAGCCGAACCGGTTATTTCACCAGGATATGATTGCGGAATCAAGCCGTTAATGCAACGACCTAATGTCGACTTTCCTGACCCAGATGGACCAGCTAGTAACACCTTCTCACCTGGAAAAATGTCTAAATTAATATGCTTCAATGTTGGTTCCGATTGACTGTCGTACTGAAAGCCAAAATCTTTAAACGAAATGATTGGTTCAACCATGAATTACTTTTCCTTTTTCAAACTGCCATGCTGGGCACGAGTCCGTGAGTACAACACAATCAAGATGGTTCCGATGATGGCAACAGACACACTGTTAACAATCCATGAAGTAACCCCTTGAAGATATACTTTTGCCGCTGGTTCATGATAAACCAATACGTCGCCAGTTGGCGCAATCAACACCCATGCGACAAAATTAACCACAATTTGGTACAGGTTAAACCAGACTAATTTCATCGTTTTAACCGTCCCACCAGTAACGTTCAGTCGGTTTTTGATCAGGCCAAGGGCAACGCCGACTAGGCCATCCGTAATTACCCAGGTCCACCATGGTGACCCATAGGTAACAAAATCGTTCAAACTGTGACCAATAAATACGGCAAGACCACCAGCAACCGGTCCGTATAACGCTGCCAACAAGGCTAGAAAACCTTCAGCAACATTAAACTGAGTGTTGGGAATTCCCGTTGGAATGGCAACAAACTTCATTAATACAAAGATGACCGCTGCTCCAATCCCAGTAGCGACGACAGTTCGAATTGAATTTGACGACTGATTCTTATTATTCATAAAACAGCTCCCTTTCCCCTTTACGTATGCCATACGTAATCACCCAGTGTGCGCAATAATTGTAAATTTAATGATTGCCCGCTTAAAAATAAATAGCAATGAATGAAAATAGTTATGAAAAAAACAGCGTTCCTACATATCAATGTAAGGACGCTGTCGCGTGGTGCCACCCAACTTTAAGCCGGCTCACCAACAAATGGTTAACCAAACTTCTTCATCACGTTAACGGTGTGCACCGAAACCGGCTTCAAATGTCACCAGTTTGACTTCTTCAAGACCATCTTTGCTTTGAACAATCATCGTTTACACCAAACACGACTCTCTTAGCATTAATTCAAAGTTACTCATCCCGTCACAGTCTACTCATCAATATTTAACTTTCCAAAGTATAGCGCACTTTGCAAACAGCGCGCAACTACGATAATGACTAACGATGGGAGCCCAGCCGTTTAATGTCATGAAATGTTCACTGGAATGTGAGTCATTGACCCTCACAGCACAATATTTCTACTCACAAAACGGTTAGTCAGCTGGGCTTTGGCTTAATCAATTTCTTCAATAATTTTGGCCTCGATATCATTGCCAGCTAAAATCCTGGCGGCCGTGTAGTTGCTCAACCCAGGACGATACGTGAGAAAAACTGGTTTGCCAGCCGGTATTTCACGAATGTGATCTCGAAGCTGACTGAGTGGGATGGTCAATGTTGCAGAAACCGACCCAGCTGCCGGACGACCCGGCTCACGAACGTCTAGAAAAACGCCCTTTTCTTTCATCTCATCCGTCAGTTGATCCAGCTTGATTGTTTGACCAACCTGTTGCATCTGGTTCAGAGCAACATAGCCAGCAATGTTAATGACATCACGTGTTGAAGAAAACGGCGGCGAATATGGCACCTCGATGTCTGGCAAGTCCGCAACCGTTAAGCCACCAGTGATAGCCGCAGATAATTGCCCGATCCGTTTGTCCACACCATGTTGACCCACTGCTTGGCCACCAAGAATGCGGCCTGTGTTGGGTGCATAAATTAATTTGAAATTAATCCGTGAAGCGTTTGGGAAGAAGTAGGCAATGTCATACGGTGTGATAAAAGCACTGTCGTAACTGTCAATTCCCAAATGATTGAGCGTATTGGCCGTAAAGCCGACAGAACTAACGGTTAAATCAAATACTTTGGCCACACTCGTGCCAACAAAACCGGCGTAGGTCAGCGGCTCACCATTGATAATGTCCGCTAAAATATGACCTTGTCGATTAGCCGCCGTCGACAACATACTCGGCGTTGGCAAACCTGTAATTAAGCTCGTCGTTTCAATGACATCGCCAATCGCATAAACATGAGGCAGGTTGGTCGCCAGTCGATTGTTCACGATGATGTGACCGTCCGTTGCTAGTTTGATTCCAGCGGCAGCGGCCACTTCATTATTTGGCGTCACACCTGTCGTCACCAGTAGCATGTCCGTGGTTAATTGTGTACCGTCACTCATAATCAGTTGATGGCCATGGTTGCGCACGTCCGTCACGGTTTTGTTCAAACGTAGCGCAACATGATGATCAGTCAATTCTTTCTCAATCACCGTCGCAATTTCGGGGTCATACGGAAACGCCACGTGAGCGGACTGTTCGATGAGCGTCACTTTCAGGCCACGCAACGTGAGGTTGTCAGCGAGCTCCAGTCCAGCGACACCCGCACCAATAATGGCCACACGTTGCGGATGTTTCTGATCCATATACGCCTTAATTTTGTCCGCATCAGTTACAGCCCGCAGTGTAAAACAATCGTCAGCTTCGGCTAATCCTGGAATAGCGGGTAATGTTGGCCGGGCCCCAGTAGCAATGACCAGCTCATCATAACTTTCTTGATACGTTTCTGTATCCGTTTGCACCGTAACTAGGTGAGCATCCGGATCAATTGCCGTGACTTCGCTCTGCACACGAACGTCAATATTATTCTTGGTTCTCAAAGCTTGTGGCGTACGTTCAATCAGCGCATCACGATCATTGATCACACCTCCCAAATAATATGGTAAAGCGCAACCAGCGTACGAAATTTCTGGGCCACGTTCGAGCATAACGATTTCAGCCTGTTCATTAATTCGCCGCAAACGCGTCGCAAACGAAGGACCGCCCGCCACTGCACCAATCACAACAACTTTCATTCTGTGTTGCCTCCAATCAGCTTAAGTTACCTGCTAAGCGTCAAACCTACCAAGTCAAGCTTACCGGAAGCTGATAACACTTTCAAAAAATCCTCCTCAAACATTACTTTTCTTGATTCTGAATCTTAGCAAGCGCCTTATACTGTTTCATCATCCAACTCTGATACGTTTGTCCCTTCGGCAACGTCTCAGTGACATTCAAAACTGGTACATGATTCTTTTTGGCTAGGCTAACCATTGCACTAACCGTTTTGTCGCTGGCCTGACTGTTGTTAACGAAGAACGCAATGCGATGATGCGTAATGTCCGTCTGCATTTGTTTAATTGATTTCGGCGACGGATCTGTGCCATTTTCAACAGCCAATTCAAACTTGGAGTTGTTTCGCTTATAGCCCAAAGCATCTAACGTGTAATCGAATACTGGTTCACTCACATCCACGTGTTGGCCCTTGCTGTTAGCTTTCAATTTAGTCACTTGATGCTGCAATGGTTTCAGGCTGGCAATGTACCGTTTAGCGTTTGCTTGATACTGATGCTTGTATTGAGGCGCTTGCTTACTAAATTTCTTGGCCAAATAATTCGCTAATTTCGGCATCGTCTCTGGTTGATACCAAACGTGCTCGTTGTCACCGGTCTTCTTCTGAAGCACATCTTCACCAACACGGACCACCGTCTGTTTGTGAGCGCCGCTACTTTTATTCAGTTTGTGCATCCAAGTGTCATAGCCGATACCGTTGTACAAAACAAAATTGGCCTTGGAAACTGTAATACCATCCTTAGTCGTTGGTTCAAAATCATGCGGATCAACGCTAGGACTGTTGATAATTGAGGTTACCGTGCCATGATCGCCCAGCACTGCTTTAGCCACATCCCCGTAAAAATCAACACTTGCGACAACATGAATCGGTTTCTTATCACTGCTGGCTTGCGTCGGTCGTGGCGCCAACCAGGCCAATGTCACTACCGTTGCCAGCAAGGCAACCAAACTTAATGAAACCTGCCGAAAATACTTCATCGAAATCCCTCTTTCTAAAAAGTATGTAAATAGTAACGATTACCATTTAGAGTTTACATACTTTAATCGCATCGTGCAAGAACAAAATAAAAAACGTGATAACTGAACATGAAAATCAGTCATCGCGTTTGTTTGGTCAACGTGTTATTCACTTAGTTGTGACGCCCAAAGCGCAAATAAGATGGTCGGGCTAAAATTGCTAGGATGACACTTAAGTTGGGAATAAGTGGACCTGCTAACTGACCGAAACCATAGCCTATTCGATAAGCCATAACATTAAGATGAGTTACATTAGTCACATTTGGTTTCGCAAGGTTTTGGAAAAAAAATCGGATCAATAAACACCATCATGAACACAAAAATAATTGCGGCATCAATCATTGTTTTCGTTTTAACGTTTTCTGAATTGCCCGAGAGACTAACAAGCATCGTAATAATTACAGCAAGCCAAGCGGCAAACAGTAATAGTTCCAGACCACTAGTTACTCGCAAAGATAAAAATGGAATGCTAAACACTATATAAGCCAATAGAAAAATCAAGTTAATCCAATAATAATAACCTTGTTCCCTCTTAGTCCGCTTTGCCTGTCGATCTATCTCCACTAAATGATTAATCATGCTCTGATCCCCCTTGAGTAATTCATCTACCGTTACGTGGTAGATGTCGCTTAAGGTAATCAGGCTCGCAACATCAGGATAGCTACGATCGTTTTCCCAACTAGAAATAGTTTTACGTGACAACTTCAATTCATCAGCCACGTCAGCTTGAGTCAGCTGCTGATGCTGTCGCAACTGCTTCAATTTGATTCCAATTTGCATCCCCTCATCACCTCGCTCAAAGTATCAGTCTAATATGGATTTTCAGCAAGCTAAGTATCGTAGACATCTTGGGGGACAAGGGATTACGATGTGAACTTGCTATCGTGTATAACAACAAAATTGTCTGCTTTATGATGAAATTAATAGTCTCGTTGTGACCTAAATCATTGATCAGTAATAATTTACTGTGATACTACGGCATTATGTCAAACAACAATTATGTCAGCTGAAGGGCGTCAACATTGATACCGAGCCGTGAAGGTAACGTTAATTCGGTGGTTTTCCGAATTTAGGTTACGGACGGTCGTCTAGACTCGCGGGCTTCACGAGGCTTGACGGCGAGGTGAGAGATTCCGGCTTTCAGGAAGCTTGAACCGGTCCCACGGCGAGTGTATCAATGTTGACAACCGCAAGCGGCATCCAGCATCAATTCGAATATATAATGGTAGATTGTAAAATTAATCCGAACGCTGTTCGGACAAAAAAGATCAGCTTCCTTTAAAATGGTGTTTACCACAAACCCATTTTTTAGGAGCTGATCT
>NZ_WEZQ01000013.1 GCF_009864005.1 Furfurilactobacillus milii
ATTGACTTCACAATTGTAATTGCTTCGAACTTTCGTTCAAAGACCCTACACATTTGATTCGTCGAAACGTTGTTCAGTTTTCAAAGATCTACTTCGTTGTCTCAAGACAACTTTTATACTATATCATTTGGCTTGTTATGAGTCAAGTGTTTTTGTTAGGAAATAATTTCGCTATCGCTTGTCGCTCAAGCACTCCCTGACAACATAAGCTATATTATCAAAGCGTCTTATTGTGGTCAAGCACAAATCTGACTAAATACTGCTCAAACACTTGCTCCACAATTGGGATACACGTAGTAAGTGTGCGTCAATTTAACAAATCGTTCGGAAAAGATAACATACCTCGTTTCAGAAGACCCTATTAACCCGTGGATATCGATACCAGTCTTGTGTCTCAACAGCAAAATGACGAACAAAAAAAGATTCCACAAAACGTGGAATCTTTTTGAATTACTTTGATTTACTTAACTCTGGTGCGTCAGTCTTGTAGTCACTCGACGTTGATTTACCACCATTTTTAGCTTGTACACTGGTGGGATTATCCTTTTGCTCCTGTTTCAACCGTGAATTTGTAGAAGATACCGAGTAATTGTAATCACTCTTATTGACCTTCTTAAAGCCCGTTGGTGTGTAGAAACGTAACAGATCACGCGTCATGATCTTATCCGACAGCCCCAGCACTGTATTAACATGATCCTGATCAGAAGTAACTTGCTTCTTTTGTGACGTCGTCAAATCAAGTAACTTACCCGTTGACGTGTCGTAAACCTGGCTGCCAACCTTTGTATACTTTGGTGTCACAAAGTTACCATCCCTAAACGGTACGATCTGGTTCCGTTGTGTAGAGAGTAAATCTTGTCCCATCATGATGTAGTTACCTGTCGTTTTAATGCCCAGCAGATCCATCATGGTCGGCAATGCATCGATTTCACCACCATAAGTATGGTTAACACCACCTTGAACACCAGGCGCATGAATCATAAACGGAACCTTCTGGAACATGGCTAAATCATAATTCGTAACTTTCTTCTTACCTAACAGCTTGGCAATGGCAGGACGATGGTTATTTGAAATACCATAATGGTCGCCATAGACAACTATCATCGAGTTATCGTAGAGATTAACCTTCTTCAAGTAGTTAATGAATTCACCAAATGCTTGATCAAGGTAATGCGCCGTTACAACATAACCATCAACCGTATTATCACCAGTATCCGTCTTCGGGAATGAAGAATCCTTCTTACCTAAGAGGTATGGATAGTGGTTCGTGACTGAAATCACTTTAGCATAGAACGGTTGTGGTAATTGTTGAATATACTTCGCTGAATCCTTCAGGAAAATCTTATCCTTCAGCCCATAGCCCACATTATAACTTGGTTTATCAGCATTAGGATAAAACGACTTACTAAAGAAGTTTTGATAGCCCCATGACTTGTACGTGTTGCCACGGTTCCAAAAACTTGGCACATCCCCGTGCATGGCCGCCGTAGTGTACCCATGCTGTGAGAGAATGGCTGGTGCCGCTTGGAATGTGTTAGAAGTTCCATAACTGATCATTGCAGAACCAGTCGGCAACCCATATAACGAGTTTTCCATCATCATTTCGGCATCAGAGGTCTTCCCCTGCGCCACTTGATGGAAGAAGTTATCAAATGACAATGTGTTCTGGTCTTTATAGAACGCATTGATGTTTGGTGTAACTTCTTGCCCTTTGTATTTATAGTTAATCAGAAATTGTTGGAAACTCTCCAAATGGAAGACAAAGACATTCTTGCCTTGTTCTTTACCGAAGTATTGAAAATTCTCACCAGCAGGATTGTTCTTCAAATACTTTTGAACTGACTTCATATCAGCTTTCGAGGCCTGACTCCGACTGGTTGCTTGTTGATGCGTCTGATAGGCATTAAAGGCTGCATATTCATTTAGCCCCAGATACTTAACGATATAGTTGTTGTCAAACGTCCGCGTTAACAAACCTGAACGATCTTTTACGGACAGTCCGTAATCCACCATCATCAATGCAATAGAGAACACTGTCATTGTGACTGCAAAACGTTTCTTCAGTGGCCGTTTGTCCACTTTGATCAGTTTTGTTAACAGTAAAACGATCAATACCAGCACATCCAGATAAACAAACAAGTCTGAAAAATGCAAAATGCCAGCTAACGATTTTCCCAAATTGTTATCGACAGAACCAGACCCTTTGACAATCCCAATCGACAGAAAGTCTGAGAACTCACGATAATAGAGAATATTTGCGAACAACCATGTCGTCTGTAATGCGTCAATAATCAGCATTAACCAATATGACAGTTTGCCGCGGAAATATAACGCAATCCCAAACAGCAATAACGCCGTCGGCAGCGGATTTAACGCCAGAATAAATTGCTGAATCGGTGATTCAACACCCAGTGTGAATTTGGTTCGATACGCGATATACGTCTTTAACCAAAACAGTGCCGTCATTAAAAAGAAGAAACCGAGGGTCGTATTTAGCTTGGCATAAAGACCCTTGAAGAATTTCGCCATGTGTCTGTCCTCCACGTCGCTGATATAACAAATGTTATCAGTGACTGTAATCAATTCCTGTTACTCGTTTTGTTGCTTAAATGAACCTTAACTCAACAAGTCAATATTATAAACGAGCCCCGCACAATTACAAACATTGGCGGGGTTCTTCATAAATTCTTAGTTGTCCGGATAGTTTAAAAGACGGCTTTAAACTCTGTCAGCGCATCATACACTGCTACTGCCACCATATCCATATTGTCATAACAAAAAGCTGGGGCTGTTCTGGCATCTTGTACCGTCCACTCACCAGTTGTCTGATTCAGTGTCACCTTGCATACTTCAACACCAAACTGTTCAAAATAACGCGTCTGCTCTTCACTACGATGATCAAACTGCATCGCCCGCAAACGGCGAATAATGCTTTCCAATAACGTACCTGTTTCTTCACTCATTGTTTATCCTTTGTTCGATTCAGAAACCGATGGCGTTTGACCGGTTCCTCAGTAACTTTATCTGGCTTTAGCGCCATCGCCCACATACCTGAAAACATCCCCAAGTAGTACGTAATCACCCTCCATAGAATCATGGCTAACACTAGCTTTGAACGACTAGTCACGTAGCTGGCAAACAACGCCTCAAAACTAAATTCGGCACCGCCTGCACCACCAGGAATTGGGAACAGCGAAATCACCATCACAATCAACACATGGAGCGCTGTAACCATCAACACATTAACATGATTATAACCCAGCGACAACATAATGAAGTATGGAATCAAATAGTAGACTGCCAACTGTGCTAGCGTAAGCAAGGCCACGTGTACCATCAATCGCCATTGGGACTTAATTCTGACACTCTCTAAATAGAAGGAATCAATCTTTTCATCAAGACTAACCCGCCATTCTTCGTAACGCTCGGGCTTCACAAACCATCGCATCGGCTTCATCAGTAAATTCACCATTCGTTTGGTAAACGAATGCCAGAACATAATCATGAGTAAGCCTAAAATCACAACTAAGTGAATCAAAAAACCGAACACCACGAATAACGCTAGATAGTGTAACTTTGCAGCCAAGTATTGAAAGCCAATGGCTAACGCAATTAAAAAATTAATCACGATCATCGCTTGATACACGACAAACTTCATTAGTAGCACTGAGCTAGCACGACCACCATCAACACCGGTTTGAATCATGGCCACCAACTGTGCTGGCTGACCACCACTCGAAAATGGCGTAATTCCATTAAAGAGTTGCTCAATCAGTGGAATTCTAACCGCATCTTTAAATGTAAAACCACTGATCCGGTCATTGACAAACACTTGAACAATACGTGATTCAATTAGCAGATAGCCCACCATGCAAGCAATCGCAATCAAAAGCCACCAGCCATTAATATGCAATAAATCATGAAGCAATTGTGTTAGGGCGACATTGCGCAACGAGTACGCAAAGATTCCCAACCCAATAATCACCATCACGATTAATACAATTCGATTCCGTCGGGACATAATTAATCCTCTCTCGCCTGCTGAAGATAGAAACGATGCCAAATTTGGGCGAGATGACTCGCCGAGTACACTTCAGAGGCCAATAAGGCCTGACTGTGTAAGTGTTGCATCCCCGCAGGATTTTGTTGCAACGATGTTAGCTTCTTTTGCATATCGGCTACATCCGTCGCGCTTTCGTAATATCCATCGATAATGGACCGGTATAAATCTAAATCACGCAACAATACCGGCGTTCCACAACTAAATGCCTCTAGAACAGACATTGGAAACAGTTCATTATACGAAGGCAGTAAAAACAGGTCTGCCATGTTGTAGTAGTCAACTAACGCTTTACGGTCAACAATACCTGGAAACAGTAAATTAGCTGGCGGATTATCTACCACCTTTTTTAGGTCCGCATAGCCATCCGTAATCCGGCCAAATGAAAAACCACCTGCCCAAACAAACTGAACGTCAGGATTATTCTTTGCCAATGTAATAAAATCACGAACACCCTTGCGCTCCTGAATTTGACCAATGCCAAGAACTGTAAATTTTTTAGCGTCTAAATGATAACGAGCCCGTGTTTCAAGTTTGTCATCTGACGACATCTCGTAGAATTCACTTTTAGACACAAAGTTTGGAATATACGTGATTTTCCCTCGAGGAATGTTATAGGCTTCGAGTTTCGGGATAAAGGTCGGGTTGACCACAACGATGTGATCCATCCGTTTGTAAAACGAGATTAAATAATGATAGAAAATCTGTTTTGCGATTGGGGGTAGTTTTAAGCTGCCCTCTAACGTTTTGGGAAGAAAATGAACGTAACCAATTTTAACCCCTCGCCCCGGCAAAAAAGTAGACAGATAATAAGGAAAATTCACCGTATGATAGTGTGAAATGTCCGTTTTGTGCCATTTATTAATTGTGATGTCAAACTCACCATCAAAATTGTCTTGCAACAACTTCACTAATTCCGTGTATGCACTGCCGACTCCTTGTCCGGGAACGGACGTTGCGGCAGAGAACATATTGATTCGTAACATTGTGTGCTCCTAAACGTTTATTATCGTAAAAACACGTATTTCCACTAACCCAAGGTCAGCTCGGAAATACGTGCTAAGAGTGCTAATCGCTCAACTTGGCTGATTTTTCACTATCTTCTTGATAAATCAACTGGGCGTCAGCATAAAACTGAATAATTCGTTTGCCAAACGCATCTGCGGAAATTTCGTACAAAATTCGTTGACGAACGGTGTCATCGCTAACATCGATCTGATGTGATAAGTAGTCACAAACGTCACGCACTAATTCGCCTTGTTGCTTAAACGTGCGCCCGATTGTATCTGTCTTCAACAGCTCATCAGCATAAGGACTACTCATGACCACAATCGGTAAGTGCGCTGCGATAGCCTCAATATAAGTCAGACCTTGTGATTCTGAATCACTAGCAGATACAAACACGTCAGCCATTTGATAGTAACGGTAAACATCCTCGTTAGCAACTTCTCCCGTAAACGTGACATGATCTGTTAATTTCATCACACGTACCTGTTGTTCCAAATCTTCTCTAGCAGGGCCATCACCGACGATGACAAGTTGTGCATTAGGCTGCTGTGCCAAAATATCCGGCAACGCCATAATAACTTCATGAATATTCTTTTCGAATGCCAATCGTGACAATGAAAGCAAAACTGGCGTATTGGCGCTGAAATGCATTTTCTGCCGCAGTTCATTGGACTGAGGTTGTTCATACTGCGTCAGATTAACACCTGTTGGGATGACACGAATGGGCGTTTTAACACCATAGCCCTTTAAAGTGTCTAGCACTCGATCAGAGGGTGCAACCACCCCTTCAACGCCATGTAAATAAGCTCGGGTCGCCAAACGTACTTGCTTAGGCTTTAATAACTTACCATTAGCAACATAATGCAAATAGTCCTCGTACATCGTGTGATATGTATGAACAACCGGGATCTTCATCGCGTGCGCAACAAATTTTCCCATCAGCCCCATCGAAAATTCCGTTTGGGTATGAACAATATCTAAATGAAGGTCTTTCGCAATTTGTAAAGCACGAAACGCTCCGCGAAAAGCAATTCGCCGGTCCGTGAAGGAAACAAATGGTACCGACGGAAAACGAAAAATGTTTCGCTCATAAACATCCTTATCAACTTTAGGATCTGTCGATGTAAAGATGTAAACTGAATGACCTTTTTGCTCAAGTTGGTCACGCAGTGTTTTTATCGAAGTGGCCACACCACTCACCTGCGGAAAATATGTTTCAGTAAATATGCCAATATTCACGCTGGTGCCCCCTTCAAACTAAATTCAATGTTCAGTCAGCATTTTTGCCAACAAAATACTCAAGTTTCATTATACGGATTGCGTTTATATAGTGCAAACGCTAATCGTTTAGATTATCTTCAATTCTAACCTAGACTATCTCTACACGCCAATATTCACACTGGATTTGGCTACAATGACGTCAAAAACTTAACTTTTCGCGAAGAAAAAAGCACCAGTCGCAAATGCGATCAGTGCTTTAATCTCATAAATTACTTCAAGGCTTGCTTAAGCAAGTTCTAACAATGAAAGGCTTACTTCAACCCTGCCATGAACTGTTTAACCATATCGGCAACGTCTTCATTGGTTTCGGCATCAAGTGCCTTATCAACAAGGTCAGCAGTCGATTTTGTATCAAGTTTCTTCATTAATGAGCGCGTCTGCAGCATAGATGTGGCACTCATGGAGTACTCATCCAAGCCCATGCCCATCAATAATGGTACAGCAACTTGGTCACCAGCCATTTCACCACACATACCGGCCCACTTACCTTCAGCATGCGCTGAATCAATAACCTTCTTGATCAAACGCAATAATGATGGATTGTAAGGTTGATACAAGTAGGAAACGTGTTCGTTACCACGATCAGCAGCAAACGTGTATTGAATCAAATCGTTCGTACCAATACTGAAGAAGTCAGCATATTTGGCCAACTTGTCGGCAATCAACACTGCGGCTGGCACTTCCATCATCATGCCGACGTCAATGTGGTCAGCCACTTTAACGCCATCATTGATGAGGTTTTGCCGTTCTTCGTCATAGATTGCCCGCGCCCGTCTGAATTCGTCAACTGTCCCAATCATTGGGAACATGATGGCAATGTTACCGAAAGCAGAGGCACGCAATAATGCACGCAACTGAGGCCGGAACAAATCAGGTTGTTTCAAACTAATCCGAATGGCACGGTAACCCAAGAATGGGTTCATTTCTTCTGGTAATGGCAAGTAGTCAAGATGCTTGTCCCCACCAATATCCATGGTCCGCACAACAACCTGTTTGCCATGCATATCTTCAGCAGCCTTCTTGTAGGCTTGGAATTGTTTTTCCTCGTCTGGCAATTCAGCGCTATCCATATACAGGAACTCTGAACGGAATAAACCAACTGCTTCACCGCCGTTATCATTAACGGCAGCAACGTCATCAGGCGTCCCAATGTTGGCAGCAATCGTGAATTTCTTGCCATCCTTGGAAACAGATGCCTCGTCCTTCAGCTTGTCCCATTCAGCCTTTTGCTGAGCAAAGTCGTCACCTTTTTTGGTGTAAGTCGTCACATCCTCGTCAGATGGATCGACAATACCAATACCATCCAAGCCATCGACAATAACCTTATCACCCTGTTTGATGGTAGCAGTAGCATTTTCAGTCCCAACAACAGCTGGGATTTCCAATGTCCGACTCATGATCGCTGAATGCGACGTCCGACCACCTAAATCAGTAATGAAGCCCTTAACAAATTTGCGGTTCAGTTGTGCCGTATCACTTGGTGTCAAATCATGCGCTACAATCACAACTTCAGAATTGATCAAGGCTGGATTAGGTAGGTTCTTACCCAGTAGGTGGCTCATAACCCGTTTGGTTACATCACGCACATCAGCTGCCCGTTCTTGCATGTACGCATTGTCGGTCATGCCCTCAAAAATCGCGATGAAATTGTCGGTGATTTCCTTTAATGCTTCTTCTGCATTAACTTTGTCAGAGTCGATCTTGCCTTCGATTTGTCCGATCATTTCTGGATCTTGCAAAATCGTAATATGTGCTTCAAAAACTTCGGCTTCTTCTGAGCCCAAACTTTTTTCAGCAACGGCCTTGATCTGTTGCAATTCCTTGATTGAAGCATCTAAAGCACTGTGTAAACGAACTTTTTCAGCGTCAGCATCAGAAATTGTCTTCTTGTCAAACGTTAAATCCGGATCAACTAACATATAGGCCGGAGCAACGGCAACGCCGTTACTGGCCGCAATCCCACTGAGTTTCTGAGTCATTAGTCAGACAAACCTTCTTTAGTCATGGTATCTGTAATTGCACTGATGGCGTCCTTTTCGTCGGCACCGTCAGCAGAAATAGTAACATCGGCGTCCTTACCAACACCTAATGACATAACACCCATGATGGACTTCAAGTTAACGGACTTACCATCGTAAGCCAAGTTAATCTCTGAAGAGAACTTAGATGCCGTTTGTACCAAGAGTGTGGCTGGACGTGCGTGTAAGCCTGTGTCTGCAATAATGTGAAAGTCTTTAGATTCCATAATCATTAATCTCCTTAATGCACTTAGATTTGTAAGGGATTACTTTGCCGTAGAAACGGCGATTCATCAATCACCTTCTGTATCATAGTAGCATATGTTTTTTACAAAATACAACCATTCGCAAAGGAAAAATACGCATTTTAGAAAGCGGTACCAATGCTAATCCTATACGGATAGTGGTCTAGACCGTGTTTGATAAACGTTGGATTAACAGCATTTTATTTTGAAATCGTTTTCCAAAGGTGAAACATTCTGGTAAATTCTCGAGAAAACAAAACGACGTTGCTGAAGAAAAAACATCATGAACGTCGTCTAAAATCTGTATGCATACTAATCTTCTTGATAATGATAAGTGATTTCGCCACCACGATCAGCCTGACCAACTATCCGTTGACGATAAGGCACATTCATCAACGCCGTTTGAAACTTCATAAAGTGTTCTGGTGTAACCTTTAATTCTTCAATTTCACCATTTTTCAACTGCTCAAGTTTTGCTGCGTAGTCATCATCCATTGAATTCAATCCTTCTTTCTTTTAAACAGGTGCCAGCCAAGCTGGGCGATACCCAAGATTGCAATCAAACCACTGACAATCGCTGTGAAGTGAATGCCTGCCGTTAATCCTGGCGTCCGATAAGTTAATTTGATCTGCTGCTTGCCAGGTTTAGTTAGCTTGATTCCCACAAAAGCTCGATTTGTTTTAATCAACTTGACAGTATGTCCATTGACTGTGGCATGCCAGCCAGCACTATAAGGAATTGATGAAGCCAATACGCCTGACTGTTTGGTCGTCACACTTCCTGTAATTTCATTATGACCCAGTCTCAATTTCTTTAGCCCGTTCTTCTGCAAGCGTTGTACTTGTTTATCATACTGAGTTGTCATCGGAATTCCAACAAGTTGCAAATCGAACGAATAACGGCCAACCTGTCCCAATTGCATAGATAAACCGTTTGGCATCTGATCTGCCCACCCTAGGTTAAGCACCCCAGCAGTCGTTTTTTCATACTCACTTAGGTTGGTTTCAGGCATCTGACTTAACGAGTTAGTAATATCGCCATTTGTCATACTAATACGCCAAGCTTGATTGGGTGAGCCATTGGCCACATCACGTTTGAAGGCATCCCAACCACCATGGGCCGCTGTCTGATTACTACCCGATGAAAGGTGACCATTGATTCCTGGTGAATTCAACTTATCAATGTTAATTCGATCAGTCAACGTTGGCTCTGTATAATGAACGTTCGTTATTAAAGCGCGAATTCCCATCCCCCGATATTGTTTAGCGTTAGGAATATAAAGTGTATAGGTATCGGATTTATTCGTGTCGGCAATGTTTGTAGTGCTGACGATATTTTGGTCGGCATCGTACAGTTTATAGGGAATTACGACACTTTGAGGCTGCAACTTTGTCACTTTTAAATTCTTAGTATCGCTGACGGCTGTCACGTTCGCCAAATTGGCTTCTTTCTCATTGGCATCTAGTTGCTTGTATGTCTGATTACTGATAACACGTGACTGAAAGTACATCAGCGGAAAATTATCCGTGGTCTGATAAGCCTGAACATCCCCATTAGCACCGTAAAATGACTGATTTAAATCCGGCGTTTCACCAAATGTCGGAACGTAATTATGTGGCATGTTCGTGTCACTTGGCAATGGTGAATTAGCATATAAATTGCGAACACCTAAAAAGTTCAGCACCCGACCACGATCATCAAATTGTTGAATCGGTAAATTCAATTGCCGTTGATTGTTTAACAAATCGCGACTAAATTGGATGGCTGCCCCATTTTGAATCGAATAAAACGAGCTGGTATTAGCGCCATTCAAAAGAAAGTTATTCGGCGTAATGCCGGCTGAAGCGGTGACATAGTTACTAACATTACTGGTGCGCGCAAAAGTCGGCGCATATTTGCTAATCTTTGTCCCGTTTTGTTCCGCCCATGTTGGCTGAGTTGCCACTGCTGTAGTCGCTGTACCATACGGTTGAGAAATTAACGCCCTAGCCGCACCATTTGGCAAAAACTGATGAATATCGTACGCAGCGTTTTCGAAATTAAAGGCGACAAAAATATTAGCCATCACCAATGCACTAAGAGCTTGTGGCTTCAGCAATTGTTGCCGAACAGTGCCAACGACAAATACGCCTGCATAGACCATTAAAAAGAATAATTGTGGCAGCACCGTACTGGTCGAATCAGCAATAATTTGCGTACTGATAAGAATTAAGACAAGAATGACGGCCGCCCATTTGAAGATGGGCACCCAATCATTGAGTGTCATGGTCTTAAGTTGTTGTAGGAAAACACCTGTCATTAACGCCATCGGTAAACTCATTAAGAATAACCACCGATTCGATGGTGAGGTGAAGCCATTTAATGTAGCAGCAAACATTGGTAATAAACTGAGTATCGTCGTTAACACCATTAATCGTACAATTAGTTTGTAGTCCCGGTAATGCCGAAAAGTCCACACAACTACAAGTAACAACACGTTTACTGATAACGTATTTAACCAAAACGGATCCACGTTAACGTTGCCTAACAGCGCGTTTGGCAAACTTAGGTAGTATTGTAAGGAATAAAAGTGCATCCCACTGGCAAACGGGACGTCGAATCTCGGCGAGCTCTGGAGGGCCTTAGTTTCTGGTAATGTCAGCCACGCCGTCGCCAACAGACCAAGCACCCCACTACATAACATCCGGACAAAGTTAAACCAGCGTTGGCGTGCCAAAGGATGCGAGAGTTCTATCCAACGTAAAATCAGATACGTGATTCCCCCGAGGGCCAATATGAACGCCAAATAAAAGTTAACTACCACACTGAAATAAACAACAAAACCGAATCCCCACGCTGACCGACCCTGCAACACTGCCTCAATTGCAGTGATTAGCAATGGCAATAGAATCAACGCGTTAACGAAGAACGGTTGAAATAGACTCGCGTAAATGGCAAACCCACTGCTGAGATAGACCATCGCACCCAACCAAATGGTCCAGCGCTTAAGTGAAAAATGACTGGCAAAATAGGTAAAACTCAGCCCAGCAAAAAACATGCGTACCAAACCTATAAGCTGAAACCCTGTTAGCAAGTGTGCCTTATTAAATAACAAAATCAGGTAAGCAAACGGATCGCCAATGATGTAGTACGAGAACGTTTGGAATGCATCTGCCCCCAAACCAATGTGCCATGACCATTGCAACGGTCCTGCACTCAGATGGTGTAGCCAACTGAGCAGAATCCTGCGGTATTCAATCATAATCGGCACATGCTGATGCAACACATCATGCGTTGAAATCAGTGAATAGCCAAATAACCAGTAAACGCCGTACGTTAACAAACAAAAGAGCACAAAAAAGAGCGCGTACCCACCATAAAGTTTTCCTCGCCGTTGTTTTGCAAATGAAAACTTCATGGTTGTACGTGCTCCTTTAGTCTTAAGTCATGGTGTAAGTTGATTCTTACATTATGAACAAAACTGGCCATCGTCGCAAATAAATATTTACTTATGGTAAAGCACTAATTCATTAAACTGTATTTAGGACCGATCTTATTGAATAGTATGAAAGGTTACCCAGCAGCTTAGGTTGGAAAAAATATAAGGTAGATTGTAAAATTAATCCGAACGCTGTTCGGACAAAAAAGATCAGCTTCCTTTAAAATGGTGTTTACCACAAACCCATTTTTTAGGAGCT
>NZ_WEZQ01000014.1 GCF_009864005.1 Furfurilactobacillus milii
TAACCAACGCCCCCTTAAAGTACTTAACTGGCAAACACCTTACCAAGTGATGCTGACTAATTTGTCAAAAAATTCGGATCAAATTTGCAATCTACCTTACATTAATCATCGAAAGCGATTTCATTTTTCACAAAGTTTCGATATTGGAAATTTATGTCGAAACTTTGATAAGCAGTAATTAAAAAACTGTCATGATTTATGAAAGGAGACCAGATATGGCCAATAAGATTAGTGGTTCAGATGCAGTGTTGAAGGTAATTGAAGCGTGGGGCGTGGATCATATTTTTGGTTACCCTGGTGGTTCATTTGACTCAACAATGAACGCTCTTTATAACCAGAGTAATAAATTGAAGTTCATTCAGGTTCGTCACGAAGAGGCTGGCGCATTAGCTGCCTCAGCGGAATCAAAGTTAACTGGTAAGATTGGCGTTTGTTTTGGATCAGCAGGCCCCGGTGCCATCCACTTAATGAATGGATTATATGATGCTCGTCATGACCACGCACCGTTGCTGGCCATTGTGGCTCAGGTGCCTTCAAGCAATATGAACCGCGATTTCTTCCAGGCCATGGATGAGGAACCTGCTTTCAACGATGTTGCCGTTTGGAATAAAACCGCAATGAACGCTGAAGGTTTGCCACAGCTGGTCGACGAGGGGATTCGGCACGCTTATAAGTATCACGGCGTTGCTGTATTGACGATTCCTAAAGACTTTGGCTGGGCCATGATTGACGATACGTATGAATCAAACGCGGTTAATCACGTTGCACCACTATATCCAGAACCAGACCCGCAAAAAATCGATGAAGCTGTTAAATTGATCGAACAGGCTAAGGCGCCCATGATTTACTTCGGTAAAGGTGCGTTTGGCGCTGCTGATGAATTAAAGGCTGTTTCCGAAAAGTTTAAGATGCCATTGGTTTCATCCGTTTTGGGTAAAGGTGTTTTGGATGAAACGTATCCAGCCTACATGGGCTCAACAGGTCGGGTTGCACCTAAACCAGGTGCTGACCTTGGCTTTTCTACTGATCTGATTGTTTGGGTCGGTAATGATTCACCGTTTAGTTCGATGCTGTTTACTCCAAAGGCGAAGGTTATTCAGATTGATGTAGACTCGGAAAAGCTTGGCAAACGTCATCATATCGACGTGCCAGTTCTCGCTGACGCTAAGAAAGCATTGGCCGCCATCGCAGCTAAAGGTGAACAGCAGGAACCAAGTGCTTTTTATAAGGCTGCGTTAGCTGATAAAGAAAATTGGCGCGCTTGGCAAGACAGTTTCAAAGATGATGAAGAAGTACCGCTTCGTCCAGAACCCGTCTTTAACGTGCTGAATCAAACGGCTAGTGATAAAGCCGTCTTTGCTGTTGATGTTGGTAACGTCAACATTAATTTTGAACGGTTAGTTGATATTCATGGTGATCAAAAATGGACGACTTCCGGTCAATACGCAACCATGGGTTATGGCTTGCCGGCTGCGATTGCTGCAAAAATCAATTACCCACACCGGGATGTATACAGTTTGAGCGGTGACGGTGCGTTTGCTATGTTGATGGAGGAAATTCTGACTCAGGTTAAGTATCACCTGAATATCGTGAACATCGTCTTCAGCAATGAAACGCTGGGCTTTATCGAAGCCGAACAAAAAGATGACAGTAATCAACCACTCTCCGGTGTCGATCTGCCAGCAACAGATTGGGCCGCAATTGCCCGCGGAATGGGTGCAGAAGCTTATACTGTTAAGACGCTGGATGACTTCAAACAAGCCATGGCTGCCGCAAAGCAGGCAAGTGCGCCAGTTGTCATTGACGTGAAGTTTACTCATGAAATGCCATTGACGACGCAACACATGTTCCTTGATCCGAGCTTCCAGCCTAAGGACCAAGTGGATGCCTTTGTTGAAAAGTATCAAGCTCAGGCGTTGAAGCCATTTAGCTACTTTTTGAAGCAAGCTTCCGGTAATAGTGATGATGAAGCCGATGCATCGACAGGTGCTTCGGAAGACACAGAGGAAGACACACCTGCTGAAGCTGACACGCAGTCAGGCGATATTGATGCTTCAACTGGGGCCTCTGAGGAAGATTAGTTGTTAATTTAATCATTGAGTTTGTTCGCTAACCGATAAATACGAGATTGAATTTCAGCGAATACAAAATGCCATGTGCTAAAGTCGCCACAAAAAGTGGGGATGATAGACATGGCATTTTTGTTTAATTGGGCCGAAGTAGAGCCGGACGAATACGCAATGACAACGACCGATGGCAGTATCGTTGATTTAGGTGAACGAAATTACCTGCGTATCGATGGTAATGGAGATGAAGATAGCATCGAATTTCGTCGGGATGCGGCCAGCATGATAGCACTTGGCGAGTTCTTGTCCGAGGCGCCGAAACATGATATCACGATTGCAGCATTTCGCAATTTCGTTCATTATCCACTGATGGTTAACTGGTATGGTGATTTGCACGTACCTCACGAACGTTTTCAGATGAGAATGAAACAACCTAACTTTATGCCAAACGAAGCTGTTACAGCGGCAATTGATCAATTACGTGGCAAAGTTCCCGTCGTTGGTGATGTAACCTATGAGCGATTCAAAGAAGGTCTGGAAGCGCAGGTGAGCCAAACTGGTCTAGCTACACCGGAATTAATCGAAAGATTACAAATGTTTATCGGCAATAGCCCGTTTGTGATTGAACATGGCGATGATTGGCACCGAGAGCTGTATTTGAACGATGTGTCGACGTTGCCACAATCCCAATGGCAAATTATTTTGCGCCAACAAATTAGTGTTGCTGATCCAGTAGCGGCGCGCAATTTTCCGATCATCACAAATTGACTTGGGATAATTTTCACATTGACAAACAATTTGAAAACTAATATCTTTGTGCCAGTTGAATAAATCATTTCTTCGGGGCAGGGTGAAATTCCCGACCGACGGTGACAACAAGGTGTCGTTGGACAACTTGTTGAAGTCCGTGACCCGCGCAACAACGTGCTGGTGGCAAGGCTGGTAACAAAGGGAGTGACGTGGCAGCGGATATTCTTGAACTGATCGATCTGCACCAACAACTAGCTAATGTGTAGGTAATCTGTTGTTCACATGTGAATACAAAAAATCACGAGCCAACAGGACTCGTGATTTACATAGATAGATAACTATTCGGCTTGGTTTAATGCGTCCACAATGTCCGTTTCAAACTTCTCAGGTTTTGTCTGTGGTGCATAGCGTTTGATGACTTGGCCGTCACGACCTACTAAGAACTTGGTAAAGTTCCATTTTATTCGACCATGACCAGCAGCATCCTTTAAATAGGTGAATAACGGATCTTCATCGTCACCATTCACAGCAACACGCTTTGTCATCGGAAAGGTTACACCATAGTGAACTTGGCAAAAGTCATCCGTTTCTTCATCCGTCGCAAGCTCTTGGTGGAATTGATTTGACGGCAGGCCAAGGACATTGAAGCCCTGATCATGATACTGTTTGTACAGACTTTCCAAGCCTTCCAGCTGTGGCGCAAAGCCGCATTTGCTAGCAGTGTTTACAATCAAGAGAACTTGACCGCGATAGTTGTCTAATGGGATGGTTTGTCCGCTCATTTCAGTTTCCGAAAAATCATAGATTGATGCCATTAAATGCGCTCCTTTCTAATTGTTTGATAGTGTTACATCATTACTTATGGTTATTGTGCGTCAATTTCATAAATAATGCGAGAATCGGGATTTTACATTTTCGAGGAACATGATGAACGTTTCACGTGAAACGGAGAAAATGGAAGTACCCTTCCAAAATCAAAAATTAGCCAAATATGGAAATATACTTCCATTTCTCACAAGGTAGATCATAGAAAAAAGCCATCCTCTTTTTGGGATGGCTTTTTCTATGAAACATCATTCTTTACGTTTGCGCATGCCGAAAATTGCTGAAACAATCAATACCAGAATTACCGCTCCAATAATGGATGGGAAGACTGCCATGCCGGCAAGCATTGGTCCCCAGTGACCGAAAATCATTTGACCGAGCCACGCACCGACCAGACCGGCAATAATGTTACCGATGATGCCTGCTGGCAAGTCACGATTTGTGATCATCCCAGCCACAACACCGATTAATCCACCAACAATAAGTGACCATAACCATCCAAACATAAGCATGCTCCTTTCTTATGAAAGCAATAAGGTTTTGCGTTGATTTAAAGGTATCAAGAAATGATGAATAGCTCAATTTTTATGCTTAAAATAATTCACATTTGTGGTACATTTACACTTGTGCTACATTCACAGATGTGATATAGTATTTATCGAAGGGAGGTTACCGAGAATGTCATGAAAATTGATGTGAAGACGTATTTGGTCGAGCATGACTTGACCATCTATGAGGTGGCTAAGCGCAGTGGCTATGGGTATACCACCTTACACAAGTCGTTTAATAAACGACAAACTGATGCGACCCCGCTGAACATAAGGGATCTTGATGCATTAGCGCGTGCACAGCACGTTCAAATGTGGGAAATTCTAAGAGATCTGGAGTCACATTATATGAACTAGCCTTTAAAGAGCTTTGAACTGAAGCATTGGTACAGAGGAGGAAATTAAATATGGCACAACAAAACTTTTCTAACGATCCATTTGGCAACAACATGGACGATATTTTCAATCAATTAATGGGTAACATGAACGGCATTAACTCAGAATCACGGTATCTAGTCAATGGTCGTGAGATGACACCAGAAGAATTTGCGGAATACCGAAAGAATGGTCGTTTGGCAGCGTCTGAACAAGGGCGTGGCAAGCAGGCGGTTCAAAACGGAAAGAAGCAAGGTATTCTGGAAAAACTGGGTCGTAACTTAACTCAGGAAGCTCGTGACGGCAAGCTGGATCCAGTTATTGGCCGGAATAAGGAAATTCAGGAAACGGCTGAAATTTTAAGCCGTCGTACTAAGAACAATCCAATTCTTGTCGGAGATGCTGGGGTTGGTAAAACGGCCGTCGTTGAAGGATTGGCACAAGCTATTGTGAATGGCGATGTGCCAGCAGCCATCAAGGACAAGCAAATTTGGTCAATTGATTTATCCTCATTAGAGGCGGGTACACAATATCGTGGTAGCTTCGAAGAAAATATTCAAAATCTGATCAAAGAAGTTAAAAAGGCCGGCAATGTAATCATATTCTTCGACGAAATTCACCAGATTTTAGGCACTGGTTCAACTGGTGGCGAAGATGGTGGCAAAGGTATGGCCGACATCATCAAGCCGGCACTGAGCCGTGGCGAATTGACAGTCATTGGTGCAACAACGCAGGACGAATACAGAAATACCATCATGAAGAACGCAGCACTTGCTCGTCGATTCAACGATGTTACGGTTAATGCACCTAGTGCTGAAGATACCGTAGCGATTCTGAAGGGCATTCGTAAGTTGTATCAGGATCATCACAACGTTGACTTGCCTGACGATGTTCTGAAGGCTGCTGTTGATTACGCGGTTCAGTACATTCCACAACGCTCATTGCCTGACAAGGCGATTGACTTACTGGACATGACAGCTGCACACTTGGCCGCACAACATCCAGTTACTGACAAAGTTAGTTTGGAAGCACAGTTGAAGCAGGCTGAACAAGACAAACAGGCTGCCGCTGATAAGGAAGACTTTGAAGCCGCTGGTAAGGCGAAGGCCAAAGTTGATGCGTTAACCAAACAGTTGAAAGATGGCGGTCACGAAGAACGCCCAGTCGCAACTGTTAATGATGTCGCCGCCGCTGTTGAGCGATTGACTGGGATTCCGGTTTCACAAATGGGTGCCAGCGATATTGAACGGTTGAAGACCATTAACAAACGCCTTAAGGGTAAGGTTATTGGTCAGGATGAAGCGGTTGATATGGTTGCTCGGGCAATCCGTCGTAACCGTGCCGGTTTTGATGAAGGCAATCGTCCAATTGGTAGCTTCTTATTTGTTGGTCCAACCGGTGTCGGAAAGACGGAATTGGCTAAACAACTCGCCCTCGACATGTTTGGCAACAAGAATGCGATTATCCGTTTAGACATGAGTGAATACACGGATACGACCGCCGTTTCCAAACTAATTGGGACGACTGCCGGCTATGTTGGCTATGAAGACAACGCCAACACGTTGACGGAAAAAGTTCGTCGTAACCCATACTCCATCGTGTTACTTGATGAAATTGAAAAGGCCAACCCACAAGTGTTGACCCTGTTACTTCAAGTCATGGATGATGGGCGTTTGACGGATGGTCAAGGGAATGTGGTCGACTTTAAGAACACCATTATCATTGCGACGTCTAACGCCGGCTTTGGTAACGAAAGCTTGAGTACCGATGAGAATCAGAACAAGAACTTGATGGACAAGTTGGCACCATACTTCCGTCCAGAATTTTTGAACCGGTTCAACGGGATCGTTGAATTCAGTCATTTAACTAAAGATGACTTAGGCCAAATTGTGGACTTGATGATCGATGACGTTAACGTGACATTGGCTAAGAAGCAAATTACCTTGAAGGTAACGGATGACGCCAAAGCTTGGTTAATCGACCAAGGTTACGATGAAGCAATGGGTGCACGTCCATTACGTCGAGTTATCGAACAACAAATTCGTGACCGCGTCACTGACTTCTACTTGGATCACTTGGATGCCAAACATTTGGAAGCAGATTTGGTTGATGGGGAAATCAAGATCAAGAATTTGGACAAAGACAGCGTTACCGAATAGTGTTTGACCGCATAAAGACCCAGTGCCACATACTGACACTGGGTCTTTAGTACATATATATTTTCTTGCAATGCTCTGGTCGTCTGCCGTTGCGGCAACCAGAGACGCCGTTCCATGAGGACCGGACTCAACCCGCTAAGATCGCGGTTTTCGTCCTCGATTTTGAGCCGAAGTTCCGTCTCAAAAGTCGTCCCACACTACTAAATGGCCAAAAGCGTGCCATTTAGTAGTGTCGACACGGAACTATGTCTCTGGTTGCCTCCACTACCACATGCTTATGGATATAGGATTAACTTGTCCTCAGGATTGTACCAAGGTATTTACAATAGTTCAGAGTTTTGTCGCAACTATTTTTGACGTATGAGTATACAAAATTAGGTTGCTGGCAAAGAATTGCTTCAAAAGATAAAGGAGAAATCACAATGAAGACAGAACTGGAAGGTTTCAGGGTCAAGTCAGACAAGCACGCAGAAGCTCAGGAATGGTTAAAGTTTCTTGCAGATAATCGGCAAGCGTTCTTGACAACGTTACCCGCAGAAAAGATGTTAGTCGAATCGGTCTTTTCAACAATGATTGGCAATGATCTGTATCTGTGCTGGTATTCTATTCAGGGCGATAATCCAAGGCCGGTTGAGGATTCAGAGAGCGAGCTGGACAAACGGCATGTCGCATACTGGGAGGACTGTATTGATGAAAGTGTGCCGTCATTGAAGTTTGATCATGTAGTGAACTATGTTCCAGATGAGTTGACGCAGAAAATGTCACGACTGTATGAGAATTAAAGCTTGATTGTTGCTAGTGCGTGCATGACGTCCACGGCGTTTTGCATTTGCGTGTCGTCGAAGGGTGCCAGCGCTTTAGCGTAAAGGTCACGCTCCGTTTGGTGCATGTCGGCGTGCAGTTTAGCAATCAGTTGACCAAGGTCGGTTACGGAAACGTAAACGGCCTTTTTATTATCCGCCTGGTGAAAACGCGTCAATAGTTCTGCTGACGCCAGCTTTTTAACGTAGCGTGAAAGCATTCCTTGTGAGAAGGGAACTTTGCCGACTAAATCCTGATAAGCCAGTGTTCGTTCAGGTGCTTCTGTCACAAAGCTGAGGATTTGCATTTCCGAGTGCGTCATCTGCATTTTACGAAGTTTAGTAGCAACTTGATCAGTCAGTTGATCTTGAAAATGATCAATGGATGTTTGCCAGAAGGCTTTTTTAAAGTCTTCATGAACGTCATTTAAATCGTGGATAGATTGGTATATTTGCTGCATTTGCGAGTTGGTCATGCGATGTCTCCTAAAATAAATTACCGGTAATCTATTGTATTTTAATGTTAAATGATTATACTCAATTATAAATTACTGGTAATTAATAATCAAAAAGAAAGTTGGCAACAATATGAAAGCAGCAGTTGTAAATGATCTTAAAGAGGCACCAAAAGTTAGCGTAATCGAGACGCCGAAGCCGGCCGCAAACGAACAGACGGTCCATGTTCTCGCCGCCGCGGTGTATCCGCGTGTTCGCTCACAAGCAAATGGCACACACTACACAAGCACCGGCGAATTACCGTTTGTACCAGGACTAGATGGTGTTGGGCAAACGGAGACAGGCCAGACGGGATACTTTATCACGTCAAACGCCAAATATGGCGCACTGGCCGAGCAAACGGTGATTGATCACCATCGTTTTATTCCCTTAGGTAATGATATTGATGCAGCAAGAGTTGCAGCGGGGATGAATCCAGCAATGTCAGCTTGGATGTCAATTAAGGTTCGCGTGGGGGATTTGACGGGCAAAAAAGTCATGATTTTAGGCGCAACCGGAGCAGCTGGGCAGATGGCCGTTCAAATTAGTCGCTATCTCGGCGCAAGCGAAGTTATTGGTGTCGGCCGTAATCAAACAAAACTCACAGCATTATCTGAACTAGGCACAACACAGACGATTTCACTTCGAGATGATCAGGAATCATTAAGAGCGGCGTTTACAGCAGCTGCCGATGTAGATGTTGTGTTGGATTACTTATGGGGCACTGTGGCGTCCACAGCGATGAAGGTGATGTTGCCTGCACGCCGTAACCACAGTCAGCAATTGCTATGGATTGAAATTGGCAGTATGAGTGGCGCCGATATGGTGCTCCCAAGCGCAGCCTTGAGATCTGTAAACTTAAATTTAGTTGGTAGTGGTCAAGGCAGTATTAATGCCAGACAATATTTAGCCGAACTGCCCGAATTGGCGCAGTTAATCAGCGCTGGCCAATTCAAGATTGCCTCGACAACGATGCCATTAACTGAGTTAAATGAAACCAATTGGAATGATGTCACAAAACGTGTTGTTTATACGATGGACTAGTTACTTTGAATGAATACAGGACAGCACTTCTTTTTGATATTTATTTGATTCAGCAAGCTTGTTGTATCAGTCAGATTTTTTTGTGGACAAGGGTAAAGAAGACGACGGGTAAAATCGGTATCCAGCGAATGTCGTGTAGTCAGGCAGAAACAAAGTTCCGTGAAGGTAATACCTAATGGTATGGTTTTGACCATTTAGTATTACGGGACGAGCTTGAAGACGGTGGCTTTGCGGCTTCAAGTCGAGGGCGAAGACCGTGTACTTCGGGCTGAGACCGGTCCCACGGAACGGCGTTTCAGCCTGACGAAACGGCAGTTTAATTCGTTTGCAAAACACTTATCTGAAGAATAGGCGAAGAGAATGTCACATCAACGTTGGTGTGGCATTTTTTTATCGCACAAAGTTGGCATCACCACTTAATTGACACACTGAAGGTAAAAAGCTATATTGACCTTTGTAAAGCTAGGTTAAACGTTTACCCAAAAAGGAGATTTCCTCATGAAAACTTTTGATAGTAGTTGGTTTCGACTCGATGACAAGGTGGCAATCGTGACTGGCGGCGCTTCTGGACTTGGTGCGTTTTACACACAGGCGTTACTCAAGTCTGGTGCCAAAGTACTGGTTGTCAGCCGTTCACAGAAGGGTTGGTCAGAACTTAAAACATTTGCTACCGACAATCAGGCGGACGTTGCGTTTATTCAGTGCGATATTACGGAGACTGATGCGCCGCAACGAATCATGGCCGCTGTTCAATCAACGTTTGGACAACTCGATATTTTGATTAATAATGCTGGTCTACAGCGACGTGCTACCTGGGACAAATTTACGGACGAAGACTGGCGTGCCGTGATCGATGTGAACTTAAACGCGCTCTATTACTTATCACACGCTGCAGCTAAACAGATGGCACCGCAACGTCATGGCAAGATTATTAACGTCGCGTCTATGCAATCATTTAGAGCAGGTAAGTTTATTTTTCCATATACCGCTAGCAAGCACGGTGTTGTTGGTTTGACTAAGGCATATGCCGATGCACTTGCGCCTGACAACATTCAGGTTAATGCCATCGCGCCAGGTTACATTGACACACCAATGACGAAGGCGCTACAGAATGATCCAGAACGGAATGCAGAAATCTTAGCGCACATTCCGGCTGGTCACTGGGCGGCTCCGCGGGAGCTAATGGGCACCATCGTATTTCTCGCCAGTGAAGCGTCTAACTACATTACTGGTGCAACGATTCCAGTCGATGGTGGGTATCTCTTACGATAGAAAGGAAGACTTTATGACAAAACGAGTTGTTGTACCGGAAAATTGGCAGCAGTCCGGTAAGAATTATTTAACTGACCATGGGATGACCCTCATTGAGGTGCCAAACGAACATGCAAACACGTTACGTCAATTAGGTGATCGTGTTGATGGCATTGTTTATATGCTTGATCCATTTACAGAGGACTTATATCAAGCATTGCCAAACCTTAAAGTAATCGCGCGACATGGCGTTGGTTACGACAATATTGATCCGCAGGTAGCCGCAAAACATGGTGTATATGTCACTATTACGCCACAGGCGAACGCATCGACGGTGGCAGAAACAACCTTAGCGGATATTTTGGCTGTATCGAAGAACCTGTTTCAGGATTCTCAACACATGCGTCAGGGCGATTCTAATTATCCGCAAACGCACCGTGGCTTTGACCTAGAAGGCAAAACACTTGGTATTTTCGGCTTTGGCAGAATCGGTCAGCTCGTGGCACAGAAGGCCAGCGCCTTAGGGATGACAATTTTGTATACCAATCCGCATCCACGTGAAACAACGTTTGCTAAGCAAGTGACTTTTGATGAACTCTTGCAACAATCCGATATCGTGACTTTGCATGCAGCGGTGACACCGGATACACGAAAAATCATGAACCAGCAAGCATTTGCCAAGATGAAACCTGGCGCGTCCTTAATCAATTTAGGCCGGGGTGCGTTGGTTGATGAGACAGCGCTGATTGATGCCTTAAATTCCAAACGGTTACGTGCGGCTGCGCTCGACGTTTTTGACGAGGAACCATTGCCGTTAGACAGCCCACTGTACCAATTTGATAATATCCTTCTGACGCCACACATCGCTTCAAACACGACGGAGTCGATGAATCGAATGGCGATTGGTGCTGCAAGTGAAGTGGTCCGTGTATTGAGCGGTGAACAGCCACAATGGGCGGTCAATAAGGTACAGTAAGGAGTATTCAAATGGCCAAAAAACCACTTACAATCAATGACATTGCTGCGCAAGCCAGCGTTTCAAATGCTACAGTATCACGCTATCTGAACGGTCATTACGAAAAAATGTCGGCGGCCACACGGACACGCATTCAGCAGGTCATCGACACAACTAGCTTTCATTTGAATCGGCAAGCTCAGTCGCTCAAACGTCGGTCTAGTCATCTGATTGGGATGGTCGTCGCCGATGTTGAAAATCTATTTTCGTCACTCTTATTTAAGGGTACGGATCAAATTTTAGCGGCGGCAGGTTATCAAATCGTTTTGATGAACGCCGATAATGACCTTAAAGTTGAACGTCAACAGTTACAACGTTTGCTAGAACTGCAAGTTGACGGCATTATTTTGCAGCCCGTTAGCGCTACAGCAGCCAACTATGCATTCTTAAAACAAACGCAGCCGGTTGTTGATATTGTTGATCGCCAGTTAAGGGGTACAAACTGGCCTCAAGTCACAACGGATAATTATCGTTACTCAGCTCAGTTGACGAAGACAGTTGCCAGATGCGGCTACAATCAACTGGTTGTTGTGACGCCGCCGTTGGGCGATAACACGGTGCGTGATGACCGCTATCGGGCAGTCACTGACCTTTGTGAGGAAAAGAACTTTAGTCAACCGCTGCAGACGTTAACTGTCCAGCCGGATACCTCAAATGCGAAGCTGTATCAGCAACTTAATGCGATACTGAAAAAACGTACTGGTCACACGGCACTTTATGTACTTCAGGGTCACTTGCTACTCCAAGTGATGACGGTGTTGGCCGATAATCAGATCAAAATTCCAGAGCAAATTGGATTGGTGGCTTATGATGACTGGTCATTATCACAATTGATGCAACCCGGTATTACTACGATTCAGCAACAGCCACGAACCATGGGCCAGCAGGTTGCGACAAACGTCCTCCGTCAACTAGCCGGTCAGTCCGTTGAACCACTCACGATGGTTGAAAGTGCACTTCATGAACGCGATTCTCTAAGTATGTTTGCAAAAAAATGACCACTCACGCAGCAAAATTGACCGCTCATTCAAATACTATTTCATTTATGATCGTTTCGACGTTTAATTAGTCTTGTTCATAAGGGAGGGATGTCCATTGAAAGTTCATGTTGAAATTGATCCGGACTGCCAAGAGCCGGAAGTCATTATTCGCACGGCAAACGTAAATGATGAAGTTAAACAACTTGAACAACGTTTAGTGGGCATCCATACGAGTGAAAATACTCTTGCTTGTTTTCAAGGGAACACGCAATACTTCGTTTCACTGGATGATATTTTGTTTATTGAAACCGCTGATCGGTTGCTGCAGGTGCACACGGCAATGGATATCTTCAATAATAAGCAACGGCTGTATGAACTAGTCGATGAATTACCTGGATTTTTCCTACAGGTTTCTAAATCGACCATCATCAATTTGCACTATGTCAGCGCACTGAACAAATCACTATCCAGCTGCCTGGTTTCGTTTGCCGGGAGCCACAAAGAAGTTTATGCATCACGTCGTTACACAAAACAACTACAGGAACGATTAAATGAAATGAGGTCTTTGTCATGATGAGTACGAGAGTAAAGTGGGGTCGCTGGTTCTGGGGATTATTCTTTTTAATCAGTGCGGGTTTATTATTAGCAGTTAAAATGGGCTGGTTAACCTACCAGTTTGGTGCCTGGACAATCGTCGGAACGTTGATATTGGCGGCGCTGGCAATTAAAAGTATCGCTTATTTCAGCGTCAGCGGTGTCATTTTCAGTTTAGCGTTTATGAGTATGCTGTATGCCAAACCGCTTGGTATCACTGGGCTAGTTCCGTGGACCATTCTTGGCATCGCGTTGTTACTCAGCATTGGCTTATCGCTCGTGTTACAACCGTTGCGCCACCGTTTCTATCGGCGTCATGCTTACTTTATGGCAAATCGCTGGGCCAGTCATCATGGCCGGACGTTTCAGGGCACAACATCAACGGAAACGGACCATGAATCATCTGTCAATGTAAACGTGCGTTTAGGCAATGCTGTCCGTTACGTGCAGTCTGAGGATTTTAAACAGGCTAATATCAATGTGACGATGGGCGAAGCGAAGGTTTACTTCGACAAGGCCCAGATCAATGGTGACCAAGCAACGATTTTTCTGAACGGCAATATGGGCGAAGTGGACCTTTATGTGCCGCAAGATTGGAATGTGGATATTGAAATGGACGCCACAATGATCGACATTAACGAAAAAGGTGTGAAACCGACTAAAACGGGTCCTGACGTCTTGATTACGGGCGCATTTAAAATGGGCGACATTGATATTATCTATACAGATGTTCCGGCATCAGCCAACAGTTAATCTTAAAATATTTTGAGACTGATCTTAAGTGGGCACTTTATTTCTGAACTTTGGAAATAGAGTGCTTTTTGGTTACGTTGAATTCTGCCCGGATTGAGATGATAGCGGCCACACCGTCCGCCGCTACTAAGATAAAGTCACTCGCATAATGAAGCAATGTCTTTATAGATAAGGATGATTTGAGCAAATCAAAAAAGGTTGATTGATTAACGAAATAGACAATGAAAAGATGATACTAATAGATTAGTAATCGCTTACAAGAATTGCTATACAAACCCGAAATGCAGTGCTAGAATTTACAGTTGTAAAGAGTATGAAAATTAAATCACAAGGGGTGCATTACATAATGAACAAATTAGGTATGAAGGCAGCCACAGTTGCTGCAGCATTAACCATGGGCAGTTCATTAGTAGTATTACCATCAGGAACTGCTAAGGCTAGTTCGAACAATAACCAAGTTGTCATCAAACAATTGGATGGCAGTCCTCACAACAACGAATCATTTGGTGTGACGACTGTTGCCATGAAGGGTAAGAAGATTTTGGCTGCTAAGGTCGATGAATTCCAATTCATCAAGACATCACAGTCAAAGGGCTTTACTAGTGTTCCTAACAGTGACAAAAAGTTTGGTCAGGAAGGTTACAAGAAAGGTGAAACCTTAATTTCCAAAGCTAACAATGACAAAGCATACTCGGCATTGATGAAGAACATTGCGCACTCAACTAAGGGCCGTGAAGAGTCTCTGAACGCCATTGAAAACTACGTCAAGGGTAAGACTGCTAGTCAACTTTACGCTGCTGCTAAGAAGAACAAGGCAATGCAGAAGAAAGTTATCTCTGGTGCTACTTTAACCAGCACGAACGGTTATGTTAAGGCTATCGCTGATGCAGCTACCAAGGGTTACACCACTAAGGGTGCTAAAGTTTCTGGCGACAACGTTGTGTTGAAGCAAACCAACGGTGCACCACATGGTAATGAATCATTTGCTGTTACGACAGTTGCCATGAACGGTGACAAAGTTGCTGCTTCAAGCATTGACGAATTCCAGTTCATTAACACAAAGCAAAACAAGGGCTACAAGGGTGTTCCAAACAGTTACGCCAAGTTTGGTAAAGAAGGTTACAAGAGTAACGAAATCTTGATTTCCAAGCAAGCTAACGACAAGAAGTACTCTGCTTTGATGAAGAAACTTGCTAAGTCCAAGCAAGGTCGGATGAAGTCAATCAACGCCATCAACAAGTGGGCTGCTGGTAAGACTGCCGCACAAATCACGACTCAAGCTAACAAGACTGTAAGCAAGAAGAGTAACCTTGTTTCAGGTGCTACGTTAGTTGACTCCAACAACTACTTGAAGTCAATTGCCGCCACGGCAACTTCAAATCAATAATAATTGAATCTTGATGAAAACTTCCGTTTGCACAAAACGGAAGCTTTTTTTGTATCTAAGCAATTTAGACGCGGAGACAAAAATGTGATAATCTAGAACAACTTAAACAACACTATATAAAGCTGTGGCATGAATATTTTTATGACGCGGCTTTTTCTTAAAGACGAGAGGATATTAATGTTAACAGTAAATAACGTCAGCATGCAGTTCGGCACCCGAAAGCTGTATGAGGATATCAACCTTAAGTTCACCGCGGGTAATTGTTATGGTGTGATTGGGGCAAACGGCGCTGGGAAATCAACCTTCTTAAAAATTATTGAAGGCAAATTAAAGCCAACGACAGGGACTGTTTCGCTCGGACCAAACGAACGAATGTCCAGTCTGAACCAGAACCACTTTGCCTTCGAAGATGAAGAAGTTTTGAACACGGTCATTCAGGGGCATGCTAAGTTATATGCAATTATGCAGGAAAAAGATGCCTTATATGCTAAGCCAGACTTCAGTGATGAAGATGGTATGCGCGCCGCTGAATTAGAAGGCGACTTTGCTGAAATGGACGGCTGGAATGCCGAAGCGGAAGCTAGTCAAATGTTGCAGGCGCTTGGCATCGATGAGTCCATGCATCACATGAAAATGAGCGAATTGACCGAACCTCAAAAGGTGAAGGTGTTACTTGGTCAGGCGTTGTTTGGCAACCCCGACATTCTGCTGTTGGACGAACCGACAAACGGACTGGATGTCCAATCCATCGCTTGGCTGGAAAACTTCTTGGCTGACTACGATAATACCGTGATTGTGGTTTCACATGACCGGCATTTCTTGAACCAAGTTTGTACCCATATCTGTGATGTCGATTTTGGTAAGATCACGCTCTTTGTGGGGAACTATGATTTCTGGATGGAAAGTAGTGAATTGGCTGCCAAACTGAAGTCTAGTGCCAACCAAAAAAAAGAGGAACAGATTAAGGAACTGCAAGACTTCATTGCCCGGTTTAGTGCCAACGCGTCAAAGTCTAAGCAAGCGACGTCGCGTAAGAAACAGTTGGATAAGATTACGCTTGATGATATTAAACCGTCGACACGGAAATACCCATTTATTCAGTTCACACCAGAACGTGAACTCGGGAACGATTTACTACGTGTTGAGGATGTTTCGAAAACCATTGAAGGCGTAAAGATTCTCGATAACATTACGTTCACGCTGCGTCCTGGCGACAAAACGGTGTTGATCAGTCGCAATGAACTGGCTACCACCACTTTGATGCAAATTATTTCCGGGGAAATGAAACCTGATACGGGCACGGTCACTTGGGGACAAACAGTTAAGAAAACGTACTTGCCACGTGATATCAACAGCGAGTTCACGGATTCTGATTTGACAGTCATTGATTGGCTTCGGCAGTACGCACCGAAGGGTGAGGATGACAACACGTTCTTACGTGGGTTCCTCGGGAAGATGTTATTCTCCGGCGAAGATGTTATGCGCCAGGTGAGCGTCATGTCCGGTGGTGAAAAGGTCCGTTCAATGCTGTCTAAAATGATGCTGAGTAAGGCGAACGTCTTATTGATGGACGATCCAACTAACCACTTGGACTTGGAATCAATTACAGCCTTGAACAACAGTCTGATTGATTTTAAGAGCTCTATTGTGTTTACGTCACATGACCACGAGTTCATTCAAACGATTGCTGATCATATCGTTGAAGTGACCAACAAAGGGTTAGTTGAACGATTTGACACGAAGTACGATGACTTCTTGGAACATGAAGTTGTTCAAAAGCAGGTCCATGATTTGTACGACTAACTCCATTTTATCTATTGGAATGTTTGAGGATTAGTCTGCCTACCGCCTACGGTTGTCAACATTGACACGCTCGCCGTGGGACCGATTCAAGCCCGAAGTTCACGGTCTTTCACCTCGTCGTAAAGCCTCGTGAAGACCGCGAGTCTTTGCGACCGTCCGTAACCTAAATTCGGGAAACCACCGAATTAACGTTACCTGCACGGTTCGGTATCAATGTTGACGCCCTTCGGCTGATATTTGTGTGCCATGTAAACTTAGTAATCGAAAAACGTCTATTTCTATCGCACCTCATTTTTTGAGGTACGGGTGAAATAGACGTTTTTTATTTGGATCAACATTGTTTGTTTTTAACCTGATTTCGGCAATCAGGCGGTGGTATCGATATTCCAACGGACACCAAATTGGTCCGTGACAATGCCGAAGAGGGCGCCCCAATCTTTTGGAGTGAAGTCAATGACCCGCTGGCCATTTTCGGATAGTTGGCTGTAGATGTCGGTTGCTTGTTTTGTGCTGTCAAAATGGAGACCCATTGATACCGTTGCTCCTGGTTGGATGTCAGGCGCACCGGGGATGACATCGAGTGCCGTAATTTGAAAGTTTGCATCAATGGTTAATACGCCATGTACCACAAGGTTTGCTGTTTTGTCGTCTGTAGTTGCAAATAGTTCGCCCGCGCGTTGAATGTCTAAGTGACCACCAAAAATTGATTGATAGAATTTTAGGGCCTCATTTGCCTGACCGTGAAAAGTGAGATAAGGTAAGAATTTCATTGTAAACAGACCTCCTGTTTTGTGGTGTTGATATTAAGTTCAGCTTACCATATTAACAAAATTAATTAATTCACAAACGTTTGACTATGATTAGGAACATCGTTTATGCTTACGACGTAAGTGATGTGCCGTATCTTTTATTTGCATTAGTGAATTACAGAGCAAAGTTTGATCGACAACACATCCAATTCCTAAATAGAATCAATTTTAGTCACTCATTTAGCAAACAAATAAGGAGCGTCAATTAAAATGGCCGAAAAATTTCGTTTTCAACCAACGGATATCAATGCACTGCAAGACAGTTATGACGTTGTCATCATCGGTTCAGGAAGCACGGGGATGGTAGCTGCCATTCAGGCACATGAACTTGGTTTGAAACCGGTTATCTTTGAAAAGATGCCAAAAATTGGTGGTAACACGATGCGAGCTTCATCTGGGATGAACGCCGCTGAAACCAACGTTCAGTTACATCATGGTGTTGTCGATAGTTACGAGGACTTTTACGCTGAAACCCTTAAGGGCGGTGGTGATTTAAACGACAAAGAGTTGCTTGGCTATTTCAGTTCACACGCTGCTTTATCAATTGATTGGTTAGCTGACCATGGCATTCGTTTGGATGATATCACCATTACTGGTGGGATGAGCAAAATGCGGACTCACCGTCCAGCCAGCATGGCGCCAATTGGTGCGTTCTTGGTTACTGAGCTATCTAAAGTCGTTCAAAAGGACGAATTGCCACTGTTCACCGGCGTAACGGTTAACAGTTTGGTGAAAGATGCAGACGGTAAAGTGACTGGCGTTAACGCAACGTTGCCTGATGGTAGTCAAAAGATGGTCGGCGGGAAAGCTGTTATCTTGGCAACGGGTGGTTTCGGCGCCAACAACGACATGATTGAAAAGTACCGTCCTGATTTAAAGGGGTACAAGACAACGAACCAACCCGGGGCAACGGGTGATGGTTTGAAGTTGGCAACAGACGCCGGCGCTGCCTTAGTTCAGATGGATCAAATTCAAGTACATCCAACTGTGCAACAGGATAACCCACATGCATTCTTGATTGGTGAAGCCGTCCGTGGCGAAGGTGCCATTTTGGTTAATGCTCAAGGCAAACGGTTCGTTAATGAATTAACAACGCGCAAGGTGGTTTCAAACGCTATTACAGCCCTACCAGAGCACAGCGCTTATCTGATTCTGGATCAAGGTATTCGTTCACGTGTTAAGGCCATTGAGTTCTACGACAGTATTGGTTTGGTCGTAACAGGTTCAAGCCTGTCAGAATTAGCTGGCAAATTGAATATGGACGTTGATACGTTGTCATCAACTGTTTCCACGTGGAACACTGCTGTAGCTGATCACGATGATGAAGAATTCGGTCGCTCAACTGGGATGGATCGCGATATCTCTGCCGGACCATTCTTCGCTATTCATATTGCACCCGCAATCCACTATACAATGGGTGGCATCAAGGCCAACCATAAGACACAAGTATTGGATGAAAGCGGTCAGATCATCCTAGGTTTATTTGCTGGCGGTGAGGTTGTCGGTGGACTGCACGGTAACAACCGGATCGGCGGTAACTCCATTGCTGAAACGGTAATCTTTGGTCGTCAGGCTGGGGAGCAAGTTTACGATTACATCAAAGGTTAAATAGTGTGTTAATAATACTGAAAAAAGTGGTTCGGGAGTTATTTTCTCGAACCACTTTTTGGCTTGGCATAAAATTTACTTGTTGGAATCACTGACCGTTGACGCTGGTGAAACGAAAGCAACAGTATGTCAGCTAATGCCAGAAAAGGTGAAATTAACATGATTAATGTGTCAATCACAAAGTTTACGCCCAAATTGCTGAAGGACTCTGTAAACATGAAACTAAACGGCACAGCAGGCGTTATGATCTGATGCGAAGGCATATTAACTTCACGTGGGTGAGACTGTCGTGAGAGATGAAGAACGTGAAATAAATTTGGGAAGAATTGGTGAGCAAACGGAAAACTCAGGTAGGCGAGGACGAGATAGCCATCAAGTGGGGTGAAAGACAAACGCGCGCCAATTCCAGGTTGCAATGAAAATAGTAATAACAAGAACAGCATTGGCGATAAGCCAATTAAATAAACTCGAACAATCTGTTTCAAAAAAATCCCCCCCAAAACCCGGATGAACGAATTGACGCATCATGTTTTGGAGGGATTATACAATATTATTGTTGTTGTCGTCGAGTGAATAAGCTTCGAGAAATCATCTAATTAATGTAAGCTAATTGCCCATCTTGTAGTTAGTGTGTTTATCTAATTTGAACTTGGTCTTTAGGCCGTCTGTAACGTAGATCTTTTTGTCGTTTGTAATGAAGATAGCCTGAATTTTGGGCTTCTTATTCATGTATGCTAACCCATCTTTTAGCCCCTTATCAAATGCAGCATTGGATAAGGCGTCGCCGTCAATCGACTTTTTAGAGACAATCGTGACACTGGCGAGATTGTTTTCATATGGGTAGCCGGTTTTAGCATCGAACAAATAAATGTATTTATGGCCGTGGGACATGAGGTACTGCTCATAGGTACCAGCAGTCACAATTGACATGTCAGATTCTTTAATGGTTCCAACAGCGTCGCCACGAGGCTTAACCGGATTCTGAATACCGACTTGCCAAGGCTTGTTATGTCCCTCCGGCGAATTGCCCATCACAATGATGTTTCCGCCTAAGTTGATAATACCAGAAGTAACGCCGTTTTCCTTGAAGACTTTTTTGACTTGATCCGCAATATAGCCTTTTGCAATTCCGCCAAAGTCGAGCCGCATGCCTTTCTTGGTGAGATAAACAGTACGGTTCTTATCATTCAGTTGAACGTCGTGGTAATCGACAAGCGGCAGCGCCGCATCAATTTCTGACTGTTTGGGCACTCGTGCACCGGGCAAACCGATTTTCCATAGATTGGTAACGGCACCAATTGCCATGTCGAAACTACCCTCAGAATTCTCTGAAACGTCGAGTGCCTTTTGAACCATTGGATAAAAGTCGGCAGGCACCTTAACGGGTTTGATGCCGGCATTGGCGTTGATTTTATCAAGTTGCGATCCACCACGTGTCAACGTTGATTCATCGTCCATGTGATGAATTTCCTTAAAGCCTTTATCAATGACTGACTTCTTGCCTTTGTCGTAAATTGACAGGGTGCAGACAGTGCCCATCACCATCTCAGTTTTCTCATAAGGATTTTTTACCATTGTGTGCTTTTGAGGTTTCTTTGCACAGCCACTCAATATTGCCAATAAGGCAATGGTCATGGTACCCCAAATCAGCGCTTTTTTCATAATTGCTAAACTCTCCTTAAATGCCAAAATTTATGGTTAATAATAAACTTTGATGGCACGCTCATATGTCTTGTGAGAACTGTTACATTTTACCGCAAAAAGCGTGTGATGTGGTGGCGATTTTGAAAACGATTACAAACGGCGGTAAAATTAAACAAGATAAGTCTAAGTAGATTGTTGACTTGCAATCAATGGAGGAACAAACATGAAAAATCATGGCAAATTGAACGCAACGCTTTTAACGCCTGCATACTGGGAAAAGTATCATCTGTCGGACGGTGTTGATTTCGCTAATCAGTTTCAAGCAATTGACGCGCAAGATTTGGGCGAAAATGATCGTAAGCAAGCGTTGGACGAGTTGCTAAGGAAGATGGCAGCCAAAGGGTATAACAATCCAGCTAACTCAATGTATGTTCTGTATTCAGCTATTTTGGTTCAACGAAACTGATAATTTGTTTTGTGGTAGTGGTGGAGGCCGCTTTCGCTTCCGGTTGTCAACATTGATACGCTCGTCGTGGGACCGGTTCAAGCCGGAAGTGCACCGTCTTTCACCTCGCCGCCAAGCCTCGTGAGAACCTCGAGTCTTGGCGACCGTCCGTAACCTAAATTCGGAAAACCACCGAATTAACGTTACTTTCACGGCTTGGTATCAATGTTGACGCCCTTCAGCTGCACAGTGATGAACCATCCGCTAATATCAACGTCATTTGATCTAAAAGTGGTCTGTAAGTATTTTTATCATTTGTCCATAGAATAGAAAATTGATAATAGTTTATTTCCTGCTTCATGAGTGGAGCTGGCCTGAAACATAGTTCCGCGTCGGCACCATTTGGCGGCATGGGTCTGGCCGCTTAGTGGTGCGGGACGACTTATGGAACGTGATTTTCGGCCCATAATCGAGGGTGAAAACCGCGTTTTGGGCTAGCACAACGGCCTTTAAACCACACAAAATATTTATCTGAACAATCTGTAAGGAGATTTCAATGATCAAAAGAAAATAGGTGTCTTCACTTATCGCTCACTTACGCAATGGAGCAGTGAAGACACCTATTTTTATACACAATTTAGTTGAATTAATCTGTAGTCGGCAACGTTAACCGCTTTTCCAACCAGTTTTGACCGACAGTCAGCAATGAGCAGCATGCCCAATAAATGAGTGCGACCAATAGATAGACGGTCATGTAGTCAAACTGCTTACCACCCTGGATTTTAGCGCGCATAAACATTTCGGAAACGGTGACCATCGCGGCCAGCGAGGTTCCCTTGAACATATCTAGCAAGATATTGCCCAGTGCGGGGATGGCAATCCGGAATGCTTGCGGCAAGATGACGTAATGGACGGCTTTACCATACGACATGCCAAGCGAATAACTGGCCGCCCATTGTCCATCTTCGACACCCATAAAGGCAGAACGGAAGACTTCGGAAACAAACGCAGCTGCATTCAAAATGAATGCGATGGCCGCAGCTACAAAGGCGTCTAGCTGAATGCCAGTGTATGGTAGCCCGAAATAGAGGATGAACAGCAGAACCAACGAGGGGACACCGCGCATAAACGAAATGTAGGTCCGCGTCAGCCAATGAAGCCAATGACGTTTGCTCATTTGACCAAGGGTGAGGAAAAAACCAAGCACCAGTGCACCGACAAAGCTGACGATGGTTAGTTCCACGGTGAGCGGTAAGCCACCAAGAATGTAAGGCAGCGCATGCCACGCAAAGTGGGCATTGAAAAAGTTAGGAATAGTCAGCCAATTTAGCAATGAATTCATGAGCGTCCTTTATTTGATCTTGAAGTAAGTTGTCTTAACGTTAGGCTTTTTGGAGACGTCCTGGCCGCCATAAAATTTCTTCGATAGTTTGGTGATGGTACCGTCTGCTTCTAGCTTCTTGATTTCTTTATCGACTTCCGCAGTCAACTTCGTGTTGCTCTTCTTCATGATGATACCTGTACCGTTTTTATCATTTTGAGTGGTGAAGTAGAGGTTCTTTGGAATGGTTAGAGGCAAGTTGGGTAATGCCTTGAGCGCCATGGATTGCAGGTAGTAATCGTTCAGGATGACATCGGTTCGACCGTTAACAACATCGCGAAGATAAACATCGTTTGACACGTTGTCGTAGTTCACTTTCTTAGCGCCGAGCTGGCTGGCCAAACGTTGATAGCCGGTACCAGCTTCACCGGCAGCCTTTTTACCCTTTAAGTCAGCAAAACTGTGGATCCCAGATTGATCTGATTTGCGAACGACCATGCTGTCGAAACTGAATTTATAAGGAGTGGAAAGGGCAAACTGCTTTTCACGCTGTTTGCTGATACTAAAGTCGTTGGCGGCCATTTGAGCGGTACCATTGTTAACGGCCGTTAGCATGCCGTCGACGTCCATTTCTTTGAAGGTGACCTTCTTATGGAGTCCCTTGGCAACAGCCTTAACGACTGCGATGTCGTAGCCAGTTAAGGCACTCTTTTTATTAGCGTGGAACGAGGTCGGATACAATGTCCCAGATGTTGCGACGACCCACGTTTTTTGGTCAGCAACCTTTTGGTTAGTTGACTTGGCCGTCTTCCCACAACCAGCTAGCGTGAAGACTAAAATCAGTGCCATGGCTGATGCCAAAGCCGTTAAACGAATCGATTTCTTGGAATTAAACACAACAATCGCCCCTTTAATTAGATTGTCTTAAGCATAAATGTTTATGTGAAAAATGTAAACGCAATCATTAAATAAAGTATCGTTGCTATTAGGCGACATTTTTGAAAATATGAATATAAATTTCACAAACTATTTAAACGAAGGCTCAGGTTAGGGACTGCTATCGCTAATATGCTATAGTTTAAGGTAGGTACATAGCAATACAGCTATGTTTTAAAGACATTCACAGGAGGATTGAGTCGTGACAAAAGTTTATAACGTTGGTGTCGAGGCAACATTGGATGTGATCGGTGGTAAATGGAAACCGGTTATTCTCTGCGATTTGCATGAAGGACCAATGCGGACTAGTGAACTACGTCGGGCTATTCCGAACGTGACTCAGAAGGTTTTAACAGAACAGTTACGTGATTTGGAACATGATGGCATCGTGACACGAAAAGTGTTTAATGAAGTACCGCCACGAGTAGTCTACGGGTTAACTGAACATGGTCAGAATTTAAGCGGCCTACTGGAGCAGATCTGTCAGTGGGGCGAAGAAGACGTTCGCCGTCGGGCGGCCAATGGTGAAAGTGTGGTCATTCGTCATCTCGGCGAGACTGCACCGAGCCGAGAAGAACTGCTTGGTTAATTTTCGTTTGCAAGGTACTTATTGGTAACCTAGGCACCTGTAAGTACCGTCTTGTTTTACTAAATGAACGCGCTAGTATTGATTGTGAAAGCAAGTTGAGGAGGAATTTCAATATGGATGAATTAACATTAAACAACGGACAAAGGATTCCCCAGTTAGGATTGGGTGTTTTCTTAGTGCAGGATGCAACTGACTTAAAGCGTTCTGTTGCCGATGCCTTAAAGGATGGCTACCGTCATTTTGATACGGCGGCTATTTATCATAATGAAGCTTGGGTTGGCGAAGCCCTAGCTGAAAGCGATGTTAAGCGTGAAGATCTGTTCATTACTTCAAAAGTTTGGGACAGCAACACGACTTACGATGAAACAATGGCCGCCTTTAAGGAGTCATTGAAGAAGCTGCAAACGGACTACCTGGACTTGTACCTCATTCACTGGCCAAGTGAAGGGTACACGGAAAAGTGGCGCGCCATGGAAGACTTATACAATGACGGTCAAATCAAATCGATTGGTGTATCGAACTTCGAAAAGCCACATCTTGATAAGTTATTGGCTTCCGCAAAGGTTAAGCCAGCGGTTGACCAGATTGAAACGCACCCTTACTTCCAGCAAAAAGAGCTGCACGATTACTTAACGAGTTTGAACATTGCCCACGAAGCTTGGGGACCATTGGGTCAAGGCAAGAGTGGCGTAATGGAAGATGCAACATTGAAGCAGATTGCTGATGCACACAAGAAGAGTGTGGCGCAAGTTATCTTACGTTGGCACTTGCAACGCAACATCATCGTTATTCCAAAGTCCATTCATGCTGAACGGATTGCTCAAAACATTGATGTGTTTGATTTCAAACTCAGCGATGACGAAATGAACGCTATTGCTGGTATCGATAAGAATCGTCGTGGGTCGGAAGATCCTAACGACGAGGAATGGTTGAAGAAATCGTTGTCGATGAACTAAATGCATTTAGACGAAAATTAAAACGGACTGTAAATCTCGGGAATTCCCTGGATTTGCAGTCCGTTTTTCGTAGTCGGCTGATTAGGCGACTTCGCGATCGACTGAAATTGATAACGCTTAGTCTATATATTGGAAACAGGTCAAGATTGGTATCAATGGCCGAATTCAAACGATTATTGTTGCAAAGCAAGTTTGATACACAGCCAGCTAATCGATAAATTGCTCACAACTGCCTAGTACTATTGCGCTCAACAACTTTAATTGGCAAAAACTTGGACTGGATTGGCTCATTGTCGCCAGTCAACAGAGCCGCACAGCCAGCGCGGCCGATTTGGAAGAAGTCCTGCGTGACACTGGTGATGGTCGGTCTGAAAATACGGGTCAGTTTGGTTCCGTCAATACTCATGACAGAGAGTTGCGCGGGGACTTCTAAGCCGTAATCGCGGGCCTGGTCGATGACACCGATGGCGGTAAGGTCACTGTTAGCGATAATTGCGGTGACTGCTGGTTGTTTGCCAAAATGCTGCATGGCCGCTTCACCATCTTCAAATGTGAAGTAACCAGGGACTAACCAGTTTTCGTCGATCGATAGACTATGCTCCGCCATTGCTTCACGATATCCGTTCATGCGCTGTGTACCAACAAATGATTGCTCGTCCATACCAACCAGGCCGATTTTGCGGTGACCATGCTCGATGAGGTATTTGGTTGCTTCATACCCGATAGCATGATCGTCAGAGGCAATAAATGGACCGAGGTTTTCTTTGGCCGCGGTTGAGAGAAAAATGTGTGGAATACCACTCGTTTTCAGGCTATTGAGCGATTCATCGCCAAGTTCCAAGGCGACAATCAAAACGCCCATGACGTCTCGTTCAATGACCGTCTTAATGGCTTTTTCCTGTAATGTGGGGTTATTTTCACCAGCATACAAGATCATGACGCTATTGCCGTGTTTGGTCGCCACATCGTGAATACCGGCGATAATTTCATCGGCAAAATTTGATTTAGTGGCGGAAATCACGACTGCCAGTACATCACTTTGATGGCTGGCCAAGTCAGCGGCGTAGGCATTTCGCTGATAACCTAGGTCGGCGGCAACTTTGCGAACATGATCAGCCGTTTTTGAAGCAAAAAAGTTTTCTTTGTTTGATAGCACACGCGAAACGGTCGAGACAGAAACGTTCGCCGCCTGCGCGACATCCTTAATGGTTACTCGCATAAGCACTCCAATAAAATTTACTGTCTCAAGTTTACCATTCGTAATTATACAAGTATACGCAAACGTTTGTGTTATTGTTTTAACAATGTTGCAAACGTTTGTGTAATGTGATAATGTACTTTTGAAAGCGCTTACGTTAACGTGCAACGCGAATTCAACAAGACCCAGGTACATATTTATAGGAGGCTTGATTATGCAAGCAACGGATTCAGACACTAAAGTAAAAGCGTCGACGGAAGTTGATGTTAATAAGGGGTTGCCAAAATTAAAGTTATCGGCAATCTTTGCGATGACCTTTGGATTCTTTGGTATCAACATGGCCTTTTCGCTTCAATCATCACAAATGGGCCGGATTTTCCAGACCATCGGGGCAGATCCAACTAAACTTGGTTTCTTCTTCATTTTGCCACCCTTGGCAGGGATGGTTGTTCAGCCGTTAATCGGTAAATATTCAGACAAAACATGGAATCGTTTTGGTCGGCGGATGCCTTACTTAATGATTGGTGCCCCGATTGCCGCTTTGGTTATGATTCTGTTGCCAAACGCTGGTTCATTCGGTTTCGGATATGGTTCATTATTAGCGCTATTATTTGGTGCCTTTACCATTTTATTCATGGACCTATCTTCAAACGTATGTATGCAACCATTCAAGATGATCATCGGTGACATGGTTAACGAAGACCAAAAGGACATGGCATGGTCTTGGCAGCAATCCTTTTCAAACCTTGGTGGTGTGTTTGCCACGATTGCACCGTATGTATTGACACTATTTGGTGTCACTAACATTGCGCCAAAGGGGCAGGTGCCAAATTCAGTTAAGTTGGCTTTCTACATTGGCGCCGGAATTCTGTTACTGACGTCGCTTTACACAATTTTGTCAGTTAAAGAATATAACCCAACAGAATATGACTTATATCACGATATTGATCCAAACGAAAAGAAACCCGATGTTAGTCTGTGGCACTTGGTTAAAGTTGCCCCAAAGGCCTTCTGGGAAGTTTCATTTGTTCAACTCTTTGCCTGGTTTGCCTTCCAGTATTTGTGGACATACAGCACTGGCGCAATTGCCGATAACGTTTGGCACACAACGAACCCAGCGTCTGCAGGCTATCAAGCAGCTGGTAACTGGTACGGTATCTTAACGTGTATCCAATCTGTTGCCGCTGTGCTGTGGGGCATGTTGTTGCTGTCACGCACTAAGGCCACGCAACGTAAGTTATGGTACAGAATTGGTTTAGTTATGGGTGGTGTTGGCTTCATCATGGTATTCTTCACGCACTCACAAATGGGCCTGATCTTCCCATTCTGTTTGATTGGGATCAGTTACTTAACGATGCAAACACAAGCATTCTCACTGTTTACAGAATCTTTAGACGGCACAAATGAAGGCGCTTACTTAGGACTGTTCAACTGTGGGATCTGTTTGCCACAAATCATTGCATCAGTGGCCAGCTTCGCAATCTTCCCACTTATCGGTCAGTCGATGCCTGGCATGATCGTGGTCGGTGGCATTTCCCTAATCCTTGGTGCGTTTGCAGTCAGTGTGATTCACCCAGCACTTTCAGAAACAAAATAGACAGTTTGGAAAAATGAATTAAATTAGCTAAGAGAAAAATGAGGAGGTTCATCATGCAACATCAATGGTGGCAAGGTTCAGTTGTATATCAAATATACCCAATGAGTTTTCAGGACAGCAATAACGACGGTGTCGGCGATTTACCTGGGATTACGTCACGGCTCGATTACATTAAGCAACTTGGCGTCGATGTAATCTGGTTGAACCCAATTTATAAATCACCTAACAAGGATAATGGTTATGATATCGCGGATTACAAAGCTATTAATCCCTTATATGGTGATATGAATGACTTCAATACGTTGCTTAAACAGGTTCATGAGCACGGGATGAAATTGATGATGGACTTGGTTGTCAATCACACGTCTGATCGGCATGCCTGGTTCAAGGAGAGTCGTCAGTCTAAAGACAATCCATACGCTGATTATTATATTTGGCGCGATCCAGTTGACGGTCATGAACCGAATAACTGGCAGGCGGCATTTGGCGGTCCGGCATGGACTTACGTGCCAGAACGCGGCCAATACTACTTACATTTATTTGCCCCGGCACAGCCCGATTTGAATTGGGAGAATCCCGATGTTCGTCAAGCCGTCTTTGATATCGAACGTTTTTGGCTGGATAAAGGGGTCGATGGTTTCCGGATGGACGTCATCAACTTGATTTCCAAACAACCTGGTTTGCCAGATGTGCCTGGTGAAGCGACTGCTGGCACAACGATGGACTTTGTCGCTGATGGACCACGATTAAATGAATTTTTGCACCAGATGAATGAAGAAGTGTTGTCACACTATGACGTGATGACGGTGGGCGAAATGCCTGGTTCAACACCAGAGGACGCAATCAAATATACAGGTTTAAAGAGCGAAGAGCTGAACATGGTCTTCCAGTTTGAACACGTTGGGTTGAGTGCTAACCCTGATGTTCGGTTGGGTAAATGGAATGATCAGCCGGTCAAACTGACAGAGTTGAAAGATTCCCTCAACCGTTGGGAACAGGAGCTAGATGGCAAAGGCTGGAACAGTTTGTACTGGAATAACCATGATCAACCACGTGCCGTTTCCCGGTTTGCTAATGACGATCCGGCTGTTCGTGTACGGGCTGCTAAGATGCTGGGCACAGCATTACACATGCTGCAAGGAACCCCATACGTTTATGAAGGTGAGGAGCTGGGCATGACCAACGCTCACTTCACGTCACTATCACAGTACCGTGATCTGGAATCATTGAACGGTTACAAGGAAATGGTTGAAGAAAAGCACCTCGTGTCCTCGAGTCAAATGATGAAGGACTTAGCTAACATTTCCCGTGATAATGCGCGGACACCAATGCAATGGAGTACAGGGGCAAACGCTGGCTTTTCTGAACACACACCGTGGTCTGAGATGAATGCCAATTATCCTGAAATCAATGTAGCGGTTGAAGAAAATGACCAAGATTCAGTCCTTAAGTACTATCAGAAGCTAATCGCCCTCCGTCATGGTAGTGACTTGATTAAGTTTGGTGATTTTGAGGCGTTAGACGCCGATGACAATCAAGTTTATGCGTACAAACGTCATTATGACGGGCATACTTTGCTAGTTATGTGCAACTTCACTAACGACACTGTTACACGCGATTATCATCAGGGCGAGGCAAGTGAAGAACTTATCGGTAACTACGCCGATGACCAAGGTGTCACGTTACGCCCATATGAGAGTAAGGTTTATGAGTTTGACGAAGATTAATTAGATTGAGTGGAAGGTGCGTTGCCAGATGGCGCGCACTTTTTTGTTTTCACGTGGAACACTTTTAAATTTAGAATTTTCTAATTACAATCAGAAAATTTGTCTTAATGAGTAGCGAGTTGCTATTCTGGAACTAACAATTATGGTGGTCAATTTACAAGCATGCAAAGTCAAACGCACGGAGGAATAGATGCAAGTTCAACTGTGCGTTCAAAAAGGAGGACCAAACATGTTTAAAAAAACAAAATTATTTGGTGCCGTCGCCGTGGCCGGGTTGCTCATGGGCCCTGTGATAGGCGCGAAGGCAGCTGGTGATGTAGGCACTGCGACAACGCAAGTGACAGCAGGATTTATCGCTGGGCAAGGTCCGACTAACCCTGTTGATCCGGCAAACCCTGGTGGCGGCCCTATTACTGATCCGTCTCATCCAGGGACCGGGGCTACCGGCGCGTTACGGCTGAACTATGTTTCTAAACTGATTTCGTTTGGCACGCAGCCAATTAATTCGGCCACCACGAAACGAGTGGGAACGTCAGGCTCCGATATGATTGGGACTTATCAATCGGCACAGGTTGCAGACGAACGTGGGACTAACGCCGGATGGGCGCTGAAGGTTTCCGGGACACCGCTGAAGTCTGGTACGGATGAACTTGCAGGTGCGACATTAAAGTTGCCTGCTGGACAAGTCGTGACGGAATCGGGTATCGATAATGGTGCAGTGGCCAGCGAAGTAAGTAACGCTTTGGGCACAGGTGGCACGCTGTTATCGGCAGCGGCAGGTAAAGGTGGCGGACTAACAGTTGATCGCTGGACGCCAGCTCAAACGGAACTAACCATTATTGGTGGAACGGCAAAAGCTGCAGATTATTCAACCAACTTAACGTGGACGCTACAGGATTCGCCAACAAGTTAACAACCATTCTGACCCCCATAATTGAAGTCACCGGTCAGCTTTCAGTTGAACGGTGCTTTTTTAAGAGTGATGCCGAAGCCCGGGAGAAGTTCAATCACCGCACCCAAAACACAACGGAGGAACCGCAATGAAACGACTACGAGGATTAATAGTGATCCTGTCCGCAATAGCCGCGATGTTTATTACAACGGGACTAGTTAGGGCCGCCAATGATGACGCAAACGTGAACTTTAACGTTCAAGCGCAAATTCCGGATAATCAAATTGATAAGAAACAAAGTTATTTTGACCTAAAAATGAATCCGGGTCAGACACAGACGGTATCGACGGTGGTTCAAAATACGTCTGACAAGGAAATGAAGATTAAGAATGAGATTCACACGGCACATACGAATGAAAATGGTCAGATTGAGTACGTTACGGAAGCAAAAAAGCAAGATTCATCGTTAAAAATACCGTTAAAGAAAATTACCCAATTACATGAAGCAAAGGTCATTACGGTTCCTGCTAACAGTAAAAAAACGGTGTCAGCAACAATTCGTGTGCCGGATAATGCCAAAACTGGTGTGATTCTTGGCGCGTGGTACTTCGAACGAATTGATACGAAACAAAAAGATCGAAAGACCGGTGTGACCGTGCATAACAAATATTCTTATGCAGTTGCGATGAAGCTAACGGTGAATCATGAGGTATCAGCAGCGCTGAAGCTAAATGATGTGAAACCTGGCTTGCGCAATTATAAGAAAGGCGTTTTTGCTAACCTGCAGAACACCGCAGCCGTTATTATTCCGAACTTAACGGTGCAAGGAAAGATCTACCCACAGGGGTCAGACAAAGTTGTAAAACAGGCTAAACTGCAACAGATGATTATGGCGCCAAATTCTAATTTTAATTTTCCAATTCTGTTTGGCGGAGAAGAATTGAAGCCCGGCAAGTACACCTTGAAGATGACGGCGAAGAATGAAAACGATACATGGCATTTCAAACGTCGTTTCACGATTCGGGCCAGTGACGCCAACCGCATTAATGACAAGTCGCTCGATAAGGCAAAACCACGTCATCCAGGCTGGTACATGTTGGAAGGTGCAGGTGCTGTGATTATTTTAGGTGCCATTATTGGTGGCGCGACATGGTGGTTCCGGCGTCGACGTTAACCATGTGAACAAACGAGGAGGTGCAAGATGCGTAAATGGCAGCAAACACTAACCCGGATGGTCATGGTGGGCCTGTTGCTGATAGTCTCGGTGCCGCCAACGCTTAGTTCTGTTAGTGTTCAAGCTGATATTAATAGTGAGACGATGTCATCGGAAAGCAGCCCAACGCAGGCACACGAAAACACGGGTGCGAGTACATCTGCTGAAAGCGCACCAGCTAGTGATTCTCAATCCCCTGCCGCTGACGAAAGCAGCGACGGTGTCCCAACTCAACGGTCAACGACTACCGAATCCGAGGACGCTGATGCAAAACTAGATGACGAGCAGCAGAAACGAGCAGCAGCTGAGGCACGGTTAAACGACGATGGCATTAGCACACAGTTAGTTACACGTTTGGATACGGCAACATTGGTCCAAAACGGTCAGACGGTTCGAGGAAACAACGATATACTTGGTGCAATCGGTGGTTTAACGGTTAGCTTAAACGATGTTGTCAAAGCCACAGTATCCATTTTAACGGGTGATTGGACGACTGATATTGGAACGCCAATGAAAACCGGCGACAAAATAACCGTTATCAACCGAGCGCTTGGCTTGATTCCGCTTTACACGGAAAATCAAACTGTGGCTGATCCGGGCATGTCAATTACTCAAGTTAATGCAGGTGGTTTGCCAAGTAGTGTGACCTATGACAAACGAACGGGCACAATGCCAGCCATTTTTGGACAGTCTTTACAGTTAAGTGCTAACTTTGCGTTTAATTATACAACGGCTGATCAAGTCAACACCGTGTCATTTATGATCGATGGTCAGCAAGTCGCGGGAGATGCATTTACCAGTGGTGATACCGTGATTTCTGGTAAAACACTGACAGTAAACACTGCAAAAGTTGCCGCTCGGAATTGGACCGCCATTAAGACTGCCCTTAATGGTCTTTCAGGTGGAAGTACGCATACGTTGCAGACAGTTGCTTATCATAACGGTCGGCCAATCAATCCGTGGACGAGTACCAACAGCATCAGTTTGTACGTCAATCCGGACAAGCCTGGAATTAACGACGTTTGGTCTGGTCAGCGTCGTTTATCTGGGACGGCTTTACCAGCTGGGGCGACGATTAAGGTCACGGACACCAACAATAATGTGTTGGGAACGGGCGCTGTTGCTGACGGCGGCACGTATACAGTTGGCCTCAATCGGGTCGTTGCTGTTGGCGAAACACTCACTGTGACAGTCACTAGTCAAGGGATGAGTGAGACGGCGACAACGGCTGTCAAACAAAATCAGACGGTTCAGGTGACCAATGCACCAATGTTTGTTTGGAATCAACAGGCGTCATCAGCCGATACAAATGATGGCTGGCAATTGACAGCTTCAGGAGCCGGTTTCCCAAGTGCTAGCAATGCCACAGAACTCGTGATTGACGGCAACAATTTAGGCGCAGATAATCCTATCACACGGGGTGCTACAGCAAGTACGGGTTCAACAACGGGTGTGAATCCTGCTACGAAGGTGACGACGCTTAACGGTCTTGATCCTCAGCAAACGCACCGAATGATGCTGACGATTCCAGGAATGAATGATGCAGTAACGGACACTGTGTCAATCGTGATTGCGGTACCGACACCACATTCTGTTATTGCAGGCGATGGCGCTACAACGCTGACCGGCAAGTTAGCCCAACCAGGCAGTTATGTAACAGTGAAAGATAATAGCGGGACCACCTTGGGAACTGGCACTGTGACAAGCGGCGGTACGTATCAAGTAACGTTGAATCGGGCTACCGTTGGCGGCGAAACGTTAACAATCAGTGCAACAAATGGATCTGGTGGTGTTAGTGTGGCGGAAACACTGAAGGTGCCGCAGATGGAACAACTCAGTATTCAATCGGTGTCACCTTTAAACTTTTCTCCTGCAACAATCAAAACGGGAACAACATTGACGCCACCGCGGGCACATGACTTTGCTGTCAGTATTGTGAACTCGCTGAATGGCGGTGCAGGGGCTAATTGGACGCTGTCTGCGACACTCGCCAATAACGAGTTGGTGAGCACGACCAACCCAGCTCACAAGTTGGCTCAGCCACTAATTTTTACGGACGCAAACGGAGTCAAAACACCGTTGTCGACTAGCTCGTTACCGATCTTCACTAATAATTCGGCTAATGCGACGGTATATCCTACTAGTCAGTTCAAACGAACGGGGATGACGGATACGGCAACCCAGCAAACGATTAATCGTGGGATGGGTCTCAGCGTCAAAAGCGATGCTGTGTTCGCGGAAAGTTATCAAGGCACACTGAATCTCAATTTGACGACGGGTCCGACCAAATAATCAGACCTCAGCGCTTAATATCTAAAAAATTAAAGTGGTATAGTGATTCTATTAGAATTTTAAGGGAGTCACGAAATGAAGCGTCAGCCACTTAAGCAATGGCAGAAAAACACGTACGCACTGTGGATCGGTAATTTTGTTACTGGTGCTGGTGCCAGCATGAGTCTGCCATTTTTACCGTTATTTATCAGTGAAATGGGTCATTATCCTAAATGGGAATTAACGTTATACGCAGGCCTTGCCTTTTCAGTCACGTTCTTAAGCCAAGCGATTGTTTCACCCTTGTGGGGGCGGCTGGCCGATAGAACGGGGCGTAAACCGATGCTATTGCGGGCAGCGATTGGAATGACCATTACGGCCACGCTGACAGGATTCTCACCAAATGTCTGGGTCTTAATCAGCCTTCGTTTGATTCAAGGCGCGTTTTCCGGATACATCAACAATGCATATGCCCTCATTGCCAGTGAGGTGCCGATGGAAAAAAGCGGGCAAACGATGGGCACGTTAACGACTGGCGCGGTCGGCGGTCAGTTAGTTGGTCCTGTTATCGGTGGTTACATTGCTGGAATCTTTGGTTACAGAATTCCGTTTTATATGTTTGGTGGGCTGATGTTGATTGCATCGCTAGTCACTTACTTCTTTGTTAAGGAAGACTTTAAACCCGCTACCGGAGCAGCCGCTAAGGAGCATCAGAGCGCGTTTGCAGGTATCAAACATGTGCGCATTGTGTGGGCAATGATTATTTCTTCCATGCTAATTCAGGCGGCGACGACATCGATCAACCCCATCATTAGTCTGTTTGTTAAAGAGTTGATGCACGGTCGCGGGAATGTCGCCTTAACCAGTGGGGTGATCGCCGCTCTACCAGGAATTGCGACATTGATTGCTGCGCCACGATTAGGCGCGTTGGGCGATCATATTGGGCCGCAACGTGTCCTGATTGCCGGACTGGTTTTCTGTGGTCTTGTATTCTTCCCGATGTTTTTTGTCACCACCGTTGTCATGCTGGGTATTTTACGATTCTTGGTCGGCATTTCGGATGCGGCGCTATTGCCAGTGACCCAAACAGTGATGACATTGAACACACCTGATGACGCAGTGAGTCGTATTTTCAGTTACAATCAGTCGTCGCAGGCAATCGGCTCCGTTGTTGGTCCAATGCTGGCCTCAGGGGTGGCTGGGGTGCTTGATTACCGCTACGTTTTCCTGATGACGACACTGTTAGTTATCATTAATTTGGTTGTTGTCATGTGGGCTTATCACACGGACCACGGTTCAACCACAACTAGCGAGCAGGCATAGTTAACAAAATAATCGGTCCATTCCCCAAAACGGAGGATGGACCGATTGTTATTTTCAACCGAACTTTTTCGAAATGTGCGTTAGATATCACCTACGGTTGGCAACAGTGACACGCTCGCCGTGGGACCGGTTCAAGCCTCCTAAGTTCGGAGTCTTTCACCTCGACACAAAGCCTCGTGAAGCCCGCGAGTCTTTGCGTCCGTCCGTAACCTAAATTCGGTAAAATCACCGAATTAACGTTACCTTCACGGCTCGGTATCACTGTCGCCACCCTCCGGCTAATATAGCAGTGAGCATTAAACGTTATGCAGACAGTTATTGCTGAATAGCGGTAACAGGTATGTAAAATTTAATCATTAACTAAAAGAGTGGAGCTGATTGGAGACAGAGTTCCGTGTCGACAACACTTGGCGGCGGGGATTTGGCCGCTTAGTGTTGTGGGATGACATATGAGACGTGGGCTTTCGGCTCATATGCAAGGGTGAAAACTGCGACCTTTGCAGGTTGAACCCGGTCCCAGGGAACGGCGTCTCCGGTCGGCGCAACGGACGTGGTCGTTAAAAGATAAGTTTTCCTAAAGGGATTTTATTTGTCATTCAGTGAAATAGCCCAATGTTTCGATTCGAGCATCATATCCATGTTATAAAAGCTGACATGCACCTATACCAATGAACACAATTGGCTTTACAGACGGTCATTCCACACCTATACTGCTTCGTAATAAGAGAGAAAGATGTGATGTGAATGAATGCTGCAAATTCTGCTTTTATGGTGCTGTCGACCATTCTAGTATTGTTCATGACGCCAGGGTTAGCGTTTTTTTACGGTGGGCTAGTGTCCAAACGGAATGTGGTCAGCACGATGCTATCCGTGTTTGTTATTTGTGGAATCGCCATTTTACTGTTCATCGCTGTAGGCTACGAACTCGCCTTTAATGGTGATATCGGTGGCGTGATTGGTAAAGTCGATCATTTCTTTCTTGGCGGCGTGTCATTAACGAAGCTAACCGCAACGAAAATTCCTGAATCCTTGTATTTTTTGTTTGAAATGATGTTCGCCATTATTACACCGGCGTTGTTCGTGGGTGCCGTTGTTGGCCGAATCCGCTTTAACTTTTTACTCGTATTCATCGTGTTTTGGAGTTTGCTTATTTACTACCCGATGGTTCACATGGTGTGGAGCGCAAACGGATGGTTAGCCCGGATGGGCATGCTCGACTTTGCTGGTGGAACAGTGGTTCATATTAATGCTGGTGTCACTGCATACGTTCTATCTGCGTTTCTTGGTCGGCGGCTACATCCACATCAGGATCAACCCTATAATTTACCATGGGTTCTGTGTGGTACGGCCATTCTGTGGATTGGCTGGTACGGTTTTAATGCCGGTAGTGCACTGGCTATCAACCAATTAGCAGTTACGGCAATGCTGACCACAACAGTCGCAACGGCAACTTCGATGGTGGTGTGGCTGATACTAGAAATGACGATTCGAAAACAGGTGTCTTTAGCAGGTATCTGTACGGGCACGCTGTGTGGGCTAGTTGGCATCACGCCCGCAGCCGGTTATGTCACTGTTGGTGGGGCGTTTTGGATTGGTTTATTGGCAACGTTGGCCAGCTATGGCTTCGTTCATGTGCTGAAGGCCAGAATTGGTATCGACGACGCTCTGGATGCGTTTGGTTGTCATGGTGTTGCTGGGATTACCGGTTCGATTCTAACTGGCGTGTTTGCTACCCGCACCGTTAATCGCACAATTGCCGAAAATGGCCTACTTTATGGAGGCGGATGGCACTTGTTAGGTATTCAAACATTGGCTACCGGTATCACGATTATTTTAGTGGCCATTGCGAGCGCTGCGATTGTTTTAGTGTTGCGGCGGTTCGTCGCCATGAGGGTATCAGCTACAGATGAGCGAGTTGGCCTGGACGAAAGTGAACATGGTGAGCATGCGGAAAACACTGATGAGTACAGTACGGAAATTGGTCAGCACCACAAAGAATTTGCGGGTCAACTCGCACATTTCAACCGGCATCAATCATGACTCATGATGTTGTTGATTAAATTGATCAAATTCTTCTTCAACACGACGCTCTGGTACGAACCAAATCATCATGGCGATAAAGGTGCTGAGAATGACGGCTGGTGGAAACCAGATGCCAATAAACAAGCCGACAAGTTTGGTGCCAAAATCAGCGACTATCTTAACGGGGCGGTTGATGGCATAGCGTAATTTTTTGTTATCCGGATCGGCTTTAATCAATGCTAAATCGACTGAAAAGTAACCAATTGATAACAATAGAAAGACAAACCCGTAGAATAACTCCGCTGTTGAGGAAAAGAAATGCTCATCAACAAATTTGGTCGCGTACGGGAAGAAAGACGCGCTGAACAACATGAGTCCGTTTGCCCACAGAACCCTTCCGTCAATTTTATGAACCAGTTGAAAGATGTGGTGCTGGTTATTCCACATGATCATTAAGCCGACGAAAGAAATAAAGTAGGCAAGGAAGCTTTGCTTTAAGTCCCAAATGGCCGACCACGTAGCGTGAGCCGGTTGTTTAAGTTCTAAAACGAGAATGGTCATCGCAATTGCCAAGACTGCGTCAGTGAATGCAGTTAAACGTTCTTTACTCATGTGAAAAGCCTCCGAAAGTAATCAATTATGTTTTCAGTGTAAGCTAAAACACGGCAAGTTGTCTGTTAATAGGGCATATGGATGGTATGACAAATAAAAAACACGCCAACAGACGTGTTTTTTGAGATTGTTTCAATTTGTGATTAGGATTGTTGTTTCCATTTGCTGGCGTCCACTTGAACCAAGAATTCGAAGTCGGGATTGAGTTGGATCGAAACAATGCGTTGATCATCGACAGTGGTCGCACGAGTGAAGAAATCGTGACGTGCCTTACCATCACCTAAGTCATAAGTGATATTGGTGCGACTTAAGTCTGTCAGTATTTCTGGAATAATGTCGTCGATAGTGACGTAATCATCCATGTCATTTGTTAACCAAGTTAATTCGTCGAAGTTAAACACGACGCTAGTGGTTCGCAGGTGGTGCATACGGGTTAATACCGCAAAGAACAAACTGAGTTCATTCTTTGACAGACCATCAAAGTTTACGGAATCAATGGAAAATATGCTATTAGTCATGACAGTGATCCCCTTCCACAATAAATATTTTTATAGCAGTACGATAACGTGAAAGACGGATTTCTGCAATTAATCTGTTCCTGGTTTTGTTACATAGCTTAAAAACTAATGAAAATGTTAATATGTCTCATTGTGTCTGCTAGGGCGCTATTTGTAGCGAAGGTTTAGAAGCCAGAATAAAATTAACAGGTTAATACTTGCCTTATAGTTACTCGAACCTGTTATACTTAATACTGTTGTTAGGAACCTAAGCATCAAAGCGTTAGTATTGATGGGTTTTATCAAGGCTGCGTTTGAAAAGGAGTGTGGCACATTTGAGTAAGAATTGTGTTATTGATATTGATAGTCCGAAAATGGACTGGGTCGTGGATCAATTATTCACGAAACCAGAGGAAACGGACGCGAACAGCCCACACAGCTTCAACGTTTGGGTAGGCCAGGAACACTAGCCGACCAGGAAACACCTTGCCATAATTAAATAATTATTATTTTGAGACCTCAGTGATTAAAACGCTGAGGTCTTTTCTTTTGTCTTCGGCGGCACTGGCTTGCATTAAAGTGTGCTTTAAGACGTAATAAAATGGCCTTGCATCAGACGAATGCCAATATTGTATTGATTTTTTTGCGAATATGCTTGACCCTTACGTTACGTGAACGTTTATGTTGGTTTTATGGAGGACAATGAAATGTCGTATTTGATTTCAGACTTGGCAGCTTTAGCGGGAGTTAGTGCACGAACTCTTCGCTATTACGATCAAATAGGTTTGTTGCATTCAACTGGCAAAACAAGTAGTGGTTATCGCCAATATGATGAAGAAGCAGTTTTGCGTCTCCAACAAATTTGTTTTTTTAAGCAATTCAACTTGCCATTAAAGCAGATTGGTTTAATTATGCGATTACCTCTGTCTGAACGTGAAGAACAATTACGTATGCATCGGCATTTGTTGGTTGATCAACAACGTCAGTTGACTCAGTTGATTACGACTTTGGACGCTGCCCTCCAACTAAATCAACAAGGAGGTAGTATTATGACAGATGAAAAAAAGTTTGCCGCTTTTAAACAGACACGGGTTACTCAAAATGTACATGACTTTGGTTCAGAGGTTACGGAAAAATGGGGTTATGCTGCTTTAACGGACGCCAACCAGCAATATCTGGGCTTGTCGCAAAAGGATATGGCAGATGCCAGGGCTATTGAAACAGAAATGCTTGATAAGCTGGTACTAGTGATTGATTCAAAAGATGAAAATAGTGAAATGGCTCGCGAGGTGGTTAAGCTGCATCGTAAGTGGTTGAATTACTTTTGGCCTAGTTACTCGCCCCTGGCCCATAAAGGTTTAGGCGAACTGTATGTGTCGGATCAGCGATTTAAAAACTATTATCGAGATAAATCGAAACGGAATCGGGCTGCTATTGTGCTAAATTCATTAATTCAACGATATGCATAATTTTTTAATATCGTAAAAAAAGGGAGCAATCACACGCTTTGGCGAAAAAAGCGCGTAATTGCTCCTTTTTAAATTTAGCTGAATTAGTTTGTAGCTTTTGCTATTTTAGGAATGCTCTTCGATTACACTGCTACCAATTGGTGTTGCTGTACAATACCGCGCTCCAGTGACTGACTTTCTTGTTCCGAACTGATGAGTAGGCCTGACAAACGTTGAATAACTGCGATCCGCAGAAATTCAGATTCGGAAGTGGCTGCCGCAATTGCTGCCCAGGCGCCAGCCTCGGCGAGGTCACGGGACACAATGGTTGCCTGTGTAATTGTTTGGTTAGCACGATCAAAACGTTGGGTTGCTAGGGCGCCATTACGCAAACTGTAAACGGCCAACATCGTTTGCTGGTGACGAGGTGAAGTTACGCCAAGTGTCCACGTAAAGGCCGTATCGGCGGCTGTACCGACTTGAACGTTACCACTGGACTCAATGGCGACGGCGAAAACTTGTTTATGACTCAGTAGTGGTGCCAAGTATTTCCGATAGGATTGTTGCATTGCCCACTGTTGAATCATTGTGTAAGTGATGCCATCTGTCATTAGCGTGGCCGGTGTTGCATTGTCGACAAACATAAACTGGTGTTGAAGGGGAACCAGTTCTTGTTTAGCAAGAGCCTGACGGGTTTCGATGGGATTATCAGCATTGAGGGCCGGCGTGGTGATTTTATTGACGTGACGAAGAAAATGCCGGATGTTACTCAGCGTTTGATCGAACAAAGCATGTGCCTGATCATCCGGTGTGACAACACCCATTTTAATGGTGAAGGGTGTCCCAGCGACGTTAACAATGCGGGTCATAAATTTACTTTCTAAAGTTGTCATGATGAATTTCCTCCTTGTATAAGTGAATTGAAAATGGGTTATCGCTCTCACTGAAGTGATAAGAACATTTCCGTTTGGATTAATAATGAGTTTAGGGAGGACATCATAAAGTCAGCTTAAATCCTGCCTAAGGAACTGCAAAGTTGGTAACGATTCGGTTGCGATGAAGCGATTTTGATGATGTAAGCGGTTAACTGACGAATTTTGAAAGTTTTACTTACGAAGCACAAAAATTTCTGCTAATGTAACCTATTGTGCCAGCAGACGGTGATTTATCACGGCAGTTGCTAGGCACGTATAGATTAGGAGGACTTTTTTGGACGAAACACAGAACGTTAAACGTTTCCCCATTATGATGGGTTTGCTATTAGGTGGTTTTATCGGGATGTTTAGTGAAACAGCGTTAAACATTGCGCTGTCTAGTTTAGCCACAAAGATGAACGTGCCAATGGGTACAATTCAATGGTTAGTCATTGGTTATTTGTTGGTGGTTGGTATTCTATTGCCATTATCAAGTTTATTGACCCGCTGGTTTACTACGCGTCAACTGCTGATTTTTGCTTTGTGTGATTTTATTGTCGGGGCAATTGTAGCAGCGTTGGCACCATCGTTTGGGATGCTGTTGGTTGGCCGGATGATTCAAGGAATTGGGACAGGAATTCTGTTACCGTTAATTTTCTTGGTGGCCTTATCGATTTATCCAATGGATAAACGTGGTGCGGCAATGGGAATCATTGGCTTAGTTATTATGTTTGCACCAGCGGTTGGCCCGACATTAGCCGGTCTGATCCTAGGTGTCCTTTCATGGCGCTACATTTTCTGGGTCATGGTTCCAATTTTGCTGATTGCACTTATTTTAGCCATTATTTTTACAAAAAATGTTAGTGAGTTGACGCGTCCACATGTGGATGTATTGTCAATTGTGATGTCAACCATTGGTTTTGGTGGCGTCGTTATTGGTGTTAGCTTAGCCAGTCAAACGGGCTGGGGTTCATGGGAAGTATTGCTGGCATTAGTTGTTGGTATCGTCAGTTTGGCATTGTTCTGTCGTCGTCAATTACATCTAGATGAACCAATTCTGAATGTGCGTGCTTTTGGCATCCGTTCGTTTTCTGTTGGGACATCGTTAGTTATGGTTGATTTCATGGTAATCATGTCATCGATGTACCTGTTGCCAATGTACTGGCAAGATGGCCTGATGGTGCCAGTCGCCTTGACGGGGATGCTCATGTTGCCCGGTGGTATCATTAACGCGGTAGTTTCGTCGATTTCTGGCCGGTTATTTGATCGGCTTGGCGGTCGTCGTCCAGTGATTGCCGGCTTTTGTGTTGCAGCGGTGGGTGCTGTGTTGCTGGTTTTGACTAACAGCCACTCTGCATACTGGTATGTCGTGGTAGCACACATTATTTTAATGATCGGTGCCCCTTTGGCTATGTCACCAGCGCAAACTTATGGACTGAATGCTTTACCACCACGATTAGCAGCTGATGGTAGCAGTATTATGAACACGCTTCAACAGATCTGTGGTGCAATCGCCACAGCACTTTCAACGAGTTTGATGAGCACTGGCGAAGCAGGTCAACGAACACGCGATGCTGTTTCATCCGGAACACGGATGGGCTTTATGCTAACGTTGACATTGGCCATTATCGGAGTTATTGTCGCAACGGTGTTTGTTCGGCAGCAACAAGCGCCAGCAGATGTTGAAGAAACTTCCGCTACGCAATCGGCAGGGCATGAAGCACCCGCTGAGCGTTAACATAACAGAATAAAATTCAAAAAAGTTGGGTAACAGTATCACCACGGGATGTGGCGGCGCTGTTACCCAACTTTTTTAATTAAGCCAATTGCTTAATGTGACGTTTACAAACGCATCAATCAGCGTCTGTTGGCGTGCTTGTTTATGTGTCAGCATGTGGGCATGAATTTCGTTGTGGATTGGATTATCGACGGCAATCAGCTGGCCACCTGCTAGTTCCTTTTTGATAGTTGAAGTTGGTAAATAGGAATAACCAATCCCACTTTCGACCATCTCCTTAATCGCGGCGATGCTCCACAGTTCCATGATTTGTGGGCGGCGATGAAAGTCACCCCATAGTGATCGTTCAAATTGATTACGATAGCTGCAGTCGGGCTCATTGATAATAAATGGTTCATGACGATCGCTGATTAATTCCGCAAACGTCTTTTGCTTGCTGGCGGTCGTTACTAACGTGAGGGATTGTTCGCCCAAATCATGTTCCACCAGTGCCGTAGTGGTTAAAGACGGCCACATCATGAAGGCGATATCGGTCTCGCCATCTTGTAGCTGCTGTTGATTATAGGAGCAGGTGGCATTGGCGATTTGCAGGTCAACATCGGGATATTGTTGACGGAAGTTTTGGATAATGGTGGGTAGATGAGTGACAGTGAGAGATTCTGGAGCAGCGATGCGCAGTGTGCCGGAAACCGACGACTGGTCAGTCAAATGCTTCACTTGTTGGAAATCTGCTAACAACTGGTCAGCCAGTGGTCGCAAACGTTTGCCAGTGTCTGTTAAGAAAAGTTGGCGTCGTTCATATTTAAAAAGACTGCCACTTAGCTCTTGCTCCAACGCTTTCACTTGAGCTGACACCGTTGATTGGGTGTAGCCGAGTGTTTTGGCAGCCTTGGTAAAACTGCCTGTATCAAGAATGGTTTTAAAAGTCGTCAGTTGGCGAATTTCCACGTGTGATTGTCCTCCATCGATATAATCGATTGATAATATTCAAAATATCAATTTTACGACTGAATCGTTCACGTGTAAGCTTAAACCATCTTGAAGGGAGCAATAAGCATGAATATTGAACCATATCACATGGATGCACGATTAACGGCTGGTCTGGTGGATCTCATTGAATTTTGCCAAAATGATGAGGCTCATTTAGGCATTAAGATGATTGAACAGTCCGATGTTTTTGAAATTGAACATCACTATCAGGAAAATGGCGGTAACTTTTGGATTGCCCTAGATGGCGATAAAGTGGTCGGGTCAATCGGTTTACTAAAAGTTGGGCAACAAACGGCCGTTTTGAAGAAATTGTTCACCTATCCAGAATATCGTGGCGAACCGCATCGGCTTGGCCGCAAGCTTTTCCAAACATTGCTGACGTACGCACAGGCACAACCAGATATTGATAGGCTGGTTCTAGACACACCAATGGGTGAGCATCGTTCGCACTTCTTTTATGAGAAGCAGGGTTTCAAACGTATTTCCCGGGAAAAGTTGACGGTTGATTATGAATTTCCGGATCGCGATTCGCTCATTTATGAACGTGAACTCTAAGCGTCAAATAGTTGTTCGATCAGTGTCAGCAATAGCAAAAATATCAGATGTTAATTTAGATTGAGTTGCAATTTTATTGCCAAAGCAGTGAAAGCTACATCAGCTGTGGATGATATTCTGAAGTCCGCGAACTGTGTAAACCAGGTGGCGTGGGGATTGATCTCGATAACATGTTGGGGCGAGCAATGGCGATAATACTCGTTTGACCCAGTCACAATTGTGAGGTCACTTTGAGACAGCAATTCATCGGCTAACTGATCGTTTAAAGGGACACGCCATGCGCCATTGGTCAAACGTTGGCGCACATAAGCATTGGCTTGTTTGAGGTTGGGTGGCAAAGTACCGCCGAGATGACGAAATGCCGGTTCTGGGGACAAAAGGCCGTGGCAAACGGGGCAACGTGGGATGTCTGAATGCAGTGCCTGAAGATTAAAGATACGGCCACATTGAAGACAAAAGTTAACGTTAATGCTGCCCCAAACTTCAATTACATTATGGTTACCAGCGAGCTGGTGCAGGTGATCAACATTGGTGGTGACAACGCCATCAATGAGGTGCTGCTCTTCTAACTGCGCAATAATTCGGTGAGCTTTAGTGGGACCATACTTGTGAATCGGATCCAGCATTTCCCGATGAAAACGCTGATAAAAGGCGGCAGGGTCATCTTCTAGCCAAGTTTGAGAGAATAACCCAAACTGATTGACGGCAGATTCCATATCGGGAATATGGCTTGGCACAGAGATGCCAGCTCCAGTTAGAAATGTTGGTCGGTGAGCCGCAGTCAGTTGTTTTGCCAGTTGTTCGATTTGTCGATCAAATACTGTTTGTCTTGGTTCTAGCACAAGCTCACCTTCCTTACATAGTCTCATACTGTCAGTGTAGCGAAATTATTCTGCAGAGTGAGTGAACTCGGTTAAGTCGACAAAAAAATGACATTTACGCGCAAACGCAAATATCATTAACATTATTATTTTGCACTATCGGTCAGTGCTTGTTCTTTAGGGTGATTCTTAAGAAAAATCGCATAGTCCTTTTCGACCTGTGGAATATACGCTTCGGCCCAATCTGTCATTGCTCGGTCAAATTTCTTAGAGTCACCGATATAACCGGCAATCATTGGCCCGGTCGGTGTCTGACAGTGATCCACTGCCAACAAACGACCACATGATTCAGCATACACGTGAAATTGATCTTCGTTGAGAGTGGCAAGATCCACTGAAGTTTTCATATCTCTGAACTGGCGAACATAAAAGCTGTGCTTTCTACTTTGGAAGTAACCTAAAAAGGGATCAGATGCTGATTGGAGAATCTTCTGGCTGTCGATGATACGGCGGCCTTCGTTTTCTTCAAACGTTGAGGTCAAAGCTAGTTGGCGCTCCGCACCAGTTTTTCTAGTCGGCAAAGCTTCCTTGATCTGTAATACAAGATGGCTACCATCAATACTGGTAAGCAGAACCAAATAACAGCGCGAGCCAAAGCTACCGACGCCCACACAATGACGGGCGATATCAGTGACGTGATATTGTGATAATAACAATGCAATGTCGGTCCGCACGGTGGAACGATAATCGGCTAGGTAATCGATAATATTACGCGTAACATCATCATTGGTGTGACGCGTAATTTTTGCGTTATCTACAAAACGTAAACCAGCATCGGTCGTTTGTGTGAACTTTTTAACGACTTGTTCTGAGTTCCGTTTGCCAGCCTTATCCAAGAAGTATTGAATCATGTCGGCCGTTGGATCGCCTTCCGGAACAGCGCCAAGAATGCTGGCCACGTCGTTTGCTGGATAGAAACGGTCAATTGTCGACCGTTTGATACTGGCTTCAATTCCCGCCCGATAACTTTTGGCCACGTTCCGTGTGATTTTATGAATCTTTTTATCTGTGTAACCATTTTCGCGGCCAGCCAAAATAACGCTCACTAGCAGTCGTTTGACGTCGCGCTCCCATGAATTTACACCCGCTTCATCGAAATCGTTTAAGTCAAACACTAACCGTCGTTCGGGAGAGGCGAAGAAACCGAAATTCCCCAAGTGTGCATCGCCTGAAATGATGACGGGAATGTGGGTACTTGCTTGGTGGTTGAGGTCAAACGCCATTAGCTCGGCAGTGCCACGAAAGAACGTGAAAGCTGATACGCCCATTCGCCGATACCGCTCAGGCAGTAATTCAGGAACTAGCATATCTGAAATCCGTTGCATTAAGAGCGTTGGATCGCGTTGCGTTTGTTTGAATGTGCCGAGTGCGTCAAACGGGACCTTTTCCCGTAATTTGTCGCCCATGTGCTCTAAGTCCGTTTGGCTGCTATTGACGATGATGTTATTAATGTCTAGACCACGATTTGCCATGAAAGTTAAGGATGCCTCCTGAGTAAATATTGGTTTGATTATACTCCGTGGTTCGGTATAGAAACAAACGATGCTAAACATTGACACCAAAAAAGGCTATCCAACTAATGGCAGTTGGGTAGCCTTCAATGCAAAATTTATAATGACTTCTTTATAGATATTTAGCGTCAGCTTCATGATCCTGACTCGACAAAATCTTTGGACCATCTTTGGTAATCGCTAAGGTGTGTTCGTACTGGCAACTCAGGCTGCCATCAGCAGTCCGCACAGTCCAGCCATCGTCTGCGACGGGTGCACAGCGCCAGTCACCAACGTTAACCATGGGTTCGATGGTAATGGTCATGCCATCACGCAAACGTAATCCTTTACCAGCTTCACCGTATGCAGGAACCATTGGATCTTCATGCATCGTCGGCTGAATGCCATGGCCGACGTATTCGCGAACATCACCGTAGCCCATTTCGTCTTCAACGTAGTGTTGAATAGCATAACCAATGTCACCGATCCGGTTACCGACAACTGCTTGGTCGATACCAAGATACAAAGCCTTCTTAGTAACTTCCATCAACTTTTTAACTTCATCGCTGACATCGCCAACCGCGAAAGCCCAGCAAGAATCTGACATGTAACCATCCACACTAATAACTGTGTCGACTTTGACCAGATCACCGTTCTTTAATAACAGGTCCTTACGTGGGAAAGCGTGACAAACTTCGTCGTTAACGCTGACACAAGTAGCAAAGTCGTACCCTTCGAAGCCTTTTTCTTCGGGCTTGGCGTTGTGTTCTTCAAAGTAACGTACGGCAAACTTTTCGATGTCCCAGCTCGAAATACCGGGCTTGATGATGTCACGTAAACCGATGTGCATACCGGCCAACACAGCGCCAGCTTTACGCATACCCTCGATTTCACGAGGTGATTTCAATGTAATCATGACTATTTTCTCTTCCTTTTGTCTTTGATAACTATACTTATTTAGTATAACCATTTTAGGATAAAAAGAGTAGCGTCTCGCTTGAAAAGGCTTGTCGCTCTTACCTTTTGCATTTCTATAGTGAGTTCACTATGATGAATATTGAGAGAACAAAGGGGCGAATAATGATGAGTAATGAAATTTCAGGAATTAATGATACGACAACATTGTCAAACGGCGTTGAAATGCCACGTTTGGGATTGGGTGTCTGGCAAGCTGAGCCGAAAGATGCTGTGAATGCCGTGAGTTCGGCAATTCAAATGGGCTATCCAATGATCGATACCGCTAAGGCCTATGGCAATGAACAACAAGTTGGTGAGGGAATCAAACAGGGATTGGCCGCCGCTGGTAAAAAGCGCGAAGACTTATTTGTGACGACCAAACTTGCCAACTCTGATCAAGGGTACGAATCCACGTTGACTAATTTCGATGCCAGTTTGAAACGCTTAGGCTTGGATTATGTAGATTTATATCTCATTCACTGGCCAGTTGCCGGCAAGTGGGCCGAAACTTGGCGTGCGTTTGAAAAGATTTATCAAGACGGCAAGGCACGTGCCATTGGGGTCTGCAATTTCTCTGAACAGACGATGAAGTCATTGATCGCGTTAAGTGATATCACGCCAATGGTTGACCAAGTCGAATTTCATCCATGGTTGCAACAGCCGTCTCTGAAGAAGTACTTAGCTGATACAGGTATTCAACAAGAAGCGTGGTCACCACTTGGTGGGACTGGTGGTTCCTTAATGCAAGAACCTGTTATTCAGGCCATTGCTAAGAAGCACGGCAAATCATCTGCCCAAGTGTTGATTCGCTGGGATTTACAGAATGGATTGGTGACGATTCCGAAATCTGTTCATCCTGAATACATTAAGCAAAACGCCGATGTGTATGATTTCAGTCTGGACGATGATGACATGAAACAATTGGCTGCTATGGAGCAGAACAAACGGACTAGCTACTGGTTAACCAGTTTCGATTGGTACTTCGGTGATGAAAAATAGTTTGTAGACATTACGTGCCACATTCGTTAAAAGTGTGGCGCGTTTTTGGTTGCAGGTCAAAAGAAACGGTATTGTCGATTTAGTGGGGTGGATGCCGCTTGCGGTTGGCAACATTGACACGCTCGCCGTGGGACCGGTTCAAGCCGGAAGTACACCGTCTATCACCTCGCCGCCAAGCCTCGTGAAGACCGCGAGTCTTGGCGTCCGTCCGTGTTGTAAATCCGAATGGTTCTCTCGGATTTACAACACCTTCACGGTTCGGTGTCAATGTTGCCGCCCTCCAGCTACCGTAGGTTCAAGAATTTTACGCAATCGCCGTCAGTAATAATAGGTGACTGGATATAGCAATTGAAGTAACCGGAAATTGATTTGGTACATCATAGTTGTGCTACTAGGCAATTTAGCAAACACATGCCTTATTTATAATCCAATTGAATCACGAGGCAATGCAAAAGCTTCTCTGGTAGCACTATGCAGATCAAATCGGGTTGATTCAACAAATCACCGTTAACTCAAGAATAAAAAACGCCTGAAATTGAGTAATAGTCATAAACTGACACTCAATTTCAGGCGTTTATTTAGCTAACATATGGTCACGTTATTTCTTTCGATTAAATTCTGTAAAACCGTTATCTTTGGCTGTTTCGATTGTTTTAACCAACGTGGGCATAAAACCGTCGCCCAGTTCGTTTTCGAGGGAATCAAGGATTTCCTTTTCGTGCTCACGGAAATCAATAACTAGTTTTTCTCCCTTTGAAGTTGGCGCTAAGAAATGGCGACGGCGGTCTTTAGCATCGGTTTCCGAACGAATATACTTTTTCTTCATCAATCCAGTGATTGCTTGAGAAACGGCCGATTCAGAGACGTTAACACGGTCTGATAGATCAGTCAGGTTCGTTTTAATATCAGTTACAATTGCCACCAAAACACCTAACTCACTGTTGTTTAAATCATATTTAGCAGCATATGCACTGAAACGTTGATACAAAATACGAAAATCACGAATGACAACAGTTTCAAACTGAAAGAAAGTGTCGTTGTTGTCTAGTTCACTCATGATATGTTTCCTCCCATTGCCGGAATCGGTAACTCACTTAAAATTTTAATGACTTTATTATATCAGGTTATCACCGTCATGACTGGCTTTTTAAAACTTATTTGATTAACTTTCTATACCAAGTGATTTTTATCCAGAATTTAGGTCAATTTGAGGAAGATTTGTGGGACTGATTTTAAATATTTAGCACCAAGAAAAAGGTTAAGGACAGCCATTCTTTCCAACAATAAATAGCGTAAATGTATGATTGTTAAATAAATCAACTAAGCTAGCGTCAACACTTATTCAAATATTCACAAACTGTTGGCATTCCAACATAAAAACCAAGTATATGATGCTAGGATAAACTTGAAAACTGATGAGGAGGCGAGTCAAATGCATGATGAAGAGCCTACACTACACTTTTATGGGGGACCATATATTGCCTTAGTGCCAACACTGATCTTCATTTTATTAAGCGGTGTATTTACGATTGTTTTTCATTATTATTCTTTGAAAGCGCTTACTATTTCTGCGGTAATCGGTCTTGTGATTGTTTTCTTTATGGCTAGGAATCGTAAACAGTATTGGAACACCATTGTTAGCGGTCTTGCACGATTTGGAAATGCGAAATTAATTTTTGTCTTTTTAATTATCGGGGTTTTTACCAAATTATTGTTAGTTGGAAAGGTTGGCCAAGGATTTGTATGGCTGAGTTTAATGTTGGGACTTCATGGTGCGGCCTTCACAATATTGGCATTTATAGGAACGGTCGTTTTCGCCTTAGGGTCAGGAGTTCCATTTGCAGCATTGTTTGCAGCACTTTCTATCTTTTATGTACCGGGTATCTTAGTGGGATCAAATCCAGCAATTCTTGCAGGTGCCATTATCGGCGGTGTCTATTGTGGAGATGCACTATCACCAAGCTCACAACTAACTAATGCAACATTGGGTTTGGAAACAAATTCTACCACAGGGGAACCTGCTGATTTAGTTAAAACGTTGCAGCAACGAATTCCCTGGATTGCTGGCGCTGCACTTATCACAGTCATTCTACTCGGCATTTTTGGTGGTCAAGGGGGCACGCCCCATTCATCAGCTGCACTGGCCAAGTTTTCTGACCCTCGTGGTCTATGGATGCTGATTCCAATTATTGTAGTTGTTCTGATTTGTATTCGCACTAAAGAAATTTTGACTGGTCTTACTTGGGGCGTTGTAGTGGGAACTGTTGTTGGGTTGATGACGAATTTGTTTCAATTTAAGGACGTTATTAGCATTGATCCACATAATCCAACGTTGCTTACAGGAATTTTATTCGATGGTGTGTACAGTATGGTTGATATTTCTTTACTGACAATATTTCTTTATGGACTTATTGCGATTATGCACGCCAGTGGTGTGGTTGATCTGATTTGTGAGCGGATTACAAGTCATAGGTTTGTTCGTACGGCTCGTGGGGCTGAACTAACAATTGCTGCCGGTATTGGACTCGTCAATATTTTACTCAGTGGTTGCGACTTGCCAGGAATTTTGCTGTTTGGCGAAATGTCTGACCATATAGGGCACGCCGCTCACATTTCACCAGAACGAAGAACATATTTGATTATCACAGTTGCAACTTCATTCACCGGTATTATTCCAATTAATAGTGTGTACGTGATGGGCGTGATTAGTGTAGCAACCCAAATGCACACCAAATTCCCATTCTTACCAGTACCCACTCCAACTGCAATCTTTGGTGCCACATTCTTTAGTTTGATATTAACGATATTGTGGCTGTGCTGGGTACTCTTTGGATGGGGTCGAACCATGGAGCCAGAAGTGCAAACAACAAGCGCAAAGGTCAATTCAGAAAACATTTCTGCTGTGTAGATGTAGATAAGTGAGAAATGGTGGTATTGAAGAATATGGAAGATATAAGAGCTTTGCAATCAAATCAATTATTTAGAAGCTTTGATTTTATGGCATTCAGAACTTTATTGGAAAATATCTCTTTGCAAAAGGAATCTTATAACAAGGACGAGATAATAGTTGAAGAAGGAGCAGAAGTACAACGCGTTGGTTTTGTTTTAAAAGGTGCTTTGCGTGTTACTAACTACACGGCAGAAGGTCTTGAACTCAATAATTCATATTTTTTTGGATCGGAAATGTTTTCGGAATATCTAGTGTTTTCTCATGCAAGATCCTTTGTTTACACCTTAGTCTGTGCTGAAAATTCAGAAGTTGTATGGATGAATGCAAATCAATTTCGCACCTTGGTGCATCGGAACGCCAATCTCTCGCAAGCAATGATCTATTACATGTCATGTCGAGGTTATCGTGATCAACTGCTTTTAAGGTGTATCGGGTACAAAACAATTCGTGAACGATTAGCTTTCTGGCTACTTGGCATTCATCAACGTGATGGTGATAGTGTTCCAATCCCATTCTCACAGCAGATTCTCGCCGATATTTTGCATGTCAGTCGAAGTAGTTTAAATCACGAGTTAAAACAACTCTCGGAGGAACGTATTCTGACTTACGAGGATCAACATTTGCATATTAAAAATTGGGATGCATTAAGCGAATTGCTATAAAAAGGAGATGGCATGAATGAGTGATGAAGAATATGACCTAATTATTGTTGGTGGTGGTCCTGGCGGAATGACGGCTGCCATTTATGCCGGGCGTGCAGAATTAAAAACGTTATTGATTGAAAAAGGCAGCTTTGGGGGGCAGATCACAGATAGTCTAGATGTTGAAAACTTTCCAGGTAGTCCACATCTGTCAGGCCAAGCATTAATGGATCGATTTAAGGAACATGTTACACAGTCGGATTCAGTTAGTTTGCTAACTACCCGTGTGAGTGGCATTGAAGCTGCCGCAAATCATAGACAAATTGTTCATACTCGACGGCGAGGCGATTATACTGCACGAGCAGTAATTCTCGATGTGGGCGCCAAACCACGTCAACTAGGAATTCCAGGCGAAGCTGAGTTTTCTGGAAACGGTGTCTCCTATTGTGCGACTTGTGACGCTGAATTTTTTAGGAATCAACATGTATTTGTCCTCGGTGCTGGAAATCAAGCTATTGAAAATGCAATTTTGCTAACTAAATGTGCATCGAAGGTATCTGTAGCCGTTATGCACGATGAAGGTATTTTAGATTGTAATGAGGTTGATCGCCGTGAAGCTATGGCAAATAACAAGATTGAGTTTATTTGGAATTCAACACTGGCATCCATTAATGGTGAAGATTCCGTTACTAGTGTCACGGTTCGTAACATTTTGACTGGTCAGGAACATGACGTAGATGCAACTGGCGTATTCTCGTTTGTTGGGATGGTTCCACAAACTGACTTTTTGCCTGATACTTTGGGCAAAGATGTGCATGGCTATATCAAAGTCAATCGTAATCAAGCTACAAATGTGGCAGGTGTTTATGCCGTTGGTGACTGTACGGATACACCACTTCGACAAGTTGTTACTGCGTCCGGTAATGGGGCAGTTGCTGAGGTCAACGTTGAACGATATTTGAAAGAGACAGCACAACTGGAGAAGATTATGGCCGACACTAGTGGCAACGAAGCTGTAATGTTCTATTCGCCATACGATGATGAATCTGTCAAACGTTTGGAGCATATTGAGGCGCTGTTAACGCCGCGCTATAAAGTTAATCTTGATGACATAACATCGCAATCATTGCTCTATCATCAACTAAATATTGGTTCGAATTTTGCAGTTGCGCTGTATCAACAGGGACACCTCAAGCAAGTCGTGGATTTAACGCAGGATTCAGCGGAAAGCAAGCTTAGTCCAGTCCATCAGTAAAACTACAATTAATGAAACTAAGAATATAAAAAGGAGTGTATGAATTATGGGTCAGCCTTTAGTATTTCCAATGGGAACAGTCATTTATAAACCAGATAAGGCATGGAACGGATATACAGTCGTACCAACAATTAACGACGGGATTTTGATGTTCGACATGAACGGTAACGAGATTCGCCGTTGGAACTTTCAAGGTATGCCACCAAAGCTATTACCCGGTGGTCACCTCATGGGAAATTCAGGAATGCGTTATCCAGAGAATGGTATGCAAGATGGTGTTAATTTAGTTCAAATTGACTACGATGGTAAAGTTGAATGGCAATTTGATCACTTTGAAAAAATTGATGACCCAGGTCATGATCATCGCTGGATGGCACGTCAACACCACGATTATCAACGTGAAGGTGCCAGCGTTTATTATTCTCCGAACGATCACCCGGCAATTGACCATGGTAAGACATTGATTTTAGCTCATCGAACAATTCATAATCCTGCAATTTCCGATAAAAAGTTGTTGGATGATATTGTGTACGAAGTCGATTGGGATGGCAATATTATTTGGAGCTGGAGCTGTTCTGATCATTTCAATGAATTTGGATTTGATGAAGCAGCAAAAAATATCTTGTCACGTAATCCTAACATGCGTGAGCCAGACGGTGGAGTTGGTGACTTCATGCACACTAATTGTGCCAGCTATTTAGGACCTAACAAATGGTATGACCAGGGTGATGAGCGATTCAAGCCAAACAACATCATCATGGATTCACGTGAATCCAACATTTTGTACATTGTTGATCACGATAGTGGACATATTGTCTGGAAGTTGGGACCGGATTATACACACGATCCGAAAGCGGCAGCAATTGGTCAGATTATTGGTCAACATGGATTGCACATGATTCCCAAAGGATTACCTGGTGAAGGAGACCTTCTACTTTTTGACAACGGTGGTTGGGCCGGATACGGTGTTCCGAACCCTGGTAGCAAAGATGGTTCAAAGAATGCTTTGCGTGATTACAGCCGGGTACTGGAAATCAATCCGGTTACAATGAAGCTCGTTTGGAGTGTGACACCAGAAAATATGGGTGCCGTAATGCCGGTGGACAGTAGCAAGTTTTATAGTCCCTATGTATCCGATGTTCAACGTTTGCCAAACGGCAACACAATGATTGATGAGGGCGCTGACGGGCGGATTCTTGAAATCACCAAGGACTACGAGGTCGTTTGGGAATGGATTTCACCTTACTTCACTCATAATGATGATGGACCTCGAAATAACATGATTTATAGAGCTTACCGTTATCCATACAGTTATGTGCCACAGGAACCAAAACCTAATGAAGTGCCAATTGAGGCGGTTGATAATACGACATTTAGGTTGCCAAATGCTGGCAAAAAAGGTGCGAAGACGGTGGTGGATGTTGACGGCACGCTACCATACTATCCTGATGTGGCTCTTTGTGTGGCAACTATTGATGAGTCAAATGAAATGCAGGCTAAGAAAAAAGACGTTCACCTATTTGATGTTGATCGAAAGGTATTTGAAGAAATCAATCAGGATGGTTTCAATTCTGAAGTACTGAACGGAAAGAGTGATAAGCCACAACTCGTTATGTTTGGTGCTGAACGATGTCCGCATTGCAAAAAGGTTCATCCACTTTTAGAAAAGGCCTTTAAAGAAGACTTTCCAGGTGAATTTAAGGTTTATTATACTAATGTCGATAAGAATCCGAGCCTGACGGAGTCCATGAGAATTACTGGTACACCTGTCGTTGCTGTCTTTCAAAATGGCAAGGAGATCGAACGGTTCCGCGGAGAACTAGACTATGATGGAATTTGTGACTTTCTTGATGAGGCTTTGACTGCAAAGGCGTAGAATAGTACAAACAAACGACTTGGAATTTCGAGAAATGTAAATATCGTTTTAGAGATGACACTGTTATTTTGATGGTGTCATCTCTATTGTTTTCACTAGCAATTTACATGTTAGCGAAACCTGGCCTCTGCCCAGCGTAACGGAAGCTGAAGCATACTTCAAAAAGTGCATCACCTCACATTATCAAACATAATCACCATCTTTACACTTGACTATAATCTGGTCGGCAGGTTACGCTACTCCTGATCGATTTGCAGATGATAGTGATGTGATCGATGATTAACCGCCGTTTGAAATGGCCGCCCGCTGCGCTTTACCGCCATGAATTGCAGTGAGAATGGCCGGTTGAATTCGTGTTCTACAACACAATGACGATAAAAACGAATTGCCCTTGATAAAGAAAGGAAGCAAAATTTTGGCTAATCAAATTAAACATACAAAAGTTGTTCTTGTTGGTGACGGGGCTGTTGGCTCCTCATATGCGTTTGCAATGATGCAACAGCAAGTTGCCGATGAACTAGTAATTGTTGATATTCAACAAGATCACATCAAAGGGGATGCCCTTGACTTAGAAGACGTTCAACCTTTTACGTCGCCATTGGATGTCCATGCAGGTAGTTATGCCGATGCTGGTGATGCAGACTTAGTTGTCATCACTGCCGGTGTTCCGCGTAAACCGGGTGAAACGCGTTTGGACCTTGTTAATAAGAACATGAAGATTTTGGAATCCATTGTGACACCAGTTGTTGACAGTGGTTTCAAGGGCACGTTCATTGTTTCTGCTAACCCTGTTGATGTGTTGACAGCCGCTACACAGCGTTTGTCAGGATTCCCGAAGAACCGAGTTATCGGGACTGGTACGTCCTTGGATAGTAGTCGTTGGCAAGTTGCATTAGCCCACAAACTGAATGTCGATTTGCGCAGTGTTAACGCTGACATTCTCGGTGAACATGGGGATAGCGAATTTGCTGCCTATTCCGCTGCGACAGTTGACGGCCAACCACTGTTGGATGTTGCCAAGAAGGCGGGCGTTTCACAGGCTGAACTTGAACAGTTGGAACAAGAAACACGTACCAAGGGTGGTAGCATTATCAAACTGAAGGGGGCCACATTCTATGGTGTCGCTACCAGTTTGATGACATTGAGCCGTGCGGTATTACACAATGAAAATATTGTGTTACCTGTTGGTGCACCAGTTGATGGTCAATACGGCCTGTCCGATATGTACATTGGCACACCAGCACTGATCAACGAAAATGGGATTGCCAAAGTTCTTGAAGTTCCGTTAACCGATGCAGAACAAGCCAAGATGGTTGCTTCAGCTAAGCAACTTAAGCAAGTGCTTGATGACGCAATGAACTAAAAATGATTTCAATGAAACGTTGCCATATATGGTGACGTTTTTTAGTTTGCATGATGAAGTTTGTCAAAAAAATTTGTAAACATCATTTTCGTTTCAATTTTCACAATACTTGCTAGCTAATGTAAATGGGCGAAAACAAGTCCTTACGGCAATTGTAAAGCACTCAACAGCAAGCTATTAATGTTTTTAATGGTAACCGCTTCGTTTGACTATAATTATTTGCACCTAGTAAACTTACAAACGTTAAGTGAATGAGGTCACAAACTGGATTAAATGTTCCACCGACCTCGCTTTTTATTTGTTTATGTTTGTTACTAAATACACAAAGAATTGGAGGCACATTTTGATGTCAGATTATCGTGTTGAAGAAGATACCATTGGGCCAGTTAAGATTCCTAGCGAAGCACTATGGGGACCACAAACCGAACGGAGTCGCAACAACTTCCCAACAGGGCAATTCATGCCAATTGCAATTATTCGCGCCCTGTTACAGATCAAAAAAGCTGCTGCCGAAGCCAATCAGGAATTGAATCAAATTAGTGCAGAAAAGGGTCAACTCATCATTCGCGCCATCGATGAGTTACTGAGCTTGAGCGACGAAGACTTACGTAAGGACTTCCCACTTCGTGTTTACCAGACTGGTTCTGGTACGCAAACGAACATGAACACAAACGAAGTCGTAGCCCACGAAGCTGCTAAGTTGGATGACTCAATTGAAATCCTTCCTAACGATGACGTGAACCATGGTCAGAGTTCAAACGACATTTTCCCAACGGCGATGAACATCACCGCTAGTGTTGCCGTTAAAGAATTGGAAGATTCGGCACAACACTTGATTGATGAGCTGAAGGTTAAGCAGGACAAGTACTGGCGGACAGTTAAGATTGGCCGGACTCACTTGCAAGACGCAACGCCATTGACGTTTGGGCAAGAAGTCAGTGGTTGGGTCAGCATGTTAGAACATGACCTGGGCTACTTGAAGAGTTTAGATGGCACATTGCTTGAATTAGCGATGGGTGGTACTGCAGTTGGTACTGGTTTAAACGCTGCGCCTGGTTTCGCTGATGACATTGCAGCCCGGATGAGCAAAGTTTACGGGCCTGCTTTCACAGCTAAGACGAACAAGTTCTATGGTTTGGCCGCACACTCCAACCTTGACGTTGTTCACGGTGCGATGAAGACCTTGGCTGCTGATCTGATGAAGATTGCCAACGATGTGCGTTTCTTAGCTAGTGGTCCACGTGCTGCCTACGCCGAATTGAACATCCCTGCTAACGAACCTGGTTCATCAATCATGCCTGGTAAGGTTAACCCAACGCAGGCTGAAGCAATCACGATGGCCGCCGTTCGAGTAATGGGTAACGATGTCGTTGTGACCATGGCTTCTTCACAGGGTAACTTCGAAATGAACGTGTACAAACCAGTACTGATCGATGCTTTCCTTGAATCAGCTGAATTGTTACGTGGTACGATGACCGGCTTTGCTGACAAGATGATCCATGGTTTGACAGTTAACGAAGAACGCATGGAAGAATTGGTCGACAATTCATTGATGACGGTTACGGCTTTGTCACCACACATTGGGTACCATGACAGTGCCAAAATTGCTCAGCAAGCTGACCAAGACGGAACCACATTACGTGTTGCTGCCTTGAAGTCTGGCAAAGTTACTGCTGAACAGTTCGACGAATGGGTTGATCCATTGAAGATGACGAACATCGACCGCAAGTAAACGACAGTCGGGTTATTCGTTTGAACAAGTACTATCAGTATTAACAAACATTTCTTGATTAACAATGTGTTGTACAACTCCTGAGGATTAGATTTCAGGGGTTGTCTGCGCGTTTAGGGATATACCGTAAATATATATATCCATGTTGGTTAGGTTGGCGCTGACATCGCAAGATGCACGCACCTTAGAATGTGAAGAAACGGCCTTCGTCGATTAAGCGTCGGTGAGGGCACGAGAGGGAAAAAACATGAAGCTTGAAAACGTTAAGTACAAAAATTTTCTGTGGCCAGTGTTAGTTGGACTGATCATTTGGTTCCTTGCACCAATTCGCCCAGACGCTGTTAGTTTAGCAGCTTGGCATATGCTCGCCATCTTCGTTGGGACGATCATTGCCTGTATCACTCAGCCAATCGCAATTGGTGGGGTTGCTTTAATCGGGGTCACACTGACAGTCCTGCTTGGCATCGTGCCAATGAAAGATGCCACAACTGCCTTTGGTAACAACACGGTTTGGTTGATCGCGATGGCTTACTTCTTGTCACGTGGGTTCATCAAGACTGGTTTTGGTCGGCGGGTAGCGCTGATCTTCGTGCGTTTGTTTGGTAAACGGACGTTAGGCTTGGCCTACTCACTAGTCGGTGTTGACTTGGTTACTGCCCCTGCCACACCAAGTAACACGGCCCGTGCCGGTGGGATTATCTTCCCAATTATCGAATCACTAGCAACAACGTTTGGCTCACATCCTAAAGATGGGACTGAACGTAAGATTGGTTCGTTCCTTGTTTATACCGAATTCCAAGGGGACATCATTACTTCTGCAATGTTCCTGACTGCGATGGCACCAAACTTGGTTGCTGTTGCAATGGCTGGTAAAGCTGGCGTTCACATCACGTGGATCAGCTGGTTCATCGCCGCTCTGGTGCCTGGGATTATTAGTTTGATTTGTGTGCCATACATTATTTACAAGTTATATCCACCAGAGGTTAAGGAAACACCAAACGCCAAGGACTGGGCTGACAAAGAATTAGCTGACATGGGACCAATGAGCACGCCTGAAAAGATCATGATGAGCGTCTTCTTGATTGCCTTGCTACTTTGGATCGCTTCAAGTTTCATCGGTTTGGATGCAACCTTGGTTGCCTTTATCGCAGTTTCACTATTGTTACTGACGGGTGTGTTATCTGTTCAGGACATCCTGAAGGAAACTGGTGCTTGGAACACATTGATTTGGTTCTCAATCCTGATTTTCATGGCAAACGAACTGACTCAATTAGGTTTAATCAAATGGTTGTCTTCATCAATCGGCACGGCATTGCATGGTGTTAGCTGGATGATGGTGCTGGTCATTCTGTTTATCTTCTACTTCTACACACATTACTTGTTTGCTTCTGGTACTGCCCACGTTACGGCAATGTACGCTGCACTTCTAGCTGTTGCATTGGCTGCTGGAGTGCCTCATATGTTAGCGGCAATTATGTTGGCCTTTGCAGGTCCACTGTTTAGTTCCACTACGCACTATGCAAGTGGCCCAGCCACGGTACTGTTTGGTTCTGGCTTCGTGAAGCAGTCCGACTGGTGGCGTCTAAACGCCATCCTCGGTGTCTTCTACATCGTCGTATGGCTAGGCGGTGGTCTGCTTTGGACCAAAGTACTGGGTATGTGGTAATAGAAAAGTGAGCGTGAGCAGGCCGGGTTTGACCCCGAGCAATAACATGGATGTGAAGAATTCGGCGGTTTTCCGAATAATTCAGCTTCGGGTTATGCACAGGGGTCAGGGCTGCGAGCGCGTTATGGCTATGTAATAGTAAAGAAGTTATCCAAAATCTTTTGAACTTAATACCAATCAAGAAGAACCGAAATCGTGCTTTTGACGATTTCGGTTCTTTTCGTCCAATGAACCTCAACTCAATATAATTACAGATACCTAGTGAGCGGGGACTATTTACAGTTTTATCAAGTCTTTCCAGAGACTAAAACAACTCGTGTTTATCGTCTCTTGAATGTGCATACTGATTACTTAGCAACACTGGGCTTACATTAATTCGGGTAAATGTTCCCAGAAGACGCACTATTGCCAGCGAGAAGGTATTTGTCGAAGAATATAAGGCGGTTTATGAAAAAATGCCATCCTAGGTGCCTTCTAAATTGTCGCACAGCAATGTAACAGTCAAACTTGCTCTTGAACTTAACAACAATAGAAAAAGAACCGAAATCATGAACTTCGTGATTTCGGTTCTTTTTATTTTCTCCAAACCAAATGTTCAACTTTACCTATTGTTGCGCATTAAACACCCAAAGATATTCTTGCTATTCGTGTCATTCTTTCTCTTGTCCAAACGGGCGTTGACACAAGGTTGACCGTGACATTGTCGAGCTCATAAAGTGTACCGACAACTCGTTTTACGTTTGCCACCAGTTCATTGGCACAAGGACATCCCATGTTGGTTAGTGTCATCTCTATATCGCAATTGCGGTCATTTATTTGGACGTCATAAATCAATCCTAAATTAATGACATCGACGCCTAATTCTGGATCTACAACATGGCTCAGGCATTCCATTACCCTTGTAATCGTCGAGTTGTAAATGCTAACTTGATCGAGCTCATCCATATCAATTCCTCTTTTCTCACGGATTAACCAAATTGGTCAGCAAGATCATGGACCGGAACTTCAATCGAAACATCACTGATTGGGAATGAAGCACAAGTATGAATGTAACCATACTCACTATCGGCCACGCGGCGACCATCAATAATTTCGGGACTGAAAACTTTTCCTGAAATTAATCTGGATCGGCAAACACCACATTCACCGCTCCGACATAGTGAAGGAGCAGTAATACCTGCGCGCTCCATTGCCACTAGTATCGATTCATTGCTTTGAGCGGAAATGATTTGTTCATGGTCACGTGTCTTGACCGTCAATCGATAGACCTTATCACGTGAATCAGCTGGATAGTCTGTTTCATGATATGGACTGCCATAGTTACCACTTAATTCGTGACGAATGCGTCCTGCTGGCAAATTGAGTTTTTTAACTTCTTTATCCATAAATTCATACATTGCTTCGGGTCCGCAAATGAAAATTGAATATGGCGTTTGCGGAGCATACTTCTGAATTAATTCAGCTGTGATGAAGCCATGTTCAAATCCGTCGATATCGTCATCACTCAGGACATTAATCAATTTTACGTCGTTAGTTTTTGACAGAATCTTGCTAAACTCTGGTGCCAGAAGAATATGGTCGTGTTGCCGACTTCCATACAGGATTGTCAGTTTAACGTGCTCTGTACCATCCGCAATTGCGGAAGCGAGCGAATAGAATGGTGTGATCCCGCTACCACCGGCTAAGCCAACAATATTCTTTTGGTCACGCAATGGCTCAAAGTATAAATTACCTGCTGGTGCAGATGCTTCAACGGGAGTGCCAACAGTCCAGTTATCGAAAATAAATGACGTCACAAACCCATTTTTGACCCGTTTGATGGTGATGATATACTGATCCTTCAATGCGTCTGTTGGTGCGGAACGAATAGCGTAAGGTCTAGTAACGTAACTATTGCCGATTTTTAGTCTAATGCTAATGTATTGGCCGGCTCTGAAATAGGCTAGGTGTTGTGTGCCTTTTTCCATATCGGGTTCCAGCACAAAGCTGCGTTCATCAGCACTATGTTCAATCACTTGTTTAATTTTCAAAAACTGACTTTCAGGATGCAGTTTGCTAGCAAGCTCGTTCACAGGAAAAGTTTTGGGTAACGGACGTGTGGATGCCGCATCAATGGCAGCATTACGTTCGTTCTTCAATGATTTCAATCCTTGTAAATCCTGTTGCAAAGTTAAGTCACTCATTTTGTTACCTCCTGTTTTGCTAACTGTCCAGCGACCATATTCGCTGTAACAAAACCAGATTGATAGGCGGAACTATAGCCATCCATCAAAAAGCCACTACCACCACAGAAGTGTAAATGTGGCATTTGCTGGTCGTCTTCGTTGATCGCCATTGTACGAGCTAACATTTGATCCCACGGATGACCGTAATAGCCATATATTTCACCTTCGGGACTTCTAAGATAACGGGCAAACGTTTCTGGCGTTGCAATTTCAATTTCTTCTACAGCATCGCGAATTTTTACCCCAGTTGCTGATTCATATTGGTCAATAACCTGTTGTGCAATTTCGTCTTTGACTTTCGCATAATTCTCAGGTTGTACATCATCCCAGCTTGAACCGAAATACAACTTTGTTGCGTATAGAACCGAAGTTCCTGCCGGCGAGCATCCAGGATCAGCTAGGTTGAGACAATTCATAATCGTGAAATCATTTTGTTTGTTTCGTTCTTTAGTCGCAGAAAATTGTTCACTTGAATCCGCTGTTTTGGAAATGAAAACACTGTAGTCTTTGATGCCTAATTCTTCAGGTGATTTGTTTAATCCTAAGTAGACTAAAAATCCGCTTGTCCCTAAAGTACGTGCGTTTGCTAACTTCAAACCGCGTTCGGGTACGTCGCTGGCACGCATCATTTTTCCATAAACTGTAGTGGGAATGACGTCTGCAATAATTTCGCGGCCATAAATGGTTTCGTTACCAATTTGCACACCAACGGCTTTGCCGTTTTCAACAACAATTCGATTTACTTCGGTGTTAAACCAAGCGTCACCGTGATTATCAAGCAATGTTTGCAGAATTGCCGTCGAAATTTCATGAGATCTGGTTGTTGGCACGTAGGCGCCCATGACAACGTAGGCAACCAACATCATGCCCATATAGGCAAATTCGAAGTCGTCACCTGGCACGCCAATGTAGCACCAATAGGCCATCATAATGTCCTGGGCCTTTTGAGGGACATTAAGCTCGTCTAAGACTTCCTTGTAAGGTCGTTTAGCATAGTGAATGAAGTGAGGATACTTTTCTCCAATCGCATGCCAATCAATGTTATTGGGCTCTGCCTGAAATTCAGCGAAGGCCATTAAAGACTCCATGCCTAAATCAAAGAATTTCGTGACACTTTCTCGGCTTCCGGGGACGAGTTCTTCTAGTTTGTTAATGAAAGCTTCTTGACCAGTGGGCATCACAGCATCAAAACCATCTGGTCCTGATTTGATAACGCGATATGCGCCAGGAGCCTCATGGAACTTAACGTGTAACCCCAGCCAGTCAAACAGTTGGCGAACACTACCTGGCATTTCTGGCGTGCCATAGTTGGCCAGCTCATGAAGCGAGGGTTCAAACTCAAAACGTCCTCGAGTAAAACTTGTTGCTGCTCCGCCAGGCAAGTTATGGCGTTCAAGTAAGAGCGTTGACAATCCTCGTTTTGCAGCCGTTGCTGCGGCCACTAGGCCACCGTTTCCGGCTCCGATTACAATCACATCATATTTTTTCATCAATAAGACGCCTCCAATTAGTGAACTTATTAACTAACACATGTTCATTATTGGTTGCCCAGGCGTATAATGTAAACGATTACAAGGACTAAACGGCTATTAATGCGCATTTTATTACCAGTGATCACTGGTATGACCACGACCATTGAATATGTATAAAGAGGGTGATGATTACGGAATTTAACGCTATTGAAGCACCAACTTCTGTTGATTTATTTATTGAGCAAATCAAAACGGCGATTTTATCGGGCCAATTGCATATTGGTGACCAACTACCAACCGAACGGGAATTATGTAGGCAAATGAATGTCAGTCGGGGTGTAATTAATACCGGATTACGTCGACTTCAAGCGCTTCACTTTGTCGAAATGAGGCCACGAACCGGTAACTTTGTTGCAGATTATCGCCGCAACGGCAGTTTAGAAACGCTCAATGAAATCATAAATTTTCGTGGTGGCAACTATCGGCCATCATTGTTAAATTCGATTTTTGAAGTTCGTCATCAGCTGGAAAGCGACATTGTGCGGTTGGCAACCCGTCAACAAAATAAAACCACATTATTAGAAGCCCAACAGACGATTTTTCAGATGAAAAATAACTGCTCGCCAGCGGAATCTGCGCAGCTTTTGTACCAATTTTTCCATACGCTAGCGATTGCCTCAGACAATGCAGTTTATCCATTATTAATTGCTAATTTTCAATCCATTTATCTGACTCTAGGCAGATGGCTATTTGAAATTGGCAATTCAGAAACAATCGATCACCAATTGCAGGAACTTTTTAGCAGTATTCAAACAGGCCAGCAGGAAGCAGCCATTAATAAAGCCAATCAGCTAATTTCTTGGTCAGCTGATCAGATACTTGCGCGTGATTAAGCGGATTTCCTTTTTCCCAAACCAAATGTTTTACCTTCCTCCCAATTTTCCCTATGATAATCACGTACACATCACAGCATTTCAATTTAGGGAGGACGTTCACACATGGCAAAAACAGTCACAATCGGCAAAAGTAACGTTTCGACAACTAAGTTAGGTTTAGGTACAAACAAAGTCGGTGGTCATAACCTGTTTCCTGGTCTAAAGGATGAGGATGGTGCGGCTGTCGTTAAGGCCGCTTTAGACAGTGGCATTACATTACTAGATACAGCATTTATGTATGGTCTTGGCCGGTCAGAAGAAATTATTGGCGACGTTTTACAGAACTACGATCGCAGTAAAGTTGTCCTGGCAACAAAGGCTGCTCAAGACAGCGACAATGATTTAAAGAATAACAATACCCCAGCATTCCTGAAGAAGTCCGTTGATATTGCGTTGAAACGTTTGAAGACTGACTATATTGATATTTTCTATATTCATTTTCCAGATGAAACGACACAAAAGAATGAAGCAGTGGCGGCGTTAAACGATGTCAAACATGCTGGCAAGATCAAGGCAATCGGTGTTTCCAATTTCAGTTTGGACCAGATCAAAGAAGCTAACAAAGATGGGTTAGTCGACATTGTAGAGGACAATTACAGTCTGGTTCACCGTGAGGCAGAAAAGGAATTGTTCCCATATCTGGAGGATAACAAGATTTCGTTTGTTCCATACTTCCCACTGGCATCTGGTTTGCTGACTGGTAAGTACGGTCCAGACGATGCGGATAAGTTCAAACAATTCTCAGTTGAACAATATCAACTGATTATGAAAGGGTTGGATGTTGTCCGCGGGATTGCTGACAAACATGACGCGACTGTCGCTCAAACGATTTTGGCATGGTACATCGCCAATCCGGCTGTTGGTGTTGTGATTCCGGGTGCTCGCAAACCTGAACAAGTCGACAGTAATGCGAAGGCGTTGACAGTTGTTTTGTCTGATGAAGAATATAAAGCAATTGATGACGCATTTAGTGCATTTAAATAGATTATTGGCAAAAAAGGTCTTTCAAAACTCCAATTAATGAGCTTTGAAAGACCTTTGTTGATTTTGAATAAACTAGGATAATGGGTAATTTAAAAAAATTCGATTATGCGGGTAATTCATCAACACCTGCTTCATCGTTCCAAATACCGTCTAGGTCGGACAGTGATGAAAGATGAACTTCTTCCATTTCACCTGAATCAATGGCTGCCTGAATAACCTTTGAGAGTTTAGCATCTAATTCTGTTGATCAAAATTTGTGTGCATCGTTTTGACTTCCATATATCTAGCAAATTGCACATTCAGTTGATGATAAACGGAACGACATTGGTATTACCATAGTGTGTCTTATGGTCTAGATCATGGTACAAATCGTGTAACGCCTTTGGGACTTGGTATTGGTGGAGAATCGCGTATTTTGAAATATCTGATCTGACTTTAGTCACGATTACATCATCGTTGCCATTGTTATAAAGCTGTTTAGCATAGCTCAACAACATATCGCGTAATTCTGGAATGGCTTGAATTTCATCGTTTTGATAAGCTTTGTCAATGTCGTTAAAAACGGCCGTTTGTGATTTATTCATAATACGTCACATCCTAATGGTTTGATATACGAAATATTATACATCAAAATAGCAAATTTACCGTTAATCCATTTCCAGCAGGACACGATTAGCCACGGCCTCGTTGGTGATGACGTCCGTCAAAAAGCCACCGCGCAGAGCACCCAGCAACGCACGACTCTTAAATTTGCTCTTCACAATACCGACACGGCGGGGAACCGTTAGTAGTTCGTCCATTGACACGCCCATGGTTTTATCATGATTATTCAGTAAATTACCGTCCACGTCATATGGCCGCCCAAACAGCACACCGGCAATCTGTTGATCATCCACGTTTTCAAATAGGTTGCTGAAATGCTGCTTCCAAACGGGGATGGTGTTGATTGAGGCAAGTGTGCCAATGCCGGCAAACACCATATCCATTCGGGCCGCGGACGATAACGCTGGCACTAAGGCAGGTTCACTGCGTAAAGCTTCACGAATCTCATCGTTGTTGACATAAAGCGGCGCTGGCAGGGTGACGTACTGAGCGTCAAACTTGGCAGCTGCTTTCTGGACAAGCGGCACCGTACTGGCGGCCGTGTTCAGTTTTAAGTTTTCACCAACAAACTGTGTGAAGATAAGGTTTTCGCGGACTTCCGTTTGAAACCGGTCAATGATGTTCCACACGGTGTCACCCCACGTCATCCCGACAACATGACAGTGACGGATCAGTTCCTGAATTTCAGCCGCAGCAAAATCAATGACGTTCGCTGAGTCTTTGTCCGGCGAGTCACTATCTTTTAGAATCATCATGTTACGAATGTTGAATTTCTGCTTGAAGGCAAGCTCCATTTCAACGTTGCGAGAAACGGGTGTATCGATACTGATTTTAACCAACCCTGAGGCCAGCGCTTCATCCAGCGATTTACTAATGAGGTAACGACTGAGGTGGTATTTTTCCGAGATATCTGTAATAGGCAGTTTGGATAGGTAATAATCCTGCGCAATCCCGGCTAATTGTTCACGGTGTTTGACATCATCCATGTGCGGTTACTCCGTTCTTTAGACTTCTATTGTCTATCTCATCACAGAATTTTAAAAAATGCAAGTGTACTTTAAAATGTGCAAAAGATTAAATTGACGTTTTTAAGTATTTTAAAAATCGGCTTTCAATTTGCAATATTAACACGAGCCGAGTAAAATAGCACCTGTAGAACACGATATCTGGTTCGTTACTTTTTCATGGCATGTGACGAACTGCACGAAAAGGGTGGTACATGGCGAATGAATAATGAAATTGTTGATTTGCACTTGAATGACCCACAGGTTCGCAAAACGTGGGAGGATTTTCTGACTTCGTTAGGCATTACGGATTTTCAGTCGCAGGAAACAGATGCAATTGACTTCACCCTTGGCATTTACGAAGGGGACAAGTTAGTGGCAACTGGGTCTGCTGCCGGAAATATTTTAAAATACATCGGCGTTTGCAATAAAGGCGTCGATCAAGGGTCACGGTTTAACACAATTGTCTCTGCGCTCATCAGCCGCTTGTTCCAACAGCAGATCTTCCATCTGTTTGTCTTCACTAAACTTAAGTACTCCGACAGTTTTCAACACGTTGGGTTCCATGAGTTGGCGCATTCAGATGTTGCCGCTTTGTTGGAAACTGGAGACAGTAGCATTGATGATTATCTCGATGCAATTCCGCGCGTAGCTGATCAAACGAACAAGCGGGTGGCCGGTATCGTAATGAATGCCAATCCGTTTACTCGGGGGCATCGTTACTTGGTCGAACAGGCAGCCGGTGAAAATGACGTTGTTTATGTTTTTGTCGTTAACACGGATGCTTCTCTGTTCACAAAGGCCGAACGGTTTGAATTGGTCAAACAGGGGACAGCCGATTTAAAGAACGTCATTGTTGTGAATGGTGGCGACTATATGGTTAGTTACGCCACATTCCCGGCTTACTTTTTACCGGCGCCCGATCAACAAGTGGACTACCAAACGACCCTCGATGCGCGCATTTTCCGTGATCGAATTGCGCCAGCGTTGAACATTAAGACCCGTTATTTAGGAACGGAACCGTTGTCGCGAACGACTGGAATCTATAACCAAGTTTTGCAACGTGAACTTCCGCCGCAGGTAGCTGTTAAAATCGTCGATCGAAAAACGACGACGGATGGGACAATTGTCACTGCAACTGCAGTTCGTAAGGCGATTGCAGATGATCAACTTGATTCATTAGCTGCGCTGTTACCACCTAGCACGATTAACTTTATTAACCAACATTTAGAGTCACTACAGTTTCGCATCAAGAAAGGAATGAACATTAATGGAAATTAAGCAGACCGCACTTGCGGGCACGCTGGAATCTTCCGACATTCAAATTATGTTGTCGAAGGGCACAGACGGTATCACCATTGATTTGGAATCGGACGTTGAAAAACAGTTTGGCGATCAAATTCGTAAGGTGATTACGGACACATTAGCTGAATTCGATATTGATAACGGCAAGGTCAAGGCTGTCGACAAAGGTGCTTTGGATTGTGTTATCAAGGCACGGACGATCGCCGTTGCCCAACGCGCATTACAAACTCAAGATCAACCAGCATGGGAGGCATTTTAATATGGCTGAAACTGAAGAACGCTTACGCCGGACAATGATGTTTGTTCCCGGTAATAACCCCGCAATGGTTAAGGATGCCGGTATCTACGGTGCTGACTCCATTATGTTTGACCTTGAAGATGCCGTTTCAATGGCTGAAAAGGATGCTGCTCGTGCATTAGTTTACGAAGCATTGAAGTCACAAGATTACGGCAACGCTGAACTGGTTGTCCGGATTAATGGTGACGACACACCTTATTATCACAATGATATTAAAGCAATGGTTAAGGCCGGCATCGACGTTATCCGTTTGCCAAAGACTGAAACTGCAGACATGATCAAAACGTTGGAAGCAGATGTTTTAGCTGCTGAAAAGGAATTTGGTCGTGAAGAAGGTTCAACCCACTTGATGGCTGCTATCGAAAGCGCCAAGGGGGTCTTAAACGCCCCAGCAATTGCTGCCGCTTCTGACCGCATGATCGGGATTGCATTGTCTGCTGAAGACTACACAACTGACATGAAGACACACCGTTACCCAGATGGTGCCGAATTAGAGTTCGCCCGCAACATGGTTCTGCATGCTGCTCGTGCGGCTGGCATCGCTGCGTTCGATACTGTCTTCACTAACATGGATGATACTGAAGGCTTCTACCGTGAAACGCGGTACATTCACCAACTTGGTTTCGATGGTAAGTCACTGGTTAACCCACGCCAAATTGCTATGGTTAACGAGGTCTACCAACCAACGGCCAAGGAAATTGCAAATGCTAAGAATGTTATTAACGCCATTGAAGAAGCTCGGATCAAGGGTTCCGGTGTTATCTCAATGAATGGTCAGATGGTTGACCGTCCCGTTGTTCTTCGGGCACAACGGGTTATGCGTTTGGCAAAAGCTTCACACTTAGTAGATGAGGAGGGCAATACCATTGAAAAATAATGTAAATCGCGAGTTGCCAGATGATGTTATGGCAGCCTTAGACTACAAGCCATATGAAACAACTAATATCGGTAACCCAGATATTCAACGGGTTGCGCCTTCTGTTCACGTTCAAACGGGTGACGACAAGTTAGTTGACTCCATCGAAGACGTTGTTAAAGCAACGGTTAAAGATGGCATGACCATTTCATTCCATCACCACTTCCGTAACGGTGACTTTGTGTTTAACAAGGTGATGCGGGTTATCATCGATGCTGGTATTAAGAATCTAACATTGGCACCATCTTCACTGACTGGTGTTATGAACGACATGGTTATTGAAGCCATCAAGGCTGGTACGGTAACCAACATCACGAGTTCGGGGATGCGTGGTTCACTAGGTGACTTCGTATCACACGGTAACTTGAAGAACCCAGTTATCTTCCGTTCACACGGTGATCGTGCCCGTGCCATTGAACATGGTGACATTAAAATTGATGTTGCCTTCCTTGGTGTGCCAAACGCCGACAAGCTAGGTAATGCCAACGGGATGGACGGTAAAGCTGTCTTTGGTTCATTAGGCTACGCTTTGATGGACGCACAGTATGCTAACAAAGTGGTGCTGTTAACGGATAACTTGATGCCATACCCGAACACGCCTGCTTCAATCAAACAGACACAAGTTGACTACGTGGTTCAAGTGGACCAAGTAGGTGACCCAGACAAAATTGGTTCTGGAGCAACTCGTTTCACCAAAGATCCTAAGGAATTGAAGATTGCGTCAACAGTTAATGATGTGATCGTTAACTCCCCATACTTTAAAGATGGCTTCTCATTCCAGACTGGTTCTGGTGGTGCTGCCTTGGCAGTTACCCGTTACCTGCGTCAGGCTATGATTGACAACAAGATCAAGGCCTCGTTTGCTTTAGGTGGCATCACCAAGCCAACGACAGACCTGTTAAAAGAAGGTTTGATTGACCGCGTGATGGATGTGCAGGACTTTGATAAGGGTGCTGCTGATTCCATGCACACCAACCCTAAACAACAGGAAATCGACGCTTCGTGGTATGCCGATCCTGATAACAAGGGTGCAATGGTTGATCAACTGGATGTTGTTATCCTGAGTGCTTTGGAAATTGACACGAAGTTCAACGTTAACGTTATGACTGGTTCAGATGGTGTCATCCGTGGTGCCGTTGGTGGACACCAAGATGCCGCTACTGCTAAACTGACGATTATCTCTGCACCGTTAGTTCGTGGCCGAATTGCAACGGTTGTGCCAGATGTTACGACAGTTGTTACGCCTGGTGACTCCATTGATGTTCTGGTTACCGAATACGGTATCGCCATCAACCCTAAGCGTAAGGACCTACAAGAATCATTAGGTCATTTAGCTGGTGTGCCAGTGTACACAATCGATGAATTACAAAAGATGGCCGCTGCCAAAGTCGGCACGCCCAAACCACTTGAATTTACCGACCGCACAGTTGCCCTCGTGGAATACCGCGATGGTAGTGTGATTGACGCGATTCATGAGGTAAAAGATTAGAGCGTGAACACCCCGGTTTAGAGCCGAGCAATAACATAAAACAAGCGTTGTAAAGGTGAACTTTCCTTTGCAGCGCTTGTTTTGAGTTATGCACAAGGCTCGTGGGGTGTGAACGCGTTTTGGCTATGTAACAGTGCAAACTACTATTTTGGATCAGTTTTGCCGAGTTGATACCTAAATTTTTCACGAAACTGTGTACAAAATCGCATTTTCCTACCAGCCATGCGAAATGGCTAACCGACATTTGAGAAGTATGGTAGTCTTTAGATATTGTGATTAACATTCAACGGAAGGGGCGCAAACGACGTGAACACGCGCGACTTGGCCTATTTTTCATCATTAGTAGAATTGAGAAACTTTACGGTGGTTGCTAGCCGTTTTAACGTGAGTCAGCCGACCATTACGGTGGCGATTCAGCGACTGGAAAATGAGTTTGGCGCGCCGTTGGTTCAACGTGATCGTGCCCATAATAAACTGACTATTACGCGCGCAGGGATTTTACTGTATCAGCGTGCTCAACGCATCTTAAAGGACTTAGACCTAGCGCACAGTGAGGTATCTCGTGCCAATCAATCGACCATTCAGTTTGGTATGCCACCAATTATCGGCACGATGTGGTTTCCGTTAATTGCAGGCCAGCTGTTTTCAAAGGGGCTGCTAAATTACACTCAAACGTTGGAAGTTGGTTCTGATCAGTTGTTGAAGGAGTTAGAGTCCGGCAACATTGACGTTGCATTGCTTGGATCGGTTCGCCCACTTCACGAGGAAAATCTCGATATTACATTGTTGGCATCGCACCCATTTAAAGCAGTTGTCAGCAAGGAACATCCGTTGGCAGACGCTGGACATATTTCGTTTGAACAACTGGCACGGGATAATTTTATTACGATGACTGGGAAGTTTGTTCACCCACAAGCGTTGAAGGCCTACAGTGAATATGCTGGTTTCAAACCGAATGTCATTTATAGCACGCCAACATTGTCGTTAATTAAAGGGTTGGTTAGAGCTAATTTAGGTGTTAGTTTACTGGTTGACGATGCGGTTCAACCTAGCGACGATGTGGTTGCGTTGACATTGGACGACCCATTACCTGAGCGGTTTAACATGTCGCTAGTCGTGCGGAAGGCGTTTTTGCCGAACAAGATTCAGCAAGAATTCATCAGCACACTGTTCGCGCTCAAACAAACGGTGGCGTAGAGGTCTAACAGCTTAAATGCCGCCTGCGGTTGTCAACATTGGAACACCGCCGCGGGACCGGTTTGAGCCTCCTGAGAAACCGGAGTCTCGCACCTCGTCGTAAAGCTTCGTGACCCCCTCGAATCTTTACGACCGTCCGTAACCTAAATTCGGAAAATCGCCGAATTAACGTTACTTTCACGACTTGGTTCCAATGTTGACGCCCTCCGACTATAAAGAACTTAATTGGCTACTGAACATTTATGCATGTTCAGTAGCCAATTTTGTATAATTTACCTGTTATACGAGTGAAGCGGACCAGAGACAGAGTTCCCTGTCGACAACACTTATGGCTTGGTTTGGGGCCATTTAGTGTTGTGGGACGAATTCTGAGACGGTTTTTGGCTCAGAATCGAGGTTGAAAACCGCGTTTTTTGCGGGTTGAGACTTGGTCCTCACGGAACGGCGTCTCTGGTCTGCGAAACGGCATTACATTGTTAATATACTAGCCAGTAATAAATCGAAACCGTCGCAACACTCTTTTTATCCGAGTATTGCGGCGGTCTTTTAGACTAAAAATCGAAAAATTAATGAGTTACTTTTGAAAGCGCATCCTTTACGGCGTCTTTAATAGCGCGGCTAGATACTGATGCACCCGAAACAGCATCAACATCATAGGTGTTGTTAGCGACCATGCGTTTAGGCAAAACCTTCACAGCCTCGCCGCCAACTTCACCGGTTTCGCTTTGTTGAACGACTTCAACATTCTGTAAGCGATCACTATTATAAGTGATGCGAACGACGACCTTGCCACCGATACCGGTTGCACTGCTACCAAGATATTGGTGGGCGCCGACTTTGATATCTTGAGGCGTTTCGTCAGCGACTAGGTCGTTACTGCCAGTTAATGTGGGTTTACTTTCGGTTTGGCTAGCACTAGTAGAAGCATCAGTTGCGGATGCAGTTGTTGTATCGCTGCTATCAGATTTAGGTTTAGCCGCATTTTCACCGGCAATTTTACCGAAAATCAAACATTCAGCAAGGTTTCCGCCGCCTTGATACTGGTTAGCTGAAATGCCACCCAGTTCACCAGCACCGTACAAATGAGGAATTGGTTGCTGATTGGCGTCCAAAATCTCAGCATTGACATTACGACGTGGACCGCCTTGTGTATTTAACACGTCATGAGTTAGTTCAATAGCGTAGTAGGGGCCGTCATTAAATGTTCGCATGGTTTTAGGATCACGGTTGAATGAATAATCTCTGCCCTGTTTGGCAAACGTATTAAAGTCATTGATGGTCGCGGATAAGATTTCAGGGTCAGCATTGATCTTATCTGCTAAGTCCGCTACGGAATCTGCGCTTACGAGGTCGTCTAAAAATTCAGGGTATGGCAGCTTCTCTGCATCTTTAAATTGATCATACTGAGCTTGGTCAAAGACCAGGTGCGGGTGGACGTTGGTCCGTGGAATTCGCCATGTGCCGTGGTCATAAATGTGGCCGTGACGGTTCGGTTCATCTTCTTTAAAGTAACGGCTACCATCATCTGCAACAGTAATAATACTACCGGAAAACATGCTGTCACCGGGTGTAAGCAACAATCGAGCCCGTTCGCCTTGTTTAGGTTTGAATGCCATACCGCTGAGAAAACCAAGTGCTTCGTAATTATTCATATGCCACATATCGGCACCGACTTCCTCAGCCATACGTAAGCCGTCACCACGGTTGTACAAAGTACCTAGCACGCCAAGATGACTGGCACCTAAGTAGTCTTGAATATCTTTTTGACTGTTTTCAAAACCGCCAACAGCTAGTACGACACCATTCTTGGCTTGAATATTGTATGTGTGCCCTTGACGTTTGATTTGTGCTCCTGTGACAATTTTGGTTTCTGGATCTTGCAACAAATGCAATGCTGGTGACTCAAGCCAAACATCGATTTTATCAGCGCGGTCCATAACTTTTTGGCGTAAAATTTGCCAAAGCGCGGCGTCAAACATGCCTTTATGAACTGTTGTGAAATCGTATGAATGGACACCTTCATATTCCGGGTATTCAAACACTGCTTTATCCAAAGGCAATGGTGCAATCTTTGCCAAATCTTTCTTAGCACTGATTGGTTCAACGCCGAGGTATTTGCGGACATAGTCACGCATATGGACCATACCGTCGACGTAAGTATCAATCATATCTTCATCAAGTTTCATCGGTGCCGTCAATGCTTTGTAGTATTTTTTAGCTCCGTCAAAATCATCGCCAGTACCAAGAAGTTGGGCAGAATAACGGGTGTTACCACCTTCATGTCCGTTTGGAGCGGCGTCGGTTAGCAAAACTCTGGCACCAGCATCGGCTGCAAAACGTGCGGCAGTGGCGCCTGCACCGCCAAATCCGAGAACAATCGCGTCATATGTGGCATCCCATGAAGTTGCGTTAGTCATCAATGTCATCCTTTCAAATCCTTGTGCAGTTATTAACAATAACCACATTATGTAACCGATAACATTGAAAGTGAAATGCTAAAATCAGACGTGGGCTATTACAAAACGGTAATGATTTAGTACTTATCATGATAAAATAAACGAAACACAGTCATGAAAGTGAGCAACGATGAAGAAACGATTGGTTGATTTTTTAGCGGCAGTTAACCGGTATGACACAATGACGGCGATTGCTCAAGGACTATACATGAGCCAGCCGTACGTCAGCCGACAGATTGGTGAGGCTGAAAAAGAGTATGGCGTTCAGTTAGTTGATCGAACATTGCCGATTCATTTAACGTATGCTGGTGAGCGATTGCTGTCGTATTTGCAACAGGAACAACAGTTACATCGAGCGATGGATACTGAAATGGAAAGCTTAGGAAGGTTTGAGTATGGTTCACTCTCTTTGGGTATCAATCAACCTTTAGCGGCCAGTTGGTTTGCCGAGCTACTTCCCGAGTTTTACAAACGGTTTCCACAGATGCACTTATCTATTCAGGAAGTTACCACTTCGCGCGCAGAGAATATGTTGCCAGATGGGCAGTTGGACATGTTTATCGGCAAGACGGTTTATCAGCCACGAGTGGTGACGAAACCATTAGGCATCATGAAATTGGCACTACTGGTGCCGGCTACGTCACGGCTTTATCGCAAGGACAGGTTCTGGCGACAGGCCACTGCAGAGACGATTAGCCGACTAAATGGTGAAAATTTCATTCGTATTGGTGGTGAATCACGGTTTCAAGAACTAGTAGACCATGCTTTTCGCGACAACGGCATCCATATTAACAATCGAATGGAGGTCAGTGACTCGCGGATTGCCTTCAGTTTGGCATTAAAACAATTAGGGGCCGTTATCGTTAATGTGAATAGTGCCAAGAAATTATCAACAGATCTGCCCATTAACGTGTTTGAGTTTTCACCGGAAATGATGAGTTTAGATTTCAGCGTCGCCTATCGAAAAGCATTAGTACCATCAGAACCGTTAAAATTCCTGATTCAAACGTGCGTTAAGAAGGCTGATGTATTGATGAAGCAAGGATACGAGCTCTAATGTTGCGGCTGCGACTTGATAGCACTTTGGATATAGTGCAATAGTTGCTGAACAGCGGCACTATGGCGATCAGCATCGTAAACAAATTGTAGGTGACTTGTAATAGGCGTCGTTAGTGGCCGCATCACTAGCTGGTCCGTCATAAAGGGGCGCACGGATTCTTTGAACAGTAGCGTGCATTGTTGGGAGTTGGCGACAACGCTTAAAATAGTTTCAATATGAGTACTTTCAAAATGAATCGACGGGGTGAAACCAGCTGCCTGACATAATTTAATAAGGGTTTCATAAACACCGGAACCCTGGGGAAGTGACGTGAACGCATTGTCGGCTAAGTCGGCAGGCGCAATCGTCGCTTTTTTTGCGAGGGGATGGTTCGCCGGCAGCACGACCACTAACTCGTCGTCGAGTAGATTGACCTGACTTAAGTGATGATGCTGAAGGTAGGTCGTATTTAAATCACGAATAATGATGGCATCCAGTAATTGTGATTGTAGTGCTGAAACAATGCGCTGTCCCTCCGTTTCCTGAAGTTGGACACTGACGTTCGGATAATCTTGCATAAAATTGGTCAAGGCTTGCATGAGCCCATATTGAGACATGATCGGGACACTACCGATGCGAATGCTGCCGCGTCGCAAGTCTTCAACTGTAGTGACTGCCTCACGCATTTCATTGTACTGACTGAGCAGCTGCTGAGCGTAGCGGTAAAAAGTTTCGCCACTTTCCGTGATTTGAAGGCTCCGCCGATTGGTCGTGCTAATCAATTCTGCATCGACTTCCTGTTGGATACCTTTCAAACGTTTGGAGAGAGCCGACTGGGTCATTTGCAAACTGACAGCAGCGTTAGACACACTTTGGGTTTCGTAAGTGGCGATAAAGGCCCTTAGATCATCGATTGTCATGTCATCCTCTTTTCTATTCCATTTAGGAATAACAATACAACAAACGCGATTTGTTCACAACGTGTTTCCAACGTAAGCTAATCATTGTAAAGCAAGGTTGAAACGTGCGAAGGGAGCGATCGTAATGGCAAACGAACCATATGATTTGAGAAAAGTATTAGACGAACTAAAAAAAGAGCCAGGTCAGTATCATGAAACAGATGAACCAGTTGATCCTAACGCAGAGTTGTCTGGTGTCTATCGGTATATTGGCGCAGGTGGCACCGTGATGCGACCGACTCAAGAAGGTCCAGCAATGATGTTCAACAACGTCAAGGGATTCGCAGATACGCGAGTTCTAATTGGACTGCTTGCCAGTCGCAAACGGACTGGATTGATGTTTCATCACGATTATCAAACATTGGGTCAATTTTTGAACGATTCAGTCGAGAACCCTGTGGCACCAGTTATGGTGAATGAAAATCAGGCGCCGGCCCATGAGGTGATTCATCGGTCAGACGAGGACGGTTTTGATATTCGTAAGCTAATTGCCGCCCCGACAAACACCGAGTACGATGCCGGACCATACATCACGATGGGACTCGTTTACGGTTCAAACATGGATAAGACCATGAGTGACGTTACGATTCACCGGATGGTATTAGAGGATGAAGACACTATTGGTATTTTCATTATGCCTGGTGGCCGGCACATTGGGGCGTTTGCAGATGAATATGAAAAAGCTAACAAGCCGATGCCGGTCACCATTAACATCGGATTGGACCCGGCAATTACATTAGGGGCAACGTTTGAGCCACCGACCACGCCACTTGGCTATAACGAACTGGGCGTGGCGGGAGCGATTCGCCAGGAACCAGTTCAGTTAGTTGATGGCGTCAGTGTTGATGAAAAGGCGATTGCGCGTTCTGAATTCACGATCGAAGGCTACATCATGCCAAACGAACGGATGCAGGAGGATATTAATACCCATACTGGTAAAGCGATGCCTGAATTTCCTGGTTATGACGGGGATGCCAATCCTGCGGTGCAGGTCATCCAGGTTAAAGCGGTGACTCATCGTAAGGACCACCCAATTATGCAAACGGTTATTGGCCCAAGCGAAGAACATGTGAACTTGGCAGGTGTGCCAACAGAGGCCAGCATTTTATCGCTGACTAATCGTGCGATTCCGGGGAAAGTCTTGAACGTTTATAATCCCCCTGCAGGTGGCGGTAAGTTGATGACAATCATGCAGATTCACAAAGATAATGAAGCTGATGAAGGGATTCAACGACAGGCAGCCTTACTCGCATTTTCTGCGTTTAAAGAATTGAAGACGGTTATTTTAGTTGATGAAGATGTTGATATCTTTGATATGAACGATGTGATTTGGACTTTGAACACGCGTTTTCAGGCCGACCAGGATATTGTTGTGTTACCGGGAATGCGTAATCATCCACTTGATCCATCCGAACGGCCACAGTTTGATCCGAAGTCTATTCGTATCACGGGGATGTCCTCCAAGATGATTTTGGACGGAACAGTGCCGTACGATATGAAAGATCAGTTTGTTCGAGCTCAATTTAAAGAAGTCAAAGATTGGCAGAAGTACTTGAAGTAATTACTAACGATCAACAGAGGTTGCAAACGACAGAAGGAGGCAAAAATGAAACGCATTGTGATTGGGATTACTGGCGCATCTGGAACGATTTACGCAATCGCCTTGCTCAAGGCGTTAAAGCAGTATGCGGATGTTGAAACACACCTCGTCATGAGCACTTGGGCTAAGAAAAACCTGGAATTGGAAACAGATTTATCGCTCAGCGAGGTGCAACATTTAGCAGACTATACGTATAACATTAATGACCAAGGTGCAGCCATCGCAAGCGGTTCATTTTTGCATGATGGTATGGTCATCGTGCCGGCCAGCATGAAGACGATTGCGGGTATTGCTGTTGGATATGGGGATAATCTGATTGCGCGGGCGGCTGATGTCACAATGAAAGAGCAACGCAAACTTATCATCGTTCCACGTGAAACGCCGTTGAGTGCGATTCACCTTGAAAACATGACGAAGCTGGCACGTCTAGGTGTTCAGATGATTCCACCAATCCCGGCCTTCTATAATCATCCCCAAACCATTCAGGATTTGGTTGATCACCAGACCATGAAGTTACTGGATGCATTACACATTGCAAATAATGTTGATCAGCGTTGGGAGGGGATGGCCAAATGATGCAAAGTGATCGGCAGATGTTTCAAACGACTCGGCAAGACTATACTATTCAAGCCGACGTACGTTTAATTGGCAAGGATGTGCTGATTGTAGTAACCGGCGGAGATCATCCACATATTGGTGATGTCACAACATTGACGGCCACTACGGAGCTGCAAACAGTTAAGTTTCCCAGTCATGACGGTCGGTTCCACAAGGATAATGTTGTTGGAGAACAAGTCGCTAAGGTAATACAAACGGTTTTACCGGGTAGTTGCACGATTACCTCTGGTATTCACGTGGATCATATTTCACAATCTCAAATTGACGCAGCGGTGCCGATGGGCGATGACCTGGGCGTTCAAATCAAAACGTGGCTTCAACAACAAACGATTTCGACATCCGCACCAGTTTATTATTCCGATGGTGAAAACCCTCAATAAGGGTTATGCTCGACGTTCCGCGGAGTGGGGACGGCCGTTTCATGGGACCGGTCTTAGCCTGCAAAAACCGCAGTCTTCCACCTCGATTCGAAGCCGAAAATCACGTCTTCGAAGTCGTCCAGCTATACTAAGTGGCCCAAATTGCCACACTCACCCAAACTTCTGAAAGTGCGGCGTTACCGACTGCGTAACGAACGGGCATCAGACTTTGAGAGAGAAATGGGACATAAGAACCGATTCGAATGAGTAGGCTATTACTATTCACCGCGATGAAGGAAGCAACGTAAGCCAGCATCCCCACCGTCGTTAACGGTGACAGCGCTTGGCTGACTTCCTCTTGGCGTGTGACCATGGAGCCTAACATTGCGGCAATGACGGTGTACAACATGACACCGAGAACAAAGTAGGCCACTAGCACACTCACCATCCCCGGTTGAATTTGGCTAAAGGAAAAGTTACCTAAGAAGCTGATGTTGTGGTTGAAGTATTGCATCCCAATCAAACCGGCAATTCCGGTAATGATGACTTGCAGGACGATCAGCGCCAGCATACCAGTCACCTTACCGAAAAATTGCGTCACCGGACTGACACTGCTGACCAATATTTCCATAATGTGAGAGCCTTTTTCAGTGGCAGTTTCCTGAGCAATCATACTAGTGTACATTGCGATAAACATGTAGATCAAAAAGGTAACGACAAAGGCGACGACTAGGTTAGCCCCTTGTTGGTTGGATTTTTGACGGCGAACGACTCCATTTTGATAAGCGACATTTTGGGTTTTATACGAAGCGGGGGCAAACAGTTGTTGTAATTGTTTGGCAGTCAGTCCGAGCTGCTGGGCGGCCTGCCGCAGTTTTAATGTATTCAGGTTATTTTTAAGCGTGTCACTGTCTAGCGAATTGCCATTGGTCCGTTGTCGATAAACAGCGCTAACCGTTTGACCAGTCGTGGTGACATTAAGGTAGCCGTCGATCTTTTCGTGACTCAATCGTTTCTCAGCAACTCGTTCAGTGGAAATGGCCTTGTTGACACGGTAATCGCCATGTGTGGGTGATTCCACCAATGCATTACGCAAAGCCACGTTATTGCTGGTGATGGCAATGGTTGGCGTCTGATTGGTTTTATTAGTGATAAACGCAAACAACGCGATGGCTGCAATGATTAATACTGGAAAGAATAGTGAAAATAGATAGGCGGGCGACTTGATGTTCTTGCGAATAACTTGGCGGGTGACGACCATAAACTTATTCATGATTGGCCACCTCGATTCTGAAGATTTCATCTAACGACGGCGGCTCTTGCGAAAATTCCGGAATGTAACCTTTACTGGTAGCGGCTTTGAATAAGTCGTGACCCACGGCTTCATTGTCTAGCGTTAGTTCGTAGGCATTACCACGTTGCTGAACGTCATTGACACCAGGAAAGGCGACTAATGTTGCTCGGTCCAACGGTGAGCGCAAACGGACACGGGTGTTGCCGAACTGTGACCGAATCTCATCTGGTGTGCCACTAAGGACGGTTTCACCGTTTCTTAGCATCAGTAGATGATCACTGATGCGTTCCACGTTTGCCATGTCATGAGAGGAGAAGATGATGCTGGCGCCATTTTGCTTCATTTCGATGATGCTGTCTTCGAGTAGTTGGGCATTAACAGGATCGAGACCGCTAAATGGTTCATCAAGGATAATGAGTTTCGGTTGATGGATTAATGTGGCAATTAACTGAACCTTTTGTTGATTCCCCTTGGATAGGTCCCTGATTTTATCTGTCAGTTTGCCCTTAACATTAAAGCGCGCCATCCACTGTGGGAGAGCTTTTCGTGTAACAGCGGGTTTTTGCCCACGAAGGGCGGCAAAGTAGACTACTTGGTCCTGGATGGACATACGGGTGTAGAGGCCACGTTCCTCGGGCAAGAAGCCAACCGTATTGTAGTCGGCTTTTGTCAGGGGATGACCTTGCCATAAAACGGTGCCTCTATCAGGTTGTAGAAGGTTTAAAATCACCCGAAACGTGGTGGTTTTGCCAGCGCCGTTTTGACCGATCAGGCCCATGATTTCGCCTTCTTGAATGGTAAATGATTCGTCCTCAACACCTTGTTTTGGGCAGAATCGTTTTGTTAAGTTTGCTACAGTTAGCATGTGATTACCTCGTTTAGAGTGCGTCATTACCGTGAACATTAACACTGTCAGTATATGAAAAAATGCAACGAATGAACAGAAAATTTGTCTGTTTAGATGGGTTAGGCTTGCATTCGAGTGGGTGGAAAGCGCTAGTATATAGTCACGGTGGTTGTTAACTGCCTTTTATTAAATGGAGGTATGAAAATGGCAACAGTTACAGATACTTATAAGTTAAGTAACGGCATTGAGATTCCTAAAGTCGGCTTTGGCACATGGCAGATTCCTGCTGGTGACGTTGCCTACAATTCTGTCGCAAACGCCCTTAAGGTTGGCTATCGGCACGTTGATACAGCGAAGGCATACGCAAACGAAGCGAGTGTTGGTCAAGCCATTCGCGATTCAGGCATCGATCGCAAGGACATTTTTGTCACATCAAAATTGCCCGGCGAGACGAAGACATACGACGGTACATTAGCGGATTTTGATGCAACATTTAAAGCTTTAGATATCGATTATTTAGATTTGTACTTGGTTCACGCACCGTGGCCATGGTCACAAATTGGCACTAACCACGATAAAGAAAACGTTGATGTTTGGCGCGCTATGCAGGAAATCTACAAGAGCGGCCGGGTAAAGGCCATTGGTGTTTCAAACTTCAATGTACACGACTTGCAAAACGTGATGCAGGATGCTGAAATTGCGCCGATGGTCGACCAAATTCAGTACTACGTTGGTTTCACAGAGCCAAAGATTGTCGACTTTGCTAAGGAAAATAATATTCTGGTTGAAGCATACTCACCATTAGCAACTGGTGGTTTGCTGAACAATGAGGATGTCGCCGCAATGGCTAAAAAGTACGGCGTTAGCGTCGCCCAACTAGCTTTACGGTTCTGCATCCAAAACGGGTTGCTGCCACTGCCTAAGGCAACGAGTGCCGCCCACATTGAGGCGAATAAAGAACTCGACTTTACGATTCAAGATGAGGACATGGACAAGTTGAATAACATGCCCGATACTGCACCATCACATTTTCACAATGCAACACAAGGCTAGTTTGAAATCTTGTTAACTAGTTTAAAAACACCCGCCAAAAAAAGTCGTAATGATGTGACGTTTACCCTAAAAGTTGGAACTAAATAGTTTTATTTATTAGGCAGTTAATTGTCGTTCGAAATCGAGCGGTGATTGACCGCCTAATTTTATTTGGATTCGTGTTTGATTGTAGTAATTGATCCAGGTATTAATCGCTTCTGTTAGCTCTAAGGTGTTTTCGTATTGTTTTAAACTACCAATTTCAACCTTCAGTTTGTCAAAGACAGTCTCACAGGCTGCGTTATCTAAACAAGTCGCTCTCCGTGACATGCTTTGACGAAGATGCATTTGTTTAAGTAGTTTTCTCCATGATCGATGTTGGTATTGCCAACCTTGATCAGTGTGTAGGGTGATTTGATAGCCAGTTTGTGGTAATTGCTTCATCAACGCTTTTAAGGGCGCTAGAGAGAACTTCAAATCCGGATGGGCACTGATCGACCAGGTTAAAATTCGCTTGCTGCACAGGTCTTTAATGACTTCTAAATAAACTTTATCGCCATTGTTGGCTTTAAGTTCCGTGACATCGGCGACCAACTTTTGGTGAAGGCGGTCGGTCATATTTCGACGATGTAAATGGTTTTTAGCGACTTTACCACGAGGACCTTTAGACGAATCATACTTTCGGGTGCGCTGGCGGTAACGACTACTGTTGAGTCCTAACTCACGCATCAAGCGTTGAATGCGTTTGTGGTTAGGACTAGGCAATCCTTGTGCTACACACTGCTTTCTTACAATCACGGATATGCGTGGAACCCCATAATTACCATGATGCTCATTGAAGATCGTCGTAATCATTCGTTTTAGGTCGGCAGACTTATCCGGGCGCCTAAACCTCGCTTGCCAATATTGGAAGACAGACATTGAAATTGGCAGCGCCTTAATTAAGTCAACTAATCGATATTTCGCCCTGAGTTCGGTGATGACTTGTGCGAGTTCTTGGTTGGATGCTCTCTCAAGGCTTGTAGTTTTTTTAAGGCGTCTAAGCGTATCCGCAAGGATAAATTCTCTTGTTCGAGGCGCTTGATGCGTTTCTGATCGGATTCCTTTGCGATGTGGTTTCACTCCCGGTCGCATTTCCATCAAAGCCTGAGTGCCATACAGATTGTATAGTCGCTCCCAGCGCACCACAGCCTCAATAGAAGCGAATCTAAAATGCGCACAAGTTTCAGTGATAGAGGCGTAATTTTGTTGTTTCCACTGTACAAGAGCGACGCGAAATTTACCAGTTACTTCTGGTGGTTGAAGAAGTCCTTGTCGTCCGTGTTGATTATAAATCGCAACCAGAGTACGGAATAACATGTGGGCAATATGATACTTTTTACCGACACTGGTCTTAGATCGAGTTCCCGTTAAGTATTCTTCTACTGCAGTGATTTTCGTATCAATACTAATTTTAGTCATAAAAATACCCCGAAAGTTGTTTCAACTTTCGGGGTAAACGTCAATGTGCATTTCATCACTGACTTTTTTTTGCTAGGTGTTTTTTAGTGGTTAACGAAATCTTAAAATAGCGTAAATCACGCTAATAGAAATTCAACGACTTTCAGATAAAGGGCGATATCCGAGATATGTTCACTTTCGGTTAGTTGGATGAACCATTTAAAATAACGATTTTCCCAACAGTGTGTTCAGTACTCAGAATATTTGCGGCATAGCTCAAGTTTTTTGCCGTGATGCCACCGGAAATGACTTTGGAAATTACTGGGTTGATTTCACCAAGCTTCATTAGATTAATCAAAAACTTTAATATCTGACCTTGCGTTTCATCTCTAAAATGAGTATTTGCTTTAGTGAAGACCATTTCACTGCTTAGGGTAAGCGATTTTTCAAACAGTTTTGAAAACTGTAAGCCTTCTTTTGAAGAGACGGTTGTGCCAATAACTCCATGTGGCAACGTTAGCTGGACTGCATCATCAAAATAATCATCCAAATTGCTTAGGATTGCCGTACCATCAACAAATGTATTCAACTGCGTCCCAAGGGTTTTATGATAATCCACTACAGTGTCCACCTTGTTTCTTAAGAGTTCCTGAAAGTGATTCGGACTGGCGGTCGCAAATACAATTAGGCCCGACCAATGGGCTAATTGTGTCAAAATCGAGCCGACACCACCCGCACCATTGATAACCAATAATTTTTTGCCAGTATTTGCATTTTTACTGGCAATAAAATTCATTTGTTCAAATAGCAACTCATATGCAGTTAGTCCAACTAGAGGGACACCGGCCAATTGAATATCAGAAAAGCGGTCGTCGACTTTTGCGATAAGTTTCTCGTCAACTACTTGTTCCTCGGCAAAGGATCCCTGTCTTTTATCAGTACCGGAATATATCACCCGCTGACCAATATTGAAATGTTTGACAGCATTACCAATAGCTGAGATATGACCGACAACATCGTAACCGTAAACCACTTCATGGTTATCACTCAATTGTGCCATTGCTTTGATGTCATGAGGATTTATTGAAGTTGCATCAACGGTCACTTTGACATCATTTGATCTAATTACTGGTGAAGCTACACTACGATTGAAAAAACCGTCTTTAGAGGCAAACACTGCTCGCATGAGCTATTGCTTTTCCGGAACATCAGCTGAGGCGGACAAATCATGTAATTGCCGGAAATCAGCTAGTGTTTGTCGATATTTTTCGATAACTGTTTCACTGGAATATTTACCAAGTGGCAACCGTAAAGGTAACTTGTCGAAATTATTGGTTACTTGATCGAAAATAATTTCGGCAGCTTTATCTGGATCGCCAGCCTCGTGATGAGCGCCCTCAGCATTACCTTCAATAAAATCAGCAAACTGTTTATAATCGTCGATTTGGGGCACAACTTTGTTTGAAGAGCGGCCTGCCCAATCAGTTCTAAAGCCACTAGGTTCAATTAGCATGGTCTTTATGTTGAGGTCTGCAACTTCTTTCGATAAGGACTCCGTCATCCCCTCAACAGCGTACTTAGTACCATGGTAAAATGACAACGTTGGAAATGAAAATAGACCACCGATTGAGGAAAAGTTGACAATTGCACCGAACTTTTGGTCGCGCATGATTGGCAATACTGAGCGGGTCATATCTACTAATCCCCAAACATTGACGTCAAACATGTATTTTACTTGTTCACGGTTACTTTCTTCAAAGGTACCAAAGTATCCTAAGCCTGCATTATTAACTAGTACATCAATCATGCCAAACCTGTTCATAGTAGCGGATACTGCTGCTTTAATCTGCTTTTGGTTAGTAACGTCTAGCGTTTGCTTAAGAATTTGACCGTGATCAAATTCATCGAGATACCCCAATTGTTCGGTATGACGGGCACTTGCCACTAAATTAACGTTTGCCTGTTTGGCCAGAAAGGTTGCCAATGAACGACCAAATCCTGTAGAAGTTCCTGTGATAAACCATGTTTTTGTTGCCATAACTAAATCTCCTTTGTTTGTTATTTATTTTGACAGAGATAACCATACGACTTAAACTAATGTTTAAGTCAAGAGACAATTTAAACAAAGGGAGAAATTATGTATTCTATTGGAGACATTGCTAACATTATGGGGATTAACACTTCTGCAATTCGTTTTTACGATAGAAATGGACTTTTACCCTTCGTTCAGCGAGATAAGGCTGGTCGTCGAAAGTTTAAGCCTGAGGATTTGAACTTTATCGAAGTAATTGACTGTTTGAAAAAAAGTGGTGTTCCTGTGAAGGATATCGCGCAATTTATTTCGCTGTGTATGCAGGGCGATCAAACACTTCAAGAACGTTATGATTATCTAGATGATGAAGAAGAAAAACTGTCACGTAAGATCGAAAAAATGCAGACACAATTGGAGTTTTTACAGTATAAAAAGTGGTATTACAAAACTGCGATTAAAGAGGGAACCGAAGATATCCATTTTCTTCCGAATTCTCGTATGATTGATCCGCAAACGCGCAATGAATTCGAAGAGAAAAGGAAGGCTACTGCGGACATTCATGAATTAACTGACTTATAAGACCACGTAAGGGCAATGTCGGCTATTTCTAGATAGACAAAAAAGGCAACCAAAGTGGTTGCCTTTTTTAATTCTCTGCCTCTTTATACAAGTAGTCGAGTTGGTTGTAATTATTCGTTTACGGAAATTGGATCGACCATCGTGAGCGTTCTATGAATTTTCCATGTTGTTCCGGGAGTGTTCCCCCAAAAAAGATTAAACATCAGTAGCCAGCCGGTGAATCTGCTTCAGTGTTTGGCTGGAAGACAGCAATGCTGGCACGGTTATCACGGGTGGAATCGGTGATTAGCTTAATGACATAATCGCTGACGCTGGCGCGCGAAACAATGGTGTTTGTAACTGTAGTGCCACTGGCTGAGGTGTCATAGTCAATGGTTGCGTCATTGGTCATCCAGGCACAACGAATCAACGTATAATTCAAAGTTGAATTTTTGATCACGTCTGCCGCACGAACGGATACGGACATTAAATCACCAACGGCCTGATTCTCCCATTCTTTAAAAGCACCGGTTAGTTCGTTCTCGATACCGATGCAAGTAATCCATAGTAATCTCGAGACGTGCGCTTTTTCCATAGCAGCAGTGATGACTTGTGCCTGCTGCTCATGTTCCGTGTCACCACCAAGGGTTTCAAAGACAATGTCTTGATTAACCATGGCCCGATTTACCGCAACGGCGTCAGTTGCATCGCCTTCGATAACCGTTTCACGGGCAGGATCAGTAATTGTCAGGCGTGATGCATTCCTCAAGAACAAGGTTAAGTGGGCATCCGTCTCGTTTAATAAACGTTTAGTGACTTGGCGGCCAATCGTGCCATTAGCCCCTAAAATTAAAACATTTTGCATCGTTAATACCTCCCAAACTCAGTTATTTCGACTAAGTGACGTCAGTATAGAGCCTTCGAGTAACTGTAATGCAAACGAATTTCTAAAGTTTTTTGTGATTTAACCGCAGACCGTGAACCAATACAAAGAAGTTAATCAGCAAGAGTACCGCCAGCACAATAAAACCACGATGCGTACCTAACTGAGTGCGGAATGTAAAGGAGTGGGTGCTACCAGCCTGTGTCAGCGCGACTACCGCAGACACAATGGCCGTTCCGACGGCGCCGGCGAATTGCTGAACGGTGTTGTAAATAGCGTTACCATCACTTTGTTGTTGGTCTGACAGAGATTTTAGGCCGGTTGTCATGATGTTGCCGAATGCTAGGCCGGTACCAAACATATAAAGCAGATACCAACTTAAAATGATGCCAGGAGTCAGAGAGCTTGTGCCAAACATCATGCCGCCCAACGCGACTAACTGACAGAAAGCACCGGCCAAAATTGGCCGTGTTGGACCGAAATGGTCGAGAATCGTGCCACCTAGGGGCGCAAATAACGCTCCTAGCGCAGCCCCAGGCAGGACAACCAACCCGGCAATTAAGGCACTTTTACCGTTTACGAGTTGCAAGAAGTTTGGCAGGAGAAAGGATAATCCCAGTGCGCTGATTTGAACGAGAAAGAATGCTAAAAGGTGCCAATTGAAAACAGGTTGACTAAAAACTGTCAACTTAATCAGTGGCTGGTCAATCCGTTTGGAACGCCAAATGAACGCTGCGAGGGCCAAACAACCAATGACGATGCCTAAAATAACAGGCCATGGTTGGGTCGTCACGTGGGCCATATTGCTGAGACCAAGGATAAAGCTGATGAAGGTCAGCGCGACTAGTCCCCAACTGAGAACGTCAAAACGGACCTTTTCTGTTTTATTGACTTGCCGAATGGTCAGTAACCCGGTAATCAGCGAGAGTAGCAACAACGGGACGAGGAACATGAAAATGTCCCGCCAGTTGAGGTTGCTGACAATCAGGCCACCATATGTTGGTCCTAATGCAGGTGCAACCGCGGTGACTAAGGTGCCGATACCCATAAGCAGACCGATTTTGTCCATTGGTGCCTGCTCCAAAATGATGTTAAACATCAACGGCAGTGCAATCCCAGTTGCAACACCCTGAATTAGTCGTCCTAGAAGAAGCGCGCCAAATGTCGGGGCAAACGTATCCACAACCAGGCCAGCAATAAACAGCAGGTTGGCAGTTAAAAAGAGTGTCCGCGTTTTGAATCGTCGTTTGAGGAAAGACGAAATCGGGACAAACGTCGCAACAATGAGCAGGTAGCCAGTGGTTAACCACTGAACCGTTCCCGTACTGATGTGAAATTGCCGCATCAATACGGGAAAAGTAATATTCATGGCCGTCTCGACCACCACACCGGCAAATGACATTAGACCAGTGGCGAAAATGGCAAGGATCAAACGACTATTGAGCGTTCGTTGTTGCAAAAAAAGACCTCCTTAAGGTGCAATTAAACGTTACTTCGTTTATATCACAGTCTCGGAAGGTCTCGCTAGAACGAATTTATAAAACTTTTTATGAAGAGCAATTAATCGCTGAACTGAATGTTCTTTTGATGAATCGCAATGGAGTAACCGATGATGACCAATAGGATGCCAACTGCAGCAAACCAAATCGCGTGAACATTGAAGGAAAGTTGCAAGAGTGCCGAGATGATGGCGCCCGCCGCAAACGCAAAAACCAACTCTAGGTACAGCATTGCGCTAATCAGTTGGCTGCGGTTGTGATGGAAATGAAACTCACCAATCGCAATCATTGCCATTTTAAGGTTACCGGTGGAATAAACGCTGTTGTAGCCGTGACCTTCAATGGCATTAAAGGCCGTCGTTTGCATGGCCATGACCATTGCTAACGGTGGTACCGCAAAAATATCAGACACGCTCCGTGGTTCGAACCCAACGATGATACAAACTACCATTTCCAGTAAGAGGGTGGGGAGGCGCCAGTAGTGTGTGCTGTGGTGATGCTTAAATAAACTGACAGCCAGCACGCCCAGTGAGAAAAAGAGGATGGCTGCCACCTTGGTCATGAGGCTAGGCAGATTTCGTTTGGCAACGTCGACACTCAGAAAAATGATGTTACCAGTCTGCATAGCTGCCAGTGATCCACCGCGCTGTTCAAATGTATAAGCGTCGATAAAACCACCGACCATTGTGAGAGCCACGGCGAGCCGGCGAAGCTGGTAAATCTGGGGAACACCGTCTTTATCTAGGGGCATAATAAACTTCTTTCCGATTTCGTATAAAGAATAGTTTAGCACAATCACGGAAGATTAAAATTCGATGATAAAATGCGAACTAAAACGCAAAAAAATAAATTGTTATTTTTTGAACAAAATGGATCATTAAATCCCAGTTTCAATAATGATACACGGGGTATATTGTTCAAAACTTAATTGTGGAGACTTCCTGAAGTGTTGCAATATCAGCATCTTTCACGAGTCACATCAATTGTTAGGGTAACTAATTATTCTTATGATTACGATAAGAACATTGGTGAAAGCAATAGATGGAGGCGACGAAATGATGATGGAAATTGGTATGCATTCAAAATGGTTGGCTAAAATGGTGCATGGCTTTTCTGCCACACTGATTATGTTTGGAACACTTGGTGGACTGGCGTGGAGCCCACCATCGTCTGTAAAAGCAGAAACGAAGACGAAACAACAAACTGAACGTAATGAAGGGATAATCAATGTTTCAGCGAAGGATTTCTTGGAACGGTTTCACCTCAATGGGTCAGCAACATACAAGTATGACGAGAAGAGTGATACGGGAATTGTGACGCTTACGGAAGATGTGAAGGAACAGGCAGGTAATTTTACGTTAAAAGATCGAATCGATCTTGATAAGAGCTTTGAATTGACTGGGTCGGTTAACCTCGGTAGTGATTCAAAGACTACAGGCGCTGACGGTATTGGGTTTGCTTTCCACCCCGGGGATACAAAAGCAGTTGGGTATCGCGGCGCCAACATGGGTATTGGTGGGTTACAAAATGCCATTGGTTTCCAGCTAGATACATTCCATAATAGCTATTCAGCCCCAGATCCTAATGGCGCATATCCCAATTATCAGTTAGGGTGGGAAGCTGACCCGAACGTCAATCCGTACGGGGCGTTTGTGACAACGGATGGTGAAAAGGGCTGGGCCACGATTGATACGGATACGGTACAGAAGTTTGATGGCCCAAAGAATATCGATGGTAAGTTTAGACCTTTTAAAATTTCTTATGATGGGAAAACACGTTTGTTAACGGTTCAGTATGATGCGGCTGAAGGTGCAAAGTATTGGACATACACGATTCCTAAGGGCGAGCAGTATCAACAGATGGCGATGGCCGTCAGCGCTTCCACTGGGGGTTCGAAAAACAAACATCAGTATAAATTTGATAATTTTAAGTATGAGTCTTGGTCTGGTATCAACGTGCGCTATGTTCGTGAAGATAAGGATGGTTATCACGATATTGCTGATCCTGAAAGCATGTCAGGGCCAGATGGACAAGAGTACAAAACAGAACAAAAAGACATTGCCGGTTACAGATTTAAAGAAATGGGTAAAGACAGTCTGCCCGCCGCTGGAATATATAGCGGAACTGGTGGCACCGTCATTTACGTTTATGAATCGACTCAGTTGGACTCGGCCGGTGTGAAAGTGATTCATAAAACGGAAGATGGCAAAATTCTGAAAACTGAAAATGCCACGTACGGAAAAGATTCAAGCGGCAATCCCTTGCCGCCAATTGTTGGTAATCAATATTTTACCCAGCAGGGAACATTTGACGGGTACGTCTTCGTTAAAGTAGATGAAGGCGGCTGGGCGCCAACAGGTTTCTTGGAGAAAGACGAGGGTATCGTGACTTATATTTATCGCGATAAGAATGCGCCAGAAACTGCGATGCCAGTTACGGTTAACCACGTTGATAAGAGCACAGGCAATTTATTGAAAGAAGAAATGGCGACATTTCCAGATGGCTTGTTTGTCGGTCAACGATATACATCGGAAATTGGTAAGTTTCCTGGTTTCAAGTATGTTGGTATCGACGAAAATGGATTGAAGCCTGAAGGAATTTTGGATAACAAAGGTGGCGCTGTGACCTATTACTATGAGCCAGAACCAGAGTCTGCTGGGGAAGTGAAGGTTCACTACCAAACGGAAGATGGTAAATTGTTAGGCAATGCGGATGCCGATTATCCAGACGGTCAACATGTCGGCAAACAATACACGACGAAGCAAAAAGCGTTTGATGGGTACGAATTCGTGAAAGTGGATGAAGAAAAGGGTTTGGCGGCTACTGGTACATTAACACCTGATGATGGTGACGTTTACTACATTTACAAGGAAGTCAAACCAGATCCCGAACCTGCTGGGGAAGTGAAAGTTCATTACCAAACAGAAGATGGCAAGACATTAGGTAGTGCGGATGCCGATTATCCAGACGGTCAACATGTGGGGAAACAGTACACAACGAAGCAAAAAGCGTTTGATGGGTACGAATTCGTGAAAGTGGATGAAGAAAAGGGCCTAGCAGCGACTGGTACATTGACCGCTGACGGCGGTGACGTTTACTACATCTACAAGGTAGTCGAACCAACCCCCGAACCTGCCGGCAAAGTTACCGTTCATTACCAAACGGAAGATGGTCAGTCATTAGGTAGTACAATGGCCAGTTATCCGGATGGTCAACATGTGGGGAAACAGTACACGACTGAAAAGCGCGACTTTGATGGGTACGAATTCGTGAAAGTCGATGAGGGAAAAGGCTTAGCGGCTAATGGTACATTGACGGCCGACGACGGTGACGTTTACTACATCTACAAGGAAGTCGAACCAATCCCCGAACCTGCCGGCAAAGTGATGGTTCGTTATGTCACCGATGATGCTGAGCCTAAGGAGTTAAAGGATTCCGAAGAGGCCGAGTATTTAGATGAACAGGTTGTTGGTGGGCGCTACCAAACGATTAAATATACGTTTGAGGGATACAGTTTTAAAGAAGTATCCAGCGATGGCCTGCCAGTGAGTAGTTATCTGACCGCTGAGGGTGGCACAGTGACGTATGTTTATTCGAAAGAAGATGACCCAGCAAAATGTGGACGTGTTCACGTGACTCATCAGACGGTTGACGGCGAGAAACTGGATAGTCACGAAGCAGATTATCCAAACGGTCAGGCGGTTGGTGAACGGTATGAAGCCAGTCCACGTGATTTTCGGCCACTGACCTACCTATTTATGACTGAGGACAGTGCGCCCGCCACTGGTACGTTAGAAGAAAACGACAAGCAGGTGACTTTCGTTTATGGTGACGCTGATGACAATTTGCCAAATGTGAAGGTCGAATACAAAACGGAAGATGGCGACTTGCTCGGCAATGCGGTTGCAACATATCCAGAAGGTCAAGAAGTGGGTAAACCGTATCAAACAAACCAACGTGACTTTGACGGATATAGCTTTGTTAGGGTAGATGCCGCTGGTCTAGCTGCTAATGGTGACATTCCAGAAGGTGGCGGTATGGTAATTTATCTTTACCAGGCTAATCCAACAGATCCAACACCAGGTGAACCGGACCCTGATCCAACAGATCCGGAGCCATCACCCGTACCTGATCCTAAGCCAGATCCGGAACCGACACCGGAACCATCAGATCCGACAGAACCATCCAATCCAGGAGATGAATCCAGTTCTGGTAGTTCAGAATCAGGCAATAGTAGTTCTAACACGGATAGTTCTGATACTGAATCAAATGGTAATGACGTCAATAGCGGTTCCAACACTGGCGGTGGCAACGGCAACACAAGTAACTCCGATAGCTCAAGCGTCAACAGCGATGGAACAGGGACAACAACTTCAGAATCATCGACAACAGGTAATCAGAATGCTGACACTGGAAAAGAAAACTCGAATAATCAGCAACAAACAACGACCGGTAATACAAACACTGATAACCAGTTAACTAACGGTCAATCACAAAACTATCCAGTAACCGATGTGCTTGGAGAAGTTCAACGATCGGGGATGGTGAGTGAGGAAACTAGCGCTGAACAGTCAACACCTTCTGCTGAAGAAGCGACTGCCACACATGATTCCGGTCAAGCGCTGGCAGGTAATCAACCCGCAATGGCGCAGATTGATCCCGGCGAACCAGCAACTAAATCATCAGCTAAAAAGGATTCAGGTGATTTACCGTTCGTGGGTCAACGTACAGAAGCACTAGTTACTATTGGTGTTCTTGCCTTGTTAGTAACGTTTACAGGATTCTACATGTTTCAAAAACGGTCTAAAAAGTAATCGTTCTTCTTAACTGAAAGCACTGACAGTAATTGGGGTACCAAGTGTCAATTACTGTTGGTGTTTTTTTGATGGGTTGCGTCCGAAAACGAGTTAGCGTAGAGTAAATTGCATCTCTTTTTTACACAAAATGAATGGATCAGAAAGGAAACCTCATGGCACAGACACCGCCCAAACAACTTGCTCGTAAGCTAACACACCGTCACATTCAAATGATTGCGCTGGGCGGCACGATTGGTACTGGCCTATTCTTAGGCTCTGGTAGCGCAATTCACCAAGCTGGACCGGCCATCATTTTAGCTTATGCCATTGGTGGCTTCTTTTGTTATTTGATGATGCGTGCTCTGGGTGAGCTGTTGCTGTCTGATTTGAAGAAAACCTCTTTTTTAGACTTTATTCAAACGTATTTGGGCAAACGCGCAGGCTTTGTCATTGGCTGGATTTACTGGTTGTGTTGGCTGAGTCTGGCCATGGCCGATTTAACGGCAACTGGTATTTACTTAAAATACTGGTGGCCGGGCTTGCCCCAGTGGCTACCACCACTGATAATTATTGGCCTCCTCGTTTTAGTCAACCTGATGTCTGTTGGCGCGTTTGGTGAATTGGAATACTGGTTTGCGATGATCAAAGTGGTCACCATTGTGGCGTTAATTGCCGTTGGGGTTGTTTTGCTGGCAACGCAAGTAAACGTTAATGGGCATACGGCTAATTTAGCACGATTGTGGCAGCATGGTGGTTTCTTCGCCACTGGCTGGTCGGGCTTCTTGACTTCATTTACACTGGTCATTTTTGCCTTTACTGGGATTGAAATGCTGGGGCTGACTGCAGGTGAAACAGCCAATCCACAGACAGAATTGCCACGGGCTATCAACAGTTTGCCAATTCGGATGATTTTGTTTTACGTTGGCGCGTTGTTTGCGATGATGATCATTTATCCATGGCAACAGTTGCCAGTTCACAGCAGTCCATTCGTACAAGTATTTAACGGCTTAGGAATTAAAGCGGCCGCTGGTGTGATCAACTTTGTGGTATTGACTGCGGCTTTGTCAGCGGCCAACAGTGCCTTATTTAGTACGAGTCGGACGTTATTTGTCCTAGCTAACATGGGTGGTGCACCGAAACGACTCAAAAAGGTTAACCGGTTTAACGTACCTAGACCAGCGATGCTCGTTTCAGCTTTTATCCTGTTGCTGACTGTACTGTTAAATTACTTACTACCAGGAACCGTCTTTACGTTAGTGGCCAGTATGTCGACGATTAACTTTATCGTTGTATGGATGGCACTGATCGTGTGTCACTTACGTTATCGTCGACAAACGAAGCAGCCCAGTCAATTATTTGCGATGCCATTGTTTCCTATCAGTGATTGGATAACGTTGGTCTTTTTTGGTCTCGTCATCGTTGGACTGTTTTTCGATCCTCAGCGTTGGTGGATGGTGTTCGGTGCCGGCGCTATCATACTGGTGTTGACGCTAATCAGCTGGGTTGTCGTGAAAGAATCCTGATTATCATTGAGTTTTAGTTTATAAATTAATGTGAGATATGATTGTGACTCAGTTTGATACCGTTGTAGTGGTGGAAACCGCCAAACGGCAATCAACGAGTCGCAATTTTTTTATGGTTTTTATAGGCGTTAACTTTGCGAGTCTTCATTTGCGTTTGTTAAAATTATTGCAACGAGTCGTGCATGACAGCGGTTATGTAGCGATCGATTCCACCGAAGTTAGAATGAGAAAGGACTGAGGCGATGAACCAGATTGCACACACTAAAGAAGAACGGCGTGACTTTATCCATCAGGGATTAAGCGCCAAAGAAGTTAAGGACCGTCAAGCACTAGACGGTAAGAATGAATTACAGGAACAAAAGCCACCGAGTGTTTGGCGGAAGCTACTTCAACAGTTAACAGAAATTACAGCCATTATCTTGCTGGTTGCTGTTGGGATCTCCACCTATATGGCAATTGCCCTCGATGGCGGTTGGACTAAGCCGATCGTTATCGGGGCGATCGTCATCTTAAACGTTGCGATTGGGCTATATCAAGAGCAAAGCGCAGAAAAAGCGTTGGCAGCACTGAAACAGATGAGCGTGCCGACAGCTAAGGTGCGTCGCGATGGCACCGTTCAGGAGATTGCGGCGGCTGACATTGTTGTTGGCGATGTTGTGCTTCTTAACGCCGGTGACCGGGTACCAGCTGATGGACTGCTGGAAAGCGTGACAGCACTAGCTGTGGATGAAGCCATTTTAACGGGTGAAAGCGAAGCGGTTGAAAAGTCACTGACCGGCAACGGTAAGGATGTCGAATCAATCGGCGATCAAGTTAACCGGGTATTTGCTGGTACTTCGGTTACCCGCGGATCAGGGACGATGATTGTCACGGCCATTGGGATGGCGACGGAGCTTGGTGAAATTGCTGGTTTGTTGAATAAGACCAAACCAAAGCAGACGTTGTTGCAAAAACGGTTGTCACGTTTAGCGCTAACCCTAACTGGTGTTGCCATTGCTGGTGGAGTGCTGATCTTTATGCTGAGCATGACACAGCGGTTGGGTAGCGTTGCTGACAATCTGATGATGGGTGTCTCCCTAGCTGTAGCGGCAGTTCCGGAAACGTTGCCGGTGATTGTAACCATCAGTTTGGCTGTCGGTGTCCAGAAAATGGCCAAACGGCATGCGATTATTCGTCAAATCAGTGCTGTTGAAACAATCGGTAGCATTGATGTGATCGCTTCGGATAAGACGGGGACCTTAACGCAGAACCAGATGACGATTACGCGGCTGTGGGTGCCTGGTGAGCAACCGGCTGATATTAGTCACAACGGGGAGCTCGATGCATCCGCAACGCGACTATTACGCTATTTTGGTCTGGCTACGAATGCCACCATTGTCGCCACGGATGATGGTGAACAGACCACTGGTGATGCGACCGAACTGGCCATCGTTCGATTAATGCAGCAGCACAGTTTGTCGAGAAATAAATTTGAACAAGAAGCGCCACGTGTGGCAGAACGGCCGTTTTCATCGGATGTGAAGTCTATGGCAACGCTCCATGAGCTGACGGATGGCAAGTTTTTGCTGATTGTCAAAGGGGCTGTAGATCGTTTACCGGTTAAACTTTCCCAGACAGAACGCCGACGTTTGGATGACGTACATGATGCGTTTGCACATGACGCACTGCGGGTGCTGGCCGTTGGATACCGTGTCTTTGACAGTGATCCAGGGCGTGACTGGGAGAAGTTAGAAGGAGACCTAACCTTTGCGGGGATTATCGGCCTGATTGACCCACCACGACCAGAGGCTGCACCGGCCGTTCAGCAGGCGCGTGATGCAGGCATCAAGCCAGTGATGATCACGGGTGATCACAAGGAAACTGCCAGAGCGATTGCTGAGCAAATTGGGATTTACCGCGATGGTGACCTAGCCATTTCTGGCCGTGAGTTGAACGCTTGGAGTGATGAAGAACTAGCTGACAAGGTTGAACAGGTAAGCGTGTTTGCCCGGGTGTCACCTGAAGACAAAATTCGGATTGTGAACGCTTGGCAGAGTCATGGCAAAATCGTGGCAATGACCGGTGATGGGGTCAACGATGCGCCCGCATTAAAGGCTGCAGATGTTGGTGTGGCAATGGGTATCACAGGAACCGAAGTAGCGAAAGGCGCCGCCGATGTCATCCTGACTGATGATAACTTTGCCACGATTATTGATGCCGTCGATTCTGGGCGGACGATTTACCAAAACATTCTTAAGGCTGTCGAATTCTTAGTCGGCGTTAACTTCGCTCAAATCTTCTTAATGATCGGCAGCGTGTTAATGGGTTGGGGTGCGCCGCTGATTGCAGAACAATTGCTGCTAATCAACGTGTTGGCCGACGGGATTCCTGGTTTCTACCTGGCCCGTGAACCTGGTGAAAGATCGGCAATGAAACGACCACCGATTCCAAATGAGCAGAGTATTTTTGCAAACGGACTTGGCAAACGGATGGCGTGGCGGGCCGGTATCTATACTGTGCTTACGCTAGGTATTTACGCATTGGGTCGCTTTGGCCTAACAGGTAACAAAGCCGTCGTTGGTTCCACAATGTTGTTTCTCGTCTTGGCATTGGGGTCAATGATTGATATTTACCCAATCAAACGGCGTGAACCGATGACATGGGCATCAATCAAGGCGAACCGGTCACTTAACCTCGCATTAGGGACAGCCGCGGCCATTATCGTTTTGATTGCGCTCATACCTGCTTTGCAAGGTGCCTTTGGATTGACGAGCTTAACGCCTGTACAATGGCTGATCAGTCTTGTTGCCGCGCTTATTCCAACCGCTATCCTAGAAGGATTAAAGCGATTGGATTGGCGTAAACGTTCAGGTGCAGTGGTTACAGAATAGATAAGATAGAACGCGCGTGCAGCGGTGTTCAAACACAAACAACCTTTATGGGAACATTTCCCATAAAGGTTGTTTGCACTGAAAATAGTTGTAGCAGGTACTCGGTTTTATAACCGTTTAGTAATGCAATGCTCAGTCAACATTACTTTTGTTTGCGGGCTTGTCGCTGGGCGTCTTTTTGAGCCTGTTTTCGCGCTTGCTGCGTTTGACGCTGCAAACGTGGATCCTTTTTCCGCTGTTCTTTAAACCAAGATTCCCATTGTTGCTTTTGAATTTGGGTTAAGCGACCGCCTTGCCGAAGTTGGTCCTGCAATTGGGGATCATCGCTTTGGTCTAGCCACTGTTGCCAGTAGTTGCGACGACGGGAATTTGAACGCGGTGTTTTCGGTGCACGGGGTGAAGGCGACGGTTTAACATTGGTTGCCTTGGCCTGTGCAGACGTTGCGGCAGGTGTTCGGACGGGTGCTTGCGTTGAAACAGGCTGGTCGATGAGGCTATCAACGTCAGCTTCATCGACCGGTGTTTGCAAAGCTACGTCAGCATTGTCGACTGCTATTGGATTCTCTGCGTTTGCTTTCAACATAGCTGTGATTTTTTCTTGCTGTTCTCGGAAAGCTTTACGGTCAGCCGTGGAGAAATCAAGGAAGTCTTTGCGCTGATCCGGCGTTAGTTGCTCAACGTCGTACATTTCCTGACGATCGCTGCTACTGCTCAGAAAGTTCCAGATTGGGTAGGCGAGGAAGAAAATGATGGCCCATGTGGGTTTGAAGTAGGCGAGAATGATGGCTGCAATACTGATGGCCATTTGAATTCGATTATTAAAGCCGAATATTTTGATGTAGACCTGAGCCATGTCCGACTTGTTGGTGTATTCAAAATGAATGATCGACTGGGTGAGAAAACGGAAAAGGACGCTGACAACTGCGGATAAGACGCCGTAAGCCATCACGGTTACTCGGGTCGTATTAGTGGCCATCATGCTAGTGAACAGTGGCATCAATGACAGCACCGCGAGAAACACAAAGTCCATAATCAGAATGCGATAGGTCATCGAATCAATTTCATCAAACGCTGTGGCGTGCGAGTACCACATGTTAGCGACGTAGAAGAAACTGATAAAGTAGATGCCGATTTCTTTTGCTAATGATAAATAGGCAGACGGCGAATCTGTTACGACGCCGTGTAGATCAAGTACCATGATGGTGATAATAATGGCGATGATAGCATCACTGAATGCATCAAGCCGCGTTTTGAGCTTATCCATGAATATTCCTCGGTAAGAATAGTTTTAGCTTGATTGTACACGTTTATGCTGCTAACAAACCGATAAACATAAATGTTTGCCATTTGAGATGAAGAAATTTATGGTAATCGGTGTAAGTAACTAACAATTTGTAAGGAAGCGACTTAGATGGCAGTATTCAGTGCATATTCACAAGATGAAATTTTGGATGCTTTAAAAAAGGCAACACCACACGCTGACGTGTACACGGACGCAGATAGTTTGGCCAAACACAAGAATGACCCTAATGGCATCGGTGATGCGGATGGCGACTTATTAGCCTACGTTGAGGTGGGTGATACCGATGATGTGAAAGGTGTTTTGAGCGTAGCCCGCCGCTTTCATATTCCGGTCATTCCACAAACGACCGCGACGAGCACGGTTTCCGGTTCTGACGCAGAAGCTGGTGCCATCATGTTATCAACGATTCGCATGAATAAGATTTTAGACATTAGTCGTGAGGATTCAGTGGCGGTTGTTCAACCAGGAGTGATCAACCAAACGTTGAACGATGAAGCTAATAAAGTTGGCATGTTTTATGCACCTGATCCAGGTTCACGGCCCATTTCAGCAATTGGTGGCAATGCGTCAACTAACGCTGGTGGGATGAGCACTGTTAAATATGGTGCCACCCGTGATTCTGTTTTGGGTTTGAAGGTTGTCTTAGCTGACGGCCGTGAACTCAAGTTAGGCGGGCGGACATTTAAACAGGCGTTTGGCTATGACCTGACGCACCTATTCGTTGGCTCGGAAGGTACGCTGGGCATCATCACCGAAATCACGGTGAAGTTATTCCCAATTCCGCTTGGTCACGCGGTGATGGGGTTGGCTTTCTTCGATAACATGACCAAACTGTCAGAGGCAGTGACGGAAGTGCGGGCATCCGGTGTCTATCCGGCAATGTTGGAAGCTTTGGATGCTAATACTGTTGCGGCTTTGGATAAGTATGAGGGGACGCATTACGCTGACAATAGTGGTGCGATGCTGATTCTTCGTTTGGACGTCGGTGGTGATGAAGCGTTAAAGGTTACTGAAAAAGTGTTGAACGATCATGGCGCACAACACATTCATGTCACTTCCGACGATGCCGAGATGAAGGCCATCGAAAAGTTGCGGCAAGACATGTTGCCAGCGGTCTTTGCCGGACACAATCACGTTATGGAAGATATGGCCGTGCCAATGTCTAAATTGGCGCCAATGATGGATTACGTCAGCGAAGTAGCCGATCAACTTCACGTGCAAATCTTTACCGCCGGTCATGCTGGTGATGGTAACGTTCACCCAAGTATCGTTTGGCCTAAGGAGCAAACGGAGGTGCCGGAGAATGTTATCAAGGCACTGCAACTGATGTTCCGCAAAGCCTTGGCACTCGGTGGGACGATTTCTGGTGAACACGCGGTTGGTATGTTGAAGAACCAGTGGGTCAACGAAGAACTCGGCGATGATGTTGACATGGTTCAACACCAAATCAAGTCGTTGCTTGATCCGATGGGGATTCTGAACCCGAAACGGAAAATCAATTAAGCGTACGATTGCTACATCTTTGATGCGACTATAGAAAACGACCTACACAAGGTTTAAATCATTAACCCTGTGTAGGTCGTTTTTTGGTTTTGATGTCGCCTGCGGTTGTCAACAGTGACACGCTCGCCGTGGGACCGGATCAAGCCCGAAGTTCACGGTCTTTCACCTCGCCGTGAAGCCTCCAAAATCGAGTCTTCACGACCGTCCGTAACCTAAATTCGGAAAACCACCGAATTAACGTTACCTTCACGGCTCGGTATCACTGTTGACGCCCTTCAGCTTGGATAGTCGCAATTTTACTACATAGTCTCGGTTTGCATTGAACTATGTTTTTTAATTATATGGGTGGAACAGACTAGCTGTTTTGTCATGTGTAATATGAGCGGAACTGACATGAAACAGAGTTCCGTGTCGGTAACACTTGGCGGCGAGAATTTGGCCGCGTAGTGTTACGGGACGACTTCTGAGACGGGCTGTGGCTCAGAATCGAGGGCGAAAACTGCGGTTTGTGCGGGTTGAGACCGGTCCCAGGGAACGGCGTTTCAGGTCAGTGAAGCGGTATGAAGTATGCATAGTAGAAGATTAATTTTGTGTCCAACTGCCATCGGCATAGTTGATGGTGGCGCCATTCTGAGCGTTAAATACGTAAACGTTAATGTTCAAGGCTTGGCCGTCATCCGTCGTGCTAACCGCCTGAACATGAGTGCCGCGGGGAACAAGTTCGTTGCCTTGGTACAGAGGGGTGACAACGTAATAGACGGGGATGTTTGGCCGTTCTCTGACAAAGTCACGGATTGCGGTTTCGGCGTAAGCCATCCCACCGGCAGTGCTTTGGCTACGTCCGTTTGTACCAACGTTTTGAGCACGAGTGCCAGTCGTTAAGTTGTTGCGCTGCATGATGGCATTGCTACTGCTGTCAGGCCCGCCAAGATTACCAACTAACGACCAAGCTAACGTGTGAGAACGGTTGTAGAAGTAACCGCGATAACCGTTTAACTGGGCAATGCGATTATTGCCTTCGTAGCCTGTCGGATTGGCGCTTTCAGCAAAGGAAGGTCGCTTCATGGCGGCCGTGGCACTGACACTGTCGTAAGTGACTAACGCTTGGCCAGCTTGACTGCGGCCCAGCGTATCCGGCGAGTCAATCGTGTACCAGGCTTGTTCATGGTTGTGCTCTAAGGCATCATGAATTTGTAAACTGGTTAGGGTTGATTTGCCCAAACTGACGTAGTTTTCTGGATACTTGTTCGCGGCGAATTGTAGTGCCAGTAACTGACTGTCAGTCGCGTCACGGGGTACATCGGCGGTAGTGGGCGTTGTTTGTGTGCTACCTGAATTACTACTGAACCAGTTTTCAGCTTGTCTGGTCCAGTGACGGTAATGACGGCGCATTGTGGTGACTTGGCGCGGGCCATGGGTAAAGGCCTTGACCTCGGTGTTATTAGTCGAAAAAAGGTAACCGAACACTAACACTGCAATGGTTGCCAAGACGGTAACGAGCTTGCGTTGCTTTAGTTTGAAACGTTTCTTTTTCATGATTCATTCCTTATTTTCTTTGTTCTTGTCTGCCACCTAATAGTTTACTCGCATGGCAAACGAAAAGCAGTACTGTCAACAAACTTGACGGTACTGCTTCTTTTGTAAATTAAGTGTTATTAGTTCATGCGCGGTTGTTTACGTTTGTGCCACTGCATCCGAATAATCTTATCGGCTTCAGTAACGACTAACGTAACAAACCCGGCGACAATTGCCAATCCCCATTGACTCCAACTCATTGGACCAGTCTTGAAGATGTCCTGCATAAACGGAATGTACGCTTGCGCGAGTTGCAGCAACATTAGTGCGGCAATGACGACAAACGCCATTTTGTTTGTCCAGAAGTTCTTTGAGAAGGCTAGATGCGGACTGCGAATGTTGAACAGGTAGAACACCTTACCTAACACAATGACGTTAACGGTAATTGTGCTGGCAATGACTTGGCTGACGCCATTATTGGTGAGCCAGTCAAACGCCCACAGTCCCATAGCCGCTATTAAGACGGACACATAGGCCATTTGGAACACGTCATGTTTGTTCATCAGGGTTGAACCAGTTTTCCGTGGTCGCCGCTGCATAATGCCTTGTTCAGCCGGTTCGAAAATGAACGCAAACTGAATTGTGACGGCCGAGACCATGTTGATCCAGAGCAATTGTGTTGGAACCAATGGCAATTTTTGTTGCATCAAAATACTGAATGCGACAATTAAACCTTCAGCAAAACTGGTTGGCAACAGGAAGGCGATGGTCTTCTTGATGTTGTCGTACAGTCGCCGGCCTTCACGAATGGCCTTTGTCATCGTCGTAAAGTTATCGTCGACTAAAATCATGTCGGCCGCATCCTTGGCCACATCGGTCCCCTTGATACCCATAGCTACCCCGATATCAGCGCGTTTTAAAGCAGGCGCATCGTTAACACCGTCACCGGTCATCGCCGTAATCTTCCCGTTTTCTTGGTAGGCTTTGATGATGGCCAGTTTGTTGCTTGGCGTCGTCCGCGCAAACACATCGTATCGATTGATGTTGGCACGTAGTTCGTCAGGTGACATGTCGTCTAACTCTGCACCCGTGATGGTTTGAATGTTATCCGCCAAACCAAGTTGACGGCCAATGGCAGTTGCTGTGTCAGGATGGTCACCGGTGATCATCTTAACTTTGACTCCGGCGGTTCGCATTTCTTTTAACGCATCAATAACTTCCTCACGTGGTGGGTCAATAATCCCGACGATTCCGAGAAAGTCGACACCATCGCGCAATGTTTCGTGTGTGACTTCGCTAACGTCTTTGCCCACGAGTTTACGGCCCACTGCCACAACACGTTTGCCTTGAGTAGTTAAGTCGTGAATGACGTCGTTCCAGTGATCGACATTAAAAGTCGGGTCAGCTGCCTGCGCCATTTCATACAATTTGTCAGGAGCACCCTTTACGAACACTTCATGTTGACCATCTTCACGGACACTGAGGCGCGCGATGTAACGATAGTCGGAGTCAAACGGAATGCGATCCAACTCCTCAAACGCAGGTTCGTCCATCCCACAGCCTTTGTGGTACAGCGTGAGAAAGGCACCATCAGTGGGTTCACCATTCAGGATCCACTGGCCATCTTCTTCTTGTAACATGGTGTCGTTGGCTTCGAAACCACTAATTAACAGTTCTTTCAAGATTGGGTCATCTTGAACGTTAACTGGTTGACCATTTGCTATGATCTGACCTTTAGGTTGATAGCCAGTCCCCGTAACTTGATACTGATGATCCTTAGTAATGATATCCTGAGCCGTCATTTCGTTCTTCGTTAGCGTCCCGGTTTTATCCGTGGCGATAATGTCGACAGCGCCTAGCGTTTCCACAGATGGCAATGTTTTAACGATTGCCTTGTTGCGCGCCATCGTATTCACACCCATTGCGAGGATGACAGAAGTTGAAGCCGGCAATCCTTCAGGCAGGGAACCCACAATCATGGTGATGATTGCTAGTGCGAGGGTTGGTAACGCATATAAGTGGCGCACCCAACCAAAGATAAACAGTGCAATGGCAACGGCGATGATGAAGTAGGAAATCCAGGTCCCCAACCGGTCGAGTTCTTTCATCAACGGCGTTTTGGTTTGTTTGACATCCGTTACATCATCGGCAATTTGACCAAGTTCAGTATCGTGACCGGTTGCCGTGACGATACCAGTAGCACTCCCGTTGGTTACGGCAGTACTGGCGTAGGCCATGTTTTCACGTTCAGCTAGCGGTGTTTTACTGTCTTTCAGTGGGTCAAAATTCTTGAGCACAGAATCTGGTTCACCGGTCAAAGCCGATTCTTGAATCCGCAGGTTATCAGAATCGAGAATTCGCATGTCGGCAGGGACATTGTCACCGGCTTCCAGATAGACAATATCCCCGGTTACTAGCTCGGTGGCCGGCACGTCTGTCCGTGCACTGTCCCGAATAACCGTGGCTTCGGTAGACAACATCGACTTGATTTTATCAAGCGCGTTGCTGGCGTTGACTTCCTGAAAGTAGCCAATCAAGGCATTAATGATGACTACCAAACCGATAACGACGGCGTCGGAATAGTGACGAATGAAAAGGGTAAAAGCAGCCGCAAATAGCAGAATGTAGATGATTACGTTGTTAAACTGACGCAAGAATATCAACCATTTTGGCGTGACATGAGCTGTCAGTTCATTTGGCCCGTTTTTGGCCAGTCGGTCGGCTGCAGTTTCGGCTGTTAACCCTGTTTCGAGATCGCTATGGTAGTGATCCAAAACCTCGGTTTCCGTTTGTACATAAACAGGACTAGGTTTGGGGTCAGGTGCATCAGGTGCGGTATTTGGGTTCTGTGACATTAAATGAAGACTCCTTCTGAATTAAGTTAGTTTTAGTGAGAAAAGTATATCATGTCAGCTTACTATCATTAAAGCAATATCGTTTCGAAATATAATGGATAAAGAGTAAAACCTTATTGGTGCCTGTGAGTGGTGAAATGTCGCTTGCGGTTGTCAACAGTGACACACTCGCCGTGGGACCGGTTCAAGCCCGAAGTTCACGGTCTTTCACCTCGCCACAGACCCTCGTGAGCCGCGAGTCGCTGTGTCCGTCCGTGCTGTAAATTCGTGAAAATCATTCGAATTAACACCACCTTCACGGCTCGGTATCACTGTTGACGCCCTCCAGCTAATCTAGCAGTAAATTTTACAAAAATATCCTTTCATCCCAAGAGTTTAGTGAATGAAAGGATATTTTTTAAAGCAGTGGAGCTGACTTGAAACAGAGTTCGGTGATAACAACACTTAATGGCGTGGTTTTAGCCATTTAGTGTTGTAGGACGAGCTTTGAAACCTGGTTTATGGGTTCAAAGTCGAGGTTGAAGACCCTGGGGCTTGGGGCTGAGACCGGTCCCACGGAACGGCGTTTCAAGTCAGCGTAACGGGTACGATGTGGCATTTGCCGGGGCCACACAGATAGCTACTTTTGTGATTCATCGAACAGTCGCATCAGATTGTCGACAAAACTGTCATCGCGATCGATAGCAGGGTTCGTAAACCAGCCGACACTTTCGCTGACGACTTCACCGATAATCATGGCCCGGACACCACGGGAGATGGATAGCTGTTGTACGGGATCGCTGACAAAATCGCCAATGTACTGCTGCATCATTTCGGATAAATGACGTGTCTCGTTGAAGGCTGACAAGTGGTCGGGCAGTCCAGATGTTCTCATCACCGCTAGTGATAGATCCAAGTTTTGACGGCCATAGTTACGGATGGTGGTGGCCATTTTGATCAGTGCCTCGCGACCATTTAAATCGAAGCAGGCCGTTTGGACTTCTTGATTAAGGGTTGCGAAAAAGTCCGTTGCGACACCGAGCAACAGGTCGTTATGGTTCTTGAAATAGAAGTAAAGCGCCTGCGTTCGACAGTTAAGCACCTTGGCGATGTTGCCAAACGTAGCGGCGTCAGCGCCGTCAGCGTTAATTAGGTCTGTGGCCGTTTGAATGATTTTTTCAACAGATAAATCGCGTTTTTGAACCATGAGTTAATGACTCCTTCACAGAAAGTGGTTTGTTTATATTTACATTTTACAACATGTAAATTATACTTACAAAGTGTAAAATAAAAAGAAATGTGAGTTTTGAATAGTGAAATTAAGATTTCCGTTTTCAGCTAGGATAATTCCTGATCAGTATGGTGGCAATGCGATTGCTTCGGAAAAGATTGAAGGGGGTGACCCCGCAATCATTTCCGTTTGAGATTCTTGACATAAGTAGTGTTACCAAGGTGGTGGCCTGGAAGTTGATTGACTACGATACGGTGCCTATGTTTGGGTTTCCGTGGACACACTGGCTGGTCGCTGATGCGCCTGTTGAAGGCCAGTCCTTAATTGTGCCGGCAGATTTTAGTCGCCACACGAACGTGCCTCAGGGTGAAAACAGTTTGCACTCTGTCATTCAGGATTTACGGGCACCGTGGTGGAAATTGCGTGCTCAACACACGTGGTTGGAGCAGCACTACGCCGGTCCACGACAAAAATCAGGCACACATCACTATCAATTGACTGTTTATGGGTTCGCTCAACCTTTGGGATTGCAACAAGGTTTTTCCTTGGCTGATCTGATGGCGCATGTGAACGACGAGAACATTACGGAAATGGCGTTTCAAAATTTGCTATATATCAAAGCTTCGACCGATAAAAAAAGCGAGACTGATTGATGTTGGTTTAGAGAGAAGGATAAGGCATGTTGTGGATTGAGTTAATTATTACTGGTTTTATTATTGGTACGCTGGTGATTTCGATGGGTGGCGGTGGTGCGGCCATTTATTTAGGCGTATTAACGGGAGTCTTTCACTTGCCAGCTGCTGTAGCGGCCGCAACCTCACTATTTACGGCATTTCCATCGCTGTGTGTCGGCGCCTACAGTCATTATCGCACGGGGAATGTAGAAGCTAAAGTCGGTAATCGAATGTTACTGGCGGCGTTGCCTGCGACCATTGTTGGCTCTTTGTTATCACCGTTTATACCGACCAAAATTTATACTTGGGTGATCGCGATTATCTTGGTGTTGCTCGGTGTCCAGATTATTGCGCGTCAGTACTTGCCACACCGTAATAAAACGGCCAACGGTGGTACCAAACGGATTCAAGCAATCGCATTCGGTATCTTAAGTGGTCTAATGGTTGGTGTCGCCGGGTTAAGTGGTGGTGGTCCAATCTTAGCTGGCTTATTACTAATGGGCTTGGATACCGTGCATGCCGCCGCAACCTCTTCATACGTGTTAGTCGGTACGACGCTGATTGGGCTGCTCTTTCACATGTCTAGTGGTCACGTGGATTGGTCCATTGGTTTCGGCCTCATGATTGGGGCAATAATTGGTGCAGCTTTAGCCCCAATCATTATTAACCGGTTAAATAAACGGGTGCTAAACCTGGTTTTGCAGCCAATGATGGGTTTATTGTTAGTTGTCATGGGCTTGAGGATGATTCTTTAATCCGTTTGCCTGAATTAAGAAAAAATAAGTTGTAAAAAATTTAAATTGGCCGATAGCACTGATGTTATCGGCTTTTTGCGTGTTTGAATTTGTGAGTGGGTCTTGCAACAAAAACGCGTAAGTTTTACAGTATGTGTGTTAGGAGAATTAGAATGATTCTAAAACATACGATGGAGGTTAACTATTTATGAGTAAAACAAAAATCGTTATTGTCGGTGCATCACACGGTGGTCACGAATCAGCAATTGAACTGTTGGATAAGTATCGCGACGTGGATGTCACGATTTATGAAGCAGGTGATTTTGTCTCATTCATGTCATGTGGGATGGAATTATTCTTGGAGGACAAGGTAACTGCTCAAGAAGATGTCCGTAACTTTAAACCAGAAGACATTACCAGCAAGGGTGGCCACGTCTTCAATAATCACGAAGTTACAGCCATCAATGCTGACAAGAAAGAAGTCAGCGTGAAGGATGTTAAGTCTGGTCAGACTGAGCAAGTCACTTATGACAAACTGATTTTGAGCTCCGGTGTAACGCCAACGGTCTTGCCAGTTCCAGGTCACGATTTAGATGGTATCTACGCAATGCGCGGTTACGACTGGGCTAGCAAGATCAAGGCGGCCACTACGGATGACAGCATTAAGAACGTTGCCGTCATCGGTGCTGGATACATTGGGATCGAAGCTGCCGAAGTCTTTACTAATGCTGGCAAGCACGTCACTTTAATGGACATGATTGACCGCCCATTAGGCAACTATCTCAACGAAAATTTGACTGATGTGGTCACTAAAGAGCTGACCAGCAAGGGTGTTGAATTGGCCTTGTCTCAGTCGATTAAGTCGTTTGAAGGAGACAAGTCTGTGACTGGTGTAAAGACAGCTGACAAGACTTATCCAGCTGACCTCGTTATTTGTGCGGCAGGGGTTAAACCAAATACGGCTTGGCTGTCAGGCACAGTTAACTTAACGGACCGTGGCTTTATTGATGTTAACCCATACTTACAAACGAACTTACCTGATGTCTATGCCATGGGGGATGCGATCCTGCCATTGTCTATTCCAGCCGGCAAGCCAATGCCAATCGCGTTAGCAACCACCGCTCGCCGTGAAGCTCAGTACGTGGTTGATCACATCTTTGAAGATACACCTGCTGTCCCATTCAAGGGAGTCGTTGGTGCGTCTGCATTAAGCGTGTTTGATTATCACTTTGCCGCTGCTGGTTTGAACACCACCACGGCTGCTAAAGTTGATGTGCCAGTTGCAACCAGTGCTTACAAGGACACTTTACGGCTAGCCTATGTGCCAGAAAGTGCTGGCAACACAGACGTTTACACGAGTTTGACGTTTGATCCACTGACGCACCAAATCCTTGGTGGCGCTGTTCTATCCAAGTACGACATCACTGCTCAAGGCAACGTGATTGCTTTAGCTGTTGCCCACAAACTGACGTTGGAAGATTTAGCCACCGCTGACTTCTTCTTCCAGCCTGGTTTTGACCGTCAATGGAGTTTGTTGAACTTAGCTGCTCAACATGCTTTGGGTCGGGCACGATTCTAATAGTTGAAATGTTATTTTAAATAATGAAAAAGCCAACGCGAGAAATTGCGTTGGCTTTTTTACAACCTAAATGGGCGTTAACCCTTAATTTTCCTGATTGTAACCTGATAATCCCCGTTTGGTGCGTTAACCGTGACGGTGTCGCCGACCTTATGATCGATCATGGCGTGTCCTAATGGCGAGTCGAACGAAATTTTGTTAGCGTCCAAATCTGCTTCAAACTTACCAACAATTTGGTAGGCGTCAGTATCGTTTTCGTCATCGAATTGCACATCGACATGTTTGCCAACCTCGACCTGATCTGGCGTTTCTGGTGTGACAACCTCGGCGTATTGTAGCAACTTGTTCAGATAACGCAAACGGCTTTCTAGATGACGTAAATCACGTTTAGCGGCGCTGTACTCGGCGTTCTCTGATAAGTCACCTAGAGCGCGGGCTTCCTGCAACTGTTTGATGCGGTTGGGACGGTCGAGCTCCAAACGGGTGATTTCCTGTTCGATTTGGTGATAGCCAGCTGGCGTCATTGAATTTGCGGTTAACTGCATGCGACAAACTTCCTTTGGATGTGATTACTCCACAATTATAAGACAGTGGGCAGTCATCGTCATCCTGCATTCAGGTTTTCTCGCAACTGATCAATGTGCGCGTCGACTTCCATCTCGCCGCGGCGCATAGCCATTGATGCAGTGTGGATGGTGCTACCAGGCCGACTTACTTTGTTGTAGACGAGTGTTGGATTAAATAGAAAACGCTGTGCACCAGCTTCGTAATCCGCGGTAAACAGCAAATCCTCAGCCAGTTTTAAATGGGTGTCAAAACGCAGCATCAAACGATTGATAACACTAACTCGGAATGCCTTATTCCAAGTGTAGCCACCAATTTGGGTACCGTGTTCTGTCGCTTCGGATAACATGTCATCTTGACTAATTTCGTGCCATCCGGTGATACCGGAAACGGCTCCACGAGCATAGCCACCCCAACGATAGCCAACAGTTACAAGGTCAACACCGGGTTGACTCATACCATCCACGAAAGTTTGTAGATAGTTTGGTTCACAAAGGTCATCACCATCCACAAAGCAGATCACGGGTGCGCTCGCATGGTCAATGCCGTAGTTGCGGGCAGCCGACACACCGCTGTGCTCTGGCAAATGTGCGGCAATGAAGCGAGAATCCTTTTGCGCCCATTTTTCGATCACACTATTTGAACCATCTGTTGAATGGTCATCAACCATAATGACTTCGAAATCGCTTAATGTTTGGCGCGCTAAACTGGCCAAACAGGGATCCAGATAATTACCAAGATTATAAACAGTCACAACAGCAGTAATGGCTGGTTGTTTTTGTTCGCTCATAATTTAACCTCCCTCAAGGAATTATTCACTTGGTTTGATGATACGAGGAAACAAAAGAAAAGGGGGAGATTCATACTTGAATATGACAGCTATTAGAGAGACTGATTAATTCACTAACTGGCTATTCGTAGCCGTTGATATCGAAAGCACAGTATTGTATCAAAAAATCCCGGAATCGCGTGACTGACGGTGCCATAAACTGATTAATTTTAGTAACTAAATACAATTGGTGAGCGACATAATTATCAGTGAGATGTAGCAACTTAACGTGTTCTTGTTTAAGCTGTGGCAAATTTGGTACCAAGGCGATTCCAAAATTATGCTCTACGAATGAGACCACTGTGTAATCTTCTTCAACTTCGTATCGGATTTGTGGGCTGATACCAGAACGTTCAAGAATTTTATCAATCAGCGGTCTTAATCCACTTGTCTTTGAATAGCTGATGAGAGGGTATTTAGCAATATCACTAACGAAAACGTTTTTCTTATGTGCTAATGGATGATTTGCGGGAACTGCTAAGACAATCTCCTGTTTCACAAGTGGTGTGAAAAGAAATTCTTTACTGGTATCAACGTCACCCAGTTTTTGGACACGGGAGGCCAGCACAAGATCCAGTGAATCATCGCGGAGTGCCTTCAGTAATTGAAATGAGTTACCCTGCGTGAGTGCAAAAGAAATTTTGGTATTATTAGTGGCTTTCTGAAAGGCACTCATGACTGATGGCACAAGACCTTGTCCAAGTGTATATGTGAAGCCAAGTTCAATATGGCCTGTGTTAGCGTCCATCAGTTGCTGAACGAGTTCTTCTCCCTGGGTTAGTTTGGCAAGGCCGGCGTTAACGTATGTTAAGTACGATTTGCCAAATCGAGTGAGTTTAATGTTACGACCTTCATGCTCGAACAATGGGACGCGAAGTTCCTTTTCTAACCCATTGATGGCGTAACTCAGAGACGGTTGTGAAATGCCAAGATGTTCGGCGGCAAGTGCCATATGCTGTGTTTTAGCTAATTCTTGAAAGAAAACTAAGTGGCGCAAATTCATAAAATCACCTCTGATTGAATGATAGAAGAATTCTATTGATTGAACAAGTCAGCGTTATTTATTTGTATCTTTGTAACCGCTAACATAAAAAGTGAATTAATTAACAAAATTACACAAAATTAGGAATAAGAAAATAGGAGTGACTTAAAATGACTGAACGTATTGATGGACACACAATTTTAATTGGTTTGATGGCTTATCCGATCCGACACTCAATGTCGCCAACGATGCACAATAACGCATTCGCAAAATTAGGATTGAACTATGCATACCTGGCCTTTGAAGTTGGCAATGATACTTTACCAAGTGCAATCGAGTCTATTCGAACACTGGATATGCGTGGATCAAATATTTCAATGCCAAATAAGCAAAAGGTCATTCCATTACTTGATAAATTGGATCCGGCTGCCGAAATGGTTGGGGCCGTTAACACGATTGTAAATGATCATGGGACTTTAACGGGTTACACAACCGATGGGACAGGGTTCATGAAATCATTAGCTGATGAAGGCTTGGATATTCGCGGCGAAAAGATGACATTGGCTGGTGCTGGTGGCGCTGGTACTGCCATCGCCATTCAAGCAGCTTTAGATGGCGTAAAAGAAATTGCTATTTTTGATTTGGATAGTGCTTACCAAAAGAATGCTAAGCATAATGTTGACATTATTAATGAAAAGACAAATTGTCATGCGACGTTACACACGTTAGCTGACCAGGATGACTTCAAACAGCAAATTTCTGAATCAGCAATCTATTGTGATTCCACGGGTGTTGGCATGAAGCCTTTAGAGGATGAAACCTTAGTGAGCGATCCTAGCTGGTTCCGACAGGACATGATTGTGTTTGATACCGTTTATGCGCCACGAACAACAAAACTGATGAAAGTGGCCGAACAAGCTGGCGTCAAACATGTCTTTAACGGCTTAGGCATGATGCTTGAACAAGGTGCTGAGGCCTTTAAATTGTGGACGGGTGAAGATATGCCAGTTGATTATATTCGTGACCTTTTGTTCAACGATGACGATGTTACTAGCAAATAGTCCTTTTAAAGTTCGAGCAAAATAAAGAAATGGCTGTGAAAAAATGACAAAGAAATACGTTCCGTTGGCAACGGGAATATACCTCAACTACGCCATCATTGGAATGGCAACGATTATTATTTCTCAGTATAGTAATAGCTTTCAGCAACTTTGGAATACCAACTTAAAGGGAATCTCAACCGTTATTTCGATGATTGGGATTGGCCGGTTGTTAACGATTCTTTTTGCAGGTTATGTATCAGATCGTTTTGGTCGAAAGCTGACGATGCTTGTCGGTATTGCTACGACGATTATTTTCTTTTTGGGATTGGTATTGAGTCGAGATGTTGTGTGGGCCTCAATCTTTGCGCTATTTATGGGTGCCACCGATTCCTTCAGTGATGCTTCGAGTTATCCGGCATTGTCGGATGCCTTTACAAATCGTGCAGCTAGTATGAATTCGCTTGTTAAGGCCGCAATGTCACTTGCCCAGTTTGCTTTACCGTTTATTGTGGCCGCTATCCCCGATTCAAAGGTAGCCTTGATTGGCATGACCGTTATCATGGTCGTCGATGCCATCATTATCATGCGCAGTCAGTTCGGTCCACAAAATGAAAGCAAACCAGAATCGAAACAGACATCGGTTGACACAGCATTGGACAGGCAAAAAGTTGCTAAATCAAAGCCTAGCGTTCTCATTGATGGGACTGCTTTGGTTGTTCTTGGTTTTACGATTTCCTTTACGTTTTATGTGTTTACGCAGTATGTGCCAAACTTTGGTATCTCCGTTTTGAAGGTCAGCGCGGCAACTGCAAAAGGTTTGGTTTCTTGGTATGCGATTGCCTCCTTGATTTCGGTGTTTGTGACCTCCGTTATTGTGACAAAAATTAAACCAATGTATCTAGTCCTGACTTATTCAGGCATTTCATTGATTTTCTTGGGGTGGATGACACTGATGCCAAGTTTGTGGCTAGCACAGATAACGAGTATTGTTATTGGATTCTTTGCGGCCGGCGGCATTTGGCAACTGGGATTGACCATCCTGTCACAGTATTTCCCACGAGAAAAAGGAAAAGTTACGGGTTACTACAGTTTCATGGCGGCGTTGACTTATTTCGTTGGTCCATTTGTTTCGAGTTTTGTGATCAACAATACGGCCGCTAGTGTGTTGTGGGTATTCAAACTTGATATTGCCGTGACTTTGATTGGTGTGTTGTTAATTGCCTTAGTGATGGTTCGAAACTTGAAGTACAAGTTTATTTAAATATGATTTTTAATCGAAAGCAATTTTAGAGAGGTGAAACATCTTGATCAATCAAGCAACAGTTAAACTCAGAAACATCACTCTTGGTGTTGGTCGACCGAAAATTGCGGTACCGATTACCGGTGAAACCGCGGATGAAATCGGTGAACAGGCCCAAAAGATTGTCACGGTTAAACCAGATGTTGTGGAATGGCGAATTGATTATTTTGATGGTGTACTGGATGCAGAGCAGTTAACCCAAACAGGGCAGCAACTACGTCAAATTCTTGGTGACATTGCGTTGTTAACGACCTTTAGAACCAAAGGTGAAGGCGGCGAACTGGCATTAGCCGATGATGGTTATTTCAAGGTTTGCGAGACTGTCCTTCAAGGGCATTTTACCGATGCACTAGATGTTGAACGTTTTCATGATGAAACAGTCGTGAAAGGATTAGTTGGCGCTGCTCATGAAGAAAATGTAGTCATCATTATGAGCAATCATGACTTTGACAAAACACCAGCTACTGATGAAATTCAGTCACGTTTAACAGGCATGGTTGAGCTCGGCGCTGATGTTGCCAAGATGGCAGTAATGCCTCATAACGCTACTGATGTCCTGACCTTATTAACGGCCACTGCTAAAACCGCAGCGTCTGTAAATCAGCCACTGATTACAATGTCGATGGGTGATTTGGGCAAAATTTCTCGGATTGCGGGTGAAACTTTTGGCTCTGCATTAACGTTTGCAACAGTTGGTGCCGCTTCAGCACCAGGGCAGATTCCGCTACAGAATTTACGACAAGAACTAGAAGATTTGAAGTTGAACTAGAAATACAAATAGCGAGATAGATGGGCCGACCAAATAAGTGATTGTTGGTCGGTCCGTACTTTATCATCGATCAGTCAGTGTGAGTCAGGAGGTATTGCGGTGTCGAACAATGTGACCACAAAAAAGTACGTTTCTCAGTTTGAGATGTTTGGCACGGTGGTTTCACTGACCTTATTCAAACGTAATCCGGTTGCAGTTGAGGCCGTTTACGATTACTTACAGGACGCAGATCGGATATTTTCAGCTAATCGGGAGGATTCCCTGTTGATGAAGATTAACCGCCAAGCTGGTGTGCAACCAGTGCAAGCGCCACGCCAGCTGTACGATCTGATCAAACGGGGTGTAGTGGCAAGCCGCAAATACCGTGACAGTTTTAATGTCTTGATCGGTCCACTTGTGAAACTATGGCGAATTGGTTTCGATGGACAGCGGTTGCCAGATCCAGCAGATATTAAGGCACGGTTGCAGCTTATCGAACCCGATGATGTTTTGTTGAATGATGAGCAGCAAACTGTTTATCTGACTAGGCGCGGAATGGAATTGGATCTGGGTGCAATTGCCAAAGGGTATTTTGCCGATCAAATTATAGATCTGTTGCAATCGAATGGTTTGAAAGCTGGCATTGTGAACCTTGGTGGTAACGTTCAATTGTTTGGCCGCAATCCGTTAACTTCGGATGGCTGGTGGCATGTGGGTATTCGCAATTCACAACAACCGGCAGGGAAACCTTTGACGACAATAAGTACGGTGGCGAAAAGTGTTGTGACTTCTGGCATTGATGAACGATACTTCATTGTTGACGGTCACCGGTATCATCATATTCTTAGTCCGTTAACTGGTTATCCAATTGATAACGATCTTGCCTCTGTTAGCATCCTGACGCCGGAATCGACATTGGCTGAAATCTTGACGACGGTCTGTTTCTTTGCAGGTAGTCGACGTGGGCTCGAATTGGTTGATCATATGACAGATGTCGAAGCCGTTTTTGTTACCCGTCAGAATAAAATATTAATGTCTCGCGGTTTGGAAAAATAAGTAAAGGAAGAATCCATTATGAGCAATGAACAGCAAATTACCGGCCAGGCTAATGGTCACAACGGTATTATTAATTATGAAGTGGACGTTTCGAATAATCACATTGATGATTTTAAAGTATTGAAGCATTCTGAAACGCCTGGTATTTTTAATCAGGTGGTAGATACACTTAAACAAAATATTATTGCTAATCAGTCATTTGATGTTGATACAATTAGTGGCGCAACCGTGATGACACAGGCGTTATTAAATTCCGCCAAGTCTGCGATTAATGCAGCTGATGTTAAGTTACATTCTGTTCCAACAAATACGGAGCATCAAGATGTCGAACTAACCGCAGATGTTGTCGTAATTGGTGGTGGTGAAGCCGGTTTGGTTGCCGCTAGTCGGGCACTCAGTTTGGGACACAAAGTGATTTTAGTCGAGAAAAACGGCTATCTTGGTGGCGCAACTATTCTTAATGGTTCTAACGTGACGGCCACTGGTTCAAAGGTTGCGGCGCGCATTTTCCCAGAACAGCAAGATTCACCGGAACAGTTGTTCAATGATGTGACAAAAGAAAGTCGTAATACGAACTTGCCTGAGTTAACCAAGTTAATGGTAAATAATATCGGTTCAGCGATCGATTTTGTCAGTGACTATGCGGATCTCACGTACCAAAAAGCCCAAACACAAACACCCGAGCACTCTGTGGAACGACAGATTGAGTTGCCGAGTGCTTCTAGTTTTGAATTCATAAAAAAGTTTCAGCAGCATTTAAACAAAACGGTGGTCAAATACTTTTAGATGCCCGTGTTGAAAATATTTTGACCGGTAATAATCGTGTAACTGGTCTTGTAGCAGAAACTAAAAATAAAACGATTACTATTCACGCACAAGCTGTTGTTTTGGCCGCAGGTGGGTATGGCGCCAATCAGAAGATGCGTGGCACTGAAAGTGAAGGTATCGACTATTATGGCCCAATGACATCTACAGGGGATGCGTACAGTTTTAATGACAAACTGAATTTGAAATCGCACGATCTCGGTTGGTACAAAGTTTATCCACACGGTGTTGAAGTGGAGCCAGGGATTGCTAAACTGACAACGTATGCTTCAAAAAAAGCCACTGACATGGGCGCCATTTATGTGAATAACCGTGGTCAGCGGATCGTTAATGAATCAGACGTTTACGCCAAGTTCCGAGATGCTATTCTTGATCAGCCGGGCAAAGTTGCGTTTATGGTGATGGACGAACGCACTTGGAAAGAAGTTTATGCTTTGCTGGTGCTACATGATTTCACTGCGGCCGAGATTAAAGGTTACTTTGATAATCCAGACAAGAAGCCAGTGTTTGTTAAAGGTGGTCTTCGTGAGGTTGCTCAGGCAGCTGGCATCAATTCTGATCAATTGGTTAAAACAGTTCGGCGTTATCAGGAACAGGCCGAAGCAGGAGAAGACCCAGACTTTGGTCGAGATGCCCAGTACTTACATCAGTTTGACGGTGAAACATTCTACGTTGTTGAACAGCGTGATCGGTTTGCCACAACGTTGGGTGGTTATAGTATTAATCCTTCGACCATGCAACTTAAGAATACAGACGATCAGGATGTGACTGGTTATTATGCTGCTGGTGAAATTGTGGGCGGTGCTAACGGTCATGATTCTATGCCGAGCATGATGAATACATGGGGAATTTCCTCGGGATATTTGGCTGGCCTCTATGCCAGCCAAGCGGTTGAGGCCGCAGAGACGGCCAGCGCTAATTAAGCCAAGTCAGGTTGGATTTGAAGTAAAATTTCCGTTTTCAAACAAACTGACTTCAGCCAATCCTTAGCCAAACTAAAAATGAAGTTAATGCAAAACAAATAACGCCACTTCCGTGATGGAAGTGGCGCTATTTTTGTAGGCGCACTCGGCATGCATGATACAAAGTGCTAGGCGGTGACAGCCCGCTGTGACTTTTACTTGCTGAGTGACATGCTAAAGATTGCCGATTGCAGCTTATGGAAGGGGATAGGGATAACTGAGGCGCATAGTACCGTTTTTGGTAAATAAACGATGAAAGTTTCAAGCCCTACCTCCTATTCTGTTCTTTTTGAATGTCGAGACAATGTGTCTCAAGCCAGTTAATGAGTTCGTCGCAGTTCTGATCTAGGGCTTATGTGTCAGCAAGGTTTACACAGTAAAGAGGTGACCAATTCGCATTGCAGAGCTCTTTCAGCAGATTGAAGTGATTTAAGTTTTGCCCCAACTTATACAATCACCAATCACTGGGCTACCATTTTTAACGAATTGTGCGCAACTTATTAGAACCGATAATTGAGTACGCAAAAAACTTAAAGGGAAAACATCAGATTGGGTCTCACATTGTAAAATGCTGATTTTTAGCAACTTCTAAAAGTATGCATTAGCCATGGCTCCTCAGAAGCGCCTGCATTTCTGCAATCCGTTCTTTGTGGGAGATGAATACTCCGAGTTCTTCTTGGCCGTGGGTTACCAAGATGTTTCTCTCGTCATCAAAGATAAGTGGAAAATGAATCAAGTGACTATCTAGACTCATCATTTTTAACAGATTATTCAAGCTCATCGTATCTAAACCAGATATCGATTTTAAAGATCTTGAGCGACGAGCCAAGATGGAATCTACGCCATCTTCTGAGGCAGCAATAAGTCTCTTTAAGGTCTTAACTGACAATCGATCATGCTGAGTAATCCTTATTTCAGTAAAAGGCACGTTATGTCTTTTAAACCATTGAACAGCTTCTCGAGATGGTCGATTAAATGGAGTGGTATAAATTATTACCATAGTTAATATACCAACCTTTTTCTCAAATTTTAAAAGCCTTAGTCAATAAATGGCTCACGCTCGAATAGTACATATACACGAATTGGTATACATATATTATTTTCTCGATTAGCTCGTCACAAATTTATCTTTTTGTAGCGAGTACATCCTGTGGACGATTTACAAGCACAATGATATATTGTAGTCGCTAAAAAATCAAGGGGGTAACACTTGTAGCGGCTAATGTAAAACGATTGAATTTGCGATTGGCAAATCAACGGTTTTCATCATCAACATCGACGTGTTATTGACTTGCTTAGAGCAGACTAAATAAAACATGAGTGTTCCTTGCAAATGCTACATGCGGACACGAATCAATAAAGAGGGAAACTAGACATGAAATTTAGTGCCTATAACAAATTAACGTATGAAGATGCAGCCAAAAAGAAACGAGCTTGGATTCCAGGAGCATTTTTGACGATTGGAATGTTTGGTGTTTTTACCTATTCCGGAATTTCTGAAATAGTTCATGCAGACACTGGATCAACAGATGCAACGGCAATCAAAGCGACCACAACAAATTTGACGACGGAAACAGCGCATGCATTAAGTGCTTCAAGCGCGGTTTCGAGTAGTACTGGTTCAGAAGGCACACCAACTAGTGATGTTTCAAAAGCATCATCAACCGCGAGCACGGCAGTGAATAACAATACAGCCCCTTCAACACCAAGTAGTGAAATAAGTGCATCGAGAAGCACGGAAGCAACGAGTCAGTTTGAACAAAAACAGGATGCTCTGAGCAGCAGTGCCGCAGCTTCATCTAGTGCTGCGCATTCGACCACGCAATCGAGTACCTTATCCGATACTAACAGCCATTCAGCAAGCAACGCCGATCCCAATACGCAATCAGCTGCGGAAGATTCAGTTGTATCAAGTGCAACGAGTCAGGCTTCAATTGGGGACAGCCAATTATCTTCGGCAGAAAGCGTAAATAGTCAGACTAAGAGTGACACCGAGACTATAGCTCAGTTAGTCCAACAGAATCCTACACCCCAAGTCCAAGTGACACCCGTTCAAACGAGTTTCACATTATCAAGTGCATCTCAAGTCACTGCGCCACCATTAAATCAGGCACCGGCGTTGTCCAATTTCTTTGTGACTGGTCAGGGCGACTATATTTTATTTAACGCATCTGGTGTTTTTGATTTATTTCCGTACAGTGTTACCAATTTAAATAAGCAATTGTATGGATTTTATGTTGTGTTGCCGACATCGATTACGGGACAAGGTTTGACCGTTATGCAAGCGGCGGCGGATGATCTAGTGGCCCAAATGAAGGCAAAGGGCTTTTCAATTGATTCTATGATCGCTTACCAATTGAATGATACGACAGATGGCCGGCAGGTTTATTATTTCAGACCTAATGATGGCGCTAATGATACCAATGCAAACATATCGTCTAGTTGGCCAGTTCTTCATCTGCCTGTTCACACGGGTGCGGATGTTAGCACAACCCCTAAGACAATAAGCATGAATGCTAATACGATGAATGAATTAGCATCGAAGGGCGTGCTGTTTGCCGGTTCCGGTAATTACACAGAGGGCGGCGGATTTTATCCCACATTGCCAGCGAGCTCATTAGGGATAAACGCCCCAGATGCAAACTTAAAGGGAATTGTCTATCCTGGCATTACTAAGGTGCTGACCTATACACATGCGACGGTGACAGATACCTACAACATAGTGGATGCCGAAACTAATAAAGTCATCAAGGTGTTGACAAAAGTTGGGCAGGACGGAACTCAGTATTCCCGAAAAGGTTTTATTGATTCGTTAGTCGCTTTAGGACTTGATCCGGCGATGTACGTTAACACTGATATAAACGTCAACGATGGCACGTTAACGGATGATATAACCCTCACACCAGCCCAATGGAGTTCAGGGCAAACATTTGTTGCTGGACATACCTATACAGTAACTGTTGGCCGCGTTAAAACTAGCGTTGCCGGTCATGATAGCAACTTGATTGCCGGTCCAAAGACTACATGGACGGCTAGTGATAACTTTGACGGTGCGACTGATATCAATGGTAAGGCACTACAGTTAAGTGACGTAAAAGTCACCGGTAGTGTAAATACGCGAGTGCCCGGCGATTATTCGGTAATTTATAGTTATACGGATAGTCAAGGCAATAGTGTCAGCAAGAAAGTAGTTGTGCATGTTACAGCCACTCAGGCGTGGGTATCAGTACATGACAGTTATCTAGTTGCCGGTCCGAATACTACGTGGACGCCTAGCGATAATTTCAATAGCGCAACTGATGCTAATGGCAAGCCGTTACAGTTAAGTGATATGACAGTCACAGGAACCGTTAATCCGCAGGTTACTGGTGGATATTCGATCACGTATAGTTATGTGGATAGTCAAGGAAATCACGTTAGTTGGACGGTAGTTGTTCACGTCACAGCTAGTCAGGCAAACGTGAAGGGTCACGACAGTAACTTGATTGCCGGTCCCCATACAGCGTGGACTGCCAGTGATAATTTCGATGGTGCGACCGATGCCAATGGCAAACCACTCCAGCTAAGTGACGTCAAGGTAACTGGCAGCGTAAATCCACAGATGCCTGGTGATTATTCTGTAACTTATAGTTATGTAGATACCCAAGGAAACAGTGTTGACAAGACGGTGATGGTTCACGTCACATTAAGTCAAGCAAGCGTAACCGGTCATGATAGTAATTTGGTTGCTGGTCCCAATACCACGTGGACTGCTAGCGATAATTTCGATAGCGCGACTGATGCCAATGGAAAGGCTTTACAGCTCAGTGACATAAAAGTAACAGGCACTGTAAATACACAGGTGCCTGGTGACTATTCCGTAACTTACAGTTATGTAGATAGCCAAGGTAACAGTGTCACCAAGATGGTGGTTGTCCATGTTGCAGCTAGCAAAATTAGTGTATCAGGTCATGACAGCTCCTTAATTGCTGGTCCCAATACCACGTGGACGCCCGCTGACAATTTTGATGGTGCAACTGATATAAGTGGCAAACCACTGCAACTAAATGATGTGAAGGTGACTGGAAGTGTAAATCCCCAGGTTGCCGGCGATTATTCTGTCATTTACAGTTACGTAGATAGTCAAGGTAACAACGTCAGCAAAACCGTTGCTGTTCATGTGCTGAACAGCCAAGCAAGCGTAACCGGCCATGACAGTAACCTTGTAGCTGGTCCAAATACTTCGTGGACGGCCGCTGATAACTTTGACGGTGCGATTGATGCCAACGGTAAGCCACTGCAGTTAAGTGACGTAAACGTGACTGGAAATGTAAATCCTCAAATTCCCGGCGATTATTCGGTAACGTACAGTTATGTGGACAGTCAAGGTAACAATGTCAGCAAGACTGTTGCCGTTCACGTTACCGCTAGCCAAGCCAGTGTAGACGGCCATGACAGTAATCTAGTTGCTGGTCCCAATACCACATGGACTGCCAGTGATAACTTTGACAGCGCGACTGACGCTAACGGTAAGCCACTGCAACTAAACGATGTGAAGGTAGCCGGAAATGTAAATCCACAGATGCCTGGCGATTATTCGGTAACGTACAGTTACGTGGACAGTCAAGGCAACAGCATTAGTAAGACAGTAACTGTCCATGTCACGGCTATTAAGAGTGAAACAAACGATCAGAAATCCGCAGGTGATTCAAGTCAAGAATCATCTACCATAGCCAAACCTGGCATGACTTCTGCGACTGGATCTTCAACGCAAAACCAAGAAACCGTGTCTGTAGGAGTAGCAAAGGACAGCCTGCCAAAGATGCCATCTGCGTCTGGTACTCAAACTACGAAAGCTAAAACCTCGGCACTGCCAAAAACTGGGCAACATGCTGAACAAAGTCTGTCTCTGCTAGGATTGATTTTGGGTCTATTGGGATTTGGTCTGTACCGTCCCAAGCGTGATAAAAAGTAAATTTGGTTATCTGAAATAAAAGTAGCCTCCAAATGAAATGGTTTTTAACCAACTCATTTGGAGGCTGTTTTTGATGAGATTGCAATGCAACGCGTTAACTTTTCACACCATAGGCTTTCCCAGTGTACGTGATTTTTCCAAGCGCTCGTCCAAAAATAGTTGCGTATTCGGTTAGCCGCCGTTCAATCAGTCGTTTGCGCTGTTTATTAATAATCTTGTATGCATCCACGGTGGCATTGAGCTTCTTCGTTGTGAGTTGATATCGCCAAGTACCGTACAAATCACCATCAATTAGGATAATCGGCTCAATCTGTCCACCAGTATGCCAAATCTTCTTTTGATGTTTCGTGGTGAGCCACGTTTTGTCTGCATAACCAATCAGTAGGGGATCAAACTTGCATAGCATGATGAGCGCAGGCATTTTGGTGGGCACATTATCTGCGGGTCCGTAGTACGTCTTACCGTCGTATTCAAACGTTGCCAAACTGCTCAGATCCATTTCCGTAAGGTGGAGTGCCGTTTGGGAAAGGCCGGCAAAGTGGGCGTAGTCTTGCAACGTGGCTGGACCGTAGGCGGTAAAGTAAGCAATTGCATAACGTTGAAGTGTCGGTAATAGCGATTGCTGGGGCGCTGGCGGGCAGGCGGTGAAACTAGTATTGGTGGCGGCAATGGCAGGCAGGTACAACCGGCCGTGCATTGATTCGTCTAACAAAAGAGCACTCCAAGTGAAGAGGATGGGGGCTTGCTCACCAAACTCAGCGAACAGTTCGTCACGGGTAAAGTGGGGATGCGCTTGGCCAAACGCGTGAAAGTGGTCGAAAGCTTCTTTCGGATCGATGTTGTTTTCGCGCAGGTGTTTAGTGACCCAGGTGGCACGGTCACCGAAAATGGTGACGAATTCTTGCCACGAGTGTTGCGTGAAGAGATGCAAAGTTTGCCGATTGCCCCAAGCTTTGACGATTGGTGACGCCTGCACGGCTGTTTGAAAGTCCTGCGGGGTGATGTTGTCGATTCGATTATATAAATTTAGTAATGCAGCATTACCGTATTGTGCTTGGATACCCAGCAAGTGATCAACCGTTTGTGCCAGCGTTCTATTGGCAGGGTTAACCAGTAAACTATTTTGGAGACGCAGGTGCCGAATCTCCGTTTGCGTGATGGTGTTTGTCATATGAGTTCCTTTACTGATTCGAATTAGTTAGCATTAGTAAAATCTTGAGCTTTGTTCACGTAAATGATGCGACATCTGTATTCTAGACCAGATGTCAATTTAGCGTGCTAAGTTAATAATTAGTGTATAGTGTATGTAATATTTCAAACGAGGTGGATAATATGCCCATTCCAAAGAGCCAACCAATCAAACGTGAGACGGCGACAGACCATGCTTATCAGCAAATTCGCAGCTGGTTGATTGATGGCACGCTAGAACCAGGTGAAAAACTGGCAGAAACCGCGTTGGCCACCGCTATTTCGATCAGTCGGACACCAGTACGCGAGGCTTTACAACGTTTGGCAACGGATGGTTTCGTCATTATGAATACAGGGCAAGTCACACGGGTGGCGCCACTGTATCATGATGACGTAGCAACGTTATACCAGCCAATGGCCGCTATTGAAGGACTAGCTGCTCAGCTAATGGTCAGCAAGATCAGTCCTGCCGAGCGCGATGAACTGCAAAAAATCGATTCGCGGTTAACGACGGCGTTGCATAAGCAATATGTTGGAACAGAACTGAGCGTTGACCGAGCTTTTCACGAACAGGTTTTAGCGGTTGCCGACAATCCCTATTTAACGCAGTTTAGTGATTTCCTATACAGTCACATTTTACGTTTTGAGACATACTTTTTCAGTCACCACGATGTCAGTATTGATATCAATGGTCGGCAGCACGAAGCGTTATTAAGCGCAATTGATCATCATAATGCCGAGGCGGCCAAACAGGCGTTGACCAATGATTGGTTGGAAACCATGACACAGATTCAACGGGCGCAGGAACAAGATAATAATTAGCCGCCCCGTCGTTTAAGCATGGATTTATTAAGCTCAGTTAATTCAATTTTAAGTGGAGGCGGTAACGTGACTTTTATTAGAGCAGCAATTACAGGGAAAATTAAAAATAAATGGTTAATTTGTTCAACAGTGTTGGTATATTTTGCTATTACAATTTTTGGACTATTTAAATTTTCTGATTTATTGTTAAAAACAAAGTTTTTGTCTTCTGTGGAATGGATCCAAGTATCAGTGCTATTAATCATTTCTTTTTTTGGACTACGATATGAATGTCAGTATTCCCCATCCAAGTTAACAGAAAAACAATTGAAGTCGTTTTTCTTTTTAATAAATGGTTTTATGACAGCCATTATTAACAGTGCATTTGTTTTTTTTACTTTTTTTTCGGTGCTTAATATTGTAAATAGTTTTAAAAAAATATTAATCCTGGACGAATTGCGACCATCAGCGATTATGATCTTAGGATTTTATATTGTTTGGAAGTTCAGTGACACTTACTTTTTATGGTTTTTAAGTGATACGAGCCTTTTTAAGGGCAAAAAGGTCGGCTATAAAAGAATTTTTGTATCTCTGACACTAATTTTAACTATTGTTTTAATGGCTATTTTAGGGTTTGCCAATGACAATAAATGGTCATTGTTTATAGCTTTTAGTGCTGTAGTGATAAGCTTTTCAAGAGAAAATTTTTGGCTATCGGTCAAATCAAGAGTTGACAAAATTCCTTATGACAAAATTGAGTTTGTTGACAGACAGCGAACAATGTTTGTTTTCCTGCAGGCCTTGGAAGTCTCTATAACATTTATTATTTGTCTTTCTGAATATATAGTAGACAGTTCGTATTTCTTAAAGTTCAGCGAGTGTGCATTTGGTAATTCAAAATCTTTTGATGTTTTGTGGCGTGGGTCTGAGGTTACAATAGTTGTTTCTTTTTTGTTTTTTTTATTATTACCTGTTTTTTTTATAATTAAAAAAAATGCAAAAAAAATTGCTAGTTTCTTTCAAACTGTTGACAAGTCATTATGACCTTACAAAAAAGGTCTATGAAAATTGGATTAATAGCATCGGGTGATGCATTTAGCGTTTCAGTACGGGACGGTACACTGTTGATACCATGAATTAATAACGCATGCTCCATTGAGTTTTCAGTGAAATTTCCCAAACAACATAGTTGATTAGGATATGTAATAGGTAATTGATTCACGGCAGAACAAACGGGATGTGTAGCTGCAATTTGTTGAGGTGGTTGCATGAAAAATCATGTGGATACAATCCATTTTGTTGAGTTGTTAGACTGTGTGTCTGATTGCGTTAGAAGAAAAGGTGTAGGGAGCAAAGTATGCAAAAAATAGATCAACGAACCTATCGGACCAAACGTAAAATTGAATCTGCAATGCTCCAACTTTGTCATGATAATGTGCCGTTTGCCAAGTTGACAGGGCCGCAAGTTGCCCAAACAGCACACGTATCACGTCAAACTTTTTATCGCTATTACCTCACACCGGAACAAGTCATTGTCACGATTTTAGATCGTCATCTGGATGAATTCTTGTCGGCGTTTCGTTTTCAAGATTTAACTGCACAGAGTATGGTTATTCAATTGCTGCAGGCTTGGCAAAAGCGCACGGACGCTTTTGAAATGATCGAATGGTCAAACATACGACAACTCTTTATTCAACGTTTGGCGAACTTTAATCACCAAATTGCGCTCAGAAATAGCAAAGCTTTAATCGATGAGACAACGATTTGTAATGTCTACGCAGCAGCGACCTATATGTTCTTACGTGATTACGTACTGGAACACAAGTGGACGCCGGAGCAGGCAGCCAAACTATTGCTGCACCTGACTAACGGTCTGAGCGACCTTTTCTAGTTATGCAACAAAGCAGCGAAATCGGTCCATAACTTCTGCTAAAAGCCCTGTAAGCTAAGCCTTATCCTAATAGATGAGGTGAATTAAACATGAAATTAATTACAACTGAAGAACACATTAGCACAGCGTTTGCTAACAAAGAAATCACTGATTATTTAAAACAACAACCAAGTGATCCTAAGAAAATGGCTGAATTTGGTCAGTCTTTTGCTGAAGGTTTGAAGGCCTATGCTGTCGATCCGGCAGTGATGCAGGATGTTGATGACAAACGAATCCGTTACATGAATGAAAATGGCATTGATATGCAGATTTTGTCTTACGGAGATTCAGTCACTAACCCAGATATTTTGCCAGGTGAGCAATCGATTCCGTTAACGCAGAAAATCAACGACGCGACTGCCGAAGCGGTCAAACGACACCCAGGTCGGTATTTGGGATTTGCGACGTTACCCGTTTCAGAGCCGGTCGCTGCTGCGCAGGAGTTAAAGCGGGCGGTCACGAAACTTGGCTTGAAAGGTGCGCTTATTCTAGGTACTGCTCGTAATAACGAGTTTTTGGATGCGCCAAAGTTCATGCCAATTTTTGAAATGGCGGCAGAGCTTGATGTGCCACTATATATGCACCCGTCATTACCATCCGAAACGATTCGTGACAATTACTATAGTGGCATGCAACCAATTGGCTTTAATGCCATTATGTCAACGCCTGGCTGGGGATGGCACATGGAAGCCGGCCTTCATGTCACCCGAATCATTTTGTCTGGGCTCTTCGATAAATTACCAAACTTAAAACTGATTTCTGGGCACTGGGGCGAGTTTGTCCCGTATTTTCTGGAACGGTTGGACGAAGCGACGACACCGGTCACTGGTAATACATTGAAGCATCCAGTTTCGTATTACTACAAGAAGAACGTGTATATTACGCCAAGTGGTATGTATACGTGGCCCCAAATGCAGTTAGTGCTGTCGGAAATGGGGGCTGACCACGTATTGTGGGCACAAGATTACCCATATGTGAAAGGCAATGCTCAAGAATTCCTGTCCCAAACGCCAATTAGTGACCAGGACAAAGAAAAGATTGCCCATGAGAATATTGAAAAGTTACTCCATTTAAACTGATCTAAGTTTGAGGCTAAGGTTAAATCATTATTTTCCCCACAAGAACTGAATAATATACCGGTTAACTTCATCGTTATCATGCAACTTGCTATGTTGGGCATTCGATCCTTTGATCATGTGCTCAACATAGCTTTTTGGTTTGCTACCTAATAAATATTTCAGTGATTGCGCTGAAACGTTGCTGACACTGCCGTCAGAATTAGAGCCGTCACCGAGGTTGCCGTAGATGTTCATAACGTCGACTTGATTCGTTGGATAATTATTACGGTGTTTCAGCATGTACCTGTATGAACTGTTAAAATGCTGTGGCTTGCCGTTTGCTAACAAATGATTGCGGTTAGCTTTGTCGTCCATGCCAAGGATGCCGTCAAAATGACCGGCTAGATCGACCTGCTTTTGCAGTTGAGGGAGGGAACGTTGCTTGCCGTAGTTGACTTCGTAGTACATGAGGGCCAGATTGCCCATTGAGTGAGCGACAACATTGAATTTAGTGATGTGATATCTTTTCTGCAAGGTGGTCAGTACGTTTTTAACCCACCGTGCGTCGTTGTTGTAATTTGATTCACGGTTGTTGGCAAACAGCACTTGGACAAGTGGATTGACCTTGCCCGTTTGCCACTTACCACTGAATGTTACGTGACCAGAACGGCTGACATGAGCGGTTAACACTTTTTGCGCAGCCCCAGCTTTTTGCGCGGCTGCGATAATATTGTTAGCAGACGAGGGACCACCACCGTAACCGTGCAGGAAAATGGTCGGTGTTTGAGAATAGTTGTATTTGCTATGATTTTGTTTGGCGGCTGCTTGTGTCTGCGTTGTAAGAACAAGCGTTACAGCGATGACAAACGTACTGAGTAGTGCGAAAGCTCGTTTGAACATAATGTAAATCCTCCGCTTGAATGATTTTTAGTATCGCTATTGTACGGTGATTACTTGAAATTCGGCAAAAAAAGCTATTTGATTGTTGGAAATTTGTCACTTAGTGCGCAATTTGCAATTGACTTTGACCATGGAAACACTGATGATCGTAACCAACAGGAGGCGATGCAGATGGCAAGTGAGATTACGATCCGTCCCTTTGTGGATACAGATGCCGAGGAAACGGCCGCCATGGTGAAAGATGTGTTACTGACGGTTAACGTCAAAGATTATGGTGAAGCGCTGATGTTAAAAACGGCTGCTGAACATGATGCAGCTCATCTTCGCACGATGGCGCATTATGCTGACTTCTACGTTGCTGTGAACGATGTAAACGAAATCGTCGGTTGCGGCGGCATTAGCAATTATTGGGATGTGCCACAAGAGGCGATCATTTTAACGGTGTTTGTTGAACGCCATCAGCAGCGTGCGGGGATCGGTCATAAAATGATGCACCAGCTGATGAATGATCCTGTATTTTTGCGGTCCAAACGAATTGAAATTCCGGCTGCCGTCAGTGCCGTGCCATTTTACAAACAGTTTGGCTTTGACTATAAAGATGGCCGCGCGGAACCGGATGATGAGGGAAATATTCGGCTGGAACTATTCAGGACGATAAAAAATGATTATAAAAAGGCTTAGCTAGCTCAAAAGCGTTACTTGAGTGCATCTTATCGCACCATTCAAGTAACGCTTTTTGAATTTATAGACCATTCTTCATTAGACCGGTTGATTATTTAGTTATGCGTCAACATGCTTTCAGCAAACGTTTTAACAGCCTGGATTTGATCAGGTTTCAAGGTGACAGACTTGGAACCAAACATGCCTTTACCACCCATCATTTGATGAAAATGCCCAATAACGGGAATGCCTTTTTCATCGGCTAGCTTAGTTAATGCCTTATCCGTTGGTGTCTCTGGACCACCAGAAGTAGTAAAGAAGGCGATGTGCTTTACCTTGGCGGCGTCTAAAGTTGCCATAAAGGCGCTTAATGTTTTGTCTGGGCGCATCATGTAAGTACCGCCGCCGACAAAGAGTACATCAACTGGATCTGTTGGCAGCGGTGTGTCGATTTTTTCTGCTGGAGCATCAACTGCCGCCGCAATTTGATTAGCGAATGCCTCTGTGTTGCCATTACGAGTTTGATAGCGAACTGCAATTGTCATACTAAAGCCTCCAAGTTCTAAGTAATCTTGGCTTTAGTATAGGTGCGGCGGAAAGCGTTTGCAAGACTGGGCTGCCGTAGTTACATTCAGGTGCGTACTTTTCATCCAGCGACAGACTGCTACACTAGAATCTGTGGGCGATTAATGTGATCAGCATTTGAACACGTAATCGTCAGTGACTAGGAGAAATCTGACATTCGATGCCAGAGAATTATGATAAAGTTGATGTGAAAAATAGCTTAGGGGGAGACATAAACTATGCAATATCGTACGTTAGGCAAAACTGGCTTTAAAGTCAGCGAAGTTTCGTTAGGCACCTGGCAACTTGGCGGTAAATGGGGCGATCCGTTTAGCGAAAAAGATGCTTTGGACACGTTGGAAGCCGCTTATGACGCTGGGGTTAACTTCTTTGACACCGCTGATATTTATCAGGATGGTGCTAGTGAAAAGGCCATCGGTAAGTTCTTGAAAGGTAAAGAAGACAAGGTTCACGTGTCGACTAAAATTGGTCGTAAACTTGATCCGCATGTTGCTGAAGGTTACACCAAAGAAAACATCGACAAGTTCGTGGATGAATGTTTGACGAACATGGGTGTCGACAGCTTGGACAACGTTCTGTTGCATTGCCCACCAACTGACGTTTACTACAATCCAGAAGTCTGGTTCGAACTGGATAACCTGAAAAAGGCCGGCAAGATCCAAAACTACGGCGTGAGTGTTGAAAAGGTTGAAGAAGCCATTAAGGCATTGAGCTACAACATTTCAACTGTTGAAATCATCTTCAACATGTTCCGTTTGCGTCCAGCGGATTTATTCTTCAAACTGGCTAAGGAACAAAACGTCGGCATCTTGGCGCGTGTACCGCTGGCTTCCGGCTTGTTATCCGGCAAGTACACGGCCGACACCAAGTTTGGTAAGAACGACCATCGTTCATACAACCGTGACGGTTCCGCCTTTGATAAGGGTGAAACATTCTCCGGTGTGGACTACATGACTGGTGTGAAAGCTGCTGATGAATTGAAAGAACGGTTGGGTTCAGACAACTTGGCCCAAACGGCTTTGCGGTGGATCTTGATGTTCGATGCTGTTTCCACGGTTATCCCTGGTGCATCTAACCCACAGCAAATTGACCGCAACGTGAGCGCCGCTGATGCACCAGCATTGACACACGACCAGATGCTCATCGTCAACGATGTTTACAACAAGTACATTAAGAATCCAGTTGAGTATTTGTGGTAAAAGAGGAGAGCGTGAACAGACCCGTTTTTGGCCTCGAGCAATAAGAAGTAAGATGAATTATTCGGTGGTTTTCCGAATAGTTCGGCTTACTTCTTATGCACAGAGGCCAGGGTCTGTGAACGCGTTTGCGTTGTAATAGTAAAAAGCTTGAGCAACCACATCAAACAGCCACTGTGAAGGTGAATTTTGCCTTTATAGTGGTTGTTTTGAGTTGTGCAGGGTTGCTGGGAGGTAGTGGCACGATTATGGATAGATGGAAGCATCTTAAAGGTGAAAGTTCAACTGTTTTCCCCACGCCTTCTAAGAATTAATACAAAACTGAGTTTATCCATTATAAAGTTAAAAGATACGTCTCAAATCAAAAAACGTCGTATAATGACACATACGAGGAGGCGATTTTATGTCTGAATTAACCGAAAAAAAGCAGATGAAACAGTTGAGTGATGACGTGAGCGAATTACGAAAAGCATACAATCAAGGTACTTTAGTAAAGTTAATTGCAAAGGCACCAGATCGTGTTACTCAGGAGGTAGCGTTTACTGCTTACCGAACATTTCTTGCTGAGGATAGCAGAAAAATAATTGAAGAAAAGAAATTTATCCGATGACTTCACCAGTCCTTTTGATTATCGCTGGTGTTAACGGTGCTGGCAAAAGCACATTGGATTTGACCCTTGAGAAAAGTGGTTATGCCTTCAGTAATTTTAAAAGAATTAATGTTGATGATATTGTTCGTCAACAACATAGTGACTGGCGTGATTCAAAGGCTTATTTAGCTGCATTTAGAACTGCCGCAGTTCTTTTTCGGCAATACGTTAGTCAAAAACAGTCTTTTATATGGGAGACAACGCTGGCAGGACATCCGCGTCAAGAAATAGAGTTTGCTAAGGCGAACGGATTTAAGGTTGAAGTTCGATACGTGGGATTGTCTTCTCCAGATATAGCCATTCGGCGAGTGCACAAAAGAGTTAGGCTGGGTGGACACGGAGTTGAAGATTCGGTAGTAAGAACGCGTTACGAAAAATCTTTAAAGCATCTTGTGCAACTGAGTGATTTGTTTGATGGATTAGAGATAATCGACAACACTAATCAAATGCTCGAAACAATCTATATGTATTCAAATGAACTAAAGGTATTGATTGATGAAAGAGACGGGTATGATTGGGCAAAGAAATTAGTATTTAATGTCTGATTTAGGTTTCGGATATTATTTTGCCTGCCTAAAGTAAACGTCTATTTGTAATTAAGCGTGGGAGCTGTCACGGAGAATATAAACTTTGTATTAACTATTGCTTTTAACTGAATTTGAAAAAAACTGATTAAGGCGGACATTTAATGTCTGCTTTTTCGTTATACCCAGGTGTAAATTTATTTCAAAGATTATTTGAACAGTAGCTGATAAAATAAGGTCATACAATACTATTACGTTGGGTAGTGAAAGTTCATGGCTAAAAAATATTTTAGTCGTCATTCCAGAACACCACATACATATAAATTTTTTAAGAATCGTAGAGACGATCCAAAATGGCGGCAAGAGTTTCTACAAATTCGCTCAGCTCGTCGACGCTCTATGGTATTACGATTGACTGTGTTTCTTGTGTTTTTCGTTGCAGTAATGGGTGGATACACAGTATATACGCGTGTATTTAAGGAAAGCGCAATACCACAGACAAATACTGAGGGTGCAAAACAAGTTAGAACATCAGTAGATAATAACCAGCAGCAAGAAAATAGTGAAAGTTTAACTAATGACGCTGATTCTAGTTCGTCCAGCATCGATGAATCGAGCACTGAGGCTATCAGTAATCCTAAACAAAGGGACTTAGATGTTAACGCTATCGTAAATGGTGACTTATCTTCGTTAGTTGGTACTTGGAAAAATGGTCAAGGTGCCACGCTTGTTATTAATGCGGATGGCACAACAAACCATGCAGAATCAATTAAGACGAATGGAATGCCGAGTGATGTAAGCGGCGGACCATATGTCGGATTAACAGATGGTCATACTGGAGCGGTATTAGCACTGTTTAAAATAGGCTACCAAAATCCAAAAGGAGATCAATCAGATTCGACGAAGCCAAGGTTAATAATTACTCAGCAAGCAACCAATTACTCATCGGATATGTATTTTTACCGTCAGTAACAATATAAAAAATATTATCTTAAATACAACGACAGGCCAGCCTTTTTTTAGGCTGGCCTGGTTCGTGTTTCTTGAATTCTTTATCCTTGTGAGCCTGAGTGTCAAGCGAGGGGGTATCGTTAATGGCATAAGTGCGACTTCTAAACGAGATAAAATTCAATGATTCGAAAAACGTTTTTGAAGAGTTATACAGGCCGTTTTCAGAATTACGTACAATGAAGTCTTCTTAGGTGTCAAATAGAAGTTAGATTCAGGTTTTAAAGTAGGTCGCACATTCAGCCTCTTTTAAAATCACATTTTTTATTTAAATCATTTGTGAGTTATCTGTGGATTGGTCTTCGTCCGCACCTTCTAGAGAACGGTTCTTCGTCAAATTTCGTTCAGCGATCCGCATTGCAAACCGGATGCCGCGGTCGATAGTCTTGTACGAAAACTTGCGAACGGCGATAACGACGGCTCGGTCACCCCAAGATAACTGATAACGTGTTTTTGGATTAACGGTCGTAGCCGCTTTGAACATCAGGTGAGCAATATCATCGGCTGTGGCGCTGAAGTTCATGCTGGCGTGAGCGTAAATCTCAACCATCTGACGGTAAGGGGAATCCTTTGGTGTTGCTTCCAGCATGTGGTCGGCAGCAACCTGTTGCCAGTTTGTCTTCGTGCCACCTGGTTCGATGATGATGACGTCAATGCCAAAGTTCTTAACTTCCAAACGAAGGGAGTCGCTCAAGGCCTCCAAAGCGTGTTTGGAAGCGTAGTACCAGCCACCAAGTGGTGAGTACATCTGGCCACCGATAGAAGAATTGTTCAGGATTTTGCCGGCATGTTGGGCACGCATTGTTGGTAAGACGAGTTGAATCAAATCTGCGGCACCGAAGACATTGACGTCGAATTGACGTTTGGCCTCAGCCTGGTCGACGTCTTCAACGGCGCCCATGGAACCATAACCGGCGTTGTTGATCAGCACGTCAATGCGGCCTTCGTTTTCCAATGCGGCATCGACAAACGCCTTGTTGGAATCGTGGTCTGTGACATCCAATTTCATGGTGTGAATGCCTTGCTGTTTCAGCTCAGCCATCGGTTCCGTGTGACGGGCACCAGCGTAAACCGTGTAGCCAGCGTTATTGAATTGAATGGCAGCGGCCTTGCCCATGCCTGATGAAGCACCAGTAATTAAAGCAACAGATTTAGTCATAATGAAGATCTCCTTTTTGATGTTCAAACGAACAGCAGTGATGGTGTCAACGTTAATTTCGTTTGAAGAATGATTGTTCTTTTTAGATTTAAAATAAAAACTCATTCGCGATGAGTATGTGACTAATATAAAAGAATGAACATTCTTTGTCAACTATAAAATCAAAACAAATAATAAATTGACGAGGAACAACCATTCTTTTATAATATAATGCATGCGAACAAAGAATGAACAACGGCCACAGGAAATTATTGATGTCGTGGCGCACATGGTGATTGAGGAAGGCATTTCCAGCATCGCCATGGGGAAGGTGGCCAAGCGCACCGGCATCTCACAATCGAATATTTATTTGTACTTTAAGAACAAGGATGATTTACTCAAACAGGTATTCTTGGCGCAAAAAGCCAAAATGAGTGATTATATGCGCGATCATTTCAGCGAACAGCCAGGGGCAATTGCTAATATGAAGTTATATGCACGAATCATTTATCAATTTGCCATTGAAAACCCTGTTGCGATGGATGTCATCACACAATACGAGAACTCTCCAATTTTTGCCCAAATTGATATTTCGGCCGAAGAAGCCGAGATGGACTTTGACCGGGTGACGGTATTAGTGAAGCAGGGGATAGCTGATGGTATTGTGCGGGATACTGATCCATATGTACTGATGGCCATTGCGTTTGATACGCTGGTTCGGTACGCTAAGTCAGTTCGTGACAAGATTGTGGATCCGATTCAAGTACCATTGGAGACAATTTTAGATATTCTGGAGGCGGCATGGTTGGCACCAAAAAATAGGTAAACGAAAGGCAATCGCGGATTAATTCTACGATTGCCTTCTTTTATAGCTTATTTAGTTTCGTCATTGTTATCATGCCGGCGTTTAGCTTCATTTTTCAGCATTTCATACTGTGCTGACATGTTGTCGTAAATTTGCTTGGCGTTATCCAAATTCTTCTTGGTGACGTTCAAACGGCCAGCCAACTCTGCATTCGAGTAACCAGATAATCGTTGTTGGGTGTGCACAGTCATTTTGTAGGCGTGAGAGACAGCACCGTAACTGACACGGCCTAACTCAACGATTTCAGTGCCGACACCCTTGAAACTTGGCTGAGTGCTAAACCGGTCGATGCTGGTGACAGCGTGTTGGCTGACATGAGTGTTCCAATAAGTGATCAATGGGCCAGTAAAGAAGGCGACGATGATTGTTGCGATGCCGACTGGACCGCCAGCAAAAAGCGCTGCGAGCATGAAGAGGACATCTTGAACAATTCGGACGATGCGGTATTGAATGTGCAAACGGTCCGACGCAATTGGGGCAATCGCATCATATGGGGCAACCCCAAGGTCAGCGGTCATATATAGGGAAGCACCCAGTGTAAACAATAATAATCCAATAATGGCATCCGCTAAAATGGTAAACAGGTTAACAGTCGACGGTAAAATCGATTTATAAATGGCGGAGAACCACTGAATTTCATAGCCGACCAGCACCATGTTTAGCACGGTCCCAATTCCAATTTTCTTGCGGTCAAGTAAGACGATGAAAACGAAAATAACCACGTTAGCGGCCAACTGATATGTACCTAGACTAAGGCCGAACTTGTTCGCCATACCGGTGTTTAAAGCGGTGAAGGGGTCCAAACCGACTTGGCCTTCGCGCAAGAAGGTGGTTCCGAGCGATAAGATGGCAATGCCGAAGAACGACATCAGTGTTTTTAAGGTCACACTGATGACCTTGTTGGGTTGAGGTTGATCCTTAGTTGATTCGATGTTTGTCATAGAGACCTCCTAGGACGTTAATTACTTAAATTATCGTCTAACATACAAAAAGTTATCGGTGATTTCAAGGGTTAGTGCTTCATTGGTCTATTAGAAGACTAAGATGGAAAGCGATGAACGACTGGTCTCACAGCCGTTTGCGACCATATTGGTTCGTGGATTAAGTTAACGTTAAAAAGTCGCACTTACAAGACGAAGTCTACGCGATGGGATGCTATCGAATCGGTAGACGTGTAAACTAGTTAGTAATGAATTTACTGAGGGGAGGACGAATCGTGGCACAAGTTAATGAACAAAATGACCCGAATCGCACAGATGTTGGCGACTTTCTGAAAGTGTTTGCCTGCACCGCAGTGATGTTGCAAACGGTCCTCGGATTCGCCCTCGATGTTGGTCCGAACACCGCTCAGCAATCTTGGATTATCGGCTGGTACAATGCCGTTAAGTTCACCGCGCCAGCCTTCATTTTCGGAATCCTCTACACAACGGTCCGAACGACCTCATTGCGAACCCTGCATGGCGATTATCTGCCCTATCTACAGAAACAGTGGACGGCCTTGTTTACGCCAACCATTTGGTGGACGCTGGCCTATCTCGTCTTAATGCCCGGCCTGCAACAACGGGAACACTTCGATGGCCTGGTGAGCTTCAATTGGCAGTTTGTGAACGGTAACGCAGCGCCGCACCTGTGGTACAACACGATGATGTTGCAATTCATTATCTTAATGCCACTATTCGTCGGCTTAACTCGATGGCTGACGGGTCATTCTGGACGAGGCGTAGCGGTCAGTTTGATCACCCTAGTTGGTTACGTTTGGTGGGTCGCCATTTACGATGTGGAAGTCTTCAACGGCCCGCGTGCAAACGACTGGTACCTGCTGGATCGTGTGTTTATTAGTTTTATTCTGTACGCCATTGCCGGGATTCTGCTCTGGGTGTTCCGCGACCAGCTGATACCGCTGCTGAAACGTTGGTGGTGGGTCGCCGCCATTACTCTGATTTGGTCCTGGTGGCGCAATAATGTTGAGTTGAAAAGTTTCAATGGCGGCCTGACGTTTGCTAATGCGCCTTATTTAAAACCGGCCGGAGTAGTTTACGCGCTGAGTGCGATTGCCCTCATTGTTACGTTGGCGTTGTGGCTAATCAAACGGCAATCTCAGTTATTGCCCACGGTTCACTTTCTCGCCGTCTATGCGTACCGCGCCTTTCTGGGCAACGTGTTCTGGATGAACCTATTGTGGCAGGGTGAACGACTATTCGGCTGGCAGAGCAACAATGCACTGGGTGTTCGCGTTGCCGTGACGTATGTGCTCGGATGGGCGATTGCGTTTGGCTTTGCGATTGAAGGTCACCGGCTGGAAACGTGGATTAAAGCGGGTGCCGAACGGATTTACCTGAAAGTCGAACAATCTAAAGCTTGAGAGAACGTAAAAAGCCTTCGTAGATGAAATTCTGCGAAGGCTTTATTTGTCTCTATTTAGTCGGGTCAAACGCCCAGTAGCGCCCAGTCCGTGTTAACAATTCGTCGGCTTGCTCAGGTCCCATGCTGCCTAATGGATACTGGTGAATAATCGGTGAGGTCTTTTGCCAACCCGCTCGAAGTGCGTCGATAAACTGCCAGGCAACGGCGATTTCACGCCACTGTGGGAAGTTTTCCGTATTGCCATCGATAATGTCGCTCAGCAGCGATTCGTACGCCTCCGGAGTCTCAAATCCAGTTGCTGGTTGCGTGTTGGCAAGAATCGCGTTGGTCGAGCCAAACGTTTCTTCGTCACTGTCCCGCGTGTTGAGTTGCATGGACAATCCTTCATCGGGATCAATGAGAATCGTCAGGATGTTTGGCGCCATGTGGTCAATCACTTGATGATGTTCCTCAAATAGTTTGAGCTGTGGGGCTTTGAACACCACGTCGATCCGTGTTGTTTTCGTTGCCAAACGTTTGCCTGTCCGGAAGTAGAAGGGCACGCCATCCCAACGGTAGCTGTTGAAGTTCAGTTCACCGGCGACAAACGTTTCCGTTCGTGAAGTCTTCGGGATGCGCTCCTCGTCGAGATAGGCGGGTTCCTGCTGGTTGCCGAGATACTGACCCAGCACGAATTGCTGATCAACTAGCTGCAGGTCCGGCGTCTTCAGCATGCGTAGCGCCGCTACCTTGGCCTCCGTCACGTCCTCTTGTCGAAGCGAGATGGGTTGATCCATCGTTAACAAACTAATCAGTTGGAAAATATGATTCTGCACCATATCGCGGGTTGCCCCCATCTGATCATAGTAACCGGCTCGGTTTTCAAGCCCGACCGTTTCACTCAGCGTCACCTGAACGTTATCAATGAAGTGACTGTTCCAGATGCCTTCTGTTAGACCGTTACCAAACCGCGTCAACATGATGTTCTGCACCATTCGTTTCTCGAGGTAGTGGTCAATCCGGAAAATCTGGTCCTCGTGGAAAAGATGATTCAATTGTTCATTTAACGCCTTGGCACTGGGATAGTCCTGACCAAACGGTTTTTCGATAACAACGCGTTTATATCCAGGGCGGGCCAGAAAACCACTATCTGGTAGGCTGGCAATAATTGGGCTAAACAAGCGCGGCGCAACGGCAAAGTAAAAGATGCGGTTGCCGCCGAGCTCAAACTGCTTGTCGATATCGTGTGACTTGGCAGCCGCTGCCGTATAGTCCGCACCTTTAGTCACATCCATTGTTTGATAGAAGATATGTTGTAAAAATCCGGGGATGTCCGGTTTCGTTGACCGTCGTAAAAAGGGCCGAATGAACTCCCGATAATCATCGTCCGTAAAATTCCGATTCGACAGAATCAGTACCGCAAAGTTCGCGAGCTTCCCAGTATCAAACAGTCCCAGCAACGACGGCATTAACATCCGTGTTGTCAGGTCACCCGTCCCGCCAAAAATCACTAATTGTACGTTTGAAGTTGCCATGTCTGCACTTCCTCCACGCGTTTTGTGATAAATCTAGCATGAAATAAATACGAACGAGCAATTCAGTATTTGAAAATGGGGATTGCGTCATGACTATACCAACAGTATTCATTCAGTGATTTTACGAACATCGATGGCGCCAAATATAAAATTTATTCCTAATCCGAAACATACTGATGAACAGCAGGCAAGCGTGTAACAAGATTTGATAATTCACGATTAAATTGTTGATTGTGCCTAGAGTTAGCATGTAGTCCAATAGAAGATTCGCTATCCCAAGCTTCAATCATTTGAAGCTCATATTGGTTTTCGACATCTTCGAATAAACCAAATGATATATTACCTCTGTCTTTTCTAGCGTGGTCAATTTCAACTAAGGCAGCCTTTTTAAACTGTGTTAACAATTCTTGATCATGTTTGATATGAAATTCGCAGTTAATGATTTGCATAATGGTGTCCTTTCTTGAATAAAACATGTAATGTAAATGTGGATTAAAGTACATTTTCCACAATTGAAAAGTGATATTGTTAGTGGAAAAGTTGGAGGCTTTGTTTTGGAAAAAATTATTCTGGATTGTGACCCTGGTCATGATGATGCAATCGCAATGATGATTGCAGTAGCAAACCCAAATATTGAGTTGTTGGCTGTTACGACCTCTGCGGGGAACCAAACGCCTGGGCGAACATTGACCAACGCTATGTCGTTGTTGACTTTGATGAAACGTCAAGATATTCCAGTAGCATCGGGTGATAAAAAGCCTTTGATGCGTGACTTGATTACTGGTGTTAGCATGCATGGTGTCACTGGTTTGGATGGTGCAGATTTGCCGCATCCAGATTTTTTTGCCCAAAATGTACCGGCAACGGAACTAATCGCGAGGGTTTTACAAGAGCAGGATGATCCAGTAACAATTGTGGTTACTGGGCCATGTACCAACATCGCGTTGTTTTTATCTGTCCATCCCGAGTTGGTCAATTCAATTAAACAGATTGTCATCATGGGTGGCGGTATGGGACTTGGAAACTGGGAACCAACCACTGAATTCAATATCCTTGTTGATCCTGAAGCTGCTAAAATCGTTTTTGATTCGGGTATACCGATTGTGTTAGCACCCTTGAATGTTGCTTTTGAAGCCCAACTACTCGATGAAGATGTCAAAAAAATTAACAAGATTACAAACCCAGTTGGTGAGGCAGTTTCTGGATTAGTTGCTTACTACGGCATTGCCTTTGGTCAGGATCGTTGGGGATTTAAGGGGTTGCCACTATACGATCCATGTACGATTGCGTGGCTGATTGATCCAGATATGTTTGAAGGTCGTGTCTGCAATGTTGAAATTGAAACTAAAGGGGAATTAACCTCTGGTGAGACAATCATTGATTATTACAATATGACGCACCGTAAAAAGAACGCCAATGTGCTTTTTCATATAAACAGGGAGAGATTTGCTCATTTAGTTATTTCTAGCTTGGAGTCATTTAATAATTAAAGAATAACCGTTCAAATGCCTAAAAATAGGCTCTTGAACGGTTATTTTTATAACGTTACGATGACCTTTCCATCAGGATTTCCGTTTGAAACGAGGTTTTGTCCGTTTCGAATACCTGAAAGGGTGAAAGACTCCATCTTACCGATGCTGACGTGAAGCTGATTATTTCTAATCATTAGCGATATGGCGGCAAATGCGTCGCTGTCTAAATAATCCTTTTTGGGAATCATTTGACGGTATGAGGCATCTGGTTTTTGTGTTGTATCGTTAGGAAGTGTTGTTAAGGATACGTAGATTCCCCTTGGCTTAACGATAGGGACACCAGCTTTGGCACCAGTGCCACCGTTTGTAGCATCAACAACAATGTCTGCTACAGAGTTAAACTTTTGTCCGACATGTTCAGTATCGTAGGCACCAAATTCATTTGCTCCGAGTTTTAACACTGTTTCTTTTGCTGTATTGACATCTGTACCGATGACATAAAGTCCCAGCGCTTTGGCCATTTGAACGATCATCGATCCAACACCACCTGCTGCACCTAGAACTACGATTGTTTGACCTGGGCGCACCTGAGCGATATGAACGAGAACGTTGTACGCAGTGATTCCTGAAAGGGGGAGTCCTGCTGCTTCGTTTCGATCATACTCGGCGGGTCGCAGACCGATGTTAGCACTTGAAACTTTGAAATATTCAGCATAGGTGCCTGTGCCGGCATGCGCGATGATTTCATCGCCAATGTGATAATCAGAAACATTATTACCAACAGCAGTAATGCGGCCGACTGCGTCTGTTCCTAAAATTGTTGGGAATAGAAGAGTAACTGAATTTTTGAATCGCCCGCTTCGCACGGCTACGTCAAATGCGTTGATTGCAAAAGCTTCGTTTTTTACTAATACTTCATTTTGCGAAATCGTGGGCATTGGCATTTCCAGCTCTTCCATGACGTTGGCGTCGCCGTATTGATTGAAGCCGAAAGCTTTCATCTTTGATAACCTCCTTGGCAAAGGAATCTACTATTTTTGTGACTGTTTTAAGGCAGACAATGCCTTATATGCCAAATCGTGATCACCCTCATCTGTTAATCCAGACACGATTAACGTGCCGACAATGCCAGTACCTTGAACGCAGATCGGAAAACCACCACCAACAATTGCGTAATCCTTTGGGCTAAGTCCGTTTGACTGGTAGTAATTATCTGGATTATCAGCATAGATTGCTTTTTCTAGTAGCGAACTATGCTCGTAAGCATTCACAACATTAGCTTTTTTCTCAATCCAAATATTGTTTTCGTTGGTTGTGCTCGTGCCAGCATGGAAATAGACTTCACGGTCATTCTTTGTAATGAGAATGCATACGCGTTGAAAGTCATCTTCACCAATGGTTTTTAATTTTTCAACTAGTCGATCAACATCTTTTAAACCGAAGTGATCTAATGTTGCAACTTCTTCCTGTTTAAGAATCTCATCGATTGATAACATACTGACCTCCTAATCTAACGAAAAATTCGTGTCCACCTTTTGTGGAAGACCTGTTTCTAAGGACTTCTGAGCTGCAATGGCCGCTCGTTGTGCCATGATGACATCTTGTCCGGAGGCAACGACTGGTTCATCATTTAAAATTGAATTAACAAATGCCTTCATTTCGTTAATGTAAGCATTGCGGTAGCGTTGAACGAACATCGGTAGGGGCTTTTTCATAATCTTGTTTTTATCAGTGTAAAGTTCGACAGTGCTTTCACTAACGTTTTCTGCCTTTAACATTCCTTCAGATCCGAATACTTCAACACGTTGATCATAACCGTAGACGGCACGACGACTATTATCAATAACGCCGTAGGCACCGTTTTCAAACTGCAAAACGAGCGCTAATGTGTCAATATCGTTGATTTCTTTGAGTGTGGGATCAATTAAGGTGCCGCCCTTTGCGTAAACTTCGGCAATGTTGCTGTTCATCATGTAGCGAGCCATGTCAAAATCATGCATGGTGAAATCAAATAAGAGTCCGCCAATTCGCTGAATGAGATCATGAGGTAATAAGTCAGGGTCCCGTGAAGTTATTTTAACGACTTGAGGTGTACCGATTTCTCCTTGCCGAACATTTTCAAAAATATTGCGGAATTGAGGATCCATTCGACGGTTAAAACCCATTTGTAACTTAACGTGGTTCTTTTCGACCGCTCGAAGAACGTTAACACTGGCTTCTTCAACAGTGTTCATGCTCAGTGGCTTTTCGCAGAAAATATTTTTACCTGCGTTTGCTGCAGCCGTCACAATTTCTTCGTGAGTATCCGTAGAAGTAAAGACAAAAACGGTGTCAATATCGGGATTGTTCAAAATGTCGTGATAGTCGCGAGTTTGATTTGTAATCCCGAGATCGTTTAATTCAGTTGAAATTTTTTCGATAAAAACATCTGCAACTTGAACAATATGAATCTCAGGGATCGTCATTAGATTGTGTAAGTGCATTTGACCCGCACGACCAAGACCGATAATACCGACGTTAATACGTTTCATACTCATAATTTAAAACCATCCTTTATAAATTATTATTTTGATTCAGGATTAACTCCTGAATCATCACCATACTTAAATTCCAATTGTATTTGCTCAAGAGATTTGCCCCGTGTTTCTGGAGCAAATTTGTAAGCGAAGATGAACGATAGAATGTTGCAACCAACGAAGACTACGAAGGTGAGAGATAACCCAATGGCTGACATTAATATTGGGAAAAAGAACCCAACTAAAAAGTTTGAGAACCAAAGGAAGAATGTTGATACGCCCATGCCGAGACCCCGTAAATTTTGAGGGAAAATTTCTGAAAGTAACAACCAAGTAGTGGGCGAAATGCATCCCTGAAAAAAGCCAAGAAATGACATGGTCAAAAGAATTACAAAGAAGGGTAATAGTGACGAATGACTAAGCGTTGACGATACAATCGCGATTAAGACCAGTGAGATGCTGGTTCCTGTGATTCCTGTTAAAAGCATTCGTCGTCGATTGACTCGATTCATCATGCGCATGCCAATGTAGGTAGCTACTACTGAGACCAACCCATTGGAGATGTTGGCGATTAGTGCGGCACTATGACCAAAACCGGCTTTCATGAGAATTGTCGTTCCATAGTACATCATGATGTTGATTCCAATAATCTGTTGCATAACACCTAGACCGATGCCGATTAGGACTAAACGACGAATCCATGGTTTACCCAAGTCGCGAAAACGAGCTTGAGCAGTTTCTTTTTCCTGCGCCAAGGTATCCTTGATTTGTTGTATTTCTCTTTCGGAGCTGGCCTTGTCCGGTCGAATTTCGGTTAACGTGGACAATGCTTCTTTTGTTCGGCCTTGCATAGTTAACCAGCGGGGCGATTCAGGTACAGTTAGCATGCCGAAGAAAAGTAATACGGCCGGCACCATGCCAAAAGCAATCATATAACGCCAGATGTTGGAAACATTCGTAAAAATAGAACCTAACGCTGCATTGACGATGAAGGCGAGCAATTGACCACCAGTTATCATTAGTTCGTTCTGTGTAACCAATCGTCCACGAATGGCAGGTGTCGACATTTCTGATAAAAATGTCGGAACGATGACGGATGCCCCACCGACGGCCAATCCTAACAAGAAGCGAAAAATGATAAGAATAAGAGCATTAGGTGCGATGGAACAGATAGCAGTTGCTGCAAAGAAAACGAATGAGAGGTAAAGAAGAACCCGCTTTCTACCGAATTTATCTGCTAGACGCCCTGCCGCAATAGCGCCGATAGCGGCACCTAATGTAATACCGCTCGTGACTAAACCTTCGTCAGTTGGCGTTAAATTTAGTTCCTTAGGTGACGACATATACGAAAGTGCACCATTAATGACTCCGGTATCGACTCCAAACAAAAGTCCACCGAGAGTTGATACGATGGCAATACGGCGTAGGTTTTTGGAAGCTTTTGTGTTAATTGACATTTTTGACTGCACATCTGAAGCTTCAGGACCAGTTGAATCATCGTTCAAAATAGCCACCTCCAGAAAAAAAGTAAATGTGTAGACGATTCAGCTATTGAATCGTCATTTTTTTTGAGCAAATTATGATATGAAATCGACATCTTTGTGCAAGCCGTAACGCTGCAATGGCCTTAACAAGGACATCATCTTCACAAAGTGATTGTGCGCACAAGAAGATAATTTAACTTCGGCTTGAATTATTTCACGAGTGCTTGTGATTGTCAACACATCAAAGTAAAACGCTTTCTTTTTAGGCTTAAAAATAAAATGTGATGTTGACAAAAGCCTTTATCATGCTATTATGACGTCAGATGCAGCGAACAGCTGGGGATACCCAGGTGGTGTGAAAATGCCATTTTTATATATATTTTCACAAGCATTTGCTCAGTTGAAAAATGCTTCATATCATAACATGAAAGGAGGTATTCACATGAGCAATGACAAAAAAATCACAATCGGGATTATCGGTATGGGGCGTATTGGAAATGTTCATTTCAAAAATTTAAAGCAGATAGATAATGTCAAAATTGAATCAATTTGCGACATTCTCGCTAAGGATGATTGGGTTGAAAAATATTCAGTGAAAAAGATCGTCAAGGATTATCACGAAGTGTTAGATGATTCTGATATTCAAGCGGTCTTGATCTGTACGCCTACAGATTTACATCCACAAATGACTATTGACGCTGCTAAAGCGGGCAAAGATATTTTTTGCGAAAAGCCAGTCGGGTTTGACAATGCTGAAATTTTAAAAGCATTAGACGCTGTCAAAAAAGCCGGCGTTAAATTCGAAGTCGGATTTAATCGTCGGTTTGATAAAAATTTTGATCGGATAGTCGATTATAGAAAAAATGGCAGTCTTGGAAATGAGCAGATATTAAAAATTACTTCTCGTGATCCAGAACCACCTTCGATGGATTATGTTCGTCATTCTGGCGGTATTTTCATGGACATGACGATTCATGACTTTGACATGGCAAGGTTCATTACTGGCGAAGAAGTTGATCGTGTATTTGTAACTGGCAACGTCATGATTAATGACGAGATTGGCAAGGCTGGAGATATTGACACTGCCATCATTACATTAATGTTCAAGAATGGAATGATGGGTGTAATTGATAATAGTCGACAGGCCGTGTATGGATATGATCAGCGCATTGAATTGTTTGGTTCGAAAGGCATGGCGCACGCCGATAATGTGACAGATTCGACGACGACCTATTCCTCAAAGGATAACGTTGCGGGAGATAAACCAATGTTCTTCTTTTTACAGCGTTACATGGATGCATATAAAAGAGAACTTGAATCATTCTTTGGTGCAGTTCGCGGAGAACACGAAGTCCAGTGCACATTTGAAGATGGTATTCGTGCGATTCGTTTAGCTCAAGCAGCGAAGAAGTCATTAGATACAGGCGCAGTTGTTTCAGTTCAAGACATATAAAACGGAGGCAATAGTTATGGCATCAGATGTTAAAAACGACATTAAATGGGGTATTGCTCCAATTGGTTGGCGGAATGATGATATTCCATCAATTGGTAAAGAAAATAATCTTCAGCAATTATTAAGCGACATTGTTGTTGCAGGGTTTGATGGCACCGAAGTGGGTGGTTTCTTCCCAGCACCAGAAAAATTGAACTATGAATTAAAATTACGCAATCTGCACATTGCCGGTCAGTGGTTCAGTAGTTATATCATTCGTGACGGTATTGAAAAGGCGAGTGAAGCCTTTGAAAAACACTGTCAATTTTTGAAAGCGGTTAATGCCCCAGTCGCTGTTGTCTCTGAACAAACATATACGATCCAAAGATCTGATACAGCCAATATTTTCACGGACAAGCCGCATTTTACAGATAAAGAATGGGATGAAGTTTGCCAAGGGTTAAACCATTACGGTGAAATTGCTGCCAAGTATGGGATTAAGGTTGCTTATCATCACCACATGGGAACTGGCATTCAAACGAAAGAAGAAACGGATCGCTTGATGGCGAACACTGATCCAGACAAGGTCGGTCTGCTTTTCGATACAGGACATATTTATGTTTCTGATGGAGACTACATGAGCCTATTAAACGACCATATTGATCGAGTTGTTCATGTTCATTTCAAGGATGTTCGCAAAAAGCAGGAAGATGATTCACGTGCAAAGGGACTCACTTTCCAGCAAGCCTTTTTGAACGGGATGTTCACAGTGCCTGGTGATGGCGATTTGGATTTCAAACCTGTATTTAAAAAATTGGTTGAAAACAACTATAAGGGTTGGATTGTTGTTGAAGCTGAACAGGATCCTGATAAAGCCAATCCACTGGAAATGGCTCAAATTGCCCGTAAGTACATCGATAATAATTTAATTTCTCAATTCAACTAAAGCAATTAAAGAAAATAAGGAGATTACATCATGGCTGAAACACATGTTACCAAAGTAGGGATTGTTGGTATTGGTTTTATTGGATCAGATCACTTACACCGTTTGACGAAAACTATTGCTAACGTGGATGTCACTGCTGTTTGTGATATTGTACCCGGAAAAGCACAGAAAGAATTGGACCGACAGGGACTAACTGCTCATGACTATTTGGATTATCACGATTTGGTTAACGACCCAGATGTTGACGTTGTTGTATGTACTGCGAATAACGAAGCCCACTACGAAATTGTAATGGCAGCTTTAAAAGCCGGTAAGTTCACATTCTGTGAAAAGCCATTGGCATTGGATGCAAAACAATGTTTGGACATCATTGCCGAAGAAAAGAAATATGGCAAACGGATGTTGCAGGTTGGATTCATGCGCCACTACGCACCTGAATATGTACAAATGAAGCAAATGATTGATGAGGGTAAAATTGGTGCGCCATTAATGATTGACGAACGCCATTACAACCAAACTCAGCCTGAAGAATATGATTCAAGTCGTTCAATTATTGAAACAGCAATTCACGAAATTGATTTGGATCACTGGTTAATCAATGATGACTATGCAAATATTCGTGTCTTTAGTCCAAAGCAAACTAAGTATGTTCAAAATGCTAAGATTCAAGACCCAATGATTGTCATGATGGAAACTAAGACTGGTATTAACATCATTATCGAAGTCTTTGTTCGTTGTCAGTATGGCTATGACATTAAGTGTGATGTTATTGGTGAAGAAGGGGTTCTGGAATTGCCAACGGTACCACAAGTTGCTACTCGTTTGAACGCTGAATACAGCACTGCCATTTTGACAGACTGGAAGGCTCGTTTCGAAAGTGCTTACGATATCGAATTCCGTGACTTTATCGATCATGTTTCACAAGAAGAATCACCAGTTGGTCCATCTGCATGGGACGGTTACATTGCTGCCGTTACTGCGGACGCTGCCATCACTTCATTGAACGATAAAGGTGCTACCCAAGATTTGAGCTTCCCTGAAGCACCAGCTTTATACGCTGAAAAGTAACGGTTATGGATTCTCGGAGGAATTAGCCATGACAAAACAGACAAATCCGGTTCGCGTTGGAATTATTGGTTTAGGCCGTTTAGGCTCGAGGCATGCACGCCACTTAACTGAGAAAATTCAAGGAGTTGACGTTGTTGCGGCATGTGCACTTGATAAAGATCAATTGCAATGGGCACACGATGATCTTGGAATTGAAAAAATATTCCTTGATTATAAGGAAATGATTGATCAGTCCAATTTGGACGCTGTGGTTATTGTTGCACCGACACCTTTCCATCCAGAAATGACAACTTATGCTATGAATGCGGGATTACATGTCTTTTGCGAAAAACCACTTGGTCTTGACCTTGATGAAGTTCAAAAAATGGCAGATACCATTCACCAACACCCTAAGCAAATTTTTCAAAGTGGATTTATGCGCCGCTATGACAAGTCCTATCAGTACGCAAAGAAGATAGTTGATGAAGGCAAGATTGGTAAAATCATTTATATGCGCGGTTACGGAATTGATCCAATATCCGGAATGGAAAGCTTCAAGAAATTTGCATCTGAAGCTGACTCTGGCGGCATTTTCGTGGATATGAATATTCACGATGTTGATTTAATTCGATGGTTTACGCATCAGGAACCAGTTGAGGCATATGGATTAACTAGCAATATTGCCGCACCTGACTTGGCGGATATTGGAGAATTTGAAACTGGGGTCGCGCAGTTGAAAATGGATGGTGGCGTCATTGCTACTTTAATTGGTGGTCGCCACGCCGCACATGGCAATCAGGTCGAACTCGAAGTGATGGGTTCTAATGGCTGGCTTCGTGTGGGCGAACATCCGGATCTTAATCGCGTAACAGTCTTTAGTGAAAATGGTGTCTCTAGACCATCCTTGCAGAGTTTTGGCGCTCGTTTCGATGAAGCCTTTTTAGATGAAGTTCAAGATTTTATTAGCAACATTGCAAAAGGCCAGCAGCCAGAAGTAACTGTTGAGGATGGTATCCGAGCTTTGAAGATTGCCAAGGCATGTCAGGAGTCCGCTAACACGGGAAAACTGGTAAATATTCCAAAGGGATGACCTATAACCTACTTATAAGAAAGAAGACACAATAATGGATCAAAGTCAGGACCAAAAATCACATGTTGGCTTTTTATGGGCCGCCACATTCATTTCTGCGATGGGATCACTCCTTTTTGGGTATGATACTGGGATTGTTAATGGGTCACTGCAGTTCATGGCCAAAGCACAGCAACTTGATTTAACATCCTTTCAACAGGGGATTGTTTCTTCAGGATTAACTTTAGGTGCCGCATTTGGAGCTATCTTTGGTGGGCCGTTAGCTGATAAAATTGGCCGCAAACGAATTTTAACTATCTTGGGAATTATTTTCGCAGTTGGAGCACTTGGTTGTGCATTCTCGACCAGCATTGCCATACTGATTATATTCAGATTTTTACTAGGCTTAGCAGTTGGGTCAGCTTCGGCGAATGTACCGGTTTATATTGCTGAAATTGCTCCTTCTGAATTTCGGGGCAAAATGGTTACGACCGCACAAGTTATGATCGTTTCAGGACAATTTATTGCATTTGGCGTGAATGCGGCATTAACACCATTAGGCGCAGGCAATGCAGCAATTTGGCGATGGATGCTCGGGCTTGGAACTATACCCGGAATTATCTTATGGTTGGGAATGTATCTGGTTCCTGAATCACCTAGATGGTTGGTTTCTCAAAATAAAACGTCAAAAGCACTCGAAGTGTTGAAAAAAATTCGTTCTGCTGCATCAGTGCCATCCGAGATGGCCGAAATCGAGGCCAAGAATAAGGCCGACAAAGAAGAGGCAGCTGAACAAGCGAGTTTTAAAGAATTATTTCAAACACGTTGGGTACTGCAAATCCTTATCACAGGTGCTATGTTAGGCATTATTCAACAATTTGCAGGGATTAATTCCATAATGTATTACGGTGGTAAGATTATTCAAGATTCAGGATTTAATCCAACGGTTGCTGCCATTTTGAATACCGGTAATGGACTACTGTCTGTTGTTGGTGCGGTTCTAGGGATGTTCACAATTGACTGGCTGGGTCGTAAAAAATTGGAGTATTCTGGCCTAATCATTTGTGCAACCACGCTAGTCATCGCCGGGGTGATTCATTCGACAGTGCCAAATGCAAGCTGGGCAGGTATCACTATCGTTATCCTTGTTTACATTTACATTATTTTCTTCCAGGGTACTTTAGGGCCTGTTACTTGGCTGATCAATTCAGAAATCTTTCCACAGAGGTTCCGTGGTATTGGAACTGGAATTACCATTTTTATACTTTGGATTGGTAATTTCGTTGTTGGGTTATTATCCCCAGTACTACTGGATTGGAACATGTCATATACCTTTTATATATTCGCTGCATGCTGTGTTTTAGGAATAGTGTTTGTTCATATAAGGGTTCCTGAAACAAAGGGTGTACCCCTTGAAGAAATTGAAAAATATTTCAGATCAAAATATGATAAGTCTTATAAAGAGGATTCAAAGCACTAAAACCTGTATCGTTGCTGATAAGGGTCATAGCATAAAAGGTCAATCACGGGTTTCCGTGATTGGCCTTTTGCGTGTAGGAGGACGTTGTAATGGAGAAATTACTATTGTTGTTTTTTGCACTGATTGCAGGTAGCTTTCAACCTATTCAAAGCGGTGTTAATGCTACCCTACGTACTCACATTAATTCAGCTTATTTAACAGGAGCAATTAGTAATTTTATTGGTGCAGTTATTATGCTCCTGTTGGCGGCGAGTATCGAGCGTAATAATGTGTCTTTGATAAAGCCCGCAGCAGACAATTGGTGGCTTTGGACAGGCGGAATTCTTAGCGCATTGATTGTTTTGTCAACGGTTATTGTACCTGGACGAATTGGGTATGCTACTTTTTTTGGACTATTTATTGCGGGTCAATTACTAATGTCTATTATGATCGATTTTTTTGGGTGGTTTGGCGGGCACAAGGTTACTATTAATATTCAAGAAATTTTTGGCATCCTTTTATTGGTTGGGGGATCGTGGCTAATCACTCGAAGTCATTCTTAGAAACGTAAGGGGCAAAACGGAGGAGTTAAGATGCAATATTCACACTTTATTCCAAGGCATGAGGCAGGGATTTCTCAAAAGTTGCTATATTTTAATGTACCTTCAATCTTATCTCGTCACTATATGATTTATCCGTTATGGGCAGGTGATTATATTGTTAAAACGCCATATCAAGTCAAACGTGATTATATGAACTCTTTTATTTTAATGTGCATTGATTTTGGGGCTTTAGATTTTTTTTATCATGGAAAATGGTTTACAGCGCTAGATAAGTCCGTGCTGATTTTAGATTGCAAGGAACCCAATAGATACTTGGCGCGAAGTGAAACACACTTTTCATTCATACATTTTAGAGGATATGAAGTACAAAGCTTTTTTGACCGTTTCCTACTCAACCATTCAATTTTGGTGACCAATAATGACAATCTTTGCAATCAAGTGTGGGAAGTTGTCGACCAAATCAAGCTACACGAAAAAAATAAAATTGATGAAGCCAAATTATCTGAAGGTTTGTATCGTGTGCTGCTGAGTTTACTTATCTATGGAGAGCAAGGAGGACAGCAGATAAAGCCTCACACAGTGAAAACAGTGCCCGCACAAATTGAAAATGTAATGCTGTTTATTCAAGATAATTTTGCAACGAATTATTCTATTACAGAAATTGGCGATATTTTCGGTTCTAGTTCTTCTTCGTTGTCACACCAATTTAAAAAGTATTTTGGTATGGGGATACATGAAGCATTTATTCGTCAACGGATAATTCATGCTCAAGAGGCGTTAACTGATTCAGATAAAACAATTGAGGAGATTGCTCAAGAATGCGGTTTTAGTGATTCTCCACATTTTATCAAGCGGTTTAAGCAAGCAACTGGGTATACTCCACGGTTCTTTAGACAGTCGCATTTATAGTTACTTGCATGTCTTAAACTAATGCATAAAAGTACAATAAGTATGCACAATCATTAATTGTAAGCCCTTTCATTAGTCCTTATAGTGTATTTGTAAAATCAATCACAATAATTGGAGGGTATGAAAATGACAATTAATGTCGGAGTTATTGGTTTAGGAAATATGGGTTCAAGTCATTTGGATAGGCTGGCTAACAGAATCAGCGGCGTGAGGCTGAACGGTATTTGTGATTTAAAAAAGGAGTTAACAGATAAATATTCGAAAATGTATGACGTTAAGGTTTATGACAATGCCATGGATTTAATTGACTCACCTGACATTGACGCGGTTGTGGTAGTTACGTTGGAAGGCAATCAAGAGGAACAGCATCGGACACACGTGCCATTCGTACTTGAAGCCATTAAACAGAAAAAGTATGTTTTTTGCGAAAAGCCAATCGCAGATACTGCAGATGATGCAATGAGAGTCATTGATGCGGAAGTGAAACTTGGAAAGCGTTATACACAGATCGGGTTCATGCGTCGTTTTGACCCGAGCTATATTGAGTTAAAGAGAGAAATAGATTCCGGAAGATATGGTGAACCTTTGTTAGTGCACGCAACGCATCGAAACGAAACAGTGGACGAAACGTATGATACTCCGATGGCAATTGCAGATACGGCGGTTCATGAAACCGACATCCTCCATTGGTTGCTTAATGATGATTATGAGTTCGGATCGACTTTCTTACCCAAAAAACAAACGCGATATACTCACAAAAATTTGCATGATCCACAAGTAATTACGATTGATACTAAATCAGGTGTACATGTTGACTTGGAGGTATTTGTAAACAATCAGATGGGTTATGACATTAATTGCGAAGTGGTATGTGAAAAAGGTGTACTACGGCTTGAAACGCCACATTATACAAGTGTTAAGACGAATCTGCATCAGGAAGAATATATTCCTGAAGAGTACACAGAACGTTTTAAGACAGCGTATGATACTGAAATGCAGGAATGGGCGAACGGAATCAATGAAGACAGGGCGGTTGGACCTAGCGCCTGGGATGGGTTAATTTCAATGACTACGGTTGATGCACTCCATAAATCGCGTAATGAAGGTGGAATCAAAGAAGCGATTACATTGCCAATTGACCGGCCTGAATTGTACAGCGAAGACTAGGAGATGATCGATATGAAATTAGCATACGATCCATCAATGTTTCGAGATAATATGTCATTCAAAGATATGGTTGATAGGGTAGCTCGATTAGGATATCAATATATTGAGCTCTCACCACGACAAGACTTCATTTGGTTTTATCAATATCCCAAAGTAAATACGCAAATGATTAAAAGTGTCAGACGCTGGTGTGACGATGCAGGCGTTCGTATTTCTTCCGTTTTACCAGTTCAGCAATGGTCATCGCCAAATGAACAAGAACGTTGTGCCGCAGTTCGTAATATGAAACGCACAATTGAAATAACGTCAGAATTGGGCGTAGATACCCTTAATACTGAATTTTCTGGTGATAAATACAATGCTGTAGCTTCCGAAGGTCAGTGGTACAAGTCTATGGAAGAATTGTTGCCAATATTTGATCGGGAAAACATCAAATTGGAAATTCAATCACATCCGAATGATTTCATTGAAACTAGTAGAGAAGCATCTAGATTAATTCGATCTTTAGATTCGGATATTGTTAGCCAAGTCTGGTGTTCAGCGCATGCTTTCTATTACGATGACGGTTTGGGAGATGTCCGTCAGCAGTTTAAAGAGGCCGATGGTTTGATATCGCATATTTTGATTGCTGACACTTTTAATCACAAAGGAAATTTTGGATTACGTTATATTATTAATCCGCCTGAGGCACCTGTTACAATCCATCAGCATTTGAATCCCGGAGAAGGAGAGGTTGATTTTAAAACACTCTATCAAGTTCTAAAAGAAACAAAGTTTGATGGAATCGTCACCAATAATGTTTTTGCATGGCCTGATAAAGTTGAATGGTCCAATAACAAGACGTTAAAAAGTATTAGGGACGGTCTCGAATTAAAATGATTCACAGACTCTGAATAAAATAAATTGAGAACGTCAGTTGAAGCATAAAAATGACCAGCAGGTGAGGGGATAAATATGATCAGCAAAAAACGAATCGGGATAAACCGGAACGTTGCTCCAGGGATGTCGTTGGAAAAATTTGCGCAATTAGCCAAAGACAATAACATTAAAATAGTAGAATTGAGGAATGATTTATCTGGAGTACCTACGGTTGAATCCATCACTGACGGGCGATCAATTGAAGAGGTCAAATCGGTTTTAAAAGGCTTAAAAATTGAGACAATTAATGCGCTGGGAAATGCTGATTCAGCAGAATTACTTCAAAATAACGTCGATATTCTTACACAAATGTGTGAAGTGGCTAAACAACTTTCAGTTACTAGAATCATTTTTTGTCCGACGCGTGATGCCAGTGATACACGCTCGGACGGACAACGGCAAGAAGATTTGGTAACTGCGCTACGTTCATTTTCAGCAATTTTAAAAAGCTTTGGTCTTCAAGGGTTACTAGAACCATTAGGTTTTGCTGATAGTGTTCTACAAACGCCTTGGGAGGCGCAAGCAGCACTAAAAATTAGCGGTGTGGACAATTTTAAAATAGTAGCGGATACATTTCATTACTTTCTAGCCGGTGTAACTGCTCGGGATATTCAAAAGCGAGTAGATGTAAAACAAATTGGCCTTGTTCATATGAGTACAGTTGCACCCGGAAAATCAGTGTCTTCACTTGCAGATGAAGATCGAATGATGCTTGATAATGCCGATGAAAGTCGTTGCCTTGAGTATGTTCGACTGTTACAGGCATCTGGATATTCCGGAAATTATTCATTTGAACCTTTTTCATCGAAACTGCGTCAGTGGGATTTGAATCGGGCCAGTGAAAGCATTGCTGTTAGTGTTCAGATGGTAGAAGAAACTGCTAAAAAATCTAGTTTAGAGTTGTAGCAAGTCCTACTTGAGTGGATGCTTAGTCATTGCTCCGAATATAACTTAAGCCAAAATTACTTGTCAGTAAAACAACAGTCAGACCACTGGAATCAATGTAGCCTGACTGTTGTTTTGTTTATATTCTATGCAGGATGCTTTTTTGAAATAGTGGAACGAATTTCATCAAGAACTATTTCTGCAGATTTGCCAAAATATTGTGCCGTTAGCATATACAAGCAATCGTTGATTGCCAATTGAGAGGTTAGTGATAGCAATGCCTCAGATCGGTATCGAGAATCTTCAGAAATGGAGAAGAAGTCTACATTCCCGTATTCAGCTAAAGGTGAATTTGGAAAACTTGTGATAACGATTATTGGCACATGTTTAGATCTTAAGGCCTCAGCGATTTCAAGTGTATCCGTATCATTTCCAGTATGCGAAATTACAACCGCACAGTCAGAATCAGACATTCGAGAGGCTTGCATTAAGGCCAAGTGGTATTCGGTATCATGTAGAACGTTTAAGGGAACTCGTAGAAATTTGTGATAGGCGTCAAGAGCCACAATGTTTGATCCACCGAGACCAAAGAATTCCAATTTTTTAGCGTGGACGATGAGATTTACAGCTTTTTCCAAGTCTTTTTCATCCATTAAATCGAATGTACCATTTAGGGTTTCGATATTTGCATCGAGTGTTTTTTTAGCAACCATCTTTGGTGTGTCAGTGTCAGCAACTTCTTGAATGGTGGGTGCGCTTTTACTCATTTGATTTGAAAGTGCCCATTTAAGCTGTGAGTAATTAGTGTAACCTAATTGTTTTGCAAAACGTGAAATTGTGGCAACAGAAACGTGGCAGTCCCCAGCAAGTTCAGTAACGGTTTTGGAGGAAGCATTAGTTTGGTTGGCGAGAAAATAGTCTGCGATGCTCTTACTACTGTGTCCAAGGGACGGGTAGATGTCTTTAATCCGGTCAAAGATGTTTAATTCCATTTGTTTTTATCTTCCTTAATTCATAAAACTAATGATTTGTAGTGTGACATAACGATAACATGACAATTTAAAATTTTCTAGCTTGCAATGAAAGCGGTTTCGATTATAATAGTAAATGTAAAAAGCAATCATTTCTAATTAGAAATTTATGACGTTATTTTACATTACGGAGGTAAAATTATGGACACCGATCCAAAGCTTTCTGTTGATGAAGTGCAGTTAAAGGTACATGCATCAAACTGGGAAGAAGCAATTCAGGTTGCTGCCAAGCCATTAGTAGATGGTAAAAAAATTACTAATGATTACGTTACAGCAATGATTGATTCCGTTAAAAAATTAGGCCCTTACATTGTGATTGCACCAGGATTGGCGCTTGGTCATGCACGACCGTCAGAAGCTGTGCATCAAACAGGGTTCGCAATTGCAACATTGGCGGAACCCGTGAAGTTTGGAAACAAAGACAACGATCCAGTTGATCTGGTGGTTATTCTTGCTTCTACCAGTGATACGGCCCACCTTTCATTGTTGCAAAAGATTGTTATGTTTTTGAATGACAGTCAAAACTTAGAAACTTTGCGTCGTGCGAAAACACGAGAAGACGCAAAGCATATTGCTGAACAGATCAACGGGGGCGATCAGTAATGCAAGTGATTAATTTCTTGGTTTATCAGGTTTTGAGTAACGAAACTATTTTTCTTGGCTTGGTAGCGTTGGTTGGATTATTGCTCCAACGCAAAAAGTTTCCGCAGGTTGTTGATGGCACAGTTAAAACTGTTATTGGATTAACCGTTTTATCTTCTGGTGCCGGAATTTTAATTACTTCTCTATCGCCAGTGGTCACAAAGTTGAACTCAACACTTCATGTTAAAGGGGTTCTACCAACTAATGATGCTGTCTTTGGCGTGGTACTTCGCTTTAGCAGCATTGCAAAGAACACGGTTATCACCTTCCTATTGGCATTCTTCCTCCATTTGGTATTAGTAAGAATTTCATCAGGAAAGAATTTTAAGAACGCCTATTTAACCGCCCACCTAATGCTTTACCACGCAGCGTTTATGAATGTTACGTTGCCAGTTGTATTACATACCAACGGTTTTTGGACGATTGTTGTTGGGACGGTTCTGAACGCGGTCTACTACACGTATTCACCTGCAATTCCAAGAATCATTTCACGACCATGGATGCATGATGTGTCCACGCTAGGGTTTATGGATCAGGTTGGGTCGTTGGTTGCTCACTTTATTGGTAAATGGTTTGGTAGTTCCAAACCTGAACAGGATGCCGATAATATGAAGTTGCCTAAATGGGCCTCAATGTTCCGAGACAATACGATTGTTCTGTTCTTCTTAATGCCAATTATCTTTGTTGGAATCGGATTAGCCGTTGGTCCTGCAGGCATCCAACAACTTGCAGGGAAAGGTCCTGATGCTACGAACTGGATCATGTGGTTAATTCTACAAGGATTCACGTTTACGGCTGGGATTGTTATCTTACTTTCTGGTGTGCGGATGTTTATTGGTTCGATTGTGCCAGCATTTAAAGGGATTTCTGATAAATTCCTTCCTGGTGCGATTCCTGCCTTGGATGCGCCAACCATCTTCCCTTATTCACCAATGGGTGGGATGTTTGGTTTCCTTGGTTCGACTGTTGGTTGTATTTTGATCACGTTTGCCACAATTATTTTCAAATCTCCTGTTATCGTGTTCCCAAGTCCAATCATTATGTACTTTGACGGGAATGTCATGGGGGTATTTGGTAATAAGGCTGGTGGTTGGCGTGGTGCCATTATGGCCGGATTTATCACTGGGATGATTTCATCAGCTGCCGTCATTCTGTTCTATCCACTTACTGGTGCTGTGTACGGCAGTGGGTTAACGTGGTCAAACATCGACTATGCTCTTGTTTGGATGCCACTTATGTACCTGCTAAAGTTCATTCGCACCGCGATTGTTGGCTTTATTCTGTAATTTAAACGCAAACGAAATTTGGAGGAAATATCATGAAAATTATTGCTGTATGTGGTTTAGGTGTTGGATCAAGTGTTATTGCAAAGATGAACATTGAAAGTATTTTGTCTGAAGAAGGTAAAGATGAAGTTGATGTAGACACTGTTGATTTAGGCAGTATTCGAAGTGCTCCAGCTGACATTTATGTAACGACACGGGAATTGTTTGAAGATTTTCCTGAAGAAGATAAAGAAAAGACCATCGTTTTGACAAACTTTGTGGACAAAAACGATATCAAAGCCCACTTAGATCCAAAAATGGCAGAATTAGAGAATAAGTAAGGAACGTGGAAAAATGTCAGTTGATAATGTAAATGATGTCACAGAACAAACATGGAAAGATGAAGTGTTCCCAGAGTGGGGAACGTGGTTAAACGAAGAAATTGATCGTACTGAGGTACCACAAAACAAGTTTGAAATGTGGTGGCTAGTTAATATGGGCATTTGGCTTAAGTCTGATCAGCAGACGAGTGTTGCCATTGATTTGTGGTGCGGTACTGGTAAAACAACACATGACAAGGCTGACATGTCACCACGTCATCAGTGGTCCCGTTTGACCGGGGGCCGTAAAATTCAGCCTAACTTACGGGCTCAACCAATGGTCATTAATCCGTTTGCAATTCATCATCTTGACGCATATCTTGTGACGCATTTTCACCATGACCACATTGACATGAATGTGGCTGCGGCCATTTTGCAAAACGTAAAGGAGCCAATTCCATTTATTGGGCCTAAAGATGTTGTTGATCAGTGGCTTGACTGGGGTGTTCCGGCTGACCGGTGTCGTATCGTCAAACCCGGGGATGTCATCAAAGTAAAGGACATTGAAATCGATGTGACAGATTCCTTTGACCGCTCGGTGTTAATTACTGATCCCGACGAAAAAGATTTGCCTGATGATAAACAGGTGCCTGATATGGATGCTCGAGCCGTTAATTATGTTTTGAAAACTGATGCAGGCACCGTATACGATGCTGCCGATTCACACTTTTCATCTTACTTTGCTAAACATGGTAAGGACTTTGACGTCGATGTCGCAATTGTGGCATATGGAGAAAATCCAATCGGTGTCCAAGACAAAATGACTTCCGTAGATGTTCTACGGACTGCAGAAGACTTAAATACAAAAATTGTCATTCCGCTACATTGGGATGTATGGTCAAACATGCTTGGAGACCCGAGTGAAGTTGAAGCATTGTGGGAAATGCGTAAAGAGAGGTTGGATTATAAATTCCATCCATTCTCTTGGTTACCAGGTGGACGATTTGTTTATCCTGACGACCAAGATAAACTGGAATATTATCATGATCGTGGATTCAAGGATCGTTATACGCATCCGATTAATCTACCATACAAGTCATTCTTGTAATCACTAAAGTAAATATTGAAAGATCTCTTTCTGAGGAAGTCGGAATGAAATTACAGGTCGCAATTGATCGTAAGTCGTTAACCGAAACCGAGCAGCTAGTCCGAAGCTTGAATGGTATCGCCGATATCATTGAGTTTGGTACATCGCTGATTAAAGATTTTGGGTTTAATGATGTCAGTAAACTTGCACAGTTGGCTCGTCACAGTCGTGTATTGTATGACATTAAGACTGTTGATGAAGGCGCCTATGAATTTCATTCCGGCTTTTATTATGGCGCCGATTATCTAACAGTCATGGGCTCAGCGTCTCCGTCGACAATTGCTTTATGTTATAAGGAAACTAATGCGATTCAGCACATGATGATTGACTTGACTGATGTGCCTGAGAATCAAGTCGCAAAAATTGATACTTTCGATAACGCCGTTTATTTGGTTCATCACAATAATGATCTTGGTACCAAAATTGACGCACCCAAAATGCTCGCTAATTTTCATCAATTACATCCTAAAGTGAAGCATATCGCTGTAGCTGGCGGAATTGATTTAGACAATGCTCAGAGGCTTAGGAAACAAGGTATCGCGGAGATCGTTATTGTTGGTGGGAAAATAAGCAGCGCAATGTTTGCTGAGGGAGCCGCTAGATCCTTTCGAGAAATCCTAAAGTGATAATTTATTGCTGAGGCAATTTGAACTAGAGAAGAGATAACCAAAATGGTTGTCTCTTTTATTTTAGATTGAAAGTAGCTGAGTTTTAGCAAACGCTTCCAATGCTTAGATAAAGGTATTTGCTTAAATAAAAAATAATAAAAAACATGGTTATCTTCTTACTTTTTGTTATGATGATATGGTAAAAGTTTTACTAATAGGCATTCTATGTGATGAAAGTTTGGTGATAACTGTGGGTAAACGAGTAACTATCAAAGATGTGGCTGAAGCGGCAGAACTATCAATTACGGCTGTTTCTCAAATATTGAATGGTAAAGGAGAACGATTTCCCAAAGCCACCAGAGATCGTGTAATGGCCGTGAGAGATAAGCTCGGCTACGTTCCAAACTTTAATGCAAGAAGTATGATTAACCACTCAATGAAGACTGTTGGCATCATCGTGCCTAATCTTGTTAACCCTTTTTTCAGTACTTTTCTGAGGGGTATTCAAAGTGCAATGTATGAGAGTGAGTGTGTGCCGATTATTTTGTCGGCAGATCACAATGAGACCCTGGAAAGGTATTATTTAAAAACATTCATTGAGCGCGGCGTTGATGGTGTCATCATTGCGGGGTCGGCGATTGGGAATAAAGGAATTAAGGACTTATTACAACCGATTCACATTTCATATCTGTTATTTGACCAAGCTGATCCCATAAGTGGCGGGGATCAAATAATTGTGAACGATGAGCACGGTGGTGAACTGGCCACATCCCATTTGATTCATGCTGGACACAGAAAAATTGCCGTTGTGATACCAGAGCAGCCATCACAAAATGTGAAATTAAGATTGGCAGGTTATCGGCACACACTTGAGCAAAATCAGATTCCGTTTGACTCACAGTTGATTTTTCCGACGGTGCTTTCGAAAATGGGTGGTCGACAAATCGCTGCTGATATTATCGAATCCAAGGTAACGGCCGTCTTTAGTACTAACGATGAAATGGCCATTGGGCTGATTCGGGGATTGCAGGAAGCAAACGTGCGCGTGCCCGAGGATGTTTCAGTGATCGGATATGATGACATTGACTTAGACGATTATGTAACGCCACGATTAACAACAATTCATCAACCGATTTACGACATGGGCGTGTGGGCCGGCCAAATGATTATGAGTCGCTTGAGCACGCCAGAATTGAGTCCACAACTTAAGATGGTTGATGTTAGTTTAAGGGAACGTAACTCGGTTAAAAGATTGTGAATTGCCAAAATGTAAATGTTCGATATTATGCTTGATTAAATGCTTCTTTCTAAATGTATAGGTCGATTATGATCTATCGTTTAGGAAGATTTTTTTGTCTAGATTGCTAGTGTATAAACAAAATTTCTAAATTTGAGTACGAAGTGTTGTAAACGCTTACATAAATTGGTATCCTATACGAGTGAAGTACGTAAATCGTTTTACTGGATTTTTTCACAAACATTAATCGAAGGGTGGTTCAACGTTTCAAATGAAGAAAACAACAGTTATCAATTCAGACTTATCGCGTGTTATTGCACAAATGGGGCATTTTGATACGCTGGCAGTTGGCGATGCAGGAATGCCAGTGCCTGCTGGGACAGAGAAGATTGATTTAGCGGTTACTAAGAACCTGCCAAGTTTTATCGATGTGCTGAAAAACATCTTAAGTGAACTTCAAGTACAACGGATTTTTCTGGCAGAAGAAATGAAGACTCAAAATCCGAAACAACTAACGGCGGTTAAAGAACTATTACCAGACGTTGAGATTCAATTCATTCCGCACGATCAGATGAAGGCAGATCTTAGCAAGGCGCATGCATTTGTACGGACAGGGGAAATGACGCCGTATTCAAATATTATTCTTGAGAGTGGCGTAACCTTTTAGGGGAGGCAAAATCACAGATGGAAATTGACATGCAACATATTTCTAAAGCGTTTGGTCCTAACGTCGTTTTAAAAGACGTTAACTTTTCCGTTAAGGGCGGAGAGGTCCATGCGTTGATGGGAGAAAACGGTGCAGGCAAGTCGACAATGATGAATATCTTGACGGGCTTATTGGAGCCTAACGGTGGTTCAATCAAAGTTGACGGTAAAGAAACACATTTTGCTAGCGCGTTGGAAGCGGAACAGCATGGCATCAGCTTTATTCATCAAGAAATGAATAATTTTGGTGAAATGCCGATTCTAGACAACATGTTTTTGAACAAGGAAATTAAGACGCGGTTTGGCTTTATCGACAACGTAAAAATGAAAGCGATTGCACAGGAATCACTAGCCAAGCTTGATGTGAAACTAGACTTAAATCAGCCAATTGGCAATTTATCTGTTGGACAACAGCAAATGATTGAAATTGCGAAGTCTTTAATGACAGATGCCAAAATCATTATCATGGATGAACCTACGGCTGCCCTGACAGAAAATGAAATTGGCAAGTTGTTTGACGTGATTAAGTCTCTTAAAGCGCAGGGTGTGGGTATTATTTATATTTCACACAGAATGGAAGAGCTTTTTGAGATTTCCGACCGTGTGACTGTTATGCGTGACGGACTAACGATTAACACGTACAACACAAAGGAAACCAACGTTAAACAAATCGTTCACGACATGGTTGGTCGAGATATGGGTGACTTTTATCCTGACCGTCATCCCAAGTTTGGCAAAGTCATGTTAGAAACCAACAAGTTAACACGTGAAGGTGTCTTTAAAGATATTAGTTTCAGCGTGCGTTCTGGGGAAATCCTCGCCTTTTCTGGATTAATGGGTGCAGGTAGAACGGAAGTCATGCGTGCCATTTTTGGAATTGACAAACTTGATTCAGGGACAATCACGGTAAATGGAAAGCAAGTCAAGATTTCAAATCCAAGTGATGCCATCAAGGATAATATTGGATTTTTAACTGAAGATCGCAAATCTGAAGGGCTTATTTTGGACGACAGTATTGCTGACAACATCGATCTGCCAAGCATTGAGGGATTCGTCAAGCACGGAATGATTGATCGTAAGGCTGACAGGGATTTCGTTAACTTGCTGATGAAGCGACTGACCGTCAAAGCAAATAGTGCTGAAGATGAAGCAGGCAGTTTGTCTGGTGGTAACCAACAGAAAGTTGTTTTGGCTAAGTGGGTAGGTTCCGGATCGCAAGTGCTAATTTTGGATGAGCCAACTCGTGGGGTCGATGTTGGTGCTAAACGTGAAATCTATGATTTGATGAACGAACTCACAGATCGTGGAACTGCCATCATCATGGTTTCTAGTGATCTTGATGAAGTACTCGGTTTTTCAGATAACATTGCCGTACTGTATGAAGGAAAGCTAATGGGGGTTGTGCCAACTGCTACCGCGACCCAAGAGAGTGTTATGACATTAGCAACGGGAGGAGAAAACTAATGGATAACCAAACAGAAACAAAGCGTCACTTTAGCTTTGGCGACTTTTATTCGAAACTTGGTCCGCTGGTCGCCCTGATTGTTCTAATTGTGCTTGTATCAATTTTGAATTTTTCGTTTCTTGATCCACTGAACTTATTGAATTTACTTCGCCAAGTCTCCATTAACGCGTTGATTGCCTTTGGGATGGAATTTGTTATCCTGACTGGTGGAATTGACCTATCTGTTGGATCGATTCTAGCGTTAAGTGGTGCGTTTACTGCACAGTTAGTATTGATGGGCGTGCCGTCGTTTATTGCCTTCCTGATTGGGATGGTTACTGGTGGTATCTTTGGTGCATTGAACGGTGTCTTAATTGCTTATGGTAAAGCAGCACCGTTTATCGCAACGTTGGCGACACAAACAATTTTCCGTGGTGCAACGTATGTGTTTACTAAAGGTAACCCAATTACAGGTGCCAAGATGAGCAATAACTTTGGCTTCCAATTCTTTGGTCAAGGTTACTTATTCGGTATTCCATTCCCTGTCTACATTATGGTATTGTTCTACATCCTTGCGTTTATTCTGTTACACCGGACAACGTTTGGTCGTAAGACTTACGCCTTGGGTGGTAACCCTCGTGCTGCTTTTGTTGCTGGTGTTAAGAACAATAAAATGATCATTTGGATCTACACTCTGGCAGGTTTTCTTTCTGCGGTTGCTGGGATGATTCTAACGTCACGTCTGGCATCTGCTCAGCCTGATGCAGGGGTGGCCTACGAAATGGATGCCATTGCCGCCGTTGTGTTAGGTGGAACGAGTCTAGCAGGTGGTAAAGGTAAGATGTTCGGAACGTTGATTGGTGCCTTAATTATCGGGGTCCTAAACAACGGTATGAATTTACTTGGAATTTCAAGTTTCTATCAACAGATCGTTAAAGGGATCGTGATCCTGGTCGCTGTCCTGCTCGATCGTAAGCAGGCCAAAGCCTAGGGAGGGGTACTCATGAAAAAGGGTAAACGATATGTACTTGTTCTAGTTGCGTTGTTTGCATTGAGTTCAATTATTTTAACCGGGTGTAAAGCAGTCTCATTAACACCGCCAACATTCGGTGGAACGCACACTACCAAGAAATCAAAGGACAAGCTGAAGGTTGGGGTATCACTCTCAACATTGAGCAACCCGTTCTTCATTTCTGTTCGTAACGGGATTAATGGTGTTGCCAAACAAAATGGCACTAAAACTGAAGTGTTTGATGCACAAAATGATAGTTCCAAACAATCCAGCGACATTGAAGATCTGATTCAGAAGAAGGTTGATGTTATCATCATTAACCCTGTTGACTCAGATGCCATTGTTCCTGCTGTTAAGGATGCAAACAACGCTGGTATTCCGGTTATCGCCTGTGATCGTGGATCTAACGGTGGGAAACTACTGACGACGGTTGCTTCTGATAACGTTAAAGCCGGTAAGATGGCTGCTCAGTACATGATGAGCAAAGTGCCAAAGGGCGGTCAGGTTGCTGAACTTGAGGGAACGCCTGGTGCGGATGCTGCCATTCAACGTGGTAAAGGATTCAATACCGCTGCCAAGAATAATCTGAAGATTGTGACGAAGCAAAGTGCAGATTTTGACCGTGCTAAGGGACTTTCCGTTATGGAAAATATTTTGCAGGCTCACTCATCTATCCAAGGTGTGTTTGCTCAAAATGATGAAATGGCACTCGGGGCCGTTAAAGCCATTAACAATCCTGATCTAGTTGTTGTTTCCATTGATGGTGAACCTCAAGGATTAACTGCTGTTAAGCAAGGCAAGATTTCTGGTATTATTGCCCAGTCACCAGAAGTTGAAGGACAGTTGGCCATCAAGGCTGCCTATGCACACTATCAAGGCAAGTCAGTACCTAAGCACACAACGTCACCAATTCACTTGGTTACGAAAGAAAATGTGTCTAAGTATAAATAGTCAGATGAATAACATTAAGGGGTAGATGATGTAATTCATTTCAACGGCATCGGTGATTTGTTTCTTAAATTCATCGATGCTATTTTTTGCGTTAGGTTCATAGCAACTAGTTATGCGGTGATGTGGGATCTGGTGTCAATTTGACAAACTAAAAAGGCCTTGGCAGAAAGCCCAAGAACCTTTGCGAAGAGATAAATCACATAAAACAGAACGGAGTATGGCTGGTATTAAACTGTTATAGCGTTTTTATCGTTGTTTGTTGCTTCAGTGTAAGCATGCATATAAGCTTCGGCATTTGCAGTAACAGCGTCATAGTCATCATTTTTTGCTGGGCCAACAAGGCCTCCACCCGCCCCAACAACAACAGCCCCCGCTTTAATCCAATCCTTCAAATTATCAGTGTTAACACCTCCAGAAGGCATTACATTAAGATACGGAAACGGTCCTTTGAATTCGGAAATTGCCATTGGTGTGGCTAATGCACCAGGAAATAGTTTGACAACCTCTGATCCATACTGCAAGGCTGTTTGCGCTTCGGTTGGTGTGAATATACCTGGCACGTACGGAATTTGATATAGGTTGCACATTTTTGCTACGTCAGTATCAAATGTTGGACTGACTATAAACTGAGCTCCTGCTATAATAGCGAGCCGAGCCGAAGCTGCATCAAGCACTGTTCCAGCACCAATAAGAGCATCGACACCATGCTTTTCAACTAGTTTACCGATTACTGTATCTGCATGAGGGACAGTGTAAGTTAGTTCTATTCCTCGAACACCACCGGCAATGACTGCGTCTGCAATTTTAACTGCTTTTTCTGCGGTTTCAGCGCGAACGACCGAAACAACACCTACCTCTGTCAGTTTCTTTAGTAGTTTTTCACGCTTCATATTTTTTCTCCCACTTGTCTATTATTCTTTTCATAGAATCTCTTTAATTCATTTCTCGTCGGATACCCATCGTTATCTCCACGCGATTCCACTGCTAATGCACCTATTGCACATGCTCGTTTCACAGCCTCTTTAATTTCTTTGCCCTCTAATAGCGCTGAAATGATGCCCACTGCAAAGCCATCACCCGCACCAACTGTATCAATAACACTGTTTACGTGAAATCCGGCAACGGTGTATGCAGGTCTGTTTCTTTCTTTGACGAATGCTCCATCAGGACCAAGCTTAACAACGACCGTTTGCGTAATTGAACTCTGATTTAGGTAAAAATTAGCGATGTCCACTGGGTCGTCTGATCCCATTAGTATTTGTCCTTCATGGATGCCTGGCATAACAACTGTTCCATGTTTTGCTAATTCATTAGTCGTAGCTATCATAGTGTTCTCTGATTGCCACAGGGAAGGGCGAAGATTGGGATCGAACGTTATGACACAGTTCTCATTTTCGACTTTAGCGATTAATTCCTTAGTTGCGGCTAATGATTGCGGTGATAGAGCTGCAAATATGCCACTGATATGTGTGATTCTGGTATCAGTTAAATCAACATGTGCTAAGTTCTCTTTGTCATAGTTGGCGGCGGCTGAATTTTTTCTGAAATAGTACGTTTGTGGGTCGCCATGGCTAACGCGCTGTTTTAAGTAGAATCCAGTCCATAGTTTAGAATTTATTTTAATGTGTGTTGTGTCAATTCCTGATAAACGAATGGCATCAAGGATGTATTGACCAAAAGGGTCATTGCCAATTGCCGAAACAAAACTGGTGGAGTGTCCTAAACGTCGAACACCGGTGGCAACATTTAATTCGGCCCCGGCCAAAAAGCGATTGAAATGACTAACGTCCGCTAGCTCTTGATTGATATCCTGGGATGCTAAAACGACCATTGGCTCTCCAATTGTAAGAAATTCACTCATTATCAAATCACTCCAGCAAAAGATTGAAATATTTATTTCTAACGAACTAAGTAACCACCATCTACTGGAATTACTGCACCATTGATGTAATTTGCAGCGTCACTGGAAAGATAAACGGCAATCCCCATTAATTCGAAAGGTTCGCCCCAATGACCAGCGGCAATACGACCAAGAATCTCTGCGTTACGTTTTTCATCGGCACGAATGGGTGCAGTGTTTGCAGTCTTAATATACCCAGGGGCAATTGCATTAACTTGAACATTATAAGCGGCCATTTCGCTGGCAAAAGCCTTAGTTAGTCCGGCAACACCATGTTTAGCTGCAGTGTACGAAGGAATAAACTTTCCTCCTTGGAAGGATAGCATGGAGCCAATGTTAATAATTTTTCCTGATTTCTGTTTAGCAAAAACCTTCGAAGCGGCTAAAGATAAGTGGTAAACGGCAGAAAGATTGATTGAAATGACCTTGTCCCAGTCCTTGTCCTTGGATTCTAAAATAGGATTTCGCTTAATCATGCCAGCGTTATTGATTAAGATATCTAAATGGCCAAATGTGTTGATGACTTTTTCAACAACTTTGTCGGCAATGCCAGGCTGTGTAAGATCTGTATCTAAAAATTCAACCTTATGACCGCGTTTTTCAATAAGGTCACGAGTTGCATCCCATCCATCTGTGCCGTGGGTGGCAATAAAAATGTCTGCTCCAGCCTCTGCCAATGCAACTGCGTAACCCTGTCCCAAGCCGGTATTTCCGCCTGTGATGAGTGCTACTTTTCCGCTTAAGCTAAACCAATCCATTTTAAATTTATTGAGTGCTGCCGTGATCTCGTCAATTTCATTTTGTGATTGTGTCATGTTTAGAATCCTCCATTTTAATATTTCCTTATAAGAAATAGTGTTTTCTATTTAGAAATCCCACAATCACAATAATGCGTTTTTGAAAATATTGCAATAGTTATTTTTAACAAACCGTATTTTTTCACGTTTTACAGCATTTTTTAAGTCAGCATAATGTTACAAATATAGTTCGAACCAAGTGGGAAATCACTGATAGTAATGCGTAGATCGCCGTATACTCGCGCTTTTAAGATGCATATAAGGTGTGCAAATTAGTCAATTCTGTATTTTAAAAGTAGACGGGAAATCTACTATACACTTCTGCGAGGCATAGTAGATTGGCTACTTAGACAGCAAGTCAAGGAATCAACGAAATAGTATTATATTTTTTGAAAAGGCTTGCAAAAGGAACGTGTGACCTTCTATACTATGATTGTAATTTCGTTTTAAGAACTAGCATTTCTTTATAAGAAATCCCAAAATTTCGCACTTTTATTAAAGAAACGAAAGGACTTAATTACAATGCAAGTTATTAATTACATCATGTCCCTTGGGGCTAGTGTTATGATGCCAATCATATTTCTTATTTTTGGGTTGCTACTCGGAATGGGCCTTGGAAAGTCACTCAAGGCCGGACTATCTGTTGGTGTTGGGTTTGTTGGCTTAAACGTGATTACGCAATTATTGGCGACTAATCTTGGGCCCGCTGTTAATCAGATGGTCAAGTTATATCATCTACATTTACACACGTTGGATATTGGATGGCCAGCGGCTTCTGCAGTAGCATTTGGTACAAAAGTTGGTGCCATTATCATTCCATTGGGACTGGGCATCAACGTGTTAATGTTGCTGACTAAGACTACTAAGACACTTAATATCGATCTTTGGAACTATTGGCACTTTGCATTTATTGGATCGATTGTGTCCATTGCAACAAAGAGTTTCTGGTGGGGAATTTTTGCTGCTATCTCCGTATTTATTGTTACCTTGGTCGGGGCGGACCGATCTCAAAAAGCTGTCGAATCATTTTATGGTAAAGATCTTGAGGGTATCTCGATTCCACAAGCATTTTGTGTTTCATTCATTCCATTTGCTATTGTGACGGATTGGATTGTAGAACATATTCCCGGATTGAATAAGGTTGATTTAGATGCCGACAAAATGAAAAAAAGGTTCGGTATCATGGGGGATCCTATTTTCCTAGGTGTAGTTATTGGCATTTTATTGGGATTTCTAGCACGATATCCAGTTGCAAAAACTTTGCAGTTGGGAATTATCCTAAGTGCCGTTATGGTATTGATTCCGCGAATCACTTCATTGTTTATTGAAGGACTAAGTCCAATTTCAAAACGATCGCAGGAGCTTATTTCTAAACATTTCAAGGGTCGTTCATTTAACATCGGGATGACGCCTGCGTTAGTGATTGGACATCCAACAACTTTAGTGGTGTCATTACTCCTTGTGCCAATGATCTTATTCTTGTCGATCATTATTCCTGGAAATGAATTTCTGCCCCTAGCCAGCTTGTCTGGCTTGATTTACCTATTTCCACTTGTACTTCCTTACACTCATGGCAATGTGTTACGAACTTTTCTAACCGGCTTGATTTCACTAGTTGTAGGTGTTCTTTCGGCCACGAGTTTAGCAGCTATTTTTACTGCGGCTGTAAAACTAGTCCAAAAGAATTTGATTCCAGTAGGGACAACTTCAGTTGCAAGTATCGACTTTGCAGCAAGTCCCTTGGCATGGATTACTTATTTCTTCACGAATAATCTAGCCGGTATTGGTGCTGGTATCTTAGCTATCTGCGCTGTGTTATTGATGATTTATAACCGTCGCAAGATTGTCGATGAACAGGGCGTTTCTAGCAAAAAAGATAGTAAGATTACAAATTCGGAAAGTTCAATCAATTAATTGATTTTTGAATCTATACAAAAAAGACCAAATCGCCTTCAAAATAGAAGGAGGTCTGGTCTTTTTCATATTCGGTGCATTTTATATTTTATCTATGATTTCTTTTTGAGCTGCCTTAGCGAGTTGAACTATCTTTTTTCGCTTTTCAGAGCCCATGCGAAATTTTGGAGCCGTGATACTGAAGGCACCATAAATTTTTTGATATTTAGTAATAACAAAACCGACGCAAAAGATATCAACTTCATTTTCTTCATCGTCAACAGAATAGCCACGTCCTTTAGTAGTCTGTAAATCGGCAATTAATGCATCAGAGGTTGTGATAGTGTTCGGTGTGACTTTTTTTAGATCGGTGTGATCAAGATAATCAGCCATTTCTGTATCTGAATAGGCTGACAAGATGGCTTTTCCCATCGAAGATGAATACATATTCATTCGACCACCAATTCTAGATTTTAAAAAGATGCTTTGTGGACTTTCAAATTTGTCTAGAAGCACAATTTCATTGTCATTGACGATACCTAAATTAATCGTTTCGCCTGTACTATCGCGAAGGCGAGATAACGTTGGCGTCACAATTGATCGAATATCAAATTCTTCAGATGCCTTTTCACCATAGGCAAGCAATGATACATCTAAAAAGTAGGCTTTAGTGTTTTCATCTCGTGTCACAAATTTTAGTGCTTCCAGTGTAGTTAAAATCTTTAACGTTGTTGGTTTTGTCATGCCAATCCCATCGCTTATTTCCTTAAGCGTAGGGGCGGTTTCAGAGTTCAATAAGTAATCGAGAATTTCTTTGGCACGAATGAGTACAGTACCGTAGAGTTTATTAGTAGATTCAGACATTGAATTCAGCCTTTCCGTTTCTTATTTAGAAATGATAACTCTAGAATTGTAAGCCATTTTTATCGAGACGTCACGAGGTAAGTAGACTGAATCTTAAGTTTTTCTAATTGAATCTAAATTAACAAAAATACTATTTGTGGAAGTTTAACTAAAAAGGTTTCTAACTATTAAGCTTAATCAGCAAACTGCCAATATAAAGTTCCACAAGATCCTTAAAGTTCCGTGGATTCAGTCCCGTTTCTTCGTGAATTTTGTTCAGCTGGTAGCTAAGCGTGTTGCGATGAATGTGCAGGTTAGTGGCTGCGTGTACTAAATTGCCGTTAGCATCGATAAATGCATCCAGTGTTTTGAAAAGCTCTCCCTGATCACCGTCAATGGTAGCGTTGCGCAGTCGTTCAAGGGTATCGGGGATAATCAATTTACTATTGGCGATTGCGCTGATAAACTGAACCTGTTCAAACGAAATTAGGCTCGGATCGGCTAGTTTTGTTTGAATATCAATGACCTGTAAGGCCTGATTGACCGTCGTTTTAATAAGGTTCGTTTTGGTGCCGATCCCAATGGCAATATGGTTGTCCTTGGCGAAACTAGTTAACCGTTTAATCGTTGTGTCGTAGGCAGTTAAAACGAGGCTGGTGTTGTCACTCAACTGAAGTAAGTAATCCGCAGTATCCATGGGAATTTGCGGCAGGTGGGTGGCGTGCAGGGCTAGGGCTACTCTTGGTTGTTCAACATGGATACCCAATTGTTCAGCTTCCAAGTACAAGGATGAACTTTTAGAAATGATGGTTTTCGTTTGAATCCACTGATGTAGGAAACGATTTAGACGGGAGGTGTGTTCCTGACGAATGGCGTCCGTTTGCGCTTGAGAAATCAACAGTTCCGTTGCAGTGCTCAATAAAGATGCCAATGGTGTAACTTTCTCCGGATCGCCAGTAATCCCGATGACGCCAATAATTTGGTGATTAAACACAACCGGTGAATTGACGCCAGGTTGACCGTGTTCGCCATATGATTCGGCCATTGGTAATGACTGGCCCGAGCTAATTGCTTCAACGGCGCCGCGATGGAGTGATCCAATTCGCTTTTTATCACCACTAGCGATGATGGTGCCGGTTTCATCCATCATATTGATATTGTAAGGAATCTGTTTCATCATCTTATCTACGATTGACTGTGCAAGAGCTGGCTCAAGCTTCATTTAAATCACCCCGATTAACAGCGTTTGATTAGCGCTAGTTCCCTATAGTTATCTTAAGACATCTAAGTATTGTGAATGAATATGCAAAGTGACCAAATTCACACAACATTTTTGGCAGTTTGATACTGTTTTATGTAACCGCTTTAACGTAAAGTATACCGTAAAGTTAGTAATCTATTTGGAGGGATGTACTGTGGTAAACGTAACGGTGAGTTGGATCGGTGCGCTGGTTGGGTTAGCTTTAGCCATTATTTTGATTTTACGTAAACTCAACCCAGTGTACTCGTTATTATTGGGGACGATTGTCGGCGCCATTATCGGAGGTGCCAACTTGGTTCAAACGGTGAATATTGTGGTCGCCGGAACCCAAAGTGTGATGGGGACGGTGGTGCGCGTGTTGGCTGCTGGTGTGCTGGCTGGTGTCATGATGGAATCTGGCGCCGCTAACACGATTGCCAAGACGATTGTGAACAAACTTGGTGAGGGGCTGGCGATATTCTCGCTCGCCTTATCAACGATGATTATCACAGCGGTTGGTGTCTTTATCCCAGTTGCTGTGTTGATTGTCGCACCGATTGCGCTTGAAGTTGGTAGCCGCATGAAGATTTCCAAACTGGCGCTACTGGTTGCCCTGTCTGGCGGCGGTAAAGCTGGTAACATCATTTCGCCCAATCCGAACACGATTGCGGCTGCGCGTGGCTTCCATTTGCAACTGAGTTCTGTGATGGTAGCGGACTTTGTGCCAGCGTTGTTTGGTCTTGCAATGGCCGTTTTGCTGGCGACCGTTTTGAAGAATCATGGCGACATTGCCAGCATGGCGGATGTTGAAGCAAATCAAGACACGGGTGCGACGCCTGATCCAGATAATTTGCCATCGTTTCGGTCTGCCATCGTTGCGCCACTTGTGGCGGTTATCTTGTTGCTGATTAATCCAATCGGCAGCATTTTGCACATCGCTGTCCTGCAGAAGTTCCAGGTTGACGCGATGTACATTCTACCGTTGGCTGGAGTGCTGGGGATGTTTGCCATGCATCAAGGTCGACAGATTCTTGCCTACACTAAGTCAGGTATGGATCGAATGACTGATGTTGTGCTTATCTTGATTGGTGCCGGTGCTATTGGGGGTCTGATTACCGCCTCAACTTTGCCAGCCGTTATCGTTCATTTGATCAAGATTTCTGGTATCTCTGGCACGTTCTTGGCACCAATCGCCGGAATTCTGATGGCTGCTGCAACAGCTTCGACCTCAACCGGTGTCATTCTCGCGACCGGTTCGTTTGGCAAAGCCATTCTGGCCTTCGGAACCGTGCCACTGGCAGCCGCTGTGATGGTTCATACCGGTGCAACGGTGATTGACCACCTGCCACAAGGAAACTACTTCCACGTCACCGCCAACGCGATGAATATGGATCTGAAGGCGCGGATGAAGTCTGTTCCGTATGAAACAGCCGTTGGTCTGACGATGACCATTGTCGGCACGCTTATGTATGGGTTCTTACTCTAGGAGGACAACAAAATGAAATTTGTGATTGCACCAGACTCATTTAAAGGAAGCCTCACTGCCAAGGAAGCAGCAGATGCAATCGAGACCGGTATCAAACGGATTTTCCCAGATGCCGACTACGAAAACGTGCCCATGGCCGATGGCGGCGAGGGCACTGTCCAATCGCTGGTCGATGCAACGCATGGCACGTTCAGGACGATTGACGTTCTGAATCCACTGCAAGAGACCGTTCCTGCTGAGTATGGCATCTTGGGCGATGGCCAAACAGCTGTGATTGAAATGGCAGCCGCCAGCGGTATTCAGTTTGTTAACGACGAAACAAAGAACCCACTGATTACCACGACTTACGGCACCGGTCAGCTGATTGCGGATGCGTTGCAACGTGGCGCTACTGAAATTATCATCGGTATTGGTGGCAGTGCGACCACAGATGGCGGTGCGGGGATGGCCGAGGCGTTAGGTGCCAAGTTCTTAGATGCCTCTGGGGAGCCAGTTAAGCGTGGCGGCGGTGGATTAGCTGACTTGGCGACTATTGATGTCAGTGGCATGAATCCACTGCTTAAGAACGCCCATATTCGAATTGCTTCTGACGTTACGAATCCGCTGGTTGGTAAAACTGGTTCCGCCGCTGTGTTTGGTCCTCAGAAAGGTGCCACACCTGAGATGGTAAAACAGTTGGATGCAAATTTAGCGCATTACGCTAATGTATTGAAGGTGACGCTTGGTGTCGACTTGGCCGATTACCCTGGTGCCGGAGCTGCTGGCGGTTTGGGCGCTGGACTGCTCGCCTTTACCAACGCCAAGATGGAAAAGGGCGTTGAGATTGTCGTTCAAATGACTAAGTTGAAAGAACGTGCTAAAGACGCTGACTTCGTCTTCACTGGTGAAGGCGGCATCGATTTCCAGACCCAGTATGGGAAGACGCCGATGGGTACGGCACAAGCTGCTCATAGCGTGAGCGACCATGTGACGGTTATCGCTTTAGCCGGTAATGTTGGGAAGGGCATTGATCAGCTGTATGACCTCGGGATTGACGTTGTGATGGGGATACTGCCTGGGGTTGAGGATTTACCGACCGCGGTTGCCCATGCGAAGGAAAATTTGACGAATACTGCGGAGAATGTGGCGCGATTGATTAAACAAACCTTAAAATAACAGAGTACTAAAAGCCAAACAGGAAGATTTTACTAGCAGTCGTAAAATTTCCCTGTTTTTTGCATTTGATATACCATATTAATTTTAAAAAATGATCGAGAAAGTATAGATGTCCATTTACTTCAATAAAAGATCACAAATTTTATTTTACCCTATGATTTTGGTCAAATTTGGAGATTAAGATGTTTCAAGTAAATGGTGAATCATTAAATAATCAAGTGATATCAGCGGGTTATCCATTAGTCTCTAATTGTTGTGAACGCTTATAACTTTGTTTCAATATAGAGCGACAAAAGATAGAATGAATTAGTAGAAAAATGGAAAAGGTGAACATGTAATGAAGAGTGATTTTAAAGTTCCGGGCTATACAGACAGTGTAGCGAGAGAAAATATTGTCATGAAGGCATTAGTTGCTGCCCTTCAGGATGCTGGTGGGAAGTTGAATAAAAAAGAAGCACGTAATCAGCTGCCTAAGTTTGACAAGAGAATTACCGACGATGTTCTATGGTATGCAAAGCCCGCCCCTAAAAGGGGCGGCACCTATATTCCGTTTACTTTTACAATATCATGGGCGGCGAGGCATTTAGCACTGGCAGGCTACCTGATTGATGAACGAATGAAACCTTACGTTTTGACGGACAAAGGATTGAAGGCAGATGTCAGCAAGCTCAGTGGGGAGAAAGTTCGAAAAATTTCACAGCCGCTGTTGGATGAAATTCAGGCAGAGAAAAAGAAGAATAAAGACTCAATTCAAGAGGTTGAAAAGAAAGAATCAAAAGAAAGCGAAGATTCTGCTTCAGAGCTTCCTGATGAAACTGAAACTTGGAAAGATCAACTAAAAGCTCAGTTAGGGGTTATGAATCCATATCAATTTGAAAAATTCAGCCGTCGCTTAATTAAAGAGATGGGTGCAGAAATAGATGATAGTCTAGGAATTCAAAAATCGCGAGACGGCGGGATAGACGGCTATGCTTACTTTAAAACTGATGGCTTTCGAACAATTCGGGTAGCCATTCAATCGAAACGGTACAATCATCAAGTAGGTGATAACGCAGTTCGTGATTTTCGTGGGGCAATTCAAAATGGTACGGAGTATGGTATTTTAATTGCGACCAACTACTTTTCAGATTCGGCACAAAGGGAAGCCAAAGATCCCTCAAAAAGCACGCCAATAACGTTGCTAGATATAGAGGATATTGTGGACTTGGTGGAAAAGTATCAATTATTTTTGAACAGAATTGAAACATTTGAGCTGGGTTCTTTTTATTTTGAGTAGGGTAAAGTGAAAAATAATATGAGGAGTTACATCAATGACAGAATTTGAAAAAATCGCTCAAGTTTTTAGCATTAGGTTAAAAAATCCAATTGGACAGGTCTATGCATCATTACCAAACTCAACGTACAAAATTTGGATGCCTTGGTTGGATAATAAACTACATGGACAGTGGCTTAATGAATGGGATGAAAGTGCTCAGGAGATTCGAGAGACTAATGAAGATGTTTTATTAAAGTCAGGATCAGAGTTAAAAATCGATGTTGGGGAAAAAAGGCTAGTTTGGGGACGATTTGAGGATGGGCCCAAATTTATAGGTGTCTTTCAGTATCAAGAGGATAAGAGTAGAAAAGGCATTAGAATTTACAAAAAAATTTAAAGTCAAACTTGTTGATATTGTTCAATATATCGTTTTACAAACTGAATTGAAAATGGAGTCAGACCTAGTTGTGTTAAAAAAAGCAAGGTCTGACTTTTTTGAGCAAATTTTAATCTAAAAGTGAAATATTATACATAATTTATTGCCACCGATGCTGGTTTACAGTAATGAGTTTATCTAGTTTTTGAAATAATCTGCCAATGTCTCTTTGTTCTGAATTTTGAGGCAAATCAACATCAAATTCTGAAAAGATAGATATCCAATGTCTTTCATGACTAGTAGGAATAAACTTTATGTTTTGCAAAACAAAGTACAGAAAATAAATACTATCAGTTGAAATGGTTTTATTTAAAATCTTTATAGCTGAGCTCTTTACCTTAAACGAAAAGGTTACAAAATGTGAGCCAGTCGTAAAATCGTCGAATATTATAACTGGATTGTCTTTGCTCGCCTTCCTAATTCCATTAACCTCATTCGTGTAGCCTAAGATAAATGTCTTGCCAGCCGTTAAAACTGGAGTTTTGAAACTTTTGTTGTAGTCAGTATTCTTAACGAGGTATTTTGTCGGCTGCTCATAGTTGAGAGCATCGCCCAACCTACGCTTCTGCCATGTAATCAGGATTTTTAAGTTGAAAAGCATCGTTCTGTTGGCAAAATTTGATGATCTTTGAATTGAATTTTGCATAATTTTACATACTGTAAATTACGCTGGTTTACAGCTATCAGATTGTCTATCTTTTTTAAAGCAATAAAAATTTTGTCTTGTTCCACTGAATTTGGCAAAGTTACAGGAATGTTTTCTAAGTCATTCGAATTTATAGCATCAAAGGTGGAACCACTACTAACTCTTTCCCAATAATGAGAAGTGTTTAAGTATTGGAAAACATAATACAATATTGCAGGACCGGTTATGCCTGCGACTCCACGGCCTAAAACAACGCAAGAATTTGTAATGGCTACTTGTCCCACCGGTGCACGAACTGTCAAGATGAGAGCATTTGATCGAGCCATTTTAGTTATCTGTTTGGTCCACACTCTGGGAACAATTTGGCCTAGATGCAGATCAGCATTACCTTGAACTAATATCGAGTCGTTTGTATCAGTCGTATAATTCTTGCTTGAAGGAGATTGACCCATTATGATTGAAGCAATTTCACTCAGACTACGCTTCTGCCAAGTATTCAGAATTGCAATGTTGCAAATATTCAAAAAAACGTTTGAGAAGTATTCATCATAGTGCATAATTAAGGTGTTTGGTAATAGTGTAAACACCTAGAAACGGAGTAATAGCATGGCCGGAGAGCTTCACTTTGAAAATGAATTAGTAGAGTATTTGCAACGAATCGGTGGGGTAAAACAGTGGAAGTATGAACCTTCTATAAAGACAACCGATGAATTGTGGGAAAACTTTCGCCGCATCCTGCAGCAGAACAACCAGGAGCGGTTAGATGGCCCTCTATCGGACACTGAGTTTAATCAAGTCAAAAAGATCATAAATAATATACACACGCCATATCAGGCGGGCCAATTTTTATACGGGTTAAACGGGAAATCTGAGATTGAAATTGATACCGACTCTGGTCGTCATGTGTATTTAATTGTATTTGATCAGAAGCAAGTAGGCGCTGGTAACACGGTTTACCAGATTGTTAATCAAATTGAACGTGATCCAGTTCAGGCTGGTCGTCCGCGCCGCCGCTTCGATGTGACACTTTTGATCAATGGTTTGCCGATTATTCAAATAGAAGAGAAATCGGACACAAATGACGTAAATGAAGCTTTAAATCAGATGAATCAGTATATTGACGAACAACAATACCGGGATATTTATTCAACTTTGCAAATTTTGGTAGCCATTACACCAAATGACGTTCGGTATATGGCGAATACGACTGCCGGCATGTTCAACAAGAACTTTGCATTCAAATGGCAGGACAAGGATACGAATAAGCCTGTACGGGATTGGAAAACATTTGCCAACAGCATGCTGTCAATTCCAATGGCGCATCAAATGGCTACAAATTATATGATTTTAGATGGCACTAAAAACAAGCAGATGTTAAAGGTTATGCGCCCATATCAGGTGTACGCCACGCGTCGTGTCATTGAAGAGATTAAGAAGCATGATTTTAGTTATGCCGGTAAAAATAACGAGAACAATAAGATTGGTTATGTATGGCACACAACTGGTTCTGGGAAAACGATAAGCTCCTTTAAGGCCGCGTGGTTGGCCAGTAAGCTGCCTAATGTTGATAAGGTTGTGTTTGTGGTTGACCGAATCGCATTAACGTCGCAAACGGCAGACAATTATCGCGCATATGACCCAGAAAACGAGACTGGCAATTCAGAGATTAATGGCGTTGTCAGCGATACAGCTAACGTAGGCGCATTGCGCCGGCAATTGAAGAGTGACGCTAATGGCATCATTGTCACGAGTGTTCAGAAACTGGGAATTTTGGCAAAGAATGAACGGTATCAAGCACCTGATAAGAACATTGTATTCATTGTTGATGAAGCACACCGTTCCACAGCAGGTGACAATTTTCATAAGATTCAAAATAAGTTTAAGCGTGCTGCGTGGGTCGGCTATACTGGAACGCCAATGTTCGACGATACGACAAAGGGGCTACGTACAGAAGATATTTTTGGGCAGCCACTGCATACCTATACAATTCGTGAAGCTATTGCGGATGGCAACGTATTAGGATTTAAAGTCGATTTTCAAACAACGATCTCTCAGGAACAAATGGAAAATGAGTATTTACCAGCTTTCTACAGTGAACGCTATCCCGAGTGGACAGAAGCTCAGATTAAAACTAAGATTGCTCACTTAACGCCTGAAGATATTGACGACAGCATAGAACCTAGTTTTTATGACAATAACGATCAGCATATTAAGTTGGTCGTAGAAGATATTTTTAAAAACTGGCGAAATCGTTCAAATGATGGTATGTACAATGCCTTGTTTACAACTCACGTCGGCGGTGGAAAGGCCAGCACACCAATGGCCATGAAGTATTATAGAGAATTCAAACGCGTTAACTCTCTCCGGGCAATCGAAGGCCAGCCAACATTGAAAGTTGGAATCACGTTTAGTGCCAACACAAGTAATTCCGATACTATGATTGCGACAAATGACGATCTAATTGAAGCAATTAATGACTATAATGATACTTTTGACAAATCCTTTGGATTGGACGACGTCACTGGATATACAGCAGATGTAACTAGTAGATTAAACCGGACCGCAGATGATGGTCAGTTTTTGGATATCGTGATTGTCGTTGACCAGCTTTTAACCGGATTTGATGCACCACAGATGAATACGCTGTATGTAGATAGAACTTTGCATGATGCAGGTTTAATTCAGGCATATTCACGAACAAATCGAATTGAAAATCGTGAAACGAAACCGTTTGGACGCATTGTTAATTATAGGTGGCCTGTACAAAACGAAGCGCTAATGAACAAGGCCTTAGCCATATATGCTAATAAAGACTCAGCAAGATTATCTGAGGATGAGCAGCGAGATAGAAATACGGGCGACGGTGTTTTAGCAAAACCATTTGAAGATCAACTGACAGATGTGAAAAAGACTGTGTCAAAGTTACGTGACTTAACTGATGATTTTGTTCAAATTTCTCCCAGCGAAGCAAAGCAAGAAGAAACGTATAAATTGATGCGAGAATATAACGCAGGTATCGCTAAATTGAAGCAGTATGATCCACAGTCTGATGGTGAAGGATTTGATTACGACGAACCGGAAGAACTAGTGAAAGCTGTTGGAATGTCACCTGATGAAGAGAAAACATTAACACATGCGCTGGCAAATGAACTGAAAGAAAAGATTGCCAAAATTCGACACGTTAGTCAACTGGAGCTTGATTTAAGAATGGAACACATTAAAGATGTTGAGGTCAATTATGATTACCTCGATGAATTAGTATCTGATTTGATGAACCAGGTCAACGAAGAAGAGCACGTTAAAGTGCTGTCGACAAAAAATCAAATTTTGGATTTTGCTAAATCAATGGACGACAGAGTCATGGCTAAGAAAATTACGACTTTCATTGAGCAAGCCATTAGTGGAGACCTTATTGCCGATAATTATCCTGTTTCACCTGATGAAAGTTCAGCACTGATCGATCGTGCTCATCAGCGGTCAATCGATCACCAACTACAAGATTTTAGGGTCAAGTGGGGAATTGTGGACGATATTAAAGGTTCCGAAATGAGCTCATGGTTGCTAACTCATGCAGAGGGTGCCGATGATCTTGATCGGTCTGGTCAATTGTCAACGTTACTGAGAGATGGTAGTGAACACTATAAAACATTGGCGGATAGTGAAGTTGCGTCACTGAGCAAGATCAAATACAGGAATCAATTACGAGAAGCTATTAAAACACTTGCAGATCAGTTAAATGAGGTTTAGAAAATGTCAGAAGACGTACAAACGATACAACAAATAGAATCAAAATTATGGGCTATGGCTAATGAATTACGGGGTAGTATGGACGCCAGCGAATATAAAAACTATATTTTAGCGTTTATGTTCTATCGATTCTTATCTGAAAACCAAGAAAAATACTTACAAGACTCTGAAATTTTTGATATTGATGAGGCTAACGGTGAAACGATTAATGATGCTTATCTTAAGGCTACAGAGGTAGATGGTGTTGCTGACTACCTTGAAGATATTTCTCAGCGTCTCGGTTATGCAATTAAACCTGAGGATACTTGGGCAACGCTAGTCGGCAAGGTCATGAACGGCGAAGTAGCACCAAGTGATTATCAAACAATTTTCGATGATTTTAATAGCAATTCTGAATTAAATCGCGATGCCGCCAGTGATTTTCGTGGTGTATTTGATGACGTTAATCTGGGTGATTCAAGACTCGGTAATACCACGACTTCACGTGCCAAATCTTTGAACAAAGTCGTTACTCTGGTTAACGAAATCAGCTATACCGACGAAAGTGGTCATGACATTTTAGGTGATATTTACGAATACTTAATTGGCCAGTTTGCCGCCAATGCAGGTAAAAAAGGTGGCGAGTTTTACACGCCACATGAAGTTTCTCAGGTTTTAGCAAAACTGGTTACTCACGGGGTTGAAGTTCCGGATAATGAACAATTTTCTGTCTATGATCCGACCATGGGTTCAGGATCACTTCTGTTAACAGTTCAACAAGAACTCCCAGGTGGGAAACGTGAAGGAGCAGTTAGCTTCTATGGTCAGGAGCTAAGTACCACGACGTATAACCTTGCACGAATGAATTTGATGATGCGAGGTGTCGAATACTCGAATATGTCATTGAATAATGCCGACACGTTGGAAGTTGATTGGCCTGATGGTCCGGATTCGCAAGGTATTGATCACCCACGTATGTTTGATGCCGTGGTAGCAAATCCACCATATTCGGCTGACTGGGATAACAATGAGCGAAAGTTAAAAGATCCTCGCTTCAGTGATTATGGTAAACTAGCGCCTTCTTCGAAGGCGGACTATGCATTTGTGCTACACAGCCTCTATCATTTAAACGAACAAGGAACAATGGCTATCGTACTACCGCATGGCGTTTTGTTCCGAGGCGCAGCAGAAGGAAAAATTCGTGAGGCGCTCATTAAAAAGAATTACCTGGATGGTGTTATTGGCCTTCCTGCCAACCTGTTTTATGGAACCAGCATTCCGACAACGGTTCTGGTCTTTAAAAAGAATAAAGCAAGCCGGGATATTATGTTTATTGACGCTTCGAGTGATTTTGAAAAGGATAAGAATCAAAATCGACTTAGAGCCGAAGATATCAATAAAATCGCCAAGACTTATTTTGATCGCAAAGATGTTGAAAAGTACGCGCACGTTGCCACTTTGAAGGAAGTTGAAGACAACGAATATAATTTAAATATTCCTAGATATGTAGATACGTTTGAAGAAGAACCACCTGTTGATGTGGTGGCTTTAAAAGACGATTACTTGGCTGCTGAGAAAGAAAGCAATGATTTACAGGCGCAGGTGGTAGCAGACTTAGAAAAACTTGTTGGCAAAGATGATGCCGCAGCGAAGGATTTAGCGGCTCTCATCGAAGCCTTGAAGTAAGGGGGTGTCTAATAATGGCAGAAAATCAGACACCGCGTTTTCGGTTTGAAGGATTCACAGACGATTGGCAGAAGCGTAAGTTCAAAAATGTTTTTTCAGTTATTGATGGTGATCGTGGAAAAGAGTATCCTCATGACTCAGATTTCTTTGATGAAGGTTCCAATTTATTTTTAGATACTGGAAATGTAAAAAAAAATGGTTTTAACTTCGATCAGGAAAAGTTCATTTCAGATGCTAAAAATGCTCGTTTAAGAAGTGGCAAATTACAGGATCATGACTTTGTTTTAACTTCCCGTGGAACCCTTGGACACGTAGCCTATTATTCTAGCAAACAATTTAATCAGTACAAATCAGTTAGAATTAATTCGGCAATGTTGATATTGCGCCCAATACATCTAAGTTTATTTTCTAATGAATATTTGAATGCTCAGTTGCACAGTCAGGTAATTGCCACATTCATGAAAAGAAACCATGTAGGGTCTGCACAACCGCATATTTCTAAAAGAGAGTTAGAAAACCTTACGTTAACTATTCCTCTCAGTTTTGATGAACAAATAGCTATAGGTTCCTTGGTTAAAAACATTCAATCATTTATTACTGTAAACCAGCGTAAAGTTGATTTGCTAAAAATAGCAAAAAAATCGCTGCTTCAAAATATTTTTGATCAGACGTGGAGATTTGCCGGATATACAGACGCTTGGCAGAAGCGTACTCTCTTTCCAGAATTCAAAAAGATCAAATCATATTCTTTGCCACGTATACACGAAGTGCCGGAATCTCAAACGGAGTATATTCACTACGGTGATATTCATACAGGACTTCCAGGATTTGTAGAAAACGACACTCCCCTCCCTCATATTCATAATGGCGACTATGTTCTTTTAAAAAAGAATGATTTAGTCGTTGCAGACGCTTCGGAAGACTATTTAGAATTGGCTAAGCCTGTAGTGATTGACACAGACCAAAGAAATATAGTTGCTGGGCTTCATACAATTGCACTGAGAAGTGCGACAGTTTTTAGTCCTTTTATGTACTTTTACTTAAATACAAAAAGTTTTCGACATTTTGCGTACAGATCTGGGACAGGGCTTAAAGTCTTTGGTATATCAGCAGCGACACTTGGAAAGTTTGTATTCTTTAAGCCTAAGGTTTCCGAACAAAAGAAAATTGTTAATATGCTTAGATCATTTGATAATCTGATAGCTGTAAACCAGCGTAAAGTTGATCTTCTCAAGAAAGTAAAAAAGACATTATTACAGAATATGTTTGTTTAATCGGCAATACCTTGTCAAAATAGTGGCGTACCCAATTTCGGGTACGTCACTTTATTTTTGGAGGGGATAATATGTTGAAATCAACGTCGTTAAAACTTAGCACATACTTCAAGGACTGGATGGAATTGTACAAGAAGGATGCTGTTCGTCCAATTACGTATCAAAAGTATGAAATGACTTTGAAGCACATTCGTTCACTTGTTCCAAATTTAAAATTATCAGAATTAAATCGTCGAAATTATCAAGAACTACTTAATACGTTTGCCGAAACACATGAACGACAAACGTGTTTAGATTTTCACCATCAGATTAAATCCGCTATTCGAGACGCTGTTGAGGACGGCTATATTCAAAGGGATCCAACCTATAAAGTTGTTATTAAAGGAACTGTTAGTCGAAATCACAAGCCGAAATTCCTCAATCAGCAGGAATTAACCAAGTTATTAGCTCAACTTGAATTCGGTAAAGAGGTTAGCTGGGATTACTTTTTCTTGTTAATTGCCAAAACTGGTTTACGGTTTTCCGAAGCACTGGGCCTTACGCCGAATGATTTTGATTTCAGGCGTTTATCGCTTAATGTCACTAAAACATGGGATTATAAAAGTGAAAATGGTTCGTTTGCTCCAACAAAAAATCAGGCGTCAATTAGACGTGTACCCCTTGATTGGCAAGTTGCAATGCAGTTTGCACAACTGGTAAAAGGAAAACCCAAGGATGAACCTATTTTCTTGGCTGATGGGCACCATGCCTATAATGAAACAGCAAATAAAAATCTTGAACGACTTTGTAAAAAGGCTGGTGTACCAGTTATTAGTGTTCATGGATTACGGCATACTCATGCATCACTATTGCTTTATGCGGGAGTTTCTATTGGGTCGGTGGCGCGACGTTTGGGGCATTCAAATATGAATACTACACAGAAGACTTATTTGCATATTATTCAGGAATTGGAAAATCAGGATACGGATAAAATCATGCGGTATTTAACTACATTGATGTAAAGATGCGAAGTGGAAACAAGGTAATGAGTAGTAAGTAACAGCACATATCCAAATAGTGCGGATCATCTGTCTGAAATCATGGCAGATGATCCGCACTATTTTTATCCTTTTCGTTTCCGTCAAGTCAGACAATGTAATTTATATTTCGACTGACTACTTAGTAGAGGTATGACAAAAATCCGGTGTTGCCCCCTTTTTACTTCAATCTTTAAGCCACATCATTTTTTAGCCAATGCACTCTGCACCTCTGTGGGTAGTTCCCCCATAAAGTAGTCTTCAATTCTATCCCAAAACCAATTGGTGTATTGTTTGACGTACTCAGAGGTACTGGTGATTTTCGTTGTGTCAATTTTATGATTGAATAAATATTTTTGCATTTCAACACCAATTTCGTGTCTCTTACGAACGTCCTCAAGAATATAATTTCGATAACGATTTCTTTTTGAAATTGCTTGTTCGAGAGGCGAAATTGAATTGATACGAATATAAATTTGAGGATTATACCCTCCCAATGTAATAAAATTGGTTAGCCCAAACGCTTGCCCGAGTCCTAAGACGATTTTTTCATCATCAAAATCAGATGGCTTGTTACTTTTAAAATGAAAAAGACTCATTTTAGTAGTTTGAAGAGAAAAGTTTTGTGTAGGATTATATAATCGACTAGCAACTTGATTTACAAAATTCGCAAAGGTATCTGCGGACTGGCGGACTGTAAACTTACTTCCTTTGTTTGAGTTTCTTTCACGCAGAATAGTGCCTGAATTCGCAAAGTTTTTTAGCTTTTGGTATTCAAAAGTTGCATTAACTAAAGCTTGAGCAAGAGTTTTAGCAACAAATGTATCTTGAATTTGTAATCTTGGCTTCAAAAAAGTAGCTAATTCGTCTTCGTCGAATTGTCGCTCAGACCGCTGGTAAATATCGATGAAATCTTGGTATTCATTCATGATAGATTTGTATTTTGAAAGGATTGTTGCATTATTACTTTCATCAAAGTCATATTGCACACCACTGGCAAAATTGAATAATTTAAAAATATTTGCGTGCTGCATTTTAGCCACTTCATCGGCTTGATTTATTTTGTATTTGAATTGTGGAAAAGAATCCTTTTTATAATATTTTTCCCAAATTTGTGAAAGATTAACCGAAAGAACAGACGAATAATTATTTGAATCTATTGTGCTATAAAATTCGAAATAGTTTTTCAGTGATGAGTGCATAAGAGTCTCTTCAGTCTTTTTAGAGACGAGTATTAATTCTTTTCCAAAAACACTTCGGGGTCTGGCAACGAATGGAGAGTAGCCTAATTTCCTACTTGAGGAAAAATCTTTCTCAATCATTAATAACACTGTCTTAACTTTATTGTCTAGGTTGTTAGAGTCGTCGTTTATATTATCAGCAAATATATATTTAAAATCGTCTGCACTAACTACCAAATTACGATTGTTTCCCTTTGATTCATACAATGAAACAATCTTTTGCATCACAGATTGAATCTGATCTTTTTTAATTGCACTCATTCCCTGAAGTTGCCTAACTTCGTTAAAATCGTTTGGAAGAAAATCAAGATAGGCATTGCCTTGTGGGACTAATTTATGGTTTCTGGCAACTCGACCGATTTCTTGGATATAGTCGACGACATTACCAGTTGGATTGTAATGATAAACGTTAGTGATGTCTGGAATATCTATACCCATTCCGAATGCCTTTGTAGCGAGAACAAACTGAATTTCTCCTGACTTGAAATCATTAAGCACTGCATCTTTTTCGGCTTTATCTAATGGGCCAAAATATCTCCCGGTTAATTCAAAAACACTTTGAGAATTTTCTTTCAAGTAATGATAAAAGCTTGTAAGACCTTTGACGGTGGGAAAATACATCAAAGTTTTTTGGTGAAGGCGTGCGGATCGTTCCAAATTTTTCTTTGCCAGTAACTGTTTTGTTGCTTTATATTCATTATTTTGTACGTTTTTGCTTGTTTTAATATTCATAGAAATGTCATTACGACGAACTAGGCCAAAATATGATATGGGACGCACGAGATTTAAACTATTTCTAGTATCTGCATACATGTCTTCTGGACCACCATAAATTGCCGTAGCCGTAAATGTCACAATAGGAAATTGATAGATTTTTCGTAACTTCTGTAAATAAATTCCTAAATACCAGTAATCAGCTCTAAATGATTTCCCCCAAGTAGTTACAATATGGGCTTCATCAACAATTACCATTCCCACTTTTCGTGTTCCAATTAACATTTTAATATCGGAACGCGCTTGCAGTGTTTCGGGGGACAAATAAAGCATGTCTGTTTTGCCAGTTTGAACATTTTCAAGGATTGCTTGTTTTTCGTAAGGAGGTGTGTTTCCGTTTATTGTTTCCGCATTAGAAACGTTTTTATGTTTCATGCTAGTGACTTGGTCATTCATTAGACCAATTAAAGGTGAGATTATAATTACTAGGGGCTTATCGTTTTTAAATTCGTCAGCTAGATATAGGGCAGGAATCTGAAACATGACTGATTTTCCTGACCCCGTCGGCGCAGTAATATAAATGTCTCTATACTCTTTTCCGTCTTTTGCGTTTTCAGCCTGCTGCACAATATCATCGATGATTTGTGCTTGGGAGATTGAAATTGTTTTTTTGTCTTTCTTTTCAATATTCGAATACATTGTTAATTCTCGAAAATCGTCATATTGCCAGGTTTTTTGCAAAATGTTTCGATATTTATTTAAGTTTCGTATATGTTGTTTTTTAATTGAAGAAGTTGAAAACGAAAACACAAATTCAGGATGAAGCTGTTTAATAATAGCGATTCGTTCAGCGTAGTGATGTGGCAAGCGATTATCCACATTGGTTTCAATGATGAAGTTAAAAGGCATTTTAAAATTCTTTTGTGATTGAAAATCCAAGAAATTTGTTTCAACATCGTCAAGTGAAATAGTATGAGATTGTTGAGGTTCATCTTCAATTTTAATATTGATTTCTGGTAATTGAGAATAATAATCAAAGCTTTCTAAATCATCCCACTTGTCTTCTCTATAGGTCACAAAATAATTATGAGTGTCCTCTGAGTAATCTAGGCCTCCATAGAAACTATTGAAGCAATCAATTCTGTTTTTAAAACTATTGTCAGGTTCAACATCTTCATCTAGGTATAATATCTTGTAGTCTTTATCGACATCAGAAAGAGTATTTTGGTAAGGAAAACTCTTATCATAAAGATTATTACGGAGGACTATAATTCGATCTGAATAGAATTGTTTTATCGAGTCACCTAATAAGCTAAATTCTTCTGGTCGAACGGTGAAATAAGGTACGTTATCACTTTGCCTTTGTATAAATTCTTTAGAGGTGCGATGTACAGTCTCTACTAGGTTAAGTAAATCTAACTTAGAATCTATAGGCTGGAGTAGCATTTTATTTTTGTCCAGTTCAGATTGTGAGAAGCCAATCGTAATAACTAGAGGCTTTTGAATATCATTTTCACTCATTATTCCCTTTATTCGTTCGTCGATGTTTTTCATTTTATATTCTCCACTTTTTTATTTCCAATCGTCAATATACTTTTCACTACTGGATCGTTTCATTTTTTTTAAAGCCTTGGCTTCAATTTGACGAATTCTTTCTCGTGTGAGGCCGTACTTTTTTCCGAGTTCTTCTAAAGTCATAGCTTCATTATTCCGGAGGCCAAATCTTTGTATAATGATTTCAGATTCCCGAGAAGTGAGTGTTGCAAGCAGCCTATCTAGTTGCGCGGTTAGATCTGCGTTTTCAATGTCGTCATAGACAGAATAATCTTGATCCGGTAGCAGGTTGAGTAACGTTGTTTCTTGCTCGCCCTGGACTGGTTTATCAAGGCTGGGTAAATTGCTGTTAAACTGGTTTTCAATGGTTTGAAGTTGAATGATAGTTTTAGTACTTACGTTCATCTTTACGGCCAATTCCCTTATGCTGGGGGACCTTGAAAGCTCATCAGTTAGTAACTTGGCCGTTTTGTGCATGGACTGAATGGTGTTACGTAGATGGACAGGCAGTCTGACCGTGGTTGATTGATTCGCCAATCCACGCAATATTGCTTGACGAATCCAATAGGTTGCGTAGGTCGAAAACTGATTGCCTAACGAAAGATCAAATTTCTCAATTGCCTTAAGTAAACCTATTTCTCCTTCTACGACCATATCGTCGAGGGAATATCCAACTTTTGCAAAGTTGTGGTATTGAAAGGCAATTTTTTTTACCAGCGATGCATTTGCTTCAACTAATAGCTCTAGGGATTTTGTGTCTCTCGATCCTTGAAAGCGTTCGAGATATTCAGTATTATTTTCGAAATTCGCTACTTCTTTTGCTTGATTAAGTTCATTTTGGAAATTAGGTGATGAGATAAGAGAATCTAAGTCTTGAAAATCCGATGAACCTGACTCATCTTCTGCTGTAACTTGGTGTTGGTGGCTTATAGGAAAGTACAAACCAGCACTTGTTTTCATTATCTTTTTGGAAGCTATGAGGTATTTCAGGCTTTTACGTATTGTTGCCTTAACATTTTGCGTATACTGACAGAGGTGTTCTAGTTCTTCATCAAATAAATACATATCATTTAATGTTAGGCCACTATCCAACAAATTGATCAATGCAAGAAGGTTCTCTGACCATGAAGTTCCGTGAATTACAGGTTCAAGGAATTCAATGACTGAGCTTGGAACATCGCTTAGTATGGGTATATTGTTTGAAGAGATATAGCGATACATTTGCAAAACATCATTTAATTTGAAATTGTTAATAAAAATAAGGTGATTTAGATCGCTTCTGAGGATGCTGGATGAACTAGAAATTGGTATTTTTTCCATTAACAATTGGAGCTTTGTATCTGTCATGGGGTTCTCCATTATTTCATTTTTGATTAAACTAGCATTCAAAATTTATGATGGCAGGGATTAAAACAAATTGTTATGATGATCATTTTGTTCCTCATTATAATAACCGTCATAGTAACCGTCCCAATAACCGTTTCCGCCATCGGTGTTGAAGTTTCCGCCATTTCGACCACCACGATGAGTCCAAAGACGGAATGCAAGTAAAATGATTAGTAAAACTACGAAGGCATCAATAATACGGTTCTGAATGTCATCCCAAGTTGGGCTTTCCTTGACTTCGCTGGATTTAGAATTTGCCATCCACTTTTCTTTCACTGAGACGCGATCAAAAAGTGTCATCAAAGCACTTATCTGCCCATCTCCAGAACCCTTTAGGCTGGAATTTAGTCCTAGTCGTAGAGTCCAGAAACGGTAGTCCGTGAAGTAACTATATCCAATTTCAGAACTGACCATACCAACTTCATGATCTTTTGTGGCAATTATTAGTAGAGAACTTCGGTTTTCAGCACTTTGTGCTCTAGTGGTTTCCGCGTAGTCCTCATTTTGTGATTCGGGAATAAATTGGCCGAGAAAACTTGATCCAAAATAATGTCCAATGTCAGGGGGCTCAACATCTCCCTTGCTATCCGGCTGATAATACTGCGGAATGTGGTCCACTATAACTACATAAAGATTTTGAGGATTCTTGGCATGCTCTAGCTGATGGTTGATGCTCACAATGTGATTGTACTGATCAACTGTCAATGTTTCGTGTTGTTCATAAATATACTTGCCTAAGTTTGGACCAGGCAAGTCGATTGTTCCGTTTCCAAACGCATAGGCGTTGGTTGAAAAAACAATCAATATAAACGAAGTTGACAGAATTAATAAAAACAATTGTTTGAGGATACTTTTCATGAGCATTCACCGATTAATGTTTATTAGGATTATTGAATCTGATATTTAAAGTTATTTGACATTGATTTAATGATCTATTTTTTCGATGGGATTGTTACTGAGCTAATTCTGGAAAACGAAATAATTTCTTTGACACAACGTGGAGTTTCCGATGACGTTTAAGCTTGTTTCCATCAAAATTGATCACGGGGTAGGTCGCTGCGTATTGACCAACGCAAGCTTGGATTCAAGGCGCTGTCTAACTACTTTCTGCTAAAATCATGGGCCGAGATGTTCTTTAAAAGTTTAAAGTCGGTTGTTTTGCCTAGTCGTGCAATCTTGTTTAAATTTGTTTCCAACAACCAAATAATTAGCAGCCATCTCATCTCCGCTAACTGCACGATCAAGCAAACGATTTTTAGATAGCGCATCGTTTTGCCGTGCTAATGAAGCAGACCAAGAGTTAGCCGGGTATTGAACACCGTTCAGAAAAGCTTCGCCTAGCAGTTTTGTCGAAACTTCATAACGCATTGCGACGTTTTTTAACTCTGGCGAGTAACTGGGATGAAGTGTGACATGAGCGGCCTGCTTTGATGTGGTGGCATTATTGGAACTTTGAACTAGTATATTATTGAACGCCTGCCGTAAATCGCGTAGACAGTCTAATTGCTCACTGGTTAATGTGTTTGGTTGATTCAAAAGTGAAAGATATTTTTGTTTAATATCATTAGTATTTTCACTAGTTGCATTATTTTTATTGTTCATTTGAGTTTGCTCCTAAATAATTTTTTGGATAAAAAAACCGCTCAGTGATTTTCTCACCAAGCGGGCCCACACTTAGGAGAATATCTATCTACATTGAGGCACGTTGCTAAAAAGTACGTTGCCGCTGGGTCAAAGTGTGTAGCCACTCGCCAGACTCTTGATATTCCAAACGATTAATTTATAATTTAAGGTTACAACCATGTGATAATTTGTTCAATGAGCAATATTGATATTATATTTCTGAAATGCTCACCTTGTTGCTTTCAAAAACAAACGACAATAAGTGTAGTAGCCAGTTCGTTTGTTGCACAGATACCTCATCTTTTTTCATAGAATAAATCACAAATTTCCCGAATAGTCATACAGCAGATGACTTGCCGTAAACGTCCACAGGTTCCGTGTCCGTAACCACAGGCAGCCGTCCAGCAACGTTGGCAGCCCGACATCAATCAACACCTCTGTCATGTGGTAGCTATAGGAGCTGTAATGCCAGGCGCCAAACAGCAATGCGGTGATGAGAAAGGCAAGCCAATAGCGTAGCGTTGGTCGTTTGATCCATAACAATGCGACAAAAATCAGTGAAAAGAGACTCAGTCGGAACACGTCTTCACTGGGAATCTCATACCAATTATTGATGGCGTAGCTGATGAACTTGTGCCAGGCGGTGCCGTGGAAGGTGACGCTACTTTCGGCCGTGTCGGTGACCGTTTTGACATGCAGTTTGGTGATCAAACTGTCAGCAATATTAGCGACGACTCCTTGCACAAACGTAATGATGATGACCGCGCAAATACTTTCAAGCCAGCCGGTTCGTCGTTTGACACGCGGACGGTTTGGCATCCAGCGACTGAGCTGCCAGAAAAAGAAGAACACAGTTCCTGCAATGTAGTAGCTGTACAGCCCGCCAAGCGCGGTCAGTAAGCTTAAAAGCGGCGGTGACACCAGCAGGTGGAAATGTTCAAGGTCGGGCACCACTTCTGTAATCACGCCGGCAAACGCTGTCAGTGAAATCAACACCCATGCCAAGGCAGAGCTGCGGCCATATTTGAAGGCCAAGGTGATATCGTCTTGGTCGTTTTTGTCTAAAACGAAATATTTTTTGATTATCGACAAACAAATCACCTGCGTTTCGCGTATGTAATGGGTATAGGAAAAAGCTAAAGGACGTGATATTCGAAAAGAACAGTTAAACCGCCCAGAATCAGCAATGATACAATGGTTAACGCATGGGCCCACTTGTGACGGGCAAACACCGCAATGTACTCGCGGATAATGGCGTTTGGCAAGAAGAACTTAGCGGTGCGTGAACCAATCCCATCAGCTTTGAGACCAGCACGACGGGCAATCATCCCCGCACGGAGCGTGTGGTAATTACTGGTGACAAAAATGGCGTTAGGCTGCTTGCCATCATTAAACGTCATCAGTTTCTTCGAAAACAACATGTTTTGTAGTGTATTGATGGACTGGTCCTCGGCGATTGCGTGATCAGCAGGGATGCCGTGTTGTAAAGCATATTCACGCATCGCAACACCCTCCGCGCGGGTCTCGTTGCCACCTTGCCCACCTGAGAGAATCAGGATGGGTGCCTTACCAGTCTCGCGTAATTGTCGTTGGTAGAATTCAATCCCGCGGTCGACTCGTTGTGCTAACAGTGGTGGCACGTCACCACCATTGATCAGTCCGCTCCCAAGCACAATGACATACTGTTGATTGCGTTTGGGCCGGTTAAATTGATAGAGCACCAAGACGGTAAGGTAGTTATAAAACCAAAAGAGTAGGTACAGCACGACAATATCGGTCACCATGTTGAAGAAAACGAACCACGGTTGTGGTAGCAAACGGCCGGCCCAGGTGTCAAGCCAAGGAATCAGTAGCACGCCGATACCGAGAATCAACGTTAACATATTGCCGAGTGAGTGACTTTCCCTCCGCCAGACGATGACGGCATTCCAAATTAACAGGATGCTTTGAAGGGCAAACACCAACCCAATTGCAATTATGGCCAAAACAAACGGAACACCGAATAGCACGATCAGAATATGATTTTCCATATTAACAATCGTTGATCCCAGCGCCAGCAACATTGAGTAAAAGGCGATGTTAAACCAGATACCGTTAATCAACCGGCGCTTATCTCGGTACCAGTACCAAGCAAAGATTAGTGCAAAAATAATAGCAATCAGCCAGACCGATTTAATTATTGGACCGGCCCCATAGTTGAAGTGCATGAATCGAATTCCCCCTCGTGTTCGTAACTCAATTGTGCAGGTTGAACGCTATTTTGACAACAATTTGCAATTAATTTTATGCGCTGGGAGCGCGGTCAACAGCTTCGTGTAGTTGTTGCCAAACGTCTGACGGCATGAAGCGTTGCAGGTAGTTGATTTCGTGCGCCAGCAATGCTGGTGTGCCAACCTGTTTAACAATGATTAATGCTGCTTGTAGACGATTCAATCCAGCATCTTGTTTACCAGTTAAGTACATAATCATGCCGACAAGAATTTGATATTTAACGGTCTCATAGAATTGCCGAGGATGGATTAACAGGTGTTTGAAGAGTGCCAAAAAGTGCTGAGCAGCTTCTAAGCGATTATGTTCAGCACAGGCACAAATCAAGTTGTTCAAGATGCGGAATTGGGCAGACACATTATCCGTTTGTAAATTCACATAGGCCAGCCCGCGTTTATACATCAGATCGGCTAAGGTGATCGCCTGATCGACTGGCAGGCACATCAGCGAGTTGCCAAATAAGTAAAGCTCGTAGAATCCCCAATGCTCAGCGCTTGATAGGTAGTTAATGATGAGTTCCTGCGAGGACGACGCCAGTGTTGTTTGGGTTAGTGATGCAATACAGGCATCTAACATTGCGTCATTTAAATCGAGAAAAAGTGGCAACAGCTGTTCGTGGTCTTTTCTAAATGTGCTTTTTAACTGACGTAAAGCGCCAATATTATCTGCCAGATATAAACGGCTCACGTCATGCAAATACTGCTCGTTTGTCGAGTGATCTGACTGTGCGGACTGGTCAAAATAGACGAACTCCGCGATGTCGACATTAATCCGCTCAAGCAGGCGGGTTAATGTTGCAAACGAAATATCAGTTAGACCACGCTCGTACTTGGATAAGAATGAGGCAGTAACGATGCCATCACTGACTTCTGTCAGCGATAAATGTTTGCCACGACGCAATTGCCGGAATGTTGCACCCATTGAAGACATAAAAGGCTTCTTTCTATTTGTATAATATGACAATTTCAATACGCTATTCAGAGTCTAATGCTAATGTGAACAACGAACAATAGCTATTTATTAAACGCGTCGACGCGTGATTAATCGATATGAGGTGTTGTCATGATTAAATCACGCTTTAATTTTCAATTTTTGTGGCTGTCTTTCACAGTTTCGACACTGGGCGACTGGCTACTAAAAATTGCTTTGCCAATTGCCATTTATCAACTGACAGGTTCAGGTGCGCAAATGGCCTTTATCTACGGGATTCAATTTTTACCATGGCTGTTTATTTCAGTCTTTAGCGGCATTATGGCTGACCGTTTTGAAGAACGCCAGATTTTGTTCTGGGGTAATTTAGGTGCCGCCTTGGCTACCAGCTGTCTAGCCATCTTAGTGCATAGTCACACAACTGGATTCTGGTTCTATCTATTGATTTTCGTGCAGGCTAGTTTCGCGCCGTTAATGCATCCAGCTTTTCAAAGTATCATTGCACGGATCGTTGATCCATCGAGATTGTATAAGGCGAACGCTTCTTTACAGGTTGTGGATAACACATTGAGCCTAATTGGTCCGATGGTCGGTGGTTTGTTGACTGCGCTGATTGCACCACAGTTAGCGGTTTCCATTGATGCGGCAAGCTTTTTACTGGCGGCCATTTTGAGTTTTGCTGTCCACCCCAGCGCAAAACGTCAAACTGCATTAATTTCAGAATCGACAGTAAGCGCCATAAAGGCCGGCTTCGTTGCTTCATATCAAAACAAAATTGTTTGGTATGGGGCTCTGTTATTCTTTTGGACAAACTTGGGTACCAACATGTTTGCCGCTAACTTTATTTATTTTATGCGCCATTCGCTGCACACATCTGTTTCGATTGCTGGTATCACGATGGGATTAGCAGGCATTGGGGCTATTATCGGCTCTCTTGCGACGCCATGGTTAAGTCGTCATTTTTCGGCAGGTACTTTAATTGTTGGCACAACATTATTAGCTGGTGTCAGTTTGGTTGGTGTTGGTCTGAGCCACCACTTCCTTTCAGTAGCAGCCTTTTATGCGCTGGTTAATTTCTGTGGCAATGTGAATGCAGTGGTGTTCTTTTCATTACGGCAAACGGTTATTCCACAAGCAATCCTTGGCCGTGTCGTCAGTGTGACGCGAATGATCTCATACGCGTCGATTCCCATTGGTAGTTTTCTGGGAGCGGGGCTAGTGGCGGCGCATTGGCCGTTAGCAGTCATCATTGTGATGGCGGGGATGATTCGTTTTGGCGCTGGTGTCTTTGGCTGGTTTACGCCCTTAAATCGTTCTTCGACCGTCAATTAATTTGGTCACAAAAAGTCCGCAGTAACCGATTCTAATCAGTCATTGCGGACTTTTGAAACGAACTTTTATTGCTTTGCATGATGTTGTCGAACCAAGTACTTACGCAATTCTTCCAGCAAGAATAACGGAATTGGAATGACAATCAGAAAAATCCATTCACTAATGCCCAGTGGTGCCGTGTTAAATAGTCCCTGCAAGAATGGAATATAGATTAAGCAGGCTAGGAGCAATACTTCAAACGCAATTCCCCACCAGATGCGGTGGTTGCTGAAAATACCGATGCTGAAGACTGAAGATATCTGTGTCCGACAGTTGATGGCCGCGGCAATCTGACAAAAGACAATTGCGGCCAGCGTCATTGTGGTGGCTTCGCGGTAAACATCACCATTACTTGCCAGTGCGATGCTAGGCCAACCGTTCATCTTGTTAACGAAGAAGTAGGCGACCGTTGAAATCACAGAGGCGACTAGACCATATAAGCCAAACGCTTTCCAGATGATGGACTTGTTCAACAAGTGGGCCGTCCGCGGACGCGGTGGCTGATCCATAATTCCTGGTTCGCTTTGTTCAGCACCAAGGCCGAGGGCAGGTAACATGTCCGTTCCTAAATCAACGGTCAAAATTTGCATAACGGTTAATGGCAGTGGCACCAGGCCGCGGGTGAACAAGAAGATCACGGATGGCGCAGCTTCCGGTACGTTGCTGTTTAAGATGTACAAGAGGAACTTTTGCAAATTACTGTAAACGGTCCGGCCTTCTTCAATAGCGGCCACAATCGAAGCAAAGTTGTCGTCAGTTAGGATCATGTCTGCTGCGTCTTTAGCAACATCAGTCCCAGTGACACCCATGGCAATCCCGATATCAGCTTTTTTTAAGGCTGGCGCGTCATTAACACCGTCACCAGTGGAAGCAACGATATCGCCGTTTGCCTGACAGGTGGAAACGATACGGAATTTATGTTCTGGTGCAACGCGGGCGAAGATGACTTCGCCTTTGACCGCTTCACGAAGCTGATCGTCACTCATTTGGTTGAGTTCATCACCGGTGATGACGCGCGCTTTGTCAGAAGTGAGACCAATTTTGACGGCGACACTCTTGGCAGTTAACGCACTGTCGCCAGTGACCATAATGATTCGAATGTTGGCGCGGTGACACTTTTTGACTGCGTCGTAAATTTCTGGACGCGGCGGGTCGGCCATAATGGTCAGCCCAACGAAGATCATGTGCCGTTCAGCTGTGTCGATACTGATTGCTTTGTTGTCTTGAGGGAGCGTTGAACTATCCGCGCCGACTTCTCGATAGGCAAACGCCAATGCGCGTAACCCTTGAGCCGCGTACATTTCATTGGCGTGATTAATCTCGTTGCGGTCGGCATCGGTCATGGCACGCACATTACCGCCATCTAGAATCTGATCACTGATGCTTAACATGCCATCGAGCGCACCCTTTGTGTAAATGACGCGGCCACCGTCAGCAGTGGGGTGAATCGTCGTCATCCGTTTGCGATCAGAGTCAAACGGCAATTCGGCCAGACGTGGCATTTTTTTAGCAACCGTTGTCTTATCTAGGCCAGCCTTAGCCGTTAAGATATCGAGGGCTGCCTCAGTCGGCGTGCCCAAAATTTTCGGTGTATCTTGACTGGTCGCTGGCGCCTGAACCTGAGTATCGTTATTAAGTAGCGCAATTTGTAGCAGTCGTGAAAGGTCCGCATCCTGTGTAGTATCGAAGTCTTTGCTGCCAAACTGAATGTGGCCGTTGTTGACATATCCAGTACCCGTAACAGCATAAGTGCGGGTCGGCAACCACACATTGTTGATGGTCATTTGGTTTTGCGTCAACGTCCCGGTTTTATCGGAACAGATGACGGTCGTTTCGCCCAGTGTTTCCACACTGTTGAGTTGTTTTAAAAGGGCATGTTTTTTGGCCATCCGTTGCGTGCCTTGAGCTAATGATAGTGTGACAGTTGGCAACAAGCCTTCGGGGATGAACGCAACGATCATGCCGAGCGCAAAGATAAACGATTTAGCGACCGGATAGTGGACGAAGAAGATGGCCAGAACAAAGAAGACAACACCAATCATAATCGCGATAAGTGATAGCTGCCGAGTTAGGCGGTTAAGCTCTTGTTGTAATGGTGACGCAGTTTGTTTTTCATTCTGAGTTAGACTAGCAATTTTACCAAATTCCGTTTGCATCCCGGTGCTGAGTGCAATCGCGGTTGCCGTGCCACTGGTGACGACAGTACCGGCATAGACGATGTTCTTTTCGGCGAACTGACCGTCGCCGTGATTATATGTTGAACGTTTGGAAGTCGGAACGGACTCACCAGTGAGGGCGGATTCGTCAACTTGCATCGAGGAGACTTCGGTCAGACGGGCATCGGCAGGAATCGCGTTACCAGCCTGAATGGCGAAGACATCGCCCGGTACCAGATCATCCGCATTGATTTGCATGTCCTTGCCATCGCGAGTGACCTGAACAAACGTTGGCAACATCTTGCGCAAGGAATCGGTTGCCTTTTGTGCTGCGTGTTCCTGCCAAAATGAGAAACATCCGTTGATCAAGTTGACAGTCCAGATGGCAATGCCGAGTTCCACCATCCCAGCGAACATGGCGATGAAACCACTGACCCACAGCAAAATGGCCATCATCGACGTAAAGTTCTTGAGAAAGCTCAGTAACTGCGACTGACGTTTGCCATGCTGAATGGTGTTGGTCCCGTATTGTGTGAGCCGTTTTGCCGCCTCATCATGACTGAGTCCTTTTGCTGAAGTGCCGAGTTGTTCTTGTAATTGTTTGATATCCATCTTAGCAAAATCATCATTTGTTAATGTTTTCGTTGCCATAGTCCTCGCCTACTTACATTTCTAAATTTAGATGCTAGGGCCAGTATAGGCCTTTTATAATTTTCGTTAAATTAGAGTACATCGAAGTCAAAAATAGTCGAGTGAGTGATTGCTCACCTAATGAATTGACTACAGCATACGCCTCTCATTAACAAAGTCAAATTTAGATGGATTTATTCACGATGCCACGCCATCCCGATGCTTTCGGGAGCTGTTGGTTGGAAACTGAACTGTGCGTATAGGTGGTCAGCAGGCACATCGGCGATCAAACTAACGTCTGCGTCCGCTGGCGCATGTTCAGACAAATAGTTGGTTACAGCGTGCATTAATTGTTTGCCAAGACCGTGACCTTGCTCACTTGGTGTGACGGCAACATCGACGACTTCGAAGACGATACTGCCATCACCAACAACGCGAGCCATCGCCACTAACTGGCCCTGTTTACGGATTGAAACGCCCATTAAACTGTTTGGCAAACCGCGAGTAGCTGCGGCAAGGCTACGTGGGCTTAGACCTGCCGCTTTGCGCAATGCACAAAACTCATCGGGTGTCGGCAAGGTGAGTGTTAATTGATAATTTGTTTCATTGGTAGATTGTAAAATTAATCCGAACGCTGTTCGGACAAAAAAGATCAGCTTCCTTTAAAATGGTGTTTACCACAAACCCATTTTTTAGGAGCTGATCTT
>NZ_WEZQ01000015.1 GCF_009864005.1 Furfurilactobacillus milii
CGATCGCGGTAACTACCAATTAGTGACTGATGACTTTCGTAAGGCAAATGGTTATTGGTATTACTTCAATGCGGGAAGTGGTTCAATTGCCCAGGGATTGACTTGGGTTCCACAAAGGAATACTTGGAACTTTTATGATCAAGGAACGTATCAATTAGTGACAAATGATTATCGCCAGGCTAACGGCTACTCCTACTATTTTAAGAAAGACGGGTCAATAGCAAGCGGTTGGACTTATCTAAACAATGATTTGGTGTATTTTGATCCTCAGAGTTACCAAAAAAAGGTTCAATTATCAGATTTCGGTAGTTTAAATTCTACTCAAAGTGATTTCCTTATGAGCGTTATACCCGGTGCGTTGGCTGGATGGGAGCAATACGGAGTCCTTCCATCAGTGACAATTGCACAAGCAATTCTTGAGAGTGCTTGGGGGCAATCACTATTGGCGACAGAGGCTCATAACCTATTTGGTATCAAAGGCTCCTATAACGGAAACAGCGTGACAATGCCAACACAGGAAGAGTACGGTGGCCAGTATGTGACCATTAATGCTGCATTTAGAGCATACGCGAATAATTCTGAGAGTATTCAAGATCATGGAGCTTTTTTATATTATAATTCTCGGTATAATAATTTGTTAGGGGACTCCAATTACGTTTCTGTAGCCAATAAATTGCGTAATGATGGTTATGCGACTGCCTCCACATACGCCACATCATTAATTAATTTAGTTCAGATATATGGTTTAGATATCCTTGATAAATAGTTAGAAAAAAGTGTAAAGAATCTTCCTTTGGAAGATTCTTTTTGCACACGAATGTGGTTAAGCTTTGCTGAAAGTAAATAATACAAATTTAGAAAGTGAATTTTACAATAGATGAAAAAGAGAATTGAATGGTTAGATGTTGCCCGAGGCATTGCCATCTTGGCGGTTATTATTGGACATACTTTTGAACCACAAACCTATAGTATGCAGACTTTCCCAGCTAAATTAATCTTTGCGTTTCATATGCCATTATTTTTCATCGTTGCTGGGTATTTTTTCCATGAGCAACGGTTAAATGAGGTTGTTATAAAAGGAATAAAGAATTTGTTGGTGCCATATTTTGGAACAGCAGCCATTCTTGTTCTCGCTTTTTTTGTTTCAAAAGTTAAAGTATTACCAATGATTTTTTTCTCACCATTCCATAGCTTTTCGCAGTTACTGATTAGTATTCTTTATGGCTTTGGAGGCGGACCTTTTGGTACTGTGAATCCATTCGGATGGAACATTGCCTTAATCGGAATTATCTGGTTTTTAATGGCAATGTTTTGGGCCAATATTATTTTTCAAGGAATTTATCAAATATCAAAAAGGTTTGTTTATTCAGAAGTGGTACTAGCGATATTTGTCGTAATTATTGTTGTGTTTGGAATTAATCTTTCTCGAGTCTGGATTTTACCAATGGCTTTGGATTCTGCCTTCTTGGCTATAGCGTTTATTTACACCGGATATCTAATGCAGAAAATAGATTTGGAACAACTAGTTTCTGAGCCTATTGTCGTTATTTTTTCCGCGATATTGTGGCTGTTTAGCGCGAAAAACGGTCTGTTTCAAATGTCGTCGGTTTCATTTGTACCAACCGGAGATTTTTTAACGGCTGTCGTTGGAGGAATTGCAAGTACCGTCGTGATTTTTTCTTTATCAGTTAGGTTGAAAAAAATTAATTTAGTGGAAAAAACATTGAGCGTTTTTGGACGCCGTTCTCTGGTCATGATGTGCTTCCATGCTATTGATGTAGGTGTTCTAGTTTTTAGTGCGAATGTTATAAATTTTACGCAAGTCTATTCTAGACCTGTAGTATTTGTGAGTTTAATGTTTTACAGATTACTTATACCAATAGTTTTTACATTATTAATGCCACGAATTCCTATACTAAGGGGCATATATTTGCCACGGTTTGTTTCCAAAAAACAAAAGGCCAGATTGGAAAAATGAATCGACTAAGTTTATGGTATGTAGGTTATAGCGATTTTTCGGGGGAAAGAAAAATTAATTCTTTCCCTTTTTTGCATTTTTTTAATTGATGAAGAGTATTAAATCCCTTGTTTTTAATATCCGTTGACCCATCGTATTTTAAATTCAAAAAACATTTCATTGCTTTTACAAGGGTTGAAATTTGTTTCAAAAATGAAAAAGTCCTGTTACAGAAAAAGGTCGGTGTTGATGATAGAGTAATCATATAGAATTCAGTGCGTTTTTTAGTTAAGAGAGGTATAGACATTAAATGATAGAAGACTTTACAAAATCGACGGAAAATGTCGAAGCTTCAAAAAAAATCACAGAGAACAAAAGTAATTTTAATAAAACGTTACTTTTGTTCTCTGTAATGCTGGGATTTTTGGGGGTAGGCAACACATCAGCCCATGCGGATGTTGATGTTTCCGGAACTACATCTTCGTCTGATATTGTGGGGAAAAACTCAGCTAGCAACGATACTGAAAATTCTGCAGTAACTCTTAAAACTTCAGCAAATGTATCCTCTAATGTTAAAAATACTAATGATGAGGTTCGTAATTTTAGCCAAAGTACATCTGTAAATACCAAAAATAGTAGTTCGGTTGACGTATCTCAGGCTTCAAGTGTTTCAAGCTTTGCAGCTAATACTAGCGAAAGTTTTAGTGCTTCTACTAAATCAGATATCAACGATAAAACTAGTTCAAACATATCTTCTGTTTCTAATTTTGATGATAAAAAGCAGTCCAACAATAGTGCTGAAAGCGGGCCGCAAGCCAAAAGAAATTCAGATATCTTCAAAAATTCGCAATATCAGGGAGTCGAAACAAGCCAAAGCAGTGCCAGTTTATCTGAAACTACTGTGTCAGCCGAGAGCCTTGCTAGCAAGGCCAATGATTCTGCAAGTGTAGGCACTTTAAAGGCTGACAATGGTTCTTCAAATGTTGCACAGATTTCTCGCGCTCAAAATCTTTCATTTGATGTTGTTCAGCCGGTCAACCAATGGGTGACTAATACAAATGGCAGTCGTTCTTATTATGATAAGAATGGTGAAAAGTATGTCAAGGGTATCTACACAATCAATGGTGCTCGGTATCATTTCAATGATGATGGTATGTTAACAAATGGGTTGTCATGGGATTCGAAGACGGGGAGCTGGCTTTATTCGGACCAAGCTAATGGTGAACTGGTTACGAATGATTTTCGTCAAGCTAATGGCTATTGGTACTATTTCACTAACAACGGTTCAATTGCCAATGGTCTGACATGGATTCCACAACGTCATACGTGGAATTTTTACGATTCCTCAGACCACCAACTGGTTACGAATGATTTTCGTCAAGCTAATGGCTATTGGTACTATTTCACTAACAACGGTTCAATTGCCA
>NZ_WEZQ01000016.1 GCF_009864005.1 Furfurilactobacillus milii
TAAGTTGTCGAAACTGTATTGCCAGTTATCGCTAGCACTAACCGTCTTGCTTGCGACTTGTTGACCGTTAGCCAACAAGTTCACTGTGATTGAACTTGGGCGGATTCCATCTTGATTGTTGTTATCCCTCCAAGTCTTTGTTCCGCTTATAGTAAGTATCGTATCCGCATTACCATTGCCACCATTATTTGGTGAATATACGTCGATAGTTTGCTTCTCGATATTAGATCCTGCCAATTTACCATTATTTTTATAATGTGCTGAGATTCCATTATTAGTAATCTTAGTTTTATAATCGATAACGACCGGGCTTGATATATCACCTAGAGTAGTTGTAAAACCTGAAGTACCATTTTCAATGGTAGAACTAGATGGATAAGTAGATAATATATTAAATTTACTACCATCAGATTGATATTTAACTTTGTATACCGAAACAGATCCTGGAACTAATGCCTGATTATCATCGACCCGGTCAGTATAAACTGCCTGATTAATAGTTTTACCTGCATAATTAATCCGAACACGCCAATAAATAATATATGGATTATTAGTGTCATACCAACCCCATTTATAGAGAACCTCATTAGGATCTGGTCCGTTAGATGGCTCTACATGAATATTGGTAGATCCTGACGTACCCCAATTTACCGAAACTAGCTTATTTTTTTCTATCTTATCGGCGTTCCAGTGTACCCATAATTTAAAGCTACCTGTTATCGTATTGTGATTATTCTTGACTGCATCAGTCAAGGTAATAGTAATCTTACCGGTATTGGGATTAGCTGCAGCACGACCAATAACAGTTCCATCAGCATAAGTAATATCAAAATTAGTCATAGTTGCTAGTGTCAATACTGATGGAATCGCAACAGTCATAGTATCACCAGATTTAGCCTTATTTGCAGGGATAACAAAGTTCCACGCAGCCTGCATGTTATCATAAATACCAAAGTCTGTTTTAGGGTTACCACTTTCATCCTGTAATTCTGCTTTGGTAATAAATTGGTTTCCCCAATCCCTATCATCCTCTTTGGTATTTACTGCTACTTCCAGTTGTATATTTTCTTTTTTAGCACTAAGTCTTGAATTTAGACTGTTTTTTCTGCTATCCGTAATTGATTTTGTAGTAAGTGCAGTAATATTACCAGTATTATTAATAACTGTATTAGAAGTATCAGTTACTGAATTTACCTGCTTACTAGGTCCAGAATCAGATGTTGATTCATTAACACTCATAGTGCCCTGCTCAGTTGGTGCTCTCGGTTGTGCTTCTGTATTAGTAACTTGCTTCTGAGAAGTCTGATCGTCTGAAGAATTAGTATTATCTGTAGTATTACTATTAACGGTACTTATCTGTGGTTCTTCCTGTTGATTAATAACAGACCCAGACCCCGTACCGTTCTGAGTAATATTTGTCTTGCTATCAGCATATACGGTCATACCAGTATTATTAATAACTGTATTAGAAGTATCAGTTACTGAATTTACCTGCTTACTAGGTCCAGAATCAGATGTTGATTCATTAACACTCATAGTGCCCTGTTCAGTTGGTGCTCTCGGTTGTGCTTCTGTATTAGTAACTTGCTTCTGAGAAGTCTGATCGTCTGAAGAATTAGCATTATCTGTAGTATTACTATTAACGGTACTTATCTGTGGTTCTTCCTGTTGATTAATAACAGACCCAGACCCCGTACCGTTCTGAGTAATATTTATCTTGCTATCAGCATATACGGTCATACCATTATTAGATGATATCCATATTGACCCTAATAACGAAAATAAAACTAGTCCCATCATAAATAAAAGTCGACGATGCCTAGATTTATTACTCATACTGTTGCCTCTTTCTTTGTTTTCTATGCGCAATACTAAAAATTATCACGTGACCTTATATTACCATATTCTTATAGGAAATTTCACACTAACTTCACCAACCGTCAATAGTGATATCACTAGTGTTAGCGTAGTTATCAAATATATGTTCCCGATGACATAACAAAGGCGCTGTATCGACAGTGAAAAAGCCGGCACAGCGCCTTTTGTTATATTCAAATTCTGGTCTCCTCTATAGGATTTTCCATTTTCATATTTATACATATGTTACAGGTCACGTTTACGGGAGACGTTGGCTTTAAGATGAAATAAGCGCTTAGCTTCGGGTGACGTGGCTAAAATGAGTCCACCATTGGTATTTTCAGCTTCACTAAGGACCACTATGGGACTTTTAAGGGATTTAGTCCCCGGGCAACGGCCTCGCAACTAGCATAAGACTTGTTATCAATTAAGAAGAACACGCCATGCGGTTCATCATCAGTAAACAATTTCATCATTTCCGTTAGCTTTTACCTGGATTGTAGCACATAAAGCAAACGTATGTTCCCTTAAGCTGCTAGGAAGCTGATTAAAAATAGTCGAAAATCAGTTATAGTCATGCTATAATGTAGACAGAAAAAGGAAGCCCCGCTAGAACAGGACTTCCCATGTAGAGCCGTTAAAGACGGTGGCATAACTTAATACGATTAAATAACCGCTAGCTCTGCCAAGCTAAGGCGGTTATTTTTTTTGCTGACTTTTGATCAGCTCAACAATTAATGCAATTAAGGCCACGATAAAAGTACCGAAAGCCAGCATTAATTGTAAAGCGTCCGCAACGGACACTTAGGCTACTCCTTTCATTAGGATTTATGGGCTTTAAAGGTTTAACACCATAAGCACCACCTCCGATCGGAAATAGCCACCGCCTTAACTTCTCTATAAAGAACTATTATACAGGCAACTCACTGCATGACCAAGCGCTTAAAAGGCTATTTTCAAAATCTATGGTGCCAATTATCAATAATAGCCTTTAGAAGATTTGGAAATCTGTGATCTAGTTCTGCTTGTCGTAACGTAAGATAACTATGAATACCAGAATGTCTAACGGAAATTAAGCCATTTAAACGTAAATTTCGGTAATGTTGAGATAGATTACTCTTCTTTCCTAGATCATTAAAAATGGCACATGAGCATTCCTTGCTTTCTTTAAACAACTTAGTGACAATCTCTAAACGAATAGGATCACTTAAGGATTTTAGTATTTGCGTAAGGGTAACTTTATTGAGATCAATATTAGGTAAGTTCTCTTTCATGCATAGCCGCTCCTTTTTTACTTTTCAGCTGTTTAGTATATACTAAACAGCTGAAAGAAGGTAAGTATATGGATTCAAAAACGCAAATCATTGAACAATACTTTAAGTTATCTGACTTGGCTTCTAATGATGAACAAGCATTGCATGAAATAATTCAACTCTTTTCAAAAAGGGCTGTGGTCAAGGGCGCTAATGGTTTTGTTGCTGATAATCCGACTAGAGTCGCCGAATTTTTCAAGAATTTTTTTAAAGATAACCAAGAATTAAGGCATCTTTTCCATGTAGTCGTCGATGATGGTAACTATCAAGCTGAGTGGGCCGTTGCTGGGCGTAAACGTAGTGGAAAAATATTTGCATTTCATGGTTTTGACACCTACCAATTTGACCAGCAAAACAAAATAAGCTTCTTGAAAGTTAAACTTGAAAAATAGAAATATAACGGCCACTAGGGTATACCCTAGTGGTCGTTTTTATTTCTGTGCTATACTAGGAATTACAAGTGTTCATTAGAACTGTCCAAAAGGAAGTGCTGACAATGGCTAAAATTGGTTATGCTCGTGTGAGTTCCAAAGAGCAACATTTAGATCGACAGCTAGCGGCCTTAAAAGGCGTTGATAAATTATTTACGGATAAATTAAGTGGAGCTAACACTAATCGGCCAGAACTGCAAAAAATGCTGGCCTATATTCGTGAGGGTGATATCGTCCTGGTCACTGAATTAGATCGCTTAGGCAGAAACAACCAGGATTTAACTAAGATTATGAACACCATTCAAAATAAGGGGGCCACCTTAGATGTGTTAAATTTACCGTCCATGACCGGGATTGCGGATCCCAACTTACGGCAACTGATGACCAACTTGATTATTGAACTCTATAAGTATCAGGCCGAAAGTGAACGTAAGCGAATCATTGAGCGCCAGCAGCAAGGAATTGCCTTAGCTAAGCGACAGGGTAAATATCATGGGCGCAAACCCCAATACACCCAAGACGATCCCCGCCTGCAACATGCTTTTAAGCTTTACCAGGCAGGCATGAGTGACATTGATGTGACTCGAAATACCGGGATTAAACGGACGACCTTTATCAGATATCGCAAAAAGTTTAATATAAAAAGATGAGACTTATATGTCAGATAAATTAAAAACCGTTTTTTATGAGCAGCAAAACTATTTTGAGAAAATGATGGGAATCATGTTAGAGTGGTATCATTTATTAATCGGAATGCAAACAACTGTGCTCAACATAGTTCTGAAAGTGTTTGTTGTTCCATTCTTCGATTGCATGCTTAGTAGCTTTCGATTCATCGTACACGTTTTTATTTTCAAGATTGTATTTGAAAATAAAATGTTACCTTTTACCCTAGAAAGGTAACGCCAAAAGAAAAATTCCCAATGCATTTAGCAAAGGGAATTTTTTGTAATTAATTCGTGGTTTTTTTGATAATCATTTGAAAGTGAATTATCGAATTGTGGCCCCTAATACGTTTTTAAAATGATTCATCGCCCATTCAGCACCAGCTGGTGAGAACGTGGCCACGGCTGCTTGTGGAATCACAATGTGGTAATCCAGGTTGTAGGCACTGATTGCGGTGTGGAGGACACAAATATCAGTGCAGACACCAGCAATCCAGACTTCATCAATCCGCCGTTCCCGCAGGTAGTTATCCAAATTGGTGTTTTGGAAGGAGGAGTAACGGTTCTTATTGAATTTGTAGACATGGGAGTCGTCATGATGTTGATCAAACCAGCTGCCGACTTGGCCGTATAGTTTCTGACCGGTCGTCCCAATAATATTATGGGCCGGATATAGTTTGGTTTCTGGATTGAATGGGTCATTAAGCCGGTGACCATCAGTAGGAAAGATCACATAATCATGCTGGCTTAAGAATTGATCGGCTAACCGCATAATTTCTGGGGCCAACGTCTGCGCTGGCTTGCCAACCGTTAGTGATCCCTTATCAGCCACAAAGTCGTTTGTATAGTCAATAATTAAGAGCGCTTTAGCCATCTTAATGTTCCTCCGTAAATTGAGCTTTAGTAATTAACTGTTCTTGCAATTCAGCCAATGTAGCTGTTAAGTAAACTGGGTACCGATCGGGGTTAACTAACCGTTTTGTGGCTTCTGGTAATTCTGCCACTTGATCCATTGAGAATTGCTGAATCTTAAAGAGATCATTTTCGATTGGGGAAGCATTGGAACCCAGATATTCTTGCATCAATGGCTTAGCATTAAAGTTAGTCAGAACTTGACTGGCGTGCGTGGCTGCCGAATTAGCATTAACCACTTTCAATGGAGCCGTGATGTGCTCATCAGCCAGGGCAATCACATCGGCGATCGCTTGGTGAAGGTTATCTTGCCGGTAAATCCGGTAAACTTGCTTATTACCAGGCAGGGTGATCTTTTCTCTGCTATCACTAACCTTAATTTTTGGGATCCATTGATCATTAATCTTTTCTTCGGCGAGCTTATAAACGCCACTTAATACCGGACTGGAGGAACTGGTAATTAAACGTTCCCCAATCCCAAAGTTATCAATTGGAGCTCCTTCATCCAACAACGACTTAACTACATGCGCATCAAGGGCATTTGAAGCTGTAATCTTTGCCTTGGGGAAGCCAGCATCATCGAGCATCTTCCGGGCTTTGATGGCTAATTGCGAAATGTCACCGGAATCTATCCGGATCCCGACTGGTTGGTGCCCTTGAGCGCTAACTTGCTTGAAGACCCGAATCGCGTTCGGCACTCCTGACTTCAAGACATCATAAGTATCAACGAGCAAGGAAACTTTGTCAGGATAAACCTTGGCCCAAGCTTGAAAGGCACTTAATTCATCAGAGAAGCTTTCGACCCAGGCATGTGCCATTGTGCCGGCCGCGGGAATATTAAATTTACTGGCTGCTTGTAAGTTCGACGTGCTGGTACAACCGCCGATCACCGCGGCTCGCGCCCCATACGTGGCGGCATCAGGGCCTTGCGCCCGCCGCGCGCCAAATTCCATAATTGGTCGGCCTTGAGCGGCATGGTTGATTTGCCAAGACTTCGTCGCAATTAATGATTGATGGTTAATGATGTTTAGAATAAAGGTTTCTAACAGCTGGGCTTCAATCAACGGTCCACTAATTGAAATAATTGGTTCCCGTGGGAAAACAGGGGTTCCTTCTGGTAAAGCCTTAATCGAGCAGTGATTTTTAATCTTGCTCAGGTAATCCAAAAACTCGGGAGTAAATTCATTCAGGGAGGTCAGGTATTCAATATTCTCCTTAGTGAAATGCCAATTTTGAACTTGTTCTACCACTTGCTGGAGACCAGCGACAATGACAAAACTACCGTTGTCGGGAACCCGGCGGTAAAAGACGTCGAAGCGAGCTTGTCGATCATGGGGTAGGGTAGCGTAGTACCCATTGGCCATGGAAAATTCATATAAGTCGGTTAATAGTTGTAGATTCATCTTAAATGCTTCCTTTTAAGTAAAAATTACTTTAATTGGCTAAAAATAAAAGTATGGTTAACTTTTATTTACGTCTAGTATAAATACTTTGCAGCAAAATGCAAATGATGCCCTTTAGTTAAGTTGGTAGAGCTTTGGTGGCCGCCCAGAATGGTTCAAAGTGGCGGCCCCGACTTCTTTGAAGAGGTGGTTGTGAGTTTTCTTAAAGTTGGAATTATCAATCTTGTCAATTGTCGTACCTAAGAAAGCCGCAAAGACTTCGCGCGCTTGGCGCAGGGTAAAGGTATTACCTAAGATCCGAAGAATTTGGGGTTGATAGTCCAGCTTGTTTTTAATCCGATTAATGGCGGTGGTAATGATTTGAATATGATCAAAGACCAGGTGACCGGCGGGACTTAGGATAATCTCCTGTTGGTCATGGGTGATCACATAGTTGCCCTGATCTTTATCAAGCACGAACCATTGGGCATCTGTGGCCCCATACCCTGGATGCAATTTTGGGGTTGATGGTAAATAGGTCATATAGGCGAGTGCCAGTGCCCGAGTTCCCGTAACCCGCTTGGGATCTGTAAAGGTGGCCAGTTGTTCGGTTGAATTCATCGGAACTTGCAGGCCAATTTTATCGTCAATTAGACGAATGCAGGCCGCGTCGGCACTCTCTTTACTCCGCAAGAGGGTTTCGGGGAGGGCCCAATGTCCCTTTAGAGGTTCATCTGCCCGCTTAATCAATAGTAATTGTGGTCGGTGTAATTCAGTATTAAAACTCCAAATGACGTTGGTGATGGTCACCAATGGCCGGGCAATAATTTCACTATCCAATTGACGCTCCTCCCTTCATAATTGTTAACTCAACTCTATTTTAGCATTTCTCGGCCACTAGTAATTGCCCAGTTGCTTTAAATCATGTTTGACGAGGATTGCTAAATTTTGAATGGTGATCGACGTCGGCTGGGCTAACCATAAGCAAAAAGTATTCCAGAAAATACCGACGGCAATGCGGGTCATATATTCAACTTTGGTATCGTTAGTGACATCGACGTGTCAAGCAACACTGGGGTGGCGGAGATGGAAACGCCGAAAGAAAACCGGCATCGTTTGGTTAGTATTATCCAAGATCTTATAGCTTAAACCAGCTTTAACTAACAAAGCCAATTTAGCTGAGTGAGCTGGCCAGTAAGTAAAGAAGTCATCGATGACTTCTTTATAGGTTTGGGGGTTAACTTGCAAGATCCAATCAGTGTATTTCTTTAGTAAGGAAATAACATACTGATTAATCACATCGTCTTTGCTTTTGAAATTCCGGTAAAAAGTCCGCCGGGAAATATGGGCTTGGTTACTAATATCGATCACGAAAATTTCTTGGTACGGTTTGACGGTTAATAATTTTTTACAGGCTCAAACCAAAGAACAATCAGCTTTTATTGAGCTACTTAAACAGCAGTTAGAGGTTAAGGACGAACAGATTGCAACGACTAATAGGATTGCCGATCAAGCACCACAATTAGATTTAACTACACACAAACAATCACAACCATCATTACCTCAACAAACCGAATCTGAGAGAGCGTAAAATATCTTTTATGCATTTACACAAGATATTTTACGCTCTCTTCATGGTTAATAATAATGATTTATGCGGCCATCGTTTTAATAATTTTTATTACGCTATTAAAACTTTTTGAGCGTAGGAATCCGTGTTTCAAAGAAAACAATCATGTGACAACAGTACCGTGGTTACGTACCACACTTGTCGTCTTATCTACTGCGATGTTACTTATTATATTGATAATTAAAGATAGCAGTGTAGATTTTTTAATCTACTACGCATTAATTGCAGCGCCTCACGTAATTTCAGCATACTTTTCAACAAGTAGAAGAGCACATTTTTAAATTAGATGTTAAATAGGCGCATTCTGAGAACACTTTCGCTTTTTATAGTGGAGTTCTCTCTTTTCCAAGACGCTGCAAGCTTCGAGTAATTAAGGTGGTGTTGATCTACAGCAATTTGAATATGACGAACAATAGCATCATTGATAGCTACCAGGCTATCAATGATGCTATTGTTCGAGTAAGCGTTATTGATGTTAAAGTGTGAAGATTGAAGAGACGTAATTTTTAACGACTGACTTTTGAAAATTCATACTTGTATGTAAATATAAATTTATGAAAGTATACAAATATGAATGTTACAACACGGGATAGAGAGTCTATGACGCTCGTAATCAAGAATCATAGTGAAGATAGTAACTAGTGGTATCAAATCTAGTTATACAATTATAAATTCATACTTGTATAAACTTATAATTTTTTTCGAGTTCTTTTCTTCTTTTCATCTTTCTCACGTAGTTGGGCTACCTTCATATCAAACATCTGTCGTTCGACCTGACTCATTTTATCAATTTGTGGCTGCATTTGATCTCCAAGTAACTCATAGGTGTAACTAAATGCTGATTGATCAAGTAGTGCCATAAACTGATAATATTGTTCAGCCGGCAAAACTAAAGATTTTCGTTCACTCTTATTACCGAATCCTTGAGTGGACCTAGAGCTATTATTGGTTTCTATAGTTGGTTCAGGTCGATATAGGGTTTTTGGCTGCGGATCAGGTTTGTATGACTTATCGAGTAATCCTGATCCTTTTTTTAATGTATCTTTTTCAGAATTATCTTTTGTGAAAAAACCGGGCTTTTTTTGTCTTGATTCAGTCATCATTTGTCACTCTCCATTAAGTACACGCGTTCAATGAATTCATTCGTCAGATTATCTAAGAATGAAGTAAAAATATCTTTGTCCCAGTAACTATCATTTCGTAGACCGTTTCGTGGTGCGGATTGTAGACGGCGCTTGTAAGGAACAATTGTCTTAAACATATTTTCTTTTCCAAAGAAGTTCACGGCATCTTGCATTACAGTTTCGTCAATACTTCCGGATCGCTGCATTTGATTCGGTAGAATACCGAGTACATCAGTTGGCACGCCGAACTCGTTTACCTTCTCTGGTAGCTCGTCTGGATTGAAAATGAAGTTGTGGGCCCCGTCCAGAGAATCTGATTGAGTTTGAAAGGCGACAAGGACGTAATCACTCGCTCCTACAGCGGAGTCAGTATAATCAGAAGAGGTTGGTGGTGTGTCAATGAAAATGAAGTCATAGGTTCCACGGCTTTTGAGAGGTTCAAGTAATTCTCTTAAAAAGAAGAGCTTTTTCGATTTAACTTCGTGGTAATTGGCGTCCCCTTCTTCGGCGACACCATACTGTTTGCTAAGATAATTTGTTAGATTCTTTAAATCATAATGGGCCGGAATAAGATCTAAATTTGGGAGTATGTTGACGACTAAATCAGTTAGATCATGGTCTCGGATTCCGGCCATCATTGTTTTGTCTAAGACAAAAACTGAATCTGGTTCGTTATGTTCTTTTGTTACTACGAATGATTTTGTAGTATTGGATTGTGGATCTTCATCTACGACTAGCACATGATAGCCGTGGAGAGACAGGCTGTAGGCTAAGTAACGAGTGATTGTGCTCTTACCGGCGCCACCTTTTTGATTTGCAACAGTAATTGTGAGGGGTCTTTTTAAATTTATTTTTTTCAATTTCTAAGCACCACACTTTCATAAATGTATGAATTTATAACAAAACAAGTATAACTTGAATTGTTGTTTGTGTCAAGGTTCCTATTGCTATTGACAATAACTGCTTTACAAAGGCAATTAGTTCAATCATACATACATGAATTCATTTATTTATAAATTCATGTATGTATGAATTTATAAATATAAAAAAGAAACCTCTTTATTTTGAAGAGATAATGAGGTACACTTCTCTTATAAATAAGAAAAGCGCCAACCAACGGGAATTGGTCAGCACTCGAAAAAAATCTTTTTCAACTATGAAGATTATACCAGCAAAATGGTGAGATGTCGAGAATGGTGTGATTTCAAAACGGTAGGGGACAAGCTGCCGGGTAAAGACTAAGGGGACACGTTTGCCAGTGCGACTTCAATAAGTCTGGCTATACCACAACAAGGTCATCTGTACGGCTGGGTGGTGAATGGTGAGCGCGACCATTAACGGCGCGGGTGGTAAAACGAAGCTTCGGCTTGGTGCCACTGATTAGTTGGTGATCGAA
>NZ_WEZQ01000017.1 GCF_009864005.1 Furfurilactobacillus milii
ATTAACCAACGCCCCCTTAAAGTACTTAACTGGCAAACACCTTACCAAGTGATGCTGACTAATTTGTCAAAAAATTCGGATCAAATTTGCAATCTACCTAATAAATTAAAACAGTAGCAGTTTTTCACAGTAAAAAAGACAAATGATTCGCCGAGCATTTGAATCATTTGTCTCTCTTTATTAATCAGAATTCAAGTTAAACAACTTCTACACACCGACAACTACAGTTCCGGAAACCAAATTTTGATTTCACGTTCAGCTGCCGCAGGACTGTCAGAGCTGTGAACGACATTACGAATGGCACCGTCTTCCCAAGCGCGACCATAGTCACCACGAATGGTTCCTAGTTCCGCTTCATCGGGATTCGTCTTACCAGCCATTTGGTGGAAAGCATCAACAATATGCGTGCCAGTCGCTACGATTGCGACAATCGGACCAGACTGCATATAATCAGTAATCTCAGAAAAGTAAGGTTTGTCGACCTTGTCTGAATAATGCGCCCGCAATTGCGCATCAGTTGCCTTCTGGAACACTTTTAATGCGCTAATCTGATATTGCTTACGCTCCAATCGGTCGATAACATCCCCGATATGTCCGTTTGCTACACCATCTGGTTTAACTAGGATCAATGTTCGTTCTTCTGCCATCACACTCATCGCCCTTCGCATTTTTATGTACAAATCCAGTATATTTCACTTCATGAACAAACCCAATAAGAATTAAAAAATATTTTTTTAGACAGTTTTAACGTTTTTTTGTTTATTTTGTATTTGAATGATGTTATTATTTATTCCACAATCAAAACAATTACTGTCATCTTCTTAAACAAAGTGGAGGGGGTCAAAATGAAATTAGCAATTATCGGCGCCACTGGCAAGTCTGGTAACATGATTTTAAATGAAGCGCTATTACGGCATCTAGATGTAACGGCAATCGTTCGTTCACCCGAAAAGCTGTCTGCTAACGTCCCAATTATTCAGCGAGATGCTTTCAGTATTACTGCTGAAGATTTGGCACCATTTGACGTGATCATCAGCGCGTTTGGTAACGTTGCTGGCGAAACCCGTGAGGCTCACGTGGATATCGTAAAACACTACCTTGAAATTCTAAAGAATTCGCACAAACGGATTTTATTGGTTGGGGCTGCTAGCTACCTTTATACCGATGAAAAGCGCACTAAAAAACTTTACGACACGTTATGGATGCGCACAGCCGGTTTACGTTCTGGTTCTCTTGTCCTAGAACGTGCATATCTCACAATGAAAGAAAATGCTGTTGGTTTTGACTGGACTTTCATTGCACCAGCAGTTAATTATGAAGCGAGTGGCCCACGAACTGGCCATTATCAAATTGGCAGTGACGTAGTACTCAATAATGCAGCAGGTAAATCAGTGATTTCATACGCTGACCTTGCCGTTGCCTTGATGGACGAAGTGGAACGGCCCAAACATTTAAATATGCTGGCCGCTGTCGCAAACTAATTTTCATAATAAATTTGATGATTCACTGAAAGAAGGATAATTATGTCAACACAACCGGAAACTATTTTAGTCACTGGCGGCACAGGATTTGTCGGTGCATGGGCCATCGTTCGTTTGCTAGAACAAGGCTATAATGTTAAAACAACAATTCGTAACTTAAAGAAAGTCAACATGGTGCGTGACGCAGTCGCCAGCCAGGTTGACCCTGGTGAGCGGTTAACGTTCGTTCAAGCAGATTTGACCAGTGACGCTGGCTGGACTGAGGCCATGGCTGGCGTTGACCGCGTGCTGCACGTGGCTTCCCCCATGCATACAGATGACTCCGCGGATATCGAAACCTTCTTGAAACCACAACGTGAAGGTGACGAACGTGTACTTCGTTTTGCCGCCGCTGCTAATGTCAAACATGTTGTCATTACTTCTGCAGCCGCTGCTGCCAAACCATCAGACGATAGTAGAGCAGACTCCGATGAAACCGTTTGGACTCAGCCAAATGACCCTGTTCAAAACCCTTATCAGCGTTCAAAGGCCATTGCTGAAAAAGCTGCCTGGGCTTGGATGGAGAATTACAACGGTGACATGAAATTATCTACCGTGTTACCAACGGCCGTTTTTGGTCCCGTCCTCATGCCACAAAATGACAGTTCCCAAATTTTAATTGAACAAATGATCAAGGGACATGTCCCTGGCGCACTCAAAATCAACTTTGATATCGTGGATGTTCGCGATCTTGTTGACCTTGAAATTCTCGCTATGAAGAGCGATAAATCCGGTGGGCAACGGTATTTAGCCGCCGCTGGCAGTATGTCCATGCATGACATTGCTGAAACCCTAAAAGAACATCTCGGCGACCATGGTAAAAAGATCCACACATTGACGATTCCCAATTGGGTGCTGTCAGCAATTGCCCGTTTCAACGCTAATGTAGCTGTCTTTGTTGGTTTACTCGGCCGTAAATTTCACTACACGTCTGCCAAGGCAGAAAATGATCTCGGTTGGCGTCCACGCAATCCGCATACCACCATCACAGATTCTGCGGACCGCATGGTGACTCTACATTTGGTGGATTAACGAAAAATAAATGGACGAATTCATTTATACGTCAAAAAGAAAACCAACTTTCTCAAAAATAAAGAGGAAGTTGGTTTTCTTTTATCATATTTATTTACCTTATCGAAGTGCAATAACAATCCCATGAATAATGGCAGGAACAAACCAGTATAGAAACCCGCCAATTGGGAAAATCATCCACCAGTAGTGAGCCACGAAATCCCAAAAGCTTCTTTGATGATGTTTATCCGTTACAACGATTTTTTCTTGAAAGGTCGTATCCCCTTTAATTAAGCTGTCCAAGCTAACACTAAACAAATCGCTAATCTGAATTAACCGTTCGATATCCGGATACGCGGTTCCTAACTCCCATTTAGAGATGGCCTGACGACTAACATGCAATGTATCTGCTAACTGCGTTTGAGTCCAATCACGCCGTTCCCGTTCCTCTTTAATTCGCTGCCCCAGCATCATAATAATCGCTCCCCCTTTCGTTAACTATATTGTGAATGGTTAACGAAAAAGATGCACGATATACCTCCGAGCATGGCCAGCAACTAACGGTTGCATTCCCGTGATAGCAAGGTTTATGAACGTTCGTAATCTCATGTCAAACACAAATAGAAGCGTGTCTAGTAATTAGTTGTTAGCATCGTAATTTGGATTTAAGTCACCTGTATTATCACGATCATAGGCTTTATTATACTGACTTGAGGTATTCGTATCGTGACCCCAGGTCGATTTTGTATCTGCTGTTTCGCCAAAATCGGCGGCAGGCACATAGGCTTCCATGCCAGCTGGTACTTCTTCACCAAAACGCGGACCCGTTGTAGCAGCGCTCATTTCAAGTCCCTTACGTAACTTGTTTGTGACACGCTGCTTTTCCGTTTGAGGCAAGATTTCAAAACTCTGCCCGGCAATGTCATCACTCACACCCTGAACGTGATCTGAAACAACGTGTTTGGTGGCAGTTTTGTACGATTTAGCTAATTCCATTAAGTCACTCAGGGATAAATCTGTCCGTGATTGACTCGCCAAGGAATTAATAAATTGGTCATTCAACAGATTATTTAACTTACTCCCCTTTTTCAACAGTGCTTGAATGACAATCCGTTGTCGCAACGTCCGACCGTAGTCGCTTTCTGGATCCTGATAACGCATCCGCGTAAACTTCAAGGCCTGCGAGCCGTTCACGTGAATTTGTTTGCCCTTAGTAAAGTGTTGTTTTTCATACGTGAATGTCAGTGGTGGCACAATGTCGACGCCACCAACTTCATTGACCAGTTTTTCCATGCCTCCCATATTCAGCAAGCCATAATAATCGACTGGCACGTTAAACATATTTTGCACAGTCGCAATCGTGCTTTTCGTTTGACCAAAATAGTACGCGGCGTTGATCTTCGTTGGAAATTGATCCTCATGACCGCTAACCACCGCCAGCGAATCACGTGGAATGCTCATCATGGTCGTCGTTTGCGTCTTGGGATTAATGGTCACCAACATCATTGAATCCGTGCGACCACCGGCCCACACTTTTGAATCACGGCCTAGGGCGCCAACGTCTGTGCCCAATAACAAGATTGAAATCGGTTTTTGTTGCTTGATTAACTGGCTCACATTTCGGCTCTTCTTAATCCCCGATGCACTGTACATTTTACTTGTTGACCGTTCCACGCTACTAAACACGTGATAACCGTACCCACCCACGCTGAGCGCAATCACGGCAACGACTGCCAGAATGATGTTTCGTGTGCGGTGCTTCGATTGATGACGCTTCATGCGGTTGTCTTGTGATTCACTGTCCATAAATGGTTCCCCCCTGAGTAAATTGTGCCGTTACTAAACTGCTTATGAGTGTACGCAATTTTCCCAGAATTTAGGGGCGGTTAAGTTTTTATTGCGCTAATTTTAAGTTCAGTGATAGTTCTTAACTTTTTATTAAGGGCCTCGCGAAAATCAAACAAAAACACACTAACTGGTTAAACAGTTGGTGCGCAAACGAACTTAGAAATTTAATTAACGGTGCACGATTTCCTGCATGACATCATATTCATCCGGTTCAACATTGCCGGCATAGTTTGGTGTCGCAATGGAAATACCGCCATCGCGATTTTTAAACGCATAAAGGTCACCAGCAGTATCGATCTCGCTACTTTCCCCCGACTTCAATCCTTCGATATGAATACGCGTGTTCACCTTGACTGTCCGAACGGCATTATTGCTAGCGCCGAACACACGAATTGGCGTCGTCGGAATTTCTTCATACATCACGTTGTAAACAGCAGGTTGACTGCCGTCTGGGCCACGCCACGTAAATGTCGCAGTCCCAGCACCCGACTGATTGTTAAATGACAAATCTAGTGATGCCGGGACGTTCGCGCCACGATATTGAAACGAACTCACCGCATTCATCGATTCTGTCGAAACGGAGTACGGACCGACCGCAGTCGTGGTGTCATTATTTTTGCTGGATGAACTATCATCATTCATCATACTGGAGTGGTCACTCATCATCCCCGAATGCCGTGACATCATTGATGTGTGGCGTCCAGATGTTGAGTTGGACGATGCCGCATCCTCTGAGTCACTGCGTTTGGTAGAACTCGTTGATGAGGAAGCATTACTAGCAGTACTTCCGTTCTCGGAACCACCATTCATCGCCTTGCCAACAAAGTAGCCACCGACTGTGACCAAAATCACCACCAGTGCAATAAGCCACCATTTTGAATTCGATCTTTGATGTTGCTGACGCTGCATAATAACCCCTCCCCCGAGTTGTATCAATTACAACCCTAGAATACGGGATGACGTAGCATCTGTCTAGTGAAATTAATGTCTACGCTACCTTCGTCAAACGGTGAGAAATGACCAAAAGATGTTAATCTTACCCAATCGCAGGCTTAACTTCCAAAAATGCCCCTTGCTTCGGTTCTTCGCTCGTAATCAAACGGACAACGCCAGCGGCCGCTTCTTCGGCAGTCTGCATAAAGTCGGCCTGCAGGTTGCCGTTCAAGTCAGTGGAAACCGGTCCCGGATGGACGCTGAAGATTTCAACGGGTGTATCGGTTGTTTCAAACGAAGTGGCTAAGGAAGTTGTCATCACATTTTGAGCGCCTTTACTCGTTTGATAGGCAAACGGATTAAACAATTTGTTCGGTGTCGTAGGAATCGTGATGTTGGCAACTTGCCCGTGGTTTTGTTTTAACAGTGGAAACAGTGCCTGGGTTAATTCGAACGTTCCGAAAAAGTTGACTTCCATTGTCTCTCGTACATCAGCCATCGAGGTCTCAATGCCTGCGGCTCTCATGTCGCCGGGAATACCAGCGTTGTTAACAAGTAACTGTAACTCATGATAATTTTCAGTAATTGTTTTAGCGGCTGCCTGAATTGTTTGCGTATTGCTGAGATCTAACTCAACGAATTGTGGTTCTTCTAAACCCGCCGCACGTAATTGGTCAACAGCTTCTTGCCCACGCTTTGCATCGCGTGACCCAATAATAACCTGCCATCCTTGTTCACCTAATTGCTTAGCAATTTCAAAACCCAATCCCTTGTTACCACCTGTGACAAATGCCTGTTTCATTTGTTATACCTCCGTGTAAGATGCCGATTATTTGTATGCTTGGGTAAAATTGATGTCGGCACTAACTCAGTTCATGAAGCTCAAATTCACGTCGGGCCCACGCCATTCATCTCATTTACAAAAGCAATTATAACGAGTCTGTGTAATAGTTTAATCTGTTAGTTTATACTAGTATATAAACTAACAACTAAGGAGGCTTGAGAGATGACAACAACCAGGCAACAGGAACTGGCGGATTTCTTAGTGACGCGCCGGCAACGTTTGCAACCCGACCAGGTTGGTCTGCCCACTATTGGTCGCCGTCGAACACCCGGATTACGGCGGGAAGAAGTTGCTGCACTAGCCGGCATCAGCCTAACGTGGTATACATGGCTGGAACAGGGACGCGATATTCATATTTCAGATCAAGTCGTCGCCAGTTTAGCTAACGCGCTCAAACTCACGGAAAGTGAAACTAACCACCTTTATACGTTAGCTGGCGTTGCTCAACCAGATACAACTGCACCCTTTACCGAAACCATTAACCCAATGCTACAACGTACTATTGACAGTTGGCCGCTATCTGGCGTTATCGTTATTGATCGACGGTGGAATTTTGTTGCCGTTAATCAATTAGCAGATGTGTTTGCTACTCAAGTGGTTGGTCACCCATTGGTGCATGAAAACCTATTGCGCGAAATGTTTACCGATGATGCGTTTGCTCGGGTAATTACTAACTGGCCAATTGTTGCCCATAATATGGTTGGCCGCTTCCGCCAAATGTATGCTAGCCAAACGGATGACCAGGATTTAGCCGCTTTCGTAGCCGCTCTTCGTCATGACAGCGCAATATTTAGTCAACTATGGACGCAACATGATATCGTGCCTGAAGCTGAACGCGGTAAAACAATGATCTTCCCAGATACCGGAGAGGTTCATTTTGATGAAACAAACTTCATCGTCGGTGACAACACTGACTTACACATGTATGTGTTCACACCTTCTCTCGAAGATAATACATTAGATAAAATCATGGGGATTTTGAATCACACCAATCCCCAACAGTTGCAACGCTTCAAGGCATCGTTAAGTCCCCTACTAGAAAAACTTTCAAATGAATAATTTGCTGACGAAGCTGCATACAAGAAAGTGATGGTCCTTCACGTGACCATCACTTTTTTTGCTTTTATTCAAAAACGATCTCTTTCATCAACGATGAACTAATCACCCACTGTCACTTTAATGCCAATAATGCCGATCAGCAGTAGTGCGACGAAAAACCACGTCGCTAATGGAATCTTATCCCCAAAGAAAAAAACACCAACGATAATGGAACCGACAGCACCAACACCTGTCCAAATCGGATAGGCCAAACTAAGTGGCAAACTCTTCGTGGCCCGTGCCAGCAACAAGAAGCTGATGATCATCCCCACTACCGTCGCCACCGTGTAGTTCATTTTGGTCAAGCCGTTGCTCAATTTCATCGCCGTCGCCCACACAACTTCAAACACTCCTGCAATCATTAACTCAATCCATGCCATATTCAAATCCTCCTGATTTCCTCGTGAAAACAAAAAGAGTGCGATTGCTGATTTCTCTATAGCCTGTCGAAATCAGTAATTGCACTCTGTGCCCACCCGGCGGTGGTTTGAATTCATTAAATTTGTACGCTTAATATAGCACGTTTGCGGTAACTGGGCAAACTGACTAAAGGAGATCTGGCTAATCGCGTTATTTCTATCAAGAACACTCCCAAAATATTATTCATTTAATCTTCGCGAAAATATACATGGTCACTCCAGTCACACCAACGAAAACAAAATAAATGCTAAAAACATCAAACGCTCCTTTATTTCCAATTAACTTCTATCAATAAACGTTCACGACTTAATTATTATCTATGAAATTCTTAGCATCCAAACTAAATAACATTGCATTATTTATCCTTGAGTTTGTCCATCAACGGTTTGAACTGATCCATAAACTGATGAATATCTCGAACCCTCTCTTCATTGAGCGCCGAAATTCTTTTTAGAAAAACATTGCCTTTACTATCTACGATAGGTTCAAACTCGACATTTTCTGGCACATTTAATTCTTCGGGAAGGGTCAAAGTAATTGAATTGCCGACCTTTCTGCTTTTAATGATCATTTCGTACCTTCCATACTGACTCAGATGTTTTGTTAATCTATCTTCAGGCAATTTTTAACCGTTAAATAAATGCCAACACCGTGAAGTTAATGACAAAGAGTAATGACACAATCCAGATCAATGGATGGACCGTCTTTGCCTTACCCATTACGGTCTTAATCAAACAATAGAAAATGAATCCTGCTGCAATCCCATAGGTGATGTTATAAGCAAAGGCCATCATCAATGACGTCATGAAAGCTGGAATTGCTTCTTCTAAATCGCCCCATGGAATCTTATTGAATGAACTCATCATCATGATGCCAACTAAAATCAGTGATGGCGCAATTGCGGCTGTAGGAATAATTGACAGTAAGGGAGAAAGAACGGAACTAGCCAAGAAGAGAATGGCAATGACAACACTTGTTAAACCAGTGCGACCACCAGCACCAATTCCAGCTGAACTTTCAACGTACGTCGTAATGTTAGATGTACCGAACAGTGAGCCAACCCCCGTTGCAATCGAATCAGCGAACAATGCCTTATCCAGTTTGGACTTAAAACCTGGTTCGGCTTCCAAACGTAATTCTTCTTCACCTGAGAAAATACCGGTTTGACGGCCAGTTCCAATAAAGGTACCCAGTGAATCAAAAATATCAGACAAGCTAAACGACAGAATGGTCATTAACACTAAAATAATGCGGTGACTGTCAGAAAATAACGATCCCATTCCTTGTGACGAAAATGCTGCTAAGAAAGTTGTTCCTAACTGTTTGACCGACGCTCCAAAAGTAAAGGCACTAGACAAGTGTAAGTTGGTGACACCCATTGGAATGCCGATAATCGTTGTTGCAAAGATACCAATCAATAGAGCACCTGGAACTTTGCGAACTTTCAATAAAACTGTAATGACTAAGCCAATCAATGCTAATACGATGCTGGCATTATTGAAGTTTTGTAATGCTGGTACGATGCCGCCCCCAGTCACAACTGTCTCAATGCCGTGGTGAAATGTTTCTTGTGTTCCGGAAAATACTTTATTGTTAATCGATAAAATATTGCCAGCGTCTGAAGTGAACTTTAAAAAACCAGCGTTTTTCAAACCCGCATAAGCAATAAAGGCGCCAATCCCACCGCTAATTGCCAATTGTAGGTTCATCGGAATTGCTGAAATCAACATCTTCCGAATTTTGGTCACAGTAATCAAAATATTAATGATGCCACAGAAGAAAACTAACGCTAACGCGGCCTGCCATTTGAAGCCTAAACTCATAACAACGGTATACGTGAAGAAAGCATTGAGCCCCATCCCTGGCGCTAGCGCATAAGGCACGTTTGCAACAAGTCCCATAACTAATGTTCCGGCAACAGAAGCAATAATCGTTGCCAAGAACACAGCTTGAACAGGCATTCCAGTTTGTCCAAGAATCTGAGGGTTAACAAACAGGATATATGACATGGCGAAAAACGTTGTCAAACCTGCACCAATTTCTGTACTGACTGTGGTTCCTGCCTTTTTTAATCCGAATAACCGTTCCACTATGTCACCCCATCATAAATATTTTTATAAATACGAATTATTAAACCGTTTATTGTTTGATTTGTTCGTATTCAATATAGACATCGTACTCATTGCAAAATCAAAATGCAATCTCTTTTTGTCCTTTTAACAGCCAATTATAATGTTTCACGCAAGAAAAGGGATTCTGTTTTATTTGCGGCTTAAATCTTCAACAAAGTTCGTGTTTTGCATCACTTCATGTCAAAAAAATTTTGTCATCTTTGTTTTTTCCATACCAATAAAATTAATCCAGCCGTTACCTCATTCTTTTCGGCGAATTTGTAGTTTGACCATTTTCAGGACTTAACATTGTTGTTTACGAATCAAAAGTGTTATGTTATTATCAACATATGAATAAAATGACATATTTAAAGCGACTCTATTGGCCTTCAGATTAAGTTGTTCAATACGTTGCTCGATTGAGGAGAAAGAATATGCAAAATAACGCTGATTCAAACATGCTTGTTCGTCGAAGCATTCACACGGAGCACTTTTCAACCGGCTGGATGGCATTTGAATTCCTAGTCGGTCTTTATTCCGGTATTACGGCACATTCAATATTATTAATTGCATTTGGATTGGACAGTTTTTTAGAAATTATTTCAGGTAGCACACTGATTTGGCGTTTACGTAAAGAAGCAAATGGCGCAAGTCAGAGCGAAATTAATCACGCTGAACGTCGCTCCTCACTAATCGTTGGCTCGGTTCTCCTGCTATTATCTGTCTATGTCATTGGCGTTTCACTGTTCAATTTAGTCACACACCAGGCCGCAGACCAAAGCTTTTCCGGCATTGCGATCGCCATTGCGTCCGTTATCTTGATGCCATTTCTAACTATACGCAAACGCACGTTAGGTAAATCACTTCATTCAGATGCCTTAGTGGAAGATGGTATGTGCAATATCACCTGTGCTTATATGGCTGCTACTGTATTAGTCGGCGGTGTTTTAACCGCACTATTCGGTTGGTGGTGGGCCGACTCTGTGGCAGCACTTGTGCTGGTTTACTTTATCGCCAGTGAAGGCTGGGAATCTTTCCAAACAGGTCGCGGTAAGGACTAACAAAGAACTTCTGTAAAATAACAAAACGGCAGGTTTGACGATTGCGTTTGTCACAATTTGAATATTTTCATTTTTAAGTCGTACCTTTGAATGACTTCAGACGTTTACGCAAGTAACTCAACATGCTAGACTCAACATATGAAATGAAAGGAATCGCTATGACAAACTCCAACAAACCGAACTTGATCGATTCATTTCATTTAAGTGAATCGACGCGTATCTTTAAATTGCTCAGCAACCCCTCACGTTTGCAAATTTTATACGTCTTGGAACAACAGGAATTAAACGTTAATGACTTGAGCACGTTGCTTAACTTAGAACAATCGGTCGTTTCGCATCAGCTTGCGCTGCTTCGAAAGCACCAGTTGGTCACAGCTAAACGTGTTGGGAAGGCGAATTATTATCGGCTAGACGATCCTCACATTCTTGACATCGTCACGGAGACCCTTGAACATGCGGACCATGTAGTTCGTGGTAAAAAGCACAATGAGTGACACACTGTCGTCACGACTAATAATGCTGTCAGCCTTCTACTTCGTCATTTAAAAGAGGTTCGTTATGATTCAACCCATCAATAAAAACATCAATAGTTTAAAAAAAGTCTCCCGACTAGCAACACCTGCTGACCAACAAATCGTTGCTGACCTTGTCGACACGCTGCGGGCCCACCAAGACAATTGTGTTGGCATGGCGGCAAATATGATTGGGCAGACAAAACGCATCATTGCTTACCAACTCGGGCCAATGCTGGTACCGATGATTAATCCAGTGATTACTCAAAAACAAAATGTTTATCAGACTACCGAAGGCTGTTTGTCCTTATCAGGTCAACGGCCGACAACCCGTTATCGCAACATTACCGTCCGCTACCAAACAACTGATTGGCAAACAAAAACGGCGTCATTCTCCGATTTCACTGCGCAGATTATTCAACATGAAATCGATCATTGCGACGGAATTTTAATTTAATGACTAACTTACAAAATAGGATCAATATCCGGACAATTATGTTCGAATATTGATCCTATTTTATATTGATCACTGATTTCGCCAACAATGGCTCTAAGTGTTTGTATTAAATCGACTTAGCGACAGAGCGTTGATACCATGATCATCAGTGACAAAGCACCGTTAACATCCGTACTCAAAACCGGCGAAAATCAAATACTGCAATAAATAAAAAATAAAAGTGTTGACGAATACAGTAAACACATTTAATATACGTTTATTGATTGAGGTGATAATATGCTTTCAAATTACTCGCAACAAGAGTTGGCACAAGGTTGGCATCGTCAAGCAGACACTTTTTACTGTAACTACTGCGATGCCAAATTTGAAGCCGACCAAGTTTATCAAGTTAATGATCATTTTTTTGCTGCTGCAGCGGCAATTGAGCAACACATTCAAAACGTTCATCAAGGAAATGCGTACCAACTAATCCATGATGATTCAAAATACAATCAATTAACAGAGAAGCAACAAGACTTACTAACCGCGTTTGCGACTGGTCAAAAAGATGCTGATATTGCACGAGACATGAATGTTTCGGCTTCTACGATTCGCCATCAAAAATTTACGTTTCGAGAGAAAGCCAAACAAGCCAAGCAATATCTGGCTATGTACCACAACGTCTTTGAAATTAATCATGATCAATCAGACACGCTCATTCCCATTCCTGGTCACGTTGCCAGACCGGATGACCGATTCGCAATTACCAACGCTGAATGGCAGAACACTGTCGCGGAATATTTATCCGAAACAAATGGACAGCTAACTTTAAAGCGTTTGCCACGTAAACAAAAGCGAATCGTGGTCGTTCTCGACCGCATCACACAAAGTTTGCCAGCTGATGGTGAATGGGATGAGTTACAAATTACTGCAATTTTAAAGAAAATCAGCGATGACCCCGTAACATTGCGCCGCTATCTCATTGAATACGGCTTTATGGATCGTACTCGAGATGGCTCACGTTACTGGATTGTCAAGGACTGATTTTCCCGCTCAAATTAATCGAGGAAATTAACATGACTTACAAATCAATTTCAATCAACCCCAAGTTTGACCAAACAGATGGCCGTAGTACCGGCACCCATGCTATTGATACGGCAACTTATGGTGACAAACTTGGTTCTCGTCCTACGACTGGCGAACTCATGGTGCAACTCAATCAGGATGACGTACAAACCATCCCCGCAACGCGCATTTTAGACTTAGCGCTACTGATTCTCAGCACCAACGCCTACTTTATGGAGGCCGCCTACAAAATGGACGATCTTTACGACCCGGATCACCTTGCGATCATCAAGCATGCGTTACAAGGGACCGGGTTCGAAATCAATGTTGATGCCAATAACGAAACCATTGCACACGACATCCAATTTTTCTATGACCAACTACAAAGTGACGGCGAGTTGTACGGTGAACGTTACCGCCTACTTGCTGGGGAATTGAAAAAATTGGGGTATTAAGAGCAGAGTGTTGCACAACTTCAGGTTGAATCCGAGCAATAAGAAGTTGGACGAAACAGTCGGTGATTTTCCGAATGATTTGGCCTACAGCTTATGCACAGGATTCAGAAGTTGGGTGCACGTTTACGAAAGTGTTGCCAGAGCTCGGTAAGGTGCGAGCAATAAACAACACAAAAAATAAGGAGTTAGAACCATGAGTACCACATTACAAAAACAGCGCACCGACTATTCCACCGTGGAACAAGCGATGATCTGGCGGAAACCGGCTTCTCACGTAACTAGTGAACAAGAGCGGCGTATTGCCAATACCATTACTGCCACCTGGCAAATGCCGGAAATGCGCATTACAAATTTACTATTGGAAGGTGACGCCGGATCCGGTAAAACGCAACTGGCCAAAGCCCTTTCCGCTGATTTACAGCTGCCCTACACAAAGATTACTTGTTTTGCTGACATGGATAAATCCGATATTCTCGGTTCACTGCTGCCTGTTTTGGACGAAGATTCCGAACTACAAACCATCTTTGATGAGAGTCAGTCACAAACAGAAGTTATTTCACGTTTGGCTGACCACTTGAAGTTGTCTGAGCAGGACGCGAAGGCCTATCTACAACGCTATCAAGATAGCCATCAATCCGTTAGCTATCGTTTTTATCCTTCCGAAATCGTTAAGGCCGTTCAAAACGGTTACTTGCTAGAAATCCAAGAACCAACCGTCATTCGTGACGCGTCTGTCTTGGTTGCATTGAACTCGGTTCTGGAACCTAACGGAACGTTGGAAACCTTACAAGGTCGAATTCAACGACATCCTGACACGGTCGTGGTGTTAACAACTAACCGAAACTATCAAGGTAACCGACCACTAAACGAATCTTTGCGGGACCGGATGCAGTATTCTGAAAAAATGGACTTACCAACCATTCCGGTCATGGTTGCCCGTGCTTCCGCAAAAAGCGGTCTGCATAACGAAAAATTGCTGACCGTGATGGCCAACATTATTCGCTTACTTGATGAAACGGCAAAAGCAAACGGTATTCACGGTGTCGCTGGAATGCGAAGTTACCTTTATTGGTCCGCCAGTGCTGCGTTTACGGATATTCTTAAATCGTTTGATCAGATGGTCCTCTATAAGGTCACGACGGATGAACTCGAGATTGACCTATTGAAACAGGCAATTATAGATGCCGGTCTTTGGGATCAACTCGTCAGTCTGGTCACCCAATCGGCAGTCAAACGGACCATTCCTGCAGTTACACCACAAAAAGACGTTAAGCCGTCGGTCAGTGAACCGACCACGTCTGCTGTTGCGGACCAGAATAAGCCCGAACAAGATTCAGAAGCTGATAAACAAACTGTCTCACCAGACAATGAAAAGTCGCTAGACACTAAGAGTGAAGATGATAACGTCCAACCAGATGGCGATAAGGTCACAGCCGAAGATGCCAAGCGTGACACTAGCCTCGACGTAACCAGTACGACTGGTACTGAGCAACAAGTGGAAAGTTTTCACGAAGGCGAAACACTTTCGATGCCAATAATAGATACTGAAGCCGCCAAACAAACGCGAAAAGCGTTGAATCAATCTGCCCGTGAAAGCCTGCAAAACACTATTCATGCACATGAAGGCCTCATTGTTCATGTCCCTAAGATCACGCCCGCTGATGTTAAGATTGCTAATAAAAGCCTGCAATCCAACCATCTCATTACTGATCAACTAGTGCAGCAGATGCGTGAAATCCTACAGAACGAACACGCTAGCGATGTCGTTAAAGGTAAAGTGTTTGGACAACAATTCGATGCTAGTAAAGTTGTTAATCAAGATTTCGGTTACTTCACAAAAAAGCGGACTCCTGACGAAGACCCATCACTGGCGATTGCCGTTCGTGTTGATCAATCTGCTTCAATGGTTGAGGACGATCGCATCAAGCATGAACAAACAGCAATCTTTGCCCTCACCGCCTTTTGTCGAGATCTAAATATTCCGCTGACCATTAATGGCGATACGGCAGATGTTAGTGAACGTGAACGCACTTCCATCTATGCTTATAAAGAATTTGACGAAGATTATGATACCGCCCTGCTACGTTTGACGACCATCAAAGCGTTGAATAACAATCGTGATGGCAGCACCCTCAAAATTCTGGCGGACAAACTTGCCGCACGAACTGAGCAAACAAAACTGCTTATCAACCTTAGCGATGGTCAGCCAAAAGCCATGCCTAACTATACGGGTGATTTAGCCAAGAATGATTTGCAACATGTCGTTCATGAAGCTGAACGCGAAGGCATTGTCGTGCTCTCCGCCGCCCTTGGTGATGACGCTGAGACGTTGAAAGGCATTTATGGTAACCAACGCTTTCTCGATTTTACAGACCTTAACAAACTAGCCACCAATTTGGTGCACGTCGTTATGAGGTTCGTATGATCGTGATGCCGAGGCCAGCAGAAAAAAGGAACAAAGGAGGAACTCATGAATCCCAAACGAAGACAAGAACTGTTGGATCAATATGCGAAAATTGAAATCGATTATGGTGTGATTCAACTGAAAAATAAAGCGAACGGTAAAATATACATTGCCGCTGTGCCCAACCTCAAAAATCGGTGGTCCTTTTACCAACAAAATTTAAACAATGGTAGCTTTCCCAATCCAGACTTGTTAGCCGACTGGCGAAAGTATGGCGCAGAGAACTTTGAGTTTAGCGAATTGTATCGAAAGAATGCCACTGACGTGTTAAACATGCGGTATACACTCAAAGAGCTTAAGAAAGAATGGCTGACAAAATTACAACCATTTGGCGACCACGGATATAACCAGCCCATGAAAGAATTGTAATCACACAAAAAGGTGAAATCTGACATTACGTTTACCAAACGTAGCGTTAGATTTCACCTTTTTGTGATTGTGCCACTTTCCTTGATCATAGAGGTTGCCATCCCGTTTCCTAACACTAATCGCCACTTGATCAAGGCAACTTAAATTTTCAACGTTTGCGCATTGATCGCCACGACCACTGTACTGAACCCCATGAGCAACGCACCAACGGCCGGGCTGAGAATTATGCCGACAAATGCTAGAATCCCTGCGGCCAACGGAATGGCGAAGATGTTATAACCGGCCCCGAACCATAAGTTTTGGACCATCTTCCGTGTTGTGTTGTGCGCTAAATCGAGAAAGTTCAAGATATCGGACGGATCGCTTCGAACCAGCACGATGTCGGCAGAATCAACGGCAACGTCTGTGCCAGCGCCAATTGCAATGCCAATATCCGCGCGAACCAGACTCGGTGCATCATTGACACCATCGCCAACCATTGCAACAACTAATCCTTGATCCTGATACTGTTTGACAATACCTTCCTTATCTTCTGGCTTCAGTTCACCATGCACGTCCTCGTCAGGAATTCCCAGACGATTGGCAATCAGTCCGGCAACCTGTTTGTTATCACCTGTCAGCATAACTGGACGAATGCCGCGAGCCTTTAAGCCATCGATCAAGGCCTTTGAGCTTTCCTTCAATTGATCACCTTGAGCAACCCATACTAACAAACGATTGTCGCTGATCAAGAAACTCACCGTGTTCCCCTGCAAAGACAGTTCGTTAAATTTGCTCTGATCATAATCGATCTTGTTTTCATTCACAAAGCGTTCGTTCACAATTGCGACATGATGGCCCTGATACTCACCTTCAATCCCCGTTCCAGGCAAGTTATTGATATTGTCTATAGGGACACTCGCTTTGTGTCGGGTATTGAGTTCTTTAATAATACCAACCGACAGCGGATGTGAGGAGCCAGCTTCTAGACCACCCATAATAGCCAGAACACTGTCGGCATCGTAGTCTGGTGTGAAGCTTTCAACATCCGAAACTGCGAAGTTGCCTTCTGTTAGCGTACCTGTTTTATCCATCATCACTACGTTTAGCCGCCTTGCATCCTCTAACGCTTGCCGTTTGCGCGTCAATAATCCGTTCTTAGCCCCAATAGATGTGGAACGCGCCACAACCAATGGAATAGCGAGACCCAGTGCGTGCGGACAGGCGATAACCAGAATTGTCACCATTCGTTCTAACGCAAAATTAAAGTTCTTGTTGACGATCCACCAAAGGATAAATGCAGTTATGGCAACGCCAACAGCCACATAGACAAGCCACCCGGCGACACGATCAGCGACACCTTCAGCGTTGGACTTTTCTTTTTGCGCATTATTTACCAATTGCATAACTTGGGACAGATATCCTGACTCTCCAGTCCCGGTAACCTTCACTCGGATGACGCCGGCGCCATTTGTCGAGCCCCCAATAACCTCGTCGCCAACGTCTTTCGCGACGTCACGCGCTTCACCAGTGACCATCGCTTCATTAACCGACGTTTGCCCATCGACAATCGTGCCATCAGTCGGAATATTCTCGCCAGCCTTAACTAGCACTGTTTGACCAACCTGAACTTCTGACAATGGCACGTCGTTTGTGGTGCCGTCAGTATTCATTAGTGTTGCATCATTTGGTAACAGTGCGGCCATTTTCTGCAAGGCGTTACCTGCAGACATCACGGCATTCATTTCAATGACGTGCCCCAACAACATAATGTCAATCAGTGTGGCTAATTCCCAGAAGAAATCCATAACGTTTGTGTCACCGACAAACGTATTCATGATAAACGCATAAATGCTGTAGAAATAGGAAACGGAAATCCCAATTGCAATCAATGTCATCATTTCCGGATGACGATCCTTTAGTTCAGCACGTGCACCACGAAGGAATGGTGCGCCACCGTAAAAATATATAAACGACGCTAGAATTACCAGTAACCATTCTGATCCAGGAAAGGCGAGTCCTGGATAGAAACGATTCAACAATACGGGTGACAAAATTACAACCGGAATTGAGACAACTAATGACACCCAAAATTTTTGCGTAATGTTGCCCATATGCATCATCTCACCGCCGTGCTGCATCAGGTCACTGTCATTATTCATATCCATTGACGCATGACTATCCTTATTCATATTTTTCATGCGGCTGCCTTCTCTCTTTCGATTCAACCGATCACGTGCTCGTTTAGCACAAAGATTGAGTCTAAAACATTTCCATGCACCAATTATTTACGCTTAATTATAATCAGTTCGTGATATTTGCGCTAACAAAGGTGCCCAGCGAGAAACGGTCATCGTCATTTTTAAACTAACAAATCGTAAGTTTTCTGTTTTAATCCCATTCGAGGACATCAAAAGGCCAACCCCAATTGCAGAGCCGGCCTCACCATCGAAATCATTAAATTTTAATCATCCATCGCTGCACTAAACGGCCGGCCTAAAAACTCGTGCTTGTCTCCGTCATTCACCTGACGTAATACATGGCAAGGATTCCCGACTGCGACAACGTTTGCCGGCAAATCGCGAGTAACAACGCTACCAGCACCGATAATCGTATTATCACCGACCGTCACACCAGGTAACACAATACTCTGTGCACCTATCCAAACGTTATTGCCAATGTTAATCGGTAAAGCATATTGCAACGCGGATGGTTTTTTACGTAATTCTGGATCCACGATGTGACCCGCCGTATACAAACCAACATTAGGTGCAATTAAAACATCATTACCGATATTAATCACATTAGAGTCTAAAAACGTGCAGCCCATATTTACCTTTAAATTGTCGCCTGCATTTATATTGACGCCATAGTCACAGTGAAACGGTGAATCGATGTAAAAGTCTTTGCCAATACTCCCAAACAAATGACGAATAATCTGTTCTCGCGATTTCAAATTGGCAGGATCAGTGTCGTTAAACGACTTCACCTCTCGACGTGTTTGTAACCTAATTCCCAATAACTCATCTGTCTGTCGAAAAGCTTTGCCTGCTAGCATCCTTTTGCCAGCTTCCGGCCACGTAACTTTTTCCATGATCTCTCTTCTTTCACGTTGCATACTTTTCTTTTGACCATTTACGCTTAAAGAAAAGGACAATCATTCAGAAATTCACTGAATCATTGCCCTCTTATCAATCGAATTTAAAATGACACATTAAAAAAATAAAAATGAATCTAGCCTTACACAAACTTTAGAGCATAATCATCCATTTTAAGAACGCGATGCGTAATAAGGGAACATGCGCCAAGTAATGTTGCATGCTGTGAATCCTTTGCTAGCCGAATGCGGGTGCGATTCCGAGAAATTAGTTGATATTTCTGACGAATTTGTTCAAGCAATGACGGTAATTCGTCAATTAACGGTGAATTAATGAAGATTGCTTCTGGATCAAACTCACTGGCTACGTTGAAAATAATCTTGGCAATGGCAGTCGTAAATTCATCCAGAATTTTCTTAATATCATTATCGCCACTACGAAATAGATCCACTAAGTCATCTCGCTGTAAGCTTGGATCCTCTTTAACGCCCTGAGCAAAACCAATAATGGCATCTTCAGAGCAGAAATCTTCCACTTTACGAAAATTGTCTAACATCCCTACATTTGCATCCATCATAATGCTTCGTCCAATTTCACCGGCCTCACCATTTAAACCGCGATAAAGCTGACTGTCAATAATGATCCCGGCACCAATCCCTTTATGGATGCTGACAGTGATTGTATTTAGATACAGGCCCGCTTCATTGAAGTCACGCTCGTAAATAGCAGATAAATTAGCCTCGTTTTCCATCATAACAGGCACTTGAAATTCACCAGTAAGACTTCGAACGATATTTTCATCCTTCATATCGATAAACGGTGCATGCACAACGTGTTCAAAAGTTGTCACTCACAAATAGTCATGGTGTAACTTTGTCAGTCTTAACACTGGGTACTACTTTATATGAAATCAATGTTCCTGATGCTGAAGACCAGCCACACAATCTGATTTTAAACTACCCACATAGTGAAGACTATCTAGCCAATCCATTCTACGTTTGCATGGCAATTGGACGCACGGCGGGTCGAATCTCAAAAGGACAATTTTCAATCAATGGTCGGCCTGTCACAGTACCAACCAATGAGGGGCACAACAACTTGCACGGAGGGCCTCATGGATTTAATACAGTCATTTGGGATGGCCAATTTGATTACTCCGCCACGACCCCTACCATTGCCATGCATCATAAGTTCACTTCACAAGACGACGGTTTCCCCGGCGATTCAGATGTTACAATTCATTACGCACTAACGGATGACAACCGTGTCAAAATAAGCTTCACTGGTCAATCTGATCAATTTACACCGTTCAATCCAACTGTTCACACCTATTTCAATCTTGGTGATCAAAATTCGATTGAAGAACATGTTCTTCAAATCAACAGTACTCAGCGATTAGTTTTAAACTCTGAAAAGCTCCCAACTGGTGAATTTGAAGATTTAACCAACACGCCTTACGATTTTGAAAAGCCAACACCACTTAAGGCGGCAATCAATGGTCTTCAGTCAATCCCTGAACGTGGACTAGATGATGTCTACAAAGTAGAACCAACGCGTAATGACCAAGTCATTGCGACATTGACAGATCCTAAAACCCACCGATCAGTAACTCTTCATTCAGCAAGGAACGGACTGGTTGTCTTTACTGCCAATAGTTTTACTCATGAAAACGTGAACTTCAAACGAACAGGCGGGTATGGCAGTCCTTATCTTGGCGTTGCTCTGGAGGCTCAGGCACTGCCAGACAGCATGAACCACCCACAGTTTGGCGATGTGATGCTGACGCCCGGAAAACCGCAGACGCACGAAATCACTTATCAATTATCTTTCTAAGATTAGCGTTTTAATCAATTTAAATCATCAGAATACAAAACGCACACCGAGCATCCTATTACAGGAAAAATTCGGTGTGCGTTTCTTCATCCACATTCAATTTATTTATCGAAAAATTGATTAGTCAATCGCTTCGATTTTGCCAACCGCAATTGGCAAAGTTACATGCGCATCATAGGGTCCAACAACGCCGGCCACTGTCTCAGGCAAGACCAGGCTTTCAGGAACACCATGAACATAAACAACCCGCTTGTCTAGCTGTAAATCAGTCGTTCCAAACGCCGATTTAAACTGCTGTTGCAATTCGTCAAGCGGAACCGTCTTTTCGTAAACGAAATGACCCTCACCATCTGATACGGGATATGTATCGTTTGGAATTGCCATCTTTTCCGGTGCAGCATCAAACGGCACCATTGTTGTCCCAGATACTGGTTCCGTCTCAGGTAAGTCTACAAAGCCATCACCATTGGCATCCTGTGCCGCTGTCGCAATGGTTGCTTCCTTGCCCTCTGGAAAACCGTGGAAATGTTCCCAATGCTGTGTATTTGCGGGTGTATCAAACATTTCAATTTTGATTGTCAATGTGCTTTCATCCTCAGTAAATTGAGCAGTTCCATGAGGATTGGAACCTATCTTTTCCGCGTTTAATGACACAATTTTTGCTTCATAATGTTTTGACATATTTATCCGTCCTCCGATAATAATTATGGTTTGCTAGAACACCCTTATTATTAAAATAATTTGTGCATAATTAAATTGATCCATATCAAGAAAAACGGCTTTTATAAAAAAATGTATCTGCCAATTTTTAGAAACTGGCAGATACATTTTTTATTAGATTAATAACTTCTTCAAATAAACATTTCAACCGGGCGCAGGTTAATCTTTTTTTTCATAAGGTTCATGCTTGTACTCACCAGGTTCGGGCGTTGCCTTTCCTGTCCAACGACGGACGAAGAACAGTAGACTAAGCAAGCCCAGAACACCAAACCCAATGCTGACTGAAATGCGAGTATCTGGATTGATGAACATAAAAATTACCACTAAGATCAGAGCGAAAATCGTAAAGTAGTTAGAATATGGATACCATGGCATTTTAAACGGATGTGTTTTCATCACATCAGGATTTGCGTGACGGAATCTTAGCTCCGATAATAAAATAACAAACCACGGTACCATCCCTGGTAACACACCTGAGCTATAAACCAAAACGAAGATATTAGCCGTCGCATGATTTACAACGGACAATAACGTATTCAAAATCAGGCCAATCAAAATACCAGCGGAAATGCACAGGGTTGCGCGTAATGGCACCTGACGACGTGATAGTTTGCCCAGACCGCGATACGTTTCACCGTCTCGAGCAAGTTTGTACAACATTCGACTGGAACTGTAAATCCCTGAGTTGGCACCGGACATCGCCGCCGTCAGCACAACAAAGTTAATAATTCCGGCTGCCCCAGCAATCCCCACCTTAGAGAACGTTTCAACAAACGGTGATCCCAATGCAGCCAAGTGATTCCACGGATAAATCGTCACGATAACAAAGATTGCGCCGATATAGAAAATCAGGATCCGCCAAACAATTGATTTAACAGAAGATACGATGGCTTTTTGCGGATCGGCGGCCTCCCCAGCAGTAATCCCCAGCACTTCAATACCTTGATATGAACCAATTATCACGGACATGGCGAAAATGAAGCCGCGAATACCACCAGTAAAGAATCCCCCGTGAGACCATAGATTACTTAGTCCTAATGGATGCCAATGATTGCCCAAACCAGCGAAGATGACCAACACACCCAAAACAATCATCAAAACAATCGTGACCACTTTAATCATTGCAAAGTAAAATTCCAGTGTGCCATACGCACGGGCCGATGCTAAGTTTGCAAACGTCAAAAGAACGATCACAACTACCCCAGCAATCCAATCCGGCAGGTTCGGCCACCAGTAATGCAAGTATTGACCGACCGCAATCACTTCACTAATCCCGACGACTATGTACTGAAAGACATTGCTCCACTTGGTCAAATAGCCTGCCAATGGGTGAATATAATTCGTCGCATAATCGGCAAACGATCCAGTCGTGGGATTCACATATATCATTTCACCTAATGCTCGCATGACCAAATATAGTAGCAAGCCAACGAATGCATACGCAAAGACAACGGATGGCCCCGTCCATTTAATTGTTGACGTTGATCCTAAAAATAGCCCAACTCCGATGGTTCCCCCAAGGGCAATCATCTGCATTTGATTCGACGATAACGATCGTTTTAACTCACTTTTTGGCTCTGACTCACTCATATGAATCTCCTCCTGATTTGGTCGAACTTTTACTGGGTCGCCGCACCACTCTAATAAAAAAGGCCAGCCGCGATGTCCTTTGACAGACACCTTGGCTGGCCACTTTTGCGATAATCAACAACTACCACAAAAGCCCCAGCCACGTCATTGTGGTTGAGGTTGTGGTAGTTGTGCTGAGGCTGGCGCCATTAACTTGATCTAAGTTTAAATATTTCATTCTGACGCCTCCTCATCGTTTTTTCCTTGAACTGTAAGTTACCACTCATAACTAAACATTGCAACTGAAAATTCTTAACGACCAGTACCAAACCATCGTTTAACCACTGGAAAAAATAAGTATACTTTCGTTCAGTCCCATGTGTTTAAGCTGATAACTGCCGACTTCGATGACGGTTGGAAATAATCTGGATGATCACTGTCACAATCGGCGTCAACATGCCAATCTCTGGAATCACAAAGATTAGTGCAGTCGCCAAAACTGTCCAAACGATATTACTCGTCAACATCACGCTACCAGCCTGCCGTTTGATAAATTCTTTCATTTCCGGCACGTCTTGGTTCTCACGAATAATGAGAAACGACATTAACTGGGCCGAAAGTAGCCACAACAGCGCAACCATTAAGTAGACGAGCTCTGCACCCCAGTAACTTGGAAAACGGCCAACGAACGCCGTGGTCACTGGTAGAAAAGAGAGTACGAATAACCACACACAAACGCCAATGAAACCACCAAGTTTGACCCGTTTAATTGCTAAAAACATCCCGTGCTGCACATACCAACTGAACATGACCAAAATGAACGTCATCAAGTATGAAAACGCCATCCGCCACTCACCGAAAAACATTTTTAAACTTGGCTCATCTGGCACCTTAATTTCCAAGATCAGTACCGTTAATACAATCGCAATAATGGCATCAATAAATGCTTCAACCCGACTTTTGTTCATATGATCACCCCCCAAGATAAGTTAATCATAAGCGTTTTACACGAGTTAAACACGAATAAAAACGCAGACATCACTAATTTCTTTTCAGTAATTGTCTACAATCACACAAAAAACCACAGCTGATTTTAGTTACATTTTCAAAGCACACTAAGGTGAATTTCCGCGTCTATTATCGGTTTGTTCGCAAACGTCACACCATCGATGCAATTGTTTGCTTTTCCCGACTTTATTAAGTATTCTGCCTGTGTAACATACTTTAAGGAGGCATTATCATGGCTAATAAGGTTGCAATGGTAACGGGCGGGGCACAAGGGATTGGTGAGGCAATCATAAAACGACTATCAAAAGATGGCTTCTCGGTTGCGGTAGCTGATTTAAACCTAGAACGTGCGCAAAAAGTTGCCAATGATGTTAACAACGACGGTGGTAAAGCAATCGCAGTTAAATTAAATGTCGCAGAACGTGACGAATTCTCACAGGCTGTTAATGACGTTGCTAGTCAACTTGGCGGCTTTGACGTTCTTGTTAATAACGCTGGGCTTGGACCAACAACACCTATCGAAACAATCACACCTGAACAATTTGACACCGTATACCACGTCAATGTGGCCGGTGACTTGTGGGGAATTCAAGCCGCTATCAAACAATTTAGATCATTGGGCCATGGCGGTAAAATCATCAATGCTACCTCGCAAGCTGGCGTCGTTGGTAACCCTAACCTTGCACTTTACAGTGGTACAAAATTTGCCGTCCGTGGTATTACACAGGTTGCGGCGCGTGATTTAGCCAAGGATAACATTACGGTCAACGCTTATGCGCCAGGAATCGTTAAAACGCCGATGATGATGGATATTGCCCACCAAGTTGGTCAGAATGCTGGTAAAGACGATGAATGGGGAATGCAAACCTTTGCAAAAGATATTACCTTAGGCCGGTTGTCAGAGCCTGAAGACGTTGCGGCAGCAGTATCATTTCTCGCTGGTCCAGATTCAGATTACATTACTGGGCAAACGATAGAAGTGGACGGTGGCATGCAGTTCCATTAAAAGACAATATAAAGGCTCAGGGATTATTGACTGGTGTTAACCAGTGATAATCTCTGAGCCTTTTAATTAATTCTATTTCAGCTTAAACATTACGCTTCCGGAATAGCAGTAACCCAATGAGCAGGAATAATGCAATATATCCGACATTGCCCCAAAATAACTGTACATCTGACAAGCGTGTCAGTTTGGACAGACTCGGTTCGAGAACCTGTGAACCGTAGTTTAAAAAGTTGATGGGATTCCACTTCAGCCATTCGTGACTATGAATCAAAATAAACATCACGCTACTTACAATGTTTAAAACAAAGTACCCCAAAATACCAACAGAAATGGCAACGGCCGAACTCTTAAACAATGTGGCTAACAAAAATACCAAACTAATCAGAAGCCATAACGTTAACAATCCTGCCCCAAGATTAGCCAACCAATCCTGCCAAATATCATTGTTATAACCAGTACCCGTCAATGAAAACTTATCATTCACAAAAACGAATTTGGCAATCAAGGCTAATACAGCAGTCATGACATACAAGTACAGTGAGTAAGTTAAAATGACAAGCCATTTGCTAACTAGAATCATGCTTCGCGAATAACGCTGTGATACAACTGTTTTAATAGTGCCATACTGAAATTCCATCGTAACAATCGAGGCAGCAGCCGCGATTAAGAAAAACATGATAAACGTTGTCGAGGCAAAATTAGTTGTAAACAAACCTGATGCTGAGAAATACTTCGGTTGCAACCGACTAGTCAGCGCAAACCCGAAAACAATCAGCGCCAGTACAATGGAAATCCATAAGGTACTCTTCTTTTTCAATAATTTAAACGATTCCTGTTTATATAACGTCCACATACTACCGCCTCCTTATTTCTGATCCTCTGACTCAAGCAGCTTTAAAACCGATCCCTCAAGATCCTCATCCTGATGTTGAACATCAGTAACGGTAACCTGATTGTCAGATAATGTTTTCAACACATCTGCAACTGCATCATCCGTTTTGGTTTGAATCTTCACTTCAACGTCACCAACCAGCTTATAACCTGCCTCGGACAAGACCTGCTTGGCTTTCACATCATCAGTTGTTGAAACAACGACAAAATGGTTGTTAGACTCCAGTAAAGCATCCATAGTTGTTTCCTGAACGATTTTACCGTGATCGATAATAATCAAGTCCTCAGCCAACTTCTGCAGTTCACTTAAGATATGACTCGAAATCAAGAAAGTGACGCCTTCATCACGTTTAGCAATAATCAAATCACGAAGTTCCTTCGTCGCTTGCGGATCTAACCCGTTCATCGGCTCGTCCAAGATAACTAACTTTGGATCGTTTAAGAAAGCCATAGCAATACCCAGCTTTTGTTTCATCCCCAGCGAGTAACTGCGGGCTTTCGTATCAATGTATTTATTCATATTCAGTGCATCAACTAATGCCTGAATGTCCTGAGTATTTTTGTTACCCATGGCAAATAACTTCAAGTGGTCACGGCCACTTAAGTATGGATAAATGCCTGGATATTCAATCAAAGCGCCTACCTCATCCAATACTGGATGGTGATCAAATGTGCTCTTCTGACCGTCAATTGTAACCTCACCAGTCGATGACGTCAGACTCAAAACGGCCTTCATAATCGTTGTTTTCCCTGCCCCGTTTGCACCGACCAAACCCACGATTCGTCCGGACTGGCATGAAAATGAAATTTTATGTAAGACCTGTTTGCGGCCAAACGACTTATTCAGATTCTTAACTGTTAACACTGCTTCTGCCATTCGTTTCACTCCTCTACATGTATGTCTTCCTGCAACTTCTCCCCACACTGAAATGCCACCTGTGGATCTTCTGTGTTGATGACAGTTTACCATATCGCAGCCGTTAACATGAATGTAATCAACGCATAACAAAAAGCTATCGCACACTTTACAATGTACAACAGCTTTTCTTGACGTCCTATTTCACATCACGTTCGACAATAATCCGACCGTCCGTGTGGCCTGTTTCATTCAGCTCACTGGCAGCCACAACGCCGGCTAAGGTAAACGGAAACCGCTTTGCGATTCGGACAGATAGCGAACCGGTATCCATGAGTTGCTTAAGCGCCTGCATCGCCTGGTGTACATGGCTCGCATCTACTGGATGAATGTGAACCTGTTCAACGTTTGGCTTATTCCCAGCACTTTCTTCACGACCAACTGTTGCCACGGTGCCACCCAGTTTAACTAGTGCCATCATCGCATCGGCATGACCGCCCATAAAGTTCACGTTAATGACCACATCCGCTGAATCGGCAAACGCACCGTCTTCAGTAACTTGCGCATACGTTGCGACATCATTGGCACCAATTTGGCGAACATAGTCCAAATCCTCAGCCCTCGCAATCCCAATAACGGTACTGGCGCCAAGCGCTTTCGCAAACTGAACGGCCATCGCACCAATGCCACCACTAGCGCCTAAGACTGCCACTGTCTGCCCCATCTGAACTTGACCAAACACGGTGAGCGCATCATATGACGTCATCGCAACAGTTGGTAACCCGGCAGCATCAGTAATTGGGAACCCCTCAGTTAATTTAATCGTCGTCGACTCTGGCGCAACGGCTTGTTCCGCGTAACCACCGCCTTCAATGTGAGCGACAACCTCGTCGCCCACTTGAAAGTTAGCCACCCGCTTGCCAGCTGCTGAAACGGTTCCGGCAACATCGAACCCAGGAATTATTGCCCGGCCACCACTAAAACCACTCCGTCGAAATGCATCCACATGATTCAAACCAAACGCAGCGACATCAATAACGACCTCATCCGAAGCCGGTTTCGGTGTTGGCAACTCAATCTCCGTAAAAGCATCAGCCGCTACACCATCCGTTTGATACCCAAAAGCCTTCATAATTCTGCCTCCACATTATCATGTTTTTAATACACGACATTATCAGGCAGAAATACATAGAAAACGATTAATTCATTTTGAAACGGACGGTCAGCGAACTAATAAGAAAGTTGTTGTTTGCTCAGACTATTTCATTCTTCGGAAATCCTGCCGATAAATTACAAACCCTAATAAACAAGTCAGTACATCCGCCAGTGGTTGCGCCCAAACAACACCCAAATAACCCCACAACATGTGGGCCACGTAAATCACGATGGCAAAAATGACACCCTGTCGCGAAATGGCCAGCAAAAAGGCACCCAACGCTTTGCCCGTCGACTGGAAGACCGTGGTGAACACGAGGATTGCACCGATGAATGGAGTCGTGCTTAGCAATGCCCTCAACAGTAGTACTCCGGCAGTCACAATCGTTTTTTGCGTCATGAACAAACGAACGATAACCGGTGCCAATAACATTAAAATAGCAGCAAAAATTACTGAAAAGACGACTTCCACTAACAGGTCAAAATTCACGATTTGACGAAACCGTTTCTGATTATGAGCGCCGTAGTTATAACCGACCAAGGGCTGAGCGCCAAATGCAAAACCGACCATCACCAACATCACAATCATGTAAATTTTCGTGGCAATCCCGAAGGCAGCCACTTGAGCGGCGCCATACCGCACCAAGAAATTATTGAGTAAGGCAGTACCAAAGGCCTGCATGAGATTGGTCATTGAAGCGGGAATGCCAATCACTAAAATAGCCCCGGCAAACGCAAAAGTCGACCTTTTAATGTGCCAGCTCAGGCTAATGACCTGACACCGTTTGATTACGTATGCACACAGAATCAAATCAGTTACGAGATAACCAATGACAGTTGCCAAGGCAGCTCCTGCAGCATATAAATGAAAACCGAAAATTAGTAACGGGTCAAGTAAAATCGTCACGACCAAGCCGGCCACGCTACCAATCATCGATTCACGTGCCAGTCCTTCTGTACGAATCAAGTTGCTAGGCACCAGCGACACAATAATTAGCGGCCCGCCAATTGCCATAATCCGATAGAAGGCACTTGCAAACGGACGAATGCCATTACTAGCCCCAAAAACAGTGAGAATGGGCGCTTCAAATATCAGTAAAATGCCTGCCGTCAGAATACCGACAACAATCGCTGCATAAAAACAAATGCGACTCACTTGACTGGCCGATTCATGCTGTTTGCTACCCAGCATTTTGGACACCAGCGCACTGCCGCCTAGGCCGAAGACATCCCCAATCGCTAACATAATGGAAAACAGTGGTGTACAAACAGTTACCCCAGCCACAATGTTGGGATTCTGCGTTTGTGAGATGAAGAATGTGTCTACCAGGTTATAGATCATGCTTGCAATCATACTGATGACAACCGGCATGGCGAGTGTGAAGTACGCGCGTGGAACTGACGTCTTAGTAAATAAAGTATCCATATATTGTATATTTTCTCTTTTCTGCGTTAAAGTCGTGTATTCAGCATAGCATTAATGCTACGCGCGCATAATAGAAGAAATTAGTGTGCGGAAATTCATGGCGTTAGAATATACCTCTCGTTTTGGGTAGGTTGCTTTCTTTCAACGAACTGCAAAAGCACCAAATTTTCGCTTTTATATTGTCGCAAACGTGTTCACAACCCCAAAGACCTGCGCACAATTAAAATAAGACACCGCACAAGCAAAGTTCGCTTGCACAGTGCCTTATTTCCATTGTTGCTCGGTCTTTAAACGGGGTTGTTCACGCTCTTATTCCTTAAACTGAATCCTCACGTATTCTCGGTAAAGTGGCAATTCATCCATGAGTGCCTGATGCTTGCCGTGACCGCTCACATGACCATTTTCAATAAAGTAAATGTCGTCAGCGTCAACGATCGTGCTCAATCGGTGTGCGATGATTAACGCTGTGCGACCCTTCATTAATTCGCCCAATGCCTTTTGAACCATTGCCTCAGATTCGGAATCCAGGCTCGCTGTTGCTTCATCTAACATCAGAATCTTTGGGTCACGGAGAAAAGCTCGGGCAATGGCTAAGCGTTGTCGTTGACCACCACTAATTTTCACGCCACGTTCACCAACCTGCGTATCCAAACCATCTGGCATTTCGTGCACAAACTTGTCTGCGAAAGCTAACTCAAGCACATGCCAAAGTTCGTCATCCGTGTACGTTTTGTCCGCGCCATAAGTTAGGTTGTGACGAATCGTACCTGCCATAATGGCAGAATCCTGGCTCACATAACCAATCTGAGAACGCCAGTCTTTCAAATTGACGTTTGCAACATCCTTGCCGCCAATCGTAATTTCCCCACTAGTAGGTTGATAGAAACGTTCTAGCAGACTAAAGATAGTGGACTTCCCACCACCTGACGGTCCAGCAAACGCAATGACACTGTTTGGTTTTGCTTCAAAGTTAACATCGTGTAAAACGGGACCATCATCGTCATAAGCAAAGTCGACGTGTTCCATTGCCACCGTTTGGTCGGTAACAGATTCACTGTCGCCATCCGTGAATGATTCTTCAGGTTCCTTCAATAAATCTTGAACCCGTTGTGTCGAACCGTTTGTCTTTGCTAATGTCGTGAAGAATTGGCCAAGTGAACCAACTGGTCCGATAACTTGGAACAAGTACATCATGAATGACAATAATGTCCCCATCGACATCGTGCCGTCAGCGACTCGAACGGCGGCGTAACCCAGCAAACCGATAAACATGGCCAGCATTAACGTGTTCATGACCGGACTAGCAATGGAATCAAAAATGGCCTCTCGCATCCCAATGTGATACAGCTTATCAATCTGGTTGTACCCAGAGGTTGTTTCATATTCCTCAGCGTTTGAGGATTTTACCAACCGAATTTCGCCCAACGATTCGCCAGTTTCACCATTAAATGAAGCTAGGGCATCCTGCCGCTGCAGCCCAATCTTGCTCGATTGGCGCATAATTGGCCGCATTACAATCATGACCAACGGAATGGCAATAATCATAACCAAGGTCATTTTCCAGTCCATCAGCGCCATGATGATCAGCGCGCCGACCAACTGCAAAAGTGAATTAGCCATCTGTGGAAACGCGTTGGCCAATAAATCTTTAATCTGGGTTGAGTCGTTCACCAGCCGTGAAGTCATTTCACCGGCTTTCACGTTATCGAAATAGTTAACATGCAAGCGAATTAACTTTTGCCACAAAGTGCGCCGCAATCGAGCGACAATATTTTCACCAAAGAAACCCAGCATCGTCCCTGACAAGGCGTTGATTAACGCACTCGCCAAAAACAGGACAACCGCAATAATCAACAACGTGGAATTGAATCCTGATTTAAGTCCGTTGATAATCCCTTGCGCCATTTTCGGCACCGCCAACTGTGCACCCGTCGCAATAAAGCCAAGGATTAATCCTAACCATAACTGCCAATACTTCGGTTTCGTTTGACGAATCAGGCTTAAGAACCCTTTAAAATCAAACTTTGTCCGTGTGTATTGGGCATCTTGTGAGCCGCCACCGCGTGGCCCGCCTGCTCTACGATCCATAATGTTGCCTCCAAAAATTTTTCTTTAGTCCTTCGCATCTCGGCTTTATTTAAAACCAGCGTTGGTCAAAATTTCCGCGATGTGGCCATCCTTGGTCACCGCCCATAAAGTCCCGCCAATCTAAATCTGCCGTGCCCTTATTTAACTTATCCAGCAACCTGTCTAACTCCACCTGTTCATCCTCGGTTAATGTGCCAAAGACCTGGCTTGCCATGTCATCAACCTGATCATCTTGTTTAGCAAACATGTCGATGCCAGCTTGCGTCATCTTGATGATGACGGTGCGTTTATCCGTTTCACTGGGCACTCGTTCGACCATGTTAACGGCTTCCAAACGATTGACCATGGCACTAACGGAACTTGGCCGAATATCTAATAACTGCGCGATTTCTGCATTGGTTAACCCTGCCGGTGTTTGGTATAAAACCTGTAACAGCCGCAACTGACCACGGCCTTCACTTGGTGCCCGCCTGCTCGTCAAATCACGCTGATGTAACACTGCCATCATAAATAATCGATTTTGCATTAATGAACCGAAACGATCTAATAAATCACGACTTTCATCTGCCATAATTGGCCTCCTGTATTTCAATCCTTATTTTAAAATCAAATTCTTTCCACTGGAAATTTTTGAACGAGGATTATGTTAGTTCTTTTGTTAGTTTTATGCAATAAAAACTAACAATTATTTTTAAAAAAAGTCGCAATCCCTGATGGAATGCGACTTTAAGTAAAACTATTTAATTGGCGTTAAGCCACGAACTAGGAATTCGGTGGCTTCTTGGCATGATTTGTCGATATCCAACTGGCTCGCCTTACCAATTAAAACGGCGGGCACGATGTAGCTGCCTGCTACACCAAGGAAATAACGAACAATTCGTTCTGTAGGCCAATCAACTAATACGCCACGATCCTTGAAGGTCTGCAAGTTCTTGCCAAACGTATTCAGAATGCGTGACATTATTTTATCGATAACAGACTGAATCATGTCACTATTCCGTATGATTTCTTGAACCAAAATTCTTAGTTGCTTCTGGTTAGCAATGGCAAACGTCATTCGATCCTTAATCACGTAGTTAAAGAACGCCGCTAGATCGTCAAAACGTTGATCCTTAACCTCCGTCAAGAACTCAGTTGCCGCCATTGGCACGACCTGATCCAAAAACGGATTCAATAATGCTGCCAGAATACCATCTTTCGTTTTAAACTGTTTGAACACTGTGCCTTCAGAAACACCAGCCTGTTTAGCGATTTCGCTAGTACTCGTCCCATCAAACCCCTTCTCTGCGAAGAGGTTTAAACTCACTTTGAGCACCGCCTGTTGTTTAGCAGTCAGCTTCGATTCCTGGAGTGTTTTGTCAAACAGTGTTTCAACATTACTAATTTCCATGTGTTTTTACTCCAAATTTTTGTCTACCTTTTAATTTAACCGCACATTGAATTAAATACCAGTCATTCCGGCAAATTAAACCTGCCTATATTTGCGCATGGTGAGTAAATTCAATACAAGGAAGACAGCAGCAAACAACAAGAGAATACTCAAGTTCGGTAACACGTCCATAAACCCAACGCCTTTCTGGACCACGGCACTCATGCTTGAAGCACCATAGTACAGCGGCATGATGTAAGATACTGGCTGCAACCAGCCTGGCAGTGAACTAATCGGAATAATCCCAGCGAAGAAAATCTGCGGAATAGCAACGATGGGAATGAACTGAATCATTTGGAATTCACTGGATGCAAACGTTGAAATCAGGAGCCCCAGCGTCAGGGCAACCATCGCCAACAGTACATTGATTAATAAAACAAGCCAGATACTACCAAGAATTTGAATCTTGAAAACGTACATTGTGAATAGCACAATCAGCAAAGTTTGGATGAACGCAAACGTGCCGTAACCACACAGGTAACCTGAAATAATTTCACCACGTTTGACGGGTGTTGCTAGCAAACGATACAGCGTTCCAGTTGTCCGTTCCCGCAACAATGCGATACCTGAAATCAAGAACACGAAGAAGAAAACAACGAAGCCCATCATAATCGGCAACAGCGTATTAAAGAATGTAGAATCCTTACTGCCATACAGATAGTGTGTCTTGGTCGTATAACTAGTGCTCCCTAGCTTAGCTTTCAGGTTGCCAACATTAGTAGTCGCGTTAACCGGCGTGTGCGTCGCTGCACCAAGGGCAGCCTGCATCTTTTGTAATGCCTGGGCCTGCGTCTTAATGGTTGTGGCTGCTGCTTGACCCTTTAATTTTGCTTGTGCTGCTTGCAAACTTTGTTTGATCACAGCGCTCTTACTTTGGTCGGTGTTAGCCAACGTTAACGTCAGTTTGTCACCGTTTTGACTAAGCATGCCGGCATAGTCATGTTCACGGATGATTGTCTTAACAGATTTATCCGAATTGACATCATGAATCTTGATGTGTTTATTCTTAATCGCCGTCACCATACTGCTGTCAACGTTACGTGTTGCCAACGAAGCCGTCGTTGTCGTATTTCCCTGAAACAAGAAGTAGACCAGTGACAGAATAAACAACGGTGCGATAAACATTAGGGCTAACGTCCGTTTGTCACGCAGCATTTCTCGAAAGACTCTTCTAATCATTGCTAGTGTGCGCATCTTGATCCCTCCCTGCTTGCAAAAAGACTTCTTCAACTGAATTAACATGATATTGACTAATCAGATCATCCGGCGTGCCTTGTGCGATGGCGCGGCCACCACGAATCATCATCAGATAACTGGATTGCTCGGCATCTTCCATAACGTGCGTCGTCAATAGAATCGTCTTACCTTCGTCTGCCAAACGATGCAATTCTTTCCAAATCTGTTGCCGCAATTCAGGATCAATCCCTACAGTTGGTTCATCTAAGATGAGCAATTCAGGATCAGCTAACAGTGCGATTGCCAATGACAACCGCCGCTTCATCCCACCGGAATAATCCTTCACGTACTTATCCAAGTCATCGTTTAGATTAACGATGCCCGTTGCATAGGGAATTTGTTTTTGTAATTCTGCTTTACTCATCCCCTGCATTTCACCAAAGAACGTGAGATTTTCGCGGGCCGTTAATACCGAATACAATGCATCCGTTTGTGCCATGTAACCAATTTTGCCGAGCAACTTTCGATTTGGCATTGGCGTGCCTAATACAGTTACTGTGCCTTGCTTTGGCTTCAACATCCCCATGATTGTACTGACCAAGGTTGTTTTACCGGCTCCACTGGGACCAATTAAACCAAGAATATCGCCACTGTTAATATTTAGATTAATATCATTCAAAATAATACGTTTGCCATAACCTTGCTGCAGGTTAGTAACTTTAATGACTTCTGTCATGACGTTCACCTCTGTGCTTACTTTAGTGAGTGACTACTTACTTACTAAACATAGTATAAACCGTCATGTCACGTTGTCAATAAAAACCATCAAAAAACACGACTTCCGTTTAGAAATCGTGTTCGACAATCCTCTTATATGTGTATTCTAAATGCCGCTACTTCAGGAAGAGACGCCGTTTCATGGGACTGGTCTCAAACCGCAAAAAACGCGGTTTTCTACCTTGATTTCAAGCCCATAAACCGGTCTTGGAAGTCATCCTGCACTCCTAAGTGGCCTAACCCGCCACAAAGGATTGCCGACACGAAACTTTGTCTCTTCCTGACTTCACTACTTTTCAAAACCCGATTCTACGTGTTCGAATTTACATAGCTTTGATGCCAAATTACTATCTTTACGCGGTTACTTTTCTACAGTAGCTGGTGGGCGACGGCATTGAAACCAAGGCGTGAAGGTGTTGTTAGGCTGGTGGGGCCCCAGCCTTATAACACGGACGGTCGGCAGGACTCGGGGCTTCACGAGGCCTGGCGGCGAGGTGAAAGACTCCGGTTTGGGGAGGCTCAAACCGGTCCCGCGCCGGCGTTTCAATGCCGTCAACCGCAAGTGGCAGTGTTGCTAAGCGTACTCAGGTTCAATGGTGATTTCATCGCAAGTAGCATCTAGGATGACTTGTGGAATCAAACTGGTTAATTCGCGGACAACCTCATCGATCGGCGTGCTCATATCCGAGGATAACCACCGCCGCGTATAAGCCACGACCCCATCAGCATAGAATTGCACCGCATGCTTTTCTACAGCTGAAAGTTCCGTTTGATGACCATACTTTATAATTGCTTCGCTAAATTGACGGACAAGATGACAATTAAAATAAGTGCAAAACGAATTCTGCCCCGTTATTTTAAAAGCAGATTTAAAGAAACTGGCATTATCGGCCAGAAACTCAAACTGCTTGCGCATGATGCCATGCCAATTACTGAGGCGACAATTTAAAAACATTCGGTTCATCGTATCTGCAAAATAAGAATTGATAACATCATACTTGTCGGTAAAATATTTATAGAAAGAACCACGACTGACGCCCGAAGCAGTTAAAATATCATCAACGGTTAAGTCATTGATCGGTTTATTTTGCATAAACTCATATACTGAATTAAATATTTGCCGCCGAATTTCCATAATCTTTCAGTCTCCTCACATAAGAATAAACAAAAGCAGTGTTTTATTCATTTTTGAACATTATCATTAATTTGTTCACTACGTACCCGTCAGAATGGTGCTACACTGACTTTTAGTAAGCATCTATTAACGCTAATCTTATCACACATTTTTCAGGAGGTTATGAACATGTCATACCAATTTTTAAAGCCTTATACTTTTAGATCCGGTGTTACCGTTAAAAACCGGATTGCGATTCCACCAATGACCGAAGGCATGTCGCTAGAAAACGGCGAAGTCTCAACAGATGAACTAAACTATTTCAATATTCATACGGGCGGGGCCGGCATGTTTATTACCCCGGTCGCTAACGTTAATGCGTTAGGCAAGGGATTCGAAGGTGAATTATCCGTTGCCGATGATAAGTTTATTCCTGGTCTCGCCAAGCTTGCGGCCACGATTAAGCAAAACGGTACAAAAGCAATTTTACAAATTTTCAGTGCCGGACGAATGACAAACTCGCGTATTCTTCGAGGTCATCAACCCGTTTCTGCTAGTGCTGTTGCAGCATTAAGGCCGCACGCAGAAACGCCACGGGCGCTATCCGAAGATGAAATTGAGCAAACGATTGCAGATTTTGGCGCGGCAACTAAACGGGCTATTTTGGCCGGCTTTGACGGTGTCGAACTTCACGGAGCCAACACGTATCTACTCCAACAATTCTTTTCACCACACAGTAACCGTCGCGAAGACCAATGGGGTGGCTCACTAGAAAACCGGATGAGGTTCCCGGTTCGGGTTATCGAAGCTGCTCAACAGGCCATCGCAGATACTGCTACCTCACCCTTTCTTCTCGGATACCGTTTGTCACCAGAAGAAATCGAAGAACCAGGTATCCGAATTGAAGACACATTGAAGTTTGTTAGCAAGCTCAATGATATGAAATTGGATTACCTGCACATCTCCATGGGTAACGTTTGGCGGCCGTCATTGAACAACCACGATGACAAGGAACCTTTAATCACCAAGATTCAGCGTGTCTCATCAGACACGCCACTGATCTCAGTCGGCAATGTAAATACGCCTGCTGACGCTGAAAAAGTGATTGAAGCTGGCATTACGTTTGCTGCGATTGGTCGTGAAAGTATTCGGGAACCTCATTGGGTTCAAAAAGTTGAGGCAGGTACGGAACAATCCATTCGCTACAGTCTGTCATTGGCCGATTTAGAAGAATTAGGTATCAAAACACCGTTTTTTGAATTCTTAAAGAAGATGAACGATGCTGGTGCTGATCAAAAGTTCGACGTAAATGATGCGCAAACAAAAACGGTAGATACGGATAGAATTGACGTAGCGTTTAGGAAGTAAGCGACATTAACACTGTTCGTAAGTCTGGTCATGCTCGAATACTTTTAATAATTGAGCATCTGTTACAATCCATATTTATACAAAAAAACGACCTGCCATTTAATTGACAAGTCGTTTTTAGTCTTCAAGTTTATTTTGCCCACAAGAAGTCAGCAAGGAGCTGATCGACCTGAGCATTATTATGCAATAACGTGTGTTTAGCCCGGGTTCCGGTTATTTTTCGTTCACGGTATGACTTAGCCCGGTCAGCAATCAGATACCTCAGTGACAACGATGAAACGTTGGGCACCGTGCCATCCGTTTGACCGCCAATATCACCGTAGATATTTAATACATCCACCTGGTGCTTAGGAAATGTCTGGCGTAGCTTGGTCATCTGCCGGTACGTTGCGTTCATCTTGTTTGGCTTGCCGTCCTTATCCAGCTTTAGCCCTGCCGGTTGTCGAACGGATGCTGGCACACGTTTGAAATTCAATCCAGCGAAGTGACCGGCCATGTCGACCTGTTTCTGTAATTTTGGCAAATGCTGATCCTGCCCGTACTCCAACATGTAATAAATCAACGAAATATTCCCAAGTGAATGGCCAACCATATTGAATTTATTGATGTGATATTTCTTCTGTAAGGCAACGACAACATTTTTGGCCCATTGACCATGCTTATAAAAATCAAGTTGCCGATTATTGGCATAATTCACTTCCACGATTGGATTAACCGCTTGTTTGCCAATGGTGCCGTCCAAACGGACATGACCCGTTCTTGAGACAAACGCACGAATAATCGTGTTGGTTGCGCCTTCCCGTTTAGCAACACTCGTCATATGTTCTTCAGCGTGGTAATTACTGCCACCGCCGTGAAAAAAGAGCGTCGGCGTCGATGACTGCACGTATTTCGTTTTTGCCACTGCAACGCGATGTGCCTGCCATGCGCCGCCACCGATGACAGCCACAATGACCAACACTAGTAAGGCCCAAAAGCCACGATCAATTATTTTCTGTTTCATGATTAATTCCCCCTGCCAAGCTGAATCCACAGATGACAATTACAAACGCACGCATTCGTGTTTAGCTTAATTATCAGTATAGTGGGTTCGAGTAGGCTTAAGGCAAGGAAAAACAATCATTTATTATGGTGTCTAAACTGTCCCTTAATTTTCTGAAACCAGAGGAACTGACGGCGACTACGTTCCATTGCTCGATAACGCTTAGGCTGCTTTTTATAAAATTCTTGATGATAATTTTCTGCCGGCCAAAACGGCTGAGTATCACGAATTGCGACTACAATCGGTTTCGAATACCGGCCTGACTCGGCAACATCCCGTTTGGATGCTTCGGCGAGGTCACGCTGTTGTTTGTTACGAACGAAAATAATTGGCCGGTATGAATCACCGCGATCATTAATCTGACCGTCATCATCAGTTGGATCAATAATCTGCCAATAGAGTTTTAATAAATCCGCATAACTCATCTTGTTTGGATCAAACACAATTTCAACGGCTTCAACATGGCCCGTCGTCTGTGAGGTGACCTGATCATATGTCGGTGAGTCAGCGTGACCACCCGTATAACCCGATAAGACAGAGATAACCCCGGGACGCAGTTCAAACGGTTCAACCGTGCACCAAAAGCAACCACCAGCGAAGACAGCATGATCATACCGTGGATCCGTCAACGCCGCCTGGTGCCGAGCATAACCATACTGCTGCGACTGTTCGTCGTTTGACGTTATGGACTGATAGAAGTCGGTTACCGCTGGCGTTAAGTTGTTGCGGACAGCCAGTGGCCGCAAACTGTGTTCAAGTTCGGCAAAAACCTGAACCGATGTTTGACCAGCGGCCAGTTGTTCTTTGGCTTTCACTAATTGCTGCCGTTCCCAATCGCGGGTACCCGGCTCTAACAACAGGTTATAAAAGGTACTCAAATCTTGTTCAGTAATGGCCCTCACGATATCATCTCCCTTCAAGTCGATGAATTATTCTGACTGTCATTATCACCGCATTGCAACAAAATAGCATATCATTTGCTCATGTGAACTATGACGACCAATCAAAAAAGCGCTAACCACTCGACTGTATCTCTATACAATCAAATGATTAACGCTTATTTTTACTATCTTAAATATCGCTATCTTGATTATCATCGACGTTGTGGCGGCGTTTGCGCCAGCTAAACAAACCTAGCAAACCAAATAGCATTGCTAATAGACCTAGTCCCAAAGCTTGTAACCATGACTGCTGCCCCTCATTTGTGTGAGGCAACAGGTTCTGGCTAGCCGCTGAGTGAGCTGCAGCTCTTGACATCGTGCCCTTTGCAGCGGTCTGTGTATCAGAACCGGCCACTGTTTGAGCAGTTGGCGGTGTTTGATTCTTTGCCAAAGTTGACGCAGATGTTGCTGCGACCATGGTACCATCAGAGTCCTTTACCAAACGCAAGGTTTGCGGTGAGACATCATTCAGTAACAACCAAGCGCTTTGACCTGGGGCCAGATGATACCCTGCAGGAATCAAGTCACCGATGTACACCCATGTGCCCGTGTAGCCACTGACCTCATGGACGGCAATGATATGACCATCAACGTCCATCAGCACTAACTTAATTGGATCCCAACTTGGCTCATCAACAGTTGTTCGTGTCGATTGTGAACCGCCAGCGATTGACACTGCATTTGATTGCAATGGTGTTGGATCGCCCGTCATTTGACGGGCGATCGGCGTCCCGGCTTCGTTAGCTGGCGTTTCATTAGTCGCCCGATTTCCCGTTGGTGTCACAACCGGAATAACAGGTGATGTGCTAACCGGCGCCACTGGCACCACACGCGGTGGCACTGTTTCGGTGCCTTGATTTGGTGTCGATGGCATACTCGTTGCCAAATCCTGTGATGGTGTCACTGACATACCACTGGTTGGCGTTGACGTTTGTGAAGTAACTACCGAAGTACTTGTAGAAACACCACTTGCCGGTGTTGAGACCGCTGACGGTGCTTGACTAGGTGACGTTGATGTCGACGGACCACTTGTTGGCGTCTCACTTGTCGAAACCTTCTGATAGACATAGGTGACATCGACACTATTGGCCGTATTTGTACGATCATACTGACCGCTCGCATTGGCAGGTGTTGCCACTAACGTATAACCACTAACCGTTGCCGGCTGTGTCGTATAAGTACCACCATAAGTTAATGTTTGTGAAACCGGTGTGGCAATAACATTGCCATTATTATCCACATAATGCGTCGTCACAGTTTGATCCTTAGCATATATGAAGTGAATATCGCTCGGATCAAGACCAACGGTGCCCTTAACGGTCGCATCACTAACAAGTGTATAACCCGCAATTGCTGGCGCTGTAAAACTATAGCCAAGACCATAGTAAGCATTCACAAGTTGAATAGTGTTAACCGGTGTTTGACTAAACAAATCATTTCCCTGTAAGTCAGTGTAGGTTACCTTAAATGATTCAGGATCAGCATTGTAATAGTATACAACCTGATTTTTTGCTGAGTCTGTCGACAAATCTGACCAGCTTCCGTTTGCAGGACCGGCCACACTCGTTGCACTTACGTAATAACCGGTTATATTCACTGGCGCCGTCGTATACTGACTGTTGTATTCAACAGTTGTGACTGCTGACGGAGCCATAGTTAACAATTCCTGCTGACCATTAACTGTCACTCGACGCACATATGACACATTGACGTAACGATTGCCGGTATCATCGTACAGGAAAGTCATCGTCTGTGGACGATCCGTCAGTGTCGTAGTCGTTTGGGCTGGCGTTCCAACCAACGTATAGTTTGAAAAAGCAGCAGTCTGAGCCGTTACAGTGTCGCCATAGTGACCAGTCAGTTGCGTTGTGCCTAATACTTTTGTCGTGCCATTAACCACGTAATTTACTGTAACCGGTTGGCCGTTCTCACGGTCATACGTATACGTTACAGTCTGTGGTGTTAACGAATACGTACCCGTAGCATTAGCCGGAGTTGCCTGATTCCAAACGTAACCGGTTAACGCGTCTGCCGATGTCGTGTATGCCTGACCATATTTGCCGGCAGGAAGCGTCCGCGTAGAAATAATCGTTCCGTCAGTTAAAACGTCATTAACCGTTATAGTCGCCGCATCCTCTGGTTGATAGTAGAAATTAACAGCTGACGTATCATTCGTAAAGTTAACGACTTGGGTATTTGACAGTGCCGTGTACCCGGCAATTGCAGCAGCATCTGCAGTTTGGCTTGTACCATAATCACCCGTTAGCGTGGTTGACGGCGCCAGCACGTTAGCCGTATTAACCAAATAATAGTTAACGGTCGTTGTTTCGATCTTTGGCAGATAGGTAAACGTCACCGTTTGACCAGCATCCGTATAACTGCCTGTAGTACTTGAGGAACCTTCTAAAGTGTATCCGTCAAACTTTTGGCAGCAGTCGTAAAGGTATCACCGACAGTGCCCGTTAGCGTTTGTGCACTGGCAAGTTCAGTATTTGTCTTGCCATTAACGTAGCGGACAATGACACTGCCACTCTTCGGCACGACCTTATCATACACAAGGGTGATGGCAGGCGTGCCATTCGCATCATAAGTGCCTGTTAATGAACCGGACATGACCTTGTCAAAGGTATAACCATCGAGACTGAGGATTTTGTTCTGGGCATCATACGCCGCCCCTGTTGCACCGGTTAAACTACCGTCGTTCGCCAAAGACTTACCATTTTCATCGACATAATGAATTGTCACTGATTGTGAATTGGCCGTGTACATCAAAGTAACGGCTGGTGTCGTCGCCTTACCCGTAGTGTCAACCGTGTACGTTCCTGTCAAAGAACCAGTGGTAACTGCTGAGAATGTATAACCGGGAATCGTGAGTTGATCATCACTGACGTCGTATGAATCACCAGCAGCACCCGTCACAGCATTGTCTGTGTGAATCGTTTTGCCGTTGTTGTCGACATAATGTACCGCCAATGTTTGACTGTCACCTTGGTACTGCAGAACAATATCTTTCGCCGTAGACTTACCATCATTATCAACACTCAATGTGCCTTTAAGGTCACCGTGTTGAACTTTAACAAACGAATAACCAGGAATGCTAATCTCTGTATTAGTCGCATCATAACTAGTATTGGTCTTGCCTGACACTGTGTCGTTGGTGTGAATTTGATTACCATTTTGATCAACATAGCTAACCGTTACGCTTTGACTATTCGCCTTATAACGAAGCGTGACCGTCTGCCCATCAGCACTCAGTTTGCCTGACAGTAACGACGCATCATCAGCATCCAGAGTATAACCCGGGATAGTTGGTTCATAATCACTGACATTGTATGTGTCATCCTGTAAACCAGAAATCGTTTTGCTGGCTGCCAATGTCTTTGAAGAATCATCTTCGTCTACATAATTTACCGTTAATGACGCTGCCGTTTTCACCGGTGTAGATACTTTTTTATAATGGAAGGTCACCGTGTTGGTTGCCCAAGAACTTTGATCATAGGTAACAGTCACAGAGCCATCGCTGTTAACGATATCCTGACTGCTGATTGAGACAGCCGGCGTACCAGTCACTTCGTACCCGTCAATCGCTACTGGCGACACTGTTTTGGTACTGCCATCGGTCGTATTGTTAACGGCCCATGACATGCTTTGATGAATCTGATTCCCATTTTCGTCTACATATTTGGTGGTGAAGCTGTTTAGCGCGGCCTCACCAAACGTTTTAACAGCAATATTTCCGGACGTTGAAATAGAACCGTCCGTATAAAATGTCGCGTTAGGTGCCAGAATATTCCCTGTCAGAGCAGCATTATGGGTAACTAAACTAACGACATCCGGCATGTTCCAAGTTACGTTTGCAGCAGTAGCAGCACCGGTCTTGCCATTTATTTTGATCGTTGTGTTGTTGATGTTAACAGAACCACCGATAACGTTAATGATCACCTTGGCTGTGCCACCTGCACTATTAGTGACATTCGTAATATTAATGGCCCCATTGCCAAATGATGCGCCCGGAAAATCCGAACTATTTAGAACAAAAACATCTTCATCAGCACCATTGACGCCTTGTAGAGTCAGATTAGGGTTTAATTGTGTAGGAACAATCACCTCAGCCCCTGCTGTCTGTTGTAATGCACTCAATGCGTTAGATTCATTCTGCAGATAAGCCTTAGCATCTGTGAAGAACGTAGTCGTGTCAATTTTAAAGATTCTATGCTTTCCCCATTTATTGCTCCACACAGTTGCATCATTGTTGACATAAAGTTTGCCGTCAAAATTTGAATTAATTAATTCTACAGTATTTCCACCAACAATAACTTGTGGCAAATTGTCTTCCGACGATGTGCTATTAGCTGACGACTGATACAAAATTAAATTTCCACCAGCGGCAATTCGATAGTTCGAACTGATATTTTGCGCGGTTAAACTGTCAAATGTGAAAATCGTAAAATGTTTGGTTACACCTAAAACACCATCCGAAGCATTCGCAGTTTCTGAATAACTGCCTGTCAAGTCATAAACTGGCGACACACCCTCGCTAGGCACAAAACCAAATATGCCAACCGTCGTCCCCTGTTTAAGCAATTTCGTCCATTTGTCATACTGAATTTCAGCACCGACACCCTCCTGATAGCCTTCAGTATCACCTATGGCATCCATCCGAACGATTTCTTGAGCTGTCCCAGTTACTTGATAAGCGCTAGTAGCTGCCGATTTAGCCGTTGCAACGTCACTATCAGTGGCAGTGTTCAATAAAGATGTCACCGTAACGTCACTGTCGACAGTTGACGATGTGGCCTGACTGACTGTTGATTGTGCGGGTGATGCACCTGTTGACTCATTCGTCTGCTCACTTGTTGCTGACTGAGAAGCCGTACTAGAAACACTTTTTTGAGCGACCGAAACTGCACTAGAGGCAGCCGACTCACTATGTTTTTGTGATGCAACACTGGTCTGAGATTGCTCACTATTGTTTGTACTACCTGTACTAGATGCTCGTTGGCCTGATTCACTGGTCGAACTTTCACTATTTGTTTTATTTGATGCTACTGACGTACTAGTCGATGTAGCCATTGATTGATTTTGCGTAGCACTCGACGCCGAACTACTAACTGCTGAATTTTGATCGGCATTTGTCGTAGCATCGCTTGTATCGCCGTTTGACGCCTGTGCCGATTTTGATGCCGTCGAAGTAACAGCAGTCGTTTGAACTGTTGATGTCGTACTATCGCTATCAGCATTAGCGACCGTTGTCAGTGTCATGCCGGTAGCAAACGTAATTACGGCGACGCCAGCAAACACCCAGCGCTTTCCCGCTTTGTACATTCGATAATGTAACTTTCGATTTTGATACAATTCAGGCATAACTCTCCTTTTACTTCTCTCACTTAATGCTGATTGATGTTAAAAAACAATTTTGCTCAAAATTAATCCAAATAAATAATTAAGTTGCAAAAAAGTTCAATAACTCTACTCAATTGATTGTTTTAACACCTTTGCTTACAAAATAAAAGTGCCACACTAGTTTCTTTGAATAGTTTGCGAAAGATTTAATTATTGCGCATTTTTGCTACCATGTTAATTTATTAGTCAATTATTTCTGGACTAAAAATGTTTATAACAAGTTGTATCAGATAGATGATAAGCGAACCTTAAAGTGTCCGCATTTCAATAAATTTGAGTCGTCAGACGGTCATTTAGGATTGTTGTCATTTCAGGGCAAATAAAAAAAGCTCCAATTTTCGTTTCGTCACAAATTAAATGTGAGTCACAAAAACTGAAACTTTTTCGTCCATCAAGACAAACGTTTGTCTTGGGGGGCTTTATGCAACTAAAGGTGCTAAGTAAGGACTAGATAAACATTTTATCGTCTCAGATGACAAATACGGTGAAATAAGCAAAAGGGAGCGAACTATTTACTGAGCTATAAATTAGAGCATTGCGATGAATGTAGTTTATGTCGACGATTGTTAAAAAACGAAATCATAAGAAAGGCACGTCTAATTCGGTAGGTGGCATAAATGCTCGCAATTTGTTCAAACTACAAACAGATTAAAATCTTCATTGAAAATTAGCAGTTAACTTTATTAATACATAATGTACACCTTCACTAGTAAATATCTTCTTCTACACAAACAGTGTCTTTAAAGATCCTTTCGCCTGATTATTAGGATTCTATTGAGCATCTTTGGTCAAACAGGAACTGCCCTCGCCAGGTAATTGAAATACACTATCCACCTCAACACAGTGAGCGTAAAGTTTACACATCTACACAAAACTGTTGTTTTTAAGAATATTACCTTTACATCATCTCCTGTTCAGCAGAAGTTAATGGCAATCATTTTTTACGTTAAATCGCACTAGTAGATCCCGCCAAATGCATCTTAATGTCACTCAAAGCTATACAGGTTGGTTTTAAGATTTCCAGACGAGTCAACGCCTTCAAGTACATACGAGCTAAAGGAGCTCTACATTTTTATTATTAGTGCACCCTTCAACGTCACTTTGAACCGTTTGAAGACTGCCATAATAAAAGCACGATGTCTCACTCAGGCTTGATTGATGCCAAAAGCTGTGAAACTGAGTAAAAATATAGTCGTTGAGACACACAGACATAGTCAATTCAAAACCTTGTGCCTGCTATTCATAAGGAATTTTCTTCAATCTTAAAATCATTTCAAAAGAAACAAAATTGATAAAATAGAAAGCGTTTTCTTTTAAATGATGTATATTATAAATAGTCAAAACACTAGGGGGAACTGTAATGAACGAAAGTAAAGATGTACTAATTATAACAAAAAAGGCAAATATGCCATTAGCTAATAAATTAAGTGTTGAGTTAATTTCAATGGGCTATAGGTCCTTAATATGGAACGAGGAACAATTTCAAAAATCATCAGCAACTGCTGTTCCACAAAGAACTATTTATTTAGAAAACTCAAAGCCAGAGAAAAACATGAGAGACGCTTTAAACACAGTTTTTCAAGCGTCTGGCTTGACAATCAAAATACAAGGTCCCGATGCAATAATTGATGTAGATCAGAACAATGTAAATATTAATAATGCTTCTGAAATTGAGTCTTGGTATCCGAAAGAGTCTTTAAAAGCAATTCACTCGTTTAATGAACATGACAATTCCCTTCATAAGGCATTAGGAAAGACGGGTAAATCGGCAGCTGTTCTAACGGCCGCGATTGGATTAGGAGCTAGTTTTGCTGGTCCCTTAGGGGGCATACTTGGCGCAAGTACAGGCACTTTGATAGGCAAAGTCACGAAAAAAGATCTAATAGATGATGCTGATGTTGCCTTAGTTTACCTATTTGTAAATTTTTATGCCAAAGATTTTATGAGCGCCTCTACTGATTCTCAAATCACGTATAAAACCACAGAAGAAATACGTCATCTTCTAGATAAGCAAAAGGAAGCTTCAAATGCCTAAATTCAACACTGCTGAGTCCCAAAATTCAGATTTTCAAAAAAAAGTGATTGCAGAAACTTCTTCCACATTTGGTAGCAGTCAGAGTATATCGTATGTTGACACAATTCAGTCGGAAATTGACAATACAACAAACTTCATTCTAAAACTAGGAGCTTCTAAAAAGAGAGCCAATATACTAGGTGGAGACGAAGCTGAAGCTTTTATGTCCGGGTCTTTTAACATTCAATCGGCCTTACAAGGAAAACTAAAATCAACTTACGCAGATGCTCCCAGAGTTAATGGCCTAGGCACCTCTGATATTGACGTTCATTTAAAAAATGGCCGGATTATTTCTAATCAACTAAAGTATGGAAAAAATTCAAATAAAAGTGTCAATATGCAACGCACGACTTATCAAGGGCACTACAAAAGTGCGCATGGCACTCTTGATGGATTTTCAGATTGGTTTAATAAAAACAAAAGACCAGGCTCCAGTCCGGACAGCATGATTTATGATGATGACATGCAGAGAATAATTCCTTCAGACCAACTTGAAAGTGGAAAAAAATTTATCTCAAAGAAAATAACAAAATATAGTCAAAACAACCAAAATCAAAATTTGTCTAATGCAAAAGAGGTCAAAAATGGGTTATCGGACCACATCGAAGGTAATGGAGTTTCATCATCAACTTTATCTAAAGACGAATCCACGCAGATAGCTTCAGACGCAAAAAAAGGACAATTTGACGCCGATGATTACGGTGTTGGTTTAAAAACAACCATATCTAACGGTCAAATACATGTTTTAAAACAGGCTATGAAAACTGGTGCTGCATCTGCAGCCATAACTGCAATTATTTCTGAATTACCAACTTTATTAAAGGTTATTCAACAGATAGCAAACCAGGAAAACATCGACTTAACTGATCTTTCAAGCAATACTGGACCGACGATCGCTAATACGACCGACGCTTTTTTACAGTCGACAATTACTGGATATTTGACAACCAATGCAGCATCCAAAGTTTTTGGAGAAAAGTTAGCTTCAGAAGCAATGAAGAATTTAACTCCTGTCGGTATTTCTTCATTAGTTGTATTTGTATACGGAACTTGCAAAACATATATTCAATATGCACGTGGAAAAATTTCTACAGCTTTGGTTAAAGACCAAGTGAATTCATTACTTTTTTCAACTATATTTACTCTATCTGGCAGTCTCCTTGGAGCAACCCTTGGCCCGATTGGCATGACACTTGGCAGTGTTATTGGAAGTGTTATTGGTGGCTTTGTGTATCAAGGTATAGAAAATTTAGCATTGTCGTACTCAATAAAATCCGGACAAACAATTTTCGGCCTGGTTGAACAGGATTATACATTAACGGACGAAATGGTTAAGCAATTAGGCCTTGAAAGGTTTGCAATAGACACCCTAAAATTCGATGATATTGCTTTTAATGATTTTCAATTCGAAAAATTCAATTTTGAGACATTCAATTTTTCCAATATTGAGGTTGGACGTTTAAGACGCGGAGTTATTGGCGTAAATAAAGTTGGTTTTATACAATAACGGACACCAATTAAATATTTTTATGTAAAAAGGGCGCTGCCCATTTCATGTTGATTAACAATTGCAAATGGCAGCACCTTATTACATATTTACTTATACATCCGAACACATTCTTCAACTAAGTCCCAGAACTTATCTAGATCCAGTGCAATGCCGACCTTAGTATTTGGCTCTTCTTTCATCACATGGTGCATGTCACAAACAGTCCGACCATAACAAGGTCCACGGTCGATATCAACATCGACGTAAACGGACTCTGTCTTGAAAATATCTGGCTCAATCAAGTAGCCGATGGTAGTGGCATCATGAACAGGACCAGCCTTCAAACCAAATGCCTCAAACTGTGTCTTCAACGTAAAGTTCATCATGTCGCTAAACAACTTACCGGCAGTATTGCCCACATCTTCCATTCGTTTGATGATGTCAGGCGTGCAAATCGTTTGTTCGGTTAAGTCTAGTCCCATCATGGTAATTGGCACCCCAGCGCCAAAGACAACCTTGGCTGCTTCTGGATCAGCAAAAATATTGAATTCAGCAGATGGCGTAAAGTTTCCAGTCCCATATGCACCACCCATCAGAACGATTTCCTGAATCTTTGGGATAATGCGTGGTTCACGACGCATGGCAACGGCAATGTTAGTCAGTGGTGCGGTTGGGACTAACGTGATGTCGCCATCACTAGCCATCAAGGTATCAATAATAAAATCAACTGCGTTCTGCTTCTCGGCTTCCCGATGTAGTGGGCCAAACGTTGGACCATCCAAACCTGTTTCACCATGAATGTTGCCAGCGACCACCTGTTGACGAACCATTGGCTGTGGCATCCCCGCATATATTTTTGTGTCAATGTCCAATAACTGCGCGACATTTAACCCATTACGAACGGTTTTAGCCAATGTCTGGTTACCCGCAACAATCGTCACACCCAACAAGTCAATTGCTGGATGTGCAGCTGCCATGAATAATGCGATCGCATCATCGTGTCCTGGGTCACAATCAAGAATAATTTTACGTCCTGCCATTTTTACTTCCTCCTCGAATTTCAGCGGTACTCGGGTGCCCCCGAGCTTCGGCATCACTCTGCTACAATTTGTATTATATGTAAGCGGTTGCTATTATAAGTATGAGAAATCTCATAGTTGAGGTGAAAACATGCAGGAAATCGATAACCAGGATGTTATTAACAATTTCATCGTCACTTCAGGGTACGATGAACAATTTTCGTTTGATCCACAACAAGACACCAAGCTTTTCCACATTGCGTCGAATGATTTCATTGTCAAAACCGGCGCTCCGTTAACATACTTATTTTATTTGGTTAAAGGAAAAGCGAAACTATATGACGTGTTGGCAAACGGCAAGGTTTCACTAATCGATTTCTTTACACCACCCTGTTTTATTGGTGAAATGGAACTTATCGAACAGCGACCAGAAACGGCTTTCAGCATGCAGGCCATCACCGACTGCTGGTGTCTAGCCCTGCCTATCCGCCAATTGCAGGAAAGGCTACTTGATGATCCAGTTTTTCTGCGTCAAATTTGTCTTTACTTCGTTCATAAAAATTACCGAACCGTTAAAACTGCCGGCAACAACGCGGCCTTTCCCGTTGCTCAACGTTTGGCATCATTTATTTTATTAACCGCTCACGATGGTCTCTACAGCGAGAAACACGTTCAAGTGGCTGAATATTTAGGTATCTCCTACCGTCACTTACTCTACGTGCTTGCCCAATTCGTGAAAAATGGCTACCTTGTCAAACAGCAACATCATTATAAAATCGCTAATTTAGATGCCTTAACAAGGCTTGCCCACGACGTAAACGAAAGTACCAACTAGCCGAAAAACAGCTAGTTGGTACTTTCTGATGTTTATAGGTTAGTAATCTACTGTGTGAGGGATGATCCGTCAATGCAACTTTAGTCGTTAGTCAATTTATCCTTCAAATCGGAGACGCCTTCTTTGACCTTTCCCTTGCCTTCGTCCACATTGCCGCTCACTTTGTCACCAGTATCGCCAGTGATGGCACCTTTGACTTGCTTAGCCTTGCCTTCTGCTTGATCAGTTAAGGCATCAAAACGTGACTTAATGTCCTCCATCTGATCCTTATCCTGAAAGATCATGTAAGCCAGAGCAATGTTAGCTGCAACACTAAAACCGAGTAACAAATTCTTCATCTAATCGCTCCTTAAAGGTTGTCTGAAGTATCCTACTATTATTAGCTTAGCTAAACCTGCTATTGCATTCAAAAAATATGCCTGTCGACACTGCTTTCCTTGAAGTAGAAGTGTGACAGGCATTTTTACCATTCTAATCAGATTCAACAGCGCTAACTAGTTACTTTTTCTTATCCGTTTTCGTCTGGTCGCGCCACTCTTCAGCTGTCAATAAATCTTTAACGTGCAACTTAATTGATGTCACCGTGTAACCGGTCATCGACCGAACAGCAGCAGTAATCTTACGCGTGATTTTATCGAAAATATCGTTGGCATCCTTACCATATTCAAGTGTGCCGTCTAACTCTAATTCGACTGTCTTTTTATCTTCATCAATATCAGCTGAAACGCCTTGTTCAGGTTTATTAACGCCCATCTGGTTTGAAATATTGTCGAATAGGCCACCCTTTAATTCCAAGACGCCATCGACTTCTTGCGCAGTCTTGCCTGCAATTTTTTCTAACACATCGTTATCAAAAACAAGTTCCTTTTTCGTCATCGCTTCAGCCATCTTTATAACCTCCGTTAGTTGCACGTGATGTCATAGGTGATGTTCAAACTGCTTATTCAACTTCTTTTGTTTCTGTTGAATGTGATGAATTTGGTTTACCTTTTGTTTGATCCTGCCATTCCCGTTTGCTCATCACATCATTGATGTGTAGATTCAACTCTACAACATCCAAGCCGGTAAAACTTTGAATGTCACGAACAACGCGCTGAGTAACCTGTTCAAATAATTGGCGGATATCTTTGCCATACTCAACGGTGGCGTGCATATCTAAAGCCACTTGTTTTTGGCCAACCTCTGCATCTATTCCTTGTGTTGGATCCGCTTGGTTTCGAAAGCGATCAGTAATGCCGCTAAGCATGCCACCATCTAGTGACAAGACACCATCAACATTTCGTGCGGCCAATCCGGCAATCTTTTCAATAACGCCATCGTCGTAACTTAATGTGTGCTTTAACTGTGATTGTGCAGCTTGTTTAGTGTTTTCCATTATCGATTCCCTCCATAACAAAACAGACCTAACTTAACTAGACAAAAATTGATTGATGCGACGCTTGATTGTTTGTCGATCAACTACTCGACTGTACTTACCAATTAATGTACCAACTAAAGCCAGTACCGCAACCAAAATCATGCTCCAAAAGCCGGCCAGTACCCACGCCAGACCAAGCACCAGCCCGACGATTGTGCCAAACATCGGACGACTCATGAAACCACCTCCTTTCGCTAAACCACCCGTGCCTTCTGGTCAGGATTGCGAAATGCTTCAATTGTCACCTGACGTTTACGCAACTTAAATTGCAAACTGTCTTTAAGATACTTATTGACCACTGTCAACACTGCTTCGCCCAAATCATCATATCTGGGCGTGTCTTGTGCTAAAGCGGTGCCATGCACTTTAACGTCTGCCCGCCGCTGTTTGGCGTGTGCACGAATATTTACCTCAAGATGGCCTACGTCGACGGCGTCTTCAATTCGAAGTTTCAAATCCTGCTCAATTGCATTGACAGGTAGTTGCACAACGCCACGAGAGCCATGGAACTCGATCATACCAACTGTTCGTGGCTTAAATAAACCAATCAACAGAATAATTAACCCGACCAACGCAATAAAGCCACCAGCCACAATCAACCCAATCATGGCTAATTTTGTGTTGCGATTCATGATGCTAACAAGCCAGTCGGAGACATAGCCGATGTTTGTATTCATGGCCACTAACAGACATCCAATCACTAGCGTCAAGGAACCCGTCAGCCCAACTAACCATTTTGTTGGCGCCCTCATTGCCTAACCTCCTTTCCTTTTATTGTGTACATATTATCCAATCCATAAGTGACCTTTCAAAAAATATGTCTGTCGCTAAAAAAGTAGTGAATCATAAGGAATTACCTCACAATTCACTACTAATCGTTCTAATTATTAAAATCGGTCAACCTTCGTTCAAAAATAACCGTTTCATCATTTTGCATGATTCTTTTGAAACTTAGCTTTTTTAATAACCTTCTCGAGGCTTGGTTATTTGGATCAACATCTGCCTTTATCACCCTGACGTGCTGCTGTGACAAAAACTCGATCAATGCCTTAGCGCCTTCAAATGCATACCCATGTCGTGCAAATAGCGGATTGATCGTATAGCCTAACCACATTGTGTGACCTTCCCGTTGCAGATAAAAATCACCCAATAACTGATCCGTTTCAGGTTGTACAAATGCAAATTGTTTTCCCTGCGTGAGTGTTGGATTTGATAATAGTGCATCTACGGCCTCCGCCTTACTCAGCCCTTTAAATCCCTGATACTGCATCCAGTCAAGATTGTTATGATAGCTCAAAAAGGCATCGACTTCACGCGCCGAAAAGGGACGAATTATCCCCCTCGTAGTAACTATTGATAAATTACAAATACTTTCTTCATTCATCTGTGTTCCCCATCAATTGTGACAATGTACAGTTACCATAGTTATACGGCCAGATTTGGCCTCGCTTCGCTGTTTTCACGTATCTAAATGGATCCTCATAATGAGCCAATTGTGAGTCATCCTTATCGGTGGTACTTTAAGGTTAACTTCATCTACAAAAGGAAGTCCCATTATGCCCTATCAAAAAATTGACATCCACAGTCATTACCTGACTCCTGGCTATACCAGATTCTGCCAAGAACAATTCGGTGGATTAGCTGGTGACGTAGCCGAGCCCAATTGGCAGGTTGAAAATACGCTAGCGCTCATGAAACTTGAGAACATCGACTACTCTGTCCTATCCGTTTCCATGCCACATATTTCATACAATCAGGATGCGCGTGCCACCACAAAGCTGGCGACTGAGATCAACGCCTTTGGCTGCCAACTGCATCAAGAGCACCTGAACCAACTAGGCTATTTTGCCACCGTTCCCTTGCCGTTTGTAAACGAGAGTATCGCGATCATCAAAAACGCACTGTTTTATCAGCAGGCCCTTGGTGTCGTATTACCCACCTCAGCACAAGGCATCTACCTTGGTGATCCCCATTTTGATGCTGTTATGCAGTTGTTGGATGATACCAGTGCAATCGTATTGATTCATCCAAATGACCCACCGAAGACACCTTATCACGTTGATGAAAAATTTCCGCACCCAATTTATGATTTCTTCGCTGAAACAACGCGCACCTTCTTGAATTTAGTGCAAAATCGAATTTTCATTCGGTATCCCAATATCAAATTTATCATTCCACACGGTGGTGCTGCTCTTTCTGTCCTAGCACCACGGACACTGGGCGCTAAGATGTTAAACCACCGTTTGCAAACGGATGAGGTTGACGTGACCGCCGCTATGAAACATGTTTATTTTGATATTGCTGGCCGCGTTCTACCTAGCCTACTGCCAGCGCTACTACAGATTGTAAAACCAGACCAACTCTTGTATGCTTCCGATTATCCATACACACCCAAACCTGTTGTCCTCGGACTTAACAGCGCTTTGGCCCACACGCACTGGTTAACAGACACTCAGCGCCAGCAACTCTACTTTCAGAATGCGCTTAAGTTGTTTGATTTAGTTTAAAAGATTTTATTCATTGAGAAATTAAATGACTGGCTAGATTTTTTCTAGCCAGCCATTTTTATCATTATTTATTACTTTGCAAATTTCTGCGCAATTGATGAGGCTGCTGGGTTCGTTTGAGACTGATTGACAGCTTGCTGCAAACTAAATGAACCCGTTGACTGATTAACCCAATCAGCGCCACTCACTGCAGACGGCATCGTATACATTTTAACTGTATCACCAGTTATGGTATAGCCTACGTTGGAGACACCGTTATTGGTGTTAAGCACGTGAACTTGCCCATCATCACCAGGCGTTATGTTGCCCCACTTAGGATCTGCGTTAACAATGGATAACTGGCTCATGTCTGCCACATTACGATCCTGACCGCTTGCCAATAGGATGGCCGCTGCCGTTTGAGCAGTTGATGATTGCTGTGGCACCTGTGAACTAGCAGTGGCTGCGGCTTGTTGAGTGGCCTGCGAGTTACTGTTGGCTGAAGATTGTTGCGCTACAGAAGACTGACCAGTTGTTGCACTTGCAGTCTTGGTCGCCACAGATTGTGTAACCGGTGTCGAGCCCTTCGTGGATTCACTAACGCTTGACGACTGAATTGTGGGAGCCAATGAGCTGGCAGTCGTTGTTGTACCGGTTGATGGCTGTGAGCTAACAGTGCTGCTTGAAGCAGTATTGACCGTTTGAGTCGATGGCTGCGCATTTTCTACCGAGCTGTCCGCAACAGTCTTAACACTGCTATTCACTTCTGTAGTATCGTTTGAGGCACTCGCCTTCTGACGAGACTGACTCGCATTACCTTTGACGACTTTTTGTGACGTAGTATGTACACTACCGCTCGACGCATTTGTCTTTGCCGTTGCTGACGCTGAGCAGCCAGCCAACACAACAACCGTTAATAAACCAACCGATGCAATTTTAAAGCCTTTCATTGTCATGTCATTGACCTCCCAAATTCATGCGCTTTCTACAATTCAAATGTTACACTAGCGTTACTTAGGTTACAATATCATTTCACAATTTCATTCTTTCTTAAACACTTATATGCGTTTTTTTCAAACAACATGACAAATTTAAATTTTCATTCCGTAAAGTACGCAAACAAACGGTAAAAGTCTTAAAATAATCTCGAAGGGAGTGTTCTACATAATGAAATCTACTGTATTTGTAAAAGCAGGCAAAGTTGAAGTTAAAGACGTTGAAAAACCAACAGTTCAGGCATCAGACGATGTCATTATCCGAGTTGTTCGGACTTGTGTTTGCGGATCCGATTTATGGGCTTACCGTGGTTTAGAAGACAAGGCTGCCAATTCAGAAAACACCGGCCATGAGGCAATCGGTGTCGTTGAAGAGGTTGGTAGTGCGATTACCACCGTTGTCCCTGGTGACTTTGTTATCGCGCCATTCACTCACGGATGCGGTCACTGTGCCGCTTGTCGTGCCGGTTTTGATGGTGACTGCCAAGACCACGATGACAATTTCAGTTCTGGTGTCCAGGCCGAGTACATTCGATTTGCACATGGCGAATGGGCATTGGTTAAAATTCCTGGTAAACCAGAAGATTACAGCGAAGCCATGTTGGATTCACTGTTAACGCTTGCTGATGTTATGGCAACTGGTTATCACGCTGCTCGAGTCGCTAATGTCCATGCTGGTAGTACCGTCGTTGTCGTTGGTGATGGTGCCATTGGTTTGTGTGGTGTCATTGCTGCTAGAATGCGCGGTGCCAAACGGATCATTGCGATGAGCCGTCATGAAGACCGTCAAAAATTAGCTACTGAATTCGGCGCCACTGATATTGTTGCAAAACGTGGTGACGACGCTGTTAAGAAAGTCATGGAACTCACTAACAATGATGGTGCAGATGCGGTGCTCGAATGTGTCGGCACTGAATTATCCAACGAAACTGCAACCCAAGTTGCTCGTCCAGGTGCCATCGTTGGTCGTGTTGGTTTGCCACATGAACCAAAAATGGACATGGCACCTTCCTTCTACAACAACATCTCAATCGCAGGTGGTCCTGCTTCGGTTACGACCTACGACAAGAGTGTCTTGCTAAAGGCTGTGCTGGATGGTGATATTCACCCAGGCAAAGTCTTCACTAAGTCATTCAAACTGGATGACATCGATGATGCCTACAAAGCGATGGCTAACCGTGAGGCTATCAAGTCACTGGTTGTTACTGACTAGTAATCGCAATTTATGATAAAAATAATCTCGTGTACAACGACTATTACTGCCGTTTGGCACGAGATTTTTGTGTTTGTTAGCTAATTTGCTCAGTAATATGCCGTTACGCTGACTGAAAACGCCGTTCCATGGGACCGGGTTCAACCCGCTAAAAAACGCGGTTTTCACACCTTGATTATGAGCCGAAAATCGCGTCTCATAAGTCATCCAGAAACACTAAGCGGCCCAGTTCCTGCCGCCAAGTGTTGCCGACACGGAACTATGTTTTTCAGCCAGCTCCACTCATACCACAAATTAGTGAACTGTTTACAACCAATGTTTTGATGAAGACTGATATCTGCCTAAAATTGGCTACTATATGAGCTGAAGGGCTCAACATCGATACCGAGCCGTGATCGTAACCGTTAATTTGATGGCTTATCCGAATTTAGGTTACGGACGGTCGCATAGACTCGACGGGGGTTACGAGGCTTTGCGGCGAGGTGAAAGACCGTGAGCTTCGGACTTGAACCGGTCCCACGGCGAGCGTGTCAATGTTGACAACCGTAGGCGTCTTCCATCGCCGCTTAAATCAACGGCAACTCCCGATCTAGAATCCGAAATGCTTCGGCAATGTTTGAATAGTTGAAAATATGATTAAAGTACTGCGTGCCAGCAATCATCGCAGATAACTGGCTACGCTTCGCATTATGCAAAATAATCACTGGTTTATACAAGCGCTCTGCAGACGCTAGTTCATAGCCAACGCCCAAACTTGGATTGGAGGTTTCCGCAACTACCAGATCACATTCTGCCAGCCAACTCATATCACGATTGCGAATATAATCATCATCTAATTGGTTCTGCCCTGCAACGGACAGGCTGTAATCACCAATGTGCTCTGTCAGCACGTGATTATTTAAATTTAGATGATCAATTAACTGGCGGTAAACCTCAACATCATCCCGTCCACCACGAATCGATGCAGCAAAATAAATTTTCATTTTCTAGTTCTCCTAATCGCCAATTCAATCATCAAACCCGTCAGTCTTTACAAATATCAGACATTTTAAACATTTCATTATAAAGCCGATCCATTTCGTCAGCCGAACTGTGCAGTTGAAAATCCTTTTGCCATGCCATAAAACTAAAAATATTATTCACAAGTGTATAGGCAATCAAAGGTTTGGGAATGGTACGGTTAAACTGTATGGACTTAAACAAATTCATATAATAATTATAAAAGAATTGTCGATAAACGCCGTAAAACTTCAAATCAGTTTGTTGCTTAGTGATAATTTCACCAAGTGGCTCAGTAATTACCATTGGAGATGTCGTAAAGGGTTTCGTTAACAATGCTCTCGCCGAAATTGTATGACTATCAACCGTTAAACTGTTCAGCATGTCATATAGTAAATCGTCTTTATTTTGATAATGTTTATAGAAAGTCGCACGGTTAATCAGACTTTCGTCGCACAACCCTTTGATTGTCACACTCGTAAATGAACGATGCCTTAACATGTTCATCATTGCATTTACCAAAGCCCTCTTCGTTTTTCGAACCCGCAGGTCCTGCTCGTTCATAATTTTATCTCCTCATTTAGCCATACATATTTATAAATATGCCTGCTTAACTATACAATTCATGTTCATTGGTGAGCAATTATTCTGACCACCATGCTAATATTAAACCAGCAACAAATAAGTTTAAACGGAGGCTAAAAAATGAGGAAACGTTTAGCAAATAAAGTCGCTATTGTAACCGGAGCAGGTTCAGGAATGGGCAAGGCAATTTCAATCGCTTTTGCCAATGAAGGCGCCAAAGTTCTGGTGGCAGACCGCCAATCGGAAACATTAAATCAAACAAAAGACGAAATCATTTCGAATGATAATATTGCCGAAAGTATTGTCACTGATATGACAAATCCAACTGATGTCAAAAAAATGATTCAAGCTGCTGTCGATAAGTTTGGCAAGTTAGATATTCTTGTTAATAATGCAGGTATCATGGATAACTTTAAAACCGTTGAAACTACCACTGACACCCTTTGGAACCAAGTATTAGCAGTTAATCTTACAGGTCCATTTCAAGCATGCCGCGAGGCTATCACAGTTATGAAAGACCAACCTGATGGCGGCGTAATTATAAATAATGCATCTATCGGCGGATTATTTGGAGCTCGTGGTGGTGCCGCTTACACGGCCTCTAAGCACGGTTTAATTGGCGTTACCGAAAATATTGCCGCTACCTATGGCACGTTTGGCAACATTCGCGCTAATGCCATTGCTCCCGGTGGTGTGGCAACAAATATCGGTAGTTCACTCACAGATCCAGATCCACTTGGCGGTCGGGCAATTGCTGCAAGCGGTGCGAATGAGGCACCAATGGGGCAACCTGAACAAATTGCCAACGTTGCGCTATTTTTAGCTAGTGATGAATCTTCATTTGTTAACGGTGACGTTGTTAAGGCAGATGGTGGCTGGACCGCTAGATAAACAATTGGGTAGGCACAATAATCTAAATAAAGGGATGTGACTTTGAGAAAAATAGTCACATCCCTTTATTTTAAATTTTTTTAGTTTGCAAGTTTACCAAGCAACTGGTCCCTCAGTGTTAGAAAATGTTGCATTGTCTTTATTGTTCCAATCAGTTGCTAATTCAATTGTACGGGCTACACCATGGGTAATCGGTTGGGCGCCCATAGCCTTGGCCTGTTCTGGCGTTGCGCCGCCAAACTCAGTGGCAACCATTCCTGGATCAATAGCGTTTACCGTAATGTTCAATTGGTCGCGTTGCATTTCTTTTGCCAATTGAACCGTGAACATGTTCGCTGCCGCCTTAGCAGATTGATAACCAACAGCAACCGCCTTGTACACGCCAGAAGCAGGATTTAGTGCTTCACTCTTAGATCCCATCATACTGGAAACGTTGATGATTTTTGCTTGTTGCGCCTGCTTTAACAGTGGCAACATTTTCTGAGTCACATCAATCATTCCAAAATAGTTGATATCAAAGTCTCTTTTCAACAACTCTGTTGAAACATCGGATGGATTTTGTCCAAAGTCAAATACGGCACCAGCATTGTTGATAAGTTCCGATAAATAGCCAAACTTATCGGTCAGCTGTTTGGCAGCCTGAGTAACTGAATCCGGATTTGTTACATCAAGTTCAACGACATCCACAGAATATCCTTCCGTTGCCAACTGATCAGCCGCCTGCTGACCTTTGACTAAATTACGTGAACCTAAGATAACGTGCTGACCTTTTGCGGCTAATTCACGAACAATTTCAAGCCCCATGCCACGGTTACCACCAGTTACCAAAGTTAATATCTCGTTATTTGTCTGTGTCATTTTAAAGTCCTCCAGAATTTATAAACAGCAATTATTTTCTTATCAGTTCGTTTCATAACTGAACAATTGTTATCCTACTCCGCTGGTGTTAGACTAGCGCAAGACATTTAGCAAACTTTTTTAGGAGAAATTTTATGCAATCAATTCGAGACGTAGCCGACCAGTTCAATATCACGTACGATACCCTTCGCTTTTATGAAAAACAGGGATTACTCAAAAACATTCAACGTAATGCAAACGGCCAACGCGAATACTCAGATCATGATGTTGACGAACTTGATAAAATCGTTCACCTGCGACAGTTAGGCGCGACTATCGAAGAAATTAAGCATTTGCACACACTGTTAAATTCCGCTAATCAAGCCACTGACGCCTATGATGAAGGAATTACATTGCTTAAGCGCCTTAAGACCGACACAGATGCTAAAATTGCTCAGCTTCAGCAACAACAAGTTTACCTCGACCATAAAGTGACCCGCTTCGAACATGAACGTGCAATGTTAACATCGGCGAAAAAATCAGTTTCTACACATTAAAACCCACAGTGACAAAGTTTGCGTCAATAACCCTGATGACAAACTTTGCTGCTGTGGTTTTTTACTCAATGATAAAGCTAGTTCAGCGATACTGCCGGCATTTCCATGATCACTTTGCCTTTAGCATGTCCCGACATGGCGTAATTGATTGCCCCAATCGCGTCGTCGAAATTGAATTTACGATCAATGATTGGTTTAAGAGCGGCCGTTTCAACAAGTTTCGTTAAACTGGTAACCTGATCGCCGTTGGCATCCATAAAAAGGAAATGATAGTTCACGTGTCTTTGTGCAGCCAACTTAGTGATTTTGTGCGCAGCCAGACCAAACAACCGCGCTTTAAACCAGCCCAATTGCTGTGCGTTGGCAAACTTAGCATCTGGCATGCCTGCCAATGAAACAACCGTCCCACTAGGTTTGACAATTTGAAACGCTTTTACCAAGTCATCCCCACCCTGCGTATCCAACACGGCATCGTAGTCGTGCAGCACATCCGAAAAATCAGTGGCATGATAATCGATAATCTCATCCGCACCAAGCCGTTTGACCAGATCGTAACCCTTCTTGCTGGCAGTGGTGGCCACATAAGCGCCCATCTGTTTCGCCATTTGAATAGCAATCGTGCCGACACCGCCAGCACCAGCTAGAATCAATATTTTTTGACCTGCTGTTAGCTTCATCCGCTCACGTAATGCCTCGTATGCAGTCAACCCGACCAATGGCAGTGCAGCGGCTTCACTAATTGATACTGACTGCGGTTTAACTGCAACATCCGCCTCATCAACCGTCATAAAGTTGGCGAACGAGCCAGGACGATCATTTCGCGTTCTGCCGTATACATTGTCGCCCACATTAAATTTCGTCACGTCACTGCCAACCTGCACAACAGTGCCCGCGAAATCGTAGCCCATCACAAACGGAAAGCCTGGCTTCTTCTTCATAACAATATTGACGTTACCCTTGCGAACACGGTTATCTACCGGGTTATAACTGGCAGCTCGAACATTAACCAATAAATCGTGAACACCTATCGTTGGTATTGTTGTCTCCGTCAGCTCTGGTGCAGCCCCCTTTTTAGCAACCAAAACTGCTTGCATCTTCTTAGCCATGTGTTTCCTCCTGTAATTTTTCAATTATCTTGATTAAATTCGTTAATTTAGAAAAGTTGGAGCGAATATCAACTGAATAAAAATTCATCGTGCCATCTTTACGTTGATTAATCAGCCCAGCATCTCGCAATACCTTGAGATGATGTGAAACGGCGGGACGCGACAAGTTAACAGCTTTCGTAATTTCACCAACCCTCAATCCTGTCTCACAAGTTGTGCCAATCAATGCCATGATGATTTGCTGGCGGGATTCATCTCCCAGCGCAACAAACATCGTCTGGCACTCGGCAAAATTTTGACGGGCAATCGATAAATGTTCTGTTGAAATTTGATTTGCCATATTAACCTCCGCTTTGTTGAATGGTTTAAACAAATGAACCAATTGAATGAACGTAGTGTATCCTGTTTTGATATTCGCGACAACATTGAGAAAGAAAATCGAGACGAATGAAATCTGTTAAACTATGAATAAATAAACAACAGAAAGGATTCCCAATCATGACTGAACCTAAAGAAATGCACAATGGTGACTTATACTTGCCTGATAACCCAGAAATTCTAGCGATTCAGCAACAGGCCATGGAATTACTCTATGACTACAATGAAACACGCCCTAGTGAACAAGATAAGCGTAATGCCTTACTCAAACAAATGCTGGCTGAGGTGGGCGATGGTTGTTACATTGAACCACCATTTCACGCAAATTTTGGCGGTCATCATGTCCATTTCGGCGATCGCGTATATGCCAACTTTAATTTAACCTTGGTGGACGACACCCACATTTACGTCGGTAGCCACACACTGTTTGGTCCAAACGTGACAATTGCTAGCGCTGGTCACCCGATATTGCCATCTTTGCGAGCAAAAGGCTATCAATACAACATGTCGGTTCACATTGGTGAAAATTGTTGGTTCGGCGCTGGCGCGGTTGTTGTTCCTGGTGTCACTATTGGTGATAATACGGTTATTGGTGCCGGCAGCGTCGTTACCAAAGATATACCTAGTAACGTTGTCGCGGTTGGTAATCCCTGTCGCGTAATGCGTGAAATCAACGATCATGACCGCGAATACTATTTCAAAGATCGGCGAATGGACAGTCAACACTTATCAGACATGCAATAAAAAAGTAGACCACATTGTCACACTCTCTGACTTGGAGGAGTGATTGATGTGGTCTACTTTTTAATATCGTTCGACTGGTTATCCTGTGTCGGTTTAAATTCGAGTAAAACTTCTGGCCTGCCACTGGCCGGAAATTCCATTCCATAGAGACCAAGTTTATGCTGATTTGAAACCTACCACAGTATCAGTTAGAGGGCGTCAACATTGATACCGAACCGTGAAGGCGTTGTTAATTCGAATGATTCTCTCGAATTTACAACACGGACGGTCGTAAAGACTTGCGGTCTTCACAAGGCTTTACGGCGAGGTGAAAGACCGTGAACTTCGGGCTTGAACCGATCCCACGGCGAGTGTGTCAATGTTGACAACCGTACGCAACTTCCGTCTAAATCTCATGCACAACAGGCGTCAAGTTGATATCTTGAAAGGTAATCTTGCTGAGCGATGGATCAATCTTCTTAACCGTCATCGTCAAGCACGTCGAATCTTGCAAGTACATGGTCCGTTTGGACAGATCGTAACCCGTCCAGTACTGTGTGTAATCAGTAACTGCCGTTGCTTCAGGAGTCCGGCTCAGTCCCTTAGGAATCATTACCGTTTTAAAGCAATTATATAAAGTGGTAATGCCTTCATCATCGTTAAATGCATCAATATTATTTTTTACAAACATTGCCCGCACGAATCGCGATGGTGAAGTGAAATCACCAGGGAGTCCAAACATCCCATAACCAGTGCCGGCCTCAATTGGTTTAATTTCAGTGTCGCCCACCTTTGTTGCATGTGAACGGTTTAGATTGTCTAAGGAAATATAGTTTCTGAGGTTTGTCGTGTGGTAATCGTATTCTGGACTATTCGTCATTGCCCCAATGTAATCATAAACTTTGAAAGCACCATGATCAGTGGGTTCAAGCACTACACCAGCACCCGTTTCGTCAACAAACGCATAGTGGGCAGGAATACTCGTTCCATCACCACCATCATCGTACTTCTTGTTGATCAAACCATGTGTTTTAGCAAACTCACGAACATCACTCACGTTTTTACAAGTTGTTAGCACGTTCGTAACGACTTCTTCACCAAGAATCCCTTTCAAACCGCGGGATTTTAGAGAATCAACGTCTGCGTAAGAACATTCCATCAATACCTGTAGATCACCTGTTAAGCCACACTCATTGATGCCATCATACAGTATTGTATTGCCCGCGGTGCCAACACCCACCGTAGCGTAACGACTTTCCCATTCACCACTTTGAGCAGGGACAGCAATGTTTGCAGGAATACTAATAATTTGTGATGGTATGTGGCCGCCCGCCTCCTGGTCATGAAACATGCTGGCCGCAAAATCCATTGTGCGACCCCAGAAATAACCACCTTGCATTGATTTAATCAACATTGATGAGCACATTCGCATTATCTCCTTTGGGTTATTATTAAGCAGTCTAGCACTCAAAGATAAATTTGTTTATCCGTATTTTTAATTCATCGTTGCCATGAAACGCGTTTCACATATTACAATATAAGTACATTTGATAAGGGAGTGACGCCATGATTGATCTAACCACATTGTCAAAAAAACAACTTGATACTGTCGCTGATCGCCTAAATCAGCTTAGCCTTTTCTTAGGCCAACGTGATGTCAATACACTAACAACATCAGCATTACAACAGTTTGGCATCCAGCGGATCGATGCACTGGCCCTCTTTGGTGGCAGTATTCTCGAAGGTGCAAACGTAATGCATGCTGCCATTTCACATCACGTTGCGAAACATTATGTACTCGTGGGTGGCGCTGGTCATACAACACCACTCCTGCGGGCCCAAATGGCTCAGCACGGTATCGTTGCGCCTGAAGACGCAACTGAGGCCGCATTATTTCAACAGTACTTATTGGAAAAGTTTGACGACCACGTTGATTTGCTCGAAACTAAATCAACCAATAGCGGTAACAATGTCACGAATACATTAGCGCTCCTCAAAAACCAGCAGTTGAAAATTAACACCTTGGGTATTATGCAAGACGCCACCATGCAACGCCGCTTAGCTGCCGGTTTCAAAAAGTTTGCCCCACAGATTACGCTGATTAATTACGCAACCTACGCACCGCACATTGTGGTCAAAGATAATCAACTGACGTTTGCGACAACTGCTTTAGGCATATGGACGATGACAGACTTCATTACTCTTCTGTTAGGTGAAGTCGCCCGCCTCCATGATGACGCCAATGGTTACGGACCAAACGGACAAAACTTTATCGCGCATGTTCATGTACCATCAGCCATCATTGATGCAGACGCTTTTCTGCACGAAACGTTGCAAGTTCCAATCAGAAGCGCTAATACTGCTTTTAAATCATCTGTAAAATAAAAGATCACAATTTCAGATGCGCAACCATAGATGACATGTGTTGCGTGACTGAATTGTGATCTTTTTGTAAATGGTTCTGACGCTCCATTATTTGTCACTTTTTAAATAAATTAGTTTAGATTAGAACACCAATTAATCGTGTTTTCTTCGTTTGGAAAATGCCAAACCACCGAACAAGAATCCTAATGACGCGAAACCAATTACAGAAGTTGCTGCATGTTTTTGATTTGTTTTTGGCAAATCATAATTTGACGTACGTGGTGGAAGAACGACACCTGCTCGTTCGTGATGAACCGTCTCAACAGAGTCAGTCTTGATTGCCGCTAGCGGCTTGGTACTATTATCTGCTACCGGAGCAGCAATCTTATAAACATAAATAACGACCTGATTGTTTGATTCGTACAAGCCAGACGCATTCTCTGGTATTTTTTCCAATTGATATACTGTCGACAAACCGGCAACCGGAGCGGTTATATATGATGTTCCTTGTTTGCCAGTCATAACTACAGTTGGAGCGACTTGTTGACCACTATCTGTTACATATTTCACAGTGACCGTTCCCTGTCTTGCATCCAGATTGGGCGAATCACTGCCGTTGTTAGTTGGTGCAATTGTCGGTGGTTCTGGCTTTACTGGCGTTTCTGGTACCGTCGGTTCTGAAGGCATTCCAGGTGTACCGGGTTGTTCAGGCGTAATTGGTGTTTCTGGTGTTGTAGGTGGCACCACTTCATTAATATGATACACAAAGGTCACTTCTACATTAGTTCCGGCGTATTTACCAGAAGTGACTCCCTTTGTCGATTGATAGGTATACCCGTCAATGTCTGGATGTGTCAGGTTGAACGGACTACCGATATCTCCTGTCGACGTCGTGTCCGACTTGATCGTATTACCCTTTTCATCTTGGTAGTGCACCGTGATGGTTGACTGCGCCACCTTATAGACAAAAGTAACCTCTGCTGAATCTTTGGTGTACTTGCCTGATGGCGTACCAGTAGTCGAAACATATTCGTATCCGTCAATATTTGGATGCGTCAGGTTGAACGTACTACCGATATCTCCTGTCGACGTCGTGTCCGGCTTGATCGTATTACCCTTATCATCTTGGTAGTGCACCGTGATGGTTGACTGCGCCACCTTGTAGACAAAAGTGACCTCTGCTGAATCTTTGGTGTACTTACCAGATGGCGTACCGGTAGTCGAAACATATTCGTATCCGTCAATATCTGGATGCGTCAGATTGAAAGCAGTCCCAATTTTACCCGTTGAAGTGGTATCATCCTTGATTGTGTTGCCTTTGTCATCTTTATAATGAATGGTAATTGTTGAGTTGACCTTTTTATACACATAAGTAACAGTTTGTGCCGTGTCTGAAAAGGTACCCTTGTAGTTGGTTGGGGTTGCCGTTAACTCGTAATCCGCTGGAACAGGCGATAACGCCTCTGAAGTGTATGGGTCACCGACTAACCCTGATAATGTCTTATCATCTGCAATACTAGAACCAGCCTCATCCACATACTTTACAGTGACGTCCTTTGCATTCGGTGCAACATCGTAAGGTGTCAAGATAGTGGCCGCCACTAGGCCGTCAGGAGCAAAAAACTGAGAAATCATGTAATAAGTCTTAGGATTGTCTTGTATGAGATACCATGGGGTGCCAAAATCCTTTGCTAAATCCACCTTCAAATCATTTGTCAGATAGTGATCCGTGGGATATCTTGGCGTCTGATCAGGAACCACTTGTACGTGAATGTTCTGATATTTAATGTTTTTACCATCAAATGACGACGGTCCGGCATTTAAAAATGCTCTATAAGTATCTGCCGGTACATTGGGCGACGCTATGGATGTATGAAGAGCAAAATAAATTCCCTTATATTCAGCATACTGGTACGTAATTCCCTGTGCGGGCTTAACTGGATTAACCATTGTATACGTCATGGTATCAGGAATTTTTACCAAAGGTTGTTCAATAATTTGCCCAGAATAATAAAGGCCGTCTGTATATTGGGCAGCATTTAGCGAGGACAGGTCAGCCACATTATTGTTAGGGAAAATCAGCCTAGTTATTTTCTTAAGCCCTGCGATTGGTGTAATATCTGACACACGATTTCCGTTAAACTCTAGCGTCGTTAAATTCACTAAATTCTTCAACGGAGATAAATCAGTGATGTCTCCATGAGTCTGAACTAGCGGGTTTCCATCTACAGGGGTCGAATTCATTTGACGATTAAAATTCAAATCTGTCAAATTTGTGGCATATTGAAGCCCTTCGAGTGAGAAAGAAGTTTTCCCATCAATATATGTTTCATATCCTTGCGTCGTTAATGAGTTGAGTAATAACATATCTGATTGCGTAATGTCGTTCACGCTCGACCATGTTTTCTGACTCCCAGCTTTTTTTCCGACAGTGCGAAGTTCATCTAGAACAATTTTTTGAAGCGTTTTGTTCGGCATCCATTGATCAATAGGCTCAGTGTCGTCAGTCGTCAAAAAGTTTAAAGCCATTGGCCGTACGGCACTCTGTGTACGATTTATCTTCCCCACCGTAGATAAATCACGTGTACTAGTGTCAGATTTACTTATTGCTGAATTGCCGCTTACACTTGCTGTTTCTATATTTTGCCTAATTTCGCTTGGTTTAGCACTTTGAACAGATGTGGCGCTAACCGCACCAAAATTTACTTGACTCGCTTGAACTGACTCTGCGCTTATTCTGCCTTCTGACGATCCAGTAATTTGTTTCGATTCGCTCAATCCATTCACATCTGCAGCAGAACTAGCTGTTTCTTCAGGACTAGGCGCTTTCTCAGTAGAGCCACTTTCGAGAGAATCAACTGATGTAACCGTCTGGGACACAGCATTAGCAGATTCGCTCAGTGGACTTGTCCCACTGTCTTTTGCAATATTTGACTTTTGGTTCAAAGATCCACTACTTGCCTGCGCGCTAGTCGTTGAAATATCTTTCTGAGTTGACGCTGTGTTCACTACTCCGCCGTCACTCCCAACTGGTTTTAGCTCTGCCGACTTCGCATTATTATCAACACCCGTTTTCGGGGTTGAAACTTCATTAGGCGTTGGATTAACCGTGTCACCATAAACACGCGGACTATAACTTAATGTCATCACGGTCGTTGCAATACCGGCAATCATCCACAAGCGACCACTTTTATACATTTTAAAGTGTTTTTTTACCCCTTGATTACTTAACATGGTATTCCTCCCAATAAAAATAGTTAATGCATTAACATTTATTTATGATAATTAGTAAGGACAATAAAGTAACAATTTGAAACTTTAAACTATGAAAAAGTAATATCAATAATGGTTAAGCGCTTACATTACAGCTACATCATAGCATGAATTCAATTATTTTAGCATCTGAAAAACGCGTATAAACGCACTTATAGCAACAGTTTAATCAATTCACAAACATGAACGTAATATTTGGAAATAGTTTCTAGAATTGCTCGAGTTCCAGTAATTAATCTTTTATAGTTGAAGAATAATTAGTAGTGCTGAAAATAAAAAGACGGGCTCTAAAAAGAGACCCGCCTCTGTACGTAAAGACTTTAACTAGTTTAAAATATTCGTCAGGAAACTACTAATAATCAAAGCTACTACGACATAAGCCACGCCAATTATGGCAACTGTCCTTGTCTTAATTTCGGCTAACTTCATGCCACAACACGCTCCTTTGCATCCGACGTCAATTTAACTTTGTTCAACAACAATGAGTTTGCGACCACTGAAAGTGAACTTAGCGCCATCCCCAGCCCAGCTAACTCAGGGCTCAGAGTTAGGCCAAGCGTAGCAAACACGCCAGCGGCAATAGGAATACCAAACGCATTGTAGATAAATGCCCAGAATAAATTCATCTTAATGCGGTTAAACGTTTTCTCACTAAGTGCCAGCGCCTGAACAACGTCTTCTAGATTGTTTTTCACCAACACAATGCCGCCGGATTCAATGGCGATGTCAGTCCCAGAGCCCATCGCAATCCCTACGTCAGCAGTCGTTAACGCTGGCGCATCATTAATGCCATCGCCGACAAACGCGACTGGTCCATTTTTCTGCAGGACCTTCACGTGATCAGCTTTATCACCCGGTAACACATCGGCAATCACGTCATCAATACCGACTTGCTTAGCGATTGCCTCGGCAACCAGCTTGTTATCGCCCGTAAGCATCACGGTTCGCAAGCCCCGCTGTTTGAGCTGTGCGATGGCATTCGTGGAACTCGGTTTTGGTGCATCCTGAATGGCAATCAAACCAATGATTTGGTCATCCAAGCCAACAATCACAACTGTCTTGGCTTCCGTTTGCAACGCTGTCATTCGTTCCCTCAGTTGAGGTCCTAGCTTATGATCTTGGAGTAACTTATCGTTGCCAACAAACGCCAACTTGCCGTCCACCGTTGCCTGAACACCCTTACCTTCAATCGCTTGAAAGTCGGTCGCCTCAACAAATGACAGGCCGTTTGACTCAGCACGCTCCAAAATTGCGCTTGCCAATGGATGTTCTGATGACTTTTCCAAACTTGCGGCCACGCTCAGAACCACCCGTTCATCGCCAATGACGTCTGTCACTTTAGGTTTACCAACCGTGATGGTACCTGTTTTATCAAACACTACCGTTTTCACTTTGTTGGCAGCTTCCAAAGCCTCGCCGTTTTTAATCAGAATCCCTAACTTGGCGCTACGGCCGGTTCCAACCATCAAGGCTGTTGGTGTGGCAATTCCAAGTGCACAGGGACACGCAATGATAAGTACAGCAACCATAAAGATTAAGGCCTGTCCAACGGTAGCGCCAAAGAAAACGTACCATGCCATAAATGTGACAATCGACGTTATCAACACAGCTGGCACAAAAATGTTCGAAATTTTATCGACCATCTTTTCGATTGGTGCATGAGACGTTTGCGCCTTCTTCACCATTTCGACAATTTGCGACAACAAGGTATCTTTGCCCAACTTATTTACTTTAAACATAAACGTCCCAGTGTTGTTCATCGTTGAGCCAATGACAGCATCGCCAACACCTTTTTCGACGGGCATACTTTCACCCGTGACCATAGATTCGTCGAGGGTGGATTTACCTTCTGTAATCACACCGTCAACGGCAACTTTTTGCCCAGGTTTGACACGGATCACATCACCCATCACAACCTGATCCAGCGGAAGCATAACCAGTTTGCCATCGCGGAGCACTTCAGCATCTTTAGCCTGTAAGTCCAGTAATTTCTTAACCGCGCCGTTTGCTGAATGCTTCATCCGCTCTTCAAATACCTGTCCCAGCAGGATCAGTGTCACAACTAGTGCGGCGCTCTCGTAGAACACAGCTTGATGATTTAGCATTGCGTAGATGCTGTAAAGATAGGCTGTCGAAGTACCAATAGCGACGAGCGTATCCATATTGGCATGATGATGTTTAAAGGCTGCCCATGCGCTTTTAATGAATGGTCCAGCAGATACCAGCATCACGGCTGTCGCTAACAAAAACTCTCCCCAGTCACCACCGGGAATGTGATAACCAAATGGTGCCAAAAACATTTCAACGAGCAGTGGCAGTGAAACCACTAATGAAAATACAAAGCGATTTTTATAACTCATCTTGGTGCATCCACCTTTCAATAATTCTTTGTTCAAACGTAATCTTGCCCTCAAATGAACAACACGTTTGCATCAAATGCGTTACTTAACAACCACTTTGCCGTGGAACATGTTCATGCCGCACGCGTAATTGAATTCACCAGCTTTAGAAGTATCAATGTCAATAATCTGATCTTGACCCTGCGGTAGAAACTGATTAATCCCCAAGTCTTCAAACACAACTTGTTCCAAACAGTTAGATGGATCTTTACGATTAAACGTAACTTGCGCCGGAATACCCTTTTTCAAGATCAACGTTGACGGTGTATAGCCACCATCAACACTGACGCGTGCACGCTGTTGTTTTTCTGTTACCTGTGCGTCGACCGCAGCTGATTGATGTTTGCCAAAGAACCACCAACCGATAAACGCTATCAATGTAATTCCGCCAATAAGAACGACTACCTTATCCATAATGCACTGCACCTCTTCATTTCGTTTTACGTTTACGTTTGTAAACCTTAATTAGACAATATCATTTTTGTTTACATTTGTAAACGAGGGAAATCCCTAATTTTCAACAAAAACGAATTTTGAACCAATAATATTGATTAAGTTAAGCAACAAATAAAAAGGCCTCAGTCAATTAATACTAAGACCAATAAACCTTTCACTTACATGCCAAATAATTGAGCATGACTCCCGGTATCCACAATCAACAAAATAAATTTTGCGTCATCGCGTTTGTAAATAAGTAGCCAATCTGTTGACTTAAAAATAACAGGTGTTACAATAAACCTGTTGTTTACAAAGTAACAGTCGGAATCGTAGGTGAATTTCATGAAGTACTCATACCGTCTAAGCGATGGTGTTCACATCCTGGCATACATCAGTATTGCGCCAACAGCCAGTCTTAGTAGTACTAGCATCGCGGCCAGTATCGAAGCCAATCCCAGTGTCGTCCGCAAACTCATGGTGGAGCTCAAAAATGCCGGTTTACTAACGACCAAAAATGGTTCCGCAGAACCTCGTTTGGCACGATCAGCCGATGACATTACGCTACTTGATGTCTATCGGGCTGTTGAAGCTAGCCAAAACATCCTGCACGTCGACCCACGCACCAATATGCAATGTCCCGTCGGCGCTAACATTCAGGAAACATTAAATGGCGTCTACGATCGCGTACAACAAGCCGCCGAACAGGAAATGCAGGCCATTACATTAACCGAAATCATTGATGGCATTCAAGAACGTCTCCGTCAAAGCTTATAACCGTTGACCAATTCAAAAAGGAGTTAATCATTATGAAATACGCAGTTACAGCAGCTACCGGTCATTTGGGCCAAACCATTATTAAAACACTGACACAACTCGTTTCACCTTCTGACATCATCGCCATTGCCAGAAATACAGACAAAGCACATCAAGTGTTGCCAGCCGGTATTGAAGTGCGCCAAGGTGACTATGCTGACCTTGACAGCCTTAAAGCCGCCTTTACCGGTATTGACCGTTTGCTATTTATCTCATCGATTCCTGGCACAGCTGTTCCTCGTCAAACACAGCATGCCAATGTCGTTGAGGCCGCAAAAGCAGCCGACGTTCGCTACATTGCTTACACCAGTTTTGCTAAAGCCGATACCGCTAAATCGCCATTATCTACAGACCACGTGGCCACCGAAAAAATGATTGCCGACAGTGGTATTGCCCACTCCTTCCTCCGCAATGCTTGGTATCTCGAAAACGAAGCCAACTACTTAACGGCCGGTGCTGCAGGTAAGGACATGCTATATGCCGCTGGTGATGGCCGCGTCAGCTATGCATTAGAACGTGAATACGCTGAAGCTGGTGCTAAAGTTTTGACCGCCACATCCACAAAGTCCGTTTATGAATTCGGCGGTCAACCAACGTCATTTCAGGATTTAGCCCATGCTATCCATCAAGTGACCGGCACAACATTCACATTTACCAATGTCTCAACCGCCGATTACAAGCAATCGCTGATTGACAACGGCGTTAATATACAACTAGCCGAGGTTTTGACCAGTATGCAACGTCTCATGGGTAGTGGCGAACTCGATGTTTCTTCGTCAGATTTGGCCGATGTGTTAGGTCACCCTGTGACACCACTAAATGAAGCCGTCAAAGAAGTGCTGTCCAAACAACAGTAGTTTCATCAAAAAGGAGCGCTACTCAAAATGAAATATGTCATAACTGGTGCCACAGGTCACCTGGGCACTCAGATCACTACTGAGCTGACGCGGTTAGTTAATCCTGATGATGTCTCTCTCGGCGTTCACACGCTTAGAAAAGCAATGATGTGGGCGACCCTGGGAATCGATATCAATCAAATCGACTATAACGACGAAAGTAGTTTGACCAAACTACTGGATAATGCTGATGTATTTATTTATGTCCCCAGCAAAAGTCACGATAGCTACAGCCGGGTAACTGAACTTGAACACGTTATCGCGGCGGCACAAAAAGCAAGCGTCAAACAATTGATTGCAATGGGCTTTATTGCCGATCAAGCTAACAATCCGTTTGACCTGTCTGCATTCTATGGGTCCCTGCCAAGACGTTTAGCAGCATCAGGGCTTCATTACACCATTCTGCGAAATGCCTTGTACGCAGATCCACTAATTCCATACTTGCCCGAACTGATTGAACGCCAACATGTCATTTACCCAGTTGATGATCAGTCATTGAGTTTTATTTCGCAAACGGACAGTGCAAAAGCGTTTGCCAAAGTTGCCACCACGCCAAGTTTGCAAAACCACGTTTACACACTGACGCAAGCTCGCAATTATTCGATGCCGGAACTTGCCGCTGTCCTCAGCGACGTATCAGGGCAATCCATTACCTACCAGCCTGTCACAGCCACGGAATTTGAGAAAATGTATAATCAAGGAAACGAAGGCCACATGTTATCTTCCATGTATGCAGGCGGTGCCATGGGTCTGCTCGACACGGTCAGTGATGATTATCAAACAATCATGGGTCATGAGGCGACACCGTTGAAGGAATTTCTTCAACAATCTTATCAGTAGTCACAGCGTCATTTATGCACCAAAAAGCAGCGAGCAAGAAATAATTGCACGCTGCTTTTCGTTAGTTTCACACATTTCGATCAAACTCATTTTATTGGCCGCTAGCATTGAGTTACGCCAGTGCAGACGGTGCCGATAACTGTGGTCCGCGGTGTTCCCGAGCAGCCACCCAGTCGTCATCATTCCACTCTTCTGTGGCACGGCGAGATTGACCGTAATCCCACAATGACTCCCGTTCAAATTCAATCACTTGCCCTGCAGGGCCAACGGAAACCCAGTTGTAGGAGCCGTTCATGTGAGCAAACTTAACCCACAAAATTGGTGTGGCAACCTCATCACCATCGTCGTTAATAAACAGTCGCTCTTGTTCATCAATGCGCATCAGTGACAGTTCTTCCGCATATTCTGAATCCAACGAATCAAAGACATTAAGCGCAATGTCCACGGCCTCAGAATCATCCGGCAATGCATCTGGGCTATCAACAGAAAAATTGTTGTAGCTGATCAAACGACCATCGTCACCGTACACGACTGTGACGTGTGGATTGTTCTGCACAATCTTGTCAGATTGTTGATAGCGAACCACCTCAACGTCTTCCCCATTACGGGAGCGAGTGTCGTGGGCGACTTCTTTAAAACCATCAGGAATTGTTAAATATTCGTTATCTGCATCAAAGTTCTCAACAAATTTGCTCATATTTGATCCTCCCGCTGTCATTTATATGCACAGTTAATGTGGCAATTATTGGGCTCATTACGTCTTATTCATGGACGTAATTGTATTCTAAATCAATCGTTTTATTTGCGCAAGCAACTATATCTTTATTCATCATCGAAAAGTGGCTAACGTTTGGCTGTTAAGTGAACCAACTGCTACCCATTCAAACATCTCAGTTTGAAATTTGCGATTCGAGGTTTGAAATTCGACAGATCAACAGCCAACCATGTATCATAACTTCGAAATCAATTAAATGATTTCACCGTCAGCCAGAAGTTTGTCACTATGTGAAGGAGTGTTTTGTAAATATGGCACAATCATATAAACAGTACGATTTCCCCAAAACGCGTGATCAATTAAATCAATTGATTGCTGACATCAGTCAACTCAAAGTCAATGTTCGCCAGATTCATTGGTACATGCGCGGACCAGAATTTTTCCGCATGCATCCCCAAATGGATGATTACTTAGATCAACTGGATGACATGCTAGATGATATCGCTGAACGGTTGATTCAACTCGGCGGCTCACCTTACTCAACAACACACGAATTCATTGAACATACTGGCTTACCTGATGATAAAACCAGTTGGGGCAGCGCATCATTGCCGGATTACATGCAACAATTATCCGATCAATTTAAGTATCTCCGTGATCAGATTGAATTGGGCATGGAGCTATCCGATGGTGAAAAAGATTGGCCAACTCAAGATATGTTAAATGGCTTTAAGATGAGCGTTGATAAGAACATTTGGATGCTCAACGCATTCTTAGGCAAAGGCGCACAAGAATAATAGGTCAACTCCAACCTAAATGACGGTTAATTGTTTCTTTTACGAGAAGCAATTAACCGTCATTTTTTAATGTTTTCTTGCCGCCCACATGGCCGGTGTCATTCGATACATTGGGTGTTCAAGCCCTGTTGGTGCATAAAATTCTTTGCCATAGTATTCAAAGCCTAGTTTGGCGAGCAATTTTTGCGAACCAATATTATTTGGATTATGACCCATGACGATCTTTTTAGCATTCAGTTCATTAAAACCGTACGTTATCGCTGCTTGGCCTGCTTCCATTCCCACGCCTTGATGCCAAACTGATGCGCGTAAATGAATACCGAATTCAAAAACATTCGGCTCATCTGTTGGCCGCAGTCCACAAGCACCAATAAACGTTCCATCAGCCTTCCAAAAAATTGGCCAATATTGCGCCCCAACTTTGGCTTGTTGTGCCATTTCAGTATTCAGACGTTTGTCCACCTCTTCATCTGAAAATGGGCCTTGATGAATGTATCGAACAACATTGATGTCACCCCAAAGTGTTTGTGCCAATTCCATATCCGTGGATTTCCAATGAGAAAAGCCCAGTCGTGCTGTTGTTAAAAAGAAATTTCGCATAATTGTCGCTACTCGCCTTTGCCTTATTTGATTTCTGTCAAAATTCGCCGTTTGATTTGATCTCTGACAGAACGAAATACTGCCAGTTGCTCTTCTTCGGTACCCACCGCTTGTGCAGGATCCGGTAAGGGCCAGTGCAGCTTTTTCACTGATGGTGGCGTTATTGGGCAACGGTCACGAGCATCACCACACAACGTCACGACCAAATCGCAATGGTTCAAATAATCCACATCAATCAGTTTGGAATACTGGTGCGAAATATCAATTCCCACTTCGTTCATCACGACAACGGCATTGGCGTTTAATCCGTGCATCTCTACTCCAGCACTAGCAACGCGCCGCTTTGGCCCCAATAATTGTCGGGCAATCCCCTCAGCCATCTGGCTACGACATGAATTGCCCGTACATAAAAAATAAATTTGCTTCATAATCAGCTACCAAACCCTTATTTGTAAAAGAGATGGGTAAAATTGCCATCCAACTTCTAGTCGACTGTTTGCCCCTAATTATACGTCTTTATGACAAAAATCACGTTTGCAAAACAAAAATGATTCCGTCCCAAAATATAGGATAGAACCACCTATTTTAATTCCTATTTTCAAAGTAATCCGGTGCATTGATCTACGTTTAAGCTTCGCTGGCCTTTTTGTAGATTTGATACATATCATCTTCGTAAAGCACTTTAGCCGATCCTTTTTTACCCCCAGCAGCAACAGCACAGTTATGAGCTAACGTATGGCACTGATCATCGGTCAATGTGATGCCCAACTCGTTAATTGTCGCAGGCATCCCAATTGCATGGTAAAACTGCACCATTTTTGCAATTCCCGTTAATGCGATCATCTCGCCGCTACCCTTTTCAGTCACGCCCATCACGTTCTGCGCAAAACTGATAAAACGAGGTAAATCATCTTGGTACACATAACGCGCCCATGTCGGCCAAATTGCAGCTAAACCGGCACCATGAGTGATATCAAACATGCCACTCAATTCATGTTCCAACATGTGAGTTGCAAAATCACCACCATCATTGCCACAACCGGTTAAATTATTGTGTGACAGTGAACCAGCCCACATCATTTCGGCACGTGCTTCATATAATTGCGGGTTGGCATGCAAGACCTGCGCGTTTGTCTTCACCGTTCGTAACAATCCTTCCGCAATAGCATCGGTAATCGCCATGTTACCGCCATTAGTGAAGTACCGCTCCATCGTGTGCATCATGATATCCGTTGCTCCACACTCTGTTTGGTAATCTGAAACAGACAGCGTTAATTCAGGATCCATGATGGCAAACCTCGGTCGTGCCAAGTCATCATCATACGCGCGCTTTTCCTTCGTTTTTTCATCCGTAATTACAGACCCCATGCTGGTTTCACTACCAGCTGCCGCAATTGTTAGAACAGAAGCCACTGGCAGGCAAGCTTTGGCAGTACGTTGATGGGCAAATAATGTCCAAACGTCTTCGTTAGGTTCAGCCAGACCATATGCAATCGCTTTGGCTGTATCAATTACGGAGCCGCCACCGACAGCTAGGATAAAGTCAGCACCCATCCGTTTGCCAAGCGTGATGCCTTCATAAACCTTGCTCAAACGTGGATTGGGCACCACACCTCCAAGCATTTTATAGGTCAGACTATCATCCGCCAGTGCCTTCGTAATTACACCCATCAGACCATTTTGACGCACACGGTCGCTACCGTAGACAATCAAAATCTTGTGACCATGATACTTATTAATGTATTTGCCGACCTTACTGGGTGTGTCGCGACCAAACACAACTTCTGTTGGTGAATAAAAATCAAAATTATAAGCCATTATTTTGCCTCTTTCTCGTAATTTGTATCTTCATCATACAAAGAGAGTCGGCTTTAAAATATTATCATTCTGTCTTAAAGTATAACTATTCGGACAAAAATGGGGATAAAAACATGAAGCTAGGCTTTGAACAAGACAACAACGCCGTCGAACAAATTGATGGCATGACGTACACATTTCCTTACACGATGCACCGGCGAGACTTCAGTCAGTTCATTGCGCCTTGGCATTGGCACGAAGAGTTAGAGTTTGACTACGCCTACCAAGGATCGATTATCGTGGAGACACTTAATCAGGTTTACACCATTCATCAAGGTGAGGCCTACTTTATCAATACCAACGTAATGAATACCAAACGAAAAGGACCAGGTCAAAAAAGTGCAATGGAACACGCGCACTTATTCCACCCGATCCTGTTAACTGGCCACTACCGGAGCGTGTTTGAAACCAAATATCTCGACCCGATTCTCAAAAATCTGAGCATTGAAGTCGTGATCATTCGAGAAAGCACTCCAAGCGGTCGGGAATTCTTCAAATTGCTTCAACAACTTACCCAACTGGATGGAAAAGCCGACAATGAATTTCAAATCCGTAATCTGCTGAGTCAGGCGTGGCTTGCCCTGATGGACGAGATCAATACACAGCAACAGCATGCGCTTACAACCACGCCTTACGCTCAAGAACGCATCAAACAAATGATTAGTTTCATGCATCGCCACTTTGATCAAAAAGTAACGGTCGCCGATATTGCCGCTCACGTTGGTGTGAGCGAAAAGGAATGCGGCCGTGCCTTTCATAAGTATTTTCATCAAAGTCCGATTGATTATCTAATTCAATATCGTATTGATCAGGCGAAACAACGTTTGGTAAAAAGCGATGACCCTATCACTACTATTGCCTTATCGGTAGGTTTTAATAACAGTGCCTACTTTACCAAAATTTTTAAACAACGAACCGGACTGACACCTAAAGAATATCGACAAACACAGACAAACAATTAATTTAGCAAGATCAAGAATCGTGATCCATCAATACCTTCATAAACTCGCCGAACGGTCGATCAATCACATGATCCTTTCGGTAAATGAATGACAGCGGGATGGTCGCAAATTGCTTTGGCAATGGCATCATACTCATTGCACGGTCATCCACAAATGGCCGTGCCACATCTTTGGGGACAACGCTGACACCGAGTCCTGCACTGACACTCGCTAAAATTGCATTAAGATAGTTAAATTCGATTGGACGTTGAACAGTCACACGCCGATAACTGAGCCAAGTTTCCAATGTCTTTCGATAGACACACCCTTGTGGGAATACCAGTAACGATGCCGTTTTTAAATCGGGTCGCTCATCGTTGGCACTGATTAAACACAGTTCTTCAGTCGCTAACGGAATTTTGCACAATGCAGGATCGTCAACTTCACCACCAATAACTGCACCACTGAGTCGATAATCCAGCACCCGTTCAAGATTCTCGTTTGTATTGCCAGTTTCGATTGTTAATTTAACCTTCGAAAACGCTTGATGATATTTCGTTAAAATTGGAGGCAAGTATGTTGTGGATGCAGGTTGAAGCGTCCCAATCCGTAGATCACCGTTCACAATATCGGGACTTTTCATAAAATGAATCGTATCTTCCGTCAAATCAACGATTCGCACTGCACGTTGGTAAAATGACTTACCAGCAGATGTCAGCACAACACCACGGTTTGTCCTGTAAAAAATCGACGTTTGCAGGCTATTTTCCAGTTGATGAACCTTAGCTGAAATATTGGATTGGGCATACCCCAACCGCTCTCCTGCCCCAGAAAAAGTTCCTGTTTGCACAATGGCAATAATCATTTTAAACGTCTCAATGTTCATTTAATGGCCTCTCTGATATCACTATTTTATATAGATGTGTTCTTATTTTCGTAGTTTATTATATATCTAATTCTCGCTAGAATGAGCTTGAACATAAAAGAGGAGGACATATAATGACAGTTAAAATTGGTATTAACGGTTTCGGTCGTATCGGCCGTTTAGCCTTTCGTCGTATTGCTGACTTACAGGCACAAGGTCAAACGAATCTTGAAGTTGTCGCGATTAATGATCTAACATCCGCACACATGTTGGCACATCTTTTAAAATATGACACACGTCACGGCAACTTTAAAATCGACACTATCCATGACGACGGCAATGCCATTGTGGTGGATAATCATAAGATTCCAGTCTATGCCGAACCTCATGCAGAAAAACTACCATGGGTCGCAAATGATGGCGTTGATATTGTGCTTGAATGTACCGGCTTTTACACCTCAGCCGAAAAAGCGCAGGCTCACCTCACAGCCGGCGCTAAACGCGTGTTGATTTCTGCGCCAGCGGGTGACATGCCGACAATCGTGTATGGCGTCAATAATCAGGTGCTCACTAGTGATGTTCGCATCGCATCAGCTGGTTCATGCACAACCAATTGTATTGCACTGCTTGCAAACGCCGTTAACTCAGAGTTTGGCATCAATTCCGGCACGATGACAACAATTCACGCCTACACGGCCTCACAAATGTTACAGGATGGACCCGATCGCCACGATAATGTTCGTAATGCTCGCGCAGCGGCGGAAAACATCATTCCACATTCAACGGGCGCAGCAAAAGCTATCGGCAATGTTATTCCTGAACTGAATGGCAAGCTGGATGGCCATGCTCAGCGAGTACCCGTTATCGCTGGTTCCGTTACAGAACTAGTTGCCACGCTTAAACAAGAAGTCACTGCGGATCAAGTCAACACAGCCGTTAAAACTCATACGAATGACAGTGCGTCGTTCGGTTATAATAACGACGGAATCGTCTCTTCGGATATTATCGGAACTTCTTACGGTGCCATTTTCGATCCAGGCCAAACTCAAGTAACCGGCCACGGTGCTGGTCAGTTAGTAAAAACGGTCGCCTGGTATGACAACGAATCCGGCTTTACGGCACAAATGGTTCGGTCGCTAGAATTATTAGGCGATTTAAACTAATAGAATTTTTTCGCTTGAACCCAATCTTTTACAAGACAGTGCGGCAAAAGTGTTGATCCTTTGTTAAAGCTAGTAGACAACAATAAAGCCGATTGTCTTTAAACAAAAAACGACTAGAAATTGCTTCGAGAGGCAATTTCTAGTCGTTTTTATTAAGGTTACTTTTTATCAATTACCGATAAACAGATCGGTTTCCTCAGAGACAGTTTCCATCAACTGATCATAAAGCTCGTCTTCCACGTACAGCCTCCTGAGATTGTTTCCCGCTGGCATTGCATCGAACAATTCTTGCCGTGCTTTCGGCCATTATTAAAAGACCCCTAACCTAATCCAGATTGGGGGTCAATATTAATTATTTGCTTTAGTCTACTGCGTCAATTCTGCTACTTTTGCATTTATATCTGTAATTACTTGGTTAGGCTCATCTACATCTAACACTAACCGGGAAAATTTTTCATTTTGTAGCGAAATCACAATTGCTGCTTTACTTCGGTCAAAATTGTAAAAGTAATCCTGACCTTTGCTACTGAACGTCCCTACCTTCTTGTTAATGCCGCCATATCCTAGTTTGCGCCAAACAAACTGATTATCCTCGCCATTATCCAAGCTTGCATCGACTACATGATGTAACGGAATTTTCAAACGGTTCTCGAACCCAAGCACTTTATCGATACCAACAGGCTCTACGAGTAATTGATCATCTTCGAAACTAACTTTATTGCTAGCCATCGTCTTGTCCTCCATACTACTGCACCACTCTGCCAACATGTTACGAAGAAAGTATAGGGCCTTTCATAATAAAAGACAATATCAATTTTATGCATCTGAGCAACGGTGCATTTTTCCATAAAATAGCGTCCTTATAACGCTGAACAACTTCATCTTTCCATAAAAAAAAAGACTCCCAAAAGTGAAAATAACCACTTTCGAGAGCCTACTCTCTACACACGTAATGCGCTTCAACTGCTTAAATTTCCTGACGGGCTGGCCGAACAATAACTTCACTGATTGCAACGTGCTTTGGTTGATCAATAGCTAACAACACTGTGTTTGCGATGTCAGCTGGCGCCAATGTCAGTTCATCTTCTTGAGGCGCGCCAAACATTGGCTGTAGCGCTGCCTCCACGTTAGCATTACCGATTGTCTTAGACAATTCTGTCCGCACTACGCCTGGGGGACACGATTGTGGAACGAATGCCATTGTTCTTTTCTTCCTGCCGCAAGCCTTCCATAATGGTCCGCACCGCGGATTTGGTACCGTTATAAACAGGGTCCTTTTGTATGCGTCTATATGTTAGCTGAATTTATATTGCTGAATTTTATTATATTCGTCCTCGTTATTTTCTACCGTATTACGCAGATCTATATCATTTTGCATATTTAAAAAGTACTGGTCTGATACTCCAAAAAAACGTCCCAGTCTGATTGACGTGTCAACTGTGATTTCTCTACGATCATGCAAGATATCTTGTATTCTTGACGTTGGCACATTAAGTTCCTTAGCCAGCGCATATGCAGAAAGGTTTACTGGCGCCATAAACTCTTCTTTCAAAATCTCGCTAATTTTGGGAGTTGGAATTCTACTCATTTTTTTATTCCTCTCAACGGTGGTAATCAACGATTTCCACATCATTAAAATCATTTTGATTCTCAACCGAAAAGCAAATTCGATACTGTTTATTGATTTTAATGCTGTACTGTCCTTCACGATTACCAACTAATTCTTCTAAGTGATTTGCAGGCGGAATCCTAAGATCATTAATAGTAGTAGCGTTATCTAACATGACTAATTTCCGTAACGCAATTTTTTGAATAGACTGCGGTAACTTTTTTGAGAATTCCTGATTAAAAACTTTTTGAGACTCTTTATTGGCAAAGGATCTTATCATAGGATTTTCCTAGCATCTTTTTAGCTGAACTATACACGTTTCCCGTGTATACGTCAACAATATTCAACTTGCACTACAAATAGAAAAACAAAAGGTCCCATGATGTCAAAGAAACAACATCGTGGGACTAAATTATGGACAATTAAACATTGAAAACACTAAATCAGGACACGCTCTTCGGGTTTTATCATACACAATATCCCTTTGTTCAGATGCCTAAACTTCCTGGCGAGCAGGTCGAACAATAACTTCACTGACCGCAACATGCTTAGGCTGATCGATAGCAAACAACACTGCATTTGCGATATCGGCCGGTGCCAATGTCAATCCTTCTTCTTGTGGTGCACCAAAAATTGGCTGTAGCGCTGCCTCCACGTTAGCGTTACCGATTGTCCTAGACAATTCTGTCCGCACTGCGCCTGGAGACACAATTGTGGAACGAATGCCATTGTTCTTTTCTTCCTGCCGCAAGCCTTCCATAATTGCCCGCACAGCATATTTAGTACCGTTATAAACAGCAGATGCTGGATAGACAACATGACCGGCGACAGAATCTGTCGTGATAATTAGGCCATCCTGTTGTTTTTGCATAATTGGTAAAACTTCGCCAATGCCATTCAGTACGCCCATAATATTAACGTTGATTTCTGCTTGCCAACGGTCATAATCGCGATCACTCAGGTTGCCCTGCGGCATAATCCCTGCATTATTGTAAAGCGCGTCAATCCGCCCAAATTTATCCACGGCAAGTTTGAACAACGCAGCGACCTCTTGCCGATTAGTAACATCTGTTACCTGATAAACTGCATTCTCGCCGATGCTATCAGCGAGTTGTGCCAAACGTTCTTCACGACGCGCACCTAAGACAACCTTGGCACCCTTGCTGGCCAATAATTTAGCGGTGGCTTCGCCAATACCACTGGATGCACCTGTAATTACTACAACTTTATTTTCAATACTCATAATATTCCTCCATTAATTGCTATTAATTTTTAATTTTGTCGTCCAGCGTCGCCGCCATCAAATAGCGGACAATACCCATGTGTTTGATTATCTTGCTATTTTATTAATGCTACTCAACGGTTTTTATCACTTTGGCAGGCACCCCAGCAACGATCGCATTATCCGGCACATTATGTGTCACAACCGCGCCCGCGGCAACAATTGCGTTTTTACCTACTGAAACACCTGGTAAAATAAGCGCCTTTGCGCCGATCCATGCATTTTGATGAACATACACTGGAGATAACTCCAGACCATGTCGATTATTAGGATCTTGAGGGTGATTAACACTGATTAAACTGGCACCCGGACCGATAAGGACATCATCCTCAATGACAATGCCACCCAAATCCGTGAACATAACCCCGCTATTAACAAAAACGTTTTTACCGAAGATAATTCGTCGTCCATAGTCCGTATAAAACGGCAAACGCACCTCAACAGACTGGTCAACTGGTTGGCCGATGATCTTGTTCAACAATCTTCGGGCCTGATCGGGATCGTTGACTCGGTTGTTCAGCTGTTGCAGCGTCATCTGATTTTCTGCATTAACCTTATCAATCTGTTTATATTCTTCATCAGTTACAGCAAGCTTTTTTAAAACCATTTTTGCCTCTCTTTCATTCCATCCAACGAGGTTTATCGCCATCGGTATTCGGTTTATTTACACCGACGCTAGCTCGCTGACCTAAGTCGGGATTGTCAATCAACTTAAAGACAAAATCTGCGACACTCTTCCGAGATACTTCCGTACCTTTAAAATCCTCACCACGCTGGGTGGTTTCATAATCAATTTCATCTTCATCAGTCAGCCAAGCCGGTCTAATCTCCGTATAGTTGACACCCGAATCCTGAATCAACTGATCTGATTCTCTAAATCCAGGTAGATAAGCGGCGATAGCCTGTTCATTCCAACTTCCAAAATTGCCCTTAACTTCATAATTGGCACCCAATGCACTAATAAAAATCAACCGCTGTTTGTTCTCGGCAGCCATTGCTTTTAAAATGCTTTGCGTCTGCACTGCTAGGTCGGTGCCACCAACGTTTGAATAGACGATATCAACTTTCTGCATTGCTTGCCGTAACCGGTCTTGATCAAGTACATCGCCATCAATTACAGTCACCCGGTCATTACCTTGATACTGTGCCAAACGTGAAGCATGGCGTAAAAATAGGATCAGTTTGTCGTCGGTCTCATTTAGTAACCGCTGAATTAGAATCTGTGCTGTCCCACCGTTTGCTCCTAAAATTAAAATTGTCTTCATTTTATTATTCCTTTCTTCTGTCCTTGTCCCTTGGCAATACACATAAGGTCGATTGTTGTGCTGCCACGTTAACCATCCCCGCTAAATAGGGACTATTCGTATATTTCGCTTGATAGGCCATGTTAACCGTCTGGATAATGTTTGGGTCCATAATCGGTTTAAATAAAATGTGGTAATTGCGGCCTGCTAAATGCATTCGCCCGGCCCCTTGTTCCACTGCCGAGCGATACCAACTTGATTGCGTCCCATGCCACGCACGTACATATAGCGCACGGTTGGCAGTAACTGACCATATCCACAATGGCGTACCATAAGTTTTGCCATCACCATAAAATGGTGAGATTTGCATATCGTTTGCGCTGGCAAAGGCAGTTAATTGCTGAGTCGTCCAGTGCAGATTTTCATTCACAAGGGTTGTCATTTCTAACTCCTTTTTTCAAACGTAAAGTCATTTACATTCTTGCCATCTGGCAATAAAGTTATCCTAAGGCTTGACTAGATATATGTCTAATGCCTAATATAAATCTATACATATGCCTTTTAGTTATATATGAGGTTTAAAAATGGAACTAAGAGTTCTCCGGTACTTTCAGGCAGTTGTGCGCGAACAAAATATCAGTCGGGCAGCAGAAATGCTACATGTATCCCAACCAACTGTTTCGCGGCAACTGAAAGATTTGGAAGATGAATTAGGATTGACACTGTTTGTGCGCGGTACACGATCCATTCAATTAACCAACAGTGGTGAATACTTTGCCAGCCAAGTGGACCAAATTCTATCTTTAACGGACAAGACACTGCAAAATTTGCACGAAGAGCAACAAATTAATGGACGAGTCGTTATCGGCAGCGCAGAAGCACGCACGTTCCTTAACGTTGCGCAGTCAATCAGCACACTGCAACAGCATTACCCACATATTCAAACCAGCATCATTAGTACTAATGCAGATGAAATCCGTACTTCGATCAAGTCAGGTTATTTTGATTTTGGTGTCATCATGGAACCAGCAGACAAAACCGATTATGATTTTATTCATCTCCCAGGTGAGAGTCGCTGGGGCGTGTTAATGCCTGGTGACGCACCTTTAGCCAATAAGGACCACCTGCAACTTAGCGACTTAGCCCAGATGAAGTTGATTTTGTCCAGCCAACAAGGGATGACGGGACTGCTAGATGATTGGTTGGGCAAAAGCACAGCTAACATAAATGTCGTGGCGACGTATAATCTACTCTACAATGCTGCCTTAATGGTATCCGCAGGCGTTGGTTATTCTTTATGTTTCGACGGTATTATTAATACTAATCAATCTGATCTCAAGTTTGTTCCGTTTGAACCGCGCCTTACCTCAGGCGCCAGCATTGTCTGGCGTAAAGGACAGCGACTTTCGTTAGCTGCCAAAGCTTTCCTGCAGCAACTTCAACGTGATCTTGATTAAAAGCAGATACAAAAAGGATGAATCAAGTGAAGATTCATCCCTTTTTCTTATAACCATTTCTATAAATTAGTCATGAAGAAATTCGTTAATTTATCAAATGGAATTAACTCAGTTCTATCATACAAATCGGTATTTGGTTGTTTAACATTTTTTGACTAGCCTCGTAATGTGGCTGCGTTCTTATCTTTGGAATATCATTCTTAATGAATTTAACCTTAACGCGATTACTTTCCAAAGTTAAATACTCACTTGCGATGCCAATTCATACACATCTATAATACTGATCTGCCCAGCTTAGGCATACGTAAAAAGTATGCCAGACCATGCAAAATTGATATTCGACAAACGGCATTTTCACTCTTAAAATTTAGCCAATCAATATTGGAGTGTGGAGGAAAAGCTTACGTTTAAAAAATATCGACGCGGCACTATAGTTAGCATTATTTTAGTTATTATTTGTCTGTTATTTTTCAGTATCGGAAAATTATTTCAACCAACAAAAATTGGACACATCCGTCGTAACGCTATACCAACAATCCTCATTCCTGGCAGCAGTGCAGGTCCTCATCGCTTTGATGCTTTAGTCAAAGATCTTAATCACCGTGATCACCACCAGCACAGTCTTTTACGTTTAACTGTGCACCAAAACAACACCGTCACACACACCGGATCCATCAGCCGTCGTGATACTCGACCGTTCGTGGTAATTTCATTCACCAACAATCATGATGGATATAACAATATCCGTCATCAATCATATTGGCTTCGAACGGCCTTTAGCTATCTTAAACAACATGCGGACCTTCACACCTTTAACCTCGTTGGCCATTCAAACGGCGGACTAATTTTCACTGATTATCTCGAACGTTACTATCATCAGCAGTCACTTGATGTCCGCGAATTCATGTTTATCGGATCACCATTTAACTTCAATAATACAGTGCAAAATCAGCACACCACTATGCTTGAAACCTTCATTAAGCAACAAAACAAGCTCCCACATAATCTCGTTGTATTCGGGATTTTGGGAGCCCAATCTTATAGTTCTGACGGTCGTGTGCCTGTTCAAAGCGTGGATGCTAGCCGTCAAATATTTCAGAACCATGTTCAGTTATTCAATGAATTACTCGTTACCGGCCAAAATGCTCAGCATTCAGATTTAGTTCGTAAAGTTGAGGTCGAAACCCTTATCCACAATATGGTTATGCATACGGCCTCATAAAAAAGTTTTATCATTAAAATGCAGTGTTAGCCTAGGAATTCCGCCCGCTTTGATAAACTAGACTATCTTAAGAAAACGCTGATATTTGTATCCGAGGCTTAAAAGTTTCAAGTTGTCGTCATGACCAACAAATCAATATCAGTGTGAAGGCTGTAATTAAAATAAACCCCTAAGATTAGATTTTGTATCCAATCTTAGGGGTTCTTTTCATAAAATTTTATCTCAGAGACATTTTTGTTAAGCTACGTGCTTACAGCTTACCGTTTAAAAATTGCGCCTCACCATTGCCAAAGCTCCAGTCATCATCGTTGTTAGGTACCAGACTGAAGACAACATCCTCTTTACGAATTCCCAGTTCTTTATTCAACCGATCCACCAGCGTCTTATAAAAATCCAATTTAGCGCGTGTTGAACGTGGCCGTGTAACCAAATTAAAGAACACTACGTCACGTGTTCGTTTGATACCTAATCCTGTATCAAGAATCTGCATTTCAAACGGTTCATGCTGAGTCAACAACTGATAACGGTCACCTTCTGGCGTCGCAAACTTATCGACCTGTACCTCATAGGCAATATCCAACATTGTTTTTAAATAAGCTTCATCGTGCCCTTTGATAACATCAATTCTCATTAATGGCATTTTTCTACCTCTTTCTTGAGCTAAGTTAACAACAATTTGAAACGAACGGTGATAGTAGAACTGTTGTAAGTGTGACACATCATCGTTCATTTGATAAGAATATGGTACTATGAACCACAAATAAAAAAATTGACCTATCTCAAGAAGGCGAAAAATAATCACAAAACATTCCGCAACAACATGTTTAGCTAGAGCACCGTTATTTTCAAAATTAAATTTAGAAACCTTAGCGTCACTAGTTCCCGCTTCGAAACACCGACAATGGTTTCCAAAAGGCACCTTGATAAAGCAACCGCTCGATAATAACGATGGTATGTTCGTTATAGATCAAGGATCTGCCAAGGTCTATTCAGTCTCGGATACTGGTAAAGAAAAAATTCTCTACATGATGAAAACCGGTGACATCACCGGTCAGGAAACGTTATTTTCTCAACGTCAGACTGACTATTTTATTGAGTCGCTTGAGGACTCCTACGTTTGTTCCGTTTCACATCAAGCCTTTCAACAAGTACTACGGGAATCTCCGGAACTATGCTTAAACTTATTAAATAATTTTGGTGATAAGCTAGTTGCCGTTGAGCAGAATTCCGTTCGTCGTGACACACTATTAGCTAAAGACCGCGTTCTGTCCTACTTAACGGACAAACTAGAAAATGCCTCTTCCAATACGTTCCAGTTACCCGTTAAGAAAAAGGAGTTAGCAAGTTTTCTGGGCCTATCACCAGAAACGTTAAGTCGCCAGTTGAAGGCCCTTCAAAAAGAGGGCGTAATTACCGTGTCTGGCAAGCACATCACGTTTATCAAAAATAGTATTAATGAGAGCGAGACATGACAATGTTTAGCTTTCTCAGGTAACAGAAATCCGGCGTTTATGGGCAATTCCCCCATGAGCGCCGGATTTCTGTTAGATGAGCAAAAGTCAGTGTTATGTCTCGCGTCTGCGGCAATTTCACTACAGTAAGCGTTGAGCGGTCAAGTCTCAGACTCAGCTCATCACTTAACGATCCTTTATCTTTTCATTCTAAAAATAATTCGGGCTCTTTTTTATCGTTTAAATACAACCGTTTTAACCCAATCTTTAACCTTTTTAGTATTAGTATCTCCCGAAGTTAAATTTAATCCTTTTTCAACGTGCGCATCGGGAACTAAACGCTTAATGGTACGAACGCTTTGTTTTATTGCCGAGCTATCCGCACTAGCACTTGTACTAAACGGCTCAATACGCTTGCCAGCCAGCTTTGATTGATTTTGTGACAAAAACGATTGAATCGGATACGCCACATCATTACTCCAAATTGGGAACCCAACCAATACTCTATCGTATTTCTTAAGGCTTGACGGCACGTTTAACAATTGATCGTATTGATTGCTTCTGTGCTCACGACGTACACGTGCATTAATAGCATCCCCATCAGACGGATAAGCTTTCTGAGGTTTGATACGTATCACATCTACACCGCTTTCTTTATGAATTTTGTGAGCAAGTCTTGTCGTATTATTTGTTTGTGAATAGAAAATAATCACTGTCCTCTTTGCAGCAGATCGATGCTTAACAGCCGCATTACCTTCGCTCATAAAACCAAGCACTGTGCCCCCAATGACAACAATGGCTAATAAAACTTTTAAAGTTCTTCTCATAAATTAGTCTCCTTTTACATAGTCAATCGTTCATCAGACAAATTTTGCTTTGAAACACCTATTTGTTTGAGACTTCGCTCGACTGATAAAACAGCGAGGGAAGATCCAACCACAAAAAAGCGATTTTCTTTTATCTCACGTTCTGACAATAATTGAGAAAGCTCATAGGTTGTAACCCGACCGACTTGAATAAAAGATTTAAGCCGGTTGTCATTCAAATTTTCTAATTCGCTTCTAAAAAATTCATCTTCTTTATTCTTAACGGTCCAAATAAGGTGAATATTCCGTCTTGAATGATATCGCTTAGCTATACTCATCAGTGGTGCGACACCCGTCCCCATGCCAATTAACGTCAAATCTTTTTCTGGCTCAGATTCAATTATTCTTGAAAATTGACCAAACGGACCTTCCGCATAAAAAGAGCTTCCGACGGTAACTGCTGAAAGTCCCTTCGTGTAATCTCCCACCTCACGAATGGTAAGTACTACTACATGAGATTTTTCGGATGGCTTATTCGTGAGTGAAAACGGATGTGTTTCCTGTGAAAGTGTTGGAAAAGTAAAAAACAAAAAATCACCCGCCAGTAAATTTGGAACATTATCCTGAAACTCAAGCGTTAACTGAAATGTCTTTGCATTTAATCTCCTGTTTTTCACAACCTTTCCTGCCATCTTACCTTCTTTTTGGTCAAGCTTATACCAGCCGTAATAGCCCAAGACTCCAAATGTATATAGCTCAAACAACACCATAAACATAAGATGCCCGTTTACGCGGCCAATTAATTCGACGTGCAACCAAACAAGCAAAATTGCGACTATATTAAGGCGATGTATCCAAATTGAAAACTGGTGTTTGATTACTTTTTGCATTCTTATTTTGACGTTTGCTGCAGTCGGAAAATGATCAACAATCCATCCCGACATAAAAAACGCGGCAAACAGTACGCCAAAAAGGGTTAAATACCAGGCCAATTTTCCAGTCACAATTATCCACTGTCCCATTGAGACCATGTAGTGCTCATGCAGAAATGCCAAAACCAGAGCGATTACGCCAAGACAACCATGTAGTAAATACATCTTGGGTAACCCAACAGCACGTTCTAGCCATTTGGGTCGTGTTGATAAGAAAACAGCCAATAGCCACCAAGTGTACGCAATTATTCCCGCTGCAATTAGCAGTCGCTGGTCAGTGGCAATCGACCCCATGGAAACAAACAATGCCAGCAGCAAAGGTGTAGGTACGAGAATTACGAGGAAAACCCAAAATATATTTAAAGCAATTGGATACCTTCTGAGCACGTTTACCATCACCTTTCTTTAAAATCCAAGCTCATGAAGCCATCTATTAATGGCATGAGTGGAACGATTAACTCTTGTTCCCTCAACCTCATATCCCTTACGCAAAGTCGCATGTGGATACTTCTGCCTCAACTGTGACAAGGAGTCGCCCCATCCGGAACCTGCGTTAGTTGAAAAGGGAATTATAATTTTGCCATTCAAATTTTCTTCATCCATAAATGTCCTCATAGGCATTGGTATTTCATTCCACCAAATCGGGTATCCCAAAAAAACCACGTCATAGTTTGACATGTCTGGCAGTGGGCCTTTAATTTCAGGCCGCGCATTTCTATCCTGCTCTCGTTCCGCACGGTCTACCGTTGCCTGATAATTTTTAGGATACGTATCATCTACTTGAATCGAAAACTGCCGTCCATGTGTGACTTGAGCAATTTGATTCGCAATATGTTGTGTGTGACCAACCTTTAGAGTGACATCTGGATAGTTAGTTCCCACTCTAGAAAATGTCACAATAAGAATTCGTTTAGGATCCACTTTATTTGATTTCTTAACTGTTGAAGACTTTTTAGTCTTGGCAAATAATTGGCTTGATTGATTTTGACCGAGTTGTCTGGTCGCTTGCCAACGCTGTATATGCCAACCCATCATTCCTGCTAAAAGAATCAACAAACCAGCCAAAAATACTACTTTTTTCCTGATATTACTTACCTCCCCCTGCTTTGATGAACTATTCGTCTGTAACCGACACTAGATAGAAAAATTTCAATGTGCCATAGACTTGTTGTTAAATCCCAAGGATCACAATCATGTATTTTAACTATCCTAATCGCCTACCAAAACACGCTACTTATCTAGCTCGATTCGAACGTTATAGTTGCCATGTAGATGCCGTATTTTCGATAATGGCGTGGTTATAACCCCAATGTTAACTTGTGAACCATACTGATTTGACGTCTTCTCACCATTGAACAAAATAGTGAAATACGGCGCATCAGTAGCATAGTCAATGTCACCGTTTAACCAACCGTAATGTTCCTCGCTTTTGTTATATGGAAGCGGCGAAATGGTTCCACAAAAATCTGTGTCATAACGACTCTCGGAGACTGTGTATGGCATTTTTGCTATTAGCGCCTTGGCCGTTTTGCTGTTATTAAGAACGCCAGTGATCACTGTTTTGCCAAAATGCATACGAATTTTTGTGCCATGTTTAACGACTCTTGTTGGCATAGCTGGATTCTTCCTCTGCATATTTGCATTATCAGTGGCCACTTTCTTTGACGCACGGTGGTTCCTAACTTTTGTTGTCTGGATGTTACGCTCGCCATTGCTTTTTTTAGACGCGCTTGCACTACAACCTCCAAGTACAATGATGGCAGCAACCGTTACTACAACTTTCAAAAATGAATTTGCCTTCATCTTTTTCCTCCTCAGCTTTAAAAACCGAAGTGATCAATTTCGGTTGTAGTTTAGTATAAAAAGTGCCATTTGATATGTAAAATACCGATAAATTATGCATGTCTATAACTAAAACGCATGGTTTAAAAAACAAAATGGGCCTTTAGAAGTTCGTATCTTCTAAAAGCCCTAAAAGTAAAATCACTGAAAAGGTAATACCTGCCACGATAGTTTTGTGACCGGAAAAATATATACTTAATAAACATATTACTTTATTCATAGTAAGTATTGGACATCCCACAATAAGACATTATCCTAAAATTAGAATCACCAAACACAACAGCAGATTCATCGCATAGTACAAAAGGAGGCCAAATTATTGAGACAAGCATTCATCAAAATTATATTACCATTGTTGTTTTTTACGGCTCTGATAATTGGTTCAACAAATGATGTGAGTGCAAGCGTTCTTTCAAGAAGAACAGATCATGGCGCATATACCCAAAAAGTGATGGTTATTCATTTCAATAATTCACAACACATATATGGGCAACTATATTTACCCAAAAAGCAGCCAATGCACAAAACACCAGCAGTTATTTTGTCACATGGCCTGGGTGGCACACATGAACAAATGACTGCATACGCAGAGAGTTTAGCTGAGCATGGCTTTATTGCATATACTTTTGATTTCAGGGGTGGCAGTGCCGAAAGTCAAAGTAGCGGTTCCACCACGCATATGTCCGTCTTTTCAGAAGAAAAAGATTTGCAACAAGCAATCTCACATGTAAAGTCGTTACACCAAGTGAACCCTAAACAAATATCTTTAGTCGGTGCTAGTCAGGGTGGTGTAGTATCCGCTTTAACAGCGGCAAAAGAAGGAAAGGCTATTCATAAAGTAGCATTAGTGTACCCTGCTTTTAGCATTGTTACTGATGCCCGCAAGCAATACTCTTCGCTAAGCCAGGTTCCCTCTCACTCAGACATCTGGGGCGTGACTGTCGGAAAAACCTACTATCGAAATTTATTAGGCTTAAATCTGACTAAAACAGTAACTCAGTATCCAAATCCCATACTCATTATTCATGGCACTGACGACAACGTAGTCCCCATTTCTTACTCAAAAAAGATGGCCAGTAGCTACTCCAACGCCAGCTTTATAAAACTTAAGGGTGCGGGACATGACTTTTCTGGTAAGTATCGAGAAAAAGCAATCAAAGAAATTGTTACTTTTTTACAAAACTAATTAACTTTATTATGAACACGAGATAGCGTTGAACACTAATTTATGGAGGATTGTACAATGCAGAAAGTTAAAGCATTACAAGCAGACACATCGGATTTTAGCTCTTTTCATCAAATAGTCATTGAACGGCGCACCTTACATCCTGATGATGTCGCAATCGACATCAAGTACTGTGGAATCTGTCACTCAGATATTGCACAGGTTGAAGGTATCGGCACGGCCTTTCAGCATCCCGTAGTTCCAGGTCACGAAATCACTGGTATTGTTAGTGCGACCGGTTCTGATGTAACGAAATTTAAACCCGGGGATCGGGTGGGTGTCGGTTGCTTTATTGATTCCTGTGGCAAATGTAAATATTGTCTTGCCGGTCAGGAACAATTTTGTGAAAAAGGTTTTGTTTCCGTTTTTAACACGCCTGACTATGACGGTAATATTACCCAAGGCGGATATTCTCAATCAGTCGTCGTAAAACAACATTTCGTCTTGCACATTCCCGACAATCTAAGCTTGTCATTGGCAGCTCCACTGCTTTGTGCCGGAATTACAACCTATAATCCTTTGAAACGCTACGGCATCAACGGAAATTCAAACATTGCGATTATTGGTCTAGGCGGTTTAGGCCACATTGCTGTCCAGTTTGCGCGCCGTCTGGGAGCAAACGTAACAGTATTGGGTCACTCTGAGAGTAAGCGTTCTGAGGCCGCTCAGTTTGGTGCTAGCAATTATGAAATTCTGCAAGACGAGAACGATTTTGATCGGCTAAGCAATAAATATGATTTTATTTTGAATACCGCAGCCGTCAAACTGGATCTAGATAATTACCTCAAACTTTTGACAGTAAATGGAATTTTTTGCTTCGTTGGTTTAACAATGGATGAACAGCAATTTAACATTTTTAGTATCTTCGATAAACAAGGAACAATCACTGTCTCAAATGTCGGCGGAATTGCGATGACTCAGGAAATGCTAGATTTTGCCGCCAAGAATGATGTTAAACCAAAAATCGAAATGATCAGCATCGATGACGTTCCAAGTGCCTATCAGAGAATCCTCGATAGCGATGTACATTATCGTTTTGTGATCGATATGAGCACATTAAAATGAGCAAGAATGATTTGTTCCAGTCGAAGCACTATACACCTTTTTAGATTCATGTTGATGCCTTGCCACAATGGACCACCTGTTTGCAGTCAAAACGGGTGGTCCATTGTTTAGCTATTACATACTTATCTCAAAGTGACATTACTTGGCATCGCTAAAATACTCAATCATCATCTGGGCGATTTCTGTCGCATGCGTTTCTAGTGCAAAATGTCCACTATCAACAAAGGCAACCTTGGCATGCACGTCATCCTTTTGAAATGCCTCTGCGCCAGGATAAATGAAAGACGGATCGTTCTTACCCCAAACAGCCAGTAATTTGGGTTGATATTGGCGTAAATAAGCTTGAAATTCTGGGTACATCTTGATGTTATTTTGGTAATCGTAAATCAAATCAAGTTGGCGGTCCGCATAGCCAGCAGTCCGTGTGTATGCAATATCCAAGGTATACCCATCTGGGGAGACTGTTCCCGGTTGCGTACCAAACGTATACTGTCCTTTGATTGTTGCCGGTGCAAACGCATCTCGGTAAGAATTACGTTTAGTCTCCGTTGGATGATTCCAGAAGTCTTGACGTTCTGCCCACTTTTTACCCAATCCTTCTTGATAAACATTCCCGTTTTGACTCACAATGCCAAGAATCCAGTCAGGATGACGCAAAGCAATCCGAAAACCAATCGGGGCACCGTAATCAAATACGTACATATAAAAATTATCGATATTTAACTGCTCAAGAAATACTGTCACAACGTCCGTCAAATGATCAAACGTATAGGCAAATGTCGCATGATCTGGTGCGCCGGATTGGCCGAATCCAGGAAAGTCTGGTGCAATCAAATGAAATTTATCAGCAAGTAACGGCATCAGCTCACGAAACATGTGACTAGCTGTCGGAAACCCATGAAGCAGTACCATCGTTGGCCTACTACGATCTCCTGCTTCCCGATAAAAAATGTTTAATCCGTTCACATCAATGGTGTTATAGGTTGTCATTACAGCGTACTCCTTAGTTTAAGATTATTTTCTGTCAGATGTTTTTTCTGTGTGTCTCTTCCTATATCGTGTATATACACACTATAAAGCCCCCAAAAAGAACTTTGCAAATAGTGAAAGACTGCTTTGCAAAAATCATTTAAAGTGGTCTAGCGAAACACCAACTGATTAGTCTTTCTGTTTCATCTTATTCGTCAGCAACAGTGTTGGCAGTATGATCACAACGGCTGCTAACGAAATCACTAAGAAGCCAGTTTGAAACGCTTCTAGTCGAATATTAACAAGATGCGCCGTCACAAAATGCTGCATGTTTGCCGGTGCAACGTGAAAGTGGCCATCTCTGAGTTGGTGTTCAAACGTTTTAAATTGCGCTTTGGAATAAGAAGTCACGACGGTGGTAATGAACGCGGAGCCAAATGCACTGCCGATATTCTGAATAATCCGTGTGCCAATTGTTGCGGCTGGTACTTGTGACTGGTCCATCCCCGTATAAGCATCAACCATCAGCGGCATTAAAATCCCGCCAGCCCCGATACCGCGAATAAAGAGAACAATCACAATCCACCAGTAAGAAGTGTTTGTGTCAAACCAATAAAACGGAATCGTACCAACAAACGTAATCAACACGCTACCAAGCACAACATACTTTGCCCCGATGCTATCGGTTAATCGCCCCGTTAGTGAACGTGAAACTAACATTCCCACGCCTTGTGGCAATAATGCAAGTGCTGCCATGATGACGCTTAAATTACGCACGTTTTGAAAATATAATGGCAATAGCAACATGGCCCCGTTTAAAACAGTTCCAGCAATAAATAAACCGACCCATGAACCATTAAACGACTGGAAATGAAATAATGTCAGTGGTAAAACAGCATGCTCCTTTTTGAACCAAGCCCAAATCAGATAAAATGTTAGCAAAACGAATCCCGCTGCCGTATACATCAAACTGATTTTATTTGCGAAGTTACCACTGTGTGCGACTTTAACAATTGCATAAATAAGACTACTGGATGATAAAATCAGCAACAAAATACCAACAAAATCCATTTTTGCTGTTTTGTTTAGCGCGGGATATTTTGGCATCTGCCATAAAATCAACCAAGTCGAAATGGCAACTATGGGCACATTGATCCAAAAAATCCATTGCCATGAAACAAAGCGAATGATGACCCCACCAATAACTGGTCCTAGTAATGGTCCAATAATCATTGGTAGTCCAACAATGGCCATCATTTGTCCCATTACATCTGGGCTAGTCGAACGAATAATTAAATTTGTGAGGAGCGGCATTATGAGCCCGCCGGCAAACCCCTGCACTAATCGTGAAATAATAAGTAATGAAATAGTTGGTGAAATAGCCGCAAATATCGAACCAAGTCCAAAGAGAATTTCTCCAGCGATAAAGACCTGCTTCCCATCAAAGCGATCGAGTAGCCAACTAGAAAACGGTACTGCGACACCCGTTGCTAATAGATAACCAGTCACTGTCCACTGAACCGTCGTCACATTAGTATGAAAGCTTCGAACTAATTCATTAATTGCAATATTGATCATTGTCGAACTCAATAATGGCGCCATCGCACCAAACACTACAACGAGCGCAACAATAATGTCTGAACGTGGAATCTTTGTTTCATTTGTCATTTTATCTCTCCTTAAAATAAGAAACCGATAGTTTCTTATTGATGCAACTGCTATAATAATCGATGTAAGCAGAAAGTCAATAAGAAACTAAAAGTATCTTAAAATCGAGAAGGTAAAATCATGACAAAAACGCGCCGTCGTGGAGCTGAGTTAGAAGCTGCCATTTATCAGGCAACTCGTGACATCTTAAAAAGTGACGGTCTGTCACAACTGACTTTTTCAACCGTCGCAGATGTCGCTGGAACGAGTAAACCAGTATTATATCGACGTTGGGACTCACCATTTTCACTCGCTTTAGCAGCCATTCAGGATCAAATCAAGCGAGAAAATCATGGCCGTTTGGACGAAGTGGTCCTCACCGGCACTTCCCTTCGTGAGGACTTATTTCAAACACTTCAACGGTTCATCATCAGTATGGACACGTTTGGGCAGACTTTTGTGTCAACATGGCTCGGCGATTTAGACACAAACAAAAGTAATCAAATTCAAGACATGATCACTGACGCCAAGAAAATCGATATCCATGCTATTGATCGAATCTTGCAGCGGGCAACAGATCGTGGTGAAATAAAGACCCCCGAAATGTCGGCAGACATGAAACTGATGCCGTTTGATTGGTTGCGTTATCAGATGTTCATGAATGAACCTATAAACAACGAGAAACTGACCATGCTAGTGGATGATTTCTTAATGCCAGCCTACCTCAGACACCAGACCCTCTAATTCTGTTTTCACAAATAGCGGTCTATTAAAGAAAGTTGAGAATGTCACACTGCATTCCACTCTTAAAATGAATTCAATTTGATAAATAAGAGGAGAAAACGTATGTGTACAAGCCTAACTTTCGATACGGAAGATAAACGTCATTTTCTGGCCCGTACTATGGACTATGCCTTTGAATTAGGCGGCCGTCCTGTTTTTTTGCCACGTCATTATCAGTGGGAAAGTGCGACTAAGGAAGCTACATTCACCAATGAATATGCCTTTATTGGCACCGGACGCCAATTAGGAACTTACTTCTTTGCTGACGGTATCAATGAATTTGGCCTATCCGTTGCCGCATTATACTTTCCGCGGGAAGCAAAGTATCAAAGTGCTCAACCTGATAAAAAGAACCTCGCCCCTCACGAACTAGTTTCTGTTTTATTAGGAAACTGCCGTGATTTGAACGAGGTTCAACAAGAATTGGATCAGATTCGCTTGATTGAGTTTGAAACGCCATTGATCAATACTGTGCCACCCTTGCACTGGATCGTAACCGATGCAAGTGGTCGCTGCTGTGTCATCGAACCGCGTGACGAACAGTTGACGCTTGAAGATGACCCGGTTGAAGTGATGACCAACTCGCCAGAGCTTCAATGGCACATTAAAAATTTGAGTAACTACTTAACACTTCAACCCACTGCCCACGAGTCAAAACAGTTCATGGGCGTCACTGCCCAAGCATTTGGGCAAGGCACCGGCACCTCACAATTGCCCGGTGGTTACACGCCACCGCAACGATTCGTCCGGACTGCCTTCTTGAAGCAAAACATCACCCCTGTCACAGGTGAATACGCCGGGGTTAACGCCATCCTCCACGTACTGCACAATGTCGAAATTCCGCATGGCGTCAACATTAAACAGGGCGAATCAGATTATACCCAGTACATTGGGATTATGGGTGTGACATTAAAGACCTATTATTTCGTCCCTTATGACAACCAGTCAGTATTCAAGGTTTCTCTAACACCTGAACTATTGGGACAAACAGAACCAGTTGAGTTTCCCTTTACTAATGAACAACAGGTTACAGAATTGAATTAGCAAATCACTAGTTAAAATAAAAACCAACATAAACAACACAATGGCCACTGCGATGAATCATCCCCGCAGTGGCCATTGTGTTACTTTTTGTGCGTGACAAGTATTTCTTTTAGAAAACCTTTCCAAAAAGAAATTGTTAATTTACCATACTTATTCTTTGACTTAATCATTTCATGGAGAGTAGCATTGCCGATGTTAGAAAAGGAGCTGACCGATATAACCATTACTTAGCCAGAAAGTGTTTCAGCAAGCTGTTAAACAGACAATCCGGATGTCTTTTTCTACAGTACATGCACTTCGCACCACTTGTTCATCGTAAGGCATTTTAATTAACGATGAGTAAACAATTGAATATAATTTTTAATTCAAATAATTGGGGAGAAATATAATGACAACTTTAAATTATGATGTTTACAACAACAAGCGCAACAGTGTTACCCGTGGTGTTCCAGAGGATACTAAAGACCTTCAGTGGGTCGCAAATACATCCACTCTTGTTTATGGCCAAAAAGATGCCGTTTTAGTTGACACTTATATGACTAAGGCTGCCAATAACGAACTCATCGATTGGATTCGTGGCCATAACGTTAACCTTAAATATATTTACCTCACCCATGCACATGCCGATCACTTCTTTGGCGCTGGGATGATTCAAAAAGCCTTTCCTGAAGCGACAATTATTGCGACCCAGGCGACCATCGATGGTTTGCCTGCAGTAATGACGCCTGCAAACATTGCGACTGTTTGGGAGAAGCTATTCCCTGGTAGTTTGCCAGATCCTATCACCAGCCCAGAGGATGTTCAACCAGTTAGTGATCACTTTGAATTAGAAAATCACGACATTGATATCATCCAAGATGGTTTTACTGACACGCACGATTCCACCAGTTTGTGGGTACCAGACTTGAGATTAGTTGTCGCTGGTGATGCCACCTACAATGGCATTCATGCTTACATGCCCGAAACAACGCTTGCAGCTCGCAAGAATTGGATCAAGGTCAATGAGCATTTGAAGACACTTCATCCTAAGTATGTCGTAGCTGGTCACAAGGTTCCAGAAAATCCCGACGATCCTAGGATTTTAGATCAAACGATTGAGTACATTACAAACTTTAATAAGTTTGCTGAAGATGCCAGTTCTGCAGAAGACTTATACAATAAAATGCTTGCTGTTTATCCAAAGTACGTTAACCCAGGCTCCTTATGGAGTGCATCACATTCTGTCATTCGTTAATTGAAACTATGTTTTACAAAGGGATTCTCAACTGTTTATGTTGAGGGTCCCTATGTAAGTAATACTGGCTGTTTTTTCGATAAATGAAAAATGAATGATAATTCACACTTGACACTCATTTTAAAAGTTGTAAATTTAAGTCATCAGTTTAAAAGCAGAAACGCAATGACAAGAAGAGTACGGTTAAACGTCATCCACAGAGAGGTGCATGTTGGTGAAAGCACTGTTGATGAATAACCCGAAGATGATCTTCAAGCGACACTGTCGATCCGAATGTGGTTAGACGGTGCTGGGTGCGCCCATTACAGCGCCAGAGTATCAGGTTTGTGCTCGAACCTGGCACTTGGCGAGGAAACAATCGCGAGGTTGCTTCAAAATAAGGTGGTAACACGGAAATCCGTCCTTTATTAACAATAATTTGTTAATAGAGGACGGATTTTTTTCTGTTTTATAAACATCAACAAAACTTCTCGGGGGTAATAACTTATGAAATTTAAACGCGCGATCACATTGGGCACGGTCACACTGTTATCGGCACTCTTTTTAGCCAATAGCACTGTCACAAACGCTAATGCATCAAGTAAGTACGCCAAAAATCAAACGTTGAACTGGACAGAAAGCCAAGAACTGGCGACAAACGACTTAGCGAAGGCCACGGATACCGAAAGCTTCAATGTTCTGCTGAATACGCAGTCTGGCCTCTACCGTTTGAAAGATTCCGGCCACAAAATTGTCAATGATCTCGCCACCAACACAAAAATCAGCAAGGACGGCAAAACCTATACCGTTAAACTGCGACACAACGCTAAGTGGAGTAATGGTGATCCACTAATGGCTCAAGATTTTGTGTATTCATGGCAACGCACGCTAGATCCTAAAACAGCTTCTCAAGATGCCTTCTATATGTACCAGGTTGAAAACGCAGAAGCAGTCAATAAGGGTCAAAAACCTTTATCCGCTCTCGGCATCAAAGCCAATGGTAAATATCAGCTCACCATTCACCTCACCAAACCAGTTTCTTATTTTCAGAAGCTATTAGCATGGCCGTTGTTCTTCCCCGTAAATAAAAAAGTCGCCACGCAAGAAGGTAGTAAGTTTGGCACCAGTGCGAAAAACAATGTTTATAGCGGCGCATTCAAACTCACTGGGTGGACTGGCACGAACAGCAAATGGACGTTGGCTAAAAACGGCAAGTACTGGGATAACAAACACGTTCACCTTAACAAAATCAACGAACAAGTTGTTAAAGATCCCTCAACTGGTTTAAACGAATATCAATCTCATAAGATTGACGAAACAGTTCTTAGCGGCGAACAAGTGGCCAACTTTAAGGGGCACAAAGATTTTGTATCTCGTAAATCCTCGAATGGTTACCGACTCGACTTCAATCAGAAGAAGGTTAAGGCCTTCCAGAATGTTAACGTCCGTAAAGCTTTCTCACTAGCTTTGAACCGTAAAGACCTTGTCAATAATGTCCTATCAGACGGATCTGTTGTCCCACAAGGCTTTGCGCCAACTGGCATTGGAACCAATCCAAAGAGCGGCAAGGATTTTGCCAAGTCAGCATACGTTAAATCCGGCGTCACCTACAATTTGAGTGAAGCCAAAAAGTTACTGAAACAAGGCTACAAGCAGACCGGCACCAAGTCGATTAAGACAGAAGTGCTTACCACTGATGATGACGCTGGTAAAAATGTCGGTGAATTCATCCAATCACAGCTTGAAAAGTTGCCAAACGTCAAAGTTTCAGTCGTTAATTTGCCTAAAACTGCTCAACTTGCGCGTGAAAAGTCTGGCAATTTCCAACTTATCATTGGTGGTTGGCAGTCAGTCTTTGCGGACCCAATTAACTTTTTGGACATTTGGGAAAGCACCAGTCCTTACAATTTCAGCGGTTGGAACAACAAGCAATACGACACATTGCTCAGCGCTTCTGAAAACAGCTTGGCAAACAAGCCAGAAGACCGTTGGAATAACTTAGTCAAAGCCGAAAAGCTGCTCATGACGCAACAAGGTACCGCCCCGCTTTTCCAAAAGGTTCAGGCACAACTGCTCAATACCAAAGTTAAAGCCGTCAATTACAATCCATCTGGTGTACCTTACGACTGGAAAGATACGTATATTGCTAAATAAATTTTAGCCGCGTTGCATTAAAAACGATCCTTAATCGATTTTTGATTAAGGATTTTTTTAATGCGAAACAAAAAACGCCTCATCGAATAGGATTCGGCGTTTGCTTTAAAGTAGTTTTCTGTTTGTTCACGGTCATTTATCACCCAATCATTACGTTTCCAAAGGTAACCTCTCAAATAGCACCTTCATTTTCTTCATTCAGCTTGTCACAGTCGATAATTAATTGGCAAACCTCTTTGTCCGGTGTCAATTTCATCGAGTACTTCCGGCCAAACTCGATCATTGTGTGATGCGCCTGATACAGTTCCTCCGGCTTAACAACACTCACAATCTTTTGTTCCACCTGCAGAGGTGATGCTGATTGTTTAACAAAGTGAAGTCGTTTTGAAATCGCCGAAACATGCGTGTCCACTGCGAATGTTGGTTCCCCAAACACATCGCTTAACACCAAATTGGCGGTTTTCCGACCCGCTCCCGGCAACGCCATGATGCCCTTTCGATCGTTTGGAATTATGTCATTTAACTCCTCGTGCACAATGCCAGCAGTCTTAATGATATTCTTCGCCTTGTTATGAAACAGGCCAACTCGCCTAATGATTGTTTCTACGTCTTCAACATTGGCGTGCATCAATGCCTCAGGATCAGGATATCTGTCAAATAATGTTGGCGTAACTTGGTTCACAGATACGTCAGTGGCCTGCGCACTGAGGATAACTGAAATCAGATACTGAAATGGCGTTCTCGTAATCAGTGATGGTCCAACCGGCCCAATCTCAGCTTCCATTTGATGAATCGCCCAAACAATTTGGTCATCTTTTAACATCGATGCGTGTCCTCTTTTCTAGCCTAAGTCGTGATTAATTCTGACGTAACTAACTATCTTCAAATCTATCCCATCAGACCACTAAAGACAATGTGCGTCACCGGGTCATCAAAACTGTTTACTGCGATACTTTTGTAAATGTCGCATATGGCACTTTAAAACGATGCTTAGAGTCAATCCGTTTGAACTCATCACTGGCAGTTAAATAATCTGGCAGTAAAGCGATGCCTAACCCATTTTTGACTAGCTTAATAATGCTATCCCAAGAATCAATTTCCTGAATATTCGTCATATCATGATTTAATCGCCGTAGCGTTCGTGCGCGAAATGGACAGTGACGATCACTATTAACGAGGTACGGTAGCTGACCATCCTCCTCCAGACCGGATGCAACAACGAATGATGCTGGCAGATAGTCGGTGGCAATCTCCTGATAATCGGAGTTGTTGAAGTTAGCGTATGTAACTACTATGTCTACTTCATTATCTGACAGCGCTAAAATTTCCGTAGAGCTCAGTAAGTCAAACGTGTTTTGAGCTAAGGAATACTGTTTTTGTTTAACAACCAGCAAATTAAACAGCAGCTGTGACATCACGATACGTCGTTTGGAAACAGTGCTTGGCCTCATTTGTGCCCTAATTTTTCGCGTAGCATTCAAAACAGACTGTGCATATTGATAAAATTGTTTGCCATTTTTCGTTGGTGTAATGCCTTGATAGCTACGCGTAAATAATTCGACATCAAACTCCGTTTCTATCGCATGCAACCTGGCCGTGATGTTTGATTGCGCAAACCCCATTAGTTTTGCAACCCGATTGATTGAATGTTGTTCGTAGAGTTGAACGTATATTTCCAAATCCTGCAATTGCATAACTTGCCGCCTTATCATAAATTGTGATAACCGTATCACAATCTCGTAATATGCACCAGCAAACGCCGTTACTATAATTGGAAACATAAGTTATTCAGTACACACAAGGGAGATTGTCACATGCCATATTTAAGAGTTCGAATTGCTAGTCCTAAAACCACAGTCACTGCACAAAAAGTTGCTGCAATGCTCACCCAACTTGCTGTCGACAAGCTAGGAAAAGCAGGCCCTGTTGCGGCCGTAGATGTTCATTTTACTGATCCAAACGAGTGGTTTATCGGTGCTAAATCCGTTGCTGAAACAAATGAAACAAGTTTCTTTGTGGAAATTAAAATCACCGAATCCACGAATTCTCGCGACGATAAAGCAGCCTTTGTTAAAGCAACGTTTGAGCAAATGAGCCAACTATTTCCAAACATTGCCTCTACAAGTTATGTTGTTCTACAAGATGTTGCTTCCGATAGTTGGGGCTATGGCGGAAAGACTCAGGAATTCCGCTATATTACCGGCGACGCGAATTAGCATCCTACGATAATAGCGTTTGGGACATAACTCTTTATGCGTTCAAAATATATATTCACTGCTACCAAATATTAGTGGCCCCATAAAGTAGGAAACCAACCCAATAGAAAAATAATTACTAAAATAACCCACCAATACCCTGACATAAAATCCCAAAAGTTCATCTTGCCAAACCGACGCACATAACGATTTTTTCTTGGGTCATATGTGAATTGGGTAGGATCGACTTTAGTATCATGTTCTTCAGTGCCAAAAACCAGTGTATCCAAACTAACGTTGAAAATATCAGTGAGCTTAATTAAGTTTGCTAAATCAGGCGTGGCATCCCCTGACTCCCACTTGGAAATTGCCTGACGAGTTACAAACAGTTTGCTCGCCAAATCGTCTTGAGTGGTGTTTGTTTCTTTACGCATCTTTTTCAGTTGCGCCGGAAATTTGTTCATCGTTGAAAATCCTCCATCAATTAAAAGCGTTTCTTTCTAAAAATCAAATAACCAGCCGTTACGAAAATCACAATGTAGCTAGCGGTGCTACAAAGTAGCTGCACATTTGAGAGATGACTCGTATCAACATAAGTCGCGTAATTGTAGTATTGCCGTGTTAAATTCGTTAAGTTAAACGGATTCCACCGTAAAATATGTACTGCCTTATTGCCATTGAGTAAGCTAGCGGAAATAAACTGGCCAACAAAAATCATCAGCAGACTCACACTAATCACGACGGCATTGTTGTTAATCAAGCAAGACAACAAAAAGATCAAGCTAATAATGAACGTTGTTGTCAGCACATCTATTGCAGACGTCTTCAACATGTTCTCCCACAGTGGTTGGTGATACAGATAAACTGTTGACCACGAAACTGGGCGACTGAGCGGTGTCATCCATAGAATAGTTGTAAAAGCCATTGCAATAACGTGCAGCAAAATGTTGTAGCTTAAAATCACAATATACTTCGAGAAATACACAGTCCGCTTATTAGCCGATTTATAAATCAACGTTAAAATGGCGTTATTCTGAAACTCCATGGAGAAAAATGTCGCCCCAACAACGGCCAGAATCAAGATAATCCAATCTGGCGCATCGTAACAAGTTGTCATAAGTAGCTTACTTTCATTATAGCCAATCGTGAATCCCGTTGTCACCATCAGTCCAAGCAAGACTAATGGTGAAATCCAAACCATCTTTTGATGAATTAATTTATAAAACTCTTGGTATAAACTAAAACGCATTTTATTGCCCCTTCCCTACGCGCGATCAAACGTGTCGTCGTTTGAACAATTGATAGCCAATAAGTCCAAAACCAGTAGCGTAAATCAGATTACCTACGATGATTTCTAAGTTATTCAAGTGAGACATGTTGGCATACGGTGAATTAGCCAATTGCTGTGTTACAAAAATCATGTTTAATGGATTCCAGCGCACAACTGTTGTCAAAGAAGTAAACGAATCCATGAGGGCCACCGAAATGGACGCACCGAGAAAACCCAGTGCTAATCCAATACCGATAACGGCAGTGTTCATTTTTAAGAGTGTAATCAGGAGAAAAGCCAACGTCACAATAAAAAGACTATAAACTAACGTTCCGATAACATTACCAAGCAACAAGTTGATACGCGTGGGCTGTCCAGTGGAATACGTGAACCACCCATACTGCCGCCCAACCATCAAGAATTTCAAAACGAACGTTAAAACAACGGCAACCACCGTTAATAAAAGACTGTATAGCCAAACAACTACTAGTTTTGCCAAGTACGTTTGCCACTTGTGAGAATTCTTATATAACACCACAAGAATGGTGTGATACTGATATTCCATCGCTAAAAAGGTTGACGCTACGCCAATAATAATCACTGGAATCCACTGAACGGCGCCGAACTCAAAGACTAAAGTAGTTGTATTTACCGGTACTGTTAACGCGTTGTACAACATCAAAATAATTAACAGAATGATACCGCCAACAAACGTTCTTTGGTGAATAAATTTAAAGGTTTCTTCAAGTAGACTACGCTTCATGATCGGCCCTCCGCTGCTGTTCAAGAATCGTGACCACAATTTGTTCAAAATTAGTTTCGATTGGCGCCAGTTCTTTGAGGTGAATCTGTTTCTGATACAGGGCATCCTGAATATCAAAAATGTTGTCTCGTTTAACTCTAAAAGTATTGCCCTCTGGTATGTAATGAATTGCTCGCTGTTTCAATACCTGTGCAGTTAGCACGTCATTTTCTGTTAAAAGTTTGTAATCTTGATGATGAAGTTGTTCAAATTTCTCAAACGACTGATTCACAATAATTTGGCCATGATTAATGAGCACCACATGAGTCATAACCTTTTGCAGTTCACTCAGAATGTGGCTTGAAATTAGGAAGGCAGTTCCTTGATCGGCATATTGCTTGATAAGTTTGCGGACACCAATCGTTGCTTCAACATCCAACCCGTTCATTGGTTCATCTAGAATAACTAGCTGAGGATGGTTCAACAACGCGATGGCAATGCCTAACTTCTGCTTCATTCCCAGTGAATAGCCTTTTGCTTTTTGCTGGATGTAATCCGTCATCCCCAATTTTTCGATGAGTCGCGCCAGGTCTTGAGGATCATGAGAATAAAGCGCTAGATTTTGCCGACCTGATAAAAACGGATAGATTGCTGGGTGCTCAATCAACGCACCAACGCTATTCAATGCCTCGTGTTGATTTTCCGTAACAGGTTGGCGATTGATTTGAATACTGCCTTCAAATTTAGTCAGTCCAAGAATAGTTTTCATAATGGTCGTCTTTCCGGCACCATTGGGTCCAATCAGCCCAACAATATTTCCCGCATTGATGTCAAAGGACGCGCGTTTGACGATTTTAATTTGACCAATATAGGTCGTTACGTTTTGAACTTTGAGCATAATAATTCACCCTCCAAATTGCTTTTTGACTATCTCCACTATTTGCTATAAATCCGCTCGCAGACAAGCAAACAAACGCTGCTTTTCCGCAAATTGAAAGCCACATTCGCGCAACTGGTGGTGACGCAAACTAATAAGAAACGTCGACGTAACAGCATTCATGTAGGTTGCACAGTGGAAAATGACAATAACCACCGTTCTAATCGATTCGTCTACAAGTGGTAACAAAAATAGCCCCCAATTGAGGGCTATTTTCGTGTAGATGCTGGAACATAATGATCCAACTCTAATCCTAGTGAAGTGGCAACAAACAATTTTTCTTTAACCGCAAAAGGTCATACGGATGAAAAATTGCCTGAAATGTGAGACATAACACTGACTTTTGATCATCTAACACGAATAAGACGTTCATGGGAAAAATCACCCATGAACGTCTTATTCGTGTTGCCTGAGTTTCGTTGACTATTTGCGACCAAACTCAATCATCATGTGATGGGTCGATACATTTCGTCCGGTTTGAACACACTCACATTTTTTCGACTCGAACTAGTCACACCTTTTTATCATCAAGTGACTAATGTTACTCGTGATTTGTTCACGAGTCAGTCCCTGCTCACGTTGGTAAGCAAAGCTGTCACTTTTCAGCATTGAAATAAGCATGTCGGCTCGAAATTTCAATTCGCTCTCGCTAATGTTATCGCTGATTGGTTTTAGTGCCTGCATGGTCAAATTAACTAACTGTTTATATAACTGGCTGTGATAAAACGTGCTCATGACAGATGGCCCCGTTTCAATTTCAGTCAACAACTGTATTCGTCGCTCACGAAACTCAAGCCATCGAGTCAAAAAATCCTCGAACTGTTTAGTTACCGATGACGTAGAATTATGTAACTGAGCCTCTTCACCTGTAATAAACTGCTGAATGTAGTCAAGCGACAGTGCCATGCAAAGTTCACTTTTATTTGGAAAGTTACGGTATAGCGTACCTGTTCCAATGCCAGCGACTTGCGCGATGTCCTTCATACTGACTGTCGAAACCGCTCTTTCTTTAAATAACTTGGCAGCGGCATTTAAGATTTTTTGCTGATTAATTTGCGCATCTTTTCGCATCAATTAGCCCTCCATTATTACAATTAGTACCATACGCTAAAAGAGTATTGTTGACAAACGGAGCATGCTCCGCTTATTATCAATGCAGACTCTTAACGTAAAGAAGGTTTATCTGATGCTCATTTTTGCCTATGGTTTAGTAATTGGGATTTTTGTTAGCTTGATTGGTGGTGGCGGTGCTGCTTTATATCTCGGAGTATTGACCAGCCAATTAGGCTTGTCATCTGCGGTTGCAGTACCAACGTCATTACTCGTAGCATTACCGGCCTTATTCTTCGGTTTTCTGACACAATTACGTGTTAAAAACGTTAATTTTCATGTTGGCAACCAAATGATTGTAGCTGCTATCCCTGGCATTTTAATCGGTACATACAGCGCACAATTCATCCCCAAAACACTGTACAACTGGATTGTCGGTGTCATTTTCATTGTCATGGGCACCATGGTTTTGTTTAAATCAATTCACCAATCGCACAATACTCATTCAGCGTCAACCCAGGTGTGGTTGGCGCGATTCTTTGGTCTGCTAAGTGGTCTAATGGTCGGCATCGGCGGTTTAAGCGGCGGTGCAACAACAGCCGCAGGTCTCACATTATTAGGGTTAACTGCTGTTGAATCCGCAGGTACCGCCACATATGTGCTTATGACCATGTCTTCAATTAGCCTAGTCGGTCACTTGTTCACCAGTACGTTTGCTTGGCAAGCAGGTTGGTTACTGATGTTAGGTGCTATCGTTGGTGCGGTGATTACACCAGTGACTATTCAACACCTTGATTTGCGTCAAGTAAATCGTGTTCTGACTCCATTCTTGGGACTGCTCATTATTTATTTTGGCGTAAAAATGTTTATTTAACATTTTCAATACTAGGCCCATTCACTGCGGTAAAAATTTGAGGCTCATAGACTACAAATAGCAGCCAAAAACGCCCATCTAGAAAAAATTCTGGATGGGCGTTTTGACATGACAATTATTTTAATTCGAGTTTCTCAGTAATTTGATCATAGACAGCTTGCGTATTCATACCGGTTAATAATGGAACCCCATTAATAACCTTATCCTTAACGTTGTCTGGTACTAACGTCGTACTAACAACAGCATCGTAATCATCGATGTGGTTAACTTCGTCAGAAATTTTACTTTGCAACATCTTGACTTGACCATCAAATCCTTCGTCAGCTAACCAATTCTTGATTTTCCCTGTAACGACCGTGGATGTTGCCACGCCAGAACCACAAACTACCATCAATGTTTTCATATTTTCGACCTCCAATGTCGAGTTTCCTGAACAACTAGTTCAAACGTTACTTTTTGTCTGAAGCCGTTGTTGCAGTTTTACGGAATTTGTTTTGCCAAATCATCAAACCTAATACCACAATACCAATTAAACCAATACCACCCCAGCTAATCAGTTTGCCTAAACTAACAACTAACAATGTGGTCCAAGTCCCACCATCACTTAATACAGAAATGGAAGAGTTACCTTGCAGGCTGAAGTGAGCACCCTTTGCGGCAGCGGTAACCAATGGTGCAACCCATGATGCAATGTACAAACTAACCACGATATCGACGATACCACCCAGGATAGTCCGTAAAATATCACCACGGAAAACAGCGGCCATAACGGCAATCATGAATGGAATGGTTGCCAAATCACCGAATGGCAACACAGTGTTACTAGGTAAAATAACGGCAATCAACAGTGTTAGTGGCACCAAGATCAAAGCTGAAGATAAAACAGCTTGCTGTCCAACGGCCAAAGCACTATCCATCCCAATGTATAAGTCACGACCAGGGAACCGTTTCTGAACAAAGGCATTGGCCCCTTCTGAAATTGGTGTCAAGCCTTCCATCAATAAGGACACCATCCGTGGCATCAATAACAAGACGGCAGCGGTGTTAACACCAAGTTGGAGGGTTTTAGCAACTGAGTAATGTGCTAGAGCACCGATGACTAAGCCAATTACCAAACCAATGACGGTTGAATCACCAAAGACACCCATCCGTTTTTGGACTGTTTCTGGCGTGATCTTAACCTTGTTGATTCCAGGAATGCGGTCAAACAACCAGTTTAATGGCAAAGCCATCAGGAAGCCAGGTGCCGAAGCACCTTGAGGGAACGAAATCCCTTCCAACCCGTAATACTTCTGAACAGTCGGTGCAGCCAAATCCGCCAACAGGTAGATCAACATAACGTGGACAATCATGGTAAATAACCCGAGGGCAAAATCATGTGTCACAACATAGACAAGTGAACCCGTAAAGGCAATGTGCCAATAGTTCCAAACATCGACGTCCAATGTTTTCGTCAAACCGACTAATAACAAGATGACGTTTGCAATAACCCCTACAGGAATCGCCAAACTACCTAAAACAGTTCCGTAGGCAATGGCAGAGGCCGCTGGCCAACCAATATCAATCGACGTCAGATGCAGACCGAAATTTTTAACCATCGCTTGAGCGGCCGGTCTCAGGTTTTTAGTCAACAGACTGATGACTAAGTTTAAACCAACGAACCCAACCCCGACCGTTAACCCAGCTTTAAATGCCTTACCGGGTTTGATGCGTAAAATAAGTGCAAAAATAAATAATAAAACTGGGAGCATAACGCTCGCTCCTAAATTAACAAACCACTGTAACGCTGCCATTACAATTCCTCCAATAATTAATCAATCTCTGCTTGCTTCATAATGTCTTTGAAGTCAGCAGTGGTACTGATAGTCGTCAACTGCTTCATTAGGTCGTCGTTCTGGAATAACCCCATTAACCGCTGCAGCATCGCTAACTGCAAATCAGGATCATTTAGTGCCAACATAAAAATCAATTTAGCTGATACATCTGCGTTGTCGCCCATTTGATTGAAATGAACTGGTTCCCTTAATTGAAGGAAGCCAATTTGTGGTTTAATCACGTGAACCGCGTCCGTATGTGGAATGGCCACTCCCATTGATGGTGCAAGCAATCCCGTTGGAAATTGCTTTTCACGACTTAAAATGCCTTCTTTAAAACTTGGTTTAACAACGCCAGCTTTTTGTAATGCATCGGCTAACGTCGTTAAGGCTGTGGTTTGATCGGTCATTGACTGGTCGAATAAAATCACATCTTTTTCAAAATACACGTGTGACTACCCCTTTCACTTCTTTTACTGCAATAATAATTGGACTTGTGACACCTTTTTTTGTGCCACTAATTTTTCTGTGACCTGCTCATCAGCTAGCTTCGTTAGCAAAGCCATCAATTGCGGATCCGTTTGTGCTGCGGAGGCATTGGGCGTTGCCAGCATCACAATCAATCGAACGCTTAGTCCCTGGTTCCAATGCTGGGCTGTGGGAAATAAGCCAACCAAAACTGTATTCTTAAGGACAACAGACCCCACAGCGTGTGGCATTAAGATTTGGGGCGCAATCATGGTCATCCCCTGCTGCTCACGTTTGACTATCAAATCATTAAACGCAGCAACATTGTTGATGCGGTTCAATTGACTCAAGCGTTGTGCCATGGTTTGAAACACCTCTAAAGAACTGTCTGAAGGTGACAGTGACATGAAAAATAGCTCTTGCGAATCAATCATCAACTGTCCCTCCGTTCAATCCAATTAGCGACTTGGTCCCGATCAGCCTTGGTAAACATCGCGCTAACCATCACTACACTGGTCCCGTCGGCCGGTGTTACGTTGACCGTCGTGATAATAAGGTCAATGTGCCCGTAGTCAGCGGCATGCTTTAGATACCCGTCTTTTGAAACGACGGCTACCACGTCCAGGTCCGGAAACGCCTTCTGAACTTTCACCCGGATCAGTTGCGATGTCCCAACACCGCTGGCACACATGATGAGAATCCGTTTGGCCGGCTTAGCCTGCTCTAGATACTTCGCAAAGTACAAGGTAATAAAACCACTTTCGTCAGCGCTAATCGCGGCTGGCAAGGCAAATTTCGTTTGCGCCTCACTGGACAGTTGCTTAACTTGGGCAAGTTCATCAGGGTATTCGGATCCAATCTCCTTCAATAAATGATTGGCCACCGAAATGCCATTTTTCAATCGATTGACCATTGGCTTGATATGATTACGGAGATCCGCCACTAGCGCAGTTCGATCCACGGCACGGCCATTAAAATCAAAGCCGTCGACATAGAACACGACAAGTTGATCAACCAACTGATCTTCATGATTCGTGCTCGGCAATTCACGGTCGTACCGCATTGAGACCATGTACTGGAGCAGGTAAAAATCTTCGATGGCTGGCAATGTCGTGTTAAGGTAGCGACCAATTTTTCCGATAATTTCTCGAGCCACTTCTGCAAACTTGGGATTGCGCTCCGTCAACGCTTTTTGGTCAGCAGTCAACCGATTCTGTTCTGGATCATCAACGACCTTGCCCTCACGAAAACGACTCATCAAAATATAGAGATGCGAAAAAATATTTATGTTATACGGGTAAGGAATCGTTAGCTTCAATGAACGCTCCAAGTATTCAAGCTGAGCGATTAAAAACCGTTCATCAAACGATGACAGCTCATGAAAATCGTCGATAAAATCATCGATGCTTTCTTTATCCATGAGGTCACCCTTATTGATCGTATTTCGAATCGCCTGACGAATGTTTGGTTCGGGACCAGTTATAGATAAACGACGATAGCGATGCTTTAGTACCAGTCCAAACGACAACGCTAGCTTATTCATCAAAGAAATATCGTTTTCAATCACCGTTTCACTCACGTAATAATGTTCATACAAGCGGTCAACGTTTAAATCAAACGGTGCGTTGAACAATAACTCCAGTAAAATCCGATTGCGTCGTTCAATTGGTGAATAGTCCAAGGTGTTATCCACGCTGGTATTCCGTTCATAAATATACCGATCGTAATTTAGGCGATACCCCCTTCCACGAGCTGCCTCAATGACATCACCAGACTCTGAACTATCATTAATGCTACGAACATTTCGATAAATCGTTTTAGTAGATGTGTTGGTGATCTCAGAAAGTTTGTGGGCAGTGATGTAATCGTTTTGTCGCATCAAAATATCAATCAAAGCTTGTTGCTGATCATTTAATTGCATAAACGCCCCACCCCTTTTAATATAATAGGCTAGAAAAAGTATCCGCTTTCACAAGATAATGTCCTTTGCAAGGGACATTTTGAGCGAAATTCCATCTAATCGTTCTTAAACTTGTCAAAACGATTCGTGGCAAATTTGTCATAAAAATGTGCTCCATGCGGTATTACGGACCTTTATTTTGCCTGACCCATCAGGCTTCCAGCAATTATTCTGCCTATCGATCAACAATATATAGGATAAACCGTACAACTAAAAAAAAGTTCTCAACCTGTACTAGTTGGTTGAGAACCTTAATATACACATTAAAAGATGGTAAGCCTGTTAACTCCACCTCTTGTTAATTGGTTATTGATTGCTATCATGTCGCTAAAAAGGAACTCCCTCAAAAATGAGCGTGTTCTTTAGATCCATCTGTGTCATACCTGTCTTGCTCTAAATAGACCTACTTGAATTTAAAATGTTTTAATCACGGTTTAGATGTTTAAAATCATCTGCTGTCGTGCCAAACTTCTGCATATACTTATCAGCTTTTAAAACGTCTTGTCGCGAAAACGTAAATTCTTTCTTGTTATTAAAATGATTAAATAATGGCGAACGAAAGGCAATCCAATAGTTGCCAAAAATCCACACCAGAGCAATCACCAAATCTACCCAGTTGAATAAATTCTGTGTGCGCAACTGCCACAATCCCCAGGTAGAAGTAAGTGTTAGTCCTAACACTGCAGTTAAACTGCCGGGATTGTACCAACTATGCAATCCGAGATTAAATATCACGACGTGCATTAAGAATTCCAAATAGGCAAAAATGATAGCAGCTAAAACTAGCCAGTGTACCTGTGGGAAAAATAGCGGTAGCAAATAAACGATTCCCGCAAACCACTCATTCCCCCACAATGCGCTAAGTTGATTTAACGGCCATAAACGCACATCTTCATTCACTTGTTTCATTTCAACCTTAATGCCGCCCCATGCAAAACCACCGGGGAACCCAAATTCTTCGAAAAAATGTAGATGAATGAAAACTAATCCAAGCAACAATATTTTTTGTAGCAAATCCCATTGTCCCATTGCCAGTAATAGAACGTAAAAACCAGCAACATAGACTTCCATCTCATACCAATGGCGAACTAATTTTCTCATGTTTGCTCCTTCAACTAATGACCAATGTGGGCAAACGAGGTTACTTTTCGGAACCGTTCTACCTGCCAGTCACTCATTCGATATTTAGTTTGTTTATCTTTAAACGTTTGAACGGGCAGCACAATGGTTAACAAAATGCACATCACTAACGTTAGGAACCCCGCACACCAGGTCCAGCCATTGATTAAGTGGTTAGACTGAACTTCGTAGATATAGGCGATCCCAATCGGCAGAAAAAGTAAGAGTGTCGTTGCCATCCCGGGATTGTACCAAGTATGCATCTTAACGTTCATTTGGACACAGTGCCCGAGAATCTGAAACAAGCTAAACATAACAACGCCTAATCCCAGCCAATACCAATTGGAAAACATAATTGCAATAAAATATATAACCCAAGCACTGACATTAACGATACAAATAGATAACGTGTTGCCAGGATAACGATCCGTTAAACTGTGTTCATCGTAGATAACACGATTAATTACCAATGGAGCGCCTCCTGGGAGTTGATACTCCTCAAGTTGATGAATGATTAGTGCAATCAAGTTAATAATGAGTAACCCCGTAATTTGCGACCAGTGCGGTTCCGCGATTAAAAGATAAACTACAAAACAGATCACCATGCCGCCACCGAATCGATACCAGTAGTTTCTAAACCATGCCATTAGTCTCAACTCCTTTAAATAAATGTCACATTTGATTCATTTAATTGAGTATATTATAGTTGCCCTAATTAGAATTCACTACCTATTCGGGGGTAACTTGCACAAATGACTGAAAATGAGACAGATAAGCGACACCAACGCATTGCTCAAATCACACAAACTCAACAAGACTTTGTTATGGCCTTGAGCCAATTGTTAACCACTAAGCCACTCAACAAAATCACGATAACCGATATCGTCACGCGTGCCGGCTATTCAAGGCGCACATTTTACCGTCATTTCATAACTCTGGATGACATCCTGATCTACCGACTTGACGGGCTGACAACAGACCTGTATGAATTATTATCCAAACAAAAAGACCTGACATTTAATCGGGTCGTTTTATCATTCTTTGAGTTCTGGTGGTCTTACCGTGAACTGCTTGAGCAACTGAGTCGAAACAATCGGCTGTATCTATTAGCCGATTCTTTGACTAAAAATCTTTCCAGCAGTTTGCTCAGCCAAATCAAAGGAGCCAATACAGATTACCTGCAACAATTTGCCATTGGTGGCATGTTTGCCATGCTCACGCACTGGGTCCAACAAGGCACGACTAAAAGTCCTAAGGAAATGGCAAAGATTGCTCAGGATATACAAATTCATTTAACAACTGCTGAGTGACAATTTTGATTAGTGAGTCTGGCTGAACATAACTCTACTAAATGCGCTCAAAAAACATCGATTTCAGAATTGCTGGAAGTCTTGCTCTAGTAGGTCTGTCAGGTAAACCCGATATTTTTTCCACAAAGATTCAGGATACTCAATTTTCATGTTTTTGCCGTAACTTAGCAGGTATTCAACCATGTACGTTTCTTCAGCAATATTGTAGCCACCGCAGACGTAGGTTGTATCATTTTCCTCAACTAACCGCATATTCGGATAATGATCCCGTAAAAAGTGATCGCGCCCTGCTTTGTTCACAACACATCTAAATTGAATATTATGATAGGTTGCTTCATATTTATCCTGCAGCTGTTGTAGCTCAGCGTTCGAAAACAGTTCTACGTGGCCATCATATAGACTAATTTCGGTTAATTTATCGCAGCGGTTGGTACCCCATTTATGGGTCAACAAATCAACAGCACTGCAAAACCAAATGCCATTTCGATAGAACAGTTCAAAAACTTGAATGATGCTTTTTCTCACCACATGCTGTGTGTCCGTGATTGAAAGTGCCTGCTCGTTTAAAATCGATTGCATCACGATATCCAAATTCGCGACACTTTTAACCGGTGCCGTACTGTAGAAATAAACGGCATTAGCCATCGAATCAATGCCCTGTCGTTGCTTCTTTGGCAGTGTTTCCAACAGTTTCTTTTGAATTTGCGGGAAAGATTTTTCAAACGGATTACTGGATAGTCCCTTCATCCCCGACAAAGCAAAGAAAATCGCCTGAACTTCCTGAACGCTGAAAGTAACCGGTGGCAACAAGGTTTGATTCAATAACGTATAGCCGCCATACCGACCTGCATCCGTATAATATGGCAACCCAATTTCCTCCAGTTCGTCAAGATCTCTCAACGCTGTCCGTTTGGAAATATTAAATTCGGTGGTCAAATCTTCAAGATGAAACTGTCGTTTATTGTTGAGGTAAAAGAGTTCCTGATTGAGCCGCTCTGATTTTTTCATAATGTCCTTAATGGTGACTTATTATGACACCTTTGATTGATATCCTTATGTTATCAAATCAAAAGGAGAAACGGAAACCATGAAAACATTATTAATCAATGCACATCCAGATTTTGACAATCCTGAATCTTATTCAAATACACTGGAACAAAAGTTTATGAACCACTATAACGAAAAATTCGAGGCTGAAGATTTAACCGTCCTTAATCTGTATGATATGGAAATACCCCGAATTGAAAAAGGTCAGCTCTTATCCGTTTGGACAAAAGAAGCTGATCATATTGGACTAACGTCGACAGAACAACACATTGCTGATCAATCTGCAGAATTACTGAAACAGTTGAAGGACAACCAGCGCGTGGTGATTTCTCTGCCAACTCACAATTTTAACGTCCCGTCCAAATTAAAGGACTGGATCGACAACATTCTGATTGCTAGGGAAACATTTAAATATTTATCACAGCCATTAGCAAGTGGACAGTCTTCAAGAGGTTTAATGACGAACGACTATCGACTGATGATTCTTATAGCCAGTGGTTCAATTTATACGCGCGATGACTTCTACTCAGGAATGGACTTCGCAGTGCAATACTTAAAAGCTATCTTTGCCGGCGTGATGGCGTTTGGTCAAGTCAACATTGTCCGTGCAGAAGGCACTTCCATTATGCCGATTTCACGAGAGAATATTTTAAATGCGGCTTTTGCGGAATTGGATACTCAGTTCAATGAGTTCTACGAGAAACAGTAGAAATTCTGCACCGGTCTCGTTCTAAAATCAGACAGCAACGTCAAAACGCCCTATTCCCTCAAAATTGTGAATAGGTCGTTTGGAGGGTTATGCAACATCAGTTAGATACCCATTCTAAATACACTTTTTTATACCACCTTAGTCTGGATCGTCGGATTCTTGTCTGCAGAATTAAGTAAACGTGGCACAATCTGTAGGAAGATAACACCTGAAAAGATTGCGGCAACAACATCACAAATTGGTTGCGTTGCAAAGGCCATATAAGGTTGAAATAATACTGGTAATAACAGTACGCCAAGCACATACAATCCCTTACGAAATAACGAACAAATCAATGCAATCCTCGTTTGTTCCATCGCAATGCTCATGTCTGTTACCGTCCATTGAACAGCCATGAACAAAACACCGGCCGAATAAAGTTTGACGTATGGTACTGCTCGTTCAATTAGCGTGGTATCAGATGTAAATAAGTGCACAAATAGTGGTGTGGCAAACAAACTAAACAACAACATAAGTGAACAAAATGTTAAACAGACAAAGAAAACTGACCACAAAGTACGTTTAACCCGACCATATTCACGGGCACCTAAGTTAAAGCTCACAATCCCCTGTGACCCCATCGTAATTCCACTCAGAGGGGAAGTAATTAATAGCATGTAACTTTGAATAATAGTGGCACAAGTCACTAAAACATTGCCATTTTTTGGTCCGCCTGTTCGTTGCAAAACTGTATTTAATAGAATTAACAAACCACTGTCTAGTGCGTAGGTTAAAAATGGTGCAAGTCCTAATCGCACTATTTTTTGACACAAATGCCAATCTATTTTTCTCCAATGTAACCGAGCCGCTAATGGTAACTGACACAAGCAAGCAATTGCAAAGGTAGCCGAAACTGCCTGCGAGATAACAGTAGCAATGGCCGCTCCAGCGACGCCTAAATGAGCGCCAAAAATTAAAATTGGATCCAATATTATGTTAAGTACAGTTCCCATTAATACAGTTCCGACACCAATACCAGCATGGCCCTGCGCGATTAAGAAGCTATTCATACCCCCAGATAAAAGTGCAAAAACGGTTCCACACAAATATATTGATAAAAATTCTAAAGCGTACGGATAAATAGCAGTGCTTGCACCAAACCACCATAAAAGCTGTTTTCTCAACAACCAAAAAACAACTGTTAAGCTTAAACCAATTCCAATTAATAGTCGCAAAGAGTTCGCAATAACTGTTTCAGCCTTAGGAAAATTCCCAGCGCCCAATGCCATTGCCATAACTGGCGTACCACCTTGCCCAACCAAATACGAAAAAGCGTATAAAACTGCGATAATTGGACCACAAATACCGACACCAGCAAGCGCATCTGTCCCAATTCCAGAAATATGACCAATGAACATTCTGTCGACCACACTGTATAAAACATTAACGAACTGCGCCAACATTGTTGGAACCGCCAATCGTAACACTAGCGGTAATATCTTATCCTGTCCTAAATTGTTTTCTCTCTTTTGAAACATTGCCAGTTCCCCTCTAATTCATTGCATTAAGGGAGCTTACATGAAATTATATTTAATAGTTTTGAATAATCTTTTTGGCAGTTAACAACAGCAATTCACGTGCCTCAGTTGGGCTTACTAATTGAACTTGATTACCAAATGACAAAAGCCACCGAACCAGGCTCTGAATGTCACTGTACTTACCTGCAAGAAGTAGACGACCATCCTCTTCAACATGCAACTGTTCCGGACTAAATTCGTCCATAACACGCCACTTAACTGATGAATCAAACAATGCCGTAAATTGAATCGCATTCTTGTCATGTTGAACAGGTCTCATATCTGGCATTGGCACCTCTCTAGGCCTAAAATGCGTTTCTTGCATCTTCATATCCGTCATTCGATTCAGCTTGTAAAGGCGACATTCACCGTTCTGAAGACTCTACCCCCACAAATACCAATTAGCCCACCTAAACACGACAAAATAAGGTTCAACTCTTCGCAATCCCTCATGTGATTTTGAAACATACATAAACGTTAGTAGATGGTGCTGTTCGATTGCATCTTGAATGACTGAAATTTTAGGTGCCAAACGTGCGTGATACCAGGAAGAAAGATCAATCAACATATAATCGCGTCCGTTGACAATTTCTGTTGAACCTACCTGGATTTTTTCCATGAGTTCTTCATAATAATGACTACCGCTAACACTATCTAGGCTCCGTAAACCCGCAAGAATGCTTTGCATGTCTCGTGATGTCAATAAGGTTCGGTCCATTCGGTAACTATCAACGATTGAAATTCCACCACCGGTACCACGGGTCGTGTATAGCGGCACGCCAGCCTGTGTCAACACATCAATATCGCGATTAATTGTTCGTTTAGAGACTTCAAATTGCGTAGCTAATTCTGGCGCGGTCACTTTATCCTTTTGCAAAAGAATGGCTAGAATACCAATCAACCGATTAATTTTCATGTAAACTCCCTCACTTGATTAGATTAGCAAAGTCAACGTGACACCAGTATGTCATGTTAGACAAAAAAAGAAAATTACTTTTAGATAAGAAATTACCAGACACGACTTGCTAAGCTTATTGGCAATTTTTTCTATCCGCGGTATGATTTAGTTAACATTTTGTTTTGGGGAAATCGTCATGAATAAAGCACGTCTTGAGGCATTTACCGATGCCGTTTTAGCCATAATTTTAACGATTATGATTTTAGAATTTAAGACACCAAAATCACTAAAATTCAGTGCCATTTTTAGTCAGGTCCCTTACTTGATTTCATATGCCATCGGCTACCTGTTTATCGGTGCAGCCTGGTACAATCACCACTTCTTATTCGGCAAGGCAAAGATCATTACACGTCATGTATTTTGGGCAAACAATCTGTGGCTGTTTGGCACCTCATTTTTACCCGTAGCAACTGCGTGGGTGGGTGAGGGCATTTTTGCCCGCGGCCCGCAAGCTTTCTACATGCTAATTTATGCAATCTGGACGATTGCGTTTGTTATCTTGGCCAAACAAATTATCAAGGCTAACGAGAACCATCCAGCTGTCGTCAACAGTATTAAACAACTGACGCTGTATCGTTATTTAACCTACTGGCCAGCGGTTACGGTGCAAGTCGTGTTACAGATTTTGTCGCTTCTATTCTTCCCTGCCGGAAACCTGATTCTGATTACTTTGCAGATCATTACGTCTGCCGTTTTTTCGAATAAGGAAAGTGACAAGATTATCGACTCTTAATCAACGCACATAAGATCTATCTATTTACCAATTAATCGAATGATCACCCGTATTAATTAAAAACAATGTTTTCCCGTCCTCAGAAATTGTAAACAGTAATAACCAATTCTGAGATAAATGGACATCAAAAACGCCAGCAAGGTCACCACGCAAAGTGTGATAAAGATACTGGCGTTTTAGTGTTTCTATATCATCGGCAACAATTAGATCAACAACTTGACTGACACGTTTAACTGGATAATGCTTCCTAGCAAGTCTTTTCAAATTGCGTCTAAACGGTGGCGTGGTTTGCACAAATTCAATCATCCTGATCCTCATCTAACTGGCTAAGGTATTGTTCAAATTCGTCAACTGAGTATTTCTTTAATCCCAGATTATTTTGTATTGCCTTAAAAGCTTCGGCTGTTTCAAACGGCATATTTTTGTTTGTGGGTCTAAAGGGCATGCCATCATCCTTAATCATCTGTTCCACAAAGACCTGAATTGCACTACTCAGACTTAATCCCATCCTATTGGCAACACTTTCTGCTCGTGTCTTCTTTTCAGTTGAAATAGTAAAAGTAACTCTTGTTGTCGCTTTTTCAGACATAATCACGTCTCTTCCTCTGTGCACAAATGTAACATTATAAAAACAATTTAGCACACGGATAAGAATTCAAAAATTATTTAACTTCACCTTTTTTGCCCGTAAATTAACTTATTAATAAAATTCACTGCATAACAAAAGGCCCTCAACCACAATCGGTTGAGGGCCTCATTTCATATCAAAAATTACTTGTCTAACTTAGTCTTGCTTTGAACTTCCAACTTGTCGTTGAAGTCGTAAACAACTGGTTCGCCAGTTGCCATTTCCAATGAGACGATGTCTTCGTCAGAAATGTTTTCGATGTACTTGGACAAAGCACGTAATGAGTTACCGTGGGCAGCGATGATAACGTTCTTGCCATCTAATAACTTAGGTGCAATTTCGTCTTCCCACAAAGGCATAACACGTTCCAAAGTAACCTTCAGGTTTTCACCACCGGGAACGATCTTTGGATCCAAGTTAGCGTAACGACGGTCCTTTGATGCAGAACCTTCGTCATCAGCACTCAACAATGGAGGCAAAACATCGTATGAACGACGCCAAGTGTGAACTTGGTCATCGCCCCACTTTTTAGCAGCTTCAGCCTTGTTTTGGCCTTGTAAAGCGCCATAGTGACGTTCGTTTAAACGCCAAGTCTTGGTTTCAGGAACCCATAATTGGTCGGATTCTTCCAAGGCGTAGTGTAAGGTCTTGATTGCACGAGTCAAAACTGAAGTGAAGGCGTAGTCAAATTCCAAACCATGTTCCTTGATCAATTGACCAGCATGCTTTGCTTCTTCAACACCTTTGTCGCTCAAGTCAACGTCAACCCAGCCAGTAAACTGGTTAGATAAGTTCCATTGTGATTGACCGTGACGAATCAATACTAATTTAGCCATCTCTAATAACCTCTTCCTTAAATGTAATAATCAATTCATTATAACCGAAATCCGACACAAATTACATAGTTCACACTACTTTCCGTCATTCGCGCTGGACTCACGTTTGGCACGACGGCGTTCCCGCATCCGTTTGATACTCGGTCGTTCGCGGCCAATTGACTTAACGCCCAGTAAATCAAGGAAAAACGTAAATAGTGGCACGCCGAAAATCAGTCCCCAGACACCGAATAAACGCTCACCAACTAGTAAAACGACAAACGTATAGAAGATGGGCAATTCGGTCCGACTAGCATAAAATTGTGGATTCAGCACATAAGCTTCTAACGTGTGCACCACGAGGATCATTACCAAAATATAAATGACGTAGTCCAGACCACCGACAGAATAACCAATTAAGCCAAGCGGAACCACTGAAATGATTACCCCTGCCACCGGAATCAAACTCAGAATAAAGATCATTAACGCCAGAGTTGGTAATTGTGGCATCCGCATGAAGGCCAGCGTGACCGTTGTAATCACTGTGTTGCAGATAGCAATGAAGAATTGCGCTTCAATAACGACACCAAACGTGTTGATGAACTTTTTAAATAGATAGGAAACGTCTTGAAAGAACCACCCATATGTAGAGTCCAAAAATAAGTGTGAAAATTCGCGCACCCGCTTGTTCTCGACAGTGAAGAAAAAACTCAGAATCAACGAAAAGAACAAGGTTAACGCCATTTGCCCGATATAGCCGACGTAATTCAAAATGATGGTCGCCCAGTTTTTAAGCTGGTTCATGATGTCTAACCGTTTGGCATACTGATTGATAAAGTTCACCACATAGTTCGTATCATGAGACGGATTACGATAAAAATTATAAACAGTATTCGCCATTTTGACCGTTTCATCAATCAACTTAGGAATATAGTTCGTAATCCCTGAATATAGACCCAGAATCACCAATAAATAGATAGCAATCACGATGACGGCTGCCGGTATTTTAACAAACCGACGAATAAACTGTGTCAGCCGAGTTACCAAAAAAGTAAACACAAACGTGAGCAATACGATGCTGATCATGGAACGCATTAACCAAAGTGCCAGCACAATGAATCCTAACACCGTCCAACGCCTCAAAGAAACGTTTTTAACGAATCGTTGATAGTATGTTGTCACAATCAAATCCCCCAATAATTTCTCTGCTCTAACTGTAACTCACTGCCCATTTTTCAGCCACTCACAGCACCACAAACTCATGAAGAACTTAATGTTTGGCAAAATAAAAAGGTAGCCAACAATGTGTTAGCTACCTTATCCCTCTCAAAAGAGACCTAACTATTCGGCTACACCCTCTGCTTTGGCCTGAAAGTCTAGCTTCAAATCATCCAGCCCCAAAGCATGGTGAATAATGTAGGAAGTTGCACCAAGCAAAGCGGATTCTGTGTACCCTTTTGTCAGGATAACCGGTGTATCGCCGTCAGGCATCATTTGTACCAGCGCGTTACGAACGGACTGCAAAATCTGCGGAAATCGTTTGAACATATCACCATTCAAAATCACAACATCTGGTGCAAAGCTAGTCGACAAATTAGTCAGAACGCGGGATAAATAATAAGCGAAATCGTCGATTGGTTCCATTACCCGTTCATCTTTGTGATAGTACGCCTCTGTCAACTTAGCAAAGTCCATTTCCTGCCAACCCATGCGATCACGAATCGCCTTGTTCAACGCCGGTTCAGACGCGTAAACATCGGCTGCCGCCATCTTGCTATGATCATAACGATCAACTAGATATGCTTCGCCAACTTCGCCAGCATGGCCCTCATGACCGGTGTATAGGTGTTGATCAGCGACAATACCAGCACGCAAATGTTTGCCAATCATCAATGTAACCAGATTTTTAAACAATTCATTATCATGGAAATCACGTTCATAAATAGCTGACAAATTTGCCGCATTTTCAATTAACACAGGCACCTGGAACTTATCTGCAAAGTACTTGGCCAAGTCAAAATTTTCCAGACCTTTCAGCTCCGTACTAATAATGTGATTATTGTAAACAGTTCCATCAATCACAAACGCAATGCCAGCCAAAGACTGATCAGTTAACTGACCAACTGCCTTAGTAATTGCAGCCGTAATCATGTCCATCACGGTCGTTAAATTAATGCCATCTGTATCAATCGTTTGTGTGCTTAACCGTGAGGCGTTAAAACGACTGATCAAAATGTCAACGCTACTGCTGCCAAGGCTGACAGCCATCACATAGTTTTTGCTGACGTTTAGTTCCCCCATTACAGGCCGACGTCCGCCATTTTTAGTACTAACACCATGACCAACTTCACGAATGACGCCGGACTTCAACAGTTGGTTATAAATATCAGAAACAGTCACCTTATTTAGATCTAAGTTACGTGAAATCTGACTGCGTGAAATTGGTCCTTCATTAATAATTTGTTGAAGCACCTGTTTTTCATTGGTGCTACGCATGATGTGCTTATTTATAATCATTTTAACGCGATAACAAACAACTAAACCCATTCGTTCATCAATTGATCTAATAGAACGGTTAGATTCAGGTCGTTATCTCTACCCTCCTAACGTCGCCTATAAACATCTTTATATATTTATAATAAAATGCTAGTACGTAAATGTACACAAAATAGGCATTTTTAGCCCCATATTGACCAATGTCTTGTCTAGTTCCTTTCGTGTCCGCTTTACAAACTAACTAACCGATGCTTTTCAAGTGACGTTGCAACAATAAGTAAGGCCCTTACTATTTAAAAACCAATTAATCAAAAGATGATCACACCACTAGTATAACAAGATGTCATAGTCTATACCAATGCAACCATCCGGCTTTTCTAAACTACTGAATTTTATATCCTGACGAAAATTCGTGCAAATCTTTTATCAGAAACAATTGGTAAATTAACTGACAATCTAAATCAGGTTTGTTTGCATTCTGAACAAATCGACCTATACAAGGCATTTTTAGCCACGTTTAAATCATTGGGTGTTTTGACAAACAGCGTTATACTAAAGATTGTATTTTTTAAAAAACATGATGGCATTTTTGCCATACGGGCACTACCATCAAACGGTTAACGAGAAAGGAACAGAAGGATTCATGCTGGATAAGACATTTTACAAGACATTTCTCAGTCACTCATTCAACATCCCTGTGCGTGTCAATTATTGGGACGGCACCAGCGATGTTTATGGTGGTGACGGCGAACCGCAGGTGACAGTTACCTTTCATGAACTTGTGCCAATCAAGTCATTAACACGCAATGCGTCGTTGGCACTTGGTGAAGCTGTTATGGACGGACGCATCGAAATTGACGGTAGCATTCAAAAGTTGATCGAATCAGCTTATGAAAGTGCTGGCAGTTTCTTCAACAACAGTAAGTTCAAACGGTTCATGCCAAAGCAGTCACACAGTGAGTCACACTCTAAGGAAGACATTCAAAAACATTACGATGTTGGTAATGACTTCTACAAATTGTGGTTGGATCCAACGTTAACTTACTCATGTGCTTACTTCGAGCACGATGATGACACCTTGGAACAAGCACAGTTGAACAAGGTGCATCACATTATCAAGAAGCTTGACCCTCAACCGGGCAAACGTCTGTTGGACATTGGTTGTGGATGGGGTACGTTAATGCTCACAGCGGCCAAAGAATACGGTTTAAAGGTCACTGGGATCACGCTAAGCCAAGAACAATATGACTTGGTTAAACAACGGATTATCGATGAAGACTTACAAGACGTTGCCGAAGTTCGTTTGGAAGACTACCGCGAATTAGGTAACGAAACGTGGGATTATATCACCTCTGTTGGGATGTTTGAACATGTTGGTAAGGAAAACCTGGGCGCCTACTTCAAGTGTGTGGCCAAATACCTGACTGATGACGGTGTCGCCTTAATTCACGGGATTACCCGTCAACAAGGTGGTGCCACAAACGCTTGGCTCGATAAATACATCTTCCCAGGTGGCTATGTTCCCGGCTTAACGGAAAACATCGACCACATGATTGACGCTGGTCTGCAAGTCGACGACATGGAACCATTACGCCGTCATTACCAACGGACCACGGAAATCTGGGACAAGAATTTCAATGAGCACCGTGACGAAATTGCCAAACAATTCGATGAACGTTTCATGCGCATGTGGGACTTGTACCTGCAGGCATGTGCGGCTTCGTTCCAGTCTGGTAACATCGATGTCATTCAGTTCCTGCTCACTAAAGGTGCATCTGGTCGCGTGTTACCAATGACACGGGATTATATGTACAAATAATGTTTCATTCCGACAACTGTCAATTTCTTGACGGTTGTTTTTTGTTCGCGTCAATTAATTCACAATAGTCAGAAAAATAAGAAGACCTGTACGTAGCTCCCGTTCCGCCTGGCAGGGATGCCATTCCTTGGGACCGGTCTCAGCCTCCCAAAACCGGAGTCTTTAACCTCGATTTTGAGCCACAAACCGTCTCAAAAGTCGTCCCGCAACACTACGTGGCCAAGACCCGCCACCAAGTGTTGCCTTCACGGAATTCTATCCCTGCCCGGCTTCACTCACATTGTGGATTATTGACAGCTTTAGCAATTGTAAGTGCAAGACAAGACATCATATTCGACAACAGGCGAAAAGTTACCAGACGATAACTTTATTCAGCATAACGATGTGAGAAAGTAGCTTGCAGGCACAAAAAAACTGACCATCAAAAAGCGATAGTCAGCTGTAAATTCATTCAATTTTATAAGAATGTTGTTAACGCCCACATGAGCAACAATCCCAAAACCACGGACAGTGTCATTGAACGCGTGAAGTACGCGATAACAATGACAAGCACTGCAGAAATCATAGCGGCAATGTTACCTACAGAAAAGGCATACGTCGAGGTGACGAAAATTTGCTTCACAATTAACGCGGTGAACAACGATACAGGGACAAAGCCCATCCATTCGTTGAACCAGTCTGGAATTTTACGTTTGGAAAAAAACAACATTGGGAAGTACCGCGGAATAAAGGCCGCCACTCCCGCCAATAACACTAAGGCTAAATCATTCATGGTCGTGATCCTTGTCTTTCTCTTGTTCTTCCTTCAACAGTCGCTCTTCAGTCAGCTCCTGTTCGTTAATCGTCTCGCGCGTTCCCGAAGGACCACGAACCTTGTACAGTAAGGAACTGCCCGGTGCCATCGAACGAATCACCCGATCAGCCAAGAAACCGGCCGTCGAGGCGAGCAAGGTCGCAATCACAATCCCTAAAGTACTCTTTAACGCAACACAGAAGAAAGCAGACAGCGCACCCGCTAAAATGGCTGTCAACAGCGTTAAACGGCGCTTAACCTGCATCGTAACCATAAACAAGAATAAAGCAGTCAATGCAAAGTCAACAATCACTAAGTTAATGTGTAATGATGACCCGATTAAACTCCCAACCACGTTTGAAAATGCCCATGTGTACAACGCATAGTGTTCAACTAATAAGGCATTACTTGGTGTCCAATATTTATCTGTGGCAAACTTCAAATAGTTGACCGCGTAGTTTTCGTCGTTTAGTGAAAACGCGAAACCCAAAATAAATTTGTGGGATGACTTTTTGAGATAGTGTGACAAACTAGAACCCAATAGTGCATACCGTAATTCAAGGAAAAACAGCATAATCACAATCTGGGAAATTGGTGCATGAATCGTTAACATGGTGGCAATCAAAAATTGCGCACCACCTGAATACACGATCAATGACACAAGTGCCACCAACCATGTATTCAAACCGCCCGCATGCAATAGCACACCACAAGCCAAGCCAATGGGAATATAGCTTAAACATAGCGGCATCGCAATTTTTAGCACTGCCAGCCAGTTCGCCGGTTCCTTTTTCAAAATGCATCCTCCATCATTAAAGCACGCTCAGTTAAACCCTCACCGTTCGTTTGAATGAAACTGAGCGGTTCGCTTTAGAAACAAGTAAGACTCAATGAATATCTCGAAACAATGCGAGTATATTTTACCATGATTAAAATGTCTTTGTAACCATGCAGACGGAGATTGGCGAACATCAAGACAAATGAAAGCGTTTTTATTTAACAAAGATGGAACGTTCGGTTAAAAAAGATAACAATATATCTGAAATGTTTAAAAATTCAGATATATTGTTATCTCATAAAAACTATTCAAGTTTAGTATCTTCAAGAAGATGAGCAAATGCAGCAAAGTCAGTATGTAGCCGCATCATTTCTGCTTCACCCATATTATTTAAGACTTTCGCTGCCATGGCTTTTGCTTGGGCAACTTCGCGATCAGCCATTTTTTGACCTTTTTTGGTCAGCTTTATGATGTGATGACGACGATCACTTGGATCTTCAGCCATCTCAATCAAGCCATCCTTCATCAATTCAGAAATTTGAATAGAAATTGCACCCTTTGTCACATGGTTTTTCGCTGCCATGTCGGATACGTTCACATTCGGATTTGTAGCGAGTTGATTCAATATCGATAGGCCGCTCCATCCAATACCAAACGTAGTTGAAACTCGACCAAGAACCTTTTCAATCTGACGGAAGCTCGATAGATACCCCTCTGTCATCATATCAACGACTAACTTTCGTTCTTCTTTTTGCACGTCCACGAATGGCACCACCCTATTAGTTGATGGGAACACTTTTGGGCTGCACAATTCACAATAAATTAAATGCAATTCACTAAAATAGCAAGAATCGTGACATATAGCAAGCAAGAGGCTGGTATAACAGCAATTTGTTATTCATAGACGATAGTTAAATAAAGTGACCGATTGTATACAGCAGGGTATTATGTGTGATAGCACATATCGTTAACAAAAAAATTCTAAATGATCACACTTTTAAAATGTTGATATATAAAGGATGGACAAAGTATTCACCACTTTAATAGTTCATCCTGTTAATAAATGTATGTTATACTTTTATTAGTGGAATATGTTGAGCTATGTCACGATTCTTGCTAGAGTCGTGACTTTTATTTACCTAGCCGAAACCCCTTTAGTGCATTCTGAATGTCGAGTTCTTCGATGCCCAAATAACGTTTGGTAACAGACTCACTTGAATGGTTTAACAAAATCATCAACGTCGCAATATCATGTGTTTGCTGATAGTAATGGTAGCCAAATGTCTTCCGCAAGGTATGTGTGCCAATGTCCTGACGATGCATCTGCAAGGCCGCCTTCTGAAATATTTTATAGACTGAGTTAACCCGTAGTGGTCGACCATAGTTACTGATAAATAGATAATTGCTATCCGACAAACCATCAATATATGTCAACACTTCTTCACGAATGCTGGCCAAATACAGCAATCTTTTTTTACCCGTTTTCTGTTCCGTAATTGTACAATTATAAATCTGCTTCACATCAGCAACTCGCAAACGAACGATATCACTCATACGCAGTCCCGTGTTCATACCCAGCAATACTAGAAATCGATTCCGCTTACTATACCTTCCTACGCTGACCGCGTGCAAAAACTGTTGAATTTCTGTAGTTGTTCGTAATGGCTGTACATTATATGTCATAAGAGACCCTCCCTATTAAATAACGATTCGTGCCATTAATAGTTTACTCGATGCAATCATTAAAGGAATGGCTAATATTTTTTACGTCAAAATAAAAAACGCAGAACTGTCTGCGTTTTTTCGCTATACATAGCTTTCAAGATTGACTATTTAATCGGTGTATTACTTAATGTTTCTGCAAACGTAGCAAAGTTTTGATGCAGCCTTTGCATTTCATTCAGTGGCATATTATCCAAAATACTCTGCGCAATTTCTGTAGCTTGAGTATGTACCCGATCAGCCAACTTTTCCCCACGTTTGGTTAGTTCAATTCGATGGCGCCGCCGATCATTTTCGTCTTCGCTAATTTTGATCAAATTACGGTTGAGTAACTCAGTAATTTGAAGTGAAATAGCCCCCTTAGAGATATGGTTCCGCTGAATCAGGTCAGCCGTAGTGACACTCGAATCATTGGCGATCTGGTTTAAAATGGAAAGGCTGCTCCACCCTAGCCCGAATTTTTTGGCAACTCGCTTTAACGTTTTCTCTATCGAACGAAAACTCGCCAAATAGCCTTCTGACATCATTGTAATCACCATTTCAAGTTGTTGCTCATTCTGCATTTGATTTCTCCTAATATATCCGTAACTTGCGCAACCATTTTTAATAAGAATGGTTTAATGTCAATCCCGTCAATCGATTAAACATTTATTTTTATATGACATTTATAGTCAATGGGATTAATTTATATTTAAAGTATATCACGCACAATCAAATTATTGCATAAACGAACCCTTATTTATTTTTATTACGAGAATTATTACTCATCATTTTTCGAATTAAACCATCAAAAAAGCCGTCACAGCCAAGTTTGGCCGTGACGACTCTTTATTAAAAACTATTTTTCAACATCTTGTAACTTCTGATTATCATCAAGCTGTGAGAAGCCTTGTAGATGCATGCGTTGCAATAACAACATCGACAACCATAACAGGACTGCGAAGATCACTGCCATCAGCAGTAACAAGCCAACTGCCTGTGTAACCGTGTCATTACCCAAACCGGACGTTAATCCCTGACGTAAGCCAAGAATTGAGTATGTCATCGGCAAGTATGGATGAATGGCATTGTAGAAGCCGTTTGTTACTTGCATTGGGAATGTACCGCCTGAACCACCAAGTTGCAACATCAGAAGAACCATAGCGATGAAACGACCAGGGTTATCCAGTAACATGGATAGGAACATGACTAGGAACATCGACGCTATCGAGAAACTAATTGAAACGGCAAACATCTGACCAGGATGATCAGCTGACAAGCCGAATAACATCATCAAACCAGTTTCAGCAACTGCTTGAACCACAGCAACAACTAAACCAATCGTGGTCTTACTGAAGAACCAAGCCGTTGCGCTTTGCCCAGACATCGAAACCTTCCGAATTGGGTAGGCAAAGTTGAAAACGATTGCCCCAACATACAAGGCAACTGAAAGCACGTATGGTGCCAATGCGTGACCGTAGTTGGCAACCTTACTGTAACTCTTGTGTGTCAACTTAGTTGGTGCACTAAACATGTCAGAAGTCTTAGAAGTTAATGGCATTGCATTAACTTGATCAGCACCTTTACCAAGTGCGTCTGATAGTTTAACAGAACCAGTAACCAGCTTCTTCGTGCCGTCTTTCAAGGCAGGAGAGTTACTGTTCAGTTGAGAAGTACCATCAGCAAGCTGGTTAACACCATCTGTTAAGGCTGGAATTTGACTATTCAATTGATCCAAACCACCAGAAAGCTGGTAAGAACCATTTGCTAATTGTTGAACGCCACTGACTAATTGAGGTACCTGAGCGTTCAACTGACCGATACCGCCGTTCAATTGACTGTTACCAGCACTAACTTGATCAGCGCCAGAAACCAATGCGGCAGAGTTACCAGCAATTTGTGATGAACCATTAGCAAGCTGTGCAACATCGTTAGTCAGTGCAGGAACAGAACCATTCAACTGGTTCAATCCACCGGCAAGCTGTTGCGAACCGTTAGCCAATTGACTGACACCACCTGTCAACGCAGGAATCTGTCCGTTCAATTGACCTAAACCACCATTAAGCTTTTGTGATCCATCGGCTAGCTGGCTAATACCACCCGTCAATGCCGGAACCTGACCGTTCAATTGTGTCAAACCATTTGATAGCTGTGACGTACCGGAAACCAAGGCACCAGATTGACTGTTTAACTGTGATGCACCTGCAGAAGCTTTTCCAACGCTATCAACGTAAGTTTGAATACCATCTAATTGCTTTGACATGTCGGCCGTTTGTGCGGCCAGGTTTTTCAACTTATTAATTGTATCCTGTGAAGTTAACGATCCTGCTGTATTCAACAGCGTATTGGCCTGAGCGAAAGTTGAATTCGCAGTGCTGCTTAACGAAGCAGCATCAAAACCACTCAGTTGAGACAAGGCCGGCTTGATTTGAGCTAACGTAGCAGTCATGCCGCCTAAACCATCGCTGACACCTTTTGCCGCGGCCTGAGCCGTCAACGCAGACTTTTTCCCTGCAGCAATGTCACCTTGAACTGCATTGATTGCAGTCTGTTTATCTGCATCACTTAGATTAGTACCATTAATATCGGCAGCAATTTTATCAAAAGAACTATTAGCGGCGCCCGCATTGTCCTGAGCAGCTTGCAAACCCTTAGTTGCTGCATCCGTATTGACTCCGTCTAAATTCATGCCGGCAAGACTCTTCTGTAACTCTGACAGTTTATCTAGAGCACCCATTTGTGACTGCAAATCTTGCATATTCTTTTGCAAGCCAGGTGTTTGGTCGTGAACGGCCTGCATAGCCGTCAACATTGTTGGCAATTCTGACAACTCTGCAGAAGAATTCTTAATATTATTGAGTCCAGCTGTGATACTACCATTGTTTTGAGAAATTTGACTCAATCCAGTATTTAGTTGAGATACCGCATTCGTATATTGCTGAACACCATTATTAACTTGGTTAGCACCGCTTGAAAGCTGGCTAGCACCATTCGCTAAGTCCGCAGTTTTACCGTTCAACGTCTGCAGACCATTATTTAATGCATTGCTACCACTGGTTAATTGACCGACGCCACCAGCTATTGCAGATGTCTTACCATTTAGTGTTTGAAGTCCACTATTAAGTGTATTACCACCATTGGCCAATTGACCAACACCGCCAGCAAGAGCGCCTGTTTGACCATTTAATGTTTGGATACCTGAGTTCAAGGTACCAACTGCTCCAGTGTACGAACGAACCCCTGATGCAACCTGACCCGAACCGGACACAAGCTGATTTGATCCATTAGCTAACTGATTAACACCACCAGCCAATTGACCAGTACTGCCGTTCAACGTCTGTAAACCATTGTTCAGTGTCTTACCACCATCAGCCAACTTACCAACACCAGATGATAATGGTCCAACACTCATCTTCATGGTCTGGACACCATCGTTCACCTGGCTCACGTAAGCCGTGTAGGTATCGATACCAGTACCAAGTGTCTTTTGACCCTTAGATAAGGTCTTAGCACCCTTAGCTGCGGTATTCATCCCCTTCCCAACCTTTTTAACTTGTTGGAAAGTTGCGTCGGCATAAGCCTTGATGATTGTTTGACGAATCTTTTCGTTTAACCCGGTGGCACCAATTTGACTGATAACTTCACCAATGTAGTTTAACGATCCATTGGTTTCGTATTGGATATCCATCTTTTTAGGGTTCTTGCTCAGCACGGACGCAGCATTTTTAGATGTGTCCTTTGGGAAAGTAACAATCGTGTAGTACTTTTTGTCCTTTAACCCTTGTTTAGCCTTCTTTTCAGAAACAAACCGCCAACCAAGCTGATGATCCTTCTTCAAGGATTTAATTGCTTGATCCCCGACGTTCATCGTCTGGCCTTGATACTTTACCGGTTGGTCATTGTTAACAACGGCAACAGGCAAATGCTGTGTTTCCCCATATGGGTTCCAAACAGACTTTAAGAAGAAAATACTGTACAAGAATGGAATAATCATAATAGCAAGAACGGAAATCAGAATTAACCGATTCTTTCCAATAAATTTCCATTCATTCGCAATCATCTTCACGTGGTGCCACCTCTTTTTCTCTCGTAATTCTAAGTTACATACAAACTTTTTTATACGACCATGCCCACAAAAAATAAACATTTCATTGCGGACATTACAAGTCCACAATATACACCGATTGTTAACAAACCTCAACCATTTATCAGTGCACTAAAACGTTTTCTTAATTATTCCACCTCGTTGATAACGCTTAACAGTGCAGTTCCACGGCATTCTAAAAGCACAAAAAAATCCGTTTCGAAACGAATTTTTTCGTTTGAAACGGATTATCTCTTCTATATAACATCTATTATTTATGGCTGTTGCAATGGCTGATCGTGATGAATCGGTAAGTGGATCACAAAACTCGTGAGGTTTTCATCGGACTCAGCAAAAATATAGCCACCATGACGCTCAACGATACTCTGCGCAATGGCCAGGCCTAGTCCAGTCCCGCCAGTTTCCTTCGAACGTGATTCTTCAACACGGTAGAAACGTTCAAACAGCTGATTTAACGCCGCCGTTGGAATTTCACGACCATCGTTGGAAACACGCACAATGACTTCACTGCCCTTTAGCTTGGCATTCAGTTCGATAAACGTAGCGTTCTCACCATATTTAAGCGCGTTTGAAATCAGGTTATTGAACACCCGTCCCAACTTCTCAGCATCAGCTTCCATCATAATGTTATCAGGAACAGTCGTTGACGTAATTGTTAGTTGTTTCCGACTCGCTTCTAGTTCGTAACTGGCAGCTAACTGTTCGAGCATTTGACTGAAGTTGATTTCATTAATGGTCAACTCAGCTTCAGTACCGCGCATTTTCAGGTACTCAAACAGATCTTCCACCAACGATTTCATCTGAGTGGCCTTCAAATAGGCAATATGAGAGTATTTGACCAAATCTTCGTCCGTTTGGTACTGATTATTCTCAATCAAGCCCAAGTAGCCAATAATGGAAGTTAACGGTGTCCGAATATCATGACTGACGTTTGTAATCAATTCATCCTTCGAACGTTCTGCCTGGCGCTCATCATTCATCGACTGCGTGGCGGAATCAACCAATGAGTTGACCGAATCCACAACTCGTTGCAAACGATGATTCAGTTTGAATGAAATACGATGCTCCAAGTGACCGTCTGAAATGTAGTGCAATTCGTCGATGATGTGATTCATCTGATAAAGATGGTAGCGTCTGATTAACCGCCAATACAAAACAGCACAGTCGATAAGAATCATGACTGCAATAAAAATATTTTGATAGCTCCAAATGTACCGTCCACCAATCACCAGTGACCGTTTGATCATGTACACCCCACCGGCAATTCCCGGATTAGAGTGCAACAGATCGTTCAAAATCACAACCAGCGATAGATTTAAAAGGAGCAGCAACACAATGGTTACTACCCCTTCAAAAATTAACGACCACTTTTCGCGTGGAGTTAGTTTCATCATTAGTGTGCCTCAATCTTGTAACCAACGCCCCAAACGGTTTCGATGACTTTCTCACCGTTAGTTGCTTCTTCAATCTTGTCACGTAAATGACTCACGTGTACCATAACCGTTTTGGCGGACACAACGGATTCTTGTTGCCAAACACGTTCAAAGATATCATCAGCTGAGAAAACACGGTTTGGATGACTCGCCAACAGGTATAAAATACCAAATTCCAAAGCTGTCAATTGAATCGTTTGCCCATCAATCGTTTTGACTTCGTGTGAGTCTTTGTTGATGGTCAATGGTCCAATGTCTAAGACGTCAGGTGTGTCACTGGTAACGTGATCTTCAGACCGACGTAACAATGACTTTACTCGGGCCATCACTTCAAGTGGGTTGAACGGCTTAGTAACGTAGTCGTCAGCACCAGAGATTAATCCCTGAATCTTGTCCATGTCACCAGTTTTAGCCGATAGAATCAAGATCGGAATTTGTGAGTCCTTACGAACTTGTTTAACCACTTCAATCCCGTTCATTTCAGGCATCATGATGTCCAAAATCATCAAGCCAATATCAGGATTGGTATTCAGCTTTGTTAAAGCATCCTTACCGGTATACGCTGAGATCGGTTCGTAACCTTCATTTTTAATGTAAATTTCTAATAACTGTGCGATTTCTTTGTCGTCGTCAACCACTAAAATCTTCATCGACATTTTCCTCCATTATTGGAACACGTGGTGTGCTCAACGCAATCATGTCGATTACGGAGCGAAATACCTGTGGTCTATTCTACTAGACATTGACGGCTGGGACAAATTAAGAAAGAGCAAAGGAAAAAGCCACCATACTTATGGCAGCTTTAGAGTTTCCAATGTTACTTACGTTGATTCTGTCTGTTCCGCGCATTGTTAGGGTTAGCAAACATCCCACCAATGATGTTGAAACGGCGACGGAGCCATAAATCAGCACCGAATGCAGCCAAGGCCAACAAGATGTACAACCATGCTGGCAAGATTGGGTTAACGACTGCTGGTAACAAACTGACACCCATGAAGAGAACCAGAATCAGTACCAATAACCCTGCCATCGCTAACAAAATCCGCCATAATGGCAAACGTTTGCGCCGGTCAGTTGGGTTTAGCATTGGCGTTAACCATGACCATCCCAGACCAAAGACAATTGACACGATCAGAATGCCGACAATACCCATTTGACCAGATTGTTGTGCTGGTTGTTTGGAGAAGAAGCCTAAGATTCCGTACATCGCCGTGAAAATGGCCAAGATACTCAGTGCACTATCAGCGGCAGTTGGCCAGAATCCTGCTGGTTCAGCGCCGTCACCATTCGTGTTCTTGGCAGGCCCATTAATCAGTTCATCGGCGTGGGCCGTTGGTGTACCAAACAGTTGTTTAGCCGTTTGACCAGTCTTTTGGCCCTCCTTCAACTTATTTAACGTGTCATCCACTTTAACGTTACGCTGTTCGCCAGTGTAATCACGTTGATCTAAGATCTTGTTTAACTGGTACATGAATTCTTCGTTACGTTTGGTCAACCCTTGATCATTAAATCGAGTTGAGTCAGTACGGATTTGACCATGGTGCTCTTGTTTAACGCCCGCGTTACGTTCGCGATTTTCTTCAGTCACAATAAATCTCCTTATGTGTCAATTTCTAAACGTTGAACCGGAATTCAACGATGTCGCCGTCTTGCATGACGTAGTCCTTACCTTCAAGCCGTAACTTACCAGCCTCACGGACTTTTTGGACACTGCCGAGACTGTCTAAATCGTTAAAGGACATAACTTCAGCACGGATAAACCCACGTTCGAAGTCAGAGTGAATAATTCCAGCAGCTTGTGGTGCCTTTGTACCAGCACGATAAGTCCAAGCACGTGTCTCCTTACCACCAGCGGTAAAGAAGGTTTCCAAACCGAGAAGTTTGTATGAAGCACGAATCAGCTTGTTTAAACCCGGTTCGTCAACACCTTCAGCTTCAAGGAATTCTGGCTTATCTTCATCGTCCATTTCGGCAATTTCTTCTTCAGTCTTCGCCGAAACAGCAACCACACCACTACCTTCTGTTGCTGCAAACTTTTCAATCTGCTTAACGTACTCAGAAGCTTCCGGGTCAGCCATGTCATCTTCAGCAATGTTGGCCACGTACAGAACTGGTTTGGATGTTAATAAGAACAAGCCGTTGACAATTTTCTGTTCATCCTTGTCAAAGTCCAACGTCCGCACGGATTTACCGGCTTCCAAAACAGGTTTGATGCGCTTCAGCACACCATATTCAGCAATGGCATCCTTTTCCTTAGCGTTCGTAGCTGCCTTTTCAACCTTGGCATACCGCTTGTTCACAGCGTCCAAGTCAGCAATAATCAGCTCAGTGTTGATCGTGTCGATATCTTCCAATGGTTCAACCGTGCCTGTAACACTGGTGATGTTGTCATCATCAAAGGCCCGGACCACGTGAACAATCGCATTAACCTGGCGAATGTTTTCAAGAAACTTGTTTCCAAGTCCTTCACCCTTACTGGCACCCTTAACGATCCCAGCAATGTCGGTGAATTCAAACGTTGTTGGCACAACCTTGTCGGCCGGTTCGATTTCTTGAATCCGGTCAAGCCGTGAATCAGGCACTTCCACCATCCCCACGTTTGGTTCAATCGTTGCGAACGGGTAGTTTGCCATCTCGGCACCCGCCTTGGTAATTGCGTTGAAAAGCGTGGACTTACCAACGTTTGGTAGTCCAACAATTCCTGCTGTTAAAGCCATGTTAACCCTTCACACTTTCTTTGTTTATTCGGCTGCCGATGCCTTGCGGAGAATCTTCTTGAGTTTCTTTTCAAACTCCCGCCGTGGCATCATAATCATGTGCCCACAACCGAGGCATTTAATCTTAATGTCTGCGCCTAAACGCAAAATTTCCCATTCATTAGTGCCACACGGATGTGGCTTTTTCATTTCAACAACGTCGCCTTTGTCGTACATCGCTTAACCTCCGCTGTTTCGTGTTAACTGTTAATCCAATGAGATGCCTAAAATATCTAAGATCCGGCTAAGATCATCATTTGACATATAGTCAATTTCGATGTGTCCTTGCCCCTCATTGTTGGCGTTTGAAATCTGGACTTTCGTACCAAACTTCTCTTGTAGCTGATCCTCAGAAGCCCGCACATAGGCAGACTTCTTTACCGGTGTTTTGGCAACCTTTTGCTTGTCACCATTCATCTCACCAACCACTTTTTCCAACTCGCGCACGGTCATACCGTTCTTAACGACGCGGCGTGCCAGCGCAACCACTTTACGCTTATCTTTCAGACCAAGCAATGTTCTTGCTTGACCCATTGATAACTCGTTATCTGCCAGCATTTTCTTAATGACGTCGGGTAATCCGAGCAAACGAATGTAGTTAGCAATGTAAGGCCGGCTTTTACCTAAACGAGCTGATACCTCAGCTTGCGTCAGGTTGAGCTTACTCATCAACGTTTGGTAGGCCTCAGCTTCTTCAAGCGGGGTCAAATCCTCGCGTTGTAAGTTTTCCAACACGGCAACTTCCATCATTTCCTGTTCGTTCATAGTCCGAACGATGGCAGGGATACTACTCTTACCCGCTAATTTGGACGCCCGAAAACGACGTTCACCGGCAATGATTTCGTAACGATTTAATTTTTCATCAGGTTGTCGAACAATGATTGGTTGAAAGACTCCTGATTTTTCAATTGAGCTTGCGAGTTCTTTTAGCGCCTTACGGTCAAACGTGCGCCGTGGTTGATACGGATTAGGTCGAATGTCTGAAAGTGCAACATCCTCGACTTGTTCGGCAGTCACATCATTGAGACTGTCCGCCAACCCGTTTTCCTCGAACAACGCGTTAATTCCCTTGCCGAGGCCTTTTCCAGTCGTTTTCTTACTTGCCATGCGCTTCGAGGACCTCCTCTGCTAATTGTGAATAAACTTCGGCGCCTCGTGACTTCGGATCGTAATCAATGATGGCGAGTCCGTGACTAGGCGCTTCTGACAAACGAACGTTACGCGGAATAATTGTCTTATAGACGCGATCACCAAAGTATTTTTGAACTTCAGCGTTAACCTGAGCACCTAAATTAGTCCGGGCATCAAACATGGTTAGTAATACCCCTTCGATGCGCAAACTGCGGTTAAAGTGTTTCTGAACCAGTTTAATTGTGTTTAATAGCTGACTAAGCCCTTCCAAAGCGTAATACTCACTTTGAACGGGAATCAAAATGGAGTCGCTGGCCGTAAAGGCGTTAATTGTAAGCAGTCCAAGTGACGGTGGGCAGTCGATTAAGATAAAGTCATAGTCGTCATGCACCTCTTGAAGGGCATCCTTAAGCCGTGTTTCACGAGCCATCAAGTTGGTCAGTTCAATTTCAGCACCGGACAACTGAATCGTTGCGGGTACAATATCCATGCCTGGATGATTAGTCGGTAAAATCACTTCCGAAATTGGGGTTTCGTTAACCAACACGTCATAAATATCCTTTTGAATGTTAGCTTTTTGAATCCCAATCCCACTCGTTGCATTACCCTGAGCATCTGTGTCGACTAATAGAATCTTTTGACCCTGATTAGCCAGGCACGCACCAAGGTTGACGCTAGTTGTTGTTTTACCAACGCCACCCTTTTGATTTGCGAGCGCAATTACATATCCCATCAACGTTAACTCCTCATATCCCTTTGCTTAATTCTTACTGCTACTATGACCATCTTTTGGTAAATCAATGACGATGCGATAACCGTCATCTGTGTTTTCTTCATGCACGTGAACAGATAAACCAGTGTCACGAATCATCTTGGCCGACTCTTTAATCGTATTAACTGCGATACGCGTATCGGACGTTAAACCTCGCAACCGTTTCTTTGGCCGCTGTGGTGTGACTGGTTTTTCTGTCGTTAGTTCTGAAACCAGCCGTTCAGTAGCCTTAACGTTCATGTCGCGATCTTCAATCTGCATTAACACGTGTCGCTGCTGATCAGCATTCAACGGCAGCAGTGCCCGCCCGTGACGCTCAGAAATCTTCTTGGCACTGATAGCATCCAAGACTGGTTGACTGAGCTTCAACAAACGCAATTTGTTGGCAACCGCCGATTGACTCTTGCCGACACCCTTAGCCAGTTGGGTTTGAGTAACATCATTAAGCGCCATCAATTGTTGATAGGCCTGAGCCTCTTCAACAGCCGACAATTCCTCACGTTGCAAGTTTTCAATCAACGCTAATGAAGCTGTCTCATGATCGTCCATCTTTTCAACGATGGCTGGAATCGTTTCCCAATTCAGCGAAGTCACCGCACGAAAACGACGTTCACCAGCAATAATTTCATACTTGCCGGTCTCGTATTCACGAACGACAATCGGTTGCAGCAACCCATGTGCCTTAATCGTTTCAGCCAACTCAGCAATAGCGTGTTCATCAAACACCTGCCGTGGTTGAAAACGGTTCGGTTCAATGGCGGTCAACGCTAACTGTTCAATTTTCTGTTGCGGTTTTTCATCGCTTTTATTTCGATTCCCAAATAATGAAAAAGGCATCCGTTAATTTCCTTTCACCAACCATTAGTGTGCGTGTAACGGTTCTTTGTTTGGCGTTCCGGGACGACGTGGATAACGTCCAGGTGTGGTCCGAACCTTATCCAAAACAATGATTTCCCGTGGGTCTCCAGAAACTGGCAGCTCGAACTGATGACTTTGACTAACCTTCCCACCAAGCGTGTGAATCGCATACGTTGCATCTGTCAGTTCTTCGTTGGCCCCACTAGCCTTCATGGCCAACATTTGTCCACCAACTTTAACCAGCGGTAAGCACAACTCACTCATGACACTCATTCGAGCCAGCGCACGACCTGTAACGTAGTCAAATTGCTCGCGTTGCGGTGACTTTCTTGCACCAAACGTCTCTGCACGATCATGGACCAACGTGACGTCACGTAATCCCAAAGTGGTCACTAATTCTTGCAAAAAGTTAATCCGTTTGTTCAACGAATCAACAATGGTGACCTTCAACTGTGGGAACAAGATTTTCAGCGGAATCGATGGAAAACCAGCACCCGCACCGACGTCACATAAAGTTACAGATTGCGTTTGCAACTCCGGCACAAACAATGCGACTGTGATAGAGTCATAAAAGTGCTTGAGATAAACGTCTGACTCAGCCGTAATCGTGGTTAAATTAAATTTTTTATTGGTTTCGACTAGTAAATTAAAATACTGATCAAAAGCATCCCGTTGCTGATCTGTTAAGGTAATCCCGTGATCAGCTAGGGCAGTCTTAAACTGTTCTGGGTTCATAAAAACTCCTTTAATGTGAAACAACAGTGTGTTTCACGTACTTACACATTTTACCGAAAAAAAGGCAATAAAACAACCGCGCCCAGCGATGTCAACAAGGTTTTAACCCAGTTGCCTGCGCAAGGTCGCGGTTGTAAATTCATATCTCATTTTGATTACGTTTCATCTTAGGTTCGTTGCCAAATCGCTAGCCCAACCTTGAGTAGAATCCACCCAAGTAATCCACCTAGCGTGTTTAAAAGCAGATCATTCAGATCAAACGTGCGCTCACCGAAATTAAAGTAATTCATGACAAGTTGAGATGTTTCGATAAAAAGTGATGTACCAAACGCCAGTCCAATTGCTCGCCAGACTGGGCGTAGCTTGGCAGATAATCCGCCGCACAGTAAAGTCAGTGGCACTAACATCAAGCCGTTACCAGCTAATTGATACAGAACCGTTGGCTGGCGCCAGTTATACCACATCGCTAACGGATGAACATCGATGGCCCCTTGAAAGGTGTAACCACTAGCTGCCAGTGTGCCAATATTGCGACTAATATTAATCGGAAACAGCGTCATGTCAAAAACTGCCCATAGATAAACACATAAAACGGCCTGAAAAAGCACTCGAACAAACTTTAGTCGATGATGGCGAACGTCGTTTATGACAAGCAAAGAAAAGAAAAGCAACAGTGGCACAATTAAAATTTGACTGGTTACCAGCCCATTGTGATCAAAAATCGTCATTGTTGCATCCCTCCTTGTCATCTTCATAGGTAAGCTTAACGCTGACCGGCGATGATTTGGGTTTCACGTGCTTAGACTTGGTAAATTCATAAACAAGTTGCGTAATGTTTGCTGGACATTGATATGAGTGACAAGAATAATTTGGATTTAAGATTCCGTTCCGTCGACAGTGGATGCCGTTTCATGGGACCGGCTCAAGCTCCAAAAGCGGTCTCGAGCTTTGATTTTGAGCTCCTAAAACCAGGTCAAGTCATCCTGCAATCCTAAGTGGCACACCCCCTGCCACTAACGATTGCGACAACGAAACTCTGTCCACTATCGACTTCACTCACTCTCCATGTTGCCTGAAACACTTGCTTTACTGACATGCTCACGTCAACTTTAAGCGGAGCAGTAAATTCTTTCTTAAAAATTTGATAGTAACAAAAAAGGCGCCACAGAGGCGTCTTTTGATATTTGAGAAAATGAAGTTTTCTAAATCGAGTAAATGGGGCTTATTACCAAACGAATAAACCAACCATACCAGCTGAGAGTAGTGAAACTAAGATACCTGAAAGTAACATGTAACCAACGTTGCTAGAAATCATGTCGTTCTTATCTTTACCAACCATACCTTTGAAGGCACCGATAATCATACCAGTAGTCCCAAAGTTAGCGAAGGAAGTTAAGAAGACAGTCAAGATAGCGCGGTAGTGAGGTGCATAATTTTGAATCTTACCAGTGATTTCACCCATAACAACGAATTCGTTCGTTACTAACTTCAGACCCATCAATTGAGAGAAGTCCCAAGCTTTATCAACAGGCAATCCCATCAACCAAGCTGGGATGAACATGATAACACCAAGGATACTTTCCAATGACAATGGCTTCCAGATCAAGCCAAGTAACTTATCGATCAAACCAGCTAAGGCAACAAAGGCGATAACATTGGCAGTGATAATCAGAACCAAAGTACCGGCACCTAAGATGGAGTCACCCAAGAATGAGAAGAATGGTTGACGTTTGCCGTTTGATTCAACAGCGCCAGTTTCTTCGGCAGCTGCTTCACTTTCGCCGCCTTCGTCACCAACGTTACCGATTTTAGCAATCGTGTCTTCTTCAGGGTCAACTTCTACAGGGTTCAACATGTTGGTTACGATCAAAGCGTTGATACAGTTCAAAGGAACGGCAGTCAAAACAAATTGACCAGGAACCATTTGCGTGTAAGCACCCAGAATTGAAGCCGTAACACAACTCATTGACATCATTGCCAAAGTAACATCACGTTCAGCCTTCATGGTGGTCAATTGTAACTTAGAAACGGCAAGCGCTTCAGTGTTACCTAAGAACATCATTTCAACGGCGAAGAATGATTCGAACTTTGGTTGACCAGTGATAAAGCTTAAACCGCGACCGATCCATTTGATGATCCATGGCAATACACCAATGTATGTCAGGATATCGAATAATGGCACAATCAACAGAATTGGTAGCAAAGCACTGGTAATGAAGTTAACTGGTGCTGGGTGGGTACCCGTAGCACCAACCCAGTTAGGCAATGCGAAGTTGATCCCTTTGTAGGCAACTTGCACCAACCAGTTAAATCCATCAGCAGCACCTTTAACAACGGCACGGCCACCGGCGAAACTGGTTAATAACCAGGCAATAACTAAGTTTAAGACAACCATGATGCCAACAGAACGCCACTTAATCTTCGAACGGTTCTTGGACAGTGCCCAAGCAATCGCCAAGTAGACGATAACACCAATGATGTTAACAACTAAATACATAACATATGTCCTTCTTTCCAAAATGATGGTATGTTTCAGCCCAAATGCTCCCATTTGAGCCACTCAGCGTTATGCATCGATTATTCGACGCACATCTCGATGTCGAAAACCTCACCCCTCCTTCAGTTGAAAAGCGGACTTTAGAATAATTTTCACGAAATAATGGCTTGGTTGAAAACGCCTCCGCAAACGGAAAGGTACAGTCCGCCTTCCCTGACCAATTAATAGTACCGTTAATCGGGCTAGGTGTAAACATTGATTCCTCCAGTGAAGCTTCTTTTTAATTTTTAGAGCGGTTACGTGAATATTGAAAACGAATGAAAACGTTTACTGAAAGCAATTTCCGAACGGAACGCCATTTTTATGATTTTAATTATTTTCTAACTTAGTACAACGTTTCACCTATTGATATGCCGGCTTTATTGGCATTCTATTCTTAGCCAAGAATCAGCTGCGCCTAATGTTTTTGAAAACAACCGGATGTCGCAACATTATTCGGAATTTCCAATACTGAAAATGAGAGAAGAAAAAAAGGACCTGCCACATGATGACAGGCCCCTTTGGGTGGGAAAACGTTTTTTTGGTCTAGCGAAGGTGTAAGCAACACCCTGTTATGGTCGATCATTTTATTGTGGCAATGGTCTCACTTTCCTTCTACGCTGTGAATATCGAACACAAAGTCCGCTCCTAAGCGATTTCACTTCATTTTCTGACACGTTGTAAAAGTTGAACTTAACTTGACTGCGACGATCAAACACCCAAGTACCACTAGACCTCAACCGTTTTCTTGAGAGTAGTTTACGACCTGCTTTCCTTTTACACCGCGAAAAGCCCTCGAAATAGCTTGATAGTGGGCAAAGTTCTCCACCAAGTTTTATCAATTGACTAACATGCCAGATCGCGTTAGTCTATTATCATTAAATGAAAGGGGGTGATGTCTTTTGACCATTGGAAATAATCTTAAGGCATCAGCCCACGATGAGAGTGTCGCACGCTTCTAGCGTAAAACAGTCTTGATCCGGACTGATGCAGTAAGAAAGGCCCTGGGAAATTTTCTCCCGGGGCTTTTTGTTTGCGCTGCTTCCTGCTACACTCAACATAATTCATTCAAACGAGGTTACGTTCATGGCCACTTCATCCTTTGCCTATCAGGTGTTTGCCACCGTGGTCGATAAGCATACATTCATTGCTGCCGCCGAAACACTTAACATCACACCAAGTGCAGTCAGCCATTCAATCAGTCAGTTGGAAACGCAACTTGGCTTTCCACTGTTTATTCGTAGTCGCACAGGGGTTACGCTCACTGCTGATGGGAATACCGTCTATCCAATCATTCAAGACATTCTCAATTCTGAACAACGGTTAGCACAAGAAGCGGCCAACATTAACGGATTGACACACGGGACAATCCGGATTGGTGCGTTCTCATCTGTACTGCTTAATTGGCTGCCCAGCATCATTCGCGAGTTTCGCCAACAATATCCAGATATCAACATCACCGTTTATCAAGGAAACTTTAACGATATTGCAGAGCGCGTGCGTTTGGGAACCTTGGACATGGGTTTTTCGGCGCTGCCACTCGACGAGAACATCGTGATTCATCCCCTCATCAAGGACGAAGTGTACTGTTTGACGCCAACGGACTTTGTGCCTAAAAATGGCCACGTCATGACCAGCGCTGATGTAGCGGATAAAACGTTTATCCTTCAACACTCTGACTACGATCGCGATACTAAGTTGACGCTGGACCGATACAACGTCACACCCAATTCACTAAGCTACTCCATCGATGACGCCTCAATCATTTCAATGGTGGAGGCGGGCCTAGGGTTTGGTGTTTTGCCCGATTTGGCGCTCAAACGAATTTCTGGGAACATTAATATCTATCCATTTGATGAACCACATTATCGAACCTTATGTCTGGCCGTGAACAAATCACTTGCACAAGCGCCCACCACTACACGGCTAACACGAATCATTCGAGAAAATCTAAGCCGCGAGTACGGTGATAAATTATTGTGGCAATAAGCATAAAAAAGTATCCTCATCACGGTATGAAGGGGATACTTTTTTATTTGAAACAGGTTCAACTAAACGAGTCTAATTTCCAATTCTTTTCCAACACTCTGTGCAATTTTTTGAAGTGTCGACAATTTTAAATCCAAATTGCCATTTTCGATTCTAACAATTGTAGATTGCGCTGTCCCAGACACTTGTGCCAATTCACGTTGAGAAATCCCCATTTCTTCTCGTAAGTTTTTAACAGCCAACGCGGCAACAATTTCTCGATCAGCCTTATCATACTCACGCTTGAATTCGGGATCTTTTAGCTGACCAGCAACATACTCATCTAAATCATAACTTTTCTTCATTTCTGTGCCTCCGAATCTTCCCATCCCGAATTGACTTGGCATGATCAATCTCACGCTGTGGTGTTTTATCTGTCTTTTTTGTAAATCCGTGAGTAATAAAATAGTTAGACTCCTCAAGGTGAAAATATATACCTCGCTGAATATTATTGCCCTGAATTGACCGAATTTCATACAGATTAGTCTTTAATTTTTTTACATAACGTTGACGAATGGCAATTTGCAATCCCAATCGTGATATAGCCTGAATGGTTCTAACCATTTTAGCTCGATCCTTTTTGGGAAGATTGTCCAAAAAGCTTTTAAATTCATGGCCGAATTTAAAGTATAGTTTATCATTCATTTACAATGATAGCACACATGCTATCATTAGACACCACCTTACGTTGTTAATTGATCATTCGATTTTCCCAATTCTTATTAGTTTTAAATCTATGATCATTATCAACATACGTAATTCAAATGGCTTTTGTTCTTTTAAAGGCTAGTCTATTTAGAACCATAAATTTTTTTAGTATCCGTTGCCCTAAGCGCCCTGTCTCATCAACAAATCAACCAATTCATTTTTGGTAACTTTCCCGAAGTATTTTGAGACATCCATGCTGTCGAAGACTTGTTTCACCGCGTTTAACTCGTACTTAGTCCCAATCAGACGGTTTTCAACATCTTTAATATCTGCCTGGCCAAAGAAGTCGCCAGTAATCTGAATATCCTTGATGTGACCCTCATCTACGTTCAGCGAGAATTCCACCGTTCCTGCCGCAAAGTGCTCACGTCGTTTAACATTAAACGCTGGTGACTTGCCATAAATCCAGTCCCAGTTCTTAAAGTAACGTTGTTCCAAATCGTGAACACCGGCCAATGCCTCATCATCTATTACATACGCATTTGCATCTTCAATGTTTGTAATGTTTAAAATTTTCTTTGCTAATGCATCCCTGAATTCTTCAATGGTCAGGTTTTGATAGGCTGGCGCAAAGTGTGGTTTCAGATTGGTAACGCGACTACGAACCGATTTAATACCCTTCGATGCAATCTTATCAGCTGGCACGTTTAAAGCCTTAGTTAGCACAGATTGATCGACGTCATACATCAAGGTACCATGCGAAAACATCCGTTCCTTCTCAACGTGCATCGCATTACCAGAAAACTTCTTGCCGTCGATTGTAAGATCGTTACGACCAGTCATTGCAGCGCCCGTCGCACCCATCTCGTGCAACGCTTTAATGACAGGATCCGTAAACCGTTTGAAATTGCCCACTGCATCCCCGTCATCCTTAGTAATAAAGCTGAAACTAACATTTCCAAGATCGTCATAAACAGCACCGCCACCAGAAGTTCGACGTGTCAAAATAATATGGTGTTGGTCAACGTAATCTTGATTGATTTCTTCAAGCACGTTTTGGTATCGACCGACAATAATACATGGAGAATTAATGTAGAAATATAAAATTGGTTCATCTAAATTAGCGTGCTCCATTAAATATGTTTCAATCGCCAAATTTTCTCGAATGTCCGTGCTTGGACTAGCTAAATAACGCATGTTATCACCTCAAAGTTTATTGTACGGCGTTTCAAGGGAAATGATAGCGATTTCATCAAAAAATAGTAACTTTTAGTAAGTTCAAATCCATCGCCTAGTCACTTCCAAAACGCGCTCCACACCCTAGCGACTTGGACACACCAAAAAATCCTCATATGGACAAAATTTCGTCCACACGAGGATTTTTCAATTGTTGTTCAAATTCTAAACGGAGAATGTCATGCTCACTATTCCACCGCCAACGATTCAATTGGATCCAGTTTAGCAGCCTGATGTGATGGTGCTAGAGCTGCTAATAAACTGATGATGATGCTTGCCAGTAATCCGAAGATAATGTAGCCAGGTGTCATCTGAATGATGCTGTAGTGAATCAGACCATTAATACCGTGGTTGATCAATAATTGAACAACCCAAGCCAGCACAATTCCTAAGATGGCACTGAACAAACCGATGAAGAATGCCTCGGAAACAAACAGGTTACGAATGTCTCGACGACGAACACCGAGGGCCCGTAAAACACCGATTTCTTTAGTTCGTTCGGACACACTGATGTACAGAACCACAATGATCATGATTGCTGAAACTAGCAGTGAAATGGCCGCAATCCCAGCTAATACATAGAATGCCAGCGAAATGTACGTGTTCAACGTATCAAGAATAGACCCGACACCAGTAATTGCGTACGCTGCCTTACCATTTGTCTTTAAGGATTTGATCTTATTCTGAACAGTCTTGGTTGTTTGCACGTCCTTGGTTGAAACAGCGACAAAATTAGCACGTAATTTAGCACCTTTGGCAGCATACATCGACTTTAAGGTGTCAAACGACATTGCGTCAGTACCAGAGTTGATAATCCCTGAAACTTTGAGCTTTTGGGTCATCGCCACGGGCTGATTGTTATCATCCATCGCAGTCACACTCAATGTCACTGTCTTACCTACTAGCGACTTGTAATCTTTGCTGATCTTCTTCGCATTCCGTTTGGTCAGTAAGATTTCCTTATCACCGGGTTTGGAACCGGTCTTGATGTCACTTTCTTTTTCAGTCTTATTCCAAGTTTGGAATTGCTGAATTTGCTGCGTCTTGCCATTGTAATCGACCTGGACACCGTTTGGAACGTAGGTGCCAAGAACAGCTTCCTTTACACCTTTGACCTTCGCCAAACGGTCACGGTCAGACGGTTTCATCTCAACTGCTTCCGCCGTCTGTTTGTCAGTCTTTTGCGCGACTTGAATGGTTGTCGGATTAATTTGGTCCATGATTTGGTTATTCATGTACCCCTTAACCCCGTTACCAAGCGCAAGCATCAAGATAACACTGAAAATCCCGATGGAACCGCCAAACACAATAAGTAAGTTACGCTTCGTGTTGTACCGCATATGTTGCAAACTCATTTTCAACGTTGAACGGAAACTCAGGTGCTTTGTCTTCGTTGACAACTGTCTGCCTTCGATTGGGAAAGGATCTTTCAACTCACGATCTTCATTAATCTTCCCATCTTCCATGTGAACGATTCGCGTCCCATGGTTGGCCACATCCTGACTATGCGTGACACAGATGACCAACTTGCCACTTTCAGCAATGCCATCCATCAACTCGAGAATTTCTTTGGTGTTCTGAGAATCCAACGCACCAGTTGGTTCATCGGCAATGATAACGTCCGGGTCTGAGGCCAACGCACGCGCGATCGCCACACGCTGCTTCTGTCCACCAGAAATCTGGTTAGGATACTTATGAATGTGATCTTCCAGGCCAACTTGCTTCAATAAGCTAGTGGCACGTTCCACTTGTTCGTGATGAGTCATGTTGGTCATTTCCAAACTGACCATAACGTTGTCCAGCAGCGTTAAGTGGCTAATCAGATTGAAACTTTGGAAAATGAATCCAATTGTTTGCCGGCGGTACGCATCCATTGCTTGTTCCTTCGCGGAATGCATGGACTTGCCGTTTAGTAACACATCACCCTCGTAGTTGTGATCAAGACCACCGATAATATTCATCAACGTGGATTTCCCACCACCAGATTCACCTAGGATGGAAACAAACTCTCCCCGTTCAAACTTAAGACTAATTCCCTTTAAAACCGGAAACGGTTCTTTATTCACGTAGTACGATTTGTGAATGTCCTTCAACTCTAGAAAGCTCATCAAATTGCCCTCGTTTTCAAAATTTTATGGTTAATTCAAATTGGTCTTAACAGTAGCAAATTCACCCCCGTTATACAAATGATAACGGGGGTGAACTTGTAGTCGTAATGGATTCTTAAGAAAATGTTTCCTATGGAAAGAAATCAAATTAAGCCGTTGCTACAGGTGCGACATACTGTGGTCGCCCGACAGCTGTGCTATCCAGGACAGCTGGTAATTCGGAGGCCAAAATTACACCAAGCGCATCTTGTTTTTGTAAAGCTTGATCTTTTATCTCATACCAGAGAACACGCTTCTGATCATCAGAATGCATTAAGCCTAACATATGACCCATTTCATTAACTGCATCCGAAATCAGTTCAGCTTTGGTTCATGCACTCGTGTCACTCATCTTTTCATTCACATAACTAAGCGTGTCAAACTATAATTTCGGCAAACGTATATTATATGTGTATACGACACGTTTGGATTCAGTCTGGAGACATATAACTAGCTTCATAGTTAATAAACAAAAAAAGGGACCGACTTTTTAGTCGGTCTCTTTTCTTCGTGATCAAATCAGGTTACAACACCACGATCATTAAAAGTTTAATCGCGACGACGCTTCTTAATTCCAGCGAGTACGAATGTACCGCCTAAAATTGTAAGCCCTAATCCGATCAACCCTGATTCATCGGACTGGTCAGTATTTGGTAATTTTTCACCTGAATGGTCAGTAGTTTCCGAAACTGAACTACCTTCTATCGCGGTCTTCCCATTGTTTTGACCAGCCTGTGCTTCATTAGGCAAAGTAACTGTTTGAGCGCTTTCCCCTGTTGCATTAGTTAATGGTGTTGCAGTAGCGGATGCTGCAGAATCTACCTCAGTAATGCCATTACTACCATGGCCATGAATTGATCCTGTCAAAGCCACTCCATTAGCATTCTTCGTAACAGATTGTCCTCCGTTGTTGCTACCATTTTCTTGACTGGAGGTCTTCGATAAATTGCTCTTTGAACTTTCAGCATTTTGGGTAAAACCACCATTACTATTGGTTGATCCAACACTCGTCGTATTTCCGTCTTGACCTTTACGAGCTTGAGCGGCCTCGTAATCAGCCATTTCTTTCTTGCTCGTGTAGAAGACATAGATTGTTGAACCTTTTCCTATTTCATCTTCAGGGCCAAAGATTGGATCACCAATCCAACTGCGTAGCACAAACTCTGGTAAGTAGGCACCAGGAATATCATAGTGGCCACCAACATATCCGCGAAGGATAAAGTCAGGCGCTATCTTTACTCTCGTTTGAGTTCCATCCGGCTTCATTGCGTAGTACGAAACCGTAATCATTGCCGGAATCTGAGTTGGCGCCACGCTTGAACCACTCTGACCGCCATTACCATTAGGAGCCACTACGTTTTCGCTTGTTAGACTATCAGCTGTTGAACTGTTGTTGCTAGTCTGATTAGAGGTAACATTACTGTTACTCATCTGACTAGAACTTGAACCAGTTTGACTTGCTTGACTGGTATTCGAATTCTCAAGACTAGAAACAATCGAACTTGCGATCGACTTGATCAATGACGACTCATTGATGCTGGATTGTTCACTGCTCAACGATGAACTCTGACTGTCGACTTTCGTCTCCAGACTACTGATCGAGCTCTGCTGCGTTGGTGTCAAGCTACTGTTGCTCTTCAAGCTACTCAAGACGGACTTTACACTGCTCAAGCTGCTCTGAACGCTGCTTGGATCAACACTGCTATTCGTCCCAGTGTTAATGGAGGCGATGACACTATTGACAATCGAACGGGATTCACTTGAGGTTTGACTGGATTGTGAACTCTCGCTGGACAACTTCGTTGTTAACGACTCAATCTGACTGCTCAATGAGCTGAGGTTGCTGTTAACCGGAACTAAGCTCGATGGATCTAAGCCTAAGCTACTGTTCCCAGCCAAACTGCTCATTTCACTGTAAGCACTCTTCAAACTGCTCTCTAATGAGCTGTTCTCCTTGGTCGGATCAGTCCCAACGCTCGTATTCACACTCGTAATCGCACTGCTCAAGGACGTCAATTCACTTTGTAAGTTCCCTGCCGCAATCGAACTTGCGATCGACTTGATCAATGACGACTCATTGATGCTGGATTGTTCACTGCTCAACGATGAACTCTGACTGTCGACTTTCGTCTCCAGACTACTGATCGAGCTCTGCTGCGTTGGTGTCAAGCTACTGTTGCTCTTCAAGCTACTCAAGACGGACTTTACACTGCTCAAGCTGCTCTGAACGCTGCTTGGATCAACACTGCTATTCGTCCCAGTGTTAATGGAGGCGATGACACTATTGACAATCGAACGGGATTCACTTGAGGTTTGACTGGATTGTGAACTCTCGCTGGACAACTTCGTTGTTAACGACTCAATCTGACTGCTCAATGAGCTGAGGTTGCTGTTAACCGGAACTAAGCTCGATGGATCTAAGCCTAAGCTACTGTTCCCAGCCAAACTGCTCATTTCACTGTAAGCACTCTTCAAACTGCTCTCTAATGAGCTGTTCTCCTTGGTCGGATCAGTCCCAACGCTCGTATTCACACTCGTAATCGCACTGCTCAAGGACGTCAATTCACTTTGTAAGTTCCCTGCCGCAATCGAACTTGCGATCGATCCAGTAAGTGAACTGTTTTCAGAACCTGAAATGGACGAATTAATCGAGTTAATCTCGCTAGTCAATGAAGTTATGTCACTGCCAATAGAGCTCTTTTGACTGACAGTTGCCTGACTATTGTTGCCTAAACTGGATAGCTGACTCTTATAGTTGTTCAAATCAACAACTAAGGAACTAGCCAAACTGCTTGTATTAGAGTCACCAGGATTTGCAACAAGGCTACTCCAGTCAGCGTTGGCCTTATTTACATTCGTTGAAATACTGCTCAATTGACTCTCAACGTTTGCATTCAATACTAAGGACTTAACGGCATTATTGATTGTTGTTGTATCGGCATCAATAGTATCTTGATCAACTAACTTTGTGCTATCAAGAGCGGCGTTGCCTACAGTAAGCGCCGACGACAATGTAGCCCAACTCTCCGTCGTGTAATCAGATGCGGAATAATTACCTGCATTATTAATAGCTACCTTCAAGCTTTGTACTGAAACCAAACCTGCAATTGCATCCGTTAAACCACTTGTAGCGGAACTAACATCGGATTTTATTTTTGTTATTTCTGCATCAGTAGCCGTTTGACTTGCACCCTTAGCTTCTTCTAGGGCCTTGTTAGCAGCAGTCTTTGCATCAGATAAAGCCTTAACAGTGAACGTACTATAATTATCTGTCTTTAGCTTGTCAGCCAAGTTCATGACAGACTGAAGCCCTTCCGTGCTGAAAATGGAAGAATATGACACCTGAATCTCATTTGCTGCTGCAGTTTTTGAAACAACCAACTGAGCAGGCTTATTAACAGAATAAAGTGCCTGATCATCTGGTGTTAATGCAATAAAGTCGGTATTAAATGCATGAATCTGTCCAGTTATCCGACCATTTGCATCTTTGGTATATGTTCCTTTTTGCGCTGTTCCACCATTAACAGTATACGTAAATCCTGTTGAACCTATTACATTAGTCGCAACAACAGTAATGTCTTCCTTATTATCCGTAACCAACCGCGCTGCAGAATCTGCGGCCTGAGCATCCTTAACGGCCTTAACTCCGGCATCAATTGCTACTCCAGCTGCTGTTGCCGCAGACTCAGCACTAGCAACTGCCTTCAATGCAACAATTCCAGCTGAAACGGCTTGGCTATTGAATTGAGAGGCCGCCGTACTGTTCCCCGCAGTTGCTGCAGACTGAGCAGAAGCGTTAAAGTCTCCAACTGCCAAGTATGCAGATTGAGCAACAGCAACATCTGAAACGGCTAAGCTTGATTGATTTCCTGCCTCAGAAGCTGCAGACAAAACTGCCGAATTTGCAGATTGGGCACTAGCCAGCGCTGCGCTAACATTAGAATTACTTGAATCCGCAGCCACTGCGCTATTAACATCAGCCAACGTATTCTGTGCTTCGGCTTTAAAGACACCATCCAAGTTAGCACCAGCCTCTTGAGCCGCACTAGCTACGGCGGCTGCGTTCATACCGGCAGAACCGACAGCATTAGAAGCTAACAAGCCTTCACCTGATTTAACATCGTCGCTAGCTTGACTAACTAGGCTTGTAGCTTCACTAGCATTGGTAGAAGCAACTGTCTGTGCCGAGGTCGCTAATGATGCTTGTTCACTAACATTAGTTGAACTTGCACCAGATGCTGTACTTGTCTTGCCTACATCTCCAGTGCCAATTGCATCATTAATTGCTTGAAGAACCTTCTCAGCAGTGGTCTCACTAACTTGATAAACAGTCTTGAGGGCGTCCACAATCCCAGTTTGAGTAGGATCAACCATGTATGTCAATACGATAACATGATCGGGAAGACTCGTTTCCTTAAGATCAGGAGTCATTGCATAGCCCTCTGGATTACCGGCGTGAGCATTCGAATTGTCTGTCGAAGAATACGTACCCTTGCTGAGAATCTTCGATGCCGCTGTCAAGACAGTAGCCATCTTATACTCAGAAATATCTGCTTCGGAGGTTAAGCCAATGGTTCCTGCTGTCCAAGTTCCTTTAACTAGGCTAACTGGTAAGAAGTTATAACTACCATCTGGTTGAACAACTAAGCCATTGTTTTGTCTATATTCAACCGTGTAAGCACCAGGCGTCTTAAAGTCACCTGTCTTAGACGTGTAAACACTTATAGGCGTATCAATTTCAACACTGCCGTCAGCATGAACAATTTTCACTGCTAATACTTGAGATCTTGTAAATGTTAATTTGATTAAACCGTTGTTCGTTAAATTGCCGGTTAATGGATTCGGTTGCTTATCATCAGGATCACGAGTGTATTGAACCGCTTTAAGGCTACCTTGATCAGGCAAAGCATCAATTGTTACACCGCTCAAATCATAGGTATCGCCTGCATAACCATAAGCAAAGATAACGCCGTCTTGAGCGTGAGTACTGTCTAACCCTAATCCAGTAAATGCAGTCTTAGGAATTGAAGGCTGAGCGCCGTACTTAACAACCGACTCACCATATTGATCCACAACGCTTAAAGTTTCTGCAATCGGAGCCTCTACAGTCAGGGTTACATCAGGCGTTGTGCCAAACGCACCATTTGGCATAGTTTGCTTCTTAACTAGGCGATATGGAACATTCTTTGTCCAATCAATTGTCTTTCCAGAAATATCTTTAAACGTTAATGAAAGTGAATCATTTGGCATAGTCGCGCTAAGTCCAGTTGCCCATGTTGCTTCATCAGTCGGGAAAGCATCACCGTATGATCCATTTAAAGTTCCAGTCCCAACCGTTGTCCCATCAGCTGTCTTAAATGTAACATTAACGGACTTTGTGTCCGCAGTGTAAACAACATTAACTGACTGATTACCTGTAATTTGAACTGTACTATTTTGCGCGGAATAGTTCGTCAGTGAAGGGACAATATAATCTCTTTCATCTTGTGTATGCGCACCATTATCGTTTGTGCCCCAAACATTTAGCTGCCCTTCGCCAACGGTCAGGGGTACATCCTTGACACCAGCGAGACTATTCCCATTCTGATCGACAAAGTGCAATGTGACTTGTCGTGTTCGAATTAACGGAATTTTTGCCAGACTTGACTGATCAAAATTCCCTGTAATGGTAAATTCGTGATCATTTTGATTATATGTGACGCCCGTTGGTAACGTTGCAGATGCATCTAATTCATATCCTGATGGCATTGCAACAGTAACTGTATACTCATCTTTGATTTCACCGGTCTGAACTGCAAAGCCATGTGCAATGTAACTATCGTCACCCTGATTAACAAGCGTCAACTGTTTTGAAACGGATCCTTTTTGTGTGTCATCCCATCCACTATAAATTGCAGCTGGGCTAACTGCGACATTATTGCCTTTATTTGTAAAAGATAAAATCAACGAATTCTGCTGATCCAAGACTAACGTGACTTTATTCGTTCCAGTATCCCCAAGAGTAAAGTCTTGAACCTTGCTAAATGCTTGACCATCAATCCTATATAGCTTGGTTCCATCTGCAGACTTAATCACTGAAAATGATCCTTGAGACTGTAGCTTTTCAAATTGTTCTTTAAAGGACACATCCTTTAGTCCTGGTACATCGTATGAGGTAACTCCGGTGCCAGTTCCATCGAGGCTTGCCACTGTCACTGGTTGACCATTCTGATCTACAAAACTGACAGTAACATCTGTGCTTGCCTTGTCATACGTAAAGGTCACGTTACCGTCGGTCGTTGGCCAACCGTCTGTAAAGGACTGCGTTAATGGTGTAGCAGTATATCCGCTAACCGACGGTGCCGTAATGACATGTGTAGTCGTCCCAGCAAAATCATATTGATCTGGATGTTGCACACCTGTAGATTGTGTAGCAAAAGTCTCGTCGCCCGATGTCTTAGGTGTCAATGTGACACTAACTTTTGTTACGGTGTTGTACTTTAATGTGTACGCCTCGGTAAATATCGTGCCAAGCATCGTACCATCTTTTTTATTAGTCAAAGATGAAGCTTTATCGGTAATTGTTGTCGTTGTATCAGAAGACAAATCAGTCAGCGCTGCCTTCCCTGTTGAATAAAACTTACCGATATTTGAGGCATCATTCGCCTCGGCCACAATAGCTGATTGACCAGCAGTAAAAGCCTTATTCACAGCTTTAGCTTCTGCATTGTAAGCATACCTATAAGCATCCTTAACAACCGCACCCAAAGCTGATGGAAGACCACTGATAACACTTTGATCTGCCACCTTTCCGGCTGGTGTTTCAGTTAATGTTGGGATTGAATCATCAGCTAATGTTAAAGCCTGTGCTTTAGTGTCCACAGCCGTATAGCCTGCTTTAATAAGTGCTGCACTTGCCTTAGTCAACGCATCCCATGTTTGTTGATAAGTTGGTGACGTATAAACAAGTGGCGCCTCATTTTGACCCTGAGGCCAAGCAGTAAATGTTGTTACTGGCGCTTTTCCTTCATGCATCGGATCTTTTTTGAAGTCACTAATTGCTTGCTGAACACCGTTATAAGCGGAATTATAGAAGCTTAGTAACAAAGCCTTTGCAGAAGCAGCCTGTGCAAGTTTAAATGGATCAGTTTCATTTTTACCATTTAGTAAGTCCGCATTATTGGTTCCACCATTGTTTGCACGTTGTGCCTCAGCCGACGCAATAATGTCAGTATTAACAATTCCGTTGCGCGCATCATCGTAACCTAACGCTTGATAAAACGGCGCTTCAGCAGCCAACATATTAAAGCCTGCATTAGTAGCCAAATCTAGGGCCTCACCTGGTGCACCAATTTGCAAAAAGTTAACACCATTGTTCAGCTGTCCTGATCCAGACCCATTTGCCCATGCGTTATACAAATTAATGCCATTCGAATTATTGATTGTAAATGTTCCATCTTGTAGCATCGTGGTAATCTTTGCAGCCGCATCTTGTTGCCCCATCTGGTACTCACCGACTAAAGCAGCCACAATACCAGTTTTCAATGATTGGTAAATCATGTTCGGCATACCTGTATTAGGATCACCGAAGATTCCTGCAGGATTACCTAACCAACTGACAGATTTGTATAGTGGAACTTGATTCATTAAATCAATCAGTGTTGTAGGGAGTGAAACTGTTCCGCTCATTGTTAAGAACGTTTTGTATGCGGAATACTGGATATAGTTCTGGGCAATATAAACGATGGCATTAATAGCATTACGTAAACCCAAGTTAGCCGTGACACCTTGTCCGCCAAGCATATGATTCCCAACATCGCTCTGAACATCGCGGTTGTCATCCACTGCTTTGTATCCATCAGCCACATTGTAAGCAAAGACAGATGAAAAGTTTTGATTGTAACTATCCGTGAGCTTGGACATGATTGCACCAACTGTCCCCGCTTGATTAATAAAACTTGAATTAAGTACACCAGGATAGTCGTCAGTTGACTTAGCAAAGTCCATAACAAATTGTGCAATAGCATGGGCACCAGCATTTTCCGTGCCATTATTTTTATCATAAGTATAGATATTCATTGCCATACTGGAAATTTGAAATTCTTGAATTACATGATTAATCCAGCGTGCATATTCTTGTGCGTCACGTTCGATTCTGTTGTGATATCCAGCATCATAGGTAGTTTTATCGACCTGAGTACCACCAATATTTCCAACAAGCCATCCAGTATAACCACCAACAGTTTTGGTGTCGTTAAAATTCGAATTCGTCCAAGCTGCTGGATTACTATAAATATTGTTCCAATCGGAAATGCTTGTCGAACTCATGTCTGACCCAGCGTCATTCCAACCGTCGTTCCAGTTCTTTTGGCCTACCAATCCTGTTGTATCTGCTAAAGTAGGTATTTTGACTTGAACAGACTGCAAAGTTTTCAATAGCTTACGCATTTGGTCTTCATTAGCGCCAGTCTTTTGAATGTTATCCATCTCTGTACTAGTAAGACCTAACGTTGCAAAGGCACGAATATTATCATCCGTTAATCCACGACCCTTAAGCGTCTGAATCAATGTTGCGTTGTATGTAGCCAATACTTGATCCGGAGTTAAATCCACACCGGCCGTACCCGTACTCGTATCATCCTTTTGAGTAACCTCGACTTGTGTAGCTGTAAAATCCGAGGGCTTCAACGTGTTTTGTACACCAGCTGGTAAGTCAACGGTAACTTTACCTGCCGCATCAGAAGTTACTGTAGTTCCTGTTGGCAAAACGGCCCCTGCCTTAACAACAGTCTGATCAGCACTAGAGGTGGCAGTTGAGACTGAGGTGGCAGTACTAGTCTTTGATGCTTGACTGGTCGTCATGCTTGAAGTAGTTACACTATTGGCCTCGGATGTTGATGTTCCCTCTGATGTTGGCGTTACCTTTGAACTATCTTGATTTTGTGAATTTGTCGAAGTAGAATCAGCTTCCGTTGCACTCTTAGCTTGAGAGTCACTGTTGCTTGTAATTGATTCTTGTTGAGAAGATCCTTGTGTGCTATTAGTCACACTGCCAGTTTGACTTGCATTTGACCCCGTTTGAGATGACGATTGACTAGCATCAGTACTCTTGGATTCAGATGTCGTTTGAGAAACATTAGCTTGAGTGGTTGAAGCATTACCATCGACCTTGCTTGTAACCGTCGACTCTGAGTTTGAACCACTAGTTGCTGTATTAGAAAGGGTAACCGAATTCTGATTTACGAGAGAGCCACTTTCACCGTTCGCAACTGATGTTGTATCACCCGAAGAAGCATTCGTTGACGTATCAGCATGCGCGGATACTTGACCAGCACCAATGATAGAAGCTCCAAATAGCAGAGAAATACCGGCGAAAACCCAGTGTTTGCCGTCTTTATACATTTTATAGTGAAGCTTTTCAACCGCTTCGGCGAGCCCTAAGTTTCGCTGTTTTTCGTGTCTCATTTTTTATCCCCCCATAGATGTGAAAAACCATTTAAAAATGGCGTTCATTCTTATGTTTATATATATTGATAAAATGATGTAAACGGTCTCAAGAGTAAAAATAAAAAGATGCATATTATTTTTACTCTTACAGTTATAGAAAAACATAAAAGAACTTATGGAGTATAATGTGAGGGTCGAAATCATTCTAAATACAATACTTTTTATATAGGTACTATGCTGTTTTATGCTTCGACATTTTTTAGCCATTGTGTTGTTTTAATAGCTTTACATTTTAGAAAATATTATGGTTAACCAAGTCACTACAACGATTAAAGGAGCTTCTTATGGGAACCTTGGGAACGGTCATTGATTCTTATAGACAGGAAAATAAACTCTCAGTAAAGGCGCTCACTGATGGCATTATTTCTTATGCTTCTTATTACAGATTTGTTCATGACAACTCAAGCATTTCTACAGAGCGATTTCTTGCCCTTATCGAGCGGTTAAATATCTCCGTAGATGAAATAAAAATGGCCTTAGATCCAGGATATATTTCTAAATATCAGTTCATTTCAAGTTTTATTCATATTGTTTCTGGAGATACATTTGATGTTAAAAACTTACAGGCTCTAATCGAACTAGTAAAAGACAGATACGAAACCACAGGTGCAGAACAGTGCTTACATTTTTTGTGGATAAGTCAAAGTAGCATGGCACTCCATAAGGGCATAACCATTCCAGAATTTCAGGACATAAAAAAGCATTTTATGAATTTAGAGCAGTGGACAAATGCGAACTTATTTACATTTGCGTTAATATTTCCAATATTTACATTTGAAGAACTTAGCAGCTCTTTTAACACGACTGTCCAACGTTATCGCCATCAACTGGGAGATCGAGAAGTCGAGGAAGCTTTCTTTAGGTATCTTATTAACTTTGCGTTGATTGCTTTAAGTAACCAATCGTTTTTCTTCTTTAAAAAAGCGGCAAAGTTGCTGGCTGAATTACAAAGTATCAATGGTAGCTTGACTGTGTCTGTTTACCAACGATTTATCATTGATTTATTAAGATGGTATAACCATCCCGAATCTTTCTCCACAGAACAATTCACGCAACTGTCCGATACGTTAACCACGTTTCATCAATGTCTATTTGCCAAACAGCTACTGAATTTCACATTTTTATTCAAGAAGAGTGTTCTTCGTGGTACCGCTACTACCTTAACTGACATTTTTATTCCGGTGATTTAATTATTGTTTAGAAATGTGCAAAAAAAGCAACGTTCACATTCGCCATTGAGACGAGGTGAACGTTGCTTTTTAATTAGTCCATTAATGAATCATATTTCTTTTAAATCGCAATTGACATATTGCTTTTGTAACTCCTTAACAAAAAAATCAAAAAAATCCTTTTTTGTATCGAAATCCCAACTATGGTCATTATATCTAGTCAATCTAATTGATTCACTACCGTTGGTCTTGTAGAGCTCAATCGCTGGCAACTGAGTTTTATTCAAAAACTCAGTATAAACTATCTTCCCTTCACTATTAGCAACTTCGTGAATTCGCTTTTGACCATTTTCATCGAACTCATCATGACTGACTAAACGATCATTAATTCCAAACAAATTATAATTATGAATACTCCCGTTTTGCCAATTATCAATCTGGGCAAGCTTATGATGACCATGACCTAAAAAGTAATTCACGTTGCTCCCCTCAGACTCATAACTCCCATCCGTTGGCAGCTGTAAATCAAGCGGGGACACTATGTGAGGTGACTGAGGCAAGTTAATTTTACAAAAAAAGCTATACGGGGTAATCACTCTGTCTAGCGACATTTGCATCGCCCGAAGTTCACTTTGCAATCTAACATCAAAATTAAATTGAATCAATTTAGCTGTCGCAAGTTCATTTTTCAATAAAGAAACTCCATCAGTCAGTGACCGACCACTTTTATTAACCAAACACTTCATGAGTCACCGCTCCTAACTACCAAAATCAAACTTCTCGCTATCAATATTTTCAATAACTTTTGCCGGCACACCTGCCAACACCACATTACTACCAAATGACTTCGTGACGACAGCGCCAGCGGCAACAACAACATTGTCACCCAAGTTTACGCCGGGGAGAATAATCGATCCACCACCAAACCACGCATTGTCACCAACACGGATTGGCTTGCTGATTCCTTTACCCCCGAATGTTCTTGCGATGGGATTAATGGGATGACCCGCGGTTAAAAATTGAACATTTGGACCAACTTTGGCATTATCTCCGATAGTTATCGGTGCATCATCTACAAAAACAACATTAAAATTCGAGAAAAAGTGTTCACCCACATGTATATTTTTACCAAAAGTGAAGAACACATTGCCGAGCGCACCAAAATCATCGCCCGTTGATCCTAAAGCATTCTTAATGAGTCCGCTCCGTTTAGTAATATCGTTTTCAGCATTTATCTGCGCCAATTTTTGCTGTGCTTCTTGAGATTCAGAAATGAGCTGCGCATCGTTAAAATGCCATTGACCAACTAGTGCTTTGTCATGTTCGCTAATAGGATGAAGTTCTTCCTTCGGCAAAATAGTCGCCAGTGGTGTCCCTTCAAAACGTGTACCCTGAGCAAAAAGGTTTTGAACAACATGTCCTTTTTCTGCCATCGGTAATTTATCAATTATCTTTGTCGCCCACATCGAGTCCAACGTAACGATCTGATCATCCGTACCTATTTTCCCAACAGCAGTTCGAATAAAAGCAGCCAAGAACTCACTTTGTGTGGCGTAAAATTGGTTAAACCCGTCCAAGTCAACCAAATGAATTAGGTTTTCAATCCGCCTATTTTCTCCACTAAGCCCATAACTTATCGTTAAAAAGGGCAATCCATCATGATTCAGATACTCAGTTTGAAGCGGTTCTTTTTCAGCTACAAAGAGATTTTTCTGAACTAATCTTCCTTTAGAATCAAACTTTTCATCTCGCAGAACAGTCTCATTTTGATCACTGTACGTTATTTCATTCACGACGCGAGCTGCATAAGTCGCTTTTGCACGAACTTTACCGTCCTTTTTACTAACAACTAAAGTGTCTGCCTTTCCAAATAGCTGATATGATTCATTAAATCCAATGTCTTGTAACGAAAAATGAATTGTCTTTTGATTCTTAAAACCCCCATACAAAACATACGGATTAACAATATCATTCTCATCTAAGCCAGCCTCTTTAATGTCATTAAAAAATCTCAAGTCAAAATCCGTCATCAATATTTTAACGGGCACACCTTCCTTTTTCAGTGTGTGAAATGAGTAAATGACTCGATAGTTCAAATTATTAGTTAATAGATAAATCATTACATTGCACCTTCATTAACCTAGTTGAGGCATTTCATGAGTCCAGCTCTTCCAAACATTAGATTCAGAAAAACGTTTGCTTCTTTCATAAGCAGCTGTACTAAATTGTTGTAACAAACTTGGATTTGTCATCAATTTAACAACTTTGTTTGCAAATCCTTCAATATCCCCTACAGGAACAACATAACCGTCTACGCCATCCTCAACACTTTCTCCTGGGCCATAATTAGTATCATACGTCACAACAGGAATTCCATGTGCAAGGGACTCAATAACGCCAATCGCTAACCCTTCATAAATGCTTGTAAGCACAGAAAGTCTAGCATGATTAAGAATTCCTGTTAAGTCGGGAACGTAATTATCAAAGTGAACCACATTCCCTAAATTCAGCTCCTTAACTTGCTGGTCAATCTGTTGAACAATTCTTGGATCGCCATAACCATATACGTGAAGCTGAATTGCAGGTATTTGTTTATGCACTATATCAAATGCTGAAACCATATGGTCAATTTGCTTTTCGACGGCCCTCCTAGAAATACTAATAACCTGATCCGCGTTTCTCTCTTTAATTGGAATCCGAGGTTCGTTCCACAATTCATCTGGAATTGTGCCTGATGGCAGAACCATTATCGGCGTCGAAGTTGTTAAACGTTGCTCTAAATCTGATTTTTGTCGTTGACTCTGAACAATAATACCATCAAGTTTGTCAGGATATTGTTCCAAAGCAATTCGATAGCCATCGGTCATCACGCCATGAACCTGATCGTGTTTGTCACTAGAATGTGTGTTATGTAGATAAACATACTTGTAAGCATCGGTCTTCATTAGTGCTAATGCATAATCTCCTACCATGCGCCGATCCGATAGGAAACTATTTTTGCCACCTTCACGAAGGTTAACTTGATCTAAGAAGAAAGCTAATAGGTGATCCAAATCGCGAAATACATAATCTTTACCTTGAAAGTCATCCAATTTAAGCAGTGAATTAACGCGTTGACCATCTGAATTTTTAGCATAATAAGACTCGTATACTCTTTTCCCAGAGGGAGTGTACATGAATTCACTCGTTATTTCGCCAACTCGACTAAAATATTGAACAAAGGACCTAAAGCCCCGCCAATCATACCAGTCTGTCCGCAGATTATTGCCATATATATCAAAGAATGCAATAGACTCAACCTTTTCAGTACCAGGGTAAAGTGTCACATCGAACATATGTTGATCTTCCTTGCTAAAAGGCAATACATTGTCTTTAGCTTCCCCTAACTGATAGTCACTAGGAAAATCCAAGTCCAAATACCGAACATTTTTTTCGGAAACATGTTCAGCTTCTTGGAAGAAATCAAACATATTTATAAAGTCGTCATCAGTCAGCCCTGCATTTAGTACATCGTGATGAGCCGTAAGAGAAAAATCTCTGAAAATCAATTTTGCTGGTGCTTTAGCTCGTTTAAACATGGCTATCCTGTGTAACTCAGCATCCTCAACCCCTGACCGACCAACAGACATTCCCCCATTAATCGAAAAGAACATAGTTTTCACTCTCCCATTTTCTCTTTTGCGTCTGCAAATACGGGCTGCCAAAGTTTCCAGATGGAGTCCTCAGAAAAGCGTTCTGAATTTTCGTATGATGCAGTGCTGAAGCGTTGCCATTTTTCGTCATCCAGCAGCAGTTCAGCCATGCTGGTTGCAATGGCGTTAACATCATTCATTGGGACTACATACCCATTAACATTATTTTGAATGATTTCAGAAGGCCCATATCGCACATCAAAGGAAACCAGTGGAACGCCATTCGAGTTGGCTTCAAGCATGGCTAAATTAAAGCCTTCCATAGCACTAGTCACTCCAAATAATTGAGCCTTACTTTCAACTTCATTGACATTAGTGATATATCCGTGGAACTTAACGCTATCGGATAAATTAAGTTTACTTACCTGGTCAGTTAGTTGTTTCTGTACATCTCCAGCTGGATTCCCATAAAAATCTAAGTGCGACCATGGAACAAGCCTCTTAATAATTGCAAAAGCGTCAATTAACAGATTCAATCGCTTTTCGGCTGCAATTCGGCAAACAGCAATTATTTGCCCTTTATTCCGATCACCAAGTGGAATACGATCAGTTTCAACTTGAGAATCAGGTACAATTCCGACTGGAACCTTGAACACTGACACTGTTTGATGAAATCTCGTCGTTAAATCATCCAATTGTTTTTGCGTAGAGGCAATAATTGCATCCCACTTATTAATGTTATTTAACGCAAATTGGTAATTCCAATTTAACGTGCTGTGCATTGGTTCAATAGCATCTGAGTGAACATTATGAAGATACAAGATTTTATAAGCCTTACTTGGGAAATTTAAAAGTCCCCAATCAGCATTTTCATTGCGATCAGAAATGAAAATATCACCCTGACCGTCGGCTAGATTAAGCTGGTTCAAAAAGAATCTTGTCAAACCTTTCATGCCATTAAATTGATAATCTCGACCTTCGAAATTACGTACTATAAATTGTGAATTATGTATATTACCAGCACGATCAAACAACCAGAAAGATTCATACACAATCTGTCCATCAGGATTCAAAATCAGATCTGTAACTGGCGCATCATCTGTTTGGTGCAAACGCTCTTGTGTTTTAAACCCGCGCACGTCATAAATATTCGTCTTTACCACATGATGTGTAAAATCGTATTCGATAACTTCATGAACTTGTTCAGGGTGTTCTTTATCATTTTCGTTCCACAGCACTACTTTATACATCTCTGCTTCACCGAGAAAAACCGAATAACTACCATCATCATTTTTCTGAGGTGTACTCATGCCGTCTGGAAACTTTAAATCTGAAACAGTACATTCTTGATATTTCAAACTACCTGTTCCCTGAAGCCATTCAAATAGATTTATAAATTCGTTTTCCTTTAATCCCGCATTAAAGTAATTTTTATGTCCATCGTTTTCAAATAAACGAGTAATAATTTTAGCCGGCTGGTTATGATTACGAAAGAGCTTCATTCGTTTCAATTGCGCAAATTCGACTCCGGTTTTTCGGTCTGGCATAACAGTATTAATAAAATAAATCATTTTATTTTCCCCCTGTTAATTGTGATATTTATCGAAATTTAAAAGTAAAGATGCAAACCCTTTCAATTACTATGTACACTTAATATATAAAACACTAATAGACTGCAAAGCAAAAAGGTTAGGTTTAAAAGCAATCGAAAAAGATTATTTTTAAGTCAGATCCTAGACGTTTAACCCGCTAATATATTCTATACAATATGTAACTGACTCATGAATGGTCAAACTTCTTTAAACTTTCATAACGACAATTAAAAAGTACACAATCCCTATTCACAGGGTGCGTAAGCCATGCTACGATACTGTCAAAATATGCTGACGGTGGTGATGGTTTTAATGAGTCGACTGGGGAATTTCTTTATTCATCGAGCAAGTCATGAGAATGGCAAGGTGACGTTTGAAATCGGGGTGGATACGCACGCGCCGATGTTAGTGAATGCCTTTACGGAATCACTGAGCGACGTGGCGCATCTGACGATTAATTATTCGGCGGCTGACATTGTGTTACAGTCCACGGATCGTTCCGAACTAACGGTACGTGAATATATGTTGGTAGACGAATCCTCGTATTATGCGCATGTCAAACATGAAGACGACACGTTGGCCATCACTGCTGGTGAACGGCCAGCACGTGACAACCTCAACATTCGTATTGAACTGGAGATTCCGACCACCTATCATGGCCGTTTGGAAATCAGTTCAGTCAGCGGTCCAATTGAAATCGATAACTTGCATAAGTTGCGTAGTTTAGCAATTACGTCAACCAGCGGGGCTATATCGTTAGATGACGTAGAAACGAGCAGCCTAAGTATTGATTCCATCACTGGTACCATTAAAGGCCGCAGTCTTACTGCTGATGACTACACGATTAATGCCATGAGCGGCAATGTCCACTTGATGAACACCCGTGGCAATTACTCGGTCCGTTGCTCAGCTGGTTCGCTTAAACTGGATGATGCTCATGGTCACGGTCGCTTTGAGGTTACCAGTGGCACCGCCAAACTGTGTTTTGCAGAAGTGGATGGCAACCTATCCGCCGAGTCGTCTGCTGGTTCCGTCCGTTTGCAAGTGCCACGAGAATTAGATTATGGCTTCAACTTGGAAACATCGATTGGGAGTCTAAAGACACCTGACAACGCGCATTATTCAAATAACGAGCGCAACTACCAAACTGGCGCCATCGGTGATCCATCTGACTTGATGATTAGCATGATGACAGTTGTTGGTTCGTTGGCACTCGAAACACGATAACGACACTAAAAAAACAGGTTTCAGTCCATGACATTTCGCCATGGCACTGAAGCCTGTTTCGTTTATTTCAATCCTTAGATTAATCGGCTTGCCGATACCAGTCATACACTGAATAAATCGCTTCATCTGGCAAATAACGCGCAGTCACTTTACGACCTTCGCTGCCAGCACGAATGTTAAGTGTTAGTGACGCAAAGTGGCGTTGTTGCAACCACTTGCTCTGTTTAATCAACAACGATTGCACGTTTTGCCGTGGTACATAATACTGCTCACGGGTAAATAAAAAATTCGTCTGCGCAAATGCAAAGCGAGCATTCAGCACTTGTACTTGTGTTCGCCGCGCCGTCAGATAAGCAGGAATAATCAGCAACAAGACCACCAGCACAATGGTGATACTGTCCGCAATCACTGCCACCCGCGGCCATGGAAACGTCATCCCCGTCATCGCAAGGACTATCCCCAGTGCAACTAGGCCAAAATTGCGCAATTGATAATATAAGGTGCGGCCGCGTTGACGGCTAGGCCTAACCTGACCAACGGGAATGTCGGTGACAAAACGTTGCAAGAAACCATCTACATCATCTTCCGCAATCAACGGCATAATCACCACATTTTCGGTATCCTTCTCTTTTTTCGAGTTCGACACCACGATCAGTTTGACCGTTGCCATGTGCAACCAGGACCGCAACAACGGTTGACTAACCCGCACAGCCTGAATGCGACTTTGCGCTAACGTCACCGTGTTCCGCTGAAACAAGCCACGGACTGTTGTCAACTGACCGTCTGACAGACTCAATGTAAATCGATAGTACTGAATGACTATGACGACAATTGAACCCAGGTACAAAACGAGTACCACGGCCAACATTCCCAGCACAATAACGACCCAACCAGCCTGCCCCAAGTCTTTGACAGCCGTATTTAATAACTGTTCAGAAATGAGTTTTTGCAAACGACCATACACTGCCGTAATCGCCAATAATGCTGTTAGGAACGCCGGTGAGGTCGCCGCAAACTTCAACAGATCCCTTGTCGCGATTTCGTAAACGGCAGTTGGTTGATTGGCCGTCTCATTCGTCGCTGACTGTGACTCAGGTGACGCTCCGTTTGCAGACTCAGGTACTGTTTGATTCTCACCATCGGCGATGTTTGCCAAGCGCCGCCGAGCCGCAAGTTCATCACGTAAACTCAGTGGCACAGCGATGAGTGTCACTTCCGGTCCCTCATCGGAATGACCAGCCGTTTCGACTTCCAATGTGACTAAATCAAACGGTTTAAGGAAAAACCACTGTTTGACTGCCACGTTTTGGATACGATCGTAAGGAACGTGATTCTGCTTCCGAAAAATTAACCCATGTTTGACATAAATTTCTTGGTCCAGCAATTGATACGTAAAGGTAAAGTACTTCAACAGCGGCCACACTAGCGCAAAAACTACTAATATCGCAATGACAGTTGCAAATAACAGCGGATGTTTGCGGTAAAGCGCCAAACTACCGATAACACCACCCGCGATGGGCACAATCCACTCGCGTAGCGTTTCGATAAAGAAACCGACTAACGCGATGGCATGTAAATGTCGCGCTGGCGTTGGCTTGGGAGAACCACCATTAGAGGTCATTACGCGCCTCCTTTGCCAGTTTCATGATTAACTCTTTCAACTGTTCAGCTGTTTCAAGGCCGACACCGTCAATCTTATGGGATGTCGCCGCTGTCACAATCGCGATCTCCTGTAGCTTCTGCCACCGCAGAAATGGTCCCTGATCCAACTGCACATTCTGAACACGAGCGATTGGAATCACAATTTGTTTGCGAAAAAAGTAACCCTTATGCAATTCAACATCGCGGTCACTGATCCGATAAGTCCAAAACCGCCAACGATACGGCACTAGTGCCAACATGGCAATTAAGGTTACCAACGCAATGCCAATAATAAGCCACCCACACACCGTAAAGAAGCTCAGACTGTTGCTCAGTCCAATCGCCAGACTGCCCCCGCCGACTGCGCCGATAATAATTGCCGTTACTACAGCGGTTAATTGCCAAACGTGCGTAATCTGACGCGGCAACTGTTCCGTTTCATTTTCCAAGATTTCTCCCCCACCTGTTGCCTAGATTCCCATCAACATGATTCAAACTTGTTAGTCACACTATACCGAAAAAGTGACGGTGTACCAATAACACCGCCACTTTTTGGGATAAAATTTTTATTTAGAATAGCGTTTGCGGCCAAAGTACCAACAAAATGGCATCTCTCACATATGGCTGCAATGAAGTGAAGTCGATTAAAGACAGAGCGCCGTGTCGACAACACTTATGGCCTGGTTTAAGGCCATTTAGTGTTGTGGGACGAGTTCTGAGACGATGAACTATTCGGCTCAGAATCGAGGTAGAAGACTCCGGTTCTCAGGAGGCTGAGACCGGTCCCCACGGAACGACGTCTCTAATCGACGTAACGGCATTTCAACCACAGATCAGACAGCTGACCACTTGCTTAGGACTGTTTGCCATTATCCGATGCAGTAATTAACTGTTGTTGATCGTTAAAGAAACGGCGGTAAGCAATGTAACAAGCGCTGACAGAGCCGAGGCTGGTCGCTGACAGTAACATAAACACCACCATAATCTGATATTTAATAGCGTAAACCGGATCAACACCGGCGAAGATCAGGCCAGACATCATCCCCGGTAAACTAACGATCCCGTAAGTCTTAGATGCGTCAATCGTTGGTTGCATTCCCGTTTTGATACACTCGCGGACGATGCCAATTGCGGAATCGTGCACACTGGCACCTAATGCTAAACGTTCCAACACTTGTTGGCGTTGGTCCCGAAAGAGTGTCCGCATGTTGCGGTAGCAAAGCCCGATCGCCACCATTGAGTTACTGGCAATCATTCCTGAAATTGGAATCATCTGTGACGGGACAAACTTAATCGCACCCGCCAAAACTAAACCACTTAGCGTCACTGAAGTGCTGATTAAGATGGACCAAAAGGATGACCAAAAAATGTTTGGAATTCCCTTTCCCCGTTTCATCGCATTATAAGCCGCATTAAAGATAATGACCAAAATCATCGCTAATGTGAGCAACACGTTGTTGACCGCAAAGATATATTTCAGCAAGAAACCAACAATTGTTAGCTGAATAATGGCACGAACCACGCCGATAATCATATCGCGGTCAACACCAAGCTTCTGACGCCAGCCAATAAATAGCGCAACCAGCACGAGGCCAGCTGCAAACGCTAAACTTACATTATTAACATTCACCGCATTATGCATGACGTACCTCCTTAGTGTGTTTGCCCGCTACGACTTCATATAAATCATCAGCGGCAGCAATTTCACTTTCATCATGAGTAATCCACACCACGGTACCCCCACGATCACGATAATGATCAACCAGACTGTGCACGATGGCCTTATTATCTGTGTCCAAGCCAGTCGTTACTTCATCAAGCAACAAAATGTCCGGTACAAATATTAGATTACGAATAAGCGCCACTCGTTGCCGCTCACCTCCTGATAACCCTGTGATGTCATGATTCAAATAATCCGGTGATAGATTTACCTGGGCGAGCAATTCGTGCTGGCGTGCCTCATCAACACTTTGGTTACGAATTTCAAACGGAAAGTTAAGATTGTCAGCCACCGTTTTGCCAAACAGCGTTGGTTGTTGAAAACAATATGACACCCGACGACGGTAGACCATCGGATCGTAAGTAAACGCGTCATGACCATCGAATGTCATTTGACCTGCGCTCGGCGAGATCATCCGTGCCATAATTTGAAGAATCGTACTTTTACCCGACCCAGACGGGCCCACTACCATCAAGTTACTCTCTTTTTCTAACCGCAAATTGATTTTGGTCAGGATTTCACGCTCCCCAACTCGGTAGTCAATATCGGTCATTGTCAGTAATGCTGTCATCATTTCACCACTTTCTTCATTTATTCTAAAGTAAGCATAAAACATCACTTTCCGTTTGTCCGTTTACAAGACTTCGCAGGGATCCTGACAATACGGAAACCACACCTTAGTGGTCAAACATGCTATGATGGTCCTAATTATTACTAGAGTTAGCAACGGAGGACAATATGGAACCTCAATCACGAAATAACAACGATCTGCGCTCAGAACGCGGTCGCTCGCACTTTGATCACAATAATCATCAAACACATTCACAGCACCGCAACGGCCCCCGTTCGTTTGATCATTCACGGAACAATGACCACAATGGGTATCGTCGTCAGCGTAGTAATCAATCAGAACAAGCTGATGTTCAGGTCGAGGTTGGCCAACGTTTTCCATTAACCATCAAACGCCTCGGCATTAACGGCGAAGGGATCGGCTATTATCATCATAAGATTACGTTTGTCCCAGGCGCCCTTCCAGACGAAGTGGTCGTCGCCGAAGTTACGCACGTAGCGGCTCATTTTCTAAACGCTAAAGTACATCAAATCCGTAAAGAAAGTGCCCACCGGGTAACGCCACCAGATACACAGTCAGCCGAAGTCGGTGGGTTCGAACTTTCCCATCTTGATTACCCGTCACAACTGGCTTTCAAACGTGATGTTATCCGCCAAGCGCTGGAAAAGTTTCAGCCCCGCGGCTGGGAAAACTATGACCTGCGCCCAACAATCGGCATGGCAGAACCTTATCACTACCGCAACAAAGCCCAATTTCAAGTACGGCAGGATGCGGACGGTAATGTGATTGCCGGTCTATATAAGGAGGGTACGCATGATCTTGTTGATCTTCCGGAAGCCAGCACTCAAAATGAAGCAACCATGACCGTCATTCGCGCATTAGTCAAAATGCTGCAAGAATTACAAGTTCCCATTTACGATGAAGAGGCCAATTCAGGTATTATCAAAACGCTCGTTGTCCGTTCATCCGAAGCCAGTGGCGAAGTTCAGGTCACGTTTGTCACAAACTCACAAAAGTTGCCGCACAAACGGGAATTGTTAGCGCTGATCGAAGAACGTTTGCCACAAGTTGTTTCCGTCATGCAAAACGTTAACCAAAGCAAAACTTCGTTAGTTTGGGGAGATAAGACCACTAAGTTAATGGGTCAGGACTACATTACTGAAACCCTATTGGGTAAGCAGTTCCAATTATCGCCACGGGCATTCTTACAGTTGAATCCTAAGCAAACCACCCGCTTATACGAAGAAACGATTAAAGCTTTGGACTTAACGCATGCCGACCACTTGGTAGATGCCTACTCAGGCGTGGGCACCATTGGATTATCCTTGGCAGACCGTGCCGGCGAAGTGCGTGGCATGGACACGATTGAAGAATCTGTTGATGACGCCAACCGTAACGCTGAACTGAACGGCATTACCAACGCCGAATACAGTGTGGGAACCGCCGAAGACCTATTACCACAATGGGTCAGCCAGGGATGGCGACCAGATGCATTGGTCGTTGATCCACCTCGTGCAGGCCTAGCCGACACAATGATTGATACCATTATGCAAGTACAGCCTGAAAAGTTTGTCTATGTTTCATGTAACCCGTCAACGCTGGCCCAAAACTTAGTTGAGTTAGGTCGCGTCTATCGCGTTGAATACATTCAATCCATCGACATGTTTCCTCAAACGGCACGCGTTGAAGCTGTCGTAAAGTTGGTTCTGCGGTAATTTTTAGTAGTCCTGGCTAAATTTGACGTGCTATAATACAAGAAGAAGGGAATATCAGTCGCATGACATTTCCTCCTGCAAGCGCCGCCGAAACGGCTGGCATTAGATGAATATGAAACCGTTAATCATCAGTCAAAAGTTAGATTAGCGGTTTTTTCTTTGACCAAAACTCCAGATTAAGATCAAGATGAAGGTTAGCAACGCAAGAATAAACATTCCAAACGTTAGCATCATCATAATCGCATTTCCGCAAGACAAAGTGGCGCCTCCCTCCACACAGATTTTCTGTATCGCCCATAGGCAACACCTCTTTGTGTTAGAATTTGCCAACCGCTTCAACTTAACTTGCTCAGTAATTTTATCATGTTAAATAAGTCATAAAACCTAAAAGTTATGTTTATAAAAGAATAAATTTCGGTTATGTAGAATTTGATTAAACAGCTCTTTTTTGTACCAGGAGGTTTTCATGAAGCAACGCTCACAATGGATCTTATTAATGGCGACATCCTCGGTATCGTTCATGTCGACGCTAGATGCCAGTATTGTTAACATCGCCATTCCCCACATCAGCCGTGAACTTAATGTACCAATGAATGAAGCCGAATGGGTCGTTTCCGTCTACTTAGTGCTCATCTGTGTGCTCCTGATTTTCTTTGGCCGATTGTCTGATCAAATCGGCCGCATCCCCATTTTTCAGGTCGGTACTCTGGTGTTTATCACAGGCTCACTGTTTTGTGGTTTGAGCACAAACTTGCCGCTGTTGCTGGGTGCTCGGGCACTGCAGGCGCTTGGTTCTTCAATGGTGATGGCCACTAACTTTGGCATCATCACCCAAATATTTCCTTCAAACCAGCATGGTCGGGCGTTAGGACTCAATAGTTCGGTGGTTCAAATCGGTAACATTGCTGGGCCAGGACTTGGTGGGCTTATCTTATCCGTTGTCAGTTGGCATTGGATATTCTTCATCAACGTCCCGATTGGCATTATCGCGTTTCTGTTTGGACACCGCATCTTTCCTCACCAACAAATCCACTTCAATAAAATCGTGATTGATTGGCCTGGTTATGCAACGTTTGCAACCATGATTAGTGCCTTTTTTGTCGCCATCTACTGGGGTCAGGCGGTTGGTTTCCATTCCGCCGGCGTACTTAGTTTGTTTGGTCTAGCCATTGTGATGTTGGCGGCCTTTATATTAATCGAACGACGCGTACAACAACCACTGATTCAACTTGAAATTTTCGCCAATCGTGGCTTCTCACTCGGCATTATTTCTGCGATGCTCGTGTACATGACGGGCTTTTTCAATAATGTTATTATGCCTTTTTACCTTCAGGAAACATTGATGCTATCGTCTGCAACGGCCGGGCTAATCCTGATGGCCGTGCCATTATTAAATATCTTCAGCGCCCCAGCTGGTGGCGTCATTTCGGATCATATCGGTGCCGAACGTGTGTCGTTTTACGCGCTTTTCCTCTTTTTGATTCCAGAGCTGATTTTTATCTTTGTGCAGCCCACATGGTCACTGGCTTGGCTCGTGTTTGGCCTGGCAGTCTTTGGCACTGCAAACGGTGCCTTCCAAAATAATCCAATGATCATGGGCAATGCCGGCCCAGAATTTCAGGGTATCGCTGGTTCTATTGCCGCATTGGGACGTAACCTAGGCATGGCAATTGGGCTCTCATTAGCGACATCACTGCTTTATTCTGGTATCAGTCAACGTGCCGGGCACCATATGACTGCCTATCCGCATGGTCACGCCAGTTGGTTCGTTTATGGTATGCATTTCAGTTATCTATTTGCACTCGGGTTAATCATGATTGCCATTGGCCTACTTGGCTGGCTATTGTGGTCGAGAAAAAAAGCTTTATCTTTGCACAGTTAAGTTATAACTAATCTGCTTTGGCTTGTATGATCATGGCAAAATTAACAACCCATCAAGTCATCTGGATATACAGTCTTAGGTGATGCCACATCTTTTCACTAAATCTTGTCCGAATGAAAAACACTTCTCTAATGCATCGCAATTATCTGCGATTGCACTAAAGAAGTGTTTTTGAATTTAGTTTGTTATTTTACATCAATATCGATTTGCATTGCGGTCTGTTCGTCTGGATTCAACTTTTCGTTATACGTCAGCTCCGCACGATCCAATTCATGAACAATTTCCTTTTCAACAACATCCAAGGGCCGTTTGTCATTCTTCAATTGGTTAACCATCAACGTAATCTTGTTATCATGCGGTTCTGAGATTGTGTATGAAACATCTTCTGTATTCAAAATCTCAGTAATTAACTTCCGTTCTTCCATCAGTCAAACCTCCAACAGTTTAATAACTCCATCATAGGTCTTGTGGACGGAATTGTGAACCGCCAACTGTGACTATTTCCAATAGGCATATCGATACAATGCTTGTGGAGAAGTAGAGGTGTACTTTATCCCGCCAATGTCTTTAGATAAGAAGTGTGCGACTACTTGATTATACAGTGGTGTATCTGGAACTTGATTGTTCAAACGTTTGTTAGCCTTAGCAATTGTTTGCCAACGTGTATTGCCAGCCTGTTTAGATGCCTTATCCATCAACTGATTAAACTGCGTGTCATTCCACTTCGGGAAGTTAGCCGTGCCATCTTTTTGAGCCACAGTCAAAAAGCCTTGCGGATCATCATAAGAAGTTTCCCAACCAGTCGCAACTAAATCATATTTACCGGCAAATGCACTGGCAATTCTTTGCGAAACTGGTTGTGGATTAATGCTAATGCTAAGCCCTTTTAAATTCTTTTGTGCACTACTCTGTACAAACTCTCCAAGTTTGTGGGAAGTTGAATCGTCAGCAGTCAACAATTTAAGTGTTAGCTTACTCGTGTGGCTTTCTTTTTCAAAAGTTTTCCATTCGGTCTTGGCACGTTTGAGGTCGTATTTTGCTAGACCACCATTTAGACTATAAAAATCCTTGCCCTGACTATTCTTAACGATTCCTTTCGGTACCATATTATTTGCCGGTAACGAGCCATCATTCAAAACAGAATTTGCTAGTGACTGCCGGTCTAAAAGATAGTTAAATGCACGCCGTAAATGGACATTAGTCATCGGCTTTTTATTCGTATTGAAATTTAAATAGTTAAGACTTGCACCGGGAACTGTATGTAATTCTTTGTTGCCCTTATTATTTGCCACGTACTCCCCGGAAATTGCAGTTTCTTGAATTTTGCCACTTTGGAACATGTTGTATGAGGTACTGTCTTCCTTCGAAACAGTTGCGACAACCTTCTTAATCCGCACACCCTTTGCGGCGTGAAACTTATTATCCTTTACATACGTCCAAGTATCGTTAGTGCCCTTCCACCCTTGCAATGTGTAGGGACCGTTGTAAACCATCTTTGTACTGTCTTTGGCATAATCCTTACCGTATTTGTTAAGTACTTTCTTGTCTGCGGGATAAAATCCTGTCGCTAACAATGAATTAAAGTAAGGCACCCTCGATGAGGGTGTCACTTGTAATTTATAGGTTCCAAGCGCTTTTACTCCTAATTCAGACACTGGCTTCGTGCCTTTGTTGACCGCGCTGAAGTTTTTAATGAAGCTCAAATAACTTGCCGCATTTTGAGAGGCTGTTTTTGGTGCAACTTCGTGTTGCAAACTAACAACGAAATCTTGTGCAGTAACTGGGTCACCATTGCTCCATTTGGCATCCTTACGCAATGTAAAAATATATTTTGTTCCGTTTGCCGTTGGTTTAACAATCTTCGTCGCTGCCCCAGGGGCGACTTTGCCGTTTTTATCAAACGTATATAGTCCTTCCATAACTTGGTCTACAATGCTCTGACTATATGCATCACTGACTTTTGCAGGATCAATTGTTGTTGGATTTGCCTGTACGGTAACGTTCAATGTTTTATCTTGTTTTGCATCTGCAGCATGAATAATCCGAGTACCAAACACTGTTGATATCACTGCTACAGTACTCACTGTCACTAACATTCGCTTTAATTTCATACGCACGCCCCCGAGAACAAAAATTAATTATCGATGAGTATTCTCATAAATAATTAATTAAAAATGTAGTTCTTTTATATCACAGTGTCAATTATTATTTTTTCGGCGTGTACTTTTGTTTTACCCTTGCTTTAGTCAGATTTAAAAAGCTATCGTCGCTCGCAATGTTCTGCAGACGACAATAGCCTCTTTCATCTTTTTTAGTTATGCACCTTGATTCGTTTAACATAGTACCAAATGCCGCCAACCAATAGCAAAATGGCCAGCACAATGATCGTCATCGTTGAAAAAGTATCGACTGCCGCTGAAACTTGTGTCCACGCGTGACCTGCCATGCGGCCGAGCACAATCAACACAACATTCCAAATCAGCGTACCAATCGTCGTAAACAAAATAAACGATTGCCATTTCATCCGAGTCATCCCCGCTGGAATCGAGATCAAGCTACGGATTACTGGGATAAAACGACCAAAGAAAACAGTCTTGCCGCCATGCTTCTTGAATAAATTAGCCGTTTTAGTAACATCACTCTGTTTGAGGCGTAACAAACGACCAAAACGGCTTTGCACCAAACGTTGTAATCGTTCCTCATTCAGCCAGTGGCCAATTCCATATAGAATAACAGCTCCCAGAACTGCACCGATCGTGGCGGCAATCACACTGCCAGTAATCGTCAAATCTGCGGCCAACGTCATAAAGCCAGCAAACGTCAGAATCACTTCTGAGGGGATTGGTGGGAAAACATTTTCTAAGGCAATCAGCAAAACGATGCCCAAATAGCCAAATTGGTTCATAAAATCAATTAACTGTTGTTCCATACGGTGTCACCTTTCATTTACGAAGTGGTCAGAGCTGTGGGACGCGCAGTCATGCGCAACAAAGCGTGGTTTTATTATTCCTGATTCACATCAAAAAAGCGATTAATAACGTTTGAACTGAGAAAATCTTAAACATTGGTCCAAATTCGATTATACTAACCATATACTTTGTGAAAAGAGGACAGTCCCGTGCACATGAAAGATGCCAAACAGCGTTTTACCTGGCTCATCATTTCAATTATTTTGAACTCCGCCTTTAATGCACTCACAATTTCCACCAATATGGGAAGCGCCGTGTGGACAGCATCCGCCGTTAACCTCACCCATTGGTTATTGCATACGACGAGCCCCGCTGTGGCCAGTCAAGGGCTGGGAATCGTCCTCACTGGTTACGGCGTGGTTATCGCCTTTCTGGATCAATTACTCATTGGCCGTTTCGACTGGGGCCGACTCATTCGTAACATCTTGTATATTATTCCGTTTAGCTATTTAATTCAGTTTATCGTTCCATTTTGGTCAGACGTGCTTGGCATCAAATACTTGCACGGCGATTTCAGTCACCCATGGGAGCTTGCAGCGCTGGTTGTTATCGATGTCATTGGCTTGTTTGGTGTTGGCGCAGCCGTTTCTCTCTATCAGCGAGCAAACATCATCATGCATCCGAACGATGACTTGTCCTATATCATTCGTTTCCGCTACTTACGCGGTCTCGCAACGGCTTCACAAATGTTGAGTTATATTCCACCAGTCCTTATTATGATCATTTGTCTCTTCACGAACCACTTCCAGCTATGGGCGGTCAACTTTGGTACCGTCTGGGCCTTCCTCACGCAGGGCTGGGTTCAAGGCTGGTCTGACAAACACTTCATTCCATCATTAAAACATCACTTCACAACACGAGTAGCTACAGAAAATGATAAATAAACAGCAAAGCAGGTGAGCTTTTCCAATATTGGAAGCTCACCTGCTTTGCATTTATTGGCCTACAATTGTGGCTAAGACAGAACCGACTAGATGCTCCGATTTATTGGCTGTCGCGCTTTAACATAGTTAACGTAGCGGAAGAGCGTCAACATTGAAACCAAGCCGTGAAAATGTTGTTAATTCGAACGGTTTACTCGGATTTACAACATGGACGGTCGCAGAGACTCGGGTTCTTACGAGGCTCTACGGCGAGGTGAAAGACTCCGGCTTCAGGAGGCTTGAACCGACCCCACGGCGGCGTTTCAATGTTGACAACCGGACGTGGCATCTATGCTACTTTTAGTACTAGCTCTATTGTCTACAGAAAAAGTAGCACACAAAGAACTGCAAACAGTGCTGGCAGTCCTTGGACAACAAAGATGCGCCGGCTCACCGTAACTGCGCCGACAATTGCAGCAACGACAACGAAACCTGTAAATAGAATCAATACCGCACGCATCTCCATTGTTGGCAATGCAAACAGGCTCCATAAAATTCCGACACCAACAAAACCGTTGTAGATCCCCATGTTTTTAAAAATTGCCTTAACCTGTGGTTGCTCCAAAAATGATGAATCGCTGCCAAACGTTTGTTGTGCAATACGGCCGGTGGACCAGAACATCTCTAAACACATAATGAATAAATGTTCCAAACCGACTACGGCAACTAATCCCAAAGTGAATGCTAACATTATTTACCAACCTACTTTTCTAATTGTGGATTCCATACGGAGATTACACGTTTTCCGCGTTCATGTCCACTACCAACCACTTTAAGCGCTGCTCTGATGGCTGGTGCCGTGAACGGAATCACCTTTTCAATTAGCGGTTTCACTTGCTGTTTGACCACTAACGTTAACAATTGACCGAGCACTCCGACATTTGGTTTCAATTGGAAAAATTCTCCAGCAAACGCACCACCTTCTGCAACAAGTAAATCTGGGGCGGCTTCAATCGATACTAAGTGTCCACCCTGGCGTACGTAATTCATACTATCAGCCAGCACCTTATCGCCCACCGTATCCAAAACAGCATCAACTGGTTGAATCACCTGACGAAAATCAACTACCTGATAGTCAATCGCCTGGTCAGCTCCTAGCGCAATCCCGAACTTTTCATCGCGACGAGGCACCGTGGTGATGACGTGCGCACCCAACATATGAGCAATTTGCACGGCAAAACTTCCAACACCCCCAGCGCCCCCCTGAATTAAAATTGTTTGATTATTATGCAAATTCAAAACATCTACAATCACCTCATAGGCTGTCTCTCCCGAAGTAGGTAAGGTAGCAGCTTGTATCGCACTGACTTGACGAGGACGAACTAATGCCTGGTTTGCCGGCACCACCGTATATTCAGCAAACGTTCCCAGTTGCCGTTCAGGTTGATAGGCAACGACCTCATCCCCCAAACTAAACAACTTCACCTGATTTCCCCTACCAACTACTTGCCCGGCCACATCTCGCCCCAAAATCAATGGAAATACGAATGCACGATCATATTGACCGGTGATCATCTGATAGTCCAGTGGATTGATTGCAGTCGCTTCCACACGTAATAATAGTTCATCAGGCCCAACTTCCGGCATTGGTACGGTTAGTTCTTGCAATGCTGCCACATCTCCCAACCGGTTAATTACCATGGCCTTCATAGAATTTAGCTCCTTTCAACGAGAAGCATGTCATTATCAACCCAATTATATGGAATCAACTAATTAGACCCCAGTGAACTGCTTATTTTGGCGCCGTCAGGGTTCTTTTTGGTCGGTTCGTTTGTTAATGGGTATAATAAAGACTAGGAGGTTCTGTCCAATGTCATTAAATGCTGACGAAATTTGGCAACAATTCATCCAAAAACATCCAACCGCTAAAAATACGCCACATCACGCGTGGTCGTTTGGCGGTGGCTCTGAGGCTGCCGACATTGAATCAATGCGTGTTGTTGCCGGTATGAAACAGACCACGACAACACTAGCCGCCTTGTATGCGCACGACAAACAACCCGTGCCTATCCCCAATCATGATTATGAAATTTTGTTTGATTGCTCCGTTCATGCAGTGGCTATCCTTCAATATGTCGCCGTGCAACAAATGCCGTTTGACCATGTTACCGCGGAGCACGCATACCTAGAAGACGGCACTTCCCTATCCATCTGGCAAACGTCTCACCGCGCTCGATTACAAACGCAGGCCGAAGCAATTGGGCAACACTTCACGGATCAAACACCAGTGGTGGCTTTAACGTTTAAGGTGGTCTACCTGCCCACCAGCCTTTAACATAAAATGATTGTATAAAAAAAGAATCATCCGTTTGAGCACTGCCGCAGTAATCGGTAGGTCAAACGAATGATCCTTTTTATTTTGATTTTATTGGATGTCAGTCCGCGTAGCTGTTATTACAAAGCTGTCCAACGTCTTCATCTGCGTTAAATCATAAGTCTGCAATGTACGAATTTCGGTTTTCATCAGTTGTTTAAACTTATCGGGCAAGGACATTGCAGTCACAGCTGCTAAGCCAGTTTCAGCCGTGTAACTGGCCTCCCAATACCCATCCTCCATCTTCATCGCATCTTGACTGGTTGTTTGGACGGTATACCCGAGTTCATGGAGCACCTCAACGAGCCATCCCTTAGTCACTAGTGTTCTCACATTAGCGAAACTGTTAGGCGTAAACGCGGCCAGTTGTGTCTCAATCAACACAGCCAATTGATGAGGAACTTGGTTCGCTAATCGCGGTGTAATATCCCATTCAGCAAAGAAAATTTGTTTACACCACGGTGTGACTTTCCGCAAGGTGGTTTGTAACTGTTCAAGGCTGTCGAAATACCAGGAAGCGTGCGCAATCACCAGCCCGTCAAAGTAATTGTCCGGATACGTGATGTCGTTCTGCATCACGTCAGTCGCCAAATGCACCTCAAGTTGTTTGCCAAACGATGAATTAGCCAGATGTTGCTGAGCGTCACCAATTGTAATTGGCGCGCCGTAATCTAGCGGTGCCGGATCATAGGCCACCACGTGTCCATTTTCACCAACGGCTGCGCCCAAAACAGCGGTCATATCGCCTTGTCCACAGCCAAGTTCCAACAACTTCATGCCTGGTTCAATCTGCCAATCCTCAGCCAAGGCAATTCTGTATGCCGTTTGGTGTTCCTGTACTGGTCGACCGTTTGGGGCCAGCGCCATTGCGTTAACAATAGTGGTTAAATCTAAGTGATTCATGTGTCCATCTCCAATGCATTTTATCTAGTTCGTTTGCACCGGTTTGTTGCTCATATCATCAGGGGCTTTCTCTTATTAATTATTCTAAGCATACTCGTTTTATCATTCTTTACATCTTTTTTGATAAGTTGGCAAACTTGATATGGCAGCTAATACCGTTACGCTGATCAGAAACGCCGTTCCACGGGGACCGGTCTCAGCCTCCTAAAAGCCGGAGTCTTCTACCTTGATTATGAGCCGAAGTACACGTCTCATAAGTCATCCCGCAACACTAAGCGGCCAAGTTCTCGCCGCCAAGTGTTGCCGACACGGAACTCTGTTTCCGGTCAGCTCCACTACTATATAAAAATAAAAAATTGAGGCTGCATTTACAAAAAAAGTTTGTCGTTATAATGATACATACTAAAAGTATGCCACTGTGTGGGCTGAAGGGCGTCAACATTGATACCGAGCCGTGAAGGTGTTGTTAATCCGAATGGTTCTCTCGGATTTACAACATGGACGGTCGCGGAGACTCGGATTTCCACGAGGCTCTGCGGCGAGGTGAAAGACGGCGTGGCTCCGGATTGAACCGGTCCCACGGCGAGCGTGTCAATGTTGACAACCGCAAGCGTAGTCAAAGCACAACTTTGCATCATTATGACCACCCAATCAGCTTGTTTGTTGCTGAAATGAACAATCGCGTGTAAACTAAGACGGTCGCATTGTTCGGCCATGCCGCAAACATCATCGCACAGACTGTGCCGTGATCATTTGCTACATAATATAACTAAAACAAAATTTTAATCCTCGCTGAGGAGGTTTTATTTTCATGTCTGACAAAACGAAACAGGCTGTCAAACACAGTAGTTGGTTGTTACTCGGCATTATCTTGCTGGGCTCCAGTTTGCGGATGGTCATCACCGTCATCCCACCAATTCTGGCACCCATTCAACACACGTTGCACTTATCAAGTGGACTGGCCGGTAGTTTAACCACTATTCCACTACTATGTTTTGCGGTTCTGTCCCCGATTGCCCCGCGTGTGTCCGCTAAGGTAGGAACCGAAGTGGCATTATTGTTTGCACTGATTATTCTGGTCATCGGGAACTGGATGCGGGTTTATTCTGCAACAGCACTGATCATCGGAACTTTGCTTGTCGGTATCGGGGTTGCCTTTCTAAACGTCCTGCTACCAGCTCTGGTTGCGGAAAATTACCCTAACAAGATTGGTGAAATGACGAGTTTATATTCATTTTCCATGACGTTCTTTTCCGCCATTTCTGCCGGTGTTTCTGCGCCATTGGCTGGCAAAATTGGCTGGCAACTAACCATCCAAATTTTCTCCATCGTCGCCATTATCAACATCATTACGTGGTTGCCCAACTTACGTTACAATCACAAGGCACAACCGGTTGATGAGCAAACATCGACTACCCCACACGCGTCCGTTTGGAAGCAACCCACTGCCTGGATGATGACAATTTTCATGGGTCTGCAGTCGTTTGTCTTCTACACGCTGATTACATGGTTGCCAACATTGATGACCGACCGTGGTGTATCAGCAAACACCGCAAGCTTGTTACTTGGGCTGTATCAGATTGCCTCCCTGCCAGCCGCTTATGCGGTACCGATTATCTCAGCACGCGTTAAAAATCAATTTACGCTGCTAATGACGATTGGTGCAGGCTTCGTCATCGGAATCGGTGGCTTATTGTTGCCAATTCACACAATTTGGTATTTTGCTATTATCTGTATCATTCTCGGATGTGCAACGACGGCATCATTCGCATTAGCTATGACACTGTTCAATCTTAAGACCCGTACACCGCAAGAAACGGCTGACCTGTCAGGAATGGCACAGTCTCTGGGCTATCTGATTGCTGCTGTCGGGCCAATCGCTTACGGCACGCTACATGTGATGCTCGGCGGTTGGAACATTCTAATGGCTGTTCTGTTGGTAATCTCAATTTTGACCATCGCCGCAGCTTTGTACGTTAACAGCAAGGAAGACGTGTTTCACTAAAATTTTCATTAAAAAACCACGCTGGGCTCTAGCCTAACGTGTTTTTTAATTTCCAAACATTATTTTTCTTATAACTAGTTGGCCTTGATAGCGCTGTCATGATACGCTATGACTACCCTCAGAAAGGTGGTTTAACTCACTATGACTATTAAAATGATTGCAACTGACATCGATGGCACGTTTATCACCAACGGTCATGACTTTGATCGTATGCATTTCAAACGCGTATTAGGCCAACTTGAGCAGCGTCACGTTCATTTTGTTATTGCGAGCGGCAATCAGCTTAAACATCTAACCGATATGTTTGCCGATTACGACAATATTGCGTTTCTGGCTGAAAACGGCGGTCTTGTCAGTTTAAATGATCAGGTCATTTTTGCGGATACTGTTTCGGCGACTGATCTCAATCAAGCACTCACTATGATTCGCACCGACCCAGTGCTGACGGGCGGTATGGTGATTCTTTCTGGTCGGCATGGTGCTTATGTTGAACGTGATACAAACGCAGAGTTGATGGAGCAGGCCAACTATTTCTACAGTGGTCTCCAATTGTGTGATCGTTTGACCGACGTTCATGATGACATGTTCAAACTGGATTTGGTGTGGCTGGACGATCAGGCAGGCCATCGAGCCGATTACCTCAATCATCACTTACCAAAAACGTTATCCGCTACAGCAAGTGGTTTTGGTGGCCTAGACATTATCCCCGCTCATATCAACAAACAGGTCGGCCTGCACGCACTTGAACGGTACTGGCACATTAAACCTGACGACGTGATGGCATTTGGGGACAATGATAATGACATTGCAATGTTGGCCCACGCTGGCCACAGTTTCGCTATGGCTAACGCGTCTGCGAAAGTTCAACAAAGTGCTAAGGCCGTTACCGAATGGACCAACGACGATGACGGTGTGTTACGGACGATTGACATGGTTCTCGGTTTAACCAACTAACGCTAAGCAGCGGCAGCAACTGTAAATAATTCAATTACTGGCTTACTTAAGCGCGCTAAGGTGATCCTGAACGACCTGTGCACAGGTGTTGATATACTGTTCTATTTGATCAAACGACAGCATTACTAATTGACGTTTGGGAACCGGTTCGAAATCATCCCGCAAGTCTTTAACCACTTGCATCACATCGCCATCACCAATTTCACGAACGGCTGCGAAATCGTGAGCGGAATCCGGCACAGACAACGGCTGCAGTTTGTGATGATTCGCAATCAAGAGATTGAGCGTATGAAAATCAGCGTAGTAAGCGGCCAATTTTTGATCACGCTGTGTATTTAATTGCGGCCTGATGAATGGATTGAACACGGTGTCTAACCACACCTTGTCCTCTAATAAATGTGCATAATAGCCACGAACAAACATATCCGGCAATAGTTGTCGTTGATATTCTTCAGCAAACATCTCTGGATGAATCGAGCGCGTTTTCCCATCTTCATTTAAGGTCATGTAGTGAGTCTGCGATTTAAAGTCAAAATTATGTCCACTCACATCTGGTGCCAAACTACCAATCGAAAAAGCTGTACTTTCAGGTGCTAGTTGCTGTGCAATGGCATAATGCATCATTCTTGAGCCCATTTTTTCCGCCACCTTTCTGGTCAATTACATCGTTTCATGGTTAAATTAAAACACTAACCAACACAATGTCACTTTTCCTGTTTTAAATACAGTCTTTTCAAGTGACTTAATTTAGGCTTGATAAATATCAGCCAATTAAAATATTAAGGATATTATGAAAACAGATACGTACCACTATTTCTCACTACCTGCTACTGATAAAGCAGCGATAGCCGAACTCAGCCATCATTATTGGCCCAATGTCGAAGACGCTGACGAAAACGATTTGCGCTACTATCTTGAACAACAGATTGTCGTTGTCATGCATGACAAAAACGGGCAACTGGCGGGATCACTGAAAATCCCGACCACGTCCGTCACACTTAATGATCAACGCTATCAAGTCAGCGGCCTATCCGAAGTGATGATTGCGCCTCAATATCTCCATAAAGGGTTTGGCACGTCACTTATCATGACCGCCTTTGCCTTAATTCAACACGACGACGCTGATTTTAGCATCTTCACCTGTCCACCAGACTTAGTCCCATTTTACGAACTCGGCGGTTGGACAACGTCGCCCCAAACCGTTTTGATCGGCGGTTCCTCAAGTAACCCCATCAAAAGCGATAACATTGGCACCGTGTCAATGTTAAGCTGCTTCACGCCTGTCGCACTTGATCACCAAGAGCAAATTGCTAACTCAACCATTGCTCTAAACGTTGGTCCTAATGTGATGTGGTAATCGCTAAAAGCGCCGGTGACGAGAAATTCGTCCCTCTTCGCGATCTAAATTACGTTTTTTCAGAAGATCAGCATCCAATTGACGATGCTGATCTTCTTTTAGTTGGCTCATTCCCTGACGGATGGCCGCCAACCGCGTTTGCGCCGCGTCACTGAGTCGATCAGTTGGTAGCCAGTCAATCAGTTCATCCAGCGCCGCTAGACGTGGTGTCACCCTTTCAGCAACTACCGCATCATAATCCCGCTGTGACCGGCTGTGCTTCTTTAACCGATTCGTTTCATTCAGCAATGACGTCACGCTTAACCACAAACCATCGACGATTTCGCTAATTGCAGCTGACGATAACATATTTTGCCTCCTCGAATTTTACCTTTATTAAAGAACTAATATCGTCTTTGCACAAACGATACATAACTAACACAAAAAACTGTAGTTAACCTTTACATTGTTTTGCCAAACTTAAGCCGTATGAGGTCGTTAGCAATACTTTTATAGCGTTTTCCTGTCGTTTCAACTCAGCATCATCACCAACATGGAGGGTATTTGGGATGAAGAGAAATCATTGGTTAACTTGGTTACTTGCAGTGCCGTTGTTAGTTGGATTTGCCACGGTGATCAAACCACAGCCGGCATCTGCCAGCCAAACAAAAAAACGGGTCAACATCACACTGTGGCATGCCATGACGGGCCCGTCAGAAAAGGCATTAGCAGATATGGTTACAGATTATAATCACGCACAATCCAAGGTCCACGTCACTGCACTCTATCAAGGAAACTACGGCGATCTCCAGAAAAAAATTATGGCCGCTGGTAAATCGAATACGTTACCCGCTCTGGGACAATTAGGTTACCCTGCCGTCCCAGATTTGCAAAGTCACCAATTGATTCAACCCATTACTAAATTGGTGAATGGCAAGCAAGGTTTAACTAAGAAAGATTTTGCCGATTTATATCCCACATTCACTAAAAACATGACTTACAAAAAGAGTTACTACACGACTCCGCTCAATAAGTCACCACGGTTGTTATTTTACAACAAGGCACTCCTCAAAAAGTATCATTTAGCTGTCCCCAAAACATGGCAGGACATCGCTAATGACGGCGCTAAAGTTAAACAGGATAATATCACGGCACTAGGCATCGATGCTGGTTTTGACATCGAATTTGCTGGAATTGCTCAAGAATTTGGCAGTCCGATTATCAATAATCGTTTGAAACCACAAATGAACAGCAAAGGACCCAAGGCCGCCAGCGCTTACTTTGTTGATAACATCAAAAAAGGCTACATCAAGCCGGCTGGATCTGACAAATACTATTCCGGCGCATTTACGCAAGGAAAGTCACTCTTTTACATCAGCTCCTCAAGTGCAATTCAAGCCATTCAAACACATGCCCCAAAGGACTTTAGCTGGGGAACGGCGGAAATGCCCGCTTATAAATCGACTCGTTTATCCGCAGTCGGCGGTGCGGATTTAATGATGTTTAAAGGCCTGTCCACTGCCAAACAAAAAGCGGCCTGGGACTTTATGAAATACTCAATGTCTACGAAGGCCAGCGCGAAATGGTCACAGGCATCTGGTTATGTACCAGTCAGAAAATCGTCAGTTAAATTGGCCAGTTATAAACAGTACCTGAAGCAGAATCCAAATCAACAGACGGCCGTTGATTCCTTGAGCATTGGTGTTCAGCAACCAACGTTTAAAGGCTACTCCGCTTTCCGTCAGGACTATATCACCGCCATTGATGATATGTTTTCACTGCGTAAAACACCAAAACAAGTTTTACCAGATCTTCAAAATAAAGCACTAGCAGCACAGAAAAACGGTAACTAACAAACTTCTCTATAAACAATTTTCTAATTAACATGGAAGTGTTGGACTCCTCGTTCTCGTTAGTCAACTCAAAAAATGTCGCTCCTGATTTTTAAGGAGCGGCATTTTTAAGGTGAACATCCTTCATTACTGACAAGAATTTCCTAGTTGGTAATGCCTTCATGCGAACCGTTCAATATTGCTCGCATACTCGTACCGCATCGATACTTGGCAATCCGATGTTCTGGTACCGTTGCCGGCTGACCACTGATGTCACTGATGACACGTGTTTTATTTGTATGAACGACAAATGTGCCAAAGCGGCGCAACTCCACATCGCGCCCAGCAGCAAGTTCCTCACCGATGCAGTCAAATAAGGCATCGATCACTTGTTGTGATGTACTTTGTGAGACCTCCGCATGTTTGGCAACCATTTTGACTATTTCTTTTTTCGTTGTTTTCTCTTTCATTATCTTAATACCCCTTAAATTTTCAACTGTGGAACATTGCTATAACATTTCATGTTTGGCAAACCTAGCACTGTTTAAACCGCGCTTAATTTCAATTTGAACAGTCACGTGACAAATATTGAACCGTTGCTGTAACAGCTGTGTTTCTTGAGCAGTAATCCACTCGATGTCTTCAATCGCATCAGGCGTAATATTCACGTGAGCGGAAAAGATGATATCCTTCTCGTCTTCCATCCATGCGTGAAGATGATGCACATCGACCACTCCTGGCACCTGCGTCATTGCTTCAATAATGGCGTCATAATCGAGTAATGGTGCGTTTTGCAGTAAAATTTTGGACGTTTGTTTCACAACACCAACGGTCTCATAAATAATGTAAAGCGACACGGCAATGGTTAACACTGCATCAATCCAATAAATGTGAAATGCCATCACCATCAAGGACCCAATAATTACCGCAATTGAGGCCAATGCATCCGCCAACAAATGTAAATACGTGGCCTTAATATTCAGGCTCTCCCGTGAATCTGCATGCATTAACACAGCGGACCCCATATTAAAGCAAAAGCTAACCAATGCCGTCCAAAACATGACAGATCCATTGATTGCTTGTTGGTGTAACAGGCGTTGAATCCCCTCCCACACCAAAACAATGGAGATCAAAATCAGTACAAGACTGTTGACAAACGCTGTTAATATCTCAACACGGTGGTAACCAAACGTCGCCCGCTCATCTTGATCGCGCTGCCCAATCCGTTGTGCTGAGTAACTCAACACAATGGACAAGGAATCGCCAAAATTGTGAATGGCGTCTGTGATCAGTGCCAACGACCCTGCTAATAAACCACCAATAATTTCAACAACCGTAATTGAGAGGTTGAGCAGCGTCACAAACGCAAATTTGCCACCCGTAAGTGGCCGTTCATGTTCTTCCATAATCATCTGTCTTTCTGTACGTCAAATGTGAAAGGGACAGTTCCAAACGAACTCACATTATTTCTACTAAGTTACTCTGATGTAAAAGTTCCACTAAGTTTGTTTGCTTAACCCATGCTGGTTAAACCTATGTAAGCTGACCTACGCAATCAAACTTAATGTTGCTTCTCGTTATCTTCGAAAATAATCCAATCTATGCCCCCAATATGAAAGGCGCGGCGCTTTTATCATCATGCCGTCTCCATTTAACATCATCGATTCAGGCACTTGTTGCATAATTGCACCAACCGTGTCGCATCGTTTGTGTAATACACGAACTTTATTATGACCAAATTGAGTTAATGTATATATTTTTTGGACCGTGGTTTCGTTCAATAAACGACGCTTTTTCAATAATGAAACCGTTTTTACGAGTCTATTGTTACCTGTCCCTAAAAATAGTGATAGGTTCGTCTCACTTGTTTCGTGCCCCGATAGTGCCAAAATATCAACCGCTAGCAAAATTCTGTTTGATAGTAAAATGACTTCCACATCCTTTTATTTAATTTTAGCCATCCCTTAAAAATAATATACCAAATTTTAAATTGAGTGTCCACAAATCTAAAAAAATGTTGTATTATATTCGGGTACCAAAATTATGTGAGGAGGTATTTGCTTTTGGACACAACAAGCAAAAAACCGAAAAAAGAGCATTTGATTCATTATGCTAACGGCCGTTCGCTCGAAGAAATTAACGGTACCGTTAAAGTTCCGATGGGGAAAGGATTCTGGAAAACCCTGCTTGCCTACTCTGGGCCTGGTGCATTAGTTGCCGTGGGTTACATGGATCCCGGTAACTGGTCAACTTCTATCACCGGTGGTCAAAACTTCCAGTATTTGCTGATGTCTATTATCTTGATATCAAGTTTAATCGCAATGTTGTTACAAGCCATGGCGGCTAAACTGGGTATCGTGAGTCAAATGGACTTGGCACAAATGATTCGTGCCCGCACTAGTAAGGCACTTGGTATCGTACTTTGGTTAATGACAGAATTTGCCATTATGGCAACGGATATTGCCGAAGTTATTGGTGCCGCAATCGCGCTATATCTCTTATTCCATATTCCATTGGTTATTTCAGTTTTCATTACCGTTTTTGATGTCTTGCTATTATTGTTATTAACTAAAATCGGTTTCCGAAAAATTGAAGCAATCGTTGTCGCATTGATCGTCGTTATTTTCGTCGTCTTTGCTTATCAAGTTGCCTTGTCAAACCCTGACTGGGGTGCTGCCATTGTGGGCTTGATTCCTAGCGCCAAGACCATTTCAAAAGGACCCGTAATTGGTGGTATTTCACCATTAACTGGTTCACTTGGGATTATTGGTGCCACGGTTATGCCACATAACTTGTACTTACACTCAGCCATTTCACAGACGCGTCAACTCGACCATAATGATGAAAACCAAGTTGCTCAAACAGTGCGCTTCACCATGTGGGACTCAAACATTCAATTAACAGTTGCTTTCTTCGTTAACGCATTGCTGTTAGTCATGGGTGTTGCCGTATTCAAGAGTGGCGCTGTTAAAGACCCTTCATTCTTCGGTTTGTACCAAGCTTTGAATGACACATCGACCATGAGTAATGGTGTGCTGGCCAGTGTTGCTCGGACAGGAATCCTGTCCACACTGTTCGCCGTCGCCCTGTTGGCTTCTGGTCAAAACTCGACTATTACCGGTACCTTAACTGGTCAAGTTATCATGGAAGGTTTCATCCACATGAAGATGCCACTCTGGATGCGTCGGCTGGTCACCCGTTTGATCTCTGTTATTCCTGTTCTGATCTGTGTTGGTCTAACAAGCGGTCAATCTGCTGTTCATCAACATGAAGCGTTAAATGATTTAATGAATAACTCTCAGGTCTTCTTGGCCTTCGCGCTACCATTCTCCATGTTGCCACTGTTGATGTTCACTAACAGTAAAGTTGAAATGGGTAAGCGATTCACCAACCATTGGTACACTCAAATTGCGGGTTGGGTCGCTGTATTACTTTTAATTGGGTTGAACATCTACAACATGCCAGCTCAAATTCAAGCATTTTTCCCAGCCAAAGACGTCAACATCGCTAACATTGTCGCTTACATCGTCATCGCTGCCATTGTTGCTTTACTCGTTTGGATGGTCATTGATCTCTATCACGGCAACAAACGTTACGAAGCACAACTTGCCGCAGCAGCCGAAGAAAACAATGCCACTGCTGAAGCTAAGTAGTCGATTTCAAATCTAATTTGAGGAGAATGAATAGACATGTCGGAAGATGTAGATAAGGTTTTCAAACGAATTTTAGTTGGGGTTGATGACTCCGCTGATGCCCAACTTGCGTTTAAATACGCCGTTCGTCGCGCTGCTAAGGATGGCGCAACATTGATTATCACTTCCATTTTGGAAAGTGATGATATGAACGTCTACCAAGCACTCACTAAAGACTATGTTCACGGCGAACATGATGAATTAGTCGCCCACGTTCAAGGTTACAAAAAGATTGCTGAAGATGGTGGCGTAGAAAATGTTGAAGTCATCGTTGATGAAGGCGATCCTGGTGAAACAATCGTTAAAAATGTAATTCCTGAGGTCAGTGCTGACCTGCTGATCATTGGCTCATTATCTAAAAAAGGAATTCGGAAGTACTTCGGTTCTCAAGCCGCATATATGGCAAAGTACTCGCCTATCTCTGTTATGATTCTGCGTTAATTTGAACCATTCCTGCTGTTTGAATGTACGCAAATAAGGTATCCAAGAAGTCTAATCACTTTTCGGATACCTTATTTTTTTACTTTCTGTTCACTTAAAATTCAACTTGTTAATCTGCTACATAATACCTTGCCGTTACGCCAAACGAAGACGCCGTTCCATGAGGACCGGTTTCAGCCTCCTGAAGCCCGGAGTCTTTAACCTTGATTATGAGCCGAAACCCACGTCTCATAAGTCATCCCGCAACACTAAGCGGCTAAGTTCCCGCCGCCAAGTGTTGCCGACACGGAACTCTGCCTTCGTTCAGCTCCACTCCTGTAGTAAATATTTCGATTAACTCTCATTTACCGCTTAAACAGTAAATGAAAGTTAGCTGATGCTTGCTACTATTTAGCTGGAGGGCGTCAACATTGATACCGAGCCGTGAAAGTAACGTTAATTCGGTGGTTTATCCGAATTTAGGTTACGGACGGTCGCATAGACTCGATGGGCTTACGAGGCTGTGCGACGAGGTGAAAGACTCCGAACTGGGGAGGCTTGAACCGGTCCCACGGCGAGCGTGTCAATGTTGACAACCGTAAGCGAGCTCTAAACCTCTATTTTTCAGCAAACGTCATCAAACAATGTTGAAACTAGTTGACCCAAGCTTGATTGGCATGGTGAATTTCAGCCAACTGCGACTTCCGAACCAACCACAATCCAATCAGAAGAACTGGCAAATAATGAACCGCGTCACTGACCAGAGAAAACATCAACTCTTCCCCTGACATCGAGCCGCTGAGAATGTTGGCGTGTTCCGCAAACTCAAGGTAGAACGACGGCAAATCAAATGTTGCATGCATCACCATCGACCAAAATAATGAACCGGTGCGCAGTGTCACCGCAGAGAAATACACGCCTAAACAAATAGCATAACCAATCTGAAGCGTTGTGTTAATTCCGCTTTGACCGAAGTTATCGAAAAAGTGACCGGCATGCATAAGTCCAAAAAGCACGCTGCTGACTAAAACAGCATTTACAATGCGATGACGGCCCTTAAAGTTATGCACGAGCTGCCCTAAAATGATGCCACGAAAGAAACTTTCTTCATAAAAACCGACAAGCAATGACATGACAACCGCTTCAACCCCTGGCACAAATTTTGTGTTAACGAAATAACTACCAATGAATACCCCACCATTAATAAAAACGAGGAGTAATCCCAGCCAACAAACATTCCAAAACAAACCATGCGTTTGCCAGCGATAAGATAACGGCACGTGGAGCCAGTATTTATTCATAACCACGATGGCGATCACGGCAATCAGTTCGACGCTTAACTCCCACGCCGTCTTATCCATAAACTGACCAAACAATCGTCGAAGGACAATTAAGCCAATCATCATGGCCACCGTAACGCCTGTCAGAATACTAATTGTTTGGCCTACAGACCATTTTTTCATTGCAACATCTCCAAGGACAAATTTCACCCATTTTTTTAGTTCACGTTTACAATATTCTCAATACAGTAATAGTAATGGAGGCGTTTATGATGCAAAAACAAGCCATCAATACTGCGACAAACAACTGGTGGGTGCTCGTCGCCATAGGCATTTTCGCATTTATGTCCAATTTGGACGCCAGCATCGTTAATATCGCCATCCCCGTTATGGGACGTCAGTTGAACATTCCTCTAAACCAAGCGGAGTGGGTAGTTTCACTTTACCTCATTTTCATGTGTGCGCTACTACTTTTCTTTGGCCGCCTTGGTGATATGTATGGAAAAGTACGCATTTTCCGCATTGGTACTGGCGTGTTCGTTCTTGGATCCCTGTTAGCAGCCGTCAGCACGACATTTTGGTTGCTACTATTGGCACGCATCGTCCAAGCATTTGGTGGTGCCCTAACCCTTTCCAACACATACGGCATTGTAACCAGTACATTTGATATCAACCGGCGTGGCCGGGCGATGGGATTTGTTGGCACATTTGTCGCACTCGGTTCAGTCGCCGGCCCAGCTCTAGGCGGACTCATCTTAGCGACGGGATCCTGGCATGATATTTTCTGGATCAACGTTCCAATCGGCTTAATTGCCATTATAATCGGTGCCTTTGCACTGCCTAAAACCGAATCGCGACTAGGTGGTGAAATTGACTGGTTTGGCTTGATGAGTTGGTCAATCTTCATTATCGGTCTGTTCGGCGGTGTATTCATCGGCCAACAAGTCGGCTTCACCGCCGCCATACCAATTATTGGTTTTGTCTTGGCACTAATTGCCATCGTGATTTTTCTTCAGCGAGAACGGCGCACGTCAGCACCCATGATGTCACTGCATATTTTTAGTAACCGACCGTTTACACTCGGTTTGAGTGCTGCCGTCCTGATTTTCTTATCAAATTTTTTTAGCGTCGTTCTCATGCCATTTTACCTGGAAAACGCTCGTCGATTCACACCTGGGCAAGCCGGAATTTTACTGATGGTTTTCCCAATCACGCTGGTTATCGCCGGACCAATTGGCGGTTTTCTGGCAGACAAGCTGTCACAGGCGACTGTTGCCAGCAGCGGGCTTGCCATTATCGCACTGTCGCAATTAGGCTTCGTGCTACTCTTGAACGGGACTACTCCCATTTGGCAGTACATTGGGATCACAATCATCATGGGATTGGGAACCGGCCTGTTTCAGTCGCCAAACGGTGATATCGTTATGTCAGTTGTCGATAAATCAGAACTTGGCATCGCGGGCAGCATTAATTCGCTAGCCCGTAACTTAGGCATGGTTACAGGCACTGCGGCTGCAACCACGACCTTATTTGGAGCGATGAGCCACTTCATGGGCTATCATGTCACAACTTATTTGCCAGCGCATCCCGACGCATTTTACTACGGTCTTCGCGTCTCATTTGTCGTATCGTTCATCATGATTGTTCTGGCATTGTTGACCTCACTGCGTTTGTCACACGTACTACACGGTCGTGAATTAAAGTAGGTTTTGTAATTGTTGATTCTTGGCAATTTTGACGCGCAATAAGGTTTTCCTTTTGTCCTCGGCCACCCGCCGAAAATCAGACAGATAAATCTCTTTGTGCGCCTTTTCTGTGCGTTCATAACCTTCATTGTGAAGAAAATACTCCAGCCGCTCGAAATCTTCCTGTTCAGTCTCAAACGAACCAACGTGTAACAGCATCCCCACAAGACCTTCAACAACCGTTGTAAGTTTCATCTCAGCCAACAGTTCAGCGGGCACCTTCTCCTTAACCATCGTTTTCGCTTGCGCTAACACCTGTTCGTCCACGAAGGCTGGTTGCTTGATCATAATCGTATACAACAATTGCGTTTTATCAATTGTTGGTTGGTTATAACCCTCTGGCAGCGTCCAGCGGCCCTCAAGTGGATAAACGGTGTAATCAAACGCACCAGGAAAGACAATGTTCTTTTTAGGTGCCATTTTAATGGCATAGCTGATTGCATACAGTGCAGCCACCTTATCACCAAACGGCGCGGTGTTTGGATCTCCATGCCCGCTTAAGGTAATAAACGTTTGTGCTGGGATGGTCGTAATCGTCGGTCGCTTCATGGTTGGATAAATGGAGCGCTCAGCTTTTCGCCATTCATATTTTTCTGTCATTCTTAGGCCCTCCATACAATTCAAGCTCGGATTCTTTGGTAATGTTACGCTACTTTCATTATACTGTTGCTAGAGTGCCATAGACCACCACGGCGACACAAATTGTAAACGAGGAGTTATTTAAAATTATGAAAATTGGCATTATCGGAGCCACAAACCGAACTGGAAACGTTATCCTACGGGAAGCGCAGTCACGAGACATCGATGTTGAGATCATCTTACGTGACCGCCGTCGAGTATCTTCAGACGCCGAGGTGTTGGAGATTGAACCTACGTTATTAACCAGTGATGACATTGAAGATTTGGACGTGCTCGTTTGCGCGTTTGGCACAGGTAAATTAAATGATAGTAGCCGTTTATACCCAGCATTGATCAAACACTTGCTTGAAATCACGAAACAATCCAGCGTTCGGCTGATGGTCGTGGGCAGTTCCAGTTGTTTATACACGGATGCCAAACGTTCACAACGGTTGTTTGACGAGCCAGGATTCCCAGAAGCTGCCAAAAATTCAGCAAATAGTTTAAATGAAGTCCTCAAACTTCTGCGGGCTAGCGATGGCGTTGATTGGACTTATATTTCACCAGCAGAAAGGTTTGTCTTTCGAGCACCTCGTACCGGTCACTATCAACTGGGAACTGATTTCCGCAGTTATAATGCCGCCGGTCTAAGCGAAGTCAGTTACGCTGATTATGCGATTGCATTCGTCGATGAGATTCAGAATCACCAACATATCAACGAACACATTTCCGTCGTTTCCCGCTAACTTTTAAAAATAATCCTTTTGTCTGTTTCGTTTGCGAAATTACTCGTACACTGGCCGCTCAGCCTGCGTTACAATCTTAAGTGACGCAAAAAATTCTGAGGAGGCCTTTTTATGTCTAAAGCTTTTGAAATTGAACCCGCATTCTGGAACCTGTTTCCTGATACAACGATTGGTATCGCCACGTTGCACAACTTCGACAATCACGGCGAGTTTCCCCAAGCTGTGCTGAATGACGCTAATCAACAAGCACAACAGTTAGTTCCCGAAACACCCATCGCTCAAAACGGTGTGGTTGCCGATTGGCGGGAGGCCTACCGCAAGTTCAAAACGAAAAAAGGTGCGCGTTCATCCATTGAAAACCTGCTCAAACGCGCTCAACAGGGGAAACCAGTTAGCAGCATCAACCCACTCGTTGATCTGTACAACGTCATTTCATTGCGTCACGCCCTTCCCTGTGGTGGTGAAAACATCGATGCCATGGTTGGTGACATCAAACTGACCGTGGCCGATGGTGGTGAACCTTTCCACCCACTGGGTGAAGATGACGAAGAACCTGCGCTGCCAGGCGAAGTGGTGTACAAAGATGACGCTGGTATCATCTGCCGCTGCTGGAACTGGCGCGATGGTGAACGAACCATGCTTACTGAAGACACAACTAATGCTTTTCTGTGCTTAGAATGTGTCAATCCAGAGCGAAAAGACGCATTGGAAGCGGCGTTAGCTGACTTAAAAGAGTTAACCAAAACCTACCTCAATGCCGATGCTGAAACCAGCATTTTAACGATCGATCAACCACGCGTAATCATTGACTAACATGTTTGTTGACCAATAACACATATCATTTTTGATTCAAATAAAGCAGGACTGTGGGTGCGATAAGCATCTGCGGTCCTGCTTTGTTGTAATAAATATTTTAATTCCAATCAAAGTCGAACGATGCCCTGCGGTTGTCGACATTGACACACTCACCGTGGGACCGGTTCAAGCCCGAAGCTCACGGTCTTTCACCTCGCCGCACAGCCTCGTGAAGTTCCGAGTCTATGCGACCGTCCGTGTTGTAAATCCGAAAGAACCCTTCGGATTTACAACACCTTCACGACTCGGTATCAATGTCGACGCCCTCCAGAGTACATTCGTCAGAAAATATTGTCCTAGCCTGACCACCCTTAACAATCAGAACCTGGCCACATATGGGTCTGTTTTAACACCCGCATTGTTTAAATATCAAAACGTAACTTCAAGGCCTCCGTTAACACACCAGACACATTGACCTTCTGCTCTTTTGCGATTCTGTCCAAATAATCCGGAATTGTGACACTTTTTCGAATAGTCTTCGAATGTTTACGTCTGTATGCAGCCAAATCTACTGGAATCAAAGCAACGGTTTCATCCTTTTTTAAATGGATGTCCTTTAAGTCTGTCGCAATCGGATAATCTGTTTTATCTTCAAGTAAAATTCCAATTGCATCCTCCGCCATTTTCACTGCGTCAACTAAATCTTCTCCCTGAGTTACCGCACCAGGAACATCCGGGATTTTGACCAAAATGTATTTACCATCCTTAGCAAAAACGGCCGGATAAATAACTGTTTGTTTTTCCATAATTGTCTCCTCCACAAAGCCAAACACTCAACTGAGTAAAATTTTTTACCCTCGTTCAATGCCTGCTTCTTTTAAAATTTCCGCCTCTAAACCCCTTCCAAGCTCTTTCGCATGTATTGGTACAATCACAGTTGTATTCGTCACAGCATTATACATTTTTAAATGCGACGAGCTATTTTGCGACTTTTTACGAAAACCATTATTTTTTAATAACTTAATCATTTCGCGCGGCTTCATTGGCATTTCTGTCACCTAAGTTAGATAAGATAATACATATTGTATATGCATTGATTTCGAAAAACAATTCATTTGACTTCTCCCGTAGAAAAAAAGGACGGCTTCAATGCCGTCCTTATCGCTTATTCCAAATACAGTTGTTTTAGTATTTCAATTTTATCTGGCGTCAGTCCAATCTTATCAGTTAGGTAATGTTTCATGTCACCCGACTGAGTCTTGACTTCTTCCATGGCAGCGTCGAAGTAATCTTCGCTAACGGTCCACAAGGCAGTCGCGTTATCCTTTACCGCTTGTGATGCCCCTTCGTCTTCCAAACGTTGCTGGTTTTCTGCAAGCATTGCTTTTGAGGCCAACCGAGTCAGCAAATAATCTTCTAGAATCGTTTGCTGAGGAACGTCTAAGGCAGACAGCAACATGATTGCCCCTAAACCAGTTCGGTCTTTTCCTGCGGTACAGTGAAACAGAACGGCACCACTCTGATTGGCCAACAAGTAATCAAAAAACATTCTATAGGCATTCTGTGAGAAATCGTCGGCAACCATCTCATGGTACGTTTGGACCATTTGACGATGTCCATAACCTGGCTCACTCAAATCATCACGTAATTCTTCACGTGAGGCGGAACTACGCGTATCATCAACAGCCAAGATTGGCGTATGGTAATCCTTGGCGCCACCGGGAACACGATCCGGTGCGCTAAGCAATTCTTTGTTCGTTCGAAAATCAAGAATGGTGTGAACACCATAATCGGAGAGTACCTGAAGATCCGCTCGATCAAGTGTGTTTAACTTAGCTGACCGAACAACGCGCCGCCAAGCGGTCGTGCGGCCATCGTTTGTCTGATAACCACCCAAATCCCGGAAGTTGTGCCCATTCTTAATTGGTAATATGCGTTCGATAGTTGCCGCCTCCTAAAGTTTTCGTTTGCTCTACTATTATACCTTTTCGAGCGGAGCCTTGTACAACCACAAACGTATCAAGTTTCAATTAAACTGCGACTTAATCAACACATTTGGTCAGCAAGCGTCTCCATTCATTAGAAAATGTTCATAATGTGCGAAAGCGTTTTCTTTTTGCTCGATTTTTTAGTATGATGAAAGAGAACCGTCGGTAGCGTCAGTGAGCGTTACGCCACGGAAGAATATACTGGAGGAATCATATTATGACTTACAAAGTAATTATGGACACTGACCCAGGTATTGATGACGCAGCTGCTTTATCAATGGCTTTAAACGACCCACAAATCGACCTGCAACTCATCACTGCTGTGGCCGGTAACGTTACGGTTGATAAAACGACGAAAAACGCACTGACCATCGATAACTTCTATGGCAAACACGTTCCTGTTGCAGGTGGTGCCAAGACACCATTGATTAAAGAATTCGAAGATGCTGCCCGCATCCACGGTGCTTCAGGAATGGCCGGATACGACTTCCCTGAACCAACTGACAAAGCAATCGACAAGTCCGCCGTAGAAGCTTTGCACGATGCCATCATGGCTAGCGATGAAAAGATTATCCTTGTGCCAACGGGTTCATACACAAACATTGCGCTATTGTTTATCCAATACCCAGAAGTTAAAGATCACATTGAAAAAATCATCGCCATGGGTGGTTCGTTAGGTCACGGTAACATGACCAGTGCCGCAGAATTCAACGTCTTCACTGACCCACATGCTGCCAAAATCATGTATGATTCTGGTGTGCCAATTGTGATGGTTGGTTTGGACGTTACCATGAAGGCCTTGATTACCGACGAAACGTTGGAAACCATCGACAAGTTTGGCCGCGCAGGTCACATGTTGCACGAAATCATCAGTCATGACTTCGATCACAACGAAAACGGGACCGCCGTTCACGATGCCAACACCATCTTCTACCTCTTACACCCTGAAGCCTACACGACCAAAGATTACTGGGTTGACGTTGTGACAGATGGCCCAGCAAACGGTGAAACGGTTGCTGATGTCCGTGGTGCCTATCACGATGGTAAGACTAACGCCAGTGTCTGTGTCGACGTTGACGCTGCTGCCTTTAACAAGTGGTTCATTGACGAAGTTAAAAACTTTAAAGACTAATTTTAAACACAGTTACAGTAAAAAGGTCGTCCAATCGGGACGGCCTTTTTTGATTCACTTGCTGGTTGCCTATTGATACTGTCTGCACGAAACTTACTACTAAGTGAGCTGAAGGGCGTCAATATTGATACCGAGCCGTGAAGGTGTTGTTAATCCGAGAGAACCATTCGGATTTACAACACGGACGGTCGTAAAGACCCGGGTTTCCACGGGGCTTTGCGGCGAGGTGAGAAACTCCGGTCCTCAGGAGAGTCGAACCGGTCCCACGGCGAGCGTGTCAATATTGACAACCGTAAGCGGCATTTAGACCCACATCCTGCATCCAACTTGATACAAAAGTTTGAAATCGCTCTAATGATAAATCCATGCACTTTCACCCACGAAGAAATATACTAGTGGCAGTTACTTTATTGTGTTGGAGGCAGAACTATGGACATTGACTTAATTGGGGCTGGACCCCGCGGACTGGTAGCCGCTGAACGCTTAATTGAATGGCAGCGTCAGACAAAACAGTATGACCACCTGAACTTAACGTTTATCGATCCATATGGTATCGGCGGCCGCGTATGGCCTGTTGGTCAACCCCACGAATTGCTTATGAACACGAACCCAGATTACATCACATTATTCACTGACGAGAGTGTTCAAATGGAGGGACCCATCGTTAAAGGACCAAACTTATATGAATGGGCACATAAACAAGCACCAGCTTTTTTGTTTGGACACCAATTGCCCAACCGGGCTGACTTACTCAATGAAGCGGCAGCATTAGTGCACAACGGCTACGCATCCCGCAGTCTCTTTGGTGCTTATCAACGCTGGTTCTATAACTATTTACAACAACGTTTACCTGACTCAGTTTCACTGACTCTTAAAAAAGAGCAAGTGTTGTCAATTCGTCATATTGACGCAACGCATCGCTACCTGTTAAAGACGGCGTCGGATCGTTTCCAAACGGACGCTGTCATCATGGCTCTGGGCCATTATGAAGATGAACTCACTGATGAACAACAGGCACTGTTAAACTTTGCCGACGAAAACGACTTGCACTACACAGCACCGACACAGCCACAAGAATACAATTTCACTGATTTAAAAGCTGGCGAAAATGTTATTTTGCGCGGGTTGGGACTAAGCTTCTTTGATGCCGTAACGATGCTCACGCAAGGTCGTGGCGGTCATTTCAATCAAGCTAAAGACGGTGAACTCACTTACCACCCATCTGGTATTGAACCTCACATTATTGCCGGTTCACGTCGCGGCTTTCCACTGCGAGCTAAGGGACGTAATGAAAAAGGCTATGGCGAACTTGATCAGCCGCACTTTCTTACACCAGACTGGTTCTCACACTATCAATCAACTGGCTCCTTAATTGGCTCGCGGTTCATTGAGCAAGTTCATCACGAAGCGGAGTACGTTTACTATCAACGTTTGCTTGCTTTGAAGTATCCACAGGTGGATGCTGACGAGTTCTTGCGTGAGTTTGTGGCCGCTAAGGAACCATCAGCGATTGTGTTCCGCTCTCCCATTGTTGAGAGCGACTACCTCAATTGGAATCAACTGTTAAATCCGGCTGAGTTTGTCGCTAACAGTGACAAGCCTGAAACCATGGCCGATTATTTGCAAACGGACGTTGAAGCGGCGTTGCTAGGTACCAAAACAGGCCCGCTCACTTCCGCGCTGGAAATGTTTCGTGATCTTCGTGATGTGGTTCGTAAAGTCGTTGACAACCAGCTGTTGCGACCAGAAGATTACCGCAACACGTTCCTTGGTCAATTTAACAATGAAAATTCGTATCTATCTGTTGGCCCACCTGAAACACGCATTGCCGAATTGCGAGCGTTAATTCAGTCCGGTATTGTGACACTTCTTGGACCCAGCATGATGGCTGAAGCAGATCCACAGACCCATCAGTTCGCCACATGGTCAAAAGTGAAACCTGAGGAACGCTACGAAGCCAGTTGGCTGATTGAGGCTCGTCTACCTGCCGTTTCTGCCAGCCATACGCTGAATCCACTAATCCAAAATCTGATCAAAGAAGGACTGGGCCGACCAGAACGCGTTACCATGGAAGATGGAAGCACTTTTGAACCTGGCGGCATCGATGTCGACATGAGTCGGAATGAACTCATTGATAGTAACGGTCAGCATCGAACAGGTCTTTACTTTTGGGGTGTCCCGACAGAAGGCCGGCACTGGTTTACAACAGCCAGCCCACGGCCAGGGGTGAACGACAATCTCTTACGAACGGCCGACGCCACTATCGCTGACCTATTCCACACCTTCACGAGCGTTCAATAATTATTTGATTAAGGAAGCGTATCTCATTATGGCAACAACGTACATTACGGCAGCACAATCACAGGCATTTGATGCATACACGATGAATCAAATTGGTGTCCCTTCAATGGTTCTGATGGAACGGGCGGCGCTTGCTGTCGCCCATCAAATCGTAAACAGTCCCAGTTTTGATCTAAAAAGTGTGTTAGTGGTTGCAGGCACCGGTAACAACGGCGGTGATGGCGTAGCCGTTGCCAGATTGCTGCACCTAAATCACATCTCAGTGACGATTTGGTTGCTCGGTAATCGAGACCATGCTTCTGAACAGACGCAACAACAACTGGCCATTGCTGATCACTACAACATCCCCGTTGTCACCGTTCAACCTGACATGGCGAATTACACAACAGTCGTGGATGCTATCTTTGGCGTCGGTCTATCACGTGACGTTACTGGTAAGTTTGCCGACGTGGTCGACGCCATTAACGCCGCCAAGGCTAATGTGATGGCGGTTGACATGCCTACTGGTCTCGGTACAGACAACGGCCAGGTAATGGGCACTGTCGTTGAAGCCACAGAAACAGTGACGATGAGCTATAACAAACTTGGTTTGGCAACCGACAACGGCCGTCGCTTTGGCGGCATTGTAACAGTTGCCGATATTGGTATTTACGACCCAGCAACACTGACTGAAAGGAAGTCTTGAATCATGGCAGACAAGAATAAAACGCTAGATGATTTTGAAACGAACGTTCCTGAAGTAGCAAATTTGTTGGCTAATGACCGTGAGATGCAAACCTTCTTTAGAAAGCTGACCCCAGGGTACCAACGTGAATGGGCGCGCTACATTTTCGATGTTAAATCGGAAGCAACCAAAGAAGCCCACATCGCCACCATGAAAACAGTGTTCAAAGCTGGTTATAAATCCAAACGTGCATACGATCAACGTGAGATTGAATAAAGAAAATGCTGCCCAGAGTTATGTGACTCTGAGCAGCATTTTAATTCAAAAAACTTATAAATTTACTTTGCAGCTTCCGCAACAGCAGCATTAACTTTGGCTTGTTCAGCTTCAATCAGTGCAACCCGACTTTCGATAACCTTAGTATCCATTTGGATCTCACGAGTTAAGCCAGGTGTGTTGAGTTTTGGTTCAAAGAAGGCTTTGAATTCAGCTAAGCGTTCTGGTGTCTTGAAGACATCAGCAGTCCGTGTGATAAATGTCGCAAATTCCATATCACCACCAACAGTCTTTTCAAGCCATGACCATTCGTCGCGAATCCAGTCCCATGCAGCTTGCTGACCATCTTTGTTCAGCAATAGTTCATAGTACCAACCGCGAAGGTCTTGTGGCTTAATGACATCAGCATTTTCAAACTGCGCAATGGTCTTCTTCACCAAAGCAGCATCCTTGGTTGCCGTGATTCCTTCCAGCAAAGATGTCTTGTAACTGGCATCAGAAGTCTTCTGATAAGCCGTCAAGAACTTGTTGAAGAGTTCTTCACTACCAAACTCCCGCATTTCATTGATCAAAATGTACGGACGCAAAGTTGCGTTCAACGTTTCCAACTTATCCGCATTAGCTTGGTATAAGTCATGAGCGGCCGCAATTGAATCAGCATTCTTGGCAAACATTGAAGCGCCCAAAACGATTGGCCGTGTCATCTGGTCATCATTGGACTCACCATCCTTGGCTTCCCAACCCAAACGCGCAACCTGCTTTGCACTCAGTTTGCCGTACAATTGGCGCAATTGCGTTTCTTCTGGTGTATCAGGTAACGTAAATTTACGCAAGTTGCCTGCAACCGTGTATAAAGCAGTATTGACAATCGTTGATTTGCTGTCGGCAAATTGTGTCAGCAATGGCACGATTGCTGCATATGACAGTTGCCGACCATCAGCCAGCATCCGCATGTCTTGCAATAATTGCAACTCATCAATACTGTCTAACTCATCTTTATGAGCTAAAATATTCTGCATCAAGGTGTCATCGTATTCCACAACGAAGTGAGAGTTGTTGCCGACGTTCAACCGGAATGGTTTGCCATTTGATTGACGTAAAGCATCGTAATCGCCTAAGACAATCTGCTTGTCTTTCATGATGGTTGGTGTTTCTTTGAAGTTACCGTTCAATGGAATCTGCCATTCACGGCCGGCATCCTTGCCGTCACCAACAAAGAATTGTTTTTGGGACAACGTCAGTTTGCCATCAACCACAGCGGCGTTAACGACTGGGTAACCTGGCTGTTCCAACCATGAGTTCATGATTGCACCAACATCCATGCCTGAAGCTTCACCCAGAGCAGACCATAAGTCAGCACCAGTAGCATTGCTGTAATGATGTGCAGCGAAGTAAGCCTTTAAGCCAGCACGTAACTTGTCGTCACCGAGCAATGCACGCACCATAACCAACATCCGCGCACCCTTGGCGTAAACGATATCTGGGTCAAACAATGAGTCAATTTCGGCCGGATTGTTAACCTGCACGTGAACAGGCTGAACCCCGTCCGTTGCATCACGGTTCAATGCGCCAGGAACATCATCAGTTTGGAACATTTCCCAAACGTGCCAATCTGGCTCTAAAGCATCAACGGCCACGTATTCCATCATGTTGGCAAAACTTTCGTTCAACCAGAGATCGTCCCACCACTTCATGGTTACGAGATCACCGAACCATTGGTGAGCCAATTCATGCGCGATAACCGTGGCGACGAGTTGCTTCATCCGTAGTGAGGTGTTATCTGGATCCAATACTAGGTAAGCTTCACGGTATGTAACTAAGCCCCAGTTTTCCATTGCACCAGCTGAGAAATCAGGCAGTGCCAATTGCCATGAATGTGGTAGTGGATATGGTGTTTGATAGAAGTCTTCATAGAATTCAATCGAGCGTTTTGCGATGTCCAAGGCAAAGTCCAGCTCGTTAGCCTTGTGGGCCTTGGTTGCGAACACACCAACCTTCACGCCACTCTTCGTGGTCGTCTGCTTGCTTTGTAAATCACCAAAGGCAAAGGCAATCAGATACGTCGACATCCGTACTGTCGTATCGAAGTAGTGCACACCATTTTCAGTGCGCACTTCTGGCATGTTGGCCAACACTGTTTCACCAGGTTGTTCGTCAAACTTCAATGCTAAGTCAAAGGTAGCCTTGGCTTCTGGTTCATCGACAGATGGAAAAGCCTGACGAGCAAACGTTGTTTCAAACTGAGTCCCAATGATTTGCTTCTTTTCACCGTTTAACTCGTAGTATGAGGGGTAAATGCCCATCATGCTGTCAGTTAGTGGTGCCGAGTACTCAATTGCCACCGTTACTTCGCCGGTCTTAGGTAAAGTGATGTTGATCACTTCAGCATCGTCATCTGTTGCAAATGGAACGTCCTGACCGTCAGCTTTAACGCTGGCAATGGTCATGCCCTTTTGATTAACCTGAATGTCCGTGGTCTTGGCATCCCCAGTAATGGTAGATGTCCCACTAATTTTCTTTGTATCACGTTCAACATCAATAAATAAGTTGTAGTGACTTGGTTGAAATTTCTGATAAAGTCGTGTTATTTCGGCCATAATTTCCCCTCGATTACATTAGAATACTCTAATTATATGCCATTCCATTTGTCTTTTGTGGTCCAACTAGGATTACCGCTGCGCAATAATTTTGTTAGCTTCGTTTTCCAAACGGAATAAAGTGCCTTCTGGACTTTGCCGATAATCGTTAGCAAATGTGGCGCTCATCGGCTTCACACGTCCAACCCGTTTGCCCATAATATCTTCAATTACGAGATCTTCGCCATCCCAGAGCACGTCATCGTAGTGCCCATCAAGCAAATAGTCGGCCCAATACTGCAACGTGTCATGAACAGCGTCTTTCATGACTTCCTCTTCAGTCACAACATCAGCACCATGACGTGTTTCGTTTAATTCTTGCACCTTTAAAACGACCTCATGCATGTTTTCTGGTATCTCTTGACTCATTTTTTCACCTCATTAATCAATCTACGTATTAAAAATAATAAACCCAAACGTGCATGTGTGCCCGCTACATAGTGGAAATTTGTAACAGCCAACGTCATTTTTAATTATACCGTTTACCATCACTTTCGCATAAAGGTTTGCACCGCAATGTTGGATGATTGCGAACGTTTTCGGTCGTTAAAATTGAATACCGCCGTGAGACCTGTTCGAGTCTTCTAAAAACCGAAGTCTTTCACCTCGGCTCACATTTAATTTTGACGACCTTCGGCTCACACAAAGTTAACCATAAACATTCATCGTATTTAATCCAAATTACGTACTGATAGGTGCCACGACCTTAATATAAATACTGTAATGAAATCAAACTAACGAATTTATCGGTAGAGAATATGACGACATATACCCACAAAGTACAAAAAAGGTAGATTGCAAATTTGATCCGAATTTTTTGACAAATTAGTCAGCATCACTTGGTAAGGTGTTTGCCAGTTAAGTACTTTAAGGGGGCGTTGGTTAAT
>NZ_WEZQ01000018.1 GCF_009864005.1 Furfurilactobacillus milii
AAGATCAGCTCCTAAAAAATGGGTTTGTGGTAAACACCATTTTAAAGGAAGCTGATCTTTTTTGTCCGAACAGCGTTCGGATTAATTTTACAATCTACCGTAAGAGTATCTTTTTCATCTGTCAAGCTGTGAAAACATTAACAAATCATGCATTGAATAAGCTGTCATACTAATATTTACACGACTTTTCATAAAAATCAGTCGCTAATGACGAGAACACAACTCTTTATTTGTGGGAGTAGCCCGTTTATCGCGTTTTCACAAATTTTGACGATTTGTTCCACGTGAAACAGAATTAGCAGCCAGTCAAAACTTCAATTCATATATTTTAGATAACAGTTTTAGACAATTCTCTTTTTGCCATTTAAAACCTGTCTTACGGTAAAATAAGAGAAAAGTTATTTCATGGGAGGCGTTTAACATGACAGATGTTTTATCGTTGAACCACGTGGCCAAACACTTTGAAAATCATCAGGTGCTAAAAGACGTGACATTCGCAATTCCAGCGGGTCAAATCGTCGGCTATATCGGTCAAAATGGTGCTGGTAAGAGTACCACTTTAAAAATCATTCTTGGCCTAGAGGAACCCAGCGACGGTGAGATAACTATTTTAGGCCAGTCGCTACACGATCAACGTGATGCACTTATGCAGCAAATTGGTTATGTACCCGAAAATGCTGATATTTTCGAAGCGCTCACGGCCAACGAATACCTTAGTTTTATTGGACAACTCTATGGGTTAACGGAGGCGGATGCTCGCTACAAAGCGCAACAGTTGCTCACCATTTTGGGCAATGGGGATAGCTTCAATAAACCCATCAGCAGTTTTTCGAAAGGCATGCGGCAGAGTGTATTGATTATCGCGAGTCTGCTACACAATCCCGACTTACTGTTTTGGGATGAACCACTAAATGGGCTCGACGCCAATACTGTCCTAATTATTGAAGAGGTCTTGGGTAAACTTCGGAATCAAGGCAAAACCATCTTTTACTCGTCTCATATTTTAGATGTCGTCCAGGCTGTTAGTGACCAAATCTTATTACTTCATGATGGCCGGGTAGCAGCCCATGGAACGTTTGCCGACCTATCCAATAGCGCTGACACTACCCTTCAACAGCTGTTCAACGACATGACCGGTTTCAAAGAACATGGTGAAAAGGCCCAAGCGTTCATTGACGTATTGGGGGTGTCCTAAATGCTCTATAAAAAAAGTAAAACCAACAAAGAAAGTGGGCTACTTGTTTTTTTGGATCGCTTTCAATCATTATTTGCCAAACGCAACGTCAATTACAGGCAACTACGACTCATTTTGAAATATAAGCTATTGCTCGACACTCGTGACACGTCATTTTTCACTGTCTTTATGCAGATGCAAACAAGCAACACTAAGCAAGATGACGAGATTCCCACTGCGCGTGGGCTTTTACGGTCACTGTGGTATTACGGTATCTATGGCGTAATTTTTGGACTATTGCTATTATTCGGAACTTCATTTTCGGCCATGTGCTACTTTTTTCTCGCCTATTTCATGATATTATTCACCACTATTTTATCGAGTTTTTCGTCCGTATTACTTGATCCGCGAGATCGACAGATTATTGGCGTTCGTGGCGTTAACAATCAAACGCTGAATGCAGCGCGTTTGATTCACATCAGCTACTATGTTGGCATTATCGCTTTTCTGCTTGTTGGCCCGGCGTTTCTAATATTGATTTGGCGAGCATCCCCAGTATTTGCCATCTTGTTTTTAATCGATGTCGTTTTGTTCACAATTTTCACATCGTTTGTTGCCTTATTGCTATACTTTGTCATTCTTCATACGTTTAATGGCGACAAGCTCCGCAATATGATTAACGTTTTTCAAGTTGCTTTTATGATTTTAATCTATGCGGCTACCCAGTTGCCAAACTTGCTGGACAATCTCGATGTCAGTTTTACGATTTCGCCAATATGGCACTGGTGGAGCATCATTGCTTTTCCATTTTGGTTTGCCGCCCCATTAGCTGCGTGGCAAAGCGCATGGACCCCAAGTCTAATCATCTTCACCAGCTTTGCTATCCTGGGGTTAATCTTAAGTGTTATCTACTACCTTCACATCAGTAGTCAATTTGAAGTTATGTTAGAAAAATTGGCCGTTCATTCGGATAAAACACCACGTATTGGCGTTTGGCAACAATTAATGGCCTGGCCGTACCGTCATAACCTTCGCAAACGTGAGTATTTCAACCTAGCCTGGCGGCTCAACCAAACCGAACGCGACTACCATCTGCGGGTATATCCTGTTTTAGGGCTCACCGTGGTCATCGTATTCGTTTTTCTTGTCGAATTCGGTATCGACGGCGGTCATTGGGAAGCACTTTTGCAGAATCGTTGGCTAACGCTGACTGTTTACGCAATGTCTTTTAGTATTCCACAACTGATTATTAATCTTCGATACAGTAGTACCCCCGAAGCTATGAATGTTTTTAAAGTTATTCCTGAGTTTCATGCACAGGTCTTTCGTCAAGCAACTATTTGGATGGTTGTTGCTAGATTATTAATCCCACAGGCGCTGTTACTTGCGGTGTTATTAACCCCATTACTTGGTTGGCAGGCCTTAATCACGGATATTAATGCAACGCTTTATTCGCTATTAATTTCTCAAATTATTGCTGGGCAAAGCATGAAATTGCCGTTTGCCGCTGTATATACAGCCAGTCAATCCAGTAGTCTTGGCCTAGCCAACTCGTTTATAACCGTGTTAGTCCTCATCCCCGGTGTTGGTCTTAATGCAGTCGCTTTAATTCCAAAATTCGGTTGGGGCAACTTCTTAATTACTGTGGCGTGGCCAATTATTTTGGACCTCGCATTACATCAATCAAATAAGGCCGTTACTATCAGTTCTCAAGGGTAGCCAAAATACAAAAAGTTGAAAAGTAGCAGTCTGAAATAACTTCGCCTACCACTCGATTCCACAAAAAAACGCTGCGCAAGCCAATGGGCCATTAGTGACCCATTTTCTTACACAGCGTTTTTGTATAACTTATTTCTGACTGTCGCCAGCAACTACTTAGCGGACAAATCTTCGCCTTCGACAGCTTTTAACCGATCTGACAAATCAAACATTGCTGAACGTGAGTTTACGTAGGTATCGTCATCGTAATTCAGCAAATCCTGACAATCAGTTACATGTTGGTAAATTTCATCGCGTTTGGACTTCGCCTTAGCCGTCAATTTAACGACAACCTGACGTTCGTCAACCTTTGACCGTGTCCGTTTGACCCAACCATTGGCTTCCAAACGGCGTAACAGTGGCGTTAAAGTACCGCTGTCCAAGCTGACACGTTCACCAATTTCATTGACCGTTAACTTGTCCTGTTCCCATAACACACATAGGGCAATGTATTGTGGGAATGTTAGTCCGTAAGGCTTCAGTGTTTCAATATAAAAATGATTAAATAATTTATTCGCGTTATAAACGGCGACACAAAGCTGGTCGTCGATCAAACGTGGTTTAACGTCTGCTGCCATGGTGATTCCTCCATTTACAATGCCACTTAAAGATCCTTTTTAATATCAACAAGACTATCACACAGGACCCTTAAAAATCCAGTTACATAATTGAGAATCATTCATGACATTTGCCAGACTTTTATTACTTGATACTAGTGTACTTGTAGTTCCACTGAGTACCAGCCGTGTTATGAATGATTCCCCGAACGTTGTTTTGTTGCAAATAAGCATAGTTTGCCTGATACAATGGTGTGAAACTTTGTACCTGATTTAAATATTGACTGGCTTGAATCAGATCTTGCCACCGCTTCTCAGAATCGTTAGCGTCTGTATTTTGGGCACGATCAATCAAATCATCGTACTTTGTATCTGACCACTTACCGTAATTATACGCCGTATTTGTCTGAGGGATTTGTAAAAAGGTAATTGGATCATTAAAATCACCGCCCCAACCCGAAAGCATGATATCGAAATCGCCCTTTTGACCTTGCTGGTTAGCAGCTTTAGAAGGAATTGAGCGAATGTTCAACGTCAGTCCAGGCAAGTTTTTCTCAAGCTGGCTCTTAAGGAATTGTGCCACCATCGGGCTCGTGCCATCGTCATCCGTTGACAGCAGGGTAAGTGTGATTTTTTTCTGATCAATTTCTTTCAAACCTGTGGCAAACTTTTTCTTGGCTAATACCGGTTCATAAGCGACTGTGTGGGCAACTTTCTGCTCACTAGCAAAGTCCTTTTTGTTCTTGGCATCAGTGGCTAATCCACCTGGAACAAACCCAGTTGGCACGCGTGAACCATCACCCAAAACCTTCTCAGTCAACTGAGCTCGGTCAACAGACAGTGCGACCGCCTGACGAATGTTTAAATTATTTGTTGCCTTGTTATTTGTGGCATCAGAATCATGAAAATTCCATTTCAAATACGTCATGTAAGAATATGGATACTGACGGAATCGCGGGTCATCTTTGTAGTTTTTAACCTGCTGGTTAGACAATAACGTCAAACTTAATTTCTTTTGATCAAAAATTTCTACACCAGTCGTGTTGTTACCAATAACTTGGTACGTAATTTTGTGTAACTTAACGACTTTTTTTATCCCAGTACTGATTGTTCTTGACGAACTGCCAGCGGTTGCCGGTGCCGTTCCAACCCGTCATCTTAAACGGACCACTGTACACCATATACTTTGAAGAGGTGGCATACTTCTTACCATATTTATCAACGATTCGTTGGTTCTGCGGTGCAAATAGCGGATACGCCATCAACAGTTTAAAATACGCAATTGGCCGCTCTAACTGCACAACAACCGTGTTTTTATCCGGTGCACTGATTCCCAACGATTTAACAGATGCTTGACCAGCATTTACACGATTAGCATTCTTGATACCATCAAATAAATAAGCATATTGTGACTTAGTCGATGGTGTTAACGTACGGCGCCATGAATAAACAAAGTCCTTTGCAGTCAGCGTGTCGCCGTTACTCCATTTTAAGTTTGGTCTCAAATGAAAAGTGTAAGTTTTCCCATCCTGACTAACCTCAGCGGATTTTGCCAAACCGGGCGTAAGACTGCCCTTCTTGCCTAACCGATAAAAGCTCTCGAATACGTTACCGGTTTGACCATAACCAGTAGCTTTAGACAAATCAATTGTATCTAGTGGTGCTTGGGCCGACAGTTTAAGGGTCTGCCGATCACTGCTAGTGTTTTTCTTGCCACATGCCGTTAGTACCAATGCCATAAGTGCCAGCAATACCGTCATTAACGTGAGAACTCTTCCACGTCGCTTTAAAAGTAATTTCATGCTTGTCATACCCCTCAAATTTATTAATTGATGTGGATAAGATTTGCATCAGTGAAACATGAACGACAATATTTTTAAATCGTCCAGTATACACAAAAAACGCATCTTATCCACGAATGGACAAAATGCGTTGTCACATGATTCTTTTTTTACGTTGACCGCCAAACTTCAAACTAGCGTGCCATCGTCACTAAAGAAATCCCGTTGTGTCAACAGACATTGTTCACCATGGTCATCGACTTGGTTGATAAACAGTTTTGACAACAACAGAATTGTTTTAATGACATGTTTGGCACTCCTTTTGCTTAAAATTTATTAGTCCATGACTAACTGAAAGTAAGCATAACCATTTCAGTTCAGCGCGTCAACGATTTTTTATGAGATTTCGAAATTTGAAAAGTTAAACACCCAGCAATCAACTTAACTGAACTATAAAACGGTAAATAAAATACGGAACCATTGCAACTAACGCTAAAATTAGACCGCACAGCGTAAAGGCCATGACAATTTTTGTTTCGTCCCACCCATCACGCCACCGATTACGTTGCTGGCGTAACCGATCAACATTTTCGCCATTCATATAAGCGATAATTTCTTTATATGTGTGCACATCAGCTTTGTGATTTAGATACTCTATATGACAACTGACCAGGAAAGCCGCAATAAAGAAAAATCCGGGAGCCAGAAGCACCCATCCTCCTCTTGGTAAGAACATTGATGGCACTATCGCAATAAATCCAGCAACTGTCAATCCAAGCATCCATTTCACATCACGATCTGTTTTGTCGGTATACACTTTATGTTGCATCACCGTCACATCTCCTTTCACTAATTCATCTAGAGAGGTGTCAAACAGATTGCTAAGCAGTAGCAGATTTTCAATGTCCGGATAATGTCGTCCATTTTCCCAGTTAGAAATCGTTTGTCGCGACACATATAGTCTCTCGGCAAGCTCATCTTGGGTTAATTTTAGTTGCTGACGATGAGACTGAATCTGATTACCAATATGCATGTTGGCACCTCTCATTTTGAATTGTCTCAGGATACGCAAATTTTACCATCTAAGATGTTTATCAGTCACTCTAAATCGTTTTTACATTGCCATTTGTCAGTAGTTATAGCTCACTTTCTCACACTTTTTGGGCATTCTATTGCGGCGCTGCAAACATGAAAAAAGCGCCAGCATTCAACTGGCACTTTTAATTATTTCCCAGGAAATATACCAACCCGACACAGCATATTTCGTACTATTGCCTATTTGTTAACGCCTAGCTTTTTCTCATCGAAGCCAAAGATTACCGTCAATAAGGTGCTGACAATAAAGGCCACTGAAATGCCAACAACGTACCAAATGAAGGTTGGTGTAGCAAAGCCGGGAAGCGTAGTCAAAGCACCGAAAACTGCAGCGACGCCATCAACGTGGAAAAATCCGATAACGGCGCCACCAGTCGCACCACCTAAACAGGCGGCGATAAACGGCCGACGCATTGGAATGGCAAATCCCCAAATAGTTGGCTCACCAATTCCCGCTACCAGTAGCGAAATTAAACCTGAACTAGCCAGAGAACGTGTTTTAGCCATCCGTGCTCGAATCAGTACACCCATTGCGGCACCGGCAATACCAAAGTTAGAGGTGGCTGCCATTGGAATGATAAAATCGTGACCCGCACTGGCCAAGTTTTGCCAGATAATCGGAAGAATTGACCAATGCAGGCCAAAGATAACGAAGACCGGCCACAAGCCACCAATAACTGCTCCAGTAATCGTGGAGTTTGCCCTTACCAGCCAAGCCATAACTGCGGCTAATCCTTGCCCTAGGTAAATGCCGATTGGACCTACAACAATCAGAACCAAAGGCACAACGACGACTAACGCTAGTAGCGGAACAAAAATGACTTGAAGGTTAGGCGTGATAATTCGTTTGAGACCTTTCTCAACATAGCTATATAACCAAATTGCTAAGAATGCAGGAATCACGGTTGAAGAATATTGCTGCAGAACCACTGGAATGGTAAAGAAGTGTGTTATCCCGGTGGTCGCACCGTGGTGAAGTAAATTGACAATATTTGGCTCCATCAATGCCGCTACGATCACAGCACTACTAATCTGGTCAACCTTGAAAGCTCTTCCTGCTGAAAATGCCAGCAGGATTGGCAGAAAGTAGAATACTGCATTAGAAGCCGCATACAGAATGTGGTAAGTACTACTATTCGCGCTTAGCCAATGGAGTTCAGTTGAGAGAACCAGTAAACCACGCAGAATACCCGAACCAGCAAACATCGGAATAATTGGAATGAATATTTGAGAAACAAAGTCGAGCACTCTGCCGACCACATTTTTCGTTTTAATATTAGCGTTATTCCGCGTTAACGCTCGTGTCAGCTGGCTACCATAATCGTCAAATTCAATGTCGTCATTCGGTACCAACTTTAGATCCGTGCCCTTAAGGCTAACATCGTCCCAAACTGGGATTGCTCTTAACGCTGCAACTTGCTCCTCCGTCAGTTTGGTCTTCGTGGTGATTTTCATTAAATCTGTCGTCGCTGAGACCGACATCACGTTATCCCGCCCACCAAGCGCGGAAATGACGGGATCAAAATCAAATTTCGTTTCCTTCTTTGCCATCAGAATCACTCCCTTTTACTGTGAGTTGAACGATTAGCAAACTTCAAAAATTGCGATAATTGATCACCTGTAGCACCGAGTGTCAGTACATGTCGTATTGGCATATTCATCAGAAATGCCGCCCCTGGACCTGCAGCCCGTAACTTTTCAAACACGACATCTAAGCCTGATTTGGCAGCGGCCGGGGCCAGTGACGAATCATCCATCACGTCATTGATGTAACTATCTAATGTTACCCGGTCTTGTGCGGCGCCCCAGTTCAACTGGATCGTCTTCTGCAGGCGGATGTCGTCTGAGGCAGAACCAACCAGAATGTCGTAACTGCCGTTGTCGACCCGCCACCCTGGCTTACTTTCGTCATACCAACTGAATGCACGACGCGGCAATGTTATGCTGACTAACTGGCTTTCACCAGCATCCAGCGTTGTTTTTTCAAACCCTGCCAGCGTTTTAACCGGCATTTCAACGGTGCTGGCATGATTGGCTACATAAACTTGAACAGCTTCGCGACCACTTCGTTTGCCAGTGTTCGTGAGCTTAAATGTCACGGCAACTGAATCGCCTTGGTCTACGATTTTTAATCCAGAGTACTTAAAAGTCGTGTAGCTAAGGCCGTGACCAAACGCAAATCTGACTGGCTGCTGTTTTACGTCATAATAGCGATAACCGACAAATAGCCCTTCATGATAGTTTTCTTCACTGTAACTGCGAGCAAACGTGCCATAGGTGGGATTGTCCGCCAACTTTAACGGAAAGGTCTCAGCTAATTTACCAGATGGATTCACTGCTCCGGATAAAACATCCCAGGTTGCCTCGCCAACCGCTTCGCCAGCTAAATAAGTCTCCAAAATAGCAGGCACCTTATCAGCCCATGGCATTTCAACAACAGACCCGTTTTCAAGTACAACAACGACATGTGGATTGACTCTCAAAATTCGTTGAAGCAGGGCTACTTGTGCTTCTGGCAAGGACATCGTCGTTTTATCGAATCCCTCAGATTCCATTGACTCTGGAAAACCGGCAAAGAACACGACTTTATCTGCATTTTGCGCATTGGCCACCGCTTCATCGATCATGGATTGGTCTGCGTCGTCGCCGTCAATTGCGTACCCGGGCGCATAAGTGATTTCGTTTGGCAAAGCACGGGCGGCATCCAATGGTGTGACGACCTGATAAGCATTCACGTGGGAACTACCACTGCCTTGATAACGCGGTTGGTTAGCAAACGCACCGACGATGGCTAGCCGATCTTGCGGTTTGATCGGCAGCATGTCTGACTCGTTCTTTAACAAAATGAGCCCATCGTCAGCTGCTTCACGGGCCTTAGTATGTTGTTCATCCATCGGATACGGCGAGACTTCTTGGGTATTTCCCCATTTTTCAACGGTCTTTAAGACGTACAGCACTGCCCGATTCAAGGTTGCTATGCTTAGTTCACCACTTTTGACACCGTTGATTACAGCATCTTCTGATTCTGGTGAGTGACCTGGCATCTCTAGATCCAAGCCAGCTCTCAAGGCTGCCACTTGGTCAACCACAGCACCCCAATCTGACAGAATTAGGCCATCAAATCCCCGCTCGTGCCGCAAAACGTCCGTTAATAACCACTGATTTTGGGAGTTTAATGTCCCATTAATGGCGTTATACGACACCATTACACTAGCTGGATGCACATCGGCCACGACTTTTTCAAACGCTTCGAGGTAAATTTCTCGCAGTACCCGTTCGCTCATGTTGGAGGAGTTGGTAAAACGTTGGCTTTCACGATTATTGGCCGCAAAGTGTTTGATGCTGACACCCACGCCCATCTCTTGAACACCCCGCACATACGCGGCTGCTATTTCTCCCGTCAAATATGGATCTTCAGAGAAGTATTCAAAGTTGCGGCCAGCCAACGGACTTCGTTTGATATTCATGCCAGGCCCCAGCAATAAACTGATCTGCTCGTGACTGGCGGCAGTGCCGAGCGCTTTACCGGTGTCATGCATCATCTCGCGGTCAAACGTACTAGCGGCCAGCGCCGACCCAGGAAAATTAACGGCCGTTACACTCTTATTAACGCCCGTCGCATCAGTTCCTTCTTCCTGTTTGCGCAATCCAGAAGGCCCATCTGTCATCATCATCCGCCCAACATTGAGCCGCTGAACGCCAGCGGTGTACCAAAAATCTTTACCAGAAACTAGTGCGGCCTTTTCAGCCAGTGTTAACTGATCGACAAAAGCCTCATCAACTTTAAATTGTTTCATTTTTCGCACCTCATTTGTCAGATATGTTTAACAATCGTCTTTTCAGACACATGCTAAACCGCAGCAAACGGCGCTCGCATTAAAAACGTTTTCATTTCAATAAATAACAGTATTAATATTTCCGGGGCATAGTTAGGTCACCATCTTTTAAAACTACTGATAACTTTCTTAAGAAAAATTCCTGTTACCGTTTTAATAATCAACTTTAAGGCCTTTTAAAGGTCGAACCCTGATAGTGAGGCTAATCTTGATTTGATGGAGGTTTGCCTATGTTAACTGTAAAAGAAATCGATCCTACCGAATTTATGTCGTTTGAACAACATTGTCCCACCGGGAATTTTTATCAAACCATCTGGCAACAACAAGTCTTATTACGGGAACATAACCTCACCACGTTTCGTGGCCTATATGAAGACGATGAATTAATTATGGCCGCACTATTGGTCGGTCGAAAAATTCATTTCGGTTATCGGTTCGAAGTATACGGTGGACCAGTGATTGCACCGAACAAAGTCAGTGTCGCCCGACTACGCGTCTTTCTTGCCGACTTGGAGCAATATGCCTTTCAGCATCAAGGACTCGAATTGAAGCTCGTGCCGAATCTAGACTGTCACGTTCTGGATAACGACGGTACAATCATTGATTCGCAAAATGAAGCACTAACGCAAGCGCTCTCCGAAATCGGCTACCGTTACGCTAACTTCAAGTCAGCTGGGTATAAGACCGCTGCGCATGCTAATCACTACGTTTATAAAAAGGATCTAAGTCACTTGAACGCTGATACCTTGACCAAAAGTTATAGTTCTAAAGCACGCTATAACCTTAATAAAGCCAAAGAGTTTGGCGTCACCCTCCGACAAATTCCGTTTGATGAACTCAGTGAATTTAAATACAACACCAATAAAACGGCTGAGCGGCTGCACTTTAAAGACAAGCCACTCGCTTATTACCAAGATGCTTTTGAAACGTATGGCAACCGCGTCCAGTTTGTCGTGGCTGAACTGAATTTGGACAATTATATTGCCATTTATCAGAAAAAAATCACGCACAACGATGCACAAATAAGTGAACTTATCGCCAAACGTAAAGGTTACAACGAAGCCAAGATTGCTGAACTCAAGCGGCAATCAAATAATCACACGCGAAAAATCGCCCAGGCTAAAATGTTTGCTGACGAATATGGCACGACGTTAAATATCGCCGGTGCAATGTTTATCAGCCAACCACAAGAAATGGACTATGTTTTCAGTTACACAAACGAAGAATTCAAAATGTTTCGTGGCCCATTTCTCATTCAGGATGCCATGATGCACGAAGCAATCAACCAACACATCCAAACGTACAATTTTCTCGGTATTGCCGGTGAGTTCGATGGCTCTGATGGCGTGTTTGAGTTCAAAAAGGGATTTAATGGTTATCCAGCGGAAGAAATTGGGGAATTTACCAAGATTTTACGACCAGCAAAATACCAAATCATTTCAACATTAAGAGGACTTAAACAGCTCGTTTCTTAAAAATTCCCCTCACTATTTCAAATGTGTGCTGCTTGTTAACAGTTAAATTACGCAACAAATAAATAGTCACGCTTGTGAATTTTGTTTATTATCTATGAAAGCGATTCCGTGAAAACAGCAAGATAATAACTAGCATATAACCCTTGCAATAATCGAGTTTGTGAATCATTAAAAATGGTCTTGATAATTGTAACTTTTATAGTTATAGTTTATTTGTGAATGAGTTGTTAAATGTTTTCACAAATAATGAAAGAAGGTTTTTCAGTTATGGCTGAACGTAGTTACGATTTCTTAATGCCAAGTGTTAATTTCTTTGGCCCTGGTGTCATTGAAAAGATTGGTGACCGTGCCAAGATGTTAGGCATGAAGAAACCTGTTATCGTCACTGACAAGTTTTTGGAAGGTTTGAAAGATGGTGCCGTTCAACAAACTTTGGCTTCATTGGACAAAGCTGGCGTTGATTACGTTGTTTACAACAATGTTGAACCAAACCCGAAGATCCGTAATATTAAAGAAGTTAAGAAGTTATATGAAGAATCTGGTGCCGACTCAATCATCACTGTCGGTGGTGGTTCTGCTCATGATACTGGTAAAGGTGCCGGTATCATCCTGACAAACGGTGACGACATTACTAAGTTGGCCGGTATTGAAACCTTGGACAAGGCTTTACCACCATTGATTGCCGTTAACACGACTGCCGGAACTGGTTCAGAATTGACCCGTCATGCCGTTATCACGAACGAAGAAACACACTTGAAGTTCGTTGTTGTTTCATGGCGTAACATTCCGTTGGTTTCCTTCAACGACCCAACTTTGATGTTGGACGTACCAGCCGGTTTAACTGCCGCAACTGGGATGGATGCCTTCGTTCAATCCATCGAACCTTACGTTTCCGTTGACCACAACCCAATCACAGACTCACAATGTATCGAAGCGATCAAATTGATCGAAACTTCCTTACGTGAAGCCGTTGCAAATGGTCACAACCTGGAAGCTCGTACTAAGATGGTTGAAGCTGAAATGTTAGCCGGAATGGCCTTCAACAATGCTAACTTAGGTTACGTTCACGCCATGGCTCACCAACTTGGTGGTCAATATGACGCCCCACATGGTGTCTGCTGTGCATTGCTGTTGCCTTACGTTGAAGAATACAACATCGTTGCTGACCCAGAACGCTTTGCTGAATTAGCTAAGATCATGGGCGAAAACACTGATGGTTTGTCAACTCGTGACGCCGCTGAATTGTCCATCAAGGCCATGAAGCAAATGTCACAGGATGTTGGTATTCCAAAGTCCATCAAGGAAATTGGTGCAAAGCCTGAAGACTTTGAATTGATGGCCGAAAACGCCTTGAAGGATGGGAACGCCTTCTCCAACCCTCGTAAAGGTACTAAAGAAGATATCATCAAGATCTTCCAAGCAGCTTACGACGCTAAATAAGTTTTAACAAGACACATTAAATTTAAGTAGTAACCGAAAATAGTGATCATCCAAAATGTTGGATGACCACTATTTTTATGCCTCAAAATTACTTTTTATCGCTTAGGAATCTTTTCTAACAGACTGTAGAATTGTGATTTGTCAGAGTAATCTGCCATGTAGACGCCATTTAGCCCTGCCTTTTGACCAATCGTCTCCAGTTCAATGACCAGATTTTCTTGGTCGGATGGAAAATCAATCTTAGCCTTCAGCGCCTGACTTCTAATATAGTTGACGAGTCTGTTAACCAGCGCTTCGGGATTTTTGACATCATCCATTTTTTTGTATGACGTAATAACACATCTGTGATATCACGTAATTCCGAAGACTGATCTTTTCGAACAATCAACTGATTGTATAAATCATCTATGTATTGCTTTGCGTTTGCTCTAACCGTTAAATCCTTGTCTGTACTCATATAATCGCTCCTTTTTAGGTATTAGTAGAAAAATATTGTTGTATAACTATACTTTTCCTATTGTAAACGTTTTCTAGTGAGAGAGAAAGACGCAATGTTCCCAAACGGTGTTTACAATTGTAGCAACAGCATGATAGCGTTGAATAATATCAGTGTAAAAGGCGGGCATCATGAAAAAGACATCGTCATTAAGTGGCCATATTGGGGCACTCATTACCATTTTTCTGTGGGGTACAACGTTTATTTCAACAAAAGTACTGTTACGCAGTTTTCAGCCGGTAGAAATTTTACTCATTCGTTTTATCATTGGTGCAATCGCATTATTCCTCATTTATCCGAAAATTTTTAAGTTTACGTCGTGGAAACGTGAAGGAACGTTTGCACTTGCCGGTTTGCTAGGAATTTCACTTTATTACTTGTGCGAAAATCTAGCACTGACATACACACTTGCAGCCAACATTGGGGTCATCGTCTCCGTTTCTCCGCTCTTCATCGCCATTTTATCCGCTGTGCTTGATCACAAACGATTATCAGGTAGTTTCATGGCCGGTTTCGTATTGGCAATCGCCGGCATCGCACTCATTTCATTTAACGGAACCGGTGGCACCGGTCATGGCAGTATCATTGGTGATATATTGGCATTATTAGCGGCCGTCGTTTGGGCATTGTATTCATACATTGTGACACGCATGAACACTTTTCACTACAATTCGTTTCAAATGACGCGACGCACATTTATTTACGGTATCATTTTCATTCTGCCGATTTTCTGGCTGACCCATGGCAGCATTAATCTTTCCACCCTAGCAGAACCACTAAACCTGGCCAACATTCTGTTCTTAGGGTTGGGCGCCTCCGCGCTATGTTTTCTACTATGGACCTTTGTCGTGCAAAAACTCGGTCCTGTACAGGCCAGCATCTACCTGTACCTCGTCCCCGTCGTCACGGTAATCGCCGCGTGGCTCATACTGAAGGAACCAATTACACCAACGATGATTGTCGGCATCGTGCTGACTATTGGTGGGTTGGTGTTATCGGCGAGAAACTAACAAACAAAACTAAACCAACGAAATTGTACGTAGTTTCCTTAAACTTTATTCTCAGGTCTATTGATCTGACATACATCTAAAACATATCGTTGAACGCTGCAGACTTTTCTTCGGTTCTTAACCCTATTGATCTGACATACATCTAAAACATAAGGACGATGGTGCTTATCGTATGTGGAGTTCTTAACCCTATTGATCTGACATACATCTAAAACTAGCTCCGTAAATGACAACCTTGCCAAATTGTTCTTAACCCTATTGATCTGACATACATCTAAAACGCCCCGAGGGGTCACAAGTCTACCCGGCGCGTTCTTAACCCTATTGATCTGACATACATCTAAAACATATTGCGCGTGTATTCGTTGTTGAAATTGGTTCTTAACCCTATTGATCTGACATACATCTAAAACTTGCCATTATTGGTAATTTAATTATGAGCCGTTCTTAACCCTATTGATCTGACATACATCTAAAACGCACGTTCCCAACTGTCGACGTCGATATAGGTTCTTAACCCTATTGATCTGACATACATCTAAAACACCGCAAAAGCTGGCATGACGATGCCTAAGGTTCTTAACCCTATTGATCTGACATACATCTAAAACATTTTTTATGGCAAAAACCAGGGGAAAATTGTTCTTAACCCTATTGATCTGACATACATCTAAAACACCAGCGCATGAAATAATTTCAACAATTGCGTTCTTAACCCTATTGATCTGACATACATCTAAAACCAGCTTTCTGCCGCACATCGGGCAATAATTGTTCTTAACCCTATTGATCTGACATACATCTAAAACATGCAGATTGACCAGGCACTAGATTGGCTGGTTCTTAACCCTATTGATCTGACATACATCTAAAACGCGTCACGGCAACGAATACCGTCCGTTAACGTTCTTAACCCTATTGATCTGACATACATCTAAAACACGGCTAAGGCTGGTATGACGATGCCTAAAGTTCTTAACCCTATTGATCTGACATACATCTAAAACCAGCATTTAGAATTACGCCTAAATCTGCAAGTTCTTAACCCTATTGATCTGACATACATCTAAAACGCAAGCTATATACAGACCTTGGCGACAACGGTTCTTAACCCTATTGATCTGACATACATCTAAAACCAGAAGATAAAGAGGGTATCGGTCTAACTCGTTCTTAACCCTATTGATCTGACATACATCTAAAACAGACCATGCCTCAACAAAGTTGAAACAGGTGTTCTTAACCCTATTGATCTGACATACATCTAAAACCCGGCGCAAGTCCATTCAACTTTTACCGTCGTTCTTAACCCTATTGATCTGACATACATCTAAAACTGAATCAAGCGGTAGCTCAAAGTACGTATTGTTCTTAACCCTATTGATCTGACATACATCTAAAACCTAAGTGGGATCAACAATGTAAAAATTATTGTTCTTAACCCTATTGATCTGACATACATCTAAAACCGTTTTTCTATCACGCCTTTTTAACCTTGTTAACTACGCCAATCAACAAAATCGGCATCAATGAAAGTATAATCGCATTGCTTAAACAACTCGTGACGGTCGCGGTCTGAGAATTCTATTAGAAGCAATTGGGTCCCAATCGTTTCCACTAACTCCTCCAGCTGACAAAACTGGGTGACGTTGAGATAATGGCTCAGATTAGTTTGAACAATAATTCGATGCTCATTAATTTCAGAAAAAGTTTTAATTAACGCTTCTATTTTAGCATATGGATCCTTAGACACGTCATCGGAAAATGATAATCCTGTATTCTTCAACACTGTTTCGACATCGAGTATCGGTTTAACTTCCAAAGGCAAATCCATTAAATAACTGGCTTCAAGCACATGCGTATTCAGTTGCCTAGCTTCATCGGCCATGTTTGACCACTCATCCCCAATAACTGTTCCAAAATGCAGTAGTACCTTTCGTAATAATAGTTTATCGAGATTCACATCTAGTATTAAATCGCCTGTCCACTCACAAAGCTTTGTCACTGGTAGCAATTTCCATTCCTTATCACTAACATGGACAAAATCGATTTCATCCCTAAAACTTTGAATCAGTTTTAAGTATAAGTTTGAACTGGCAACATCAATTACTGAAATAGTACTGTCCTTCAAAGTAAAGGGTTTAAAAGACGCAAAAGCCAAGTTCATATAATCAACGTCCTTTCAGCTGAATTTCGCAAATCTTCTTTTGGAGAACCAACGAGAAAGTTCATCGCTTGATATTGTTTTTCGGTGACCATTAAAGTCTGAACAATCCCTTGTAATGGGGTCACCATTGCAATTCTTTTTTCCATCAATTCGGCCGACTGCCGTGTCACACAAACACGCACATATATGGAATATTGAATCATCAAAAATCCTTCGTTAATTAGTGCCTTTCGAAAATGACGATAATTCCGACGATCTTCAGTTGTATCCATTGGTAAATCAAACATTACCATTAATCGCATGACTCGATACCTCATTTGGAACCTCCACATCGATTTCAACCTTTTCCACATCACCAGTTAGGTAATTCACACAGTTACGAACATGCTCGCTTAAAGCATTTCGTACCAGCATCGTTTTCCCATTGAAATGAATTTCTAAATCCAGAAGCTGGACCAAACCGAACTTCACATCTGGCGTTAACTCATTAAATTTTTGCTGACTTAACCAATAATCAACGATCGGACGAAAAGGTTCCATCAAGTCTGATCCCAGATTATACGGATTCTCATCACTTCGATGATGCATACCAATACAAGTTAGGTACCCGTTGCTAACAATTTCACGGTCTACTAATGACAATAGAATTGCATAACCATAGTTTAATGCTGCATTTGTAGAATCCAACTGACGACGAGAAAATTTGTTGCCAAATAGTAGTGGAAAATACTTATGTGCTGCCACTGCTTCACGATTAGTGATGTCTCCTACTTCCAGCTGATCTAGTTCATCTACCAAAGGCGTTGTATCTATTCCCGTATTATCTAACGCCTGCATTTGACTTGTTATCTTGGCCTGTACGACATTTGTCCAAAGTCGCTGGCATCTATCGGTCTCCCAGTTCACTTGATTTGTAATTGAGTCGGCTGTTCGTTTACGTGCTTGAGTTCCCCAAAATTCGCCGACCGGTTGGCCATCTTTTCCAGAAAAAATTATTTTAGCGTGTGTACTTGCCAGTGCAGCAATCACTGCAGTTGTAATGACCGCTTGAGTAGTGCTAATTAGTAACACGTCAATGTCATCAATTGGTATTCGATAAACATTCTGATTCGTCTGCACAACAAGATTGTTAGCTGATAAAGATAACTTTGAATGTTGTGTGATAACCACGTTACGCCACCCCATATATGTTCCTCCTTGTAGTTCAAAAAATTATGTGCTATATTTTTGTTGTTGAGACCGACATACCTCAACTTTTGACCCTATTGATCTGACATACAGCGTTAAAATCAAGCAAGGCTTTCGAGCCAAGTTTAAATCTTTGGGTCCGCTATTCGGACCGTACATAGTAAAAGGGCGTCATCGAGTTCAAATTCGATGGCGCCCTTTAGTTTTACAAAGAACTAAGTGGAACAGTACGAGTGAAAAGACCTGATGGTGAGGTATAAATAAGCTTTGCATCGTGGCTCAAGAACATTTTGCTTCTATTCATTTTTCCAAATAATGTTTTTATGCCAATGGGCTTTAAATCACCAAATGATTTATTAGCGTGTAATCCAATTAACGTTCTAATAATAACCGATTTTCTACCAATATTTTCACCCACATCCTCAATTGGCAAGCCTTCAATTAGTTTTTTCTTTTCAACTAACGATTGTCTAAGTTTATTTACGTCATAAAGTTTAAAGTATTCAGATATTTGTCCAAAGATATGTTCAATAACAACATTAAACTCATCACTATTGGGTTCGGTAGCGCTTAATATCAATTGATCTTTTCGAGAAAGAAACAGTTGCTGTAAATTATGGTAATAATTAGTGGTGCCTATTGCAAAAAGCATTCCTTCATCCTGTACAACTTGATCCATCAGCATTTTGGGTACGACCAATCTAATATCTGCTGAGTCGAACTGCTTTTTTGATTCGTTATTCAAGTAAGTAAGAAAGACTCGTTGCAAATATTCGTTCGCAAATTTTTCTGACTTTTGTCGCAATTTTTGAACCATATCGGCCTGGCTAGTGTCAACACTCAACACACGGTATTTCTTAAGACTTTCTATCCAAACGATTGCCAAGTATGCAGTTGTTCCTTTACTGTATCCACCATAAATATCTGTAGGTTTACCTTGCTTTATTGGAATAAGTTTCTTACGTCCATTTTCACTAGCCTTATAAACGGTCTGTTGGAACATCGCCCCATGCTGTTGCTCCATCGCATGCTGAATCAGCATCGTCTTAAAATTATAAACATGGTCTAATTCTTTCAATTCGGCAGCTTTATCCCAAACAATTTCACCAGTGTCTTTATTCGCTAATTTAACATTCTCTAAATCTCGCTGATCTACAAGCTGCTTTTGACCATTTGTCTGTTTTGTCGCCAACTGGCCAACGAAATCAAAGCTCCGCAATCGTTTCATCGCATCCGAATTTTTAACAAAGTCTCCATAAACAAAGAATGGTTCCAAACGTGGATAACGAGCAAGCAAATAGCGCCCTATTTTTGCAGTTAATAGTGCGTCAAATGCGTGATGGTAATCATTTACGTTTCTATTCTTCGGAAAATCAAATATTTTTCTGAATTCGGAGTTTAAACCGGCTTTAATCATGACAATCTTAGTGTCATTTTTTTGATATAAATTCGATAATACGTTTGCCGTTAAACGAATCACTTGCCGGGTCTCTGTCAACTGTCGTGCCACAAATCCCGTTGCAAATTTGTCAATCTGATCTGGCCGCATCATCAAATGTTGTAACTTTCTACTCGAAATCAGACCTTGCCGATGCCATTGATTCCAAAGTTTTCCCATTTTACCCATAAATAAGTCAGAGGCAAATAATGCATTTTTATCTCTGTTTACGGCAGAGTGAACTAGTACTCTATTATCAATAGAGTCATCCTTAATTAAGCTCTGTGGCAAGATATGATCAATGTCGTAGGAAGATAAATTATCGATTGACAATGGTTCGCCAGTGTATAAATCGCGCCCATTTTGCAAAAAGTAAAGCACTAACCGATCACTAAACTTAGCCTTGGACTTAATCTTGTCTTTCAGCTCGCTTGATATAGCATCATCAACGATTTCCTTTGCTGCACCCTCATACAAATCTGTTAACTGTTGTTCTCGACTAACTGTCCGCTGACCGGGTCTTGGTGCCTCTCGGGGACTTTCAATATAGACCCAAGCGGGTGCCTGACCATGATGCGCACGTTGAATATCCTTCACAACTTTCATTACTTCACGCAGAGCCTTTTTGTTTTCGGGTGAAGTGTAGAAGCCATCAATAATTTCGTCTGTTCCCTCAGCGGTGGCCATCTTGCTTGAGTTTGCTTCGGTAATTTGACGCGCTATTTCACTATCGTTTTGAATCTGCATGAAGTTATCATTTGTGTTCCATAGCCGTTCGATGATAGTCTGGCCTTCTCCGTCACGAAGACCAGCTAACAATTTGCGAGAATGACGACCCCAACCGCGATAACGTTTTTGACTGAGCTTATTGCGTTGATCGTCATTAAGCCAACTAATATCATTTAATTTCTCTCGGAAAATGGCTGCATCTTCAAAAATTGTGGACCATGCAATTATCTGCTCAATATCGCTTTGCTTTGCGCTATCGTTAACAGCATCTGTACCTAAAATATCTTTGTAATCGATATAAGTGCTGAATGAACTATTAAACCGTAAAGGATCTGACAAGCCAGTAATTGGTACATTTTCAGACTCTTCACCATTCGCAATTAAATTTTGTTGAACTTTCTTCACTGTCACAGTCTTATATTGCATAAACAGTTGTTTAAAAAGCCGTTGTTTCTGTTCCCTGCAAATTGGCTTGCCGTTTATCATAATTTTGTTTAATTCATTTAGTACTTCAAATTTTTGATACAACAGACTTTGTTGTGGCAATACATCTTCGCCAATTAAAAATGTATCAGTCGTTTTCATTCGTTGAATAAACGCTTCACCAGACGCGGATCGATCTACTTTTTGATCAAAATTCCATGGTGTGATGGTACCCGGTTCTTTTCGAACCATCCAAGCAAATTTACTTTTTTCTGGATCTCCCTTTGTTGGCGTAACCATTGGTCCAACGTAATACGGAATCCTAAAACTGACTAATTCATCCAATTTGTATGGCAATGCGCGACGATGACTCTCAACGGGATTGACTTCACCAAGCCATGGGTAATACTTTTTTTGATTTTCAATAATTGCATCCAGTTCTTTTTGGTGCAACTGATGTGGAATGGTTCCATTAGCCTTTGTTCGCAGCTTAGGCATGAACGTTCCAACTGCAATTTCCTGAGCAATTAATTTGGCATTTTCACTAGTCGCTTCATCCTTCGCAGTGAACTTGCTTAATGCCTTATAAAAGTCTTCCTGCGTAAACTGTTTGCTATCTACCCCATCAATATAATTATCATAAGTCTGACGAATCTGTCGTCCCCTTTTACCATCTGATTGTTCCGCACAATAAGCTTTTAACAGATCTAGATTTTTACGATGATGTTCATACTTGCGGACCATTCCGTCAGAAAATGACTCAGCTTCTTTGGGAATAATGCCAGCTAACGTAATAACCCCATATAGATCATTGATCTCGTTAAAAAGACTTTGAATGGTGTCACTTTCACCGGAACCGATTGTTTCCGCAAAGTCAGCGTAGTTTTCATACTTAATTTCCCAATCACCATTCTGCGAAACATCTGCAAGAACCCACAGTTTTGTTTTAAGACCAACCATGGCCTTACTCAATTCGCCAACAAACCGTTTACGTGCAGCGTTAATGTCTTTGTCACTCGCTTTAACAAGTGTTGCCAGAATTACTTTCGTCACTGCTTTTTGACGATCATTTTGGCTCTGAGTATTGTCTAGTAAAATAGCGGTTATCGACTCAATAGAGGCATCATCAGTTGGTAATTTCAACTGCCACAAAGGATTAATTTCGTCAATTTGCTCATTCATCATTTTAAAATTATCCAGCAGTCTTAAATCTCCAACCTTAAAGTCTTTGGCACGTCCTTCTTTCAAAAAATGACCACGATATTTAACAATGTGATGCATTGCGATGTATATTTCCCGAATATCAAATTGACGATTTTCAGTCATCAAAGCACGCCGCAAATGATAAATAGTCGGATACTGATCATAAAATTCCTTATCCGTTCGATCATTAAACAAACCTTTAGCCGTCGAAAATTGTGGGTCTTTAGGTGAAATATTCGAGTATTTGAAACGTAAAAAGAAATCATTATCCTCATTTTCTCCCATACTTTCCTGAAAATGAGTCTCAAATATTTCTCGAAGAAGTCTTAGGCGCCATTTAACCCGCGACAATCGACGTCTTGTCGTCCGAAACCCCCGTCTTTCCGCTGCCGATATTCCAGCGTTAAACAGGTACGCTCCAATAACCGTCTTTCCTTTCAATCGGATAAGGTGCCCCTCAGCATCTGTCGCCACGAACCCGACAGAATTTGTACCAATATCTAGGCCAATTCCATATGGTTTTGATTTATCCATCACATATCCCTCCGCAAACGTTTTCATTGCTGTACAATTACATTTTATTACATTCACTAAACCTTACAATAAGAACTTTTTGCTCAGAACCAATACATTTTCGATCTATTAATATTTTTATCTATGTATAACTGAATAAAAAAACATCATTGATTGCAAAACGCAAATCAATGATGCCAAATTTTGTTATTTTTACATCGCCGCTACACCCAAACTCCGCGACTCCAGCACCGTCAGCAATGCTGCCACCGTATCCAGTACCGTAAATAACGGCACATCGTTAGCGATTGCGGCTTCACGAATCTGGAGGCTGTCGCTTTGCGCAGACTCATCTAATCTCGAAGTATTGATCACCATCTGTAGTCTCCCTGCATGAATGGCGGTTACAGCGTTGTTGTCAGACTCGGATACCTTACCGAGTACATCAGCTTTGATACCTGCTTGTTCAAGCATTGCTCCGGTTCCACTTGTAGCAACCAGATCATAGCCGAGGTCTGTCAAACGACGGGCCAGTGCCAATGCTTCCTGTTTATCACGATCGGCAACGGTAATCAGTACGCGACCGAACGTTGGCACCTGAATTCCAGCCGCAACGAAGGCTTTGTATAGCGCTTTTTCAAACGTTGGTGCCATCCCCATAACTTCGCCCGTTGACTTCATTTCAGGTCCCAGCAATGCATCAACATCTGGCAGTTTGGTAAAGGAAAAGATTGGTGCTTTTACCGCAACCTGACTACTGTTAGGCAACAATCCCGTTTCGAAACCGAGGTCAGCCAACTTATCGCCAAGCATTACGCGTGCCGCCAACTGCGCAATTGGTGTATGCGTCACTTTGGCAATGAACGGAACCGTCCGTGACGCACGTGGATTGACCTCAATCACGTAGGCTTTATTGTCGTGAATCACAAACTGCACGTTCATCATGCCGCACACATTTAAGGACTTGGTCAGATCGATGGCGGCTTTCACCATCGACTGTTTCACATGCTCACTCAAATGCTGTGGCGGATAAACGGCCATCGAATCGCCGGAGTGCACGCCAGCCCGCTCAATGTGTTCCATCAGTCCGGGAATAACAACAGTGTCCCCATCTGAAATGACATCCAATTCTGCCTCAGTGCCCTCTAAGTACGAATCAATCAGTACCGGGTGGTCGTTTGAAACCTGCACCGCTCGAACCATGTAGTCGCGCAGTTCCGATTCATCGGCAACAATCTCCATCGCTCGGCCACCTAAAACATACGACGGCCGAATCAGCACGGGGTAGCCAATCTCACTGGCTGCACTGACCGCGCCATTTACCGTTGTCGCTGTCATCCCCACCGGTTGCGGCAACTGCAGCTTTTTAATCACGTCGTCAAACGCCTGTCTGTCCTCTGCCCTGTTCATGTCAGTCACGCTGGTGCCCAAAACTCTGATGCCATGGTCGGCCAACCCTTGAGCTAAATTGATCGCCGTTTGCCCGCCGAACTGAACCATGACACCCAGCGGTTGTTCTTGTGCCACCACGTTCAAGACGTCTTCCAATGTCAGCGGTTCAAAGTACAGTTTGTCCGAAATTGAGAAGTCCGTCGAAACTGTTTCTGGATTAGAGTTCATGATAATCGCTTCGTAGCCGGCACGCTGAATTGCCTTAACCGCGTGGACAGTGGCGTAATCAAATTCAACGCCTTGCCCAATTCGAATGGGACCGGAACCTAGCACCAGAACGGACGTCCGGCCACTCTTCACGGCTTCATTGGCACCATCATACGTTGCGTAATAATAAGGTGTTTGCGAATCAAACTCCGCTGCGACAGTATCAACCATATTGTAGCTAACGGTAACTTGATGTTCTTCTCGCCAACTGCGAACTTGGTCAAACGACCAGTGCCATAGTGACGCAATCAGTGCATCACTAATTCCGTTTTGTTTGGCGAGGCGTAACGTGGTTTCATCGCCAATATGGTCAACTAACAACTGTTCAAGGTCTACAACATGCTGAATTTTACTCAAGAAAAACATGTCAATTTTCGTTTTGCTATGAATTGTTTCACGTGACACATTTCGTCGCAGTAATTCCGCTACTCTGAATAGTCGATCGTCCCGCGCAGGCATTAAACTCGCTAACAAGAGTGGCGTGGTTACCTGCTCAAAGCGCAACTCTCTTAGGTTTGTAACACCGATCTCTAATGACCGTATTGCTTTATTAAGTGCCTCCTCGAAGTTCCGACCAATTGCCATCACTTCACCGGTGGCCTTCATTTGCGTACCCAATTGACGGTCAGCTAATGGGAATTTATCAAACGGCCAGCGGGGAATCTTAACCACTACATAGTCCATTGCTGGCTCAAACGCCGCTACAGTTTTATTCGTTACCGGATTTTTAATTTCATCTAGATTCAACCCGACCGCGATTTTAGCGGCCATTTTTGCAATTGGATAACCCGTGGCCTTGGAAGCCAGCGCTGATGAGCGGGACACCCGTGGGTTCACTTCAATAATGTCGTAATGATCACTGTTTGGATCAAGTGCCATCTGAATATTGACGCCACCCTCGATATTAAGGGCGCGAATAATTTTTAGCGCTGAATCACGCATCATTTGATAATCACGATCAGACAATGTTTGAACCGGTGAGACAACAATCGAATCACCGGTGTGAACACCCACGGGATCAACGTTTTCCATAGATGCCACAATGAGTGCTGTGTCCGCATGGTCGCGCATTACTTCAAACTCGATCTCCTTGTAACCGGCAATTGAACGTTCAATGAGCACCTGTGTTACCGGGGATAATTCCAGTCCGTTTGCAGCGATTGTCCGCAACTCGTCCTCATCATTGGCGATCCCACCACCGGTGCCACCAAGTGTGTAGGCTGGCCGCACGATGACGGGATAACCAATTTGTTTTGCAAACGCCAATGCCGGGGCTAATTCCATGACCGTTTCCGAAGCAGGTACCGGCTCATTCAATTTGGCCATGAGTTCTTTAAACTGCTCACGATCCTCGGCTTGCTCGATAGCGGTGAGCTTAGTGCCCAACAATTCGATGCTTAATGCTGCCAGAATGCCGTCTTCATCCAACGCTTTGGCCATGTTCAAGCCTGTTTGCCCACCAAGCGTTGGCAGAATTGCCTGTGGTCTTTCCTGACGAATGATCTGTTTTAAAAAAGGTAACGTCAGTGGTTCCAAATAAACTTTATCGGCAATCTCTGGATCGGTCATAATCGTCGCTGGATTTGAATTTACCAGTACGACTTCATAGCCCTCTTCGCGCAATGCCATCGTCGCCTGCGTGCCGGAATAATCAAACTCAGCTGCTTGCCCAATCACAATCGGGCCAGAGCCAATAACCATAATTTTATGAATATCTGTCCGTTTAGGCATGTTGAGGAGCTCCTTTCTGCGTCATTAAATCAACAAAATGGTCAAACAGGTCTTCAGCATCGTGTGGACCAGGCGCTGCATCTGGATGAAATTGAACGGAAAACGCGGACTGGCCCGTTAACCGCAATCCTTCAACGGTATGATCGTTGACTTCCTCATGTGTAACTACCAGTGAAGTACCAGTCACTGATGCAGCATCCACCGCGTAGCCGTGATTCTGCGAGGTAAAAGCAAGATGTCCCGTCTTTAGATTTTTCACCGCATGATTGAAGCCACGATGACCTTCATGCATTTTGAATGTTTCGGCACCATTGGCTAGTGCGAATAATTGATGGCCTAGGCAAATTCCCATTAACGGCACGCGTGTTTCGAGCGTTCTAATTTGCTTCAGACAAGAGGTCATTGTCCGTGGATCGCCAGGTCCGTTTGAGAGCAAAACGCCATCAGGATGCGTGTTCAAAATCGTTTCAGCGTCTGTATCTGCCGGGAACACAGTGACATTTATTTGCCGTTTGGCTAATGCACGAAGAATTGAATTTTTCATACCAAAATCAATTAAGGCAACGTTCAAGCCTGTATTCGGTGCGACGTAAACTGATTTTGTGGTGGCTTGTTCAACTAAGTCAGGTTGTTCAAACGACTTCAATTTTTCAAAAATGTCATCTGCTGGTGCATCAACCAGCGCCGCCCTCACTGTGCCAAGCGAGCGAATTTCTTTCGTCAGCGTCCGTGTATCGACACCGGTTAGCCCTGGTAACCCCATCGTTTGTGCCCATTCTGGTAACGATTGCGTGGCTCGCCAATTAGATGGTTGGGTGGCGACCTCGTGAACGATTACCGCACTGGCAGCCGGTTTTAGCGATTCGAAATCGACCGCGTTAATACCATAATTACCAATTAGTGGATACGTAAACGTCAGTAATTGCCCGCGGTAGGACAGATCTGTTAGGGATTCCTGATAACCGGTCATGCCCGTATTGAATACCAGCTCGCCCATCGCATCACGGTCTGCCCCAAAGCCTTCTCCCCAATAAACTGATCCGTTTTCTAATACCAGTGCCCGTTTATTCGTTGTCATCATGACCTCCTGTGTTATCAGTCGTCGCGTCATACACAATTTCACCATCGACCATCGTTAATAGCGTCATCCCTGTCACTGTCTGGCCGACAAACGGACTGTTAACCGCTTTAGACGCAAACTCATTGGCCTCGATAGTGTGCTGATGTGTAATATCGAACATCGCTAAATCAGCTTCCATTCCAACTTTCAGGACTGTTGGTGCATCTAAATTGAACGCTGACGCAGGTGCTTTCACTAACCATTGTTGTAACTGCGCCAGGGTAGCCAAGCCGCTCTCAATGAAGTGGGTGTAAAGCAGTGGGAAACACGTTTCCAATCCTGTTATACCAAACGCTGCGGTGCGAAAATCACCACGTTTGTCCGCCACACTATGTGGTGCATGATCAGTCGCCACCATATCAATCGTGCCATCCAACAAGCCAGCGATAACCGCCTCACGGTCAGCCGGTGTCCGTAATGGCGGATTCATCTTTAAGTTCGTTTGCGTAGCAGATTGAATGTCCGTCTCATCCAGCAATAGGTGATGAGGTGAAACTTCAGCAGTCACGTGCACCCCCATCGCCTTGGCAACCCGGACAAGTTCCACACCAACCTTCGTTGAAAGGTGGGCAACGTGGTAATGAACGCCAGTCGCCCGTGCTAACACTAGGTCACGCGCCAGTTGAGACGTTTCTGCTAGTGGATTGGCGCCGGGCAATCCCAATTGATCTGCCCGTTCGCCCTTATTCATCACGCCACCATTCATCAACGATTGATCTTCAAGGTGGGCAACGAGTGGCCGGTTAACAGCCTTAGCAGCTTTCATCGCAGCCAACATTGTGGCGGCACTTTGAACCCCCTTGCCATCGTTCGTAAAACCAATAGCCCCAGCCGCTGCCAGTTCTTGGATAGGACTCACCGTCTCGTCCGTCAGATTGGCGGAAATGGCGCCGTATTGTTTCACGTGAATCAATCCTGATTCTTTGTTACGACGCAATTGTTGTTGTAATAATGCGGCTGTTACTGGCACTGGATTTAAGTTCGGCATCGCCAACACAGTCGTAAAACCACCTCGTGCAGCAGCTCGACTCCCTGTGGCAATTGTTTCTTTGTCCTCGAATCCTGGTTCACGAAAATGAACATGAACGTCAATTAAGCCGGGCATTAGTAGCACTCCCTGTGCATCAATAACGTGCTCGTCATCGTTTGCATCAAGATCGTGATCCGTAATTGCCACTACTTTGCCACCTTGAACTAGGACATTTCGGCGAGCCTCTGCTCCCGTTTCATCAATGATTGTGGCGTTCTTAATTAGTAACCGCATGTTTGGCCTCCGTGACACTTGTCAAAATGGCCATCCGTGCAAAGACACCGTTTGCCATTTGCTTAAAGATCCGTGATTTCGGTGATTCAACCAGACTATCCGCAATTTCCACACCACGGTTCACAGGTGCCGGATGCATAATAATAGCTTGCGGTGCCAAACGTTCATACCGAGCTACTGTAAGGCCGTAAGCTTCATGATAAGATGCCGCGTCAAACTGCTCATCGGCAGCTTCCGACAATCGTTCGTGTTGAACTCTGAGCATCATCATCACATCGATTGTTGATAGATCATCATCAAGCTCTACACGCTGGCCAAACTGATTGAAATCGGCCGGATACCAACTGGCCGGGCCGGCGAAGCTAACGGTTACGCCCAATCGTTGCAAGATTTCAGCATTTGAGCGCGCTACCCGTGAGTGGCTCAAATCGCCGACAATGCGAATATGTAATCCTTTGAAATGCCCAAATTCCTCGTAGATCGTCATGAGATCAAGCAAGCTTTGTGAAGGATGTTGTCCAGAACCATCCCCGGCGTTAATCAAAATCGGCATTAGTCCTGATTCGTCATGTAGCAAGGGTTCATACCAGTCCGTCTGTCGATGGCGAACAACGACAGCATCAACACCAATCGCGCCTAAAGTTTTGAGTGTATCCGACAAACTTTCACCCTTTGCTGTTGAGCTGCTACTTGGATCAACAAGAATCTGAGACCAACCTAGTTTAAGTTCCGCCATCTGAAAACTACTTTTAGTCCGCGTCGAGTTTTCGAAAAACAAATTAGCAACGGTTCGTTTTTGTTCAGGAATCTCTGCGGTACCTTGTTTAAAGGCTATCGCCTGCTCGATTAACTGCATAACCTCTTCGTTCGTCAACGTATTCAAATTCGTAAATTGATTCATATTGCAGCTCCTTTATTTGTTTTTTGGCAAATAAATAGCCCCTGAAAAATTCCGAGAATCTTCCAGGGGCTTCGCTGTTTTGCTTATCCATGGTCTGCGGGTACTGTCACGCAGTACCGCAGCCAAACCGAATTCCTTTTAAGCCTCTCGGACTTAATTAAAGGTTATTTAATTTGGTTTAGTGTAGCACTGTCATTTTCATTTGCAAAGAGGCAAATTCAATTTTCACGAATGAATTTGCTGATTATTTAAAACAACATACGGAATTATAAAAAAGATGATGGGCCAACTTGGCCACATCATCTTGAATTTGAAGTGCTTAATTTAAAACTGTCAATCACTACTTAGTGTCGTCTTCGTTCAAAAATGCGTTCACAAAACCTGGAATCTGTTTGAGATAATCCGTTAATGCTGGACGCTTGGCAACAATAATATCACCCATGTTATGCCACGTCACTTGTTTTGCACCAATCGATTCCAACGGGAAGTTCACAATTTTTTCAACAGAACCATCATAACCCTTGAAGAGTTCATCGTTGGTTAGTTCCGAAGTGGATAATACCATGGCACTGTTCACTGCCGTGTGTGGAACTGCCTTTTTATCAACAAAATTGATAACCCGGTTTGCTAAAAAGACCTTATCGAAGAAACCTTTTAACATTGCCGGTGTGCTCAACCACCAGATTGGGAACATCACGATGACCTTATTGGTTTTCTGAATGATGTCAATATATTTAGCCACCATCCGGTCCTTAAAGTCACCTTTGCCATAAACGGAAAGGTCGGTGGCGCGCATAACAGGATCAAACCCATCCGCATAGAGATCAATAAGCTTGTAATCCTGTTGGCGTGCAGCCAACGTTTGCGTCACTTGCTCTAGTTCAGCATGCGAAAAACTACCGTCCCACGGGTGCACATAAATAATCGTCACTTGTTCCTTGTCACTCATAATTGAATTCCTCCTCTAACTGATGTAACCTACACTAAACTGTCACGCTACGTTATAGTCGATTCGAAAGTGCAAATTATTTGGAGAAATTTTATGTTGAAGATTAGTACGTTTGCTAAACTTGCCCAAACGACGCGGCGAACGTTGATTTTATACGATGAGCAAAACGTCTTCAAACCAGCCGAGGTTAGCGATGAAGGCTACCGATTCTACAATTATGATCAACTGTACGAGTTATCCTTCATTCTGACGCTACGCAAACTCGGCCTCTCGCTCGATGAGATCAAGCAAATTAGTTCGACCGACAGTAAGAAATCGCCCAACGCTTTACTGACGAACTTGCAGTCCCGCGTTGATGAGCAAATTCATGACTTACTATCGGTCAAACAGTCGTTAGGCAGCAGAATGACTGCTATTAACTCAGAGACGCCGATTCACTGCGACGCGCCGTATATTCATGAACATAAAAAGCAATCTTTTTGGCAATCGACGACGTTGCATGACTGTTCTCGCCAACAAATTGCCGAGGCCTTTGCCGAGTTTTACAAACGACTAGATCCACTCGTTAGTATTAATGGTAAATGTTCGGGTTTTATCCTCGATCTGCCAAATGCAAACGCAGCCCAATTCATCAATGCCCCCTTTCGTTTGATTAAGGAAGCGACTACGGATATTAATAACGCGTTCATTACCACGGTCAATCGACCGGCTGGCGATTATCTTGCCATCGATATCGATAACGATGATGCCGCCATTTGTAACGGGATCGATTTGATTCATCAATACGCTATCGCACATGAACTCACGCTCCGTGGCCCACTGTGGCAGATTAATATGGATGAAGATATCCGTTTACCGGAAGCCACCCCTGCGGTGCTACGACTGGAATATTTAGTTGCTAATTAAAAATATAAATCAGACCTGTCAACCCCGACCTTTTCCACTCCTGTCGGGGTTATATTTTTATATAAATATATAAACCAAACCTCATGTTAGACTTAGGCCATCTTGAAAGGTGGTCAGATATATGAAGTATCGACGATTATCCACATTCGCGTTCAGCATCCTGTTGGCAAGTCTATTATTGTTCCTGCCAATGTCCGCAAGAGGAGATTCAACCATGATTTACACAGCCCTGCCCAAACAATCGGATCACTATTACCACCGTATTTATCCAGATTTAATTCAATACAATCAAACATTTTCTGGACGGTTGGCTAGCAACGATCAACTTACCAGCCTTACCGAATCTAATCAGGGTGGCAAGTTTGCAACCACTCCTTACACGTATGACGATATTTGGGTCCGTGATGTGGCACCAATTATCACGACAACAATGGCGAAGTTCCGATACTCACCTGCCTATTTGCCCAAAGCCGACAGTAGTTACTTGAATACGAGCTTCACCAATTGGCTGAATCAATCACATTTCGACTATCACTCATCTAAGTTGGTCTTAGATGGTGGCAACGTTCAGTGGAATAAAGATAATGCAGTAGTAATTACCAATCGGGTGTTTAAAGATAACCCACACTGGTCACATCATGACATCATCAACGAGCTTAAACACCAGCTTAACGTCAGCAAAGTTGTCATTGTGCCTGCAGAGCCGGGTGATACGCTTGCCCACACCGATGGCATGATCAAGTTCCTGACACCAAACACCGCGTTTATAAGTGATTTTGAAGGTAATCGAGCTTTCCAAAACAAATTCAAACAGATTGTTAAAAAGTCACTCCCCCACGTCCGTTTGATTACGCTCAAATCGGCCTATACTGATGCCGGACAATATGACAAAAAAATCGCGTCTGCCCGCGGTTTGTATATCAACATGCTGGAAACAGCACACACGATTTATGTGCCACAGTTCAATTTGACCAGCGATAAAGAAGCACTTCATGCCATCCAAGCACACACGTCTAAACGCGTCATCGGCATCCCCATCGCCAAGGTTTCCACGCTTGGTGGCGCGATTCATTGCACTACCTGGGATGTGCCAGCGAAGTTTGTGCCAAAACGATAGCCGCGTTTCACGTGTAACAATTCAGATAGTATATATCGGTAAGTTCATCAATTAGTAAAAACGTGATGACATAAAAAGCCAAAAGTATTCACGGATCACGTGAGTGCTTTTGGCTTTGGTTCTTTTAAATGAGCAGCGATTACGTCATTAAAAGCCACTATAAAAAGTTATTTGAGTAATTTAATAAGCTATCATTCGACCGATAACGATTCAATTGGATCCAATTTGGATGCTTGGTGGGCCGGTGCCATTGCTGACACCAGACTAATTATTACACCAGCAAAAAGTCCAAAAAGGGCATAGCTTACGCTCATCTGAATGATGCTGAAGTGAATGGCAGGGACTGCAAAATGATTAATTAATAGCTGTGCCAACCCTGCAATGACGACTCCAAGTGTCGCACTGAATAATCCAATAAAAAATGCTTCCGACACGAACAAATTCCGTATATCACGTCGACGAACGCCTAACGCTCTGATCACACCAATTTCTTTCGTCCTCTCCGAAACACTGATGTACAGGACAACAATAATCATGATGGCCGAGACCAGTAGTGAAATAGCCGCAATGCCTGCTAATACATAAAATGCTAACGAAATGTACGTATTCACTGTCCCCAACATCGCGCCAACACCGGTAAGGGAAAAAGCTAGTTTACCATTAACCTTTATATCCTTAATTTCATTTTGAGCACGTTTCGTTGTTTGGATATTTTTTGTGGAAACAGTCACGAAGTTAGATCGTAACGTTGCCCCACTTTGCTTATACATGTCCTTCAAACTATTGTAGTTAACAGTGTCTTTGCCAAAATTGATAATGCCGGAAACACGCATATTCCGTGTAACTGTAATTGGCTGCCCATTATTATCCACAGCAGCGATGCTGAAATTCACGCTTTGACCAACCAATGACTTGTAATTTTTAGCAAATTTTTGAGCGGTTTCTCTTTTTAACAAAATTTCATTTTTTTCGGGTCGCGACCCTGTCTTGATATCACTAACCTTTTCTGTTTTGTTCCATGTTTGAAATTGTTTAACCTGCTGTGACTTTCCTCTGTATTTCACTTGAACACCACTGTCCCTTTGGTATCCTGGCACGACCCGAGTGACATTATTAACTTTTTGGATTCGATCACGATCTGCCTTAGTCACTTCTAGGTCTTGCTCGGAAGTGACATCACCACTAACTTTTTTGGTCACTTGAATTGTGGTCGGGTTAATGTGCGACATAATCTGTTTATTCATGTATCCTTTAACGCCATTGCCTAACGCAAGCATTAAGATGACGCTAAAAATGCCTATGGAGCCGCCGACCACAATTAATAAATTCCTTTTGGCATTGTAACGCAGGTGCTGCAAGCTCATTTTCAGCGTTGACCGAAAACTCAGATGCCTTGTCTTAACTGAAAGTTGTTTACCCTCTTCTCGAAAAGAAGGCTTTAATTGACGATCTTCGTCAATCTTTCCATTTTCCATATGAATTATCCGTGTACCATAGTTTGCAACATTCTGACTGTGCGTAACACAAATAACCAGTTTGCCATTCTCAGCAATGTCATTCATTAGCTCCAAAATTTCCTGAGTATTTTCTGCATCCAAAGCACCAGTCGGTTCATCTGCAATGATAATGTCTGGATCAGATGCTAACGCTCGTGCAATGGCAACACGTTGTTTTTGACCTCCAGAGATTTGGTTTGGATACTTACTGATGTGATTTTCCAACCCCACCTGCTTTAATAATTTTTTTGCCCGTTTAACCTGTTCATAATGGGGTAGGTCAGTCATTTCCAGGCTGATCATGACGTTATCTAGCAACGTTAGATGACTAATCAGGTTAAAGCCTTGAAAGATAAAGCCTATTGTTTGACGGCGAAAACTGTCCATGGCTTGTTCAGTAGCATCGTGCATAGACTTCCCGTTTAGCAAGACATCCCCTTCATATGCGTGGTCTAATCCCCCGATGATGTTCATCAGTGTTGATTTGCCACCACCTGATTCGCCCAATATGGAAACAAATTCACCTCGCTCAAATTTAAGACTAATTCCATTCAAAACAGGAAATGGTTCTTTATTTACATAATAAGTTTTATGGATATTCTTTAATTCTAAGAAGTTCAATACGATGTCCTCATTTTCGTTTGTTTGGCAATCGACTCCAATTAAACTTGCGATTGGAATCGGTAAAATGAATCATTTTACGTTCAACTCTCGACAATCTGCTATTTTTTGAATTGAATTTTCACGTAGTCACGATATAGCGGCAGTGTGTTCATTAATGCATTGTGAGTACCGCTACCACTGACATGTCCATGTTCAATAAAATAGATTTTATCGGCGTCGACGATGGTGCTTAATCGATGAGCAATAATGAAAGTTGTCCGACCATGCATTAATTCTCCAAGGGCTTTTTGAACCATCGCTTCTGATTCAGAATCTAAGCTGGCCGTTGCCTCATCCAACATCAAAATCTTTGGATCGCGAAGAAATGCTCTGGCAATAGCCAAACGTTGTCGTTGACCACCACTGACTTTCACACCGCGTTCACCAACTTGTGTATCTAATCCTCTTGGCATATCGCGTACAAATTGATCGGCGTAGGCCAACCGCAAAACATGCCACAATTCATCGTCCGAATATTTTTGACTAGCGCCATAAGTCAAGTTGTGCCGAATCGTTCCGGCCATAATGGCAGAGTCTTGACTGACATAACCGATTTGCGAACGCCAATCTTTCAGACTAATGTCCGTAATACTTTTGCCACCGATAGTAACTTGCCCATTTGTAGGTTGATAGTAGCGTTCAAGAATTCCAAAAATAGTTGATTTACCGCCACCCGATGGGCCAGCAAATGCCACAACACTGTTAGGTTTTGCCTCAAAATTAACGTCGTGAAGGACCATTTGTTTGTCATCAGCGTACGCAAAGTCAACATGGCTCATTACCAATGTTTGGTTAGTAACAGATTGTGGTTTGCCAATTTGAAATGTTTCTTCTAGCTCCTCAAGCAAAGCACGAACTCGCTGAGTAGAACCACTTGTCTTTGATAAAGCAGTGAAAAATTGACCCAGACTTTCAATCGGATCCATAATTTGGTACAAATACATCATGAGTGACAACATCGTTCCCAAGCTCATGGTGCCGTTTGAAACACGCGCTGCAGCATATGCCAGTAATCCAACTAAAAGTGCCAGTGTTACTGCAGACATAATGGGATTAGCCATTGCGTCATAAACAGCTTCACGTAAACCGATATGATATAGATTGTCGATTTGGTTAAATCCCGTCCTTGTCTCGTATTCTTCTGCGTTAGAAGACTTAACTAGCCGAATTTCACTCAGGGTTTCGCCAGTCGTTCCATTAAAATGAGCCAACGCGTCTTGTCGTTGACGGCCAATTTTACTGGTCTGATTCATGATCGGTAACATAAAAAGCATCAGTAGTGGAATGGCAACAAACATAATGACGGTCATTTTCCAGTCCATGAGGACCATGATTACTAAAGCCCCTACCAGTTGCAGTAGTGACGTGGCCATCTGTGGAAATGAATTGGCAAGTAGGTCTTTAATTTGTGTCGAGTCATTGACCAAACGTGAAGTCATTTCTCCAGTTTTCACACTATCGAAATAACTTACTGGTAAACGTACGAGCTTCTTCCACAATTTTTCGCGTAGCCTAGCCACGACATTCTCTCCAAAAACACCTAATATTGCCCCTGAAGTTGCACTAATCAATGCGCTGAGTAGAAATAAGATAACAACGGTTGCTAACAACTGTGTATTTAAGTTATGTTTCAAATCATTTATCAAACTTTGAGCTAGCTTAGGAACTGCTAGTTGTGCGCTTGTCGCAATCAGCCCTAAAAAGAGTCCAAGCCAGAGTTGCCAATACTTCGGTTGAGTATTTCGAATTAGCTGTAGAAAGCCGGTAAAGTCGAATCTTTTCCGTGACCGATCAACTTTTGCGACTTTCGATCTATCAGTCCTTAATTCCATGATGTTTTCTCCAATGATTACTTAATTTTTCTTTTACGCTCAGTTTCCGTACTTCAAGTGTGGTTTTAATCCACACCTTCATTAGTCAGTCGGTGTCGCCTCACCTGACTAATGGAAATTAATGAATCTCAAAATGTGCTTAATGTTCGTATTTCGCACTATTTTCATCCATCTAGACATACAACTAAATAAGCCTACGTGAATCGTAAGTTTTTTAGTGTTTAAAAACCCTTCCTAAAGCAAACCCTCAAGGCCGAATGTCATTCAACCTTGAGGGTTTGTGCTTCATTGAGACGATTTTTTATTTTTGAGCAAATTCGTTTAAAACTTTAACACCCGTATTTCCATCATAGAATTCGCTATGACCTTGCTGATTGATCTCAACAACGGGTTCTTCTTTATTAAATCGAGGCGCAATTTTTTCATCAAACCAGGCTTGAACGGCTGTAACATCATCTGTTTGTTCACTTCGATGTTTCAACAGCTCTTTTGGCCGTCGCCAAATTTCAACCTTGAGTGCATGCTTTTCAAGAAACGCTTCATCGTTAATAAATGCCCGTATCTGATCAAGATTTGTCAGTAATTGATTAATGCGCCGACGCTCGGTTATAAGATCGGATAGTTCGTCGAGCTCTGCATCACTTGCATAAGTTCGAATAAATGTCTTAGCGGAATTACGATAGGATGCGACCTTTAGCCGTTTTTTATTCTTTTCGTTGTACCTTTTTTGTGCCCGTTTTTGAGCTTCTGTCACTGCCATATTGAAACATCCTTTGCTTTTTTAAATTAGAGTGCCTTCACTAATAACTCGGTTACACTATAAATACCACAAATAATTAGTGTAAGCGACCCAAAATCAAACAGTCGATCAGGTTAATTCCGGTATATCAGTCAACGGCTAAAGTTAATGGCGCCCAAAAACACGAGGGTGCACGGACATTGTTTTGAAGCCTTCACAATTACTTTTTGTTAATCGCCTTTTTATCTTTTGGCGCATCCATTGATAACCACGCGACACCAGAGATCACACCAATGATTAAAGCTAGTTCTCCAATATTTGATAGTTGGTCCGGTTGATTTCCATAAATCAAGTAGATAGCAGCACTCAATACAATCCAACTGATACCAGCATACATAGCAATTTTAATAGCGTTTTTCATAATTTTTTCTCCTTAAATGACAAGCCATGCAGCAACAGCAATGGCAGTGTATAGTCCAGCAAGTTTAGTAATGTTCATTCGTTGATCCGGCTTCGCACCATAGCGTGCGTAAATAAAAATAACCGATAGGATCCAAACAATGAGCGTAATTCCTCCAATAATTAAAGCAGTGTTCATAAATAAATCTCCTTTTTTTCATCATGTAGTGTTTTATATAACATGTTATATATTAAATGATGCTTTGGACTATATAGCATGTTATATACATTGTCAACTTTTTATTTGTTTTCTTGAGCTAACGTCTTGTCGTTTGGTGCGTCAATTGATAGCCACGCTATGCTTGAAATTGCACCGATAATTAGGGCTAGTTCCCCAATATTTGATAGCTGGTCCGGTTTATTCCCATAAATTAAATAGATGGCAGCACTCAGTGTAGCCCAACTAATACCAGCATATTTACTAAGTTTAATCGCGTTTTTCATATTCTTTTCTCCTTAGATAATCAGCCATGCAGCAGTTGCAATGGCAGTGTATAGTCCAGCAAGTTTAGTAATATTCATTCGTTGATCTGGTTTTGTACCATAATGTACGTAGATAAATATTGAAGATATAATCCAAAGGATGAGGGTGCCTCCTCCGATAATTACAGCAGTATTCATAAATAGATCTCCTTTGTTTTAATGTAGTTTGATTCGTATATAACATGTTATATATCTGACAACGTGACAACTATATAACATGTTATATATACTGTCAATTCTTTTTTTGAACTTTTTTCCTTTTTGATTCTAGACAACGTCTTTTCGGACAGCTGAACAAGTCATCGAATGCCACGCGTCAAGACGTTCGATACCTATATTTTTCTGGTCGCAATAAGTGACCTACTGTATTTCTAAGCTTCCTAAGTTTTGCCGACTTTTGATGACTGCCTCCTAGTATTCATACTTGTGCAATTAAAAAAGCACGAGCCAACCGGCCCGTGCTTTTTTGATGGAATTATGCAAAATCGACTAGTTTAAATACATCTCGCCGCAAGTCAGATCGGTACTTCATAATAATCAACCCGTTAAAGACGATCATCATTACACCTAAAACAAGTACATCCGTTGCAATACTGCCATTGAGTGAAATTGACTGTCGCAGCCCGTCAATGAGATAAGTCATCGGAAGATACGGATTGATAATTCGGGCATAACCACTTGTCAGTTCGACCGGATACACGCCGGCCGAGGCAGACAGCTGAAGCACCAAGATAATTGTTATTAACCACGTACCGAAACCACCAAGAACGATTCGCAAACAGAATATTAAGGACAAAAAGGTCAGCGAACCTAGCAACAGCATACTGGCCAATTTAATCTGAGAAGTCGGCATTAAGTGATTACCCCAAGTCAACGCCAATAAGAGTAAACCACTTTGTACAACACCAAGTGCTCCGATAACTGAAAATTTTGACAGCCACCAAGCAACAGCAGACTTAGGCCGTGACTTTGGTAAATAGGCATCAAACATAGTTCCTAAACCAATACCGCCGACAAACAAACCGATGGCAATAAAGAATGGTGCCATGCCTGTTCCGTTGTTGGGCACTTTCGCCACGTCTGTTGTGTCAGCAACCACTGGCGAGGCAATGTCGTCAGCTGTCTGACGTTGCTCATGTAATTGTTGTAATTGGTGAGCACTACCTGCAAGACTGGTGGTGAGTCGCGTACTTCCTAGAGTGAGCGTCGAACTACCGTCATGCAGTTTTGCTAGGGCCGCATTCAGTCTATCCACGCCATCAACGAGCTCTGGTGATGATACGTTAGCAGCGTGCAATCCCTGCTGCAAACTAGTTGTTCCCACACCAACTTGCTGAATGCCGTTAGTTAGACTGGTCAATCCAGTTGTTACCTGGCTACTGCCCTTAGCTGCGTTTGCCATCCCCGTTTGCACATGACCAATTGTCGTTAGCAAAGCACTGACGTACATCGTACTGACCTGGTTTGAAACCTTCGATTGAATCGCCGTTGCCGCCCCAGCGGTCATTTTGGAAACAACAAAGTTACGGCCAGAATTGACTGTGTATCGGATATGCAAACGTTGTGGTGAACTTGTTAATAATGTTGTCGCGTCACTAGAAAACCGTTTAGGAATCGTGACGACCATGTAGTATTTACCGTTTCGAATCCCCGCTGCGGCTGTCTTAGCCGTTGTCACATGATAATCAAGCGAATCCGAACGACATAGTTTAGTTGTTAATTGTTTACCAATCGCAATCCGTTTGCCACGATAGTTCTGCGGCTGATCCTGATTCACAATTGCAACTGGAATACGATCCATTTTCCCGTAGGCATCCCACATTGACGATAGGTATAAAAGGCAATAAATTGCCGGAATCAATGCAATTAATATCAATCCAATGAGCATCCTGCGACTGTGCCATAATTGCTGCCATTCTTTTTTAACCATCTCTCTTAAATTCTCCTTCAGCTGAAATTCGTAACTCATTTCGGTTGTCGATATTAAGTGAGAAAAGAAGGCCAATCAATGTGCAAGATAGCCGAAAGTGTCAATTTAGCACCGGTTTAATTAATCACTCAAATGGCATAAATACTTGCTATGTCAGCGTTATGAACCGTTTCATATTTTCAAGTTACAACGCCAAATGAACACTTTTTACCCAAATGCTCATTGTTTGTGCTCGCTGCACGTCCCTAGACTAAAAATAAGTTGCGGCCAAGATTAACTGGCAGCAACTTATTGATTCTTATCCTGAACGAGTAACGTTAAATCGACCGGCGATAACGTTCGACTATTCATGAAAATGGCAAAAATCTCACGGGGCGATTCCGGTTGCGCCTTTTGAAACCACTGGGTAATGATGCCGGAAACATTCTGCACAAGGATAGCTTGCGCGTAATCTAGTGGGATATCTTTACCATTTGGACTCGAAACAGATGCGACTGTCTCGCGGGCAACCTCGGCAGTAATAAAAGCCGTCATTTTCCGCATTACGTCAGATTCCGGAATTCGGTACAACGTTTGCACCATCTGTTTGTGCCGATTGAGGTAAACAAACATGTGATAAAAGACATTATTCTCAACCCGACTGCCGGCTTTCCAAGAAGTCTTTACATAGGTATCAAATATTTGTGAGATTCCCGTTACCAATTGATCTTCATAGGCATCCAGCATGGCATATTTGTCCACATAGTGCAGATAAAAAGTCCCTCGACTAACGTGTGCCGTCGTAGCAATGTCACGGACGGTCATTTTACGAAAACTCTTAGCGGCCACTAGCTTAATAAAGGCCTTTCTAAGTGCTGATTCTGTATTTGTTTCCTTAGTGCTCTCCGTCATTGCCAACGCCCTCTTTCTGATGCATCCTAATATATTTATTTTACTCACTTTTGCGAATAAACCCCAGAGGAGCCCTATGTCAAAAGAAGTCGCGGCCTCACAATAACGGATAAGTCCGCCTTTGCAAAGCAATTGAAGGGGAAATTCAAACGCACTTGCCAGTTTTATATTGTTGTATTCAAGTTCGCCCCAACGCTCTTTAATCAAAAAAATAACGCGTAATCCAAGTTTAAATGGATTACACGTTATTTTTTGACCTAAATAGCATCATTCCGTAGTGACAATCACTTGTCCTGGTTGAGGATTGGCCATGACGTAATCTTGCGCAACAGCAATTTCCGACAGTTTAAACGTTTTGGAAATAGGAATGCTGAGGTGATTACGTTTGATCAAATCGAAAATTTCATCAAACAATGCCTGACTCGGTTCGCCACCGTCGAACACAGACAAATATGCACCACCTAATGTGAAGGGGTCAAACTCTTTAAAGACCCATTCACCAGCTAACAAACCAATCATACAGCAGACACCGCCACGTTTGACGTGTTCAATTGAGTTTTGACAACTGACCGTGCCAACCATATCAACAATGCCATCATACTTTTCGCTTGTTTGCAGTTGATTATCCTTATCAAGGACCACATAGTCGGCTCCTTGATCCAGCAACAATTGCTTTCGTTCTGGCTTTCTTGTGGTTGCCGAAACCTCAATTCCAAGTGACTTTGCCAGTCCAATCATTGCCATGCCGACAGCTGTAGTCCCGCCTCGAACAAGCAATGATTAACCCTTTTTCACACGCGTCATTTTCATAGCACCAAATGCTGTGTAAAAGTTTTCTGGGTACTGTGCCAGTATTTGCCAGTCAACATCGTAATCAACAGCGAACAATAAATCATCTGGAACCAATGCGTACTCTTGATAACTGCCATCAAATTCACGACCAAAACCACCATTGATAACAAGAACACGTTGTCCCTTCGTGAATTTTGAGTTTTCCGCTGGCTCAGACACTTCCCCAACAGCCTCGACGCCGATAACCCGTGGAAACTTTACCGACGGAGAACCACCAGCCCGCGTCAATACTTCGTAGCGATGAATCCCAAAAGCCTTGATGTGAATTACGGTGTGCGTTGCATCTGCCTTAGGAATTGGCCGTTCCTCAATTTTTAAGACACTTGAATCCCCTGGTTCATTAATAACAACTGAACGCATCTTAACTCCCCCATTCGATTTGTTTAATGTTCACTTCTACTGTAAGCCTTTTCTTGATTTAAGGAAAATAACTTTATATTGACAATGTTACTATTAACAATTATAGTATAAAGCGTTCGAACAATACTATAATTGTTAATATGAAAGTGACATTGAATATGAAAAATAAAAATATGCTACTAATCCTAACCATGTGTATCGGAACATTCTTATGCATGTTAGATACAACGGTAATGAACATTGCGCTCCCAGCAATTCAGACTAGCATGAACGTACCTTTAGACCGCTTATCTTGGGCGCTTAACATTTACACAATTACGTTTGCCGTGCTCACAATTCCACTAGCACGGATTGCCGACATTTTCGGTCGCAACAAAGTTTATCTGATTGGGTTGTTGACGTTTGCGATTGGTTCATTTGTTTCTGGAGACGCCAACGTTCCGGCAACATTGATCATTGGTCGTGGTATCCAAAGTATTGGAGCTACCATCATTTTCCCAACTAGCATGACCATCGCCATTGCATCAACTTCTCAGTCCAAACGTAAAACGGCACTGCTTACCATTGGCCTAACTCAAGGACTGGCATCAACTTTAGGGCCAACCATTGGTGGTGTCGTAACAGAGTTTCTTGGCTGGCGCTGGGTCTTCTACATTAACCTGCCATTATTACTCATTGCTTTTATTGGTGTGACATTGCAGTTACCACTGCGACACGAACCACGAACCAACGCTAAAATCGACTTTGGCGGCATGTTTCTCTTAATGATCACGTTATTTTCATTGACACTATCACTCACGCAAGGCACTGACTGGGGGTGGACAAGTGTTCGTATTTTATCTCTTGCCGGGCTAACCATCATTACCTTTGTCGCATTCATTTTCCTAGAATCGCGTGTCAAATCGCCTATGGTTCGGCTAGATCTCTTCGCAGATCGGCAGTTTTCCGGCGCATCCCTGACCGTTATCTTGGCTGGCCTACTGTTAGTGTCAGTCATGGTAATCATGCCAACATTTTTTACGCAGGTTCAGGGGAAAACAGAGCTAGTAGCCGCATTACTCATCACGCCGACTTCATTTATGATCTTTGTGATGTCACCAATCGCCGGCAATCTAATTGAACGCTTTGGGCCCCGTTTGATCATTGGACTCGGCTTTCTTTCTATGGCGATCGGTTACGGCATCCTTGGTTTTATGAACCCCGACCACTACTGGCAAACATTAATTGGGCTCATGCTGCTTGGCACTGGTTATGGTGTGATTATCGGCCCAATCACCGTCTTAGCCGCTTCCGACTTTGAAGGTGAAAAGCTAACTGCGTCTCAATCTGTGATGGGCGTTCTACGTCAAATCGGCAATGTTCTCGCTGTCGCCATCTTTGTCTCACTGCTTACTAGTAACATCAGCACGGCTAAAACAACCGCCTGGCATGACGCGCAAACCCGAATTGAGCAAATCTCCCTCTCTCAAACGACCAAGCAAAAAATGCTAAAAGCCACTCAACAACGTTTCACAGGCACTGGCGCTAAGACCTCAACTCATCAAAGTAATGGTATCAACAAGCACCAACAGGCACAGATTATTTCCCGGGAAACAAAACTTGCGACCCAAAAAGCGCACGTTAACCAGCTTCCTACTCAACAGCAAATTATTGTACGTAAACAAATTCAAGAACGGGTAACACAGAAGGTTGTCGCGATTGTGAAAAAGGATAATCACGAAATCAAACACACTGGTGACAGTATTGCTAAGCACACTAAATCGCTGATATCGGAGGCCTTTTTAGTCTTATATCAGCACGCCTTTCCATTTGCAATTAGCTTCATTTTCGTAGAACTCTTATTTTACCGGCGCAAAGATTACTTGGCGATTATCAAGCACGATGTTAAAATTGCGCGATAAAAAAGCGGTTCTTGAAGATTATATGATAACCTGTACTTAATCACTAAAGGAGTTAATAGACCATGAAAAGTCGGCAAATCGTCCTCGGTATTTTAAAAAGCGGTCCTCAAACAGGTTATGACATCACCCAACTGTTTCAAACAAGTTTTGCATTCTTCTTTGATAGCTCGGCTGGCATGGTCTATCCTGCGCTACGAAAACTCGAAAAAGACGGAATGGTCACTAAGGAAATTGTTCCACAACAGGGCAAACCTGATAAAAACGTCTTTTCAATTACGCCAGCAGGTGAAGCGGAATTTGCCGAGTATCTTCATTCACCAGTAGAGGCAGAAAGCGTCAAATCCGATTTTTTGGCACGGTTAATGTTTGGCGAATTTGTCGATCCAGAACGAATCGTACAAATCGTTAAGGATGAAATCCAGCAGGAAACGGAAGAAATTGAGCAGCTTCAACAGCGACTTAGCGACTATCTGCCATCACATAATCGGTGCATGTCGACTGGACAAAAATTAGCCTTTGCATACGGCATTAATTCGAGCAAAACAGAAATTGCCTTTTTGAAGCAATGGTTGCAGGAACATCCAGATGGTAAGTAAAATTCTCGTTTTTAAGCATCAAACTGAATAAGCAAATAGGCTGGCGAAGATTAATTTCCTCGTCAGCCTATTTGTTTAGTCAAGCATTGTTAAGCCTAGTTTATTTTTCAGCAATTAATAACCCAACTTGCTTGGGAATATCGATCGCACCATTGCGCTGTCTTAACGTTTCAAAATAAACGGTCAGCTCTTGCAGTAACTTATCGTCAATCCCATCATCTGCCATGTTAGTCGACTGGATCCATGCGATTAAATCTTGTGTCTTGGTAATATGCAGACTGTCGGGATAGTCCCGTCGATGAACTTGACTAAAAGCCCTGTCTAACTGTGGCACGCCATTTTGCAAATTAAAACTTAACTGCTCGGCAAACGCCATGTTCGTCGGTTGAATTGATTGAATCGCTCCATGCAGATAATGTTCCATCCCCTGATTGCCATTAACCGCGGTATAAAAGGTTCCGTGTGGTTTCAATACCCTAGCAATCTCACGAATAGCCAGTGCAATATCAGGAACAGTGTGCAACGTATGATTCGCGATAACAGTATCAAATGATTCATCAGGAAAAGGGATTGATCGTGCGTCAATTTTCATACAGTTGACTCGTTGATTGTTTCCAAACTGGTTTGTCACTAAATCGACCATCCCCTGTGAATAGTCGGACAACGTTAACGTAATCGTTGAAGGCAGTTGATCCAAATATCCTTGCCACAAGCTACCATTGCCACAACCTAACTCTAAGATGCGATCACCTGCATGAATGGTCATTTGTTGGCGCAGCCATGGCATTAGTCCCTGTTTATTTGTACTGTATTGCTGATGCAGGCGCTGTCGAATTGATAAGTTATTATCCGTTTGATACTGTGCATTGTCTTCTAACTTCTGGATTGTCATGTAGGCTCGCTCCTAAATTAACGAATAATAGCATACTCATATTCTTATATTCGTTTTTAATAGTCTAACTATCACCTTTTGGTAAGCTGCCTGCAAGACAATAATTCCTTTTACTTCAGAACAAAGTTAACAATTATTTCTTATCTTCCGGCGTGTTGCTAAGCATGACGGCCATCGTGTCCATGTAATCGTACCAGTGGACAATTTTACGATCCTTCAAAATTGCGATGGAACAAAAATTGTTGTCATATTTCTTGCCTGTACTGGGTACCACGCCGTGCACAGCATATTCTAAAATCACCGCGTGTTTGTCAGCATCCTTGTAAACTCGCAAACCATCTGCACTATCCAACACCGCTGAATAACCAGCAAACCAATCCATATAGGCCTGACGCCCCTCAATTTTGTTGGTGAATCCAGGAATATTGTACATGAATTCAAAAACAGCATTTTCATCAACGGCTTCCCAGTAATTATCCGTGTCCACTTCACCTTTTAGGCCTTCCATGACGATATTGAAAAATGCCTCGGTGCCTGATTTATATGCAAATTGTTCACTGCTCATAACTAATTCCTCCTAAATTTTCAGTCGGCTTAGTGTCAAACGAACGCTGCCTTACTGATTGAATTCAGCTTATCAACATAAACCTGACAATAGACTGTCATGTTTTACAAAAAAAACGCAAAATTAATTGAGCAAGTTTACTTTTATTTGTCTCCGTTATCGCAGTCAATTTAACGCAGATTAATGATGCCTATCCTGTATAGAAAGGCTTAATCCCATGAAGTCCAATCGATTATTCCAAATGATTTATCTACTAATGAACCATAATAAAGTCGATGCACCATCTCTAGCTGAGCAACTGGATGTTTCGGTCAGAACCGTATACCGATATGTCGATGACTTGTCGGCCGCCGGTGTCCCGATCTATGTCCTACAAGGTCGCAATGGTGGCATTGCTCTCCTGCCGGAATATAAAATCGACAATACGATTGTTAATAAGCAGGAACAAACGAACATTTTAGCCGCCTTGAATGGCTTAAAAAACCTCGGCGTCGATAACAATGAAACGGTCGAAAAGTTATCGGCTCTGTTTCATCAACAGCCCGTTGCCTGGATCACGATCGACCCATCAACATGGTCTGACTCTCGAAACCAAAAGAGCACACTAGCTAAGCTTCGCGATGCGATTATTCATTCTCGGCTAATTACGTTTAATTATTTAAGCGCTAAAAATGAATATTTGCCCCGTGAAGTATTTCCATACCAAGTCATTTTTAAAGATAAGGCATGGTATCTACGGGGATACTCAGTAGAGCGTCGAGCAGATCGATTATTTAAGCTGTCACGAATTGATCATCTACGCGTGACGAACAAACAATCGTTGGCCGAGGGCAAACAACCGTGGTTAACAGACCATTCTGCTCAGCAGTCTAGCGCGGCCAACCAAATTGACATTCAATTGCACGCAGATGCAGTCTTGAAATACCGCTTGTTTGAAGCCTTTCCGACAAATCAAATTGTGCAACAATCAAACGGTGATTATCTGATTAACACAAAGATGAATGACGATGACTGGTTAATTACTTACTTGTTGTCTTTTGGATCACACTTAACGGTGGTACAACCAAGTTCGCTACGGCAGCGAATGAAAGATGAAATTCAGAAATGTTTGAATCATTATTAAAACCTGACAAAGGATGTCATGTTTTGTACTGTATGATAATCAGGATATATAATTGACATTTTATGGAGGATAAACCATGGCAGATGCTCTAAAGGATGTATATTCGACATCTTTCTTAACTCAGCTAGGCACAGCAATCACACAACATTATTCAACGTTTGATGTTCCAACTTTTATCAGAGATACCGTTGATGAGCAATGGCCAGCACTCAAGTTGATGGAACGTCGCGACCAAATAACACGGGCGCTGCACCATCAGTTGCCAAGCGACTTTACAGAGGTCGCCGGTATCCTGTGTGATATTAGTACAACTATTACGGGTTTTGCCGCACTATGTCTGCCAAACTACGTGGCGCTTTATGGCCGCAACGATTGGCAAACCTCCATGAGTACGCTGGGCGTTCTGACCAAAACATCCTCGGCAGAATTTGCCATCCGTCCCTTTCTAGTCGACTCACCAAAACAAACAATTCAGCAAATGGTCACTTGGTCTCAGAGTCAAAATGAAGATCAGCGTCGCCTTGCTAGTGAAGGCATTCGGCCACGTCTACCATGGGGAATTCGTCTCAAACAGTTTGTGGAAAATCCAACACCAATTTTCCCAATTCTAGAAAATTTAATTAACGATCAAAGCACGTACGTTCAAAAAAGTGTCGCTAATAACCTAAATGACATTAGCAAAGATCATCCCCAGTTGGTCATCGATTTCTGTAAGACACACTGGCATGACTCCCAAACGACAGACTGGATTATTAACCGAGCCCTGCGAACGCTGTTTAAGGCGGGACATCCGGATGTATTGGCACTGCTGGGCTACAGCCAACGTGATGCAGCATTACTGACAAACATCTCGTTAACAACATCCTCACCGACCGTTTCCCTAAATCAAAATTCTGACTTTAGCTATCAGCTCACGAATTCAACAAAGAGCGATTTACCACTTTATCTCGGTTACCGCGTACACTATGTTAAGAAGAACCAGCAAACATCTGCCAAGGATTTCTTTATCAAACGTGTCAACTTAAAGACACAACAAGCGATAAACGGGCATTTTTCAATGAAGTGGAAGCAGCTTACCACCCGCACATTATATGCAGGGGTGCATCACATTGAGCTACTGGTCAATACAGTGCCAGTCGCCGACACAAATGTTGATTTAACAATTTCCTAGTTAACTAATTTTTTATATCAATAACAGCTTGATGTAACTATAAAGTCCTACCTCTTCTGCGAAATACTCTTTACACTTAGGTCATAGGAGAAATTGAGGGGGCGAAGAGTATGAAAATCAGTCAACAAATCAAGCAACAACGTGAACAACGACATTGGTCACAAGCTGATCTGGCTAAACGTTTGAATATTTCACGCGAATCTATTTCGAAATGGGAAAGTGACACTGCGTTACCAAGTTTCACCAACGTCATTAAATTAGGCGAACTTTTTGATTTATCATTAGATGATTTGATTAAGGGCGATGATAAGTTGATTCACAACTTTGAGTCACATGAGCCAGAACCGTTATCTAGACTAAGCAAATTCGTTCTTAGCGTTGCAGGCCTATCTATTGTCGGGTATTTGATTGGCCTAGCGCTTCACATGTCTGCTAGTAACCTTCGTGATTGGTTAGAATTGCCTTTCATTGTGACATTGATTTGGCTTCTTTGTACAATCAACTGGACACAAATGAACCGAATCTTGTCAAAGAAAACGTTAATAATCGGCGGACTCTGTTTAACATTTCTGCTTATTCCGAGCATAACGCAGTCTATTCATGATATGATTTCAGGAATGTGGGCTGGTATCATGCAAAGTGAAAAAGATGGTTATCTAGGCGTAATCCTTCTTTTTAAGTCAATTTTCTTAAAATAGAATTCAAAAAATCGACCAATTTTCTCAAATTGGTCGATTTTTTATTTCCCGGGAAATATCTTTAACTACAGCTCATGCTGATACTTAATCGTGCTCTGCCCATTCGCTAACGAAACAACCTGCAGTTGATCAGGAATTTGTTCCTGCATTTCTGTCACGTGGCTGATAATACCAATCATCCGATTATTGCCTTCAATGGTCTGTAAAGCTTCCATCGCCATCTGCAAAGCTTCACCATCCAGTGAGCCAAAGCCTTCATCCACAAAGAGTGCTTCAATTGTGATTCCGCCCGCTTCGCTTTGAATAACCTCGCCTAGTGCTAAGGCCAGTGACAATGCTGCGATAAAGCTTTCGCCACCGGACAAGGTATGCACGCTACGGACTTTGCCAGCCTGATCGTCAAACACGTTGATCTCTAACCCAGTATCTGTAGCCCGTGAACCAGCTGACGTGTCCAACCGGAACTGATAGCGTTTATTCGTCAATACAGCTAGCCGAACATTAGCCACTGTCAGCACTTTCTGAAGATAAGTTTGTAAAATATACCGTTCCAAACTCAGGTGCATGTCACTTCTACCAGTGGCGGTGTCAGCTAACTCGGCCATTTCGGCCAATTGCTGTTGCGCTTCACGACTTTCATCCATCAGCGTCTTCATCTTGGTGGCCACATCTTCATTGCTTTGGACCATCTGTTGAAATTCATAGAATGCTTGCTGTGCAGTGCGTTGCTTTTCAGTCTGTGCTTCACGGGCTTTGACAGTTTCTTCCACATTTGGCTTGGTCTGGTCACCAATCTGTTTCGTCAGTGTTTCAACTTGTGCACTAGCCCGACTCTTATCGGTTAGGAAGCGTTGATGAACTTTTCGTTGCTCATCAAGTTCAGTAACTTCATTTGCCAATTGATTGAACGCTGCCAGTTCCACAACAGGACGATGTTTATTCAAGGCCTCATCAAATGTTTGCTGTGCGGCCACGGCATTCTTATGCTGTTCGGCTTGAGTCTGAGTCAGACTCGTTACCTGAGTTTGTAATTGTGTAACGTTCTGTTGTGCCTTATTTTGGACAGTTTGTTGTTTGGTCGTCTGCTCTATATAAGACTGACTTGCCTGTTCAACTTGCTTAATATGCGCATCCAAGGAAGCCAAATCGTTGAATTGGTCCGGAAGATCATGCCGGCGGTCTGCAAGCTGTGCCGTCACGGTAGTTAATTCCGTTTGCACACGTTGTACCTTTTTATTGGCCTCATCGCGCTGAGCGGTCAACGTTTCTAACTGCGGTTTGACGACGGCTAATTGTTGTTGGAGTTGCGTACGGTGCTCCAAAGCATCGTTCAGCTGCTGAACTGCATTGGCTAGTTGTTGCTTAAATTGTGACAATACATCACGGGCATTATCAGTAGTCACAGACTGGTCTGTTAACTGAGCAATACGTTTTGCCCAATTTGACTCGTTTTCCTCATAAGCAGACTGATCCTTTTCTTGCGCTGCCTTTAATTCATTGAGCTGTCCTGTAACATTAGCGACACGCTGATTTATGTCTTGTCGCTGTTTATCCGCTTCCTTCAGTTCATCTTCGGTTACGTCTGTTACTGTCGCTACCGCAACCTTAGGATGCTCTGTAGAACCACATACAGGGCAAGGTTCACCATCTTCTAATTTCGCACTCAAACGCTGAATTTGCCCGACAGTCCAATCGTGATCTAACTGTTGATAACGGTCCGCCGCATCTTTTTGCTTGGCGATCAGTTCAGCCAATTGTTGCGCTGTTTTATCTGTTCGTTGATGTCGCATTTGTAACGCGTGCTGTTGTTGATCGAGGTCTGCTTGTTGATCAGTTAATGTTTTTAACGCATGCTGTTGATCTCTAACTGTTAACTGCTTAGCGTCTAATGATTGTAACGTCGTGAGTTGCTGATCCAGCTGATCACGTAACTGCTGTTGCTCGCTGAGTTGCTTAGTCGTTAGCTCAGCGTTTGTTTGAGCTGCCTTTAACTGCTGCTGTTGTGCCACTTGCTGTTTACTCAACGTCGCCACGGTTTCAAACAATGGTCGCACCTGTTTGAGGCGTGTCAGTTCAGATTGTCGTTTAGCCTCTTCCGGTTTCTGCGCATTTAACTGTTCAACAACCGCTACCGCGTCAGTCAATGTCTGTTGAGCAGTGATCAAACTAGTTTTAGTCGATGCCAACCGTTCCGTGGTCCGCGTTTCCTGTTGTTTCGTTTCTACTGCCTTTTCTTGCAGTGGCAAGGTTTGTTGAACCCACTCCAACTGTTTCATATGAGCTGCCAGTTTGTCCATATAAGCCATCTGTTGATTGAGTTTGGACAGCGCCAATTGTGCTTGCTCACGTTGATTAAAGATAGCTAGCAAACTTTCTTCGGTTTTAACCTGGGTAGTCAATTGGCTCAACCGGGCTGATTCCTTGTCGTTTACTTGCCGTCTTTGTGCTAACTCCGGCTCCATCGCTTCATTTTGCCGAATCAGAGCGGCCAAAATGTCTGTTGCTGGCGCATCGGCGACTGGGATTTCTGTATCATCTTGCCACTTAATCATTTTTGCATACGTCGCCAATTGCGTACTCTGGTCTTTTGATGCCTGACGCATGGCCTTTAACTGATCATTCAAATTATTGGCCCAGCGTTTGTATAAATCGGTCCCAAACAAATCGGCCAACAAGGCTTCTTTATCATTACTGTTTGCCTCAAGGAAATGTCTAAACTGGCCTTGAGGTAACAGGACGATCTGAGTAAATTGTGCCGGCGTCAGGTGGAGTAAATCAAATAGTTTCTGATCCACCGTTCCCCGTTTCGTCCAGCTTTGTTCCTTACCATCCCGATCAGTAACGGTCAAATCTACGCTGGCAACTTGTTCAGTCGTCCCCGTACCGCGCTTTTTAGCAAGAATCTGCTTCGGTTTGCGATTGATCACATATTGTTGACCATGATGCTCGAAAATGAATGTGACAAACGTCTCTTCCGTTTGGTCAGCAAAGTCCGAGCGCATTTCATCGGGATTGCGATCACCACCAGAGGAACGACCAAACAGTGCAAAACACATTGCATCAAAAATGGTTGTTTTACCGCTCCCCGTTTTACCGCTAATCAGAAACAATGGGGCATCATTAAAATCTTCAAAATCAATTGTTTGGTCCTTATAAGGACCAAAATTTACTAAGCGAATTCGTAATGGTCGCATTTTAATCCTCGTGTTCAGCTTCCTGCAGGCCTTGTTCTGCCCACTTCTGTTGTTGCTCGCTCATTTCGTCATCATTAACGTGCTCAAAGAACTTTCCAAACAACGCCATTGGTGCCAAGGTTGGGTCCACTGTTTGGACGGTCGGTAGCTCATCACGGCCATTCTGTCGATCTAAACTAACAATTCGTGGATAAACCTGACGCAAGCGATTCATGACATCTGGAATAATGGCTTTGTCTGTCAGTGTCACACCATAATAGGCATCCCGATCCAGCTTGTCATACGTTTCCGGATCGGTTAATTCTTCAAAAGAACCCGTTAAATTAACGACATCTCGCAACGGTTTAATTGGCACATACGTTGTTGTATTCGCATCTGTGTCGACGATCCAAACGCCTTTTTGCTCGTCAGCCTCTGACAATGAAAACTTGACGGGTGAACCGCTGTATTTAATCTTGTCGTCGGTTAGCGCTCGATGATTGTGTAAATGCCCAAGTGCAACATAATCAAATGCACCCAACAAATCGAGCGGCACCGCGTTAAGCCCACCAACAACGACTTTCGTTTCAGAGTCCGTTTGACTACTTCCTGCGGCAAAGAAATGGGCGATTAGGACGTGTTTCATCCCCGCTTTAAACGCTTTTTGCTGACGATTTACGACCAATGTCATCGCTTGTTCAACCGTCTTAATGCTATCGTCTTCAAACACATTTCGAGCTTGCCAGGGCTCAAAATATGGCAACAAGAAAAACTGCGTATTGCCCAGTTCAACTGGCTCGAATGCATCCGCCAACTCGGTATTTAAGAAATAATTGGTTTGGGCATACCACTCACTGCCGACATGCAAACGTGTGGCACTATCGTGATTACCACTAATCGCCAAAACCGGAAAATGATTAGTTAAATTTAAATCAATCAACATATGATTCAGTTGTTTGACACTGTCTTCGCTGGGCAATGATCGATCATATAAATCGCCTGCAACAACGACCGCATCGACTTTATTTGCTAACGCAATTTGTAAAATTTGTTGATACGCATCGTCCTGTTCTTCATGTAAATCAAAACCATGCAACTTTTTACCAATATGCCAGTCAGCCGTGTGCAAAAATTTCATAATGGTCTCCTATTTTCCGAGTTAATCGTGTGCTACAAGTTTACACCCAAGCCCAAATATCGTGGAACAGTCTTTTTACGTCGAGTAATTTAGGTTCTTACACATTTACATACGCATTTTGATAGCGCAATGTTTGCCAAACTAAAAAAGACAAAATCTTTTTTCAGATTTTGCCTGCGTTGCTATTTAAATTAAGCCTTCACAATTCCTAAATCAATCATTGACTGCGCGGTGGCAATAATTGCTTCACGAGCTGAACGTGGATGCCAGCCAAGCAATGTCACTGCTTTTTCATTGCTCGTACCCGCATATTGTCCAACCAGCAAGGCAATCATCTTCAACATCGGATTAGTCAGTGCAGCAGCTTTCACCAGTGCGTTTGGCATTGTCTTCGTTGGTAGCTTTGACGCAAATTGTGGAAAGGCCTCACGAAGAATGTTTGCCACATCCAACATCGACAATGTTTCACCCGTCGTTGCTAAGAAACGTTCACCCGCGGCTTTAGGTGATGTCATCGCCAAAATATGCAGACTAGCGACATCACGAACATCAACATAACCAGAATCAACCTTTGGTACAGCTTTGATTTTACCTTCTAATAAATCTTGAATTTGAATGTTTGAATGTGAGTAATCTGAGGACAACACGGGGCCCATAACACCAACTGGGTTAACCGTGGCCAGTTCCATCCCATTACCTTCACTGTTAATAAAATCCCACGCCGCGTGTTCAGACATTGTCTTAGACTTTTGGTAAGGATGAATATTCTTGGCCGACAGATCCGTCCAATCCTTTTCGGTGTATGGTGTGGTCCGGTTCTTGTGACCGGCAAAAATCGCGCCATAAGCGGAGGTCAATACAAAACGTTTGACCCCAGCATCACGTGAGGCACGCATAACGCGAAGTACGCCATCCACGGCCGGACGAATCATTTCGTCTTCATTTTTAAAGTTTAATGTTGGCGTTGGTGATGCGGGATGGATCACATAGGTTGCACCCTTTACAGCCTCGGCCCAACCATCATCACTCGTGAGATCAGCTTCAACAATTGATAAATCGCTAAAATCCGTCACACCACCGTTTGTTAACATTTCATGGATTAAGTCAGTCTTCTTCATTGATCGAACAGTTGTCCGAACCGCATAACCCTGCTGCAATAATTGCAAAATAATATGAACAGCGATAAACCCGCTACCACCTGTAACAACAACTAATTTCTTATTCATTTTTGAATTCCTCCGCTTACGTTATACTTGTAACATATGTAGAGGAATTGTAGAGTGTTTCTTATAGCTAAACAAGCCAAAAACAGGCATCTGTGACAGAATAGGAGAATTGTAATGGCAGCCACCAAACATGCGCAACAAATCAAACAGGACTCGCAAGAATATCTCACCACAGCTTTACTGCAACTGTTGGAAACCAAAGACCTAGCTGAGATTACTATCGCTCAGGTCGTCCGCCGAGCCGGCGTCAGTCGCATGGCATTCTACCGAAACTTTGAAACACTAGCGGATGTTCTGACTGCGTATTTTAAACCGCAGATTGACGCACGCTTTAATGACATCATGACCAACACGCCACAAAAGGAGAAAATAGCCGCATTAGGACAATTTTTTACGGACATGACTGATACTTTTAATCTGGCTGTCAAACGTGGATTTGAACCCATTATTCAAACTGTGTTCAACGAAAACATGGCCACTTTCTATAAGGAGACCATCAATTGGAATGATATTAGCGTTGCCCAACAAACCTACTGGGTTAAGTTCATGAGCGCCGGCGTCTACGCAATCTGGCGTGAATGGCTGAGTAACGGACAAAGGGAATCTATAGAAACAATTCATGAAATTCTAGCAAAGTTTCAACAATCAACGTTGGCGGCCCTTAAAGAGTAAAAACCTTTCTATGTCGTCCAAGGATGTCAATCAATGATCAGCCTAATGATTGCTTTTCCATAATAACGCTGGTATTATCACACTAAAATTGAAATGCGTCGTCAAACCCCCATCATTATTGGCGAATGATGGGGGTTTATTTTGCGCTTATTTACATAACGCTATCCTATGGCAAATCATTTCCTGCCGCAAAGTATACGTCGTACCATTCTTGCTTAGTGAGATCGACGTCGGCACCTTTGGCACTATCAACAATGTGTGCCGGAGTCATTGTACCTAACAACACTTGCATGTTAGCTGGGTGACGTAAAATCCAGGCTGTGGCAATAGCATTCTTAGAAACATCGTACTTTTCAGCCAGTTCTTGTAGTTTGTCATTTAACTCTTTGAACTTATCGTTATTAATGAACGTTCCATCGAAGAAACCGTACTGGAATGGTGACCATGTCTGGACAGTCATATGCTTACGACGTGAATATTCTAACAGTCCGCCATCATGCATTACACTGCGATCGTCCGTCATGTTGACGTGCAATCCTTCATCGATCATGCCAGAATGCATAATGCTGAACTGTAATTGGTTGATGAGCAAACGTTGACTCGTTGCTGCTTGCAACATTTCAATTTGTTCAGGATTGAAGTTTGATACACCAAAATGACGCACCTTACCAGAGGCCTGCAGTTCATCGAAGGCAGCTGCCACTTCGTCAGGCTCCATCAGTGGATCTGGCCGGTGCAACAGAAAGGCATCTAAATAATCAATGCCCATCCGTTCCAAGATACCATCAACTGATTCAATCAAGTGCTGCTTTGAAAAATCATAACGTTGGCCAAACACAAAACTGCCATGACTGCGAGCAGGATCAAAAATAATCCCACCCTTCGATTGAATGTAGAGCTGATCACGTTTGACAGATGACTTTGCCAAAGCCTGTTTGAAGACCTTTTCAGAATTACCCATCCCATAAATATCAGCTGAATCAATGTAATTGATGCCAGCGTCAAACGCACTGTCTAGCGTTTTTGCAGCGTCGTCAGCGGATAATGCTTCCATTCGCATAATTCCCAAGGCGACTGCGGATGCCTTAAAGTCGGTACCGCCAATGTTGCGTTGTTTCATAGTTTTTCCTCCAAATCAAAAGTTATTGTGTATTCGCCTCAACTATAAAACTAACAATGGGGGGGGGCGGTCAAGTGGTTGCCCCTGTTATGGAACCTTTAAATCAACAAACCGATTTCAACGCCGTAACTAACCTTGTTAAAAACAGTCCCCTCTAGTTAGCCAAATAGAAAACCGTCAAAAAGCCGTCCCATCAAGGCGTGATGAATCATTAACTGACTTAATAAGTAAACTGAACATCGCCAAATACAAAAAGATTTGTATTTGCGAAGTTTTTGATAATTGCTTGCTTGCGCAAATAAATCTTTGGCTTTATAATTCTAAACACTAAAAAGGTAAGGAAGGTGAAACCAATGCTGGCAACAGATGACGGGATTTTAGCACAACTCAATATTGTTTCTCGCAAGTTGCAGATGCAGTTAAACAATGAACTCATGCCGCTTCAACTAACCGCCAGTAACTACTATTTTCTCTTAAAACTGAACCTGGTAGGACAAATGACACAGGATCAGTTATTTCACCAGATTTATCTCAGTCCAAGCAACGTCACGCGTCGTTTGGATGAACTGATCCGGCTGGGACTAGTCAAAAAGACCCGGGCCACAGATGATAAACGATCCTGGAATATCAGTTTGACCAACAAAGGCACTCGTTTGATTCCAGCTCTTAAACATGTGTTGGCCCACATTAATCAGGAAAGTTTAGGCGCCCTGTCTGCAGCACAGGTGGACGCGTTTACAGAGTCTTTAGTCCAAATTGCCGTTAGTTTAACGTAATTAAGGAGGCATACCTGATGACAAAATTTGTTGATATTCACCATGAACCAAACAAGATGTTGACGTTACCAGATGACTTCGTGGAAGTCGCCCGTGATCTACGCCCACGAAATCACAAAACCGTGACGGTAATTCGCTATCAACGTGCTGGCAAAGTCGTTCCAAACAATGCCCACGTCACAGTCATCTTCGGCAACGACGGTCGGCTACTAAGCTACAACAACTTCAGTATCGATAGTGACGCACCGTTGCCACGTGGCGAAGAAGCATTACAGATTGCACAACAAACCTTTGAATTGATTGATCCGAACTTTGCTCGCCATTTGCGCTTCATGCGCATTGATAAGCAAACACGAACGTTTACAGAAGGTGGCCGAACCGTTCAAACACCAATTCTCTGGGTCAAATTCTCACACCGTAATGGCTCATATAACTGGGTTTCTGTAGGGCCCGGCGGACAAATCGTTGAAGTTGAGCGTGACTCCCGCTGGAACTACCTACTCTCCCGCCGTTCAACCGAAGAGTGGAACTTTGACGACTGGGTTTTGGTTCGTGAAGGCAAACGCCGGCAATTACCGGCACCACAGCCATTGGGCTAGCACCATCGGCCCTGCTCCGCTCACTATTTTCCGTTTGAAACCACACAATTCCAAGGAGGCATCATCATGTTAAACGAAGATAAGTACGATTACGATGTCGAACGCTTAGGCCAATTGCGGGATGAACTGCAACGTCTCGAAGACAACGATTACGTCACCGCTTACTACAAGGGCTACAGTTCAGAAGGCCTAACGCTGGATGAAGTTCGGGACACCATCAAGGATCTCGAGCAGCAGATTCGCCAACTGGAACGTGAACTCGATGAAGACGGCGAATAACCGCCTGTCCCCGTCCACTTTACACAATCCTGTTTAAAAAATAGGTGAAAGAAAGGAAGTGGGACCGTTGCTTAAAAGATGGCTTATTTTAAGTATTCTCGGCTCATTCTTCTTCATGGTCATCATTGACGGTAGCATCGTCAGTATCGCCATTCCGACCATTGCAAGAGATTTGAGCGTTTCAACAAACGCAACAACGACCATTATCGGCATTTACCTTATCACTATCAGTGCGTTGCTACTATTCTTTGGGCAACTTGGCGATCAACTCGGTCGACCATTTATCTTTGAAATTGGGACTGCGTTGTTCCTGATTGGTTCGGGTCTTGCCGGTTTTGGCATCAACTTACCGTTTGTCCTCTTCGGTCGGTTTGTTCAGGCCGTGGGAGCCAGCATGACGATGGCCAACAGCTATGCTATCGTAACGGATACTTTTCCACCTCAGTATCTGGGACGTGCACTTGGCATTGAAGCCTTGTTCATCTCATTAGGGTCACTTGCAGGACCAGGGTTAGGCGGACTGATTTTAGCCTTCCTCCCCTGGGGGTACATTTTCTGGATCAACGTTCCGCTAGGCATCATCTGCCTCATTGCCGAATGGTTTATCTTTCCGCGACCTGGCAAGCTTTCTCGACCAAACGTAGATTGGTTGGGCGTCGGTGACTTAATCGTCTTAGCCGTTTCCTTCTTCATTGCGTCTAGTGTCATCATGACCCATCCTCTGTGGGCCACTATTGGCCTCATCATCTTCTTCGCAATGATTGCTGTGTTCGTCTATCACGAGCGCCGGGCAACGCGTCCATTATTAAACCTCAACCTGCTTAAAAACAGTGCGTTTACACAAAACATCGTTGCCGCATTGATCAGTTTTGTTGTCGGGTATTTCTTCACATTGCTGGCACCAATCTACCTGCAAATCGTGTTGAAGTATTCCAGTCAAGTCAGTGGTTTGCTGCTAATGGCTTCACCGATTGTTGCTTTAGTCGCAAACCCTATTGCCGGCACACTAACGGATAAATTCAACAAACAGCGTGTTATGGCTGCTGGCTTAATCATCCTTCTGCTGGCTCAGACTGGCCTAGTGCTCAGCAATGGTCATGTTGAACCAATCGTCTTCATCGGTGTTTCAGCACTGATTGCTATCGGCACGGCTGTCTTTGGCACACCAAACAACACGCTGATCATGCAAAGTGTCTCAACCGCCGACCGTGGGATGGCTGGATCGATTAACTCATTAATGCGTGAATTCGGACTCGTGTTGGGAACCACGCTATCAACACTGACCTTCTATGTTCACCTCTCGTTTGATGCCGGTCATCGAACAACCACCGCTATCGGTCAGTCTGCAGCTAATATTATTGCCGCACAACGAACCGCCTATCTATTTGGTTTATTGCTCTTAGCTGGTGCAGGTATCATTGTGTTCAACCGTGCACGCAAACGGACAATTGCTAAAAACGCTAATCTTGCTCACCAACACTAACGTCGCTTTAAAAATGGAGGATTTCCTTATGACAAAGTATTTGAACGTTAACGGTAAAGAAAACCGTAACCTTGTTATCCCAGATGATTTTGTTGCAGTTAGCCGTGAACAACACCCTCGTAATGGGGAACAGGTAACCGTCGTTCGCTACCAAAAGGAAGGCCCGGTAGTCCTCAACAACGCTCACGTAACGGTTATTTACGGAAGCGACAACCGCCTCATCAGCTACAACAACTTCAGTTTTGAAGAACCAGGCAACTTGCCAAGAAGCCAACAAGCAATCAACCTTGCGACTCAGGTCTTTCAATCCATTGATTCAGCTTACGCTCATCAACTGAGCTTCATGCGCATTGACCAAGAAACGCGCACCTTCACCAATGATGCTGGTCAACTCGTAACCACACCGATTCTGTGGGTCAAGTTCGCTCATCACAACGGTTCCTATAATTGGGTCTCAATTGGACCAAACAACGAAATTGTTGAAATCGAGCGCGAATCACGTTGGGACTTCGGTCAATGGCGTCGTGGAACAGAAGAGTGGAACCTTGATGACTGGGTCTTAGCCCGCGAAGGCAAAGGACCACAGCTTAAGGCACCATCTGCACTCGCCTAAAAGGTCTGTCTGTTTCACGTGTAACAAAGGAATGTTTCTCAAGAACTTCCAGTTCCAAAAGACAAAAATCGTAGTGAATTTTAACTGCCATAAAACGACATGTACTTAGCCACATTGAGTACATGTCGTTTTTGTTTATACATATCCAAACATCTGTATAGCAAATTAAGAAAGCGCTATCAAAAATAATAAAGTTATCTTGACACACAAATTTTTAGGGTTTATCTTGTATATGAAATCGATTTCATAAAGGCGGCAAAAAATTGTCAAAGCAAGTTACTATTAAACAAATAGCACAATATGCGGGAGTATCAGAAGCAACCGTTTCTCGTGTTCTTAACCAACCCGAATTGGTCAGCAAACAAACAATCCAGAAGGTTAAAGATGGGATGGACGAATTGCAGTATCGGCCGAGTGCCCTCGCACAAAGCATGCGAAATCACACTACAAAAACTATTGGTGTGGTTATTTCAAATGTATTGAATCCATTTTTTACTACCCTCGTCCGTGGTATCGAAGATGCAGCTACTAAGCGTGGCTACTCTGTGATTGTTTGCAACACTGACGAAAATCCAGATAAAGAACAACGTTATATCAATATGCTAGTTGATCATCAGGCAGATGGCATCATTCTGGCTAGCACCGGTAATCATGCCAACTATCATTCAATGGTCAATGACATGCCTCTCGTCTTTATCGACCGTATGCCACAAGGTAAGGATGCCAATTTATATGACACAGTTTTAGTTGATAACGAGAAGGGCAGTTTTAACGCCGCTGACGCTCTAATTAAGCAAGGCGCAACCCGCGTTAATGCCATTGTTAGCCCCGTCGCCACAACCGGTACAGAGCGTTTAAATGGCTTCCGAAAAGCACTAACAGCTCACGATTTCCCAATTCGTGAGCAAGATATTGCACTCGATGATTACCTTGGTCAGCACACCGCAGAATTGGCACTTAATCTCATTCAAACTAATCAGTGTGATGCTCTCTTCTGTGGTAACAATGTGATTCTAATGAATGTGCTGAAAGTCCTTAAAGAATGGCAAATTGGGGATATGAAACTAGCTGTTTTTGATGATCAACCTTGGTTTGATTTTGTTCAATATCCTATTATTTCAGTAGATCAACCAGCATATCTTATTGGTACCAAAGCTTTTATTACACTCATGGATCGCCTCGCTAATCCCGATCGCCCCGTGACGCATGATATCGTCCGGACTAAATTAGTAATTCGATAATAGATTACTTTTTTAATCAAAGCTTTTGTAAGCGCTTCCTTAAGCGTATTACATAAAAATCAATTACCGATTTTTATGGTCTTTTATGAAATCGATTTCATTTCATTAAATTAACTAACAAATATCTAGTCTTATGGTAGATTGCAAATTTGATCCGAATTTTTTGACAAATTAGTCAGCATCACTTGGTAAGGTGTTTGCCAGTTAAGTACTTTAAGGGGGCGTTGGTTAAT
>NZ_WEZQ01000002.1 GCF_009864005.1 Furfurilactobacillus milii
CGTTATACTAACAGATGTGCTATTTGCCGGATTAGCTCAGTTGGTAGAGCATCGGTATCGTAAACCGAGGGTCAGGTGTTCAAGTCACCTATCCGGCATAAATTCGAGTGAATACCAAAAAAGCCGTCACATTTTGTGACGGTTTTTTTGATGACTAAGTCTGAAAATACGTGTTTATGTGATGCCATCACCTTAGATAATGGTTTGTTAGCGTCATAAAGCAAAAAATTTGCAATACGCCGACAACAACGCTTCTGCGCATTCTGCCACTTAAACATGAGAAAAACACTTGAAGATGGTTAAAAGATTAGAATTATTCGCCTAAAAATGGCGAATAAATTAAAAGAAGGTTTGACTATCGCCATTTATAACCGCTATAATTGTTGTATCGTTTTTTTAAACGGGGAACTACAACTGAATATTTAGAGCATTAAGAATCCCCGAAAAGTCATGGCCTTCGGGCTGCTATTGGGGGATAAATTAGGAGGATTCTTTTGGAAAACAAGAAATACGATACAGCGTTTTTTGGACAACCTCGTGGGTTGGCAACGCTGTTTTTCACAGAAATGTGGGAACGTTTCAGTTATTACGGAATGCGTGCCATTCTGTTGTTCTACATGTACTTCGCCATTGATAAGGGTGGTTTAGGCTTTAGCCAAGCTACCGCAAGTTCCATCATGGCTATCTACGGGTCACTTGTTTACTTATCCAGTGTGCTTGGTGGATTTCTGAGTGACCGTGTCTTTGGACCACGTCGCACAGTGTTCATGGGTGGTGTCCTGATTATGTTTGGACACATTGCGCTGGCCATCCCAGCTGGTGCAACGGCTTTATTCGCATCCATTGCGTTGATTGTTGTTGGTACTGGACTGTTAAAGCCAAACGTATCAGAAATGGTCGGTGCTTTATACACGACTGAAGACCGTCGTCGTGATGCCGGATTTAACATTTTCGTCTTCGGGATCAACATGGGGAGTTTATTCTCACCATATATTGTTGGGACCTTGGGTGAAAAGGTTAACTTCCACCTTGGTTTCTCCCTGGCTGCTATTGGAATGTTCTTTGGACTGATGCAGTACTGGATCGATGGTCGTAAGTATCTAAGCAAGGATGGTTTGTATCCATCAGATCCAATCGAACGTGATGACATCAAGCCATTAGCTGTTCGTTGGGGACTGGGCGTCGTTGCATTGATTCTAGTGCTTGTTTTAATGAAGTTAATGGATGCGTTGAACCTTAAGAACGTCATTTTGCTGATTAGTATTATTGCCGTTGCAACGCCGGTGGTTTACTTCATTATCATGTTGTCGAGTCGCAAGGTAACGAAGAACGAACGTCGCCATGTGGTTGCGTACATTCCACTGTTTATTGCTGCAATGTTATTCTGGGCTATTGAAGAACAAGGCTCTGTTGTGTTGGCACTGTTTGCACAACAACGGACTAACTTGCAAATTGGTGGCTGGACAATGCCGGCTGCGTACTTCCAGTCACTGAACCCTGCATTTATTATGTTATATACACCATTCTTTGCCATTTTATGGACAAAGTTGGGCAAGCGTCAGCCTAGCACGACGACTAAGTTTGCATATGGATTGGTAATTGCTGGTATTTCATACCTGTTCATGGCTCTACCTGGCTGGCTTGAAGGCACTTCTGGTCGTGTTTCCATCTTGTGGTTGATCGGAAGTTGGGCGATTGTTGAAATCGCTGAACTGTTGATTTCACCAATCGGACTGTCTGTTACAACTCGGCTTGCACCAAACGCTTTCCGTTCTCAGATGATGAGTATGTGGTTCTTGGCTGATGCTGCTGGTCAAGCCGTCAACGCACAAATCGTTCGTTTCTACACGAGTGATACAGAAGTTTCCTACTTCTTAATTGTTGGGGCTGTCAGCGTTGTTTTGGGACTTGTACTGTTTGCCTTCCGTAAGCCGATCTTTGGCCTTATGAAAGACGTCGAGATTGCCCAGGACTAAGAGTCTAAAACGTAATCATAAATAAGTTTGTGCTAAAATGTGCTCAACAGCTGTTGAGTACATTTTTTTGTAGAAGGTGAAGATAAACGATGGTACGTGTGGCCCTGACCAGTGATAATCACTTCGACGTTAATCAACTGGATAGTAATGAACTGTTGAAACATCAGGCTCAAGTATTAGCCGACTTAAAGGTAAACTATTACATTATTGCAGGCGACACCTTTAATGACTTTACGAAGACTGTGCACTATGTTGATGCGTTACAACATGAACTGGGAAGTCAAACGGAAGTTTACTTTTTGGCTGGTAATCACGATATGGCTGCCGGGGTAACGTATGCAGAGCTTGAAACCCGGATTAACGCACATTATCTGCACAATCAGTTTGTGGATATTCCGGGGACTGATTGGCGGATTGTCGGCAATAACGGGTGGTATGACTATACCTTTGCCAGCCAGTTGTTTAACGAACGCTCTGTCGCCGACTTTGCTCAGTGGAAACGCGCTTATTGGTTTGATGGCGTCATCAAGCAACCAATGACGGATCCGGAAAGAGAAGATGTGGTCTTACAGCAGACTACCAACCAACTTTTGGACGCTACAGTAGCTAACAAACGTGTTTTGTACGTCACACATTTCGTGCCACGGGCTGAATATACGCGGATTACGGATGATAATCGTTTTTGGAACATGGCAAACGCAATGTATGGTAGCCGGCGTCTTGGCGATGTATTGACCAAAGGACACGTTGTTTACGCCCAGTTTGGACATCTGCACATCAAGCCTGAGCCACGAACATTTGACCATGTGACCTACTTTAATCAGTCCGTCGGCTACAACACGCACCGTTTGCAAGAATGGCGTCATGCTGACTTTATGAGTGAATGGCAAACTCGACTAAGAATTTTGAACTTACAATAATTCCTGATTACGCTTGAATTCAATGGAAATTTTCGTTAGAATAAAAAAGTTGTCAGGAACGGCGGAATAGCGAAGTGGCTAAACGCAGCGGTCTGTAAAACCGCCCCGAAAGGTTCGTTGGTTCGAATCCAACTTCCGCCATTTATTGGGATATAGCCAAGTGGTAAGGCAACGGACTTTGACTCCGTCATGCGCTGGTTCGAATCCAGCTATCCCAATTATATAAATTAAGAAAGCAGGTATTACCGTCAAAGGTGATGCCTGCTTCTTTACGTTATAGGGATAACTATGGTATTCTTATATGCGAACATACGTTTGAAAAAAGGATAAATTATGACAGAACAAACATCACTTTTTGATCAAAATGACGCAAATCAACCATTAGCAAGTAGGATGCGTCCTCAAACGCTAGCAGAGTTTGTTGGGCAACAACAGTTACTTGGACATGGCAAAGTGTTGCGTCAACTTATTGATGACGACGCCGTCTCTTCGCTGATTTTTTGGGGACCACCGGGTGTTGGAAAAACGACTTTGGCCAGGATTATTGCCAATAAAACGCAGGCCCGCTTCATAAACTTCAGTGCGGTCACAAGTGGTATCAAAGAAATCCGTCAGGTTATGGAAGAGGCGGAAGGTAACCGACAAATTGGTGAACGCACAATTGTGTTTGTCGATGAAATTCATCGGTTTAATAAGGCACAACAAGACGCTTTCTTACCATTTGTTGAAAAGGGAAGCATCACCCTGATTGGTGCGACGACAGAAAATCCATCATTTGAAATCAATTCGGCGCTGTTGTCCCGAACCAAGGTTTTTGTGCTCCAGCCGCTAACGCACGACGATTTAATTCAATTGCTAAACCAGGCGCTTCACGACGATCGTGGTTTTGGCAAACAAAACATTCATATTAGTGATCAAACGATTGCGGCGATTGCGGACTTTGCCAACGGGGATGCCCGGGTAGCCCTAAACACGCTAGAAATGGCTGTATTGAATGGGCAGCAAGTGGGTGAAGTAACGACGGTCGATCAAGAAGATGTCGCCCAATTAGTTTCGCGAAAATCCCTAATGTATGACAAAAAGGGTGACGAACACTACAACATTATTTCCGCATTGCATAAGTCAATGCGAAATTCAGATGCGGATGCCGCACTTTACTGGCTGTCACGCATGTTGGAGGGTGGTGAAGATCCACTGTACGTGGCCCGTCGCTTAATTCGATTTGCTAGTGAAGACATTGGATTAGCTGATTCACGGGCCTTGGAAATTGCGGTGGCCGCCTATCAAGCGTCCCATTTAATCGGAATGCCAGAGTGTACCGTTAATTTGGCTCAGGCGGTGGTTTATTTATCGATGGCACCGAAGTCTAATGCGATTTATACGGCTTATTCAGCTGCCAAACACGATGCGTTGCATTCTATGGCTGAACCAGTTCCTCTACAGATCCGCAATGCGCCAACCAAGTTAATGGCTGACTTACATTATGGTGAGGGCTATCAGTATGCTCACGATACGAAGGATAAGCTGACAACATTACAGACGATGCCAGACAACTTGGTTGGCCACGTTTATTATCAGCCCACCACCCAAGGCTCTGAAAAGAAGTTCGCTGAGCGTTTGGCCCAGATTCGTGAGTGGCATGCCGAACACGATGATCATCAAAATGGTTAGCCAGATAATACTAATTGTTCACAGTTTAAGTAATCTAATATGTTTGGTTAATGACTTAAAAGCACTATAATAACTGCAAGTGTAACCAATAAGAAAATGAGGCGATTATATGGTTCAACCAGTAGCAGTCACAGATTTGTATAAGTTAGTTTCACTTGCACAACCCGTTGCGACACCAGATGCAGTCTTTTTCTTGCAAACGCAGATGCGTGAACAGGAAGACGATTATGCAACATCTATCCAACGGTTTGATTTACATACGCACGCAACGACAACGTGGGGAACATTGTCTGGCAAGGATAACGCGCTAGCAATCAGTGATGATCGGCGCGTACTGACGTTTACCAGCGAAGATACGAATCATCAGCGACAGGTTTTTGCACAATCATTAACTGGTGGCTCGCCAGTTCAAATAACGTTTGATGATTTTGGTGTCAGTGCTTATGACTGGGATGCCAAACATCAAGTCGTATACTATCAAAGCGCACCTAAGAAAGATGGCAAGCGACCGGTTAAAGCAGATCCTAAACGACCACAAACAATCAGTTACACTAAAACAATTTATAAAGATAATGATCTCGGCTATTTTGCTGAGGACGAACGCTATGTTATTAAGAAGCAAATCATTGGTCATAAAACGGCTACAGAGATCTTTGAAAATCCGGAAAAGTTTTCCATGGGCCCACTATCTCACGATGGGAGGTTGCTGACCTATTCAACGGCCGGAAAGCCAGAAGATGACAATGATTTTAGCGAGCTGACATATACGTTAGACACTGAAACTGGTGTAAAAACCGTTGTGACTGGCAGTTTAATGGCAGCTTCACTTAGTCCAGTTGGGTTTAATGAGAGTGACACTGATTTATTACTCTGGGGCACAACCAATGAGATTCCTAATATCTCTGCCTCACATTTATACAATTACCATTTCGCAGACCAACAGCTAACTGATCTAACACCGGATAGAGATGTTGTAGTCGGCGACATGATTATGAATGCTGATTTCCAACAAAACCTTAGTGGTCGTGTAGCAGCGTTCGTTAGTGATCAACAATATGTTTATACTCAGTTATCACATGGGACGTTACGGCTCATGATGGCCACGTTGGGTGATTCACTCAGTGATCATCAAGCAATCGTATCAGGGCCGCGGCATGTTACTGACTTTACAATTTCAGCAGACCATGGCGAAGTTTTCTTCACTCAATCTGCTTGGACGACGGTTGCTAAACTTTCAGCGATTACATTGAAGGATGGCAAGGAACGAGACCTGACTGATCCTAATCGTCATTATGAAACGACTCACCAATTAGTAGAGCCACTTCGGTTTACATTTATCAGTGATGACAATGTGGAAGTACCGGGCTGGTATTTGCCGCCAATTGATGCGCAGGCAAAAACAAATTATCCAGTAATTCTCTATATTCACGGTGGACCCGGTGCTAATTATGGGGAAACCTTCTTCCATGAATTACAATTTCATGCCAGTGAAGGTTATGGTGTGATTGCCATTAATCCACGAGGTTCGACCAGTTATGGACAGGAATTCCAACTTGGCGTCATTGGTCATTACGGTGAGGGCGATTATGCTGACTTAATGAATGGCTTAGATCACGTACTAGAACTGGATCCTAAAATTGATCAAGACCGGTTGTATGTTACTGGTGGTTCGTACGGTGGTTTTATGACCAACTGGATTGAGGGTCACACGAATCGTTTTAAGGCAGCTGTAACAGCGCGTTCCATTGCCGATTGGATCAGTATGTATGGTACGAGTGATATCGGATATTATTTCCTGCCATGGGAACTTACCGGTGAGCGAACGATGAAAGCTACTGATTTAACGCCACTGTGGAATGCATCGCCACTGAAGTATGTGGCCAATGTATCGACACCTACTTTAATTCTTCACAGCGAACAGGATTTTCGTTGTCCAATTGGTCAAGGTGAAGAGTGGTACACATCATTAAAGCTCAATGGTGTTGAAACGAAGATGGTCCGTTTTCCTGGTGAAAATCACGATTTGTCGCGAATAGGTAAGCCGCGTTTTCGAATTGAACGCATGCAACGGATTCACGATTGGTTTGCTACTCATCAATAAACTAGGAGGATAGCTATGGCCCAGTTATATCATGATGTCGTTGATACCAGTGTTGGTCAGTTACAGTTATTAGTTTCCAACAAAGGCTTGGTTTTTGTTGGTTCGCCCAATGCTGCGTTAAGCGAAGCAAAGAGTTATTTAAACAATGTAGATGCTGTTGATCAGGCAATCACTGATGACCAAAAAACGTTGAAGTATCGACAGCAAATTAGCGATTACTTTGAGGGTAAACGCCATGATTTTGATTTGCCGATTGACCATTTTGGCACCGGCACACGTCTTCAACAAGCAGTTTGGGATGCATTGGTACTAATTCCTTATGGGATGACTTGTGATTATACGACCATTGCTGCTAATATCGGTCAGCCGTCAGCAATTAGGGCGGTTGCGACAGCAATTGCGAAAAATCCGGTACTGATTGTAACGCCATGTCATCGAGTTTTGCGTAAGGATGGCGGATTGGGCGGTTATCGCGGTGGTTTAACGATGAAACGGCAGCTATTAGCACTTGAACGTACTGCATAGTATAAGGTGTGCAGCGTTAATCTGATGTGTAAAAAATTATTTAGACAACATAATTGTTTATCATTCACAGACGGATGGATTTAATTAAGCTGTTAGGTAGGCAATGGGCCCTTTTATGTTGTTAGTTACAAAGAACGCAGTTTTAGATTGGAAGGCCAATTTTTGACTACGTTCTTTTTGACCACTCATTTAGAGGAAAATTATTTTTTAGTGACTCGTAGTTGCATTATTGGTCTATATCAGTTACATTCTAATCAGATATGACATTATCTGCATTTTTTGTGACAGTGGTTATAAAAATACAGCATTTTAAAAACAGATGCGGGGAGAGACGGTTCATGCAACTCGGATTTATTGGTGTTGGCGGTATGGCTCAGGCGATTATCAAAGGATTGATTGCTGCAGATGCAGTGACACCTTCAGATATCATTGTGCACAGCGCTCATAAGGAGCACTATCAGGCATTTGCATCATCAACAGGTGTGCGGATGGCAGATAGTAATGCGGAGGTCGTTCAAGACAGCGATTTTGTTGTGTTAGCGGTAACGCCGAATATTGCACCTGAGGTTTTAAAAGAGACACGTGACGAGTTAAACCAAGGGCCTAAAGTATTAATTTCGATTGTTGCAGGTCTATCTTTACAAACAATGGAAGAACTGGCGGGATACGAAATGCCAATTCTGCGGACTTTGCCAAACGTTAACGTAGCCATCGATGCCGGGATGACAGCTTTAGCCGTTAATGAAAATTTAACAGGTGCCAAGTTAGCAGATGCTAAGGGGCTGTTTGATGCAATTGGTAGCACCACTGTCTTGCCAGAAGCAGATTTCAGTACCTTCTCTGCCTTGGCCGGCAGTTCGCCAGCCTATATCTACTTCTTTATTGACGCACTTTCACGTGCCGGCGTTAAGCATGGTCTTAATAAAAAAGAGGCGACGCGGATTGCTGCAGCCGTAACGGAAGGTTCAGCTAAAATGGTGCTTCAATCTGACAAAATTCCGTTTGATTTAATTGATCAAGTTTCTTCGCCAGGTGGTTCAACTGTCGCTGGGTTGCTAGCAATGGAAGAAGCCGGGTTCATGACTGCTGTAGTAAAAGGGATTGATGCCACAATTAAGCGTGATCAAGAATAAACGCGTTGAAAAAGTGGTCTATACCAGCTATACTAGAAAGCGTAACCAAATGAGCTTTTTCAATGGAGCGTGTTAACTACCCCAGTGTTTAAGGCGTAGCGGCACATTTATGAGGAGGAAGATTCAATGAGTACGGTTTTGAAACATGCGATCATCTACACGGGTGAAGAAAAGATTGATGATGGTTATTTGCGGTTTGGCAAAACGATCGAAGCAGTCGGCCCGATGAGTGATTACGTCGCTGAACCAGACGACAATGTAGAATTTGTGACGGGTAAAGTGATTGTACCCGGATTTATCGATGTTCACAGTCATGGTGGCTACAGTTTTGATTCGATGGACGGCGATCCTGACCAAATCAACGAGATGGTCAATGATATGGTTCACGAAGGAATCACAACATTGTTTCCAACTACGATGACGCAGTCTACCGAACATTTAAATCACGCGATGGAAGGTATTGCCAAGGCTGCTGAAGAGAACCCAGTTATTCAAGGAATCCATCTTGAAGGACCATTTATTTCCGCAACTTATAAGGGTGCTCAACCTGAAAAGTATATTTCAGATCCCAACATTGACTTGCTCGATAATTGGAACAAGCTGTCAGGAAACCGTGTTCGTTTGATTACATACGCACCGGAAGATCCTGGTTCGCGTGAATTCGAAAAATACTGTCTGAGTCATAACATTGTGCCATCAGTTGGTCACAGTAATGCTACCCGTGAGCAAATGCTTGCTTCCAAGGCAACGCACGTTACGCATTTGTACAACGCACAACGTGAATTTAAGCACCGTGAACCTGGTGTTACTGGCCATGCTATGTTGGAAGACAACATGTACTGTGAATTGATCTGTGATGGATTCCACATTGTGCCAGATATGATCAAGTTGGCTTATGAACAAAAAGGTGCTGAACGCATTGATCTAGTCACTGATTCAATGCGCGCCAAGGGGATGCCTGAAGGAATCAGTGAACTTGGTGGTCAAAAGGTTATTGTTAAGGATAAACAGGCACGACTGGAATCCGGCAACTTGGCTGGATCGGTGCTACGTTATGACGACGCATTCCGCAACATTCAATACTTTACTGGATGCGGTATTGAAGAAGCTGTTCAAATGTCCTCTGTTAACCAAGCTACCGAATTTGGTTTAACCAGCAAGGGTGGTTTACAGGCTGGTAAAGACGCTGACTTTAACATTATGGATCGTAATCAAAACTTGGAACGGACTTACAGTTATGGTCGTCGCTTTGATGACTAATTAGGTTTCAAATAACTGAATTCCAACCAGGCTTACTAAAACTAAGGGATGAAAAAAATGGCCTCACCTATTTACATTCAAATTCATAATCGTTTACGGAAAGCCGTGGAAGATGGTCAGTGGCAAGTTGGGGATAAAATCCCCTCAGAACGTGAACTTGCCATTCAGTTTGGCGTGAGTCGAATGACTTTACGACAAGCCGTTCAGACGTTAGTTGAGGAAGGCCTGTTAGAACGACGTGTTGGCGCAGGCACATATGTGGCTAATCGCAAGGTGCAAGAGCGTGTTTCTGGTGTGACCAGTTTCACCGAGTTAATGGAACAAGCTGGTAAGGTGCCATCCTCACGGACAGTATCCTATCACATCACAACACCATCGCTTTCAGAAAGTGAAAAATTACAACTGGCACCTAATGAACAGATTTTGCGAATGGAACGAATTCGTTTCGGCAACGATGAACCTATCTGTTTTGAAGTGGCCACTGTGCCTGAACGATTGATTCGACGCTTTAGCAAGGAAGATGTTACTAATTCACTGTACCGCGTGCTGGAAGACGAGGCCGGCCTTAAAGTTGGTCACGCTCAGCAAACGGTGTCGGCGATGACAGCCAGTGAACGGGTAGCAGAATATTTGAATGTTAAGCGTAGTGATCCATTACTGCGTTTGCGTCAAGTTTCATTCCTTGATGATGGTACGCCGTTTGAATACGTGCGGACCCAGTATGTCGGTAACCGATTTGAGTTCTACCTGGAACGTTAGTTGAGTAATAAAACTATGATTAAACGTGTGTCTGTGCGATTGTTTTCCATAATTATGACAAGCAAAGTAGTTCTTTTGTGTGTTGAAATTGTGGGGAATGGTCATGTGGGCACACGTTTTTTGATGCAATGAAGGCATTTAACAAAGAAATTCACAAGATATGGTAAAATATGGGAGTTAAGAAAAATTCGTCTAAACAGAAAGGGAATAATTGCGATGGTTACGCGTTATCCAGATGACAGCCTGACGCTTCATACAGATGCATACGAAGTTAACATGGTCCAAACTTACTTTGAGGATGGAGTGGCCGATCGGCACGCCGTGTTCGAATTATATTTTCGTGACCTACCATTTCACAATGGTTATGCCGTATTTGCGGGCCTAGAGCGGGTTGTCGATTACATTAATCAACTGCAGTTCACTGATTCTGACTTAGAGTATTTAGCGTCCACAAAACAATATTCGGAGAAGTTTTTAAATTATTTGCGGAATTTTAAGTTCACAGGGACGATTCGTGCCGCAAAAGAAGGCGACCTGGTTTTTAACAACGAACCACTGGTCCAAGTAGAGGGGACGTTGGCGGATTGTCAACTCGTTGAAACGGCCTTGTTGAACATCGTTAACTATCAGACTTTAATTGCTACAAAAGCTGCCCGCATTCGTTCAGTAGCTGGCAATGATGGAATCTTGGAGTTTGGTACGCGACGGGCGCAAGAAATGGACGCCGCCATTTGGGGTACGCGTGCTGCTTATATCGGTGGATTTGACGCTACTAGTAACATGCGCGCTGGTAAAATTTTTGGAATTCCAATAAGTGGCACCCATGCTCATAGCTTGGTCCAAACGTACCGTAATGACTATGACGCTTTTATGGCTTACGCTCGTTCACACAAGGACTGTGTCTTTCTTGTAGACACATATGACACACTACGTTCAGGCGTGCCAAACGCTATTCGCGTGGCCAAAGAGATGGGCGATAAGATTAACTTTTTAGGCGTTCGTATTGATTCTGGGGACATGGCATATATTTCAAAACGTGTGCGCGAACAACTTGATGAAGCGGGATTTCCGAATGCTAAAATTTATGCGTCGAATGACTTGGACGAAAAGACGATTACCAACCTTAAGATGCAGGGCGCTAAGATTGACGTTTGGGGCGTGGGCACAAAACTGATTACTGCGTTTGACCAGCCTGCACTTGGTGCTGTGTACAAACTGGTGTCCGTTGAAAATGAACGGGGCACAATGGTTGATACAATCAAGTTGTCGAGTAACGCTGAAAAAGTATCGACGCCAGGGAAAAAACAGGTTTGGCGGATTACGAAGAAGGCGGATGGTAAATCTGAGGGTGATTATGTTGCGTTATCTGACGAACGGCCAGACGAAGCGTCACGATTGCATATGTTCCATCCAAGCTATACGTACATCAATAAGGACGTGACGGATTTTGATGCTCGTCCCGTGTTGGTGACGATTTTTGAAAACGGCAAGCAAGTTTATGAGTTGCCTGAGTTACAAACGATTAAACAGTTTGCTGCAGACCAGCTAGCTTCTTTGTGGGATGAGTACAAACGGGATCTGAATCCGCAAATTTATCCTGTTGATTTATCGCAAAAACTTTGGGATCACAAACAAAATATCATTAAGCAAGTTCACAGTTATGTCAGTGAATTAAAGTTTGACGGACAGTCCTAGGCTATCCATCTATTTCAGTAGTAATTAAGTTATGGAGGCCTTCGGACATGAGGGAAAAACAGGCAGAAATTATTAAGGCACTCGGTGTTAGCGCTGACTTTGATGCGGAACAGGAAATTCGGAAAAGTGTTGAGTTTTTAAAGGACTATTTGAAAAAGAACACGTTCTTAAGGGCACTGGTTCTGGGAATTTCTGGTGGTCAAGATTCCACACTGGCTGGCAAATTATCACAGATGGCGATTGCAGAGATGCGTCAGGAAACAGGCGATGATCAGTATCAATTCATTGCAGTTCGTTTGCCATATGGTGAACAGGCGGATGAAAGTGACGCGATGGATGCCATCACGTTTATGGAAGCCGATAAGGTAATGCGGGTGAATGTTCAGGCGGCAGTTGACGCTGATGTTGCCGCGGTTGAAACTAACGGGCTAACGGTGTCTGACTTTAACAAAGGAAATATCAAAGCACGTGAGCGCATGGTGGCCCAGTATACGATTGCTGGTGAAGTTCATGGCGCTGTCGTGGGCACGGATCATGCGGCTGAAGCGGTTACTGGGTTTTATACAAAGTACGGCGATGGTGGCACGGACATTGATCCTTTGTACCGGCTGGACAAACGGCAAGGAAAAGCGATGCTGAAGGTCTTAAACGCACCGGAACATTTATACTTAAAGGTCCCGACTGCTGATCTGGAGGACAACCGTCCGGCATTACCTGATGAAGTGGCCCTTGGCGTCACATATGATGACATTGATAATTATCTGGAAGGCAAAACGATTAAGGACGCTGACGCTGATAAAATTGAAAATTGGTACAACAAGACGATGCACAAACGTCATATGCCGATTACGATTTTTGATAACTTTTGGCGTTAGTTCGAACTTATTACTTGTGTTTAACTAATCATTTCGATATACTTTTGCTTAAGATAAATGAGGGAGTAACTAATGGTGTCATCGCGCGCAGATATTGTGTTGTGACACCGTGGCAACGCCACCAACAAGATTCGTTCTGGTTTTGTCTTAAATAGTGAGACTCATGGTCTGCACATTTAGTGTGCGTCCATGGGTCTTTTTTCGTCCCATGAGCGATGTACACAGCCGATAATTTAAAGGAGAGATGTTAAGTGAAGCAAAGTAAATTACCGCAAGCAGCGCAATGGACCATTGATGAATCCCTTCAGCAGATGAAATCAAGTAGAGATGGGTTGACTGACCAAATGGTGTCGACGAGACGCGATGAGCACGGTCCGAACGCGTTAGCGGCCAAACGGCAAACAACCTTACTGGAAAAGTTTATTGCTCAGTTTAAAGATTTAATGATTGTAGTGCTGATTGTGGCCGCCATCATTGCTGCAATGACAGGTGAAGTGGTGGATGCCATCATTATCTTACTGGTAGTGGTGCTCAACGCCGTGTTTGGCGTTTTCCAAGAAGCGAAGGCAGAGCAGGCCATTAATGCGCTTCAAGAAATGTCGGCGCCAAATGCACACGTCCGTCGTAATGGCGAAACAGTGACGGTAAAAAGTGACGAATTAGTGCCTGGTGATATTGTACTTCTGGAAGCTGGTGATATTGTGCCAGCGGATATGCGTTTATTAGAAAGTGCTTCGCTTAAAATTGAGGAGTCTGCGCTTACAGGTGAGTCAGTGCCAGTCACTAAACAACTTGCTCCAGTGACGGAAACGAACGTTGGGTTAGGGGACATGAGCGACTTAGCGTTTATGAATAGTAACGTGACCTATGGCCGTGGTGTGGGGGTCGTTACAGCTACGGGGATGCAAACGCAGGTTGGCCGCATCGCTGGGATGCTTGATAACACTAAAGAACGCAAAACACCGTTGCAGGAAAATCTGGCCCATTTAGGTAAAGTGTTAACGGCACTGATTCTGGTGGTTGCTGTAATTGTCTTTGCAGTCGGCATGATTCGTGGTAATGAAACATTGATTAACATGCTGCTGACGGCTATTTCATTGGCGGTAGCGGCCATTCCAGAAGGATTGCCTGCCATTGTGACCATCACATTAGCTCTGGGGACGACGCGCATGGCCAAACTAAATGCTCTGGTTCGTCGTTTGCCTGCCGTTGAAACGCTGGGAAGTACGGATATTATCGCTTCAGATAAAACCGGAACCTTGACTCAAAACAAGATGACGGTTGAAAAACTAGTGGTTGATGGCGAAGTTCGTGAGGCTAAAGCTGGGGTTGGTGCAGCGGCTGATAGTGATGAGGGAATCTTAGCAACCCTGTTGATGTTGAATAACGATACCAAACTGACGTCCGATGGTTTAGTCGGAGATCCAACAGAAACAGCCTTGATTCAGTACAACATGGATCATGATGTAACTGCCGACAAATTTCTAGCTGCACATCCTCGACAAGCTGAAATTCCGTTTGATTCAGAACGTAAATTGATGACGACCGTTAATAAAATGGATGATACTGGCGCATTGTGGATTACCGTTAAGGGGGCACCAGATGAATTGCTAAAACGGGCCACGCAGGTTCAGCGCAATGGTCAGGTTGTGCCATTGACAGACGAGCTTAGGGAACAGTTGTTGACGATCAACCATCAGCTGGCCGTGCAGGCATTGCGAGTATTGGCGTTTGCTTACCGCCCGGTTGAAACCGTTCCGGCAACCATGACTTCAGATAAGGTGGAGCAAGATCTCATCTTTGCTGGATTTGTTGGAATGATCGATCCAGAGCGGCCAGAAGTAGCTGGCGCGGTTGCTGAAGCTAAAAGCGCGGGTATTCGACCACTGATGATTACGGGTGACCACGCGGATACAGCTAAGGCCATTGCCGTTCGACTCGGCATTATTCAGGCTGACGATGACGCTGGCGTCATCACCGGTGCTCAACTAGACGACTTGAGTGATGCCGATTTTGAAAAACGGGTATCGCAATATTCTGTTTACGCGCGGGTGGCGCCGGAGCATAAAGTTCGGATTGTGAATGCCTGGCAAAAGCGTGGCAAAGTTGTTGCCATGACTGGCGACGGTGTGAACGATGCTCCAGCGCTGAAAACTGCTGATATCGGCGTTGGGATGGGGATCACTGGGACAGAAGTGTCTAAGGGTGCATCCGATATGGTTCTTGCTGATGACAACTTCTCTACGATTGTGGTGGCGGTTCGTGAAGGTCGTAAAGTATTTGCTAACATCCAAAAGGCCATTCAATACTTGCTATCTGCAAACTTAGGTGAAGTGTTAACCCTTTTTGTAATGACCATGATGGGGTGGCAAATCTTGGCACCCGTGCACATTTTATGGATCAATTTGGTGACTGACACATTCCCAGCGATTGCGTTAGGACTGGAACCGGCCGAAAAGAATATCATGAAACAGAAGCCACGTGGTCGCACGTCAAACTTCTTGTCTGGCGGAGTATTTGGCAACATTATCTATCAGGGATTGTTGGAAGGTGGGCTGACACTTTTGGTTTACTGGTTAGCCTTGACATTCCCCGTTCATGCCGGTGCAGAACAAATTCATGCGGATGCGTTGACCATGGCGTTTGCAACGCTTGGATTGATTCAGTTGTTCCATGCATTTAATTCAAAATCAATTCATGGGACAATTTTTACGAAGCAGCTCTTTAAGAACCGTGCATTTAACTGGGCCATTCTAGTGGCATTTGTGCTGTTGGCCGCGACAATTCTAGTGCCTGGATTTAACACACTCTTCCACGTTACAACATTGGATTGGTTCCAGTGGTTAATCGTGATTGGTGCAGGTGTGACGATGATTTTAATCGTGGAAGTGGTAAAATTAGTGCAACGTCTAAGAAAGAGTGGTGCCGAAGCTCGGTAATACCCGAGCAATAACGTAAAGGTGGCGGCATGCAAGCGCAGTTCGCTTGTGGGCAGACAGCTTTGGGTTATGCAGAGGGGATTGAGCGATAGGTGCACGTTTAGAAGAGTGGTGCCGAAGCTCGGTAATACCCGAGCAATAACGGACAAGGAGATTATTGTGAAAAAGAACTTAATGATGGTTTACGGGCAGACATTGTCCAGAACGATTGCGGATACGGAAGATGTCCAAAAAGATTTAGAACCTTATTACACGAAGTTAAAAACAGCGATGGATGCCGATAAGTTGGCAGACCTTAGTGACGCTGACTTTGCTGATATTCAGTCAGAATTTCAGGATGGTACGGATCGTTATCTGAGCTACAATGATAAATTGAAAAAGTTACAAGCACCTGCGCGTTTCATGGGGAAGCATCAGACACTTAAGCGTGCCTATGACACTTATGCGAATGCGTGCCAGACGATGACGGACAGTTTGAATGTCAAGGAGCACACGGTCGACACGAAAAAGTTTGCCCAGGCAGAAATTGACCAAAATGAAGCCATGGATCGAATTATTCGTCTCATTCAGACAATCATGGCAACTAACGCTTAGTGTCGTTACATTTAGATTCTTTTACGTATGTAAAGGTATAGAATGTAGTGCTTAGCGTTAACAGAAAGGAACCGCTCATTCTGAACATTGGGATGAGTGGTTTTTCATTGGGTAATGAAATTGTGGAGGAAAATGAATGACAAATGATGAATTACAACGGTTGGTCATGCAAATTTCCACGCGGGAGTTTGGCAAACCGTTTAAACACCAGGTCGTGTTCAACTCGCGGTTGCAAACGACGGGTGGTCGCTACCATCTTCGGGATCATCATATTGATATAAATCCGAAAATGTTAACTGATTTCGGTGAAGATACCCTTGAAGGGGTGATTAAGCACGAGCTGGTTCACTATCACTTGTCGATGGCAGGATTGCCATTTAATCATCGTAGTCGGGAATTTCGAACCTTGCTGGCACAGGTGGGTGGCAGCCGTTTTGCACCGGCACCTAAACAACGACAAGGACAGACAGCTCACTCACGATCACGGCACATCTATATTTATGAGTGTGTAAAATGCGGTCAACGATATACGCGGCGTCGTCGAATCAATACACGGCGATTTGCATGTGGGATTTGTGGTGGTCGGTTAAATTTGGCAGAAGCTTATACTCAAGAATCTTAAGAAACCGTGAAACTCGTCTGTAGAATTCGAATGTCGTAATGGCTATTGTACACTGTATGGCAGAATACGCTATGATAGCTGTATCGATGAATGTGGGGGTAGGGTATGGAACGAATTTATCAGTGGCTTAAGAAAGAGGACGTTCAACTTTATTTAACCTTGGCGTTTTTGATCTTTGTGTTGTTTTGTTTTCGCCACTTTCTCTCCATTATTTTGCTAATTACGATTTTTTCTTTCTTAGCATTAAAAGTGACGACTCGTTTACGACAATGGTTACCCATTGGTCAGGTGCTGGCGACTTTGATTGTGTATGTGGTGGTGATTGGCTTAGTTGTACTAGCTATCTCCTACGCAGCACCCTCTTTGGCTAGTCAGTTTTCTGGCATCCCTCATTTGATTATGAAAGCGATCAATGATCATCCAGTTTGGGATAAGCAATTAGACACATGGGTGAATAAAGCACTCAACAGTAGTGAAATTATGAAACACGGCCAAACGGCTTTGGAAACGGGGCTACGTGGACTGGAAAGTGTCGGCACAGCCTTCTCGCACGTGGGGGTTGCCATTTTCTTAAGCTTGATTTTTACCGCGTCTTACGGCCGGATGAAGCGATTTGGGGACGCGTTTTTACACAGCCGTTTTAAAAAGTTCTTCACCAATGTTTATTTCTTGGTTCGCAAGTTTGTTACTATTTTGGGAACGGTTGTGGATACGCAATTAATTATTTGTTCAATTAACACGATTTTGATGACCATTGGCTTATTTTTCCTAAAGATGCCAAGTTTAATGGTGTTAGCCGTAATTGTCTTTATCCTTGGATTGGTGCCTGTTGCTGGGGTGCTCATTTCGATGGTGCCGTTAACGTTGATCGCGTTTGCTAGCGGCGGTATCTGGCGAGTCGTGGAAGTGATTATCTTAGTTATTGTGATTCACTTCTTTGAATCTTACTTCTTGCACCCACGTCTTATGGCTACTGCCACTGATTTGCCGATTTTTGTGACATTCATGACTTTGATTGTGAGTGAAGAGATATTCGGTGTTTGGGGACTGATTGTTGGATTACCAATTGTGGCATTCTTCCTCGATCTCTTTGGTGTTCATCCCCAGCCTAATGATGGACCAATCATGCAGCAGCTTCGTGGTGATAAATAAGTGCTAAACGGAAATATGCGGGGAGAATGTCAAAGAGTAATTGCCAAGTCTGCGAATGTCTGGTAGAATTATTTTCGTTGATGCGGCCATGGCGGAATTGGCAGACGCGCAAGATTAAGGATCTTGTGATCCCTTCGATCATCCGAGTTCAAGTCTCGGTGGCCGCATAATCAGATTGGTTAACTAGGCTGACCAATCTAAAAAGATCCTCGTAGTGATGATTTCACTACGAGGATCTTTTTTTGTCGTGGATGACTTTTAAAAACTGAGATTAATTTTTCGTTGGCTTAAGCCGGCGTCCACGTGAATATCATGAAGTTTAATTTCATAAGCAACTAGTTGTGGTCCAATGGCATCCCATACGTGCTGGTAATTAGGTACCAACTCTAAATAGCGGGGAAGTAAGTCATCAGCCATCGTTTTTTCAGATGGGGTAATGGTAACGTGATGGGCGCGGACAAAGGGATTTGTCGTTTCACTTTCGTGAGGGATGGTAATCAGGGCCGCATCTGCGTGTTCTGCGTAAATTGCCAATGCGTTACTGCCACGAACGGAAGAAAAATACAGCGTATCCGGCTGATCGGCATACCAGACAAAATTAATCACTTTAACGTCAGCAGTATCATTTAATGATGTACTTAGGGCGAGTTTGTCTGCTGTTGCATAAACCTGTTGCAGTAATTCGATGTCTTGTTTATCCATAATTAAAACTCCTTTTAGGAAACTAGTTTGAACTTTCCGAATCTGATGTGTGGAAATGAAAACGGGTGGATGGAATACCGATGTAGACAAGTAAAAAATCCGCTGCAAGCGCGATGGCGGTGAAAATAAAGACACCGCGGTAATCAAATAAGTTTGAAACAAATCCGCCAAGTAGTGAACCAAGCATACTGCCTAATGCTTGAAATGATTGATTCCAGCTAAATACCCGACCAGTTACATTGACTGGTGAGTTCTTGACCAGCAAAGTTTGAACGGTGGGAAATAACGCGCCATCCGAAATTCCAATCATAAAGCGCAGAACACCGAGCATACCAACGGTGCTGACAAATCCTTGAGGGAAGTACATAAGTACAGCAAAAATAAATCCACCCATGAGAACTTTTTCCGTGCCAATGCGATCGCCAAGCCGACCAAGTTGTGGTGCCGACACTAAGGTTGATATACCGGGTAGCGCCGCAATGATACCAGCAACAATCGTTAGATTAGCAGTATGCGACATTAATTCGCGAACGTACAAACTAAGAATCGGTGTGATTGAATTGTTGCCCATTTGAATAAGCATGGTGGAAATCAACAATATGATGATTGCCCTAGCAGATTTGAAAGAGGCAAAGACCTCTTTAGTTGACTGCATCTTGGCTCGTGGAATCGGTGTGAAATGTTCATGAACTAAAAAGAGACTAAGAAAAAAGACGACTGCGAGCAGGAAACCGGTAATGAAGAAGGTCATTCGAATGGAAAAAATTGCGGCCAATGTGCCACCGAGAATTGGTCCAATTAAGTTACCACTGACATAACCAGTGGTTAGAATGCCAAGTGCACTGCCACTTTTTGATTTTGGTGTTTCCGTGGCAATCAGCGCACTTGCGTTGGGAATGTATCCGGCACAAAGGCCTTGCAGGAAACGTAGCAGAATCAACATCCAAATATTATGAACAAAACCCATTAAGGCGATAACAACGGCCATCCCTGCGCTCGAACGCAGAAGCATCAGTTTTCGTCCTTTACGGTCAGCAAGTTGTCCCCATAACGGCGAGACAATGGCAATGACGAAAAATGTGACCGCATATGTAACACCACTGTAGATGGTTAACTGACCCTTGGTAAAGGTGCCAAGCTGATCAACGTACAGTGATAAAAACGGCATGATTTCACTGAAACCCATGCCGGCAATAAATGTTCCCAGCCAGAGTACAGCTAGGTTTCGAAGCCATCCATTCTGATTTTTCAAATAAAATCGCCTCCTTATTTATTAATCCATTGGATGTTGAATTGTATTTTTGATTTGCGGTTGTGACTGTCGATTGAACGTATTCATCAAAGTAATATTGCGTTCGTGTTCTTGGCGGCTTTGTTTACGATATGCGATGGGGTGGGTACCAATTGTTTTGGTGAAAGATTTGGTGAGGTAGTTGGCATCCAGGCCGATCTTAATAGCAATATCGTTTACGCTTAAATCTGTGTATTCTAAGTAGTTTTGTGCGTGTTTCAAACGAATGTGTTGCAGCAGGTTCATGGGAGTGAGGCCGGTTTCTCTTTTACAGATTCTGATCAGGTAATTCTTGCTGTAGTTAAAGTGGGCCGCTAGTTCGGGTAGCTGAATTGGCTCTGCATAGTGGTCTTGTAGATACTTTAATAGTGGAAAGTCAGTATTGATATCGATGAGTCGGTCCAAATCGTGCGTGCTAGACTCCGCAGGCTGCTGTTTGAAAATTGTTGATAGTAAGAGTTGCTTGAAATCAACATCTAGTTGCAAAGCGGCAGCGGGAAAGCGTTTTTGTTCCGCCGGAATGGCTTCGTTTAAAAGCGCATAAAAAGGAGAAACGTCTTCAACATCAAAAATACGTTGACTAGCGTTTTTTTCAATTAATCCTGCAATGTCGGCCTGAAGGTCAAACTTAACGTCGAGGACGACTGTTTCATGTTCGAAATGAAACGAATGTGTCGTGTATGGCGGAATAAAGACAAGTTGGTTTGCAAACACACTTACTGAAAGTGGATCTGTCCCGTTGGACTGTGTTAGATCAGTATACTCCTGTCCACTGAGGACGAATTGAACCTGCGCAAAATCATGTTGGTGTGGTTCCACAATTTCATGGCGGTGATACAGGCGGCCACTGAGCCATAGGACTTTGAGCTGTAGATCACGAACTTCTGACATGAGTTCTCTCCCAATCATTTTAGTGTGATAAATTCCATAAATCGAGCAAATTAAGGCAAAATGTAAGCGCTTAAGCTCTATTATAATGAATCATGAAAGCGAAGGATAGCTAGCAACTTCATGGAAAAGTTTTCACAAACCATAAAAATTACATGCATAAGGATGTGTTAATGATGACAGAGGCTAAGCAAAGCGCTCTTAAAAAGGTAACATGGCATATACTACCATACCTTTTTATCATTTACTTTATTGCCTTTCTGGATCGAAGTAGTATCACGTATGCTTCTATCGGGGGGATGGACAAAGATTTAGGTTTAACTGCAACCACATATGGGTTCATCGCCGGAATCTTCTTTATCGGTTATTTCCTGTTTGGAATTCCCGGTAACATGATGCTTGAAAAGATTGGTGCTCGTCGTTGGATGGCATTTATCTTGGTTTTCTGGGGTACGGTTACTTTGGTAACTGGGTTTGTTGCCAATGTACCAATGCTGATTGTGCTACGGTTCTTACTCGGTGTTTCTGAAGCTGGGTTGTTCCCAGGCATGACCCTCTACATTACGTATTGGATCCGCAGTAAAGATCGTGCACGGGCTATCGCAGCATTCATGGTTGCACCGCCAGTTGCAAACTCAATTGGTGCGCCAATTGCAACCTGGATTATCACTCAGGTTCACATGGCGTTAAACCTTGAAGGTTGGCGTTGGCTATTCATTATCATTGGGATTCCTGCCATTTTAATGGGTGTTTACACCGTCTTCTTCTTGGCTGACAAACCTAATACTGCTAAGTGGCTAACTGCCGACGAAAAGAGTTGGTTGGAAAAAGCACTTGCCGATGATGTTAAGCAGGAAAGTGAAAAGAAAGTCATCAAAGCCCCATTTGTTGACGCCTTCAAAGACGCTAAGATTTGGAAGATGACAGGGATTAACTTCTTTTATTGTATCGGTTTGTACGGGATTACATTCTGGATGCCACAAATGGTTAAATCCTTATCAAGCAGCTTGACGACAATGCAAGTTGGTTTGATTAGTGCTATTCCTTACCTGCTTGGTGCAGTTGCATTGGTTATCAACGGTCAGTGGTCCGACCGTAGTGGTGAACGAATCTGGCATACTGCCGGTGGTGCTTTGCTTGGTGGTCTTGGATTTATCGGCGCTGCATTAACCACATCTGTTCCTGTTATGTCCGTTGGTTTCATTTGCCTGTCTGCCATTGGGGTTTATGCTTACTCCGGTCCTTACTGGGCAATTACGACGACGGTTGATCCTCGGATTGCTGCCGTTGGTTTAGGAATTGTGAACGCTGTTGGTAACTTTGGTGGTTTCTTCGGACCATATGCAATTGGTTGGTTGAAGAGTGCCACTGGCAGCACTACGGTGGGGATGTACTTCTTAGCCGGTGCGTTGATTATTACCGGCTTGATTGTTCTCAGTTTGCACTCAAGTAAGAGTGCGACTCAAACAGCAAAGGCTTCGGATGAAGAAGTTACCGCCGATGCTGAAACACAGAGTCACCCAATTAACTAGTGATCAAATATTTTAAATAAAGAGAGGTTTTTATCATGGTTGAACGTTTCCAAAAAGATTGTATGTATTGTGCCCATACTGAAAAGCTTGACGCAAACTACATTGAAATCGAATCATTGCATGTTGCTACAGTTTACTTAGCACGTGACCAAACACACCTTGGTCGTGTTGCGGTTGTTTTGAACTGGCACGTTGACGAACCATTCCAGTTGACAGATGTTGAACGTCACGAATTCTACGATGATGTTGCGCACGCTGCCGAAGCTGTTGAAAAGGCCGTTAACCCTGGTAAGATCAATTACGGAACTTACGGCGACACGGTTTCTCACTTGCACGTTCACGTTGTGCCAAAGAAGCCCGGTGACAGTGATTGGAACGATGCCTTCGTTAACAACCCTGAAAAACCTAAGAAGTTGACCGATTCAGAATACGAAGACATTATCAACAAGATTAAGGAAAACCTATAGAGTGATGCCGACGCCCGGGAAGGCTCGAGCAATAACGTAAAGGTGGTAAGGCGCAAGCGTACTTTGCTTGTGGATTAACAGCTTTGGGTTATGCACAGGGTCTTGGGCATCAGGTGCACGTTTTAGACAAGTGATGCCGACGCCCGGAAATGGGCTTAGCACACAATTAAAAAAGGAGCGATTTTAGTTATGACTGTTAAAGGAAAAGTTGTTGTTATTGCAGGTGCTTCATCTAGTATTGGTGCTGCTACTGCTAAGAAATTAGCTGCACATGGTGCCAAGTTATTCATCGGTGCCCGTCGCGAAGACTTGCTCAAACAACAAGTTGAAGAAATTACTGCTGATGGTGGCGAAGCAGCTTACAAGACTGTTGATGTAACTGACAAGAGTTCTGTTGCTGATTTTGTTAAGGCAGCTCACGACAAGTACGGCAAGATTGATGTTATGTACAACAACGCCGGTGTTATGCCTAACTCACCATTACGTGATTTGAAGGTTGAAGATTGGGAACGCGCTTTCCAAATTAACGTTATGGGTGTCCTGTATGGGATTGCTGCAGCATTGCCAATCATGAAGGAACAAGGCTTTGGTCACTTCATCGCAACTGACTCAAATGCCGGTCACGTTATCAACCCTAATGCTGCCATTTACTCAGGTACTAAGTTTGCGCTTCGTGCCATCATGGATGCTCTTCGCCAAGAGGAAGGTCCTAACATGATTCGCTCAACCATCGTATCACCAGGTAACGTTAACACTGCATTATGGAAGACTGTTGGCGATCCTGAATTACAGAAGAAGGCCCGTGCTCGTGAAGAAGAAATCGGCTTGGACCCAGAAGATTTGGCAAACGCAGTTCTTTATGCCATTGACCAACCTGAAAATGTTGGTATCGATGAAATTCTGTTACGTCCAACTGTTCAAGAAAACTAGTTTAGTTTGTGCTCAAACTGACTAATTAATAAATCCCATCATCTCAGTATCAATTGCTAAGATGATGGGATTTTTGTTTGCTAGGCATACTATGACATCTTTTTATTTAAATGGCGGTGGATGACGCTTACGGTTGTCAACATTGATGCGCTCGTCGTGGGACCGGTTCAAGCCTGAAACCCACAGTCTTTCACCTCGCCGCAAAGCCTCGTGGGGAGCCGAGTCTTTGCGACCGTCCGTAATCTAAATTCGAGCAAGTCACTCGAATTTAGATTACTTTCTCGACTCGGTATCAATGTTGACGCCCTCCAGCTTGTATAGTTGCTAATTTAATGCAGATGTCGTTTAACGTCTAACGATCTTTTTTAAATAGTCGAATACCTTATACTATTAGTGGAGCTGACCAGAAACAAAGTTCCGTGTCGGCAACACTTGGCGGCAAGAATTTGGCCGCTTAGTGTTGCGGGATGACTTATGAGACGTGTGCTTCGGCTCATAATCAAGGGTGAAAATCGCGTTTATCGCGAGTTGAACCCGGTTCCACGGAACGGCGTTTCTGGTCAGCGTAACGGCATTGGTATCTCTGGAGCTAATGAAGGTGCGTTTGCGCAACTAAGTATGCAACTGTTCATAAGAAAAAATTAAAATCGCACTATAAACGGTAAATGTTTGCCGTTATTTCTCGCCTTGTGGACAAACTTGGTTTACAATCTGTAGGCGTGAGTAATTAGGAAGAATTAATTCCTTGGGGGACCCGAATATGGATAACGAACCAAATCAAGAACCATCAAGAATGCAACGCCATAATGAACAACCAACGAGTGGTAATAAGGGTGGCAACGGCCATCGCCGTTTTCATCCTTGGCGCTGGTTCTGGGGCATTGTCATAGTCTTAGTGTTAGTAATTGTCGGTTTTGGGGCAATGGCTTATCACAACATCAATTCAGCCAGCAACAAAGCTTATAAATCGGCCGGAATTACTAAGGCACGTGACACACAGTCAGTGCTAAAGAGTAAGAAGCCAATTTCAATTATGTTCCTGGGAACTGATACCGGTGCTTTGGGACGAACTGATAAAGGTCGGACCGACACGATCATGATTGCGACCATCAACCCACGGACTAAGAAGATGCTGCTTGTCAGCTTACCTCGTGACACGATGACAGATATTGCCGGTTACCCTCAGGATTCACCGGCCAAAATCAACGCTGCCTACTCATACGGTGGTGTTGGGACAACCATTAAAACGGTCCAGAATCTGTTAAACATTCCGATTGACTACTATGCACTGTTGAACATGGGTGGTTTGGAAAAAGCAATTAATGAAGTGGGCGGTGTGACGGTTACATCACCATTAACTTTCAATTATGAGGGTGCTTCTTTCGTTAAGGGGCAAACCTACCACATGAACGGCTCAACTGCCTTGAAGTTCTCACGGATGCGTTATGATGATCCTCAAAACGATTATGGTCGTCAAACACGTCAACGGTTAGTTGTTCAAGCGCTGTTTAGAAAGTCCATTTCTGTTCAGACGGTTTTGAACCCTAGCTTTTTAAACTCGATTGCTAATGAGTCACAAACGGATTTAACCAGCTCCGACTTGGTTAAACTTGCATCTAGCTATCGGTCTTCTACTAAAGACATGACCACTGACCACATGCAAGGACAAGGTCAGATGATTAATGGTCAGTCGTTTGAAGTGGTCGGTTCAAGCGAGAAGCAACGGGTTACTAATGAGATCCGTAAGAGTTTGGACCTTTCAGCAAAAACGGATGAATAAACTATTGTAAAGACAAAATAAAACTGCCAGAGTGATGACCAAATTCATCACTCTGGCAGTTTTTAGTTAAAAATTATTTATACAGATTGGACCAATGCATTACCAGCTAGCTTTACGAACACCAGGAATTTTGCCTTGTAATGCGAGCTGACGGAAGTTGAGCCGTGATAGGCCAAACTGACGCAAGTAAGCATGCGGGCGACCATCGATCTTATCACGACGGTGAATGCGTACTGGTGAAGCATTTTTCGGCAGGGTGGCGAGCCCAGCGTAGTCATGAGCCGCTTTCATTTGAGCACGTTGATCAGCGTACTTCGCAACTGTAGCTTCAATACGTTGTTCTTTAATAATCTTAGATTTTTTTGCCATAAACTGAATTCATTCCTCCTAAAATTGACTAACTTAATATGACGATAATAATACTTGTTACCAAGAACTGTAACGATTACTATTTAGTGTAACAGATATGCTTACTAAAACAAAGCATTTTACACACTTGATCCAAATCAAGTTTACTTTGGAATTTACCTGTTACAATATCTTGTATATGAGGAGGTGCCAAGATGCGGGAACAGAAACTGGGCACACACGATTGTATTCAACTGGTACCAATCTTTAAGCAATTGACGACGGTTGAATTGCAGCAGGTGAGCGCCATTGTTCATGAACATGTTTATGAAAAGGGCGAAACGCTGTTTAACGCTGGCGACGAGGCTAATCAGTTGACCATTATTGCCGCTGGTCAGGCCAAAGTTTATCAACTAGCTGCAAATGGACGTGAACAATTATTATACTTACTTCAGTCGGGGGATTTCGACGGCGAGGCGGCGCTTTTCAATCCGGTTACACGGACAAGTTATGCGGAAGCATTGGTGCCAACACAGGTGTGCTCGATTCAGCGTTCGGACTTTCAGACGTTGTTGGCAAGGGCGCCGCAACTAGCTCTAGGTATCCTTAATGAATTCGGCAAACGAATCAGTCAACTAGAGGGTAAGGCAACAAGTGTGACCACGAGTTCAATTGGCGGTCGTCTGGCCGACTATTTAGTCGAAACGGCTGCAAGTTTTCCAGCGCAGACAATGTTCACATTGCCGCTCCAAAAGAAGGAAATAGCCGTATACTTGGGAACTACACCGGAAACAATTAGTCGTAAATTAAATGAATTTCAGACAGCTGGTTGGTTAAAGAAGGGTCACGGTAATCAAATTGCGATTTTAGATGCGGATCAACTTGCATTACAAGATTAATTGCCGACAGGTTACGATTGATTTTTCAATTAAACATGTGACAAAGCTAAAGGAGATAGCGTCTTATGATGATTCAAGACGTTGTCTCCTTTAATTTCTTTAATTAACGAACACACAACACCCTGTACTGTAAATAGGCCACAAAAGGACTAATATTCATATTTGAAAACACGAAAGCGAGAGCACTAGACACCATCTTTTAAACGCGCTAAAAGAGGTTCAGATAAAAGGCAGATAACTTATCAAAAAAATCAAAATTTTTTAAAAAACGGAAAATGCCCGTCTATCAACCTGTCTAGTCCATTTTGAAACTTTTCGGACACTTAGGGGGTAATTTGTACTTGATGTAAGCGCTTCACTACGGTATGCTAGTCACGTGCTTAAGATATTAGGGACAAGCTTTCACGTACATATCAAGATGGGTTCAACGGATTTTTGTAAACAAGATTGTAAGCGCTTTACTGACAATCAATTAACAGCTATAATACGTATGTAGTGAAAAAGTCAATCTTATGCCATATAATTGACATTGTTCCCGATTGAGTCGTGAAGGGAGGTGCACACGAAATGCTAGCAATTGTTTTAGCCAGTCACGGTAGCTTTGCGGACGGCATTAAGCAGTCTGCCACAATGATTTTCGGTGATCAGCAAAAAGTGGCCACTGTGACGTTCATGCCAGACGAAGGTCCAGATGACTTGAAAAAGAAGTTTGACCAAACGCTGGCAAGTTTTGACGATGATGATCAGGTGTTGTTCCTCGTAGATTTGTGGGGTGGATCACCGTTTAATGTTGCTAGTCGGATCGTTGCCGAGCACACGGACCGGATGGGTCTAATCACTGGTTTAAATCTGGCAATGCTGATTGAGGCGTATACCGTTCGCAACCAAACATTGGATCAGGTGATCCCGCACTTAGAAGAAATCGCTAAAGCGGGCGTTAAACATTTGGATTTAACGACACCTGACGAGGAGGTCAACTAATGAGCATGGACATTCGGTTGGTAAGAATTGATTCACGATTACTGCATGGCCAGGTGGCAACGGTTTGGACAAAGGCAATCTCTCCAGATCGGATCCTGGTCGTGTCAGATGGCGTTGCTAAGGACAACTTGAGGAAGACGTTAATCACGCAAGCTGCGCCAGCTGGTGTAGAGGTTAATGTGATTCCGGTTGATAAATTGATTTCAGTTTATCAGGATCCACGGTTTGACCAAGTCAAAGCGTTCTTGTTGTTTGAAACACCACGCGATGTGTTGCGCGTTGTTAAAAGTGGCGTCGAGATTAAATCCGTTAACATCGGTAGCCTGAGCTTTACAGATGGCAAAAAAATGGTGACGGATGCCGTAGCAATTGGTGGGGATGATGCACAGACTTTCCGCGAATTGCACAATGCGGGCGTCGAATTGGAAGTACGAAAGGTGCCAACGGATAAAAAACGCGATTTAATGGCGTTGTTGGCGCAGGAAGGCATCTGATTTGATTTCCGGTAGCGTTTAGTTAAAACTAAACGTTGCGAATAATTAATGGCTTCACATTTTATTAATTTAGGAGGGACACACATGGTAGGGATTATCTTAGCCAGTCATGGCGGCTTTGCTGAAGGTATTTACCAATCAGGTGAAATGATCTTCGGCAAACAGGAGAACGTGCAAACGGTCACCTTGCTGCCAAGTGAAGGCCCAGATGATGTCCACGCCAAGTTCGAAAAAGCAGTATCGACGTTTGATGATCAAGATCAAGTGTTGATTCTGATCGACCTTTGGGGTGGAACACCATTTAATCAGGCAAACAGCCTGTTTGAAGAACACAAGGATAAGTGGGCTATTGTGACCGGCATGAACTTGCCAATGGTCATTGAAGCTTACGGTTCTCGGATGACAATGGATAACGCACATGAAATTGCTGCGCATATCCTACAAACGGCAAAAGATGGTGTACGCATCAAGCCAGAGTCGTTACAGCCAAAGGAAGAGGCTTCCAAGGCTGACGCTGGCAGTAACCAGCCAAAAGCCGCAATAGCACCAGGAACAGTCTTAGGCGATGGGCACATCAAGTTTGGATTGGTGCGTGTCGACTCACGTCTGCTTCACGGGCAAGTTGCCACTGCTTGGACCCGTTCTGTTAATCCAGACCGCATTATCGTTGTTTCAGATAATGTTGCTAAGGATAAGTTACGTAAGAATATGATTGTTGAGGCAACACCACCGGGTGTTAAAGCCAACGTTATCCCAGTCGACAAGATGATTGAGGTTGCCAAGGATCCTCGTTTTGGTGCCACAAAGGCGTTGGTTTTGTTTGAAACACCAGAAGACGCATTACGTGCCATTCAAGGTGGTGTGGATATCAAGACGTTGAATATCGGTTCAATGGCTCACTCAGCTGGCAAAGTTGCTGTCAGCAAGGTTCTGTCACTTGGTAAAGAAGACGTTGAGACCTTCGATAAACTTAAGCAAGCGGGCATTAAGTTCGATGTTCGGAAAGTGCCGGATGATTCATCAGCCAACATGGACGACATCGTTGAAAAAGCTCGTAAAGAACTACAAAATTCATAATTTTTATCACATAGATAGGAGGATTTTCAAATGTCTGCTATATCAATGATTCTGATTGTAATCGTTGCATTCTTTGCCGGCATGGAAGGAATCTTGGATGAATTTCAATTTCATCAACCCTTAATCGCTTGTACGTTAATTGGTTTGGTTACTGGTCAATTGACAGCCGGACTTATTTTGGGTGGTTCCCTTCAAATGATTGCCTTAGGTTGGGCAAACATTGGTGCCGCTGTTGCACCCGATGCCGCATTGGCATCAGTCGCATCTGCTATTATTTTGGTTCAAGGTGGTCAAGGACGCGCAGGTATTGGTTCAGCTATCGCGATTGCGATTCCACTGGCCGTTGCCGGTTTATTCCTAACCATGATTGTTCGTACCATCACGGTTGCTATTATCCATGTTATGGATGCTGCGGCCGAAAAAGGTAACTACCGCACAATTAATATGTGGCAAGTAGTTTGTATCTGTTTACAAGGTTTGCGGATTGCGATTCCAGCAGCATTACTGCTGATTATCCCAGCCTCACAAGTGCGGGCAATGTTGGAAGCAATGCCTAAGTGGTTATCAGATGGGATGGCCATTGGTGGTGGCATGGTTGTTGCCGTTGGGTACGCCATGGTTATCAACATGATGGCTTCTTCCGAAGTTTGGCCTTTCTTCGCGATTGGTTTTGCACTTGCTGCATTGACTGACCTGACTCTAATTGCTATTGGTACTATCGGCCTTTCCATGGCCCTGATGTACTTGAAGCTTGATGAACATGGTTCAAATGGCGGTAACGGAGGCGGTGGCAACAATAACACCGGTGATCCGTTAGGCGACATATTGGACGACTATTAAAATTAGGGGAGGGAAACGAAAATGGCTGATAATAAAACTGATACTAAAAAGATTAGTTTAACAAGAAACGACCGTTTAAAGGTTGCTTGGCGGTCAACGTTCATCCAAGGTTCTTGGAACTATGAACGTATGCAAAACGGTGGTTGGCTATATTCACTTATGCCTGCCCTGAACAAGTTATATACGAAAAAAGAAGACCGAATTGCCGCATACAAACGTCATTTGGAATTCTTCAACACTCACCCATACTTAGCTTCACCAATTCTTGGTGTTACGCTAGCACTTGAAGAAGATCGTGCCAATGGTGCGCCAGTTGACGACGTTGCCATTCAAGGGGTTAAAGTTGGGATGATGGGGCCTTTGGCCGGTGTTGGTGACCCAGTCTTCTGGTACACCGTTCGTCCAATTGTCGGTGCCTTAGGTGCTTCATTGGCGATTGCTGGTAACATTGTTGGACCAATACTGTTCTTCGTTCTTTGGAACTTAATCCGTTGGGCATTCATGTGGTACACCCAGGAATTTGGTTACCGTGCTGGTTCACGAATCACTGATGACTTATCTGGTGGTTTACTACAAAAGGTTACCCGTGGTGCTTCCATGATGGGGATGTTTGTTATTGGAGCCTTGATTCAACGTTGGGTTAAGATTGACTTCAAGCCCGTTGTTTCACGGATTACTCAACAAAAAGGTGCCTTCATCGATTGGAACCATCTCCCAAGTGGTGCTGCTGGTATCCACAAGGCCTTGACTGAGTACCAATTAGGTAAAGGTTTGTCATTAGACAAAGTTAAAGTAACGACATTGCAAGATAACTTGGATCAATTGATTCCAGGTTTGGCTGCCTTGTTACTGACCTTCTTATGTATGTGGCTATTAAAGAAGAAAGTTTCACCAATCATTATCATTCTTGGTATTTTCATCGTTGGTATTTTACTCCACGTGGTTGGTTGGCTTTAATCAAAAGTTACGGTTTGTTAGGGGCACTCATTTTCGGGCAACCGGAAGTAAGTGCCCTTGGCATTATAAATAGGTTATTGTTGCTGCGTTTGAAAATGGTGGTTAACGTAGTATGATGCGGATAGGCGTTTGAATACAGGTTAGGAGAGAAGAACATGGTTGAATCACTGAATACAAAGGTTGAAATGGTTATCGATGGCACTTCCTATATGGGGATGGGCGACTACGGCAAGATTATGGTCGGTGATAAGGCCTTCGAGTTTTACAACGATCGTGACAGCAATAAGTTTATCCAGATTCCATGGGAGGATGTCGATTTAGTGATTGCCTCCGTGATGTTCAAGGGTAAAGTGATTCCTCGTTATGCGCTTCAAACAACTCGGAACGGGACTTACAAGTTCTCTTCGCGACACCCCAAAGCTGTGCTTCGTGCCATTCGTAATCATGTTGATGCAGATCATATTGTTCGCTCATTGACGTTTTTCCAGGTTATGCGCCGCAATTTAAAAGCGCTATTTACCCGGCGGCCACGTTCACGAAAACAAAAACAACAGTAATTAACGATCAAAATTGTAAGCACCACGCATTGTCACTTGTCGACAATACGTGGTGTTTTTTGCCATTTAATCACGTTAAAGGGGAGTGCTATACTAGAAATCATTAACTAAAATATTAACTAACAGAAAGAATGACTGTAAATTCATGGGAATCTTTTTTGAAAGTGCACAGGGTGTTTTAATTATTATTCTGATGGTGGCTGTGGGATATGTCCTCGCAGGCAAAGGGTGGTTCAATGAGAACTCAACGAGATTGTTGGCTAAGTTGGTCACCCAGATAGCTTTGCCCGCATACATGATTATTTCTATTACACGGGATTTTTCCAAACGCGAATTGTATGCCTTATTGCCTGATTTACGTTTCCCTGTCATTTCAATGATGTTGCTGATGATTCTTGCGTGGGGACTGGTATATGTCCTTCGGATTGATCCAAGCCGCAGGGGCCTGTTTACATCCATGTTTTTTAACTCAAACACAGTGTTCGTCGGGCTGCCAATTAACATGGCCATCTTTGGTAGTAAGAGCTTACCGTATGTGTTGGTGTACTACATGGCCAATACGACGATCTTTTGGACGATCGGCGTCTACTTTATTCAACGTGATGGGTCAGTCGGAGAGCATCTCACGTTTGGCATGATTTTGCGAAAAATCTTCTCTGCACCACTGATCGGATTCATGATTGGGGTTGTGCTGGTCTTGGTCAACGTGCATTTGCCAAAGTTTTTGAACCAAACGTTTACGTATCTGGGCGGTTTGACGATACCGTTATCCATGCTTTTCATCGGTGTTTCCGTGTACAATGCAGGCCTTAAGAATATGCGGTTGAATCGAAACAGCTTGGGCGTCTTGTCCGGACGGTTCATCTTCGCGCCGGTTTTGATGATATTACTTGTTATGCATGCAGATATGCCGACACTGATGAAGCAAGTTTTCATTCTGCAGTCTTGTATGCCGGTAATGACAAACGCACCTGTGGTTGCCAAGTTGTATCATGCAGACGCTGATTTTGCGTCAATTATGGTTACAGAAACGACATTAATGTCACTTATCGTGGTCCCAATCATGATGGTTTTGATTCAAAAAGTGGTTTGATCCTTAGTGAATTCGTAACAACTTCACTTTTTCTTAATTTTTTTGTGTCCGCATGTTTGACAATAAGTTGCGCTAAACCGCGTTTTCAAGGGCTTTTCATAGAGCAGCGTAACTCTGTTGTAACATTTGTAATAAAGTGTTATATGGCTGGTATGGACCTGTTACACGCGAAGACTAGTATTAATCACAGTAATTGCTACATAGAGTCGTTCAAACGGGATGAATTGTTTAGGAGTGAATAACGTGAAAAAGTCTATTAAAAACGTATTATTAACAACTGCTGGTGCTGCCAGCGTTTTGGCTGGTGTTCAACTATCAGCTAATGCTTCAACTGTAAAATCAATTAAAGGTGACACTGTGTGGGCTTTCGCACAAAAAAACCACACGACTGTTGATGCTATTGTACAGGCGAACCATTTGACTGATGCCAACTTAATCTATGTTGATCAGGACTTGATTATTCCTGATGATAATGACAGCAAGACGTCATCATCACAAGCTAGTCAAGCTGCGCCAACTGCTAGTCAGGCTCCAAGTCAAGCCGCAACATCAGCTACGAGTGCAGATGCTAACGGTGACTACACAGTTGTTGCTGGTGACACGTTAAACGCCATCGCTTCTAAAACAGGTAAGTCAGTTTCTGACTTGGCTTCCTTAAACGGCATTTCAAATGTTAACGTTTTGATGGTTGGCCAAGTACTACACACAACTGGTACTGCTTCACAAGCTGCTAGTCAAGCACCAGCTTCACAAGCTAGTCAATCATCACAAGCTAGCCAAGTTCCTGCTTCACAGGCAAGCCAAGCATCACAAGCTAGCCAAGCACCTGCATCTCAGGCCTCACAGGCACCTGCTTCTCAAGCAACTAGTGTTGCTAGTCAGGCCGCTTCTCAAGCCCCAGCATCACAAGCCTCACAGGCACCTGCTTCTCAAGCAGCACCTGCAACAACTAACACGCCAGCACCTGCTGCCACTACAGCTGCCTTTGGTGGTGCTCAGGCTGCCGGTACTGCCGGTTTCTACAGCGGTGTTCAAGGTTACCCAGCTGGTCAATGTACTGCATTTGTAGCTGGTATCTTACAAGCTGAAGGTGTTTCCAGTTCTAAGTGGGCCTACCTTGGTAATGGTAACGCCTGGGGTGCTAACGCTGCTGCCCGTGGCGTTGCAGTTAACCAAACACCAACTGCCGGTTCAGTTGCATTCTTTGGCTACATGCACGTTGCTTACGTTACTGGCGTTAACGGTAACGGCACGGTTAACATCATTGAAGGTAACTTCAATGGTCAGGCTTACAACGCACGGACTATCTCTGCTAGCGAAGCTGCTGGATACATCCACTTCTAAATTGAATTTAATTAAAAGAATCGTCCTTGTGGCGGTTCTTTTTTTGTTTGAACTAGTTTCACTTCACCTTACTGGCATGGTACGATAGTTGATGTGAAGTAATAACACGTCAGGCTAAGTGGAAGAATTAAGACGAGTTGGGATGAGAGAAATGGTAGAGTTGGTTATTATTCGTCATGGTGAGAGCACGGCAAATCGTGACAATATTTATACAGGGTGGACTGACGTTCCGTTGACACCTAAGGGAATCGAGCAGGCACAGCAGGCTGGCAAAATTCTGGCAGCAACTGGGTTACAATTTACAGATGTGCACACTTCTTTGCTACAACGTGCGATACAAACCACCCACCTAGTCCTGGACGAGATTCATCAACTTTGGATTCCTGAACACAAAAGTTGGCGGTTAAATGAGCGTCACTATGGCGCCTTACGTGGACTTAATAAAGATCAAACACGAATTCAGTTCGGCGCAGACCAGGTGGCCAAGTGGCGCAGAAGTTTCAATGTTGTGCCGCCACTTTTGGACCAGCCAGATCATTTGTACGATCGACGATACGCTAGTTTTCCAAAGACGATTTTGACTCGTGGTGAAAGTTTAGCCATGGCCTATGACCGTTTGATACCATACTGGGTGGACGAAGTCGCACCACGTCTGCTTGATGGTCACAATCAACTGGTTGTGGCTCATGGCAGCACGCTGAGAGCGTTGATCAAGTATTTGGATCATGTTAGTGACGCAGACATTAGCAAGGTCGAGGTACCCAATGCGGAGCCAATCCACTATACGTTCGATGAGCATTTAAATGTGATTAATAAACAGATTTTGTAATTTTTAAGTAAAACAAAAGGGATTACCAACATTTGCGTGAGCACATGTCGGAAACCCCTTATTTTTTTGGCTTTGTTAGAGGGAAGCTAATGGTAAAAATGGTTCCTTGTGGATGATTGTCAGTGATAGTGACTTTGCCGCGGTGACTGTCAATGATCCACTTAGCGATGGAGAGGCCGAGACCATTGCCACCTGTTGCACGACTTCTGGACTTATCGACGCGATAGAAGCGGTCAAAAACGTGCGCTTTATCTTGATCTTTGATGCCGATACCCGTGTCTTTTACTTGAAGTTCCCAACGATTGCTAACGAGTCGAGCTGAAAAGCTGATGGTTGCACCTGCCTCGGTGTATTTCAGCGCGTTGTCCAAGAAAATGACAATCAATTGGTGGATTCGTTGCTTGTCGATCACTAAATCACGGTCAAGCTGAATGTTCTCCTCAAAGTGTTTATCCTGGCTGTCTGCGATTTCTGAGTACGGTTGAATGACTGTTTCTAAAAATGGTGCCATCGCGACAGACTCAGTTCGAATCTGTGTCATATCCGAATCTGAACGCGCTAGTAACAGTAGATCACTGGTTAGCGAATTCAAACGTCTTACTTCAGAAAGGGACATGGTGATTTGTTCAGTTTGATCCATGACCTTATCATTTGGACGGGTTAACATCATTTCGAGTTTGTTTTGGATGACAGTCAGTGGTGTTCGTAATTCATGTGCAGCATTGGCGACGAATTCGCGCTGTCGTTGCCAAGATCGCAGAATTGGCCGCATATTGAGACGAGCCAGCACATAACTCAGCAAGATTGAAATTAACCAGAAGGTTACCATCGTCCACAATAGTGTGCGTTTGAATACACCGACAGAAACGTGTTCGGAATCGGTGTTAGTCACAATCATTACATAGTAGCCGCCATAACCCAATGCATTGTTGGCAGCTGGAACTTTGATTGTCATCGTGCGAAAGTTGTTTTGGCCGTTCACGCGAATGTCGCGCAGTTCATTCAAATGATGTGGATTGAGTTTAATTTGTTGAAGCACGTTAACATAATCGTTTTGGGAACCATTTTTTTTCTTCTTTTTTGGCTGGTTAGCTGAGTTATTTGCATTTGGTGTGCCGGCCATCGGATTGCCATTGATGAGTGTACCGTCTGAGTCAAAGACCAGCAGGGACGTCCGAAAAGCAATGGCCCGGTATGCGTCCTGGCTAGCCGGACCGCCAGTTACACGTTGTCCAAGCAATATTTGACGTTGCACCTTGATTCCGCGCGTGACACTTTGGTAAATGGAGGGTTGAAAAACCTGCCATAAGATAGTGCCCAATGTGAGAAAGATGACGGCGAAACTGATGAGTTCGCTGACAAATAGCCACCATTGTTGTTTGCCGAAGGCGTGTTGTGCTTGTTTCGTTTTCACTGTTCTGCTCCCACAAGGTAACCAGCGTTACGCAATGTTTTGATGTATGCATCCGCACCGGTTGGCTTGAGTTTCTTTCTGAGGTTTGAAACGTAAACTTCGACTACTGTAATGGATGTTTCAGAATCAAATCCCCAAAGGCGATCAAAAATTTGGTCCTTGGTCACAATCGTTCCTTGATTTTGAATAAAGTACACCAGCAAGTCGAATTCTTTGCCGTTCAATTGCACAGGTTTGTCATTAACAGTAACAGCATGGTTTTGTAAATTAATACTGATGCTGCCCATAGTCAGAATGTTTTCGTTTAGAAAGCTACCACTACGTTTTAGTAGTGCTCGCACTCTTAATAAAAGTTCTTCACGATGGAAAGGCTTGGTGAGATAATCATCTGCGCCTAAGTTAAAACCACGGATTTTGTCATCCAAGCCATCCTTGGCGGTTAAAAATAGGACGGGGACGTCTAAGTGTTGTTCCCGAATGGCCTTGAGAACATCCAGACCACTTTCCAGTGGCAGCATCCAATCGAGGATGATGAGATCGTAAATTCCTTGAGTGGCCATGAATTCACCATCTTCACCATCAAACGCCTGGTCGCAGGTAATCACGTCGGTGAGTAATTCCTTGATGCTGTCTGACACAGTGTGGTCATCTTCAACAATTAAGCCTCGCGCAAGTTGTTGCATAATTTGTCTCCCCCTCGAAGATAAGAATTCTCTAGTTGTTAAACTTGTTTTATCAAATGTAAATTTATTTGGGTATTGGATTACTTTTGATTATTGTAGTCGAAAATGCCCTCCGATGCGACCGCTGGAACCAAGCGACTGGATGGATTAACTAGCCAACCGTTGTCACAGAGTTGGTGATAAGTTTTGGTAACGGGTACCCAGATCCCTTCACGTAAAATGTCAGCGATGGTGGCCCAAAACAATGGATCACGTTTTTGTTGGCGTGTGACGTTCACTTCAAACTTTTGACCGGTTTCTGTTTCGGCCACAAGGGTAGGGCATTGTGCCACAATAACTTTTGCTGAAATTAAATCACGAGAATCCTTTAACATATCGATCACTCCATTCGAACACAAGATGTTTAGTTCATTTCGATTGCTTTGGAACATGATTAATCATATTGAACGCAACATAAAGAGAGCTTAAAAGCTAGAAAAGAAAAAGTAAAGGGCCGTGGAAAATGGCAAACAAAAAACTGTGAGCACTAAACTCACAGTTTTTATCATACATTAAATATGCACTTATTAAGCTAAGGCACCCATTGGATCCCAAGGCTGTAACATTTTCGGCGCTTGTTCCTGAGCCTTTTGCAGGTTTTCAGGCATGAAGTTTTTGTTAACAACTACTTGGTAGCAGTATTCATCCATCCAGGCATCGCTCATAACAAAGTAACCTTTGTCACCAACTTTATCGCCCCATGAATTTTCAACCTTCCACTTAGTTGGCTTGCCATCGACAAGGTCAACACCAGTCAATACCATGGCGTGAGTCATCAGACTTTCACCGTAGTCCAATCGTTCAGCTTTGCTCATGGAGAAGTCAACGTCGAATAATTCATCCTTAGCGTAAACTTTAGTATCCATGATGCCGTTCTTACGGTCAGAACTTTGACCAACATCACAACCGAACCAAACACTTTGACCGGCTTGTAATTGTGCAATGGCCATTTGTTTGAAGTCTTCCATTGAGACGTTCAAATGTTTAACTTCACGGCCGCCGACAACGTTACCTAACATTTCAACGGTGTAGGTCTTGTTATATTCCTTGTCATCAGTTGGCGCATTGATGATAGAAACGTATTGAGACAGATCCCACTTAACATACTTGTCGTAGAATGTTTTAGGTGTTAAATCGCGATCAATATGGTATTCCTTGTTACTGTCACGGTATTCGAAATCAAACTTAGTGACAGGTTCACCGAAGCTGTAAGATAAGATGCGATAAACTTCTTGTAACTTACGATCTTTCATTTCGTCAATTTCTGCGCGGCTAGCCTTGTTAGCAACCAGTTCACGGAATTCAACGGCATCTTTACGTAACTTCAGGTTTAATAAACTGTTGATTTGACCAGAAGCAGATGAGTTAAAGGTTTCTGGCATTGCAGATTGTGGCACAACCCCATATTTTTCAATGATGGCACAAATCATGTCCCATTGACCACCGTCTTGTTGAGGCGTTTCCATCAAGAAGGCAACTTTACGGTCATCTAATGGCTTGTCGGCCGTATTGATGACATTTTCGTAAAAGTAGTTAGCCTTTTCGAACTTGTCCCAGAAGTAGGTGTAGTTTTGGGATAATTCAAAGTCACCAGGCAGGTTGAAGGTATCCTTCATAGCGTGGCGCATGGTGTTCAATGCGGCAAACATCCAGCAACGCCCACTTTGCTTCTGGTTAGCGACATGACCAGTGTCCAAATCAATGGAAAAGATTGGTGTCATGTTGACATTAGCAATGTCGTCTTGGGCAGTTGCTAGGATACCGTTCTTCTTAACGGCTCGTTCCAAAACAGAGGCGTCCTTGCGTTCTGACAATTCGCTTTCGTAACGGCGAATTTGATCAGGTGTAATTTCAGTACTCAAATGGCTCACTCCTTTTTATATGCATGAAAACAGTATACTGCATTAGAAGAACATTAAAAAGAGGTGAGTGGACGCAAACTAGATTTGTGCTTCCACAGTGGGTAAAGTTGTTAAACGAGAGCTGGGTCATGAAGTTTTTCGTTGTTAAGGCTAGTGCTGGATAACAGATAACATAGGTAGTTACGAAAAAAGACAATCAGCAAAATCGCTGATTGTCTTTTTTCGTGCATATTCAATTAACGGTCCAAGACCATGTCATAAGCGACATTTCGTTCGTCTGGCTGGCCGCCCGTGACGGGCACCAAACCGATGTATGAAAAACCATTCGTTTCGATTACATGTTGCATGCCAAAGTTTTGCGGATGAGTGTCAAGCCGCACGCTCTCAACGTCTGGGTCGAGACGGATCTGTTCCAACATGAGATCAAAGAAATCATGTGTTAGGTGATGACCACGAGATGCTTTAGCCATGGCAACGCGGTGAATAGATACGTAATTTGTTTCTGTGCCAGTTACACGCCATGTGCCATCCGTGATTGCTTCATATGGGTGATCGATACCTTTCACGAGAGAAGCAATCGCTAAAATTGTGCCTTCGTCGTCTTTTAAAGCAACGGTTTCGCCGCGATCAATATCACCAGCGATGACGCTGTCTTCTGGATAACCATCTTGCCATTGGTTGATTCCTTGTTCTGCCAAGAAGTCACGGGCATCAGTAATGATGTCCTTAATTGCTGGTAGGTCGTTCATTTCTGCGAAGTGTAGAGTTACGTTAAGCGTTGATGTTGTCATGAGACTCGCTCCTTTTTATTGGTGACATAACGAGGACAGTTCATTAAACGATATCGAATTTACGTTCAATGGCTTATCTGTGTTATGACACGCGCAATGTGCTGCTAATAGCAGCCAGGTTGATTCACGAGGAATCATGACAGTGACCATATTATGGGTGGGTAACTCCTCATCAGTTACACTTTTCATTGGCTGGTCACTGCCTGATGAAAAGGTCATTTTGTCGACCACGAAGAAGCATTTTACACGGTTTACTTACAAAAGGCTAGTGTTTTGAACATTAATTTTTAACTCATAATTTCAATTATAAAAAGGGCTCCAAAGGCTTACTAAATCAGGGAATGTGAAACTTTCACAACAGTGCACAGAGAACTCTAATCAGATGCTGCTGCAATGTCTGAAAGCAAAGTTGCTAGTCGAAAGATGAAACTGTAAAAAGCATAATCCGTTACGACCTTGTCAACAATCTTGTTGAGTTTGAAATATTTGATAAGAAATGCCACGCACGAGAAGTAATATTTTAGGTACTGAAACAAACAGTACAATAACTCATTATTGTTTAATACATCGTAAATGCTTGCCTCATACATGTTTATCGCTGGTTACTGTGACGCACGGTCTATATTGCGTAACTTTTCAGATCTTTTCTTGAAGAAAGAAGTTTATGCCGACTGATGACATTCATTTAGTGTTGAGCAAATTGGACGAAAATAATGAGTTGAAGTGTTGTTTGAATCGTTTGGTTTTTAAAACACTAATTTATAGACGCAAACCACTCTGGACACATTATTAGGAAGTTTAAATATGGCAAAACAGCAGACCGCTGCACAAATTGTAATTGAAATGATGGATGAAAGTTATCTACGTGATTTTCTCAAAGTTGAGCAACATTTAAAATGCATTGGAAAAAGTCTTGGTGTTGGATGGCGTGGACTATCCTTGCTTAGTCAGATTGCAAAAAATGATCGGATTACTTTAGACGTGTTGGCAAAACAAAATCATATTACCAAGGGCGCAATTTCAACACAAATAAAGACGTTGTTACAATTTGGTTTAATTGAAGTTGAAGTCAGTCCGGATGATCGGCGCCAGCATTTTATTCACCTTACACTCAAGGGGAAACGGGTGATCAAAGAATTAGATGTTCACGAAAAGAAAACGGTCGCAGCGATTCTTGAAAAAATGAGTCTCAAAGAAATCACACAGTTGAGTAAATACTTTGAACACTTTGTGGCTGTGTTAGATCAAAACGTAGAGAACTAAAAATATTGCGTGACCGATCACAATATCAGATCAGTTAATCATTTCGTATTGTGGTGTGTCATTGTTATTAAGGGGACACAGACAGTACTTATTTATTGATTCACTGATTTAACGTTAAGTAAAATCACCTTCGCACAGTAAAACGGACATTCAGATTTTCCCCTGAATGTCCGTTTTACTGTTTATTTGCGGTGCGAATTTTGTAAATGGCTTGTCAAAAATAGCCTATTAACTTAACGTGAAGACAACTTACTTGTCGAGTAAATCGTTTATCCATTCGATGGCTAAAGGTAACCAGTGGGCTACGTGTGGCAAATCTGTCCCTGGTTTCCAGGCGGTAACATTGTTGGCAAGCGCCAAGCCGTGTGGTCCGTGGTTAAAAACATGGAGTTCAAGTGGTAAGTTGTGATTATAACTTTCCTGAACGTACGATAATGTATTTGTTACAGGAACTGCTTGATCTTCGTTAGTAACCCAAGCGAAAACTGGCTTATTTTTCACGGTGACGTGTTGTTCAGCTGCATATTTAGTTGGATCATCAGTCCATTGTGCAATGGTTTTTTCATCCTTGGGAAAACCTAATAATGGGCTGATAACGGGATAACCAAGGATGGCGCCGGCTGGTTCCAACACGCTGGCGGTGGCACCGGTGGCCTCGCTTAACCATGATGAGGACCAGTAATCATTGTAGAGTGCCACAATGTGACCACCAACTGACATCCCAAATGGAATGACAGCGTTGGCATCGATTGGCCAATCAGGATTTTGCTTGAGTTGACTAATCGTTTGACCGAGTTCAACTATCGGTGCTGGCAGTAGGGGTGTGACTTCGCCGACGAAGGAATACCGCAAGTAGACGGCATTGAAACCCTTGGCAAAGAAGGTTAAAGCGACACTTTCAGCTTGTGCTTCAGGAATATGGGTGTATGAACCACCAGGCACAATTACGATAGTTGGAAAAGTGGTTTGACCTTGTTGACCGGGTCGATCTTGCATAAAACCCTTATAATAGCTGTGTTGGTTTAACATTTTTTTGACAATTTGCATGACATTCACCTCGTGTTTATGATAGAGCCCAATGATGACGGAGTGCAACTAATTCATGATGTAACGGCAAAATTGATTGGAAGGTAATGAGGATGGCAATACCATTAAAAACGGCACGTTTAGAGCTACGAAGTATTCGAGAATCTGATTTATCGGCTTTTACTCAAATTGTTGGAAATCCGCGTGTTGCGATGCCAGCAGGTTTTCAGCCGGTTCATAATGAATTTGAAGCACGTTTTTTGATGCGTCAAACATTGGGGCAACGCTGGATTTGGGGCGTTACCCGTCAGGAAGAGGGCCAAATTATTGGTACCGTTGGACTCTACGGCAGAACAGGACATGATGGCGCATTGGTGCACGGTGAACGGGACATTGGCTACATGCTTAACGAAAATTTTTGGGGTCACGGCTATATGCCTGAGGCGGTGATGGCGGTCCTAACTTATGGCTTTGACCAAGGGTTACAAGCAGTGTGGGGATCTTATTTTTCAGACAATGAACGCTCGGCGCGTATTTTTGAGCGGTTTGGTTTTCAATTTGATCATGAGATTCAGCATTCGGCAACTGATTTTTTTGCACCAGGGAAAACAGAGCGTTTTTTTCGGTTAACACCAAATGATTTTGCATTGAATCAGTAAAATGTGGTCGATGTTAATGGTTGAGTTACGTTTATCATTACTGTTTGGTATGCTATGATGGCAGTGGTAAGTTATCTCTATCGTGATAATTAGGTTAGGAAGAAATTATGCAATTAACGAGGGGCTTTGAGCAAGCCGCATGTATTTTAGCGTTACTCGCAACCCAAGATACGAACGTACCCATCACATCTGAAGTCATTCACACTAGATTGGGTGGCTCACAAACTTATATGCGAAAAATCATTCGCAAATTGGTCGTTGCTGGTCTAGTTAGATCCGTGTCTGGTAATCAGGGTGGATTTACGTTGGGGCGTAATTCACGTCAAATTACTGTTTGGGATGCGGTGGTAGCGACAGAGGGCGATATTCAAACATATCCCAATAATGGCTTGATTGATCGGGTGTTCGATGATGTTGAACCACTGGCTAACCGTGGCACACAGGTGTTGACAGATATTTTTGTTGCCGCAGACGAGCAGTATAAACATGTGTTACAAGAAACGTCGGTTCATCGGATTTTGGTCCATATTTTTCAGTCACAAATTATCCCGACTGTTGATTGGAATGAAAGTACGGTGAACTATCCGAATTTCACTGCCAAGCTAAAGGCACTTATCCATGGAGAAAATTAGCGTTTTCTCGGGTAAATAGCTGATTGATTTCATGAATACGCTTTCACTTTTGCTAAAAGCCTTGCAATTTGCGGGGCTTCTTTTTATACTCTGGTTATATCGAATGAAGAGGTTGCGACAATCATGAGTCGCCAAGTTGAGAACGTACAGGTTCTGTAACGCTTGGTTAAAGGGTGCGTCGCCGAAATGAGCTACTGCTGTATCAGTATCTTGTTGGGACGTTGGTGAATAATCAACGAACTGTCGTGGTAAATAAAAACGCCACGGAGCGCTATCTAACGATTGACCAGGATGAATTTGACGGTCGGTTTGTTTAGCGTGTCTTTGTGCATGATAAACAAACCGGCCTTTTATTTATTCAGATTACATCAAGTGCTTCTCTTTAGAAAATGGGAGGAACTCGATATGGCAGAAAATGAGAATCGCGCGGTTCGCCGCGAATTGAAGACGCGACATTTATCAATGATCGCGTTAGGTGGCAGTATTGGAACAGGGTTGTTCGTTGCATCCGGTTCCGCAATTTCAGCAGCTGGCCCTGGCGGTGCTTTGGTTGCTTATGTGGCAATTGGAATTATGGTCTACTTCTTAATGACCAGCTTGGGTGAGATGGCAACATACATGCCACTGACTGGTTCATTTGCGGCATATTCGACTAAGTTCGTGGATCCCGCATTAGGATTTGCGATGGGGTGGAATTACTGGTTTAACTGGGCGATTACGTTAGCCGTGGATGTTTCGACGGCGGCCTTAGTTATGCAATTTTGGTTACCAAACGTACCGGCATGGATTTTTAGCATGATCGCATTAGCAATTATTTTTACTATCAATGCATTATCGGTTCGTTCGTTTGGTGAAACAGAATACTGGATGTCCATTATCAAGGTGGTCACAGTTCTGATTTTCTTAGTCATTGGGACCTTAACGATTTTTGGTATCATGGGCGGTCACGCAACTGGTTTTTCAAACTTGACTTATAAAAAGGCGCCATTTGTTGGCGGTGTGCCAGCATTGCTCTCCGTGTTCGTTGTAGCTGGTTTCTCATTCCAAGGGACTGAATTAATTGGGATTGAAGCTGGTGAAAGTGAAACACCTGAAAAGAGTATTCCCAAGGCGATTCGCCAAGTGTTCTGGCGGATTCTGTTATTCTACATTTTGGCAATCTTTGTTATTGCCTGCATCATTCCTTATACAAGTAAGGATCTGTTGGGTTCAAGTGCCACGGACATTGCCATCAGTCCATTTACGTTGGTCTTCCGTCGGGCAGGGTTAGCTGCGGCCGCTAGTGTGATGAATGCGGTTATCCTAACGTCTGTTATTTCATCAGCTAACTCAGGGATGTATGCTTCCACTCGGATGTTGTATTCCTTAGCAAACGAAGGCTACGCACCAAGCTTCTTTGGTAAGACGAACAAGCGCGGAATTCCTATGGCTTCGTTGGTTGGAACCACAGTTATCGGATTATTAACGTTCTTGACCAGTATCTTTGGGCCAAAGTTATACATGTACCTAGTTGCCGCTTCTGGCTTGACAGGATTCATTGCTTGGTTGGGGATTGCGATTAGCCATTACCGTTTCCGTCGTGCCTTCCTTAAGCAGGGACATCAGTTAAGCGAACTCCGTTACCATGCAAAGTGGTTCCCATTTGGTCCCATTTTGGCGTTTGTGCTGGGGGTCGTCGTCATTGTTGGTCAAAACTTGAAGTCGTTTGCACAACTCGATTTGCAAGCTATCTTGGTAACATACATGAGTGTGCCGCTGTTCCTGATCCTGTGGGGTTATTACAAGATTCGTCACCGGACTCATATCATTCCACTGGACAAGGTTGACTTGACGCCAAAAACAAATGGTGAAAGTTACACGGCTGCTGATGCTTCAGCTGCCTCAGGTGATATTGAAAGTAGCGCAACAGTTGAGACGGTTGCACAAACGGGCAAAAAAACCGCAAGCGCAACGTCAGCAGCTCACGATTTGACGAATGACGAACCGGTAGCACCTAAAAATGATTCGATTAAATAATTGATTGATTTCAAATTGAATTAAATGTGAAACAAAATATAACTCGCTTGGTACGAATACAAAAATTTGTACCGGCGAGTTTTTATTATATTCAAAGCTAAATGTCATCAAATAAATATATTTAATTTTGGTCGGGCACAATATGAAAAGGCTATCTTTGTTAGTATAGCTAGTTTTGATAAAAAATAAGGTTGTCCATTTGGTTATGACAGAAAGATTACGTTTTAATTTGTAAGCTACAATATATGGCGAGATTCTCCGAGCGTGATACAATATGTAGGTAGTTAAAGGATAAACACGTTCTGTCACGGTTGACCACGCATTGTGGTGCGGTTGATAGAGATCAGGGGAGATAAAGACATGATTGTTTTAGCAGGAACGATTGGTGCAGGAAAAACGAGCTTAACTGATTTATTGGCAAGTCACTTACACACACAGGCCTTTTATGAATCAGTGGAAGATAATCCAATTCTGCCATTATTTTACAAGGATCCAAAAAAGTACGCTTTTTTGCTTCAAATTTACTTTTTAAATAAGCGAATGGATTCTATCAAGGCTTCTTTTGCCGATGATGAAAGTGTTATGGATCGTTCAATTTATGAAGATTCATTGCTTTTCCACTTGAATGCCGACCTAGGTCGTTCGACGGAAACAGAAGTTGATATCTATGATTCCTTATTAGAGAACATGATGCAGGAATTGCCGGATGCACCGCATGAAAAGAACCCTGATCTTTTGATCCACATCGACATTTCATTTGATACCATGTTACAAAGAATTCAAAAACGTGGTCGTGAATACGAACAAATTGATAACGATCCTTCATTGTACGAATACTACAAACAATTGAACGATCGTTACACAGCTTGGTACAACAATTATGATCATGGTCCTAAAATGCGCATCGATGGTGATAAGTATGACTTTGTTGAAGATCCAGATGCAGCAAATGCCGTTCTTGCACAAATTGATGCAAAATTGAGCACACTTCAATTGGCGACTGCTTAATTTGGGTTAATAAGGGTTGCACAAGTCTTTTAGTTGCTATAAGCTGTCCATAGACATAAACAGATATTAAACACAGTTGCATTTAGTATTGCGATTAAGAGAGCCGGTGGTTGATGAGAACCGGATCGCAATCATTCCAGCAACGTTTTAAGTGGGCGGTTAATCCCGCACGGCGAAAGTCGTTATGATGTTCGAGAGCACCAGCAATGGTGAACTTGGGTGGTACCGCGAATTCACGTCATTCGTCCCAATTGTGATGGGACGAGTGGCGTTTTTTTGTGAAAAAAATGGAGGTAGTTAGATGCTAGACATTAAACGGATTCGTAATAATCCAGATGAAGCTAAGGAAAAGTTGGCAACGCGAGCGATTAAGCCTGAGCAGATTGACGACGTAATCGCTTTGGATGAACAGCGTCGAGATTTACTCAAACAGACGGAACAGTTAAAAGCTAAACGGAACACGGTTTCGGATGCCATCAGCGTTGCCAAAAGAAATCATGAAGACGCCGATAAACAGATTGCCGAAATGCGCGAAGTCGGTGCTGATATCAAGACGTTAGACACCAAATTGGCTGAGGTATTGGACGAGTTCAACGATAAGATGGCCCGTTTACCAAACTTCCCACACGATTCAGATCCTGTCGGCCCGGACGAAAATTATTCTCGTGAAGACCGTAAAGTGGGCGCTATTCCTCACTTTGATTTTGAACCGAAGGCACACTGGGATATTGGTGAGGCTTTAGGAATTCTAGATTTCAAACGGGCCGCTAAGGTTTCCGGTGCCCGATTTGTTTACTACATGGGCATGGGCGCTAAACTAGAACGTGCCGTTTACAACTTCATGTTGGATCAACATGAAGAAGAGGGATACGAAGAAGTTATTCCACCTTACATGGTAAATGGAGCATCGATGTATGGCACAGGTCAATTTCCTAAGTTCAAGGAAGATGTTTTCCAGATTCAGGACCAGGATTTGACGTTAATTCCAACTGCTGAAGTACCGTTGACGAACTACTACCGCGACGAAGTGCTGGATGAGGCACAACTACCTGTTTATGTGACTGCTTTGACACCAAGTTTCCGTTCTGAAGCAGGTTCTGCTGGTCGTGACACTCGTGGTTTAATTCGGATGCATCAATTCAACAAGGTTGAAATGGTTAAGTACGTTAAGCCAGAAGAGTCATACAAAGAATTGGAAAAGATGACTGGGAACGCTGAAAATATTCTGCAAAAATTAGGCTTGCCATATCACGTCATTACTTTAGCAACAGGTGACATGAGCTTCACAGCAGCTGAAACGCATGACCTTGAAGTTTGGATTCCACATCAAGAAACGTACCGTGAAATTTCCAGTTGTTCTAACTGTGAAGACTTCCAGGCACGTCGAGCACAAATTCGTTACCGTGATGCGGATGGTAAAGTTCACTTGGTCCACACGTTGAACGGTTCCGGTTTAGCTGTTGGTCGGACGGTCGCAGCTATTTTGGAAAATTATCAAAATGAAGATGGATCGGTTACCATTCCGGATGTGCTGGTTCCCTACATGCATGGTGTGACTAAGATTACTAAAGAAAACGCCCACGCAAAGCACGTTGAAGACTAATTGATCTGCAATTTAAACAAACGAATCATGTGATGACTACCATTATGGTGGCCAACATGATTCGTTTTTTATTAGTGTTATTATTGGTTCGTTGGTTGAACTGAGTGTTTTTGAGAAGTTTTAATTGGCTTAATCTTGGCGATTCTGGATTGTGTTCACGTAACGCCGCTATTAACTTCGTTGGTTAACTTGCCAGTGCAATGTGAGCGGAAGAGTGTCAGGATTGAAATCTATAGTGAAGGTGTTGTAAATTCGGTGGGGGTTGCCGAATCTATAACACGAACGAGCTTGAAGACTTGTTCTTTAAGGCTTCAAGTCGAAGTGAAAGACCGGTTTTGGGGTTTGAACTGGTTCCACAATGATTTCAACCCTTACAATCGAACGTGGAAGTTTTCTTCAAACAGAATTTGAACAGTAAGAACTATAGTTAACCACGGTTAATGAAAAATAAATGGCAAAAATTGAAGAAAAATGCGGAACAGTGTTGACAGTTTTTGAGCGTAAATGATATTATCTAATAGTTGTCTGATGAGGGAACAGAATCAGATGCTGCGGATGTGGCGGAATTGGCAGACGCGCTAGATTTAGGTTCTAGTGTCTTTTGACATGGAGGTTCGAGTCCTCTCATCCGCATCATGTTGCCGACTTAGCTCAGTTGGTCAGAGCACCGCTCTAGTAAAGCGGGGGTCGGAGGTTCGAATCCTCTAGTCGGCATGGTTCCATTTGTTTTATTGTTATGCGGAAGTAGTTCAGTGGTAGAACATCACCTTGCCATGGTGGGGGTCGCGGGTTCGAATCCCGTCTTCCGCTTTTCATAACGCTGTTATGAGAATGCACCCATAGCGCAACTGGATAGAGTGTCTGACTACGAATCAGAAGGTTGTAGGTTCGACTCCTACTGGGTGCATCATGATGACCGCTGCCAGGTGCTGGCGGCGGTTATTTTATTTATCGGGACATAGCTCAGCTTGGTAGAGCACTGCGTTCGGGACGCAGGGGTCGCAAGTTCAAATCTTGTTGTCCCGATCATTGTTTAAAACGAACAGTCGTTAGTCAATGTTGACTAGCGGCTGTTTTTTTGACTGTTATTGTTGGCTACAACGTAAAACAAGCTATCGTTTTAGTCGTCAAGTTGCGAAAAATATGGCATGATGAACTTATAGACAGATTGAACATTTGAAAATTAATCATTCAGCCGTGTTGGCAATTGCAATAATTATTGCAGGATATCGGTAATTAGAGGGAGTTCAGTTATTATGAGTGACACAACAGCAATTTTTAACGCCATTGAACAGGCGAAGACAATTATCATCCATCGTCATCAGCGACCTGATCCAGACGCATTAGGATCTCAGTTTGGTCTAAAACTGACTTTACAGCACGCCTTTCCGGGTAAGCAGATATTTGCGGTTGGAACGATTCCGGATGATCTTGGTTGGTTAGGCCAGTCAGACACCGTTTCGGATGATCAATACGCGGATGCGTTAGTGATTACCGTTGATACGGCCAATACCGAGCGCATCGACGATGACCGGTTCGATCAAGGCCGACAACTCGTTAAAATTGACCACCATCCTAATGATGATAATTATGGTGACTTATCATGGGTGTTGTCGGACGCATCCAGTACCTCGGAATTAATTGTCGATTTTATTGATGCACATCAAGAAACGCTTAGTTTGACACGTGATGCGGCATTGCTGTTTTATGCAGGAATAGTGGGCGACACAGGTCGGTTCTTGTATCCGGCTACTAGTGCACACACTTTCGCCGTTGCCAGTGAATTGTTGGCAACCGGGATTGACGCTGCTGAAGTGGGGCGTCACGAAAATGAGTTGAGTCGTGGTCTCGGTCATTTGATGGGGGGTGTCTTGGCTAATATTGAAATTGACGACTTTGGTGCCGCACATTATGTGATATCACAGGCTCAGTTGGCTTCTCTTTCATTGGCAGCCAGTGAGGTTCAGCCACTAGTGTCGACTCCCGGTCGCTTGGCTGATGTTCGGGCTTGGTTATTATTTGTGGAGAATCCTGACGGTAGTTACCGAGTTCACTTACGTTCCAAAGGACCAGCAGTAAACGAATTGGCGAAGGCACATCATGGTGGTGGTCACGATTTAGCTAGTGGAGCGAATGCTGCAGATCAACAGGAAGTTGACGACATGATTGCGTCTTTGAGCAAGCTGATGCAGCAATGGCAACAAACGCATTAAGCGGTTGCCTTGTTAAGAATACTAATAATTTATAATAATCATTTTCTTGATAGCTGTATATTTAGGAACTGATTAGTTGGTCGAAAATTGATGCCATGTTACTTTAGGATTAAAGCGTCCTAGGAAGTGATGGCTGTGGATATTAAACATGAACATGCGGTAACCGTTTTTGATGAGTGGCTGACGGTCAAACGAAAGGATCGTCGTCATTTTCGTTTGATTCGTCACTTAGCATACTTAGATGGAATTATGACCGGCGAAGGGGTGGTGCCAGCTGTTGAAGACTTGGCGGCGGCCCAGGCGGTTAGTCAATTGGATAATTCAGAGTTTTTGCAATGTCTGATGAAATTACCGTATCGGCGCCAAGTATTGACAGGTGATGGCGAAGACGTGTTAGCTTGGTTTGATCATGCCGAAAAAACGGCGCACAGCCATCTATTTAGTAATATTGGATTGTTAATGGAAATTGTCTTGGATGAAGAGGCTGGCCACTCAGTCCAACAATGGGATTCAGCCACAATTGCGACTGCTCACCAGTTAGCAGAATTATCTAACGATCAGCTACTAACAGTAATTAGTCAGTTAGCAAGTGCGAAAAGCCAAGCAAAGTTAGCAGAGAGCCGACGTGTAAATCATCGTCAGCATGATCACCGTCTTCATTTGCACGGCCAGATTGAACCCGCTAATGATCCGCGACAAATTTAATGTCATTGAGTTGGTAAATGTAAAAAAGTTTCAACTAGACGAGCTGTGTTATTAATTAGTCATCGGCAATCGATGTGATTGATATCATGGCTCTTTCATGTGGACGACGGGGAATGTTCCGTGCACTCGTGAGCTACTCGCTTTGTGTTAACTGTTAATTCATGGTTATAATAAGTCAGTATGTTCAAAAAGGGGATGGTCAGAATGAATCAGAAGGCGAAACGTGCAACTGTTGCTGTTTGGTTACTGATGATCTTGTGTGTGATTTTATTGACGATTTGGCCGGCCATTCACTACATTACAGTCGCTAGTTTATGGCGGTGGTGGCTAGCTGTTGCAGTTTATAGCGTGGCCTTTGGCATTGGCTGGTACAAACGAAACCAGCGTATTGGTCGCTTCATTTTATCGATTACGGTTGCCTTAGCCGTAGTATTCGGACTATTTGTGCTACTGGTGGCACTTTTCGCTGAAGCGGGGTTAGTCCGGTATTTCGTTGGTCTCATTGCACTACTTGAAATTATTGCCGGTATTGTTTGGTATTCAGTTGTGTACGAACGTCATAACCGACTGAAGAATCGCCATTGGGATGCTTAATTTCTATGCCCAATGACCAGTCGTTGGGGGAGAAATTGTGGAAACACGTAATGGACATATTTTAACGGGAATCTTGTTAGCCAGTGGCGGTTCAATGCTGTGGGGTGTCTCAGGCGTGATTGCCCAAACGTTGTTTGAAAACAACATCGTTACCCCTGCATGGCTGACGACAATTCGGATGACACTGGCTGGCCTTTTGCTTCTTTTATTCAACGTTGTTCGACATCAAGATATTTTTGCTGTTTGGCGGTCATGGAAGACGGCCGGACAACAAATTATTTTTGGATTGGTGGGATTAATTCCTATCCAATACTTTTATTTTTTAGCAGTCCATTATGGCAATGCTGCGATTGCAACTATCTTGCAGTTCTTAGGGCCAATTGTAATCACGGTGTATTACGTGATTTTTCATCACCAATTACCATCACGTTCAGAAACTATTGGGATGGTGTTGGCATTGCTGGGCGCTTTTTTTGTCGTTACTCATGGTCACATTACGCATTTAGCCGTTTCACCAGCATTATTGTTCTGGGGGCTCATGTCGGCGGTTGCAGTAGCAACCAGTACACTATTGCCGCGGCCATTGCTACCGACGTTTGGCTCAGTCAACGTAAATGGCTGGGGCTTACTGATTGGTGGGGTCGCCATGAACTTTATTCAACCAATGTGGGTTGGCGTGCCGACACTGACACCGAAGACGGTTTTGTCGATTGGCGCTGTCGTACTATTTGGTACATTGATCGCGTTTGTCATGTATTCAGTCAGTTTGCTATACATCACTCCGACAACAGCAAGCTTAATGGATGCCTTTGAACCGCTGGCAGCAACGGTCATTTCAATTTTAGTGCTGCACACGGTCTTTACTTGGTCTGATGCACTTGGCGGTGGATTGATTATTCTAGCAGTGGTGATGCTCTCTATCAGTTACCATGCACCTAAGCGTGAGGAGGACTGAATGTTCATTCATAGATATAAATTCAAATAAACACGTCAATGGATTCTCAAAGAGAGTTCGTTGACGTGTTTTGGCGTTATTTTTGAATAGCAGGCGTGTGTTGAGATTATTGCTCAACTGGATGATCAAATGTATCTGACGTGTTCCATGGGAAATCGGTATTGGAAGGATGATGATTTTCCTGCAAAACAGCGTTAGTGCACTGGAGCAGCTGTTGCTGCAGTGCAAGATCCCATGGTCTAGCAGTAAAGGCTTGTTGGGCAACGGCCCAGTAGGCTAGTCGATTGGTGATGGGCACAATGTCTTGGACAATATCAATTTGCACGTGCTTATGTTTAGTTTTGAGAGCGATGACGCATTGATAATCGGTAATGAGGTAAAAGGCGCCGTGTTGCTGATCACGTAGATGGATGATGATAAATCGCTGTTGCAGATTTTGTGTTCGCAATTCTTGCTTTAAAGCGGCAAGTTGGGGAACAGATAGCTGTTGCATTTGATCACCTTCATTTCACCTATATTCTAACGCGTTTAGTTGTGATATAGGTAACAAACTTATAATATCGTAAAATAAAAAATGGATTGAAGCCACTGATACCAACAATTAATGAAAATTACTTTCAAAAAGTGAGGTTCACAAGCCTGAAAACGCCGCCACTACGCGGTTTTTAATGCTATACTAATGATGTAGTTTAAATATACATGGAGGTGTCTGCATTGAAAATTATTGCTTACGGCATTCGCGATGACGAACGTCCATATGTAGAAGAATGGTCCAAGGATCAAAATATTGAGGTTAAAATCGTTAAGGATTTGTTGACTGACGACACAGTTGGTCAGGCAAAGGGCTTTGACGGGGCAGTTGTTTACCAACAAAAGCCTTACACGGCCTCAGTTTTGGATCGTTTGGCAGAATTGGGAGTTAAGAACCTGTCATTACGTAACGTCGGTGTTGATAACGTTGACGCTGATGCTGTTAAACGTAACGACATCAAGGTTACCAACGTTCCTGCCTATTCACCAGCAGCAATTGCTGAATTTACGGTTACTGAATTGATGCGGTTACTTCGTCACACGACCCAGTACGAGCACCGTCAGGCCAAAGGTGACTTAAAGTGGGCTCCAGATATTGCAACTGAATTAAACAGCTTAACGGTTGGTGTTATTGCTACTGGTCGGATTGGCCGTGCTGCCATCCAAATCTACCGTGGCTTTGGTGCTAAAATCGTTGCCTACGATGTTTTCCACAATCCTGAATTGGAAAAGGAAGGCATCTACGTTGATTCTTTGGATGAATTATACAAGCAAGCAGATGTTATTTCCCTTCATGCTCCTGCAACGAAGGAAAACATGCATATGTTAAATGCTGACGCCTTTAACAAGATGAAGGATGGTGTCTACATCTTGAACCCTGCCCGTGGTGATCTGGTTGATACTGATGACTTGATCAAGGCTTTGGACAGTGGCAAAGTTGCTGGTGCTGCACTAGATGTTTACGAAAACGAAGTTGGTATTTTCAACACAGACTTCGGTAGCTTTGATGCTATTCCTGACGATCGTTTGAAGAACTTGATGAAACGCGAAAACGTTTTGGTAAGTCCTCACATCGCTTTCTATACCACCACTGCTGTTCGGAACATGGTTCAATTTGCTTTGAACAACAACAAACAATTGATTGAAACTGGTAAGGCTGACAACGTAGTGGCCTTTAACTAGATAATGAGTCTGATGTTTTATTAGACGATAGAAACATAAGCAACACGCTCAATAATAAATTGGGCGTGTTGTTTTTTGACTTTGCAAACAATCGTTCAAAGATGAATGTTGCGGTGAACCCTTCATTAAACTCATGTAATTGTTCACTGTTTCAGTCTGCAAGAGGATAATGGTCTTGATAGATTGAGTCTGCTGTTGTGGGACTGTCGGTAGGAATCGATACAGTATGGAAGACAAGGAGTCATTGTGATGGATTTTAGTCAGCAAGTTTATCAGCAAAATCAAACGGTGTGGCAGGAGAGCATTCATCATCCGTTTATAAAAAAATTAAGTGACGGCAGCATGACGTTGCCAACATTTCGTTATTATTTAATTCAGGATCATTATTATTTACGTGACTTTGCTCGAATTCATGAATTAGCGGCGGATGCAAGTCAGGACCAGGCAGTCAAGACGTTATTGCAGGAGTTGGCGAATAGTCTGCATGATGGTGAAATTGCAACGCGCAAGACGTTCTTTAGAGAATTAGGCATCTCTCAAAAAGATGAGGTCGATACACCAATTGCGCCGACGACATATGCTTACACGTCACATATGTATCGCACACTAACACAGGCTGGTGCACCGGCAGCCATTGCCGGATTGTTGCCATGTGCGTGGCTATATGCAGATGTTGGTGCGTCACTACAAGGAGTCACCTCACCAGTCCCAATTTTTCAAGCGTGGATTGACAGTTATCAGTCTGATGACTATACGGGACCAGTAGCGAAGCAAATTAAATTAACAGATCAAGTTGCCCGTCAAACAGATGCAACGGGTCGTGATGCAATGGCCAAAGCTTTTTCACGGAGTACCTATTATGAACGTGATTTTTGGCAGATGGCTTTGGATCACCAAGATTGGCAATAAGGTTTAATGTAGCGCACTGACGTTGCTACTAGTGAACTAAAAAACTTTTTAATTGCAATCGTCGTCAATCTTCGTATAATATAGTCAATATTAGTCAAAGATTGGGGTGAGCGATGATGGAAGGACCAACAAATATTTCGGATGTCATCGAAAAGTATCTGAAGGGAATCCTGGAGGATGCTGAGCAGGTAGAAATTAGACGTTCGGATATTGCCGACCAGTTTAACGTCGTTCCTTCTCAGATTAACTACGTCATTAAGACACGGTTTACCATTCAAAACGGGTATATCGTTGAAAGTAAGCGTGGTGGCGGTGGTTATATTCGTATTGAAAAGGTCAACTTACTGGCTGACGCCGATGTGTTGGATAATTTACTGAACGATGTGGTTGGTGATTCAATCAATCAACATGATGCATATGCTATAGTTAATTCCCTATTTAATGATGGGGTGTTAAAGGAACGTGAAGCCAACATTATTCTTTCGGCAATTGATAAAGATACACTCAATGTTGCCGACCGCGAAGTTGAAAATACATTGCGCGCCCGGATTCTAATCGGCGTGCTCAACCGCCTTCGTTTTGAAGACTAATGCTCATTAATATTGATTTAACGACGATTTGCAGGGGTTAATTAAGGCCTGCATTAATGAAAGGCAGGACAGAAGATGGACAATTTATTCACACCTAGTGCTAAAGATGTATTGGTATTAGCACAGGAACAAGCGAAGTATTTTAAACACCAAGCTGTGGGTACTGAACACTTATTGCTGGCCCTGACCATTGAACAAAATGGGATTGCTAACAAAGTCCTGCAGCAATTTAGCGTGACAGAAGAGGACGTCCGTGAAGAAATCGAACGTTTTACTGGTTACGGTACGCTGACGAACGCTGATAAGGATACGTATTTACCATATTCTCCAAAGGCTAAGGACATTTTGACGTTGGCCGGGGATGAAGCAAAACGTTTGGGCTCCACTAAAATTGGGACTGAACATTTGCTCTTAGCGTTGTTGTCTGATGAGAGTATCCTGTCATCGCGTATTCTGATGACACTAAATCTTGATTTAGCACAAACACGTAAAGTGATTTTGCGTAAGCTAGGTGTCGCTGACACACCGCGTCGGCGTCAACAGATGGCAAAAGCGACCAACAACGCAAATAAGCAAGAAGGCACACCAACGCTTGATTCATTAGCGCGTGATTTGACGGCCTTAGCTGCTGACAAGCAAATGGATCCGGTGGTCGGTCGTGCAAAAGAGGTCAAACGGGTGATCCAAATTCTCAGTCGTCGGACCAAGAATAACCCTGTTTTGATTGGTGAACCTGGGGTTGGTAAAACAGCGATTGCTGAAGGATTAGCCCAGAAGATCGTCGCTGGTGATGTGCCTGACGATTTGGCCGACAAACGATTGATGATGTTGGACATGGGATCACTGGTTGCCGGAACTAAATATCGTGGTGAATTTGAAGACCGTTTGAAGAAGGTCATTGAAGAAATTTACAACGATGGTCATGTTGTGCTGTTCATTGATGAACTGCACACGTTGATTGGGGCCGGTGGTGCTGAAGGCGCGATTGATGCTTCCAACATTTTAAAGCCAGCGTTGGCTCGTGGCGAACTTCAAACTATTGGAGCGACTACGCTTAACGAATACCAAAAGTATATTGAGTCAGACGCTGCTCTGGAACGTCGGTTTGCCACCGTTCAGGTTGACGAACCAACGGAAGACGAAGCAACGGAAATCTTAAAGGGTTTGAAGAGCCGTTATGAGGAACATCACCAAGTTGAAATCACTGATGATGCAGTTGAAGCAGCGGTTAAGCTGTCCTCTCGGTACATTACGGAACGCTTCCTACCTGATAAGGCAATTGATTTAATGGATGAAGCAGCAGCTAAAGTTCGCATTGATGCGTCTGGTCACAAGACCAAGTTGGCTAAACAGGAAGACAAGTTGGACGACTTGCGTCAACAGAAGGAAGATGCGATTGAAAACCAAGATTTCGATGGTGCTGCCGCATTGCGTGAAAAGGAAATGGCTTTGCGCAAACGTGTCGACAAGATGATGGACGATCAAGATAACGAAGCGTTGTCCGGTCAGCCGCATTATGAACTAAAAGTCGGCGAAGAAGACGTGGCTGAAGTTGTTTCCGAGTGGACTGGTGTTCCGTTAACGCAGTTACAGAAGAATGAAGAAGCACGTTTGCTGAACCTTGAAAAGGTGCTTCACAAACGTGTGGTTGGCCAAGACGAAGCTATTTCAGCCGTTTCTCGTGCCATTCGTCGTGCTCGTTCCGGTTTGAAAGATCCTAACCGTCCAATTGGCTCGTTCATGTTCCTTGGACCAACTGGGGTCGGGAAGACGGAACTCGCCAAAGCGTTAGCTGAAGCGATGTTCGGTTCAGAAGATAACATGATTCGTGTGGATATGTCTGAATATCAAGAACGCTTTAGCTCAAGTCGTTTGATCGGTGCTGCGCCTGGTTACGTCGGTTATGATGAAGGTGGTCAATTGACCGAACAAGTCCGTAACAAACCATACTCAGTTGTCCTCTTGGATGAAGCTGAAAAGGCTGATACTGAAGTCTTTAACCTATTGTTACAAGTTCTTGATGATGGTTTCTTAACCGATTCTAAGGGCCGCAAGGTTGACTTCCGTAACACGATTTTGATCATGACCTCTAACTTGGGGGCCACAGCCGTTCGTGACGATAAAGAAGTTGGTTTCGGTGCAACTAGCGCGACAGACAACTATGCTGCAATGTCAGACAAGATTCGACAAGCCCTACGTCAAACGTTCCGTCCAGAATTCTTGAACCGAATTGATGAAACAGTGGTCTTCCACTCATTGACGAAGCCAGAATTACACGAAATCGTGAAGATTATGGCCGGCAATGTGTTGGCACGAATCGCCGAACAGGGCATTAAAGTTAAAATTACGCCAGCTGCCATTGATGTTGTCGCAGATGCTGGCTTTGATCCTGAGTATGGGGCTCGTCCAATTCGACGCGCATTACAGACTCAGGTTGAAGATCAGCTGAGTGAGGCATTGATTGCTGGCCAAATAAAGACAAATGACGCTGTTACAGTTGGCGCTAAGGCTGGTAAGATTACGGTTACAACTAAGGAACAACCTGCCAAGAAACCGACAGTTGGTTCTAAGTAGTCTTAGTTGCTAATTGATAATTGCTAGTGAGCGGCTATTGAACTATTTTAAAAACGTTTGTCGAGTTGGAAAACTTGATGAGCGTTTTTGTGCTCTAAACATGTCTGTAAAAATTGCATTTTATGCGGAGAACAGGCACACTGGTGGAGATTAGGGAAAGACGAAGTCGTGCGTAGTTGTTGACGAACGGCTCGATGAGGTGAAAATATGAGTCGTGAGGCGCAGCTGGCTGCCACTCGAGAAAAAATCTTGGAGGCAGCTCGCGAACAATTTTTAATAAAAGGCTATGCGGACACATCCACGCGTGACATTGCGACAGCAGCAGGCATTACTCAACCGGCACTGTACCATCACTTTGCCGACAAAGAACTGATTTTTGTGCAGGTGATCGAAACTGTTGGTGGTGAGTTAGCAGCAAACATGAATCAAATTTTAGATGCTAACAAAGGGGATGGACTTGAAATCCTGACAGACATGTCAGCAGCAATGGTCGCTATTCATCCTCGTGACGCCTTTAGCTTGATTCATGGTAGCTTTCAATATCTGCGTCCTGAGAATCAGGCTCGGCTTGGTCGATTGTTTGCACAGGATTATTTGCAACCCATCATGCGCTTTTTTAAGTCTGATAAAGTGGCTTTACGTGACGGGGTTGATCCGGCAACGGCTGCCAATTTTTACCTCACCAGTTTGGCACCACTGTTTGCTAAGTTTCACCAACTGGGTGGCGCAAACTTGAGTCAGCGTGAGCACATTCAAGTGCTGCTACGCCTCATTTTGTTTGGTGTGGCAGAAAAATAAAAGTTGAGCGTTTCTCGTTGACACATTTAGCAAAACCGAGTATATTATTAATCGTATATCACTGTGAATAAAAATCGTCTTGGCGATCTATTGTCCGTCAAGGCCTTTATAGAGAAGCAAAAGCAGCTTTCATTTAAACTTTAAAAGAAATGGTGCTTTTGCCTTTTTTATGCCCAAAAACAGGGTTACAGGTCATTTGTAATGAAACTGTAACACTAAAACGAGGACTTATTCACTGGAAAATCATTTCGAAGGAGTGAAGAACTTGGCAGGGCATTTAGTTAAATACGGCAAACACCGTACCCGCAGAAGTTACGCACGAATCAAGGAAGTTCTTGATTTACCGAACCTGATTGAAATCCAAACGGACTCTTATCAATGGTTCCTGGACGAGGGCTTGCGTGACATGTTCGACGACATCATGCCAATCGATGATTTCCAAGGAAACTTATCATTGGAATTCGTTGACTACCAGTTACTCGAACCAAAGTACACCGTGGATGAAGCACGTGAACACGATGCCAACTATTCTGCACCACTGCACGTTACTTTACGTTTGACCAACCACGAAACTGGTGAAATCAAGAGTCAAGACGTGTTCTTTGGTGACTTCCCACTGATGACTGATCAGGGGACGTTCATTATCAATGGTGCTGAACGGGTTATCGTTTCTCAATTGGTTCGTTCTCCTGGTGTGTACTACACGGAAGACGAAGACAAGAATGGTCGTGAAGTTTACGGCGCAACTGTCATTCCTAACCGTGGTGCTTGGTTGGAATACGAAACGGATGCTAAAGAAATCTCTTACGTTCGGATTGACCGGACTCGTAAGATTCCAATGACCGAATTAGTTCGTGCTTTGGGTTATGGCTCTGACGACGAGATCATCTCAATCTTGGGTGATAGCGACGGCATCATGTCGACCTTGGAAAAGGATATTCACAAGAATTCCGATGACTCACGTGTCGAAGAATCCTTGAAGGATATTTACGAACGGTTACGGCCTGGTGAACCTAAGACAGCCGACTCTTCACGGAGCCTGCTGACGGCGCGCTTCTTCGATCCAAAACGTTACGACACTGCACCAGTTGGTCGTTACAAATTAAACAAGAAGTTAGACTTGCACACCCGTTTGTTAGGTTTGACGTTAGCGGAAACGCTGGCTGACCCTGACTCAGGTGAAATCATTGCTGAAAAGGGTACTGTGATCGACAAGACCGTTATGGCTAAGTTGGCACCATATCTGGATCAGGAAGACTTCAAGTCGGTAACGTTCACACCTTCTGATGAAGCTGTTGTGACGGAACCAATGAATGTTCAAATGATCAAGGTCTTCTCTAAGAAAGATCCTGAACAAGTTGTGAACATGATTGGTAACGGTCATATCGACTTAAAGAACCACACCATTCAGCCTGCTGACATCATCGCTTCCATCAACTACTTCTTCAACTTGCAAGAAGGTATTGGTTCAACTGATGATATCGATCACTTGGGTAACCGTCGGATTCGTTCTGTGGGTGAATTACTGCAGAACCAATTCCGGATTGGTTTATCACGGATGGAACGTGTTGTTCGTGAACGGATGTCCATTCAGGACTCCGCCACAGTAACGCCACAACAATTAATTAACATTCGTCCAGTTGTTGCTTCAATCAAAGAATTCTTTGGTAGTTCACAACTGTCACAATTCATGGATCAGACGAACCCACTTGGCGAATTAACGCATAAGCGTCGTCTGTCTGCTCTTGGACCTGGTGGCTTGACGCGTGACCGTGCCGGATATGAAGTCCGGGATGTTCACTACACTCACTATGGTCGGATGTGTCCAATTGAAACACCTGAAGGACCAAACATTGGGTTGATCAACTCATTGTCTAGTTATGCGAAGGTTAACCGTTATGGCTTTATTGAAACACCATACCGTCGTGTTTCATGGGACAACCACAAGGTTACTGACCGAATCGACTACTTAACTGCCGATGAAGAAGATAACTTTGTTATTGCCCAGGCTAACTCACCATTGAATGACGATGGTTCGTTTGTTGACGACACGGTTTTGGCTCGTTCAAAAGATGAAAACATTGAAACTTCCATCGACAACGTCGACTACATGGACGTTTCGCCTAAGCAAGTAGTTGCCGTTGCGACCGCATGTATTCCATTCTTGGAAAACGATGATTCTAACCGTGCTCTGATGGGTGCCAACATGCAACGTCAGGCTGTTCCTTTGTTGGATCCTCATGCACCACTTGTTGGTACTGGGATTGAATATAAGGCTGCCCATGACTCTGGTGTTGCTTTAATCAGTAAGGCTGCCGGAACTGTTGAATTCGTTGATGCTACGCAGATTCGCGTTCGTCGTGAAGACAGCACTTTGGACACGTACAAGTTAATGAAGTTCCGTCGTTCAAACGGTGGTAAGAACTACAACCAACGTCCAATCGTTAAGGTTGGCGACAAGGTTGATGCCGACGAAATTTTGGCTGATGGTCCTTCCATGGAAGGTGGGGAACTTGCTCTTGGGCAAAACCCATTGATCGCCTTTATGACTTGGAACGGTTACAACTTCGAAGATGCCATTGCGATTTCCGAACGGTTGGTTAAGGATGATGTTTACACTTCGATTCATATTGAAGAATACGAATCAGAAGCACGTGACACCAAACTTGGACCGGAAGAAATGACCCGTGAAATTCCTAACGTTGGTGAAGATTCCTTGAAGGATCTTGATGAACAAGGAATTATCCGGATTGGTGCTGAAGTTCATGACGGTGACATTTTGGTTGGTAAGGTTACACCTAAGGGTGTGACAGAATTATCTGCTGAAGAACGTTTGCTACATGCTATCTTTGGTGAAAAAGCCCGTGAAGTTCGTGATACTTCACTCCATGTTCCACATGGTGGTGGCGGTATTATCCAGGATGTTAAGATCTTCACTCGTGAAAACGGGGATGAATTATCACCTGGTGTTAACATGATGGTTCGTGTCTACATCGCCCAGAAGCGTAAGATTCAGGTCGGTGACAAGATGTCCGGCCGTCATGGTAACAAGGGGACTGTTTCAATTGTTATTCCTGAAGAGGACATGCCTTACATGCCTGATGGGACACCAATTGACATTATGCTTTCACCAATGGGTGTGCCTTCCCGTATGAACATTGGTCAAGTGCTGGAACTGCATTTAGGAATGGCTGCTCGTAAATTAGGTATCCACGTTGCTACGCCTGTCTTCGATGGTGCGCAGGATAAGGATATCTGGGATGCCGTTCAAGAAGCTGGTATGCCAGCTGATGCCAAGTACGTTCTGTACGATGGCCGTACTGGTGAACCATTCGACAACAGAATTGCCGTTGGTGTTATGCACTACCTGAAGTTGGCCCACATGGTCGACGACAAGATTCACGCACGTTCCATCGGACCTTACTCACTGGTTACGCAACAGCCACTTGGTGGTAAAGCGCAATTTGGTGGTCAGCGTTTCGGTGAAATGGAAGTTTGGGCTTTGGAAGCTTACGGTGCTGCTTACACGTTGCAAGAAATCCTGACCTACAAGTCAGATGACGTGGTTGGCCGTGTTAAGACTTATGAAGCCATCGTTAAGGGCGATCCAATTCCGAAGCCCGGTGTTCCTGAATCCTTCCGTGTGTTGGTCAAGGAATTACAAGCGCTTGGTTTGGACATGAAGGTTCTTGACAATAACAAACAAGAAATTGAACTGCGTGACATGGACGATGATGAAGATGACGTTGTGAATGTTGATGCATTGAGTAAGTACGCTGCTGAACATCCGGTTGACGATAAGTCAGACGATGCTAGTGCAAACACGAACTCAGCTTCAACTCCTGAACAGCCAGCAACTACACCGGCTAATGAGTCAGGAAACACCACAAACGAGTAGTGTGAACCGTCACCATTGAAACTAATAAGGAGGTCAATCCTTTGATTGATGTCAACAAATTTGAAAGCATGCAGATTGGGCTTGCGTCGCCCGACAAAATCCGCAGCTGGTCATATGGTGAAGTTAAGAAGCCTGAGACCATCAATTATCGGACATTAAAGCCTGAACGTGATGGCTTGTTCGATGAACGGATTTTTGGACCAACAAAAGACTGGGAATGTGCGTGTGGTAAGTACAAACGGATTCGCTACAAGGGTGTGGTTTGTGACCGTTGTGGTGTTGAAGTTACTCGTTCTAAGGTTCGCCGTGAACGGATGGGGCATATTGAATTAGCTGCTCCTGTTACTCACATTTGGTACTTCAAGGGTATTCCTAGCCGTATGGGTTTGGTTCTTGACATGAGCCCACGGGCACTTGAAGAAATCATCTACTTTGCTTCATACGTTGTGTTGGAATCAGGCAACACACCTTTGGAACGCAAACAGTTGTTATCTGAACGTGAATACCGTGAAAAGAAAGCCCAGTATGGTAACGAATTCCAAGCCGAAATGGGTGCCGAAGCAATTCGTAAGTTGCTGGCAGCTGTTGACTTGGATAAAGAAGCCAGCGAATTGAAGGAAGAGTTAAAGGATGCATCTGGTCAAAAACGGACTCGTGCCGTTCGTCGTCTAGACATCTTGGAAGCCTTCATTCAATCCGGTAACCGTCCTGACTGGATGGTTATGGATGTTGTTCCGGTTATTCCACCGGACTTACGGCCAATGGTTCAATTGGAAGGTGGTCGTTTTGCCACTTCTGACTTGAACGACTTGTACCGTCGTGTTATCAACCGTAACAACCGTTTGAAGCGATTGTTAGACTTGAATGCACCTGGTATCATCGTGCAAAACGAAAAACGGATGTTGCAGGAAGCTGTTGACGCGTTAATTGATAACGGTCGTCGTGGTCGTCCTGTTGCCGGTCCTGGTAACCGTCCGTTGAAGTCACTGTCTCACATGTTGAAAGGTAAGCAAGGACGGTTCCGTCAAAACTTACTTGGTAAACGTGTTGACTACTCTGGCCGTTCTGTTATCGATGTTGGTCCAACTTTGAAGATGAACCAAATGGGGCTACCTGTGCCAATGGCCATGGAACTCTTCAAGCCATTCATCATGAAAGAGTTGGTTAAGCGCGACCTTGCTTCTAACATCAAGAATGCCCGTCGTAAGATCGATCGTCAGGATAACGATGTTTACGATGTTCTTGAAGATGTTATCAAGGAACACCCAGTTCTGTTGAACCGGGCCCCTACTTTGCACCGTCTTGGGATTCAGGCATTTGAACCAGTACTTGTTTCTGGTAAAGCGATGCGTGTGCACCCACTTGTGTGTGAAGCTTATAACGCCGACTTCGATGGTGACCAAATGGCCATCCACGTTCCGCTGTCAGACGAAGCACAAGCTGAAGCACGTTTGCTGATGCTGGCTGCCGGACACATCTTGGCACCTGCCAATGGTCGTCCAGTGGTTACACCTTCTCAGGATATGGTTATCGGTAACTACTACCTGACTACTGAAGAAGCTGGTCGTGAAGGCGAAGGCATGATCTTTAAAGATCTGAATGAAGCCCGCGTGGCCTACCAAAATGGTTATGTTCACTTACACAGCCGTGTTGGTGTGCAAACTTCATCAATGCCAACTAAGCCATTTACTGATGAACAAAAGAGTCGCATCTTGATTACGACTGTTGGGAAGATGATTTTTAACGCTATTTTGCCTGACGAATTCCCATACTTGAACGAACCAACGAGTGACAACTTGACAGACGGTATTGATGACCGGTTCTTCTTGGAACCTGGTACTGACTTGAAGTCTGTGTTGAGTAATCAACCGTTGAATGATCCATTCAAGAAGGGCTTCTTGGCTGATATCATTGCTGAAGTCTACAAGCGTTACAAGGTAACAGCTACTTCACTGCTGTTGGACCGGATGAAGGATTTGGGTTACTACGAATCTACTAACTCTGGTTTGACGGTTGGGATTGCTGATATCTCAACATTGAAGACGAAGAATGACGTCGTTGCTGATGCACGTAAGCAAGTTGCTACGATTTCTAAGCAGTTCCGTCGTGGTTTAATTACTGATGACGAACGTTATCAACGTGTTATTGACGTTTGGAACACTGCTAAGGATGACATTCAAGAACAACTGGTTGACTCCATGGAGTGGAATAACCCAATCTTTATGATGAGTGATTCCGGTGCTCGTGGTAACATTTCAAACTTTACCCAGTTAGCCGGGATGCGTGGTTTGATGGCTGCGCCTAACGGTCAAACAATGGAATTGCCAATCGTTTCAAACTTCCGTGAAGGTCTCTCTGTGTTGGAAATGTTTATTTCTACTCATGGTGCCCGTAAAGGTATGACTGATACGGCTTTGAAGACTGCCAACTCTGGTTACTTGACTCGTCGTCTGGTTGATGTTGCGCAAGATGTTATCATTCGTGAAAAGGACTGTGGTACTGACCGTGGTTTGACGATTCATGCCATTACTAACGGTAATGAAATGATCGAATCCTTGTACGAACGGATTCTTGGTCGTTATGCAATGAAGTCAGTTAAACATCCTAAGACTGGTGAAACCTTAGTTAAGGCTAACCAGATGATCGATGAAGATGTTGCTCAATCCATCGTTGATGCTGGCGTAACAGAAGTTGTGATTCGTTCAGCTTTCACTTGCAACACGAAACATGGTGTTTGTGAACGTTGTTACGGTCGTAACATGGCCACTGGTGACCGCGTTGAAGTTGGTGAAGCAGTTGGTACTGTTGCTGCTCAATCAATCGGTGAACCTGGTACTCAATTGACTATGCGTAACTTCCATACTGGTGGTGTTGCCGGTGACGATATTACCCAAGGGCTTCCTCGTGTTCAGGAAATTGTTGAAGCTCGGAACCCTAAAGGTAAAGCTGAGATTACTGAAGTGACTGGGACAATTGTCTCAATCGAAGAAAATCCAGCTGAACGGACGAAAGAAGTTACGGTTAAGGGTGAAGCCGAGACACGTTCATACACGTTACCATTACGTGCGCGGATGCGTGTTGCTGAAGGTGACTTTATCCACCGTGGTTCAGCATTGAACGAAGGGTCAATTGATCCTAAGGAATTGCTGAAGGTTCGTGACGTTCTGTCAACTGAAAACTACCTGTTACGTGAAGTTCAACGTGTTTACCGGATGCAAGGTGTTGGTATTGCCGACAAGCATATTGAAATCATGGTTCGTCAGATGATGCGGAAAGTCCGTGTCATGGATCCAGGTGACACTGATATGTTGCCAGGAACATTGATGGACATTGCTGACTTTAAGGATGCTAACACGAAGACATTGGTTGCTGGTGGTATTCCTGCAACCAGTCGTCCAGTGATCTTAGGTATTACTAAGGCTGCTTTGGAAACAAACAGTTTCTTGTCTGCTGCTTCGTTCCAGGAAACAACGCGGGTTCTTACCGACGCCGCTATCCGTGGAAAGAACGACCCACTTGTTGGGTTGAAGGAAAATGTTATTATCGGGAAGATCATTCCAGCTGGTACTGGGATGCCAGATTACCGGAAGATTCAGCCTAAAGAAGCTGAAGTAACTGGTACCGAGGGCGTTTACTCCATCAGTGACTTAGAAAAGAAAATGCGTGAAGAGGATGCTAAGAACACAAGCACTAAGTAATTGGTTGCTATCCGTGTAATTAATGATTCTTGAATCGTGAAAAAGGTCTGCCGGACAATTTGTCTGGCAGGCCTTTTTACATAGTTTTTTTTAAGCTGACGCTTGTGGTTGTCAAAACTGAATGTCGCCGTGGGACCGGTTTAAGCCTCCTGAAAACCGGAGTCTTTCACCTCGCTGTTAAGCCGCAAACCACGTCTTACCGACCGTCCTGTGGTGTAAATCCGCCACAAAGACCGCCAGATTACCGCTACCTTCACGGCTTGCATTCGGTTTTGACGCTCTTCAGCTCATTTTGTATATAAGTGGCAATCGCATACCCGAATAATCCGCAATTGCAGATTATTGACAGTTGCATTACTAATCTTCATCAGAGGTATAGCTTTATACAAGAGTGAAGTCGACCAGAAACAGAGTTCTGCGAAAGCAATACTTGGTGGGCGTTTTGGGCCCGCGTAGTATTGCAGGACGAGCTTGGAGACTTTGGTCTATGAAGGCTCCAAGTCGAGGTTGAAGACTGCGAAGCAGGCTGATACCGGTCCCGTGGAACGGCGTTTCTGGTCGACGTAACGGCTCTCCACAAGGATAATAAAAGCAGTTCGCAACCTCCAAATCATAGAGGTGCGAGCTGCGTTGTTTGTTGCGAAATTAATTATCTGAACATTGTCTTGGTCGCACGGGCCATGACCTTCGGATCTTTTTCATAGTGGTGAAGCGGTGTCAGTTTGCTCAATGGAATACCCAAGAATGTGTACACAGCACGCTGTGCGCATCGGAATGAATATTGTTCTGTAAATACCATGTCAAATGGCATTTCAGCAAATTGACTGATAAAGGCGAGGTTGTGACTGTGCTTTGGAACCACTAATGGCCGGTCACCAACTGCCCGGCGGTTGAAGAGGGCACTGGCATAAGGCATGTAAACAGGAATGACGTTGACGGTTGAAGCCATAATGTCATCAATGTGATCACCAATTTTGTCGCGGCCATCATCAACTTCGTTTAAGTGACCAATAAGTTCGGTGAGAATTTCACGACCAGTCATTTCAATGAATGGTTTATTGACGTAATCACCGCGTCGTCGAGGGTACATAATGTATCCCCAGAAGACAGTTTCGTTTTCCTTTTGTGCGTGGAAATGAGGTTGATGATGAACCACGATCGACATTAATCCGGTACTGTCGATCCAAGTATTCAATGCATTACCGGGTTGTTGTTGAGTGATTCGGGTGATTTCATTAAGTAGTTTGTGGTCATTATTAGTGACCGTGAAGCTCATCCATTCACTTTGTTCCCGGTCATTAAAGAATTTATCTGGGTGACCAAGGTCATAGAAGTGCTCGGAAGCTTGTTTCCATAAAGCTGCACTTGGCGCATATTCGTGGTTTTCCTTCAGTGGGGTATCCATGTCTCCAAACGAAGAACTGTCGGTAATGGAACCGTTAGTGTCGAAGACAAAATCATCTTCATTAACGTCAACGTGGCCAGTTTGATGTTCGCCATCAACTTCTTCGTAATCGAAGCCGGTAACAATAATATCATCACGCATTGGCGTGTCCTTGAAGGTGAGCGCCGTAACCTTGCGATTATTAACGAAAGTTACGCCATGGTCTTCTAAAAACTTGCGCATGGGCAAAATAAGACTTTCGTACTGGTTGTAAGGTGTGCGAGTGACACCCTCGAGTGTATTAATACGACTAAATTCAAGGATCATACGGTTCATGTAGCGACGCAGTTCCATCGCTGAACTTTGACGTTTGAATGCGAAAGTTGTTTGCCACATGTACCAGAAGTTAGTGGTGAAGAAGTGTGGCGAACTAGCAAACCATTCATCAATCCCGATATCGTTCAATCGTTCTTCTTTGCTTTCCGGCATCAACATTAGTTTTGTCAGAAGGTAGCGGTCGCGGTTGTCAAACTGCATGTGGCGGTAATCATTTTCGTCGCCTTTGTTACGAATGCCATTTACTTTATCCATCAACCGGGCAACATCGTGAGTTGGGTGTGCATGGTCAAAGGCTAAAATCTCATCAGTCACAGATTGATCAGGGTGATCCAGTGACGGAACAGAACGCATGAGATCCCACAAGTTTTCATAGGTTTCTTCGTTGAGCATTCGACCACCTTTGGCAAGGTAACCCTGACTGTTTTTCAAGGCTTGGTTGCCGTATTCATTTTCGTAGCCGGTTACTGTATCACCATCATTTGCACCGTGGGTTTCAAGACCGTACATGGTGATCTGATCACCGTGCCAACCGCCATCGCGAATGAGGTAAATTCCTGCTGCTAAGTTACCAATTCCTGTACCAATCATGTATGCATGTTGTGCCATGTTCGCTCACTCCTTTGTTTGTTGAGCCGAGTTATTACTGTTCCTAATCGTATTTAACAGGTGACCAACTTGATCTAATGCGTCATTTACGGTTAGGTGATATCGATGATTAAGGCCTTCATGAGTGGTGGATACGAGGCCAGCTTGTCGCAAAATTTTGAGATGATGTGATACTGCTGGCTGTGAAAGGCTCATGTGTGAGGTCAATTCAGTAACAGTCAAACCAGTGTTCAAATGAGCACCTAATAAAATGATTAAGCGCTGTCGATTTTGATCGGCCAGTGTGTTCAACAAGTCAAGATTACTAATGAACTCGTCAAGAGCCTTTTGCTGACCTTGCGGTAATGTCGTTTCACTCATAAAGATCACCTCACTCTATCGATACATTTAACTACATGAATATAATAACGCGAATAAGTTACCATTGCAACCGCTTACAAAACGTCTGCTTGATTCGAATAAAGGGCTACTTATCAAATAAAAACGTACAGTTGGACGATAACTAGACCACTAAAAAGGTGCGGGATAAAAGGGAGTCGATTTGGGCGTTGATGGCTCAGATAGAAGTGAGACAAGGCGATTAATGATGCAAACAGGATACTGGCAATAGCCACCTGTATTGGAAACATTAAAGACAGCACGGCGATGCAGTCAACATCTCCATTGCCCATAAATTGAAATCGGTGGATAAAATAAAGCGATACTAAATACAGTGTTGTTACCATCAGTAATTTTGACCAGCTAAACTGATGACGAATCAGTGCTAATACTAATAAAGCCACGATTGGCCACACAGAGATGGCTAGGTGTGTAGCGTCCTGACAAGCCAAAGCCAGCAGGATCAAATTAAAAACGACTAGACTGACAGCCACATTAAAAGGATTGGAGTAAATGATGAGCGCGCCAAGCAGACCGACTGAACTTTCTACGAGTGGGTAGGTGAAAGAGACTGGTTGATGACAGTCGGGACACCGCCCTAACTGAAGTAGCCAGCCGATGCAGGGAATAAGCTGCCACCAGCGCAGGCGTTTCGCACATTGATCGCACCGTGATCGCGCGAACATGACGGGTCGGTTATTAGCTAACCTAGTGCTGATACACATGATGGCAGAAACAAAAAGCGTAATGTAAATGAAACTGATGCTGAAGATGATGTATGGCATAATAAAAACACCGTCCTTTATTGGTCTTGTCTTAACATACGTAAAGAGATCTGTGATGTTCGTCCATTATCTAAAAACTTCGATCGAACTAGCTTTTTTCGTGTTGAAACCTTGACGCATATGGACGGGGATGATATTCTATTAAAGGTGCTTTTTTGTGAAAGTGTCTGCCATCCATGGCGGCTGGAGCTAAAACAGCAATCATACTGGAAAACAGATTTGGGTTTTTCTTTTTTTATAACTTAAAAAGAACCGCCTGGATGTGTGGACTTAAACTAAAACAAAGAATCGGAAGGAGGACATTTAGATGCCAACGATTAACCAACTCGTTCGTAGTGGTCGTAAGTCTAAAACGTCAAAATCAGATGCCCCAGCTTTAAACTTCGGGTACAACAGTTACAAGAAAGAACAAACTAACAACGCTGCTCCTCAAAAACGTGGGGTTGCAACTCGTGTCGGTACTATGACACCAAAGAAGCCTAACTCAGCTTTGCGGAAATACGCCCGTGTGCGTTTATCCAACTTGATTGAAGTTACCGCTTATATTCCTGGTATTGGTCATAACCTACAAGAACATAGTGTTGTTCTTATCCGTGGTGGCCGTGTTAAGGATTTACCTGGGGTTCGTTACCACATTATTCGTGGTGCTCTGGATACTGCCGGTGTTACTGACCGGAAACAAAGCCGTTCTAAGTACGGTACTAAGAAGCCTAAGGCTTAATCAAGAAAGGAAGATAAACGATGGCTCGTAAAGGACATATTCCAGCACGTGAAGTGCTACCTGATCCAATTTACAACTCAAAGCTGGTTACCCGTTTAATCAACCGCTTGATGTTAGACGGTAAGCGGGGAACTGCATCAACGATTTTATATGATGCCTTTGATCAAATTAAAGAAACAACTGGTAATGAACCGTTGGAAGTATTTGAAGAAGCAATGAACAACATCATGCCTGTTATGGAAGTTAAGGCTCGCCGTGTTGGTGGATCTAACTACCAGGTGCCAATCGAAGTTCGTCCAGAACGTCGTAGTACTTTAGGTTTACGTTGGTTAGTTCAATACTCACGGTTACGTGGGGAACACACCATGACTGAACGTTTAGCTCGTGAAATCATGGATGCTGCCAACAACACTGGTGCTTCTGTTAAGAAGCGTGAAGACACTCACCGGATGGCTGAAGCCAACCGTGCCTTCGCACATTACCGTTGGTAAAAACAACCGACTATTTAGCCGGTGGCTCCCTTTGACACCCATCTACATGTGGTGTCATTTTTGGGATTTAAGCATTGCATAAGCTAATTTAAAGGAGAAAATAATGGCTAACAAACGTGAATTTCCACTCGAAAAAACACGTAATATCGGGATCATGGCCCATATCGATGCCGGTAAAACCACGTTAACTGAACGGATTCTTTACTATACTGGTAAAATTCACAAGATTGGTGAAACCCATGATGGTGCTTCACAAATGGACTGGATGGCTCAAGAACAAGAACGTGGGATTACCATTACGTCTGCTGCTACAACAGCGCAATGGAAGAACCACCGGATCAACATTATCGATACACCAGGACACGTGGACTTCACAATGGAAGTTGAACGTTCCTTGCGTGTGCTAGATGGTGCGATTGCCGTTCTTGATGCCCAGGCTGGTGTTGAACCACAGACTGAAACTGTTTGGCGTCAAGCTTCCACTTATAACGTTCCCCGTATCGTGTTCGTTAATAAGATGGATAAGTTAGGTGCCGACTTTGACTTTTCTGTTGACTCATTAGGCGACCGTTTACAAGCCAATGCTCATGCCGTTCAGATGCCAATCGGTGCTGAAGACGATTTCGAAGGGGTTATTGACCTGATCGAAATGAAGGCTGACTTGTACGATGAAGATGCCCTTGGTACTGAATGGGATACAGTTGATATCCCAGAAGAATACGTTGCGGAAGCTCAAAAGCGTCGTGACTCATTAGTTGAAGCTGTTGCTGAATCTGATGACGAACTGATGGAAAAATACCTTAACGGTGAAGAAATCAGTAAAGACGAATTGAAGGCTGGTATTCGTCGTGCCACTTTGGCAAACGAATTCTTCCCAGTTCTTGCAGGTTCTGCTTACAAGAACAAGGGTGTTCAGATGTTAATGGATGCTGTTGTGGACTACTTACCATCACCACTTGATGTTAAGCCTTATACAGCGGTTAACCCAGAAACTGATGAAGAAGAAGACCTTATTGCCGGCGATGACAAAAAATTCGCTGCCTTAGCATTTAAGGTTGCTACTGACCCTTACGTTGGTCGTTTAACATTCATTCGTGTTTACACGGGTACTTTGGAATCCGGTTCATACGTTTTGAACGCTACTAAGGACAAACGTGAACGTGTTGGTCGTTTGCTACAAATGCATTCAAACCAGCAAAACGAAATTCCAGAAGTCTTTTCTGGTGATATCGCTGCTGCTATCGGTTTGAAGAACACCACAACTGGTGACTCTTTGACTGATGTTGATCATCCATTGCACTTGGAATCAATGGTCTTCCCTGAACCAGTTATTCAGGTTGCCGTTGAACCTAAGACAAAGGCTGACCAAGACAAGATGAACAATGCCTTACAAAAGCTGTCTGAAGAAGACCCTAGTTTCCGTGCTGAAACGAACTCTGAAACTGGTGAAACTTTGATTTCTGGTATGGGTGAACTCCAACTGGACATCTTAGTTGACCGGATGAAGCGTGAATTTAAGGTTGAAGCTACTGTTGGTGCACCTCAGGTTGCTTACCGTGAAACAATTACGAAGTCTGCTCAGGTTGAAGGTCGTTTCATTCGTCAGTCTGGTGGTAAAGGTCAATATGGTGATGTTTGGATTGAATTCACACCTAACGAGACTGGTAAGGGTTACGAATTCGAAGACGCCATCGTCGGTGGGGTTGTTCCTCGTGAATACATTCCTTCAGTTGACAAAGGGTTACAAGAATCCATGGCCAATGGTATGATTGCTGGTTACCCAGTAGTCGACGTTAAGGCTAAGCTTTACGATGGTAGTTACCATGATGTCGATTCTTCAGAAGCTGCATTTAAGATTGCCGCTTCTCTGGCATTACGTGAAGCTGCTAAGAAGGCTGCCCCAGTTATCTTGGAACCAATCATGAAGGTTGATATTGTTGCACCAGAAGACAACCTTGGTGATGTTATGGGTCACGTAACTGCTCGTCGTGGTACTGTTGATGGTATGGAAGCTCGTGGGAATGCACAAGAAGTTCATGCATTTGTCCCATTGGCTGAAATGTTTGGTTATGCTACAACCTTGCGTTCAGCAACACAAGGTCGTGGGACATTTACGATGACATTTGACCACTACTCAGCTGTTCCTAAGTCAGTTCAAGAAGAAATTATCAAGAAGAATGGCGGTAACAACAGCCATCCTGAAGACTAATTGTCATTTAGTTGACATTAAAAAGGGTTCTCTGTCAACTGTTGTTGGTAACGACCATAATGCACCCAATCATTATTTGATGATTGGGTGTTTTGTTTTTGTCCTTAACATAACAAGGACGCGTATCCTTTTTTTCGTGTCAACATACATAGATTACAGAAAGAAAAATCTGTTGTCGATCATGTCTTGTGACATGACCAACAACAGATATGATAGAACCTTAAAAAGCGACATCTAGCAAATCTGCTAGGTGTCGTTTTTTAGTTAGTTCAATTTTGAACGGTGACTAATAGTTATCCCTCGTAAATGTACCGGGAACCAGGTTACCAGCGGTTCCAAGAACTTTACTTAGTAACTCGGATGTCTGCGCCACAATATGGTCGGCAGTTTTTTCGTTAGCCGCTGTTAGCGCATCTGTCAATGCGGCATCACTTAATTGAGCATTAGCTGTATCAATTTCGTACACGCGTTGGTGACCGTAACCTAATGTCTTCTCCTGATAACTTTCAACATCACTTATCGTGGTCTGAAAGTGGTCGGCAGCCAGAACCGCAATTAGTCGATTTGCCCAATAGGCATTTTTACTGTCGACTACAGCAGTCGTATCTCGGTAACTTGCGGGCGTATCATTAACATTTGTGAAAAACGGAACCAGTGTGTTAAATGGATTGGCAGATAAAGCCACCCATTGAATTGCGGCGCGCTCGGCAGGCACGTTTGGCCGAATTTGAAGAACACTCAATTCTTGTGTCCGGTTGATCCCGATTGGTCGGTAAGGAGCTGTTTCTTTAGTTGCACCCAGAGCGAACGGATCGTAGGGGGTATCCTGATAATGTGAGCTGAGGACAAACTTGATGTCTTCGATAGTTATTTTGTGATCAGCATGAGTAATAAACGGAAGGTCGTCGCTCATTGGTGTTTTGTCCTGGGTTGTTGCGTGGTTGAAGTATCGCTGAGCGTACCAAGCCCGTGGCGTATTGTAGTGATGGTCAAGTTGAGAATGTGACCCGAAAATCTCACGGAAGTTAAAATGATCACCGAGATTAAGGTGGTTCTCTTCAACGAAGGTTTGTAAGTCGTCCGCAAACATAAAATTAGTTGAATCTGCAAAGTTGACTTCTTGAATACCTGTCTGGTTAGGGGCAACAACGTAAGCATCATCCGGGATTCGCTGTGCAACCCAGTGATGACCACCAGCAGTTTCCATATACCAAATTTCATTCGCGTCAGAGAAAATAATTCCGTTTGATTCATAAGTGCCATGTATCTTCAAAATTTCACCGACACGTTCAACGCCTTCACGCGCGCTGTGAATATAAGGGAGGGTGACAGTTAGCAGATCCTCTTCGCCCACACCAGCTTTAGTTAGTGGGTCAGCCCCTAAGATGCGTTCGTTTGTGGTAATGGTTTCGGTAGCGCTCATTGCAACATTATCACTGTTGATACCAGCTTCACCCCAAATGCCTTGCTTGTCCACTGCGTTAGGAATAGCGGTGTAGCGTAAAGGATTGTCTGGCAGCGTAATGCTAAACTGACTCATCTTAGCTTTGTATTCGCGAGGTTGATCTTCGGGTTTGACGACAACGAACTTTTTAGGATCGGCAGCCGTGCCAGTATCTTCGTTACGCGCAATTAATGTTGAGCCATCGTAACTGGCATTTTTACCAACTAGAATAGTAGTACACGTACTTAATTCAGAAAGCGACATAATAAAACCTCCATGGTTAATTATCAGCTTGATGATATTTGGCCGATATTCTCCTTCACTATAACACTTGCCAATCTGCTCCGTGGTGTTGACCAGATAATGTCGCTAATTGGTTCGCACACTATACAATAGTAGAAACAGATCACGTACTCGCGTTTTTAAGGTTAAACAATCGTTGCACCAAGCGTATTTTCAAAGTGTTTCAAAGCCCAAGCGTGACCAACGGGATCGAAAGAGGCAACAGCGTCTTTGTGAACAGTTAGTTGATAATCCAAATTGTACGCTTCGACAGCTGTGTGCAATACACAGATATCCGTACAGACACCAGCAAGGTGAAGATTGGTGATGTGACGGCTGCGTAAAAAGTTATCTAAATTAGTGTTGGCAAACGCACTATAGCGATTCTTGTCGAAATAGTAGACGTGATCCTCATCCTTATGTGACTGGTACCATGATTCCAATTCACCGTACAACTCGCGTCCCCATGTATCCTTTAAGTTATGGGGTGGAAATAGCTTGGTTTCTGGATGGTAAGGGTCGACACCGTCATGCAAATCAGTTGGGAGAATGACGTAGTCACCGTTTTGAAGAAATTGTTTTGCGAGCGTCAAAATATTAGATTCAATTTCTTGACCAGGTTTACCAGTTGTGAGGGCACCTTTAGCAGCGACGAAGTCATTGGTGTAATCAATAATCAGTAATGCTTGTTTGCCAAAATCCATTTGTGTCATAGTTTGCCTCCAATTTTGAGTACGCGCGATTGACTTTATTATAGATAAAAAGATGTAGGTTTGATAAAGTTTACGCGCAGATTAAATAGAAAATTTCGTTTTGTAATCAAAACGAAATTAACAAACGTAAATAAAACCTTGCCATTACGGGCTTAGGTTGGTATAGTAGATAGGTGCTTGTGCGAGACAAGGGACAACTTTGCCCTTTAAATCGCGCAACAACAAGCGAGCATTGATGTGAAAGGTTGCGACACACCCGGCCGCTTTGCCACGGAGGTGTGGCGGTAATTTTCACGGAGCTAGCCTATTTCTAAAAAATAGACGTTAGGAGGGAACAAATATGGCAAGTAAGAAAATTCGGATTCGCTTAAAGGCTTATGAGCACCGTATCCTTGATCAGTCAGCTGACAAGATCGTGGAAACGGCAAAACGGACTGGTGCTGAAATTTCAGGTCCAATTCCGTTACCAACTGAACGGACACTTTTCACGGTGTTACGTTCACCACATAAGTTTAAGAAATCACGTGAACAGTTCGAAATTCGGACTCATAAGCGTTTAATCGACATTGTCAACCCAACTGCTAAAACAGTTGATTCATTGACCAAGCTTGAATTGCCAAGCGGTGTTGATATCGAAATCAAGTTATAATTTGATTTCCTCGTTCTAAACCGATCATTAATTTGACGGTAAAAATACATTATATCGGAGGTGTACTCATGACCACTAAAGGAATCTTAGGGAAAAAGGTCGGGATGACGCAAGTCTTCACTGAAAATGGCGAATTAGTCGCTGTTTCAGTTATTGATGTAACACCTAACGTAGTATTGCAGGTTAAGACTGTTGAAAACGATGGTTACAACGCAATTCAGTTAGGTTTCGATGACAAACGTGAAGTTTTGTCTAACAAGCCCGAGCAAGGTCATGTAGCAGCAGCAAAAACGGCTCCTAAGCGCTTCGTTCGTGAAATTCGGAATGTTGAGCTTGGAGAGACGAAAGTCGGTGACGAGCTTAAAGCAGACGTCTTCGCAGAAGGCGAAGCAGTCGACGTTACCGGAATCACAAAAGGGCATGGGTATCAAGGTAACATCCATAAGGATGGCCAATCACGTGGACCAATGGCCCATGGGTCTCGTTACCACCGTCGCCCAGGTTCAATGGGTGCCATCATTAACCGTGTCTTCAAAGGCAAGCCACTTCCAGGACGTATGGGTAACCACAAGGTAACCATGCAAAACCTGAAGATTGTTCGTGCAGACTTAGACAACAACGTGTTGTTGATCAAAGGTAATGTGCCAGGTGCTAACAAATCATTTGTTACAATTAAAAGTTCTGTTAAGGCCGGTTTGAAGAAAAACAACCGCCACAGCGAAAAATAATATAAGGGAAGGGAGGATTAATAGCTATGACTACCAGCGTTGATTTATTCAAGCAAGATGGTAAGAAGTCAGGCACAGTTGATTTAAATGATGCTGTGTTTGGTATCGAACCTAACAATAATGTCATCACCGATGCTGTATTGATGCAACGTGCCTCAATGCGACAGGGTACTCACGCGGTTAAAAACCGTAGTGCTGTACGTGGTGGTGGTAAGAAACCATGGCGTCAAAAAGGTACTGGTCGTGCTCGTCAAGGGTCGATCCGTTCACCACAATGGCGTGGCGGTGGTGTTGTCTTCGGACCAACTCCACGTTCATATGCTTACAAGTTGCCACAAAAAGCGCGTCAACTTGCCATGAAGTCTGTCTTATCACAAAAGGTCTTGGACAAAGCCTTGGTTGTCGTTGACGCCTTAGACTTTAAAGCACCAAAGACTGCTGAATTTGCCACTGTTTTAGACAACCTGAAAGTTGCTGAAAAGACCCTTGTTGTGGTTGAAGATGACAACGAAAACGCAGCATTGTCTGCACGTAACTTAGCTAATGTCACTGTTTTGACTGCTAAGGGCGTTAATGTTTTGGATGTTGTTAACAACGACAAGATGGTGATTACGCAATCTGCTCTTTCTCAGGTAGAGGAGGTGCTCGCATAATGGAAGCACGTGATGTGATTTTACGCCCAGTTGTGACTGAGTCTTCAATGGCTGATATCGATGACAAGCGTTATACGTTTGATGTTGATACTCGCGCAACCAAGACGCAAATCAAGAGCGCCATCGAAGAAATCTTCGATGTTAAGGTAATCAAACTTAATGTGATGAACGTTAAGGGACACCTTAAGCGCCAAGGACGTTACAGTGGTTACACTAAGAAGCGTCGTAAGGCAATCGTTACTTTGAGTTCAGACTCAAAGGAAATTAAGTTATTTAACGAAGAATAGTCTTCTTCAATCTATGCGCCGATGATGATACGGCTCCTCACAAGGGACAACCAATCACGGCACGAAAAATTAGGAGGAAAGTATAGTGGGTATTAAGAGTTATAAACCAACCACTAACGGTCGTCGTAACATGACCGGTTCCGACTTTAGTGAAATCACTAAAACGACCCCTGAAAAGTCGTTATTGGAATCACAAAGTCACCGTGCAGGCCGTAACAACCAAGGCCACATGACTGTTCGTCATCGTGGTGGTGGTACAAAGCGCGCTTACCGGATTATCGACTTTAAGCGTATTAAAGACGATTACAAGGCAACTGTTAAAGCTATTGAATACGATCCAAACCGGACCGCTAACATTGCTTTACTAGTTTATGAGGATGGAACAAAGTCATACATCTTAGCACCTAAGGGGCTAGAAGTTGGCACTGTTGTTGAATCAGGCCCTGAAGCAGATATCAAAGTTGGTAATGCATTGCCATTAACTAACATTCCAGTTGGTACTGTTATCCATAACATTGAATTAAAGCCTGGTAAAGGTGGCCAAATTGCTCGTTCAGCTGGTGCATCTGCTCAGTTGTTGGGTAAGGAAGGCAAGTATGCCTTAGTTCGTTTGGCCTCTGGCGAAGTTCGCATGGTTCTCGCTGCTGGTCGTGCTACTGTTGGTGCGGTTGGTAACGAACAACACGAATTGATTAACTTAGGTAAAGCGGGTCGTAAGCGTTATGCTGGTCAACGTCCACATGTTCGTGGGTCAGTTATGAACCCTAACGATCACCCACATGGTGGTGGTGAAGGTAAAGCCCCAGTCGGCCGTCCATCGCCAATGTCACCATGGGGTAAGAAGACTGCTGGTAAGAAGACTCGTAACCACAAGGCTCGTTCTAACAAGCTTATTGTGCGCGACCGTCGGAAGAAGTAATCTTTCTTATTCAATGCATATACGACATTAGTTGTTAAACACACGAACGCGTTAGCTAATAGCTAACAAGAGAGGAGGCCACACGATGGGTCGTAGTCTTAAAAAAGGACCTTTCGCCGATGAACATCTGCTGAAGAAAATCGCTGCACAAGCTGATTCTGAAAAGAAGACAGTGATCAAAACTTGGTCACGTCGTTCAACGATTTTCCCTAGCTTCATCGGATACACTATCGCTGTTTATGACGGACGGAAGCATGTCCCAGTTTTCATCTCTGATGACATGGTTGGTCACAAGCTTGGCGAATTTGTTCCAACGCGGACTTTCCGCGGACACGCTGGTGCCGACAAGGTTACTAGTAAATAATTAGGAGGACTGAACAATGGCTGAACAAGTTACATCTGCAAAAGCAACTGCAAAGACTGTTCGTGTCGCTGCTCGTAAGGTTCGCCTAGTTGTTGACCTTATTCGCGGCAAGAGCGTTAACGAAGCATTTGCCATTTTAAAATTCACGCCTCGCGGTGCTGCCGAAGACGTAGAAAAAGTATTGAAGTCTGCTGTTGCTAATGCTGAAAACAACTTCGACTTAGATCGAGCCGACTTAGTTGTATCTGAAGCATTCGCTAATGAAGGACCAACCCTTAAGCGGTTCCGTCCTCGGGCTAAGGGTTCCGCATCACCAATTAACAAGCGGACTAGTCATATCACAGTAGTCGTATCTGAAAAGTAGGAGGGAACAAGCGTGGGTCAAAAAGTAAATCCAAACGGATTTCGTGTCGGAGTTATCCGCGATTGGGAAGCCAAGTGGTATGCTGACAAAGATTACGCAACTTGGTTAATCGAAGACGTTAAAATCCGTAAGTTTATCGATCAAAGACTTGCCGACGCATCTGTTTCAACCGTTGAAATCGAACGGGCTGCTGGTCGAGTGGTATTATCCATTCACACTGCTAAGCCTGGGATGGTTATCGGTAAAGGTGGGTCAGAAGTTGAAAAGCTCCGTAAGGAACTTAACAGCTTAACTGGCAAGCAAGTACACATCAACATCATTGAAATCAAGAAGCCTGACTTGGATGCTCATTTAGTTGGGGATTCAATTGCCAAGCAATTAGAGCAACGTGTTGCTTTCCGTCGCGCTATGCGTGGTGCTATCCAACGTACTATGCGTTCTGGTGCACACGGAATCAAAACAATGGTTTCAGGCCGTTTAAACGGTGCTGACATTGCCCGTAAAGAACGTTACTCAGAAGGAACTGTTCCGTTGCATACATTGCGTGCGGACATTGACTATTCTTGGGACGAAGCACGGACTACTTACGGTATGCTGGGTGTTAAAACCTGGATCTACCGTGGTGAAGTTCTTCCTGCCAAGAAGTCAGCAAATACTCAACGAGGAGGGAAATAATCATGCTGGTACCTAAACGTGTAAAGCACCGTCGGGAATTCCGCGGTCACATGCGTGGTGAAGCCAAGGGCGGCAAGACAGTTGCATTTGGCGACTACGGTTTGCAAGCTATCACTTCATCATGGGTTTCTAACCGCCAGATTGAAGCGGCTCGTGTTGCCATGAACCGTTACATGAAGCGTGGTGGTAAAGTTTGGATCAAGATTTTCCCTCATAAGTCCTACACTTCTAAAGGTGTTGGTGTTCGTATGGGTAACGGGAAAGGGGCACCTGAAGGTTGGGTATCTCCTGTAAAGCGTGGCAAGGTTATGTTTGAAGTAGGTGGCGTTTCTTCTGAAGTTGCGCACGAAGCTTTACGTTTAGCTAGCCACAAACTGCCCGTTAAGACGAAAATCGTCTCACGAGAAGAAGCAGAAGCAGAAGTAGGTGGCGAATAATTATGAAAATGACTGATATTAGTAAATTAACCACTGCTGAAATGATTGATAAAGAAAAGGGCTACAAGGACGAATTGTTCAACTTACGTTTCCAATTGGCTACTGGTCAATTAGAAAACACCGCTCGTTTAAAGCAGGTTCGTAAGAACATCGCCCGGTTGAAGACGGCTCTCCGTCAACAAGAATTAAGCCAAAGCAAATAATTAGAATACGAAAGGAGAACTTAACCTATGACTGAACGTAACGCACGTAAGGTTTACCAAGGCCACGTGGTTTCTGACAAGAACGACAAGACGATTATCGTCGCAATCGATACTTACAAGACCCACCCAGTTTATGGTAAGCGGGTTAAATACACCAAGAAGTTCGTTGCGCAAGATGACAACAACGAAGCCAAGACTGGCGATATCGTACGGATTATGGAAACTCGGCCTTTGTCAAAGACCAAGCACTTCCGCCTATTGAATGTCGTTGAAAAGGCTGTCATCCTGTAACACCATTTCTACGTATTCTAATTAGCTGCGGAAGGAGGATAAAACCGTGATTCAACAAGAAAGTCGTTTAAAGGTCGCTGATAACTCTGGTGCCCGTGAAATCTTGACAATCAAGATCTTGGGTGGTTCCACTCGTAAGTCAGCCAACATTGGTGACATTATTGTTGCTACTGTTAAACAAGCAACACCAGGTGGCGTTGTAAAAAAGGGTGACGTTGTTAAAGCTGTTATCGTTCGGACTGTATCCGGTATGCACCGTACTGATGGCTCATACATTAAGTTTGACGACAACGCAGCTGTTATTATCTCAGATGACAAGAGCCCTCGTGGTACTCGTATCTTTGGACCAGTTGCGCGTGAACTTCGTGAAGGTAACTTCATGCGGATCGTTTCGTTAGCACCTGAAGTTCTGTAATCAAAGTAATCAAGCTAGATGCATAAGTTGAACGGGAGGTGCACAGCAGAATGTTCTTAAAAACTGGAGATCAAGTTCGCGTAATCGCCGGTAAGGACAAGGGTAAGGAAGGTGCCGTAAAGGCAACCTTAGCCAAGTCAGACCGCGTCGTCGTGGAAGGCATCAACATGGTGAAGAAACACCAGAAGCCAAACAACGAATACCCACAAGGTGGAATCGTTGATGTTGAAGCGCCAATCCACGTATCTAACGTAATGTTAATTGACCCATCAACTAAGAAGCCAACGCGTGTTGGTTTTAAAGTTGAAGATGGTAAAAAGGTTCGCGTTGCCAAGAAGACTGGCAATACAATCGCTTAATTTTAGGGAAAGGAGGAATATCTTAGAATGACTAACCGTTTGAAAGAACGATACGAAAAGGAAATCAAACCTTCCTTAATCGAAAAATTCAACTACAGTTCAAGCATGCAAGCCCCACACATCGACAAGATTGTGCTGAACATGGGGGTTGGTGATGCAACCACTAACTCAAAGAACTTGGACGAAGCCGTTAATGAAATGACCCTTATTGCTGGTCAAAAACCAGTTATCACAAAGGCCAAGAAGTCAATTGCCGGTTTCCGTCTTCGTGAAGGAATGTCCATTGGTGCTAAGGTAACTTTGCGCGGTGAACGGATGTATGACTTTTTAGACAAGTTGATCAATGTGTCATTGCCACGTGTTCGTGACTTCCATGGTGTTTCTAACCGTTCATTTGATGGACGTGGGAACTACACCTTGGGTGTTCGTGAACAACTGATCTTCCCTGAAATCAATTACGACAACGTTAACCGGGTTCGTGGTATGGATATTGTTATCGTAACCACTGCTAACACTGATGAGGAATCCCACGAGTTGCTTGCCCAACTTGGGATGCCATTTACTAAGTAATAGGAGGTTCCACAAACATGGCAAAGAAATCAATGGTTGTAAAAAGCCAACGCCCAGCTAAGTTTTCAACGCAAGCTTACACACGTTGTGAACGTTGTGGACGTCCGCACTCAGTTTATCGTAAGTTCCATCTATGCCGTCTCTGCATGCGTGAATTAGCCCACAAGGGTCAAATTCCTGGCATGAAGAAAGCTAGCTGGTAGACTTCGGTCTTTACTGAGTAAATTCGATTTGGATTCCTTTCAAGTCGTTTTATTGATTTTATCGATACTAAAAGGAGGCAAATATCGATGTCTATGACTGACCCGATTGCAGACTTTTTAACTCGGATTCGTAACGCCAACATGGTTCGTCACGATTCAGTTGAGGTTCCTGCATCAAAGATTAAACACGACATTGCGGAAATCTTGAAAAACGAAGGTTTCATTCGCGATGTTGAATACATTGACGACGACAAGCAAGGCATTATCCGTGTATTTCTTAAGTACGGTAAGGATGGCGAACGTGTCATCTCTGGCTTAAAGCGGATTTCCAAGCCTGGTTTACGTTCATACGTAAAGGCCGATTCAGTTCCTAAGGTTTTGAACGGTTTAGGGATTGCAATCATCTCTACGTCTGAAGGTGTGATCACCGATAAAGAAGCACGTCAAAAAGACGTGGGCGGCGAAGTGCTCGCTTACGTTTGGTAATCATTTAGAATCGATCGGAGGTGTAAAACGTGAGTCGTATTGGTTATAAAGTTGTAACTTTACCCGCTGGGGTAGAAGTTAAGCAAAACGGTAACGATGTGACTGTTAAAGGACCTAAAGGTGAATTAACCCGGACGTTCTCTGACATGATCACAATGAAAGTAGACGGTACTGAAGTTTCGTTTGATCGTCCTGACGACAACAACAAAACAAAGGCCGTTCACGGAACCACTCGTGCCAACTTCGCCAACATGGTTGAAGGTGTTACAGATGGTTTCAAAAAGACATTGAAGTTAGTCGGTGTTGGGTACCGTGCACAATTGCAAGGCACTAAGCTGATCATGAGTGTTGGTTACTCAAACCCTGTTGAATTCGATGGCCGTAAAGGTGTTACGGTTGAAGTTCCTGACAACACTACTGTTGTTTTATCAGGTATTTCTAAGCAACAAGTCGGTGACTTTGCTGCTGAAATCCGTGGTATCCGTCCACCAGAGCCTTATAAGGGTAAAGGTATTCGTTACGAAGGCGAATATGTTCGTCGTAAGGAAGGTAAAACTGGTAAGTAGGCTTTTGTCTACTTCTTTCTTTGCCACTATCGTGTCGCAGTGCACGTATTCACTGCGAATAAAATATGAGGTGAATTGTTGTGATTTCTAAACCAGATAAGAATAAAACACGTCAACGCCGCCATGCGCGCGTTCGTGGCAAGATTTCTGGTACTGCGCAGCGCCCACGCTTGAACGTTTATCGTTCTAATTCAAACATCTACGCGCAAGTAATTGATGACGTAGCGGGTGTGACGCTGGCAAGTGCCTCAACACTAGATAAAGATGTTAAAGGAACTAGCAAGACAGAAAAAGCTGCTTCTGTTGGTGAACTAGTTGCTAAACGCGCTAACGAAAAGAAGATTACTGATGTTGTCTTCGATCGTGGCGGTTACTTATATCATGGTCGGGTAGAAGCTTTGGCTGAAGCCGCTCGTGAAAACGGACTTAAATTCTAGAGAAGGAGGAATAACCAAATGGCTTTTATCGACCCAAGTAAGTTAGATTTAGAAGATAACGTCGTTTCCATCAACCGGATTACGAAAGTTGTTAAGGGTGGTCGTCGTCTTCGTTTTGCTGCCTTAGTCGTTGTTGGTGACCACAATGGTCACGTTGGCTTTGGTACTGGTAAGGCTCAAGAAGTTCCAGAAGCTATTCGTAAGGCTGTCGAAGCAGCGCACAAGAACTTAGTTAAAGTTCCTGTTGTTGGTTCAACATTGCCTCACGAAGTGCTGGGTATTTACTCAGGATCAAAGGTTATGCTTAAGCCAGCCGTTGAAGGTTCTGGTGTTGCTGCTGGTGGTGCCGTTCGTGCCGTCATGGAACTTGCCGGTGTTGCCGACGTTACAAGTAAGTCTCTTGGTGAAAGCACACCGATTAACGTTGTGCGTGCCACCTTTGAAGGACTTAAGGAATTAAAGCGTGCCGAAGACGTTGCTGCCTTGCGTGGTGTGTCTGTAGAACACTTAGCTGAATAGGAGGACGAAACTCATGGCTAATCAAGTAAAAGTTACTTTAGTGAAAAGTGCCGTTCACCAGAAGCCCAAGGTTCGTAATGTTGCGTATGGTTTAGGATTAGGTCGTGTTAACAGTACGGTCGTACGTCCTAACAACGAAGCAACACGCGGTGCCATCGCTAAGATCGCGCACTTAGTCACAGTTGAAGAAGTTAAGTAATCACATTTCTAGCGTAAGGAGGTGCCAACCTAATGAAGTTGAACGAATTACAACCAAGCGAAGGTTCTCGTAAAGCACGTATGCGCCGCGGTCGCGGTACATCAGCCGGGAACGGTAAAACTTCCGGTCGTGGTCAAAAGGGTCAAAAGGCTCGTAGTAAGACACGTGTCGGTTTTGAAGGGGGTCAAATGCCTCTGTACCGTCGTATTCCAAAACGCGGTTTCACTAACATTAACCGTAAGGAATACGCCATCGTTAACTTGGCTTCCTTAAACAGTTTTGATGAAGGTGCTGATGTTACACCAACTACCTTAGTTGAAGCAGGTTTAGTGAAGAACGAAAAGAGTGGCGTTAAGGTTCTTGGTAACGGTGAAGTTACTAAGAAGTTGACAGTCCACGCTAACAAATTCTCAAACGCAGCTGTAGCTGCAATTGAAGCAGCCGGCGGTAAGACTGAGGTGATCTAGTTGATCTCGACGATTTCGAATGCTTTTAAGAGTCGTGAAATCCGAAATAAGATCTTCTTTACCTTGTTTGTCTTAATTGTCTATCGGTTAGGCTGTTATATTACCGTTCCCGGAGTTAATGCGCATGCTTTACAAGCAGTGGCAAGCTCCGGGCTTGTTAATGTAATGAACATCTTTTCCGGTGGTGGTTTGACAAACTATTCCTTGTTTGCAATGGGGGTTTCCCCGTTTGTTACTGCTCAAATTGTCGTTCAATTACTCCAAATGGATATTGTGCCGCGATTTGTTGAATGGAGTAAACAAGGTGATGTAGGTCGGCGTAAATTGAATCAGGCGACACGCTATCTAACGATTGTGTTAGCTTTTGTTCAATCAATCGGTATCACAGCTGGTTTTAACGTCTTAGCTTCCATGCATTTGATAAAGACGCCAAATGCACAAACTTTTATCATGATTGGAATTTTGCTCACGGCTGGAACAATGTTTGCTACTTGGCTGGGTGATATGATTACTCAGCGTGGGCTAGGAAATGGTGTTTCAATGATCATTTTTGCCGGAATCATTGCGCGCACCCCAGTCGGTGTTCGTCAATTATGGCAAGAAAATGTCACTGACGCCTCCAAGGGCCAAATGTGGCAGGGCATCCTGTTCATCGTTGCTGTTCTCGTTCTAGTTATCGTAATAATCGTTGCTGTAACGTGGGTACAACAAGCTGAGCGGCGAATTCCGATTCAATATACGCGTCGTGCAACCACTTCTGGATCTGGCAGTTACCTGCCTTTGAAAGTTAACGTTGCCGGTGTTATTCCAGTTATCTTCGCTAGTTCTTTGATTTCGACGCCTCAGTCAATTCTGTTGGCGTTCCAAAAGAGTCATGGTGCGGATAACTGGTACCAAGTGATGTCTCGTATCTTCAATATGCAAACAACTGAAGGTGCCATTCTTTACACTGTATTAATTGTCTTGTTTACATTTTTCTATGCTTTTGTTCAGGTTAATCCTGAGAAATTGTCAGAGAATTTACAAAAACAAGGCAGTTATATTCCAAGTGTTTGGCCTGGTAAAGACACACAAAACTATGTTTCTCATTTGCTCATGCGTTTAAGTACTGTCGGCTCATTGTTCCTTGGGTTAGTTGCCTTAGTACCACTGTTGGCCAGTGATATCTGGGGCTTAGACGAATCCATTGGTCTTGGTGGTACGTCATTACTGATCGTTGTTGGGGTCGCCATTGACATTATTCGTCAATTGGACGGCTTAATGATGAAACGACAATATGTTGGTTTCATCCAAGATGATGCGCTTGAAGCACATGAAACAGAAAAACAGGAGGATTAATCATGGCATTCAATTTGATTCTGATGGGCTTGCCTGGTGCTGGTAAAGGTACGCAAGCACAAAAGATCGACGAAAAATATCAAGTACCGCACATTTCGACGGGGGATATTTTCCGCGAGGCAATGGCTAACAAGACTGAAATGGGACTTGCTGCTAAAGCTTACATTGATAAGGGTGAATTGGTTCCCGATGAAGTCACGAACGGTATTGTTCGTGACCGTCTCAGCCAACAGGACGTTTTAACGAACGGCTTCATGTTGGATGGGTATCCACGGAACTTAGATCAGGCAGCCGCTTTAGATAAAATGTTGGCTGACTCTGATCGTCACTTGGACGCCGTGATTAATATCGACGTTGAACCATCGGTGTTAGTTGATCGCTTATCTGCACGGTACATTTGCCGTGCATGTGGCGCAACCTATAACCGCATTAGTAATCCGACCAAAGTTGAAGGGACTTGTGATGTTTGTGGATCGCATGATTTCTATCAACGTGACGATGACAAGCCTGAAACGGTTAAGAATCGTTTGGCAGTGAACATTAAGATGAACACGCCACTGGTTGATTACTACAAGAATCAAAATGTTCTGCACACCATTAACGGCGATCGGGACATTGACCTCGTCTTCAAAGATGTTGCTGACGTGCTTCAGTCAGTTAACGACTAGAGTGTAGTGTTTGCAGTCCCTTTAAGAATGTGATAAACTCTCTTGGTATGGTTTGCGCAATGTTTTTGTAAAGAGGGTGGAAACGGTGGTTTTCGCCGTTTTTCCGTCGTTCGACGCCACCGTATTTATAAAATACTTTTTTAAAAGGGAGGTAAACCTGCTTGGCTAGTGACGTAATTGAAATCGAAGGTACTGTTAAAGAAACGTTGCCTAATGCAATGTTTAAAGTAGAACTTGAAAACGGTCACGAAATCTTGGCTCATGTGTCGGGTAAGATTCGGATGCATTACATTCGTATTTTACCTGGTGATAAGGTAACTGTTGAAATGTCACCTTATGACTTAACAAAGGGTCGGATTACGTACCGTTTCAAGTAATACCTAAGGCCTCATAATTCTGGAGGAAATATCATGAAAGTAAGACCATCAGTTAAACCAATGTGCGAACACTGCCGTGTCATCAAACGTAACGGCCGTGTTATGGTGATTTGCTCAGCAAACCCAAAGCACAAGCAACGTCAAGGTAAATAATTCATATAAAAGGAGGTAATTGTTATGGCTCGTATTGCAGGTGTTGACTTACCACGTGACAAACGGATCGTGATCGGTTTAACTTACATTTTCGGAATCGGTAATACTTCAGCTCAAAAGATTTTGGCTGAAGCTGGTGTTAGCGAAGACGTTCGTGTTCGGGACTTGGCTCCAGAAGACGAAGATAAGATTCGTGCAATTGTTGATAACTACAAGGTTGAAGGAGATCTTCGCCGTGAAGTTAGCTTAAACATCAAGAACTTACAAGAAATTGGTTCATACCGAGGCATGCGTCACCGTCGTGGTTTACCAGTGCGTGGACAACACACTAAGAACAACGCACGGACTCGTAAAGGCCCAGCTAAATCAATTGCTGGTAAGAAGAAGTAATTCAAGATAAAGGAGGTTAGCATTTCTTATGGCAGGTAGAAAAACATCGCGTAAGCGTCGTGTGAAAAAGAACATCGAGTCAGGTGTTGCACATATTCACTCAACGTTTAACAACACTTTAGTTATGATTACTGACGTTCAAGGGAACGCTGTTGCTTGGTCTTCAGCTGGTGCTCTTGGTTTCCGTGGTAGTCGTAAATCCACTCCTTTCGCTGCACAAATGGCCGCTGAAGCCGCAGCTAAAGGCTCTATGGAACATGGTATGAAGACGGTTGAAGTTGCCGTTAAAGGCCCAGGTTCCGGTCGTGAAGCAGCTATCCGTGCTTTGCAATCAACTGGTCTAGAAGTTACGGCAATTCGTGACGTCACACCAGTGCCGCATAACGGATCTCGTCCTCCAAAGCGTCGTCGTGTTTAATTGATGACATCACTTATTTGGAGTGATGAACATTCATTAATTAACAAGACGAGTTTTGAAAGGGGTAAACAAAAGAATGATCGAATTTGAAAAGCCAAATATTCACAAAATCGATGAAAGTAACAACTATGGGAAGTTCATCGTTGAACCACTTGAACGTGGTTACGGAACAACATTAGGAAATTCGTTACGTCGGATTTTGCTTTCATCTTTGCCTGGTGCTGCTGTCACCAGTATTCAAATCGATGGTGTACTTCACGAGTTCTCAACTGTTGAGGGCGTCGTTGAAGATGTTACACAAATCATCTTGAATATGAAAAAGGTTTCTTTGAAGATGGCGACCGATGAAGAAAAGGGAATGGACATTGACGTTAAGGGTCCTGCGACTGTCACTGCTGGTGATATTCAAACGGATGCTGATGTTGAAGTTATGAACCCTGATCTTTACATCTGCACGGTAGCAGACGGTGCCACTTTCCACATGCACTTAACTGCAAACAAGGGCCGTGGATACGTTTCAGCTGATGAAAACAAAGCTCGTCAGGATGATATGCCAATTGGTGTATTACCAATCGATTCCATTTATACCCCAATCGAACGTGTCAACTACCAAGTTGAGAACACTCGTGTTGGTCAACGTGATGACTATGACAAGCTGACATTAGACGTTTGGACTGATGGTTCAATTACGCCTAGTGAAGCAATTAGTCTCGCTGCGAAGATTCTAACTGAACACCTTGCAATGTTTGTTGATTTGACAGATACGGCTAAGAATGCCGAAATCATGGTCGAAAAGGAAGAAACACACAAGGAAAAGATGCTCGAAATGACCATCGAAGAGTTAGACTTGTCTGTTCGTTCATACAACTGTTTGAAGCGTGCTGGTATCAACACGGTTCAAGAGTTGACGGATCGTACTGAAGCCGACATGATGAAGGTTCGTAACCTTGGTCGTAAGTCACTTGAAGAAGTTAAGGCAAAATTGGCTGGCTTAGGTCTTTCTTTGAAACAAGAAGACTAGTCGGACTTATCAACAAAAGGAGGGTTCAAGCATGGGCTACCGTAAATTACAACGTACTAGTTCACAACGTAAAGCTTTGTTACGCGATTTAACAACCAGTTTGATTGTTAATGGTCGGATCGAAACAACCGAAGCACGCGCCAAGGAAGTTCGTAAGACTACAGATCAAATGATTACTTGGGGTAAGCAAGGCGACTTGCATGCTCGTCGTGAAGCAGCTGCTTTCGTTCGTGACGTTGTTGCAGATGTCAAAGAAGACGGTGACAACGTTAAAGCACAAACTGCATTGCAAAAGTTATTTGATGACTTAGCACCTAAGTTTGCTGAACGTAATGGTGGTTACACTCGGATGTACAAGACTATGCCTCGTCGTGGCGATGCTGCGCAAATGGTTATCTTGGAATTCGTCGACTAATCATTACCTGTTCAATGGTAGTCTGAATAGCTACCCTAAATATATCGACGGATATATTTAGTATTTGAATATTCAAATTAATCACTAGTGTCAATGGTATAAAGCGTTATGATGATGGCGATCGCGTTCGCCCAGTCTAGCTTGAATGAGTACTTTACTCGTGCCGTGATGCTAAGTGATTTTTTTGTACATAGAATTAATTGATTATACGAGTTTACTAGTGGTTTCAGCGTTGCTTGCGTATTGGTCTAGTTTTCGCTAAAATAGTGCGGTATTATTCGTTTTATAATGAGGTGAATACTGAGTGCAAACGAAACATGCAAAGTTAATTACAGGTCTTGTAGTTGTTCTACTGGCAGTGCTTGCACTCGGAGCAACCGCTATTACGACTATTAACGCTCAACGGCGTCACGAAGAACATGAATCACGTTTGCGTCGGCTAAGTGAGCGAGCGGCCAAAGTATTGCCTAAAGAGGCATTTAAACCTGGCGCGTATACGTTGCGTGAAAGTCATTATGTTGATGGGTATCGTGTGTTCGCTGTTGTTAACGTTGATGAACACGGACAACTTGTTAATGTCGCTTTTAATCAACTTGATCAGTTTGGATTGAATAATCCAGCGACGGCGACCGATATTACCCGCTGGAATACAGCACTGCTTAAAGAGCCTAATGTCGCTAAACTGTCTTTGAAACACGGTAATAAACAGTGTTTTCAGTTATATCAAAATTATATGGGGCGTCTGATTCATGCCGCACATACCGGCGAACAACACCAGTTTAAAATTAACAACCATGCCAGTACGGCAGGAAGTGGGGGAACGTCGTGACAAAGATCATTTCAGTTGACGATTTATCTTATCAATATCCCGATGCAGAACGGCCAACATTAAATCACATTTCTTTTGAGGTCAATGCCGGAGAATGGGTGGCTATCGTTGGCCATAATGGCAGTGGTAAGAGTACGTTGGTTCGCGCTTTAGATGGCCTTATTGATTTTAAATCGGGGACGGTTACTGTAGCCGGAACAAAATTGTCACCAGAGTCGGTTTGGTTAGTTCGTGAACACATTGGCATGGTGTTTCAGAATCCAGACAACCAGTTTGTCGGAGCAACGGTGGCCGATGATGTGGCCTTCGGCTTGGAAAATGCGGGGGTACCGCGTCCTGAGATGCAACATCGTGTTCAAGATGCTTTAGAAGCCGTCGATATGTGGCAATTTGCAGAACGCGAGCCCAGCCGTTTGTCAGGTGGGCAAAAGCAACGGGTTGCCCTAGCCGGAATCATTGCGATGAACCCCAGTATTATTGTACTGGACGAGGCAACTAGCATGCTGGATCCTCACGGACGGCAGACGGTGTTGTCTGTATTGCAACATCTACGTCGTTCTAATCAAGCACCGACCATTTTATCAATCACTCATGATTTAAGTGAGGCCGCACAAGCACAACGATTGCTAGTCATGGATAACGGCCAATTGATTAGTGAAGGAACTCCACGCGCTATTTTCAGTGACGAACAATTACTTGAGTCCACGGGTCTAGACTTACCGTTTAGCACAAAATTGAGCCAACAATTAGCTAAACAAGGACTAGTCACCCCAAAACAGTACCTAACAGATGACGAGTTGGAGGATTGGTTATGGCAATCACATTTGACCATGTAAACTATATGTACCAGCCCAACTCGCCGTTTGAGGCGGTCGGGTTAAGCGATGTTAGTTTCACTGTTCCTAGTGAATCGTTTACTGCGATTATTGGTCATACAGGGAGTGGCAAAAGTACACTTGTTCAGCACTTAAATGGTTTACTTAAGCCCACCAGTGGCACGGTTACAGTGGATGATTTTCAGTTAACTGCTAAAACAACAAATAAACACCTAAAGTCACTTCATCAACATGTTGGGATGGTGTTTCAATTCCCAGAGAATCAGTTATTTGACCAAACGGTGGAGCGTGACATTGCGTTTGGTCCACTTAACTTTGGCTTCACTAATGAAGAGGCAATGAGTTTGGCACATCAGGCGGCTCATGACGTTGGGTTACCAGATGAGTTGCTAAACCGGTCACCATTTGAGTTGTCTGGTGGACAGATGCGGCGCGTTGCCATTGCTGGCGTTTTAGCCAGTCAACCGAGCGTGCTTGTTTTAGATGAGCCAACGGCCGGGTTAGACCCACGCGGACGAGCTGAAATGATGGCCATGTTTGCTAAGTTAAAAGCTGACCAACAACTGACGGTTATCTTAGTGACGCACCAAATGGATGATGTTGCTGACTACGCGGATCAGGCGCTAGTGATGGCACACAGTAATTTGATTAAGGCAGGCACACCTGCTGAAATTTTTGCCGATCCTGAATGGGTAAAAGCACAGCAATTGGCATTACCAACAGCTGCTAATTTTGCGCAACACTTAGTGACTCGTGGATTTGAATTTGACTCATTGCCGTTAACGGCTGAACAACTGGCAATACAGTTGCGTGGTCAGTTACCGAAGGAGGGACGTTAATGCTTGAGCAACTTACGCTCGGACGTTATATTCCCGGCCATTCATGGTTACATCGGTTAGATCCACGAGCTAAGTTGCTGTTGGCTTGTTATTTTATTGTGATCGCCTTTTTAACCACAAATTGGTTAACTTATGTGCTGATGTTTGCCTTTATTGGCGGCGTTATCTTTTTAACAGGACTGAGTTTCAGCTATTTTGTGCGTGGTATTGGTCCACTGATTTGGTTGATTGTGTTTACGGCAATTTTGCAATTATTGTTTACGCCAGGCGGGCACATTTACTGGCATTGGGGTATTTTAATGATTACCTCAACGGGGATTCAAACGTCCACAGCAGTTTTCTTACGTTTTCTGTTAATTATAACGATGGCAACGGTACTCACGTTGACGACGGCGCCATTGGCGATTGCGGACGGCGTAGAAGCGCTTTTGCGACCGCTACGGGTTATTCACTTCCCAGTGGCGCAAACGGCTCTCATGCTCTCTGTGGCGCTTCGGTTTGTACCGACATTGTTGGATGAAGCGCAGACAATTATGAATGCGCAACGTGCACGTGGGGTAGAGTTTAATAATGGTGGTTTAATCAAGCGTTTGAGGGCGATTGTTCCATTGTTGATTCCGCTTTTTGTCGGGGCCATTGGACGAGCCGACGATTTAGCGACGGCCATGGAGTCACGTGGTTATCAAGGCGCCACTAACCGCACGCGTTACCGGGTACTGAAGTGGCATAACGCCGACACGATAGCAGTTGTTGTCATTCTTGTGTTAAATGTTGTTCTCGTTGTGTTGCGTCACATGTAAAAACGTTTCTAGAAAACTAGGGAGGTCGGTAATGAGTCAACGCTACAAAGTTGTTATTGAATATGACGGTACTGATTTTGCCGGCTTTCAGGTTCAGCCTCATCAGCGGACCGTTGAATCTGTTTTAACGAAAGTGGTAAACCAGATTGCAAAAAATCCTCAACCAGCCATTCAGGTATTTGGATCGGGGAGAACAGATGCTGGGGTACATGCTCACGGGCAGGTGATCCACTTTGACTTGCCAAAGCCGATTCCGGCCCCTAATTTACGGTTAGCGCTCAATAGTATGTTTCCGCTTGATATGGCAGTGGTGAGTGTTGAAGAGGTTGATGATACGTTTCATGCTCGTTTTTCGACCCATGGCAAACGTTATCGTTACATCGTTTCCAATACGCCGTTTGTCGATCCATTCAAACGGAACTATACTGGACACTATAAATATCCGTTAAAACTCGATAGGATGCAGATGGCGAGCCGTGATTTGATTGGTGAGCATGATTTCACCAGTTTTGTGGCTTCAGGTAGCCAAGCTAAGTCAAATATACGAATGATTTATGATGTTCAAGTTCACGAGCGTCCTGAAGATCATGAATTTGTGTTTGATTTTTACGGCAGTGGTTTTCTCTATAATCAAGTTCGGATTATGGTAGCATTGTTGTTACAAATTGGTAATGGGCGTCGTCCAGTTAATGACATTCCACGAGTGATGGCGGCTAAAGATCGCGAAGAAGCGCGTGAAACGGCACCGGCTAGCGGTTTGTATCTGGAATCTGTGCTGTATGACAAACACGTTTCAGATGAAAATAATAATTGACTTATGAGGGGCAGGACAGTACACTATTACTTGGTATTGTTTGCCCCACGATAAGCCCCGGAAAGTTTTATCGAGTGTCAAACAGACAAGAAATTGGAGGAAAATACCGTGCGTACAACATATTTAGCAAAACCAGGTGAAGTAGACCGTAAATGGTACGTGGTTGACGCCACAGACGTTCCTTTGGGACGCTTAAGTTCAGTCGTTGCTTCTATTCTTCGAGGCAAGAACAAGCCAACATTTACCCCTAATGTGGATACGGGTGACTTTGTCATTGTTCTTAATGCTTCAAAAGTGGGCTTGACTGGTAAGAAAGCCACAGACAAGATTTACTATCACCACTCAAACCATCCAGGTGGTTTGAAGTCACGCACTGCAGGTAACTTTCGTGATGAAAACCCAATTCGGTTGATTGAAACTTCCGTTAAGGGCATGTTGCCAGCAGGTACGCTTGGTCACAAACAACTGCTTAAGCTTCATGTTTATGCAGGTGACCAACATGATCAAGCTGCACAACAGCCAGAAGTTTTGGATATTACTAAATTAATCTAAGGGGGAAATCACATTGGCTACTGTTCAATACGCCGGCACAGGTCGTCGGAAAAACTCAGTTGCTCGGGTTCGCTTAGTTCCCGGTACTGGTAAAATTACCATGAATGGTAAGGATATTGAAGACTACATTCCATTCGCTAACTTGCGTGAAGTGGTTGTTCAACCATTTGCTGCAACAGAAACGACTGGTAATTACGATGTTATGGTTAACGTCAATGGTGGTGGCTTCTCCGGTCAAGCCGGTGCCACTCGTCACGGTATTGCCCGTGCTTTACTGACGGTTGACCCTGATTTCCGTTCAGCTTTGAAGAGCGCAGGTCTTTTGACCCGTGATGCTCGGATGAAGGAACGGAAGAAGCCCGGTCTTAAAAAGGCCCGTAAAGCTTCACAATTTTCAAAGCGTTAATCTTATCATTATCGACTTTGGATTCAAAAAGAACCTGCCAATTGGCGGGTTCTTTTTTGTACAAAATGAAGTTGATGCCAACATCGAGTGACAAAATATCAGTCCGTAGCTTTCAGCGCCGACACCATATCCAAGCGTTTCAAACGTCGGTGGGTGAACCAGATGACGATTGCTGTGAAAAGCGCCATTAGAATGGCAGCAATGATATAGCCTGGCCAATGGATGACTAGTGGAAACATCACCTGGGCGGTCGTTGCCTGCTTTAAAATATACCAAGTTAGGGCATTTCCGATGCCATAGCCTAAAATGACACCCACAATCGTGAGGACAATATTTTCACGGGCAACGTACATCGTGACTTCTCGATCATAAAAGCCTAAAACCTTTACTGTTGATAACTCACGAATTCGTTCTGAAACATTAATGTTTGTTAGGTTATACATCACGACAAACGATAATAGTCCTGACATCACAATGAAAATGACGACCACGGGGTCCAGCGTGGCTGACATGTTATCAATTGTGGTTCTTTGATCCGCAACAAAACTTGTGCCACGAACCGCACCGGACTGTAACAGTCGATGCGCAAGGCGATTTCGTTGTTTGCTCGACTGGGCACGCAGCTTGACAAGAAGCGCGTTGCTTTTGCTGGCCTTGTGCCAGACATGCTGATAGGCAGCGGGGCTCAGATAAAGGTAGTCGCCGATATAATTCTTTGTAATGGCCGCCACCTTTATGGACCGATTGGTAGCTGACGTAAGGTTTACGTTGATACTGTCGCCTACGTGAGCTCCAAGTAGAGTCGCCGTTTTCTGTGATAATACGGCACCACGTTGCGGCAGCACGATGTTACTGCCTCCTGGTGTCGTGAGGCGGACATAATCCGCGAAGTCCGTTGTTTGAGGAATGAAGACATTGACCGAGGAGACACTCTCATTTCCATGGCGAACTTTAGCGGTAGTAGCGGCGATGGGGGTGCTCTTTTGGTAGGATTCACTTTGTTGTAGCAAATGTTGTGTCTTATTAATGCCAGCATCTGCGCCATGAAGTGATACAACAGCTTGATATCGCACGATATCACGATATTGGCGGGCGCCCGCAGCTGTGATTGAATCGCGAATGCCAAAGCCACATAGAATCAGCGCACAGCCGCCCGCAATACCGACGATTGACATTACCATGCGACTTTTATAGCGGAATAAATTGCGATAGGACACTTTTTGATTAAAGTTTAGCCGTCGCCACAATGGTGTAACGCGCTCAAGTAAAATCCGTTTGGCAGACTTAGGCGGCTTGGGCAACATCAAAGCGGCAGGGCCCTCTTGCAGTTCACGCCAAACAACAAAGCCGGCTGCACCAACAGTAGCAATCAGTGAGAAGCACAGAGCTAAAATAATCGAAGACCATTCCAAACGGACTGTGGCGGACATGGGGATGGTTGAACTGTATAACGCCAGTACGAAACGTGGAATTGTTTCATTACCCAGTAGGGAACCGATGACACCACCAATCGTGCCGGCCATTAATGCGTAAGCAAGATAATTCCGTGCAATGGCCCACTTGCCGTACCCCAGCGCTTTGAAGGTGCCAATCTGGGCACGCGCTTCTTCAACCATGCGCGTAATGGTCGTAAAAGTAATGAGGGCTGCGATTAAAAAGAAGAAAACGGGAAAGACATTAGCGATGGCAGCAATTCGGTCACTGGATTCGCCATATGATGAGAACCCCGGCAAATCTGAGCGGTCCTGCCAGGTATAGTGCGTTTTCGTTTGCTGCTTGATTTTATTTCGAGCGCTTGTCAGTTTGCTCTGAGCCGCATTAATCGAAGCTAGTTGATTGGTTAACTCAGGGGTTGAGGTCATCGTGCCACCACTTGTTCGTGTCACTTCTTGTTGAGCAGCTTGCAAACGGACTTTAGCTGCTGTGAGCTTATTTAATTGATCGTCAAGCTGTTTCGTTGCATTAACATAGAGTGTACGACTTCGTTGATTCGCTCGCGGATTTAAAACTGTTTTGAGTTGCTTCAACTTGCGGTTACGAGTAGTGACGTAATGGGTTGAATAAGTGTCCGTGCCTTGTAAGGATTTGAACCGGACGGATAGCAGACTAGCTGGCATTTTTAACTGGCTACTTGGTACAGCTGCAAAAAAACGGACCGTGCCATCACCGACATTGGTGACGCCGCGAAGGCCATTATCAATATATTGAGGTGAGTCGACGAACCCAACAATGGTGAATGTGCGGTGCTGGAGAACGTTATTTTTGCTGAAAGTAAAGTGTTGACCAAGGCGATAGTTATAATCCGTCTTGGCCTTGTTATCAAGCACAATTTGGTTGGCCCGTTGTGGTAGATGGCCGGTGCGTAACATAAGGCGATTAAGGTTTGTCTTGGTGGAATAGCCATATAGCGCAACGGCAGCTGCGTTGGAACCACCAGTAGCGTATGTGAACTTGGTGGCCTCAGCAGTTGCGTCAGACACACTGTTGGCAACGCGCACGTCATCGTTTGTAAAACCAGTATTAGATAGCAGCTGAATGTCGCTCAAATGTCTACGTTGAACTATTGAGGTCATCGATTGGTTTAATACGGGACCGGTAGCACGAACGCCAACAAAGATAAGACTACCTAGCAGGATGATTAAGATGATCGCGATAAAACGGCCACGCGAGGCCTTTATTTCACGAAACAGGTTTTTAGTCAGTGGTTTCATCGTCTCTCACCACTCAATCTCAGCAATTGGTGTCGGGGCAGGGTTGTTAATTACTTCGCGCACACGGGCATCGTTAATGTGGATGACACGGTCAGCCATGGCGGCGATTGCTGCATTATGGGTAATAATCAGGACCGTTTTATTGTCGCGGCGAGAAGCGTCCTGTAGAAGCTGTAGCACCTGTTTACCAGTTTGAAAATCTAGTGCACCTGTTGGTTCGTCACATAATAAGAGTTTAGGATTTTTGGCTAGTGCGCGTGCAATGGCGACACGTTGTTGTTCACCACCGGATAGCTGCGCAGGAAAGTTGCCCAAACGTTTGCCCAAGCCAACCTTCTGGAGGGTAGTCTCAGCATCTAGCGCATCAGGGACGATGGAATTTGCTAACTCTACATTTTCTTTAGCCGTAAGATTAGGTACAAGGTTATAAAACTGAAACACAAAGCCAACTTGGTCGCGTCGATATTGTGTTAATTGCTGATCCGTGTAGCTAGCAATATCCACACCATCAATGAAGACTTCACCTGAGGTTGGGGAATCCATGCCACCAAGAATATTGAGAACTGTTGATTTGCCAGCACCACTTGGGCCTAGAATCACAGTAAGTTGGCCTTGTTCGCAGGTGAAATTTAAATCGTGGTTGGCATCAATGGTCGTTTCACCCATCTGATAGGTTTTGAATTCGTGTCTTACATCAATATATGCCATGAGTGCCTCCTGTAGTGATTACCTTTATTATGCCGATGTCATAAAATAGAGACAAGAATAAGCTTTGCCATTGTTCGTTTAAATTGATACACTTTACTAATTGCAATTTACTAATGAATTTATTACAGTGACTCATGAAAGGGGGCGCCGACAATGTCACAGATTCGCGATTTGTTCGTCAAAAAAGACACGAGCAATGATATTTTAAAACAATCTGGTTTGGAAAAAACGTTATCGGCTTTTAACCTCACGACCATGGGAGTGGGTGCCATTGTTGGCGCTGGGATTTTTATTACACCCGGAGTTATCGCGTCGCTTCACGCTGGACCAGCGGGGATGCTGTCATTTGTGCTAGCAGCATTTGTCTGTGCCTTAGCAGCGTTGTGTTATTCGGAATTCTCCTCAACGATTCCATTGGCCGGTAGCGCCTATACCTATGTTTACACAGTGTTTGGTGAGCTGGTTGCGTGGGTACTAGGTTGGTCACTGGTATCAGAATATATGTTTTCTGTTTCCTCAGTGGCCACGAGTTGGTCAGCGTACTTTCAAAATATTCTTGCTGGGTTTGGCTGGCGGCTCCCAGTTTTCTTGCGAGCTGCGCCAGGAACGGCCAGCGTACCAGGTGGGCGTTTTGACTTAATTGCCTTTTTAATTGTCATGATTATTTCTGTGTTGTTACTAGGTGGCGTGCACGAATCAGCGCGTGTCAACACGGCGATGGTCGTACTGAAAATTGCGGTTATCTTGCTTTTTATTGGTGTTGCAGTCTTCTATGTGAAGCCAGCAAACTATCATCCCTTCATGCCGTTCGGCGTTGGCGGAGTGTTTAAAGGAGCAGCGCTAGCCTTTTACGCTTACGTTGGCTTCGATGCTGTGTCGTCAGCTGCTGAAGAAGTTAAACGTCCGCAACGCGACATGCCCATCGGCATTAGCATGTCATTGGTAATTGCGTCTATTTTGTACATTGCGTTGGCGACGGTATTGGTCGGCATCGTGAAGTATACCAAACTGAATGTAGCTGATCCCGTCGCTTTCGCTTTACAGTACCTTCACTTAACAAACTTGTCTGGCATTATTTCACTAGGTGCAATTGTGGGGATGACGACAGTATTGCTAGTCATGTCTTACGGTGGTACACGACTGATTTTTGCGATTTCTCGTGATGGTCTGTTACCACAACGATTGCACAAGCTGAGCCCGAAAACACATGTGCCAGTATCAAACACCATTCTATTTGGCTTGTTTGCTGCCGTATTTGCTGCTTTTATTCCCATCAGCTTAGTCTCAGAGTTGGTTAACATTGGGACGTTGTTCGCTTTTGCGCTGGTTTCGTTAGGGGTCGTATTTCTGCGGCGCAATCCTGATTTTGCCCATGTTAAGGCAGCTTTTCATGTGCCGTTATACCCATACTTGCCGATTTTGTCATTCATTCTTTGTATCGGCTTAATGCTGATGCTGCAGGTCTTTACGTGGATTGCGTTTGTGATCTGGCAGGCCGTAGGGTTAACGATTTATGCAATTTATGGATACCGTCATAGTTTAGCGCGGCAACGATTATATAAGTGATTTTATCTGAATCAGAATCGTGAATACAAAAAATGAGCCTATGTATTTTACATAAGCTCATTTTTGTTCCCACGATTTAAATTAGTAACCAGCTGATAGGTCGACTTGGTTGCGACTGACCAATCCGGTGCTGACAAACGTTTTGAGGTTGTCGTACAAAATTGGGAAGAGACGCGTATCAAGGTGATCAACAACACCGGATACGTGCGGCGTGAGCAGAATGTGGTCATTAGCCCACAGCGGCGAATCCTTTGGCAACGGTTCTGGGTCCACAACGTCCAGCGCGGCATACTTAACGCGAGACTGTTGTAAGGCATTTAGTAAAGCTTCGTTGACGACGGAAGACCCTCGACCAACATTGATAAACAAAAGCTTATGGTCTAGCTGATCAAAGAACTGCCGGTTAAAGAAGCCGGTTGTGGCCGGTGTTCCGGGCATCACATTGATAATGATGTCAGCTTTTGCCAAACCTTTTTGATAGTCATCGATTGCATACGTTTCGTCAAAATTATCCGCTGGATGGCCAGTTCGGTTGACACCGGCGACATGAACATTCATCTGGTGTAGCAAACGTGCCGTTTCGACGGCAATGTGGCCAGTGCTGAAAATAATGGCCGAGGTTTCGTCAGCTACTAGCAGGTCGTCTGCGGACTGTTCCCAGAAACGTTGTGGCCGTCGTTGTTCAGCCGTCCAGAGACCACGGGTGAAGTAGAAGATATATCCCAAGATGGCCTGGGCAATTGCTGGACCATGAATCCCACTGGCGTTAGTCACTACGATGTGATGTTGCGCAATTTCTGACAGTGGCAAGTAGTCGACACCGGCAGAAAATGTTTGAATCCACTTCAAATGACTGTGCGGTGCTTTTAAAACAGGCAGACTGATTTCGGCATTCCAACCGTACATAATGGTGATATCGTCCGGTGCCACTTGTTTACGGGCGATGTCATCTGCAGTGACAATATTTACACCCATGTTTTTAACCGTTGAGCGTTGTTCTTCTGATAATGGCATTATTGCTAATAATTGTTCCATCGATGCCGTCCTCCTCTTAATCTGCAATGTATACAGGTTTATTATAGCGTGACTAAACAAAGATAAGTTAGTTTAAACGCTCGTTAAGTCACTTAACAGTATCGTCATTTAAATGCTGAAAATTAGATGTGAAAATGAAAGTAAATCGTCCTTAAATTTGAAAACTCATTTATCAGTCGATATAATTTGTTGTAGAGAGCGGTTTCATTCAATGGTATTTTTACATAATGTCTTGTTTACAATTGAATTGGCCGCCACATGATAATGCTGACAGCGTTTTGGCTAGTCCACCAAGATGCGGGTTCAGTTTATTTTGTGAAGTTACTCGCAATTATTCTTCATAATAAAGGGGCGAAGTGCGATGTCAATATTAGGTCTTAGCATTCTTTCGCTAGCTCGCTTTCAATTCGCGATGACAACCGTCTTCCACTTTTTCTTTGTACCGTTTTCAATCGGTTTAGGATTCGTGGTTGCCATTATGGAAACGAACTACGTTATTCAAAAGAAGGACATTTATAAGAAAATGACCCAGTTTTGGGGAAAAATTTTCTTACTGTCCTTCGCAGTTGGGGTAGTGACCGGGATCATTCAAGAATTTCAATTCGGGATGAACTGGTCACAGTACTCACGCTTCATGGGTGATATTTTTGGTGCGCCACTGGCCATTGAAGCGCTGGCCGCATTCTTCCTGGAATCGACATTCATTGGACTGTGGATGTTTACCTGGGATCGGTTTAAACCAGTTTGGCACTGTCTGTTTATCTGGTTGACGTCCATTGGTTCAATGCTATCAGCAGTTTGGATCTTGGCAGCCAACTCATTCATGCAGGATCCTGTCGGATATGCATTGAAAACAGTCAACGGCAACACCAAAGCAGTTATGGTTAGTTTTGCCGACGTGGTTAAGAACCCAGAATTGTGGCTAGAATTGCCTCATGTACTGTTTGGCGCGTTTTTAACGGCTGCCTTTGTCATTGCTGGGTCATCAGCTTGGCGGATCTTAAAGGGCAAGAATATCGAATTCTGGCGCAAGAGTATCAAGATTAGTTTGATTGTTGGTTTGGTTGCTGCTATCGGTGTGACTGCCGTTGGGGATAAGCAAACGCAATACATCATTAAGAACCAACCAATGAAGTTTGCGGCTACCGAAGGTTTGTACAAAACGACGGGTGACCACGCTTCATGGGCGATTGTTGAAGGCATGGACAACAAGGATCACAAGGTTACTTGGAGCATTGAGATTCCTTATGTTTTGAGTATGCTGTCCTATCACAAGCCAAGTGGTGCCGTTACTGGTGCTAATCCGTTGAACAAGCAGTTGCACAAACAGTATGACAAGAAATTTGGTAAGAACATGAATTACTTTGTTCCGATGCATACTTTGTTCTACAGTTTCCGGATCATGGCCGTTTCTGCTGGTGTCTTTGCTCTGTTAGCCATCTTAGGATTGTATTGGAACCGCAAGAAGTCTGATCAGATTGTGCGCTATCGTTGGTTCTTGTACATTTTAGGATTATCTCTATGGCTACCATTCATTGCTAACACAGCCGGTTGGTTTGTCACCGAGTTGGGTCGTTATCCATGGGTTGTTTATGGATTATTGACCATTGCCGATGCGGTATCGCCGCACGTTACGGTTGGCTCGTTACTCTTCAGTAATATCATTTACTTCTTGCTGTTTGCCGGCATGGGCGCGGTCATGATTGTTCTGAGCCACCGTGTTCTAGTCGCTGGACCAGATGCTGATTTGCAAAGTGGTTATGGCGTCAATGACGAAGACAAGCAGGATACGGATGAGAGTGTTGATCCGTACGCAAAGGGGGCCTTCAACCATGAGTAGCTTACAATTTGTTTGGTTCTTGCTCATTGGCCTGCTGTTCGCCATCTTCTTCTTCCTCGAAGGATTCGACTTCGGGGTTGGTATGTCGGTGAACACCTTGGCAAACAATGAGAGTGAACGTAATGCGTTAGTTCGTTCCATCGGACCACATTGGGACGGCAATGAAGTTTACCTGATTACCGCTGGTGGTGCGATGTTTGCATCCTTTGGCGCTTGGTACGCTTCCTTATTTTCCGGTTTCTACGTGATGTTTTTGCTAGTGTTAGTCGCGTTAATCATGCGTGGTGTTTCATTTGAATTCCGAAACGAAATGCGCACTGATTTTTGGCGTCGGTTCTGGGAGTGGTCACTGACGATTTCGTCGCTTGCCGCACCATTCTTACTTGGCATGATCTTTACTGATATGGTAAAGGGGATGCCGATCGATGCACAGGGTGATGTCATTGGCCACTTCACTGATTACGTTAACTGGTTCTCTATCGTGGGTGGTGTTGCTGTTGCCTTGCTCTGCTACCTTCATGGATTAAACTTTGTTCGTTTGAAGACTGAAGGAACGTTACGTGAGCGGGCGAGTGCCTGGGGCAAGGTTTTATATCCTGTTCTGTTTGCTGGCGAAGTCGTCTTTGCAATTTTGGTTTACGTCTACACGGATTTCTTCGCGAAGAAACCAATTTCAACGTTATTGATTTTAGCAGCCATTGTATTGTTGAGTGTTCTGGCTTATGTGGCCACATTGAAGGATTGGGAAGTAACGTCCTTTATCAGCGGTGGTTTGACACTGCCGGCTGTTGTCATGTTGCTATTCGTGGGCTTGTTCCCACGCGTCATGGTAGCCAACAATGCGGCTAACAGCATTCTGATCAAAAACGCATCAAGTTCAGCATACACATTGAACTTGATGACGTGGATTGCATTATGCATTTTGCCATTTGTCTTGGCTTACCAGATTTGGAGCTATTGGGTCTTTTACAAACGAATTAAGGCAAATTAGTTTTAGGCAGGGTTTGAATGAAGCATTGATTGTTTGGTTTACGGTTGAGGCGATTGCTCATTTAGCGGGAACCGTGGTGAAGTGTAGCGGGTGAGAGACAGAGTTTCGTGAAAGCAATATTACGTGGCAAAGGCCAGGTAATATTGCGGGACGACCTTCGAGACCTGGTTTGAGGGCTCGAAGTCGAGGTAGAAGACTCCGTGGTTTCCGGAGGCTGAGACCGGTCCCATGAAACGGCGTCCCTCACCAGCAAAACGGCAGTACCATCACCTGAGCGTATTCTTATCCAAACCAAACTAAAGTAATCGATGAAACATTGTAGAAACTGACCGAGATGTTGGGAAAAGTTAGGAGTGTAGGATTGAATGATTGATCGACGTATCTTTCGCTTGCCCGGCATCACGAAGATGTTAATCGTTCTGGCAGGTTTAGTGTTACTGCAAGCGTTTAGCATTCTCTTTCAAGGTGTGTTCTTATCGCGGACGCTGACAGATTTATGGAATCGGGAAGCCGAAACGCGCATTTTATGGCCCGTATTATTGTTTGCGGGCTTTTTTGCGTTAAGACAGATCTTAGTGATGCTGAAGAATCGGGTAATGCAGCCGTGGGCGGACCAAACGGTGTTTGATCTACGTCAACAGCTGCTACAGAAACTCGTGGCCATTGGTCCCAGCATTGTTGCCAAACAGGGAACTGGGAAAGTTGTTACCATGGCACTGGATGGTATGAACCAAGTCAACACTTACTTGATGTTGGTTGTTATTAAGATTTTTGACATGATGATTATTCCGACAGTATTGTTGGTTTACTTATTCTTTTTACGGTGGCAGGAAGCACTGTTCTTGTTAGTTATTTTTCCGGTCATTATTTTATTCATGATTATCTTGGGTTATGCAGCCCGTGATAAGGCTAACCGTGAATTTGCCAGTTATACGCAGTTATCGAATAATTTCGTGGATGCATTACGAGGGTTGCCGACATTAAAACAATTGGGCTTGAGTGAAGCCTATGCTGACAATATTTACGCCGTGTCTGAGGACCACCGTAAGCGGGTGATGGGGACGCTAACAATCGCCATTCTGTCAACGTTTGCGCTCGACTTTTTCACGACGCTGTCCATCGCTGTTGTCGCCGTTTTTCTAGGACTTGGCTTAGTCGCGGGCCACATCGCCTTGTTCCCGGCATTAACCATTCTCATTTTGGCACCAGAGTATTTCTTGCCAATTCGAAACTTTGCCAATGATTATCATGCGACGCTAAACGGGAAAAATGCGTTGACTGCCGTTCTTGAAGTGTTGAATACGCCAGTGCCAACGGATCGCAATTTGTTGACTGATCAGCAAGCTACGTGGACGCCCGAGAGTCAATTGTGTTTGGAACACGTTAATTTTGGCTATGACAAGCCCGATGAGACGGCCTTAACCGACATTAGTTTTACAGCGAACGGCTATCAAAAGATTGGTATTATTGGACCCTCGGGATCAGGAAAGTCAACCTTGATTAATTTACTTGGTGGCTTTTTAACGCCTAATAATCAAAATGCGGGTCGCATTTCGATAAATGGTGTTACAGTACCACATCTAAGCCAGCAGGCATGGCAGCGACAGTTCCTTTACATTCCCCAGGCGCCATATTTATTTCATGCGACGTTAGCGGATAACATTAAGTTTTATACACCAGACGCCGACGATGCGGCGGTTTCGCAAGCGATTGCCAGCGCTGGGTTGACGGACTGGGTCGCTACGCTACCGAATGGTCTGCAAACAGAAATTGGTGAAGGTGCCCGTGGTGTTTCGGGCGGACAGGCACAAAGAATCGCTTTAGCACGAGCCTTTTTGGATCAGAGTCGCCGCATTCTATTGTTTGATGAACCAACTGCTCATTTGGATATTGAAACGGAAGTTGGCCTCAAAGAAACGATCAAACCAGTGTTTGCTAATCACTTAGTCTTTTTTGCCACTCACCGTTTACACTGGCTTAATGAAATGGATTATTTGCTGGTGATTGAGCACGGGCGGATTGTGGAACAGGGCACGCCTGACGCACTGGCTAAGCAGAATGGGGCCTATACGGCGCTTCGTCGTGAAATGGGAGGTGATGCATTGTGAAGGGATTCTTTGATACTTTCAAACACGATTCATGGGTAATGCCTTACCTTCGCAAATATCGCTTCTTGTTGGCTCTGGTACTATTGCTGGGCTTTTTGACCACTTTTACAGGGTCGGCGCTGATGTTTACCTCGGGGTATCTAATCAGTCGCGCGGCGCAACACCCCTTTAATATCATGTTGATTTATGCCACTATCGTTCTGGTCCGGGCGTTTGGGATTGCCCGACCATCCTTTAAATATGCTGAGCGTTTAACCAGTCATAACTGGGTGCTCCGGATTGTGTCTGATTTTCGGAAGAAATTGTACCAATCTGTGGAGCGTGATGCGGTAGCGATTCGTCAACGTCATCAAACGGGGGATATTCTTGGACTATTAGCTGAAGATATTGCCCATATTGAGAATTTGTACTTACGAACGGTCTTTCCACTTATTGTAGGTTGGCTGCTGTATCTCTTCGTTGTCATTGCACTGGGGACTTTTAGTTGGCCATTTGCTGCACTGATGGCCTTGTTGTTGGGTGTGATTGTGATTTTGATGCCGTTAGTGTCCGTCGCCTTAAACGGTGCTCGCGAGTTTCATCAGAAGAAAACACAACAACGCCTGTATACGTCCATGACGGATGCTGTGTTGGGAGTCAGTGACTGGATGATTTCTGGTCGCGAAAAAGATTTTATGGATCATCAAACGGGTCCGCTGACAGATATGCGTGACTTGCAAACGGCTGACAACAAGTTTCAATGGTGGCGCGATTTAGTTGTTCAGTTAATGATTGGCGTTATTGCGGTCGTTATGATTTATTGGGCTGGCAGTTACTTTCAGACTAGTCATCTGGCACTGAACTGGATTGCTGCGTTTGTGTTGGCCATTTTCCCAGCCACGGATGCCTTTGCTTCGATTCCCCAGGGTGTTTCAGAATGGCCGGTTTATCAAGATTCAATCAAACGTGTTAACCAGCTGGACCAAAACATTGTGGCGCCAGTTGATCAAACACACCTTGCCGCCGAAGATTTTAAGTCACTGACCATCGATCACGTTGATTTCAAGTATGCAGATGGTCAGCAGGCCGTGTTGTCCGACATTGATTGGACTATTAACCGTGGTGACAAAGTGGCATTACTCGGACCTTCAGGCACAGGAAAGTCTACTTTGCTGAAGTTAATGCTGGGAGATGAACAGCCAACCCAGGGGACAGTCAAACTGAATGGCATCACGATTGATAAACTTCAAGATGATCGTGGCAAACTGTTTGGTGTGCTCGATCAACAACCATACTTGTTTAATACAACAATTATGAATAACGTGCGTTTGGGCAATCTCTCTGCAACCGATGACCAGGTTAAGGCAGCCATTAAAGCGGTTGAACTGGATCAGTTGGTTGAGAAATTGCCAAACGGCTATAATACACTCGTTGAAGAAGCCGGTGCGCGATTCTCTGGTGGAGAGCGTCAGCGTTTTGCGCTTGCTAGAATTTTATTGCAGGATGCACCGATTATTATCTTGGACGAACCGACTGTTTCACTGGATCCTATCACTGAACATGAGTTGTTAAATACAATCTTTGATTTGTTGAGAGATAAAACAATCATTTGGGTCACTCATCATTTGGAAGGGATCACACATGTTGATTCGGTTCGTTTTCTTGAACATGGTCAGTTTGAAATGATTGGCAAACCACATGAGTTGTATCAGACAAGTGACCGGTTTAGAAGCCTTTATGATCTCGACAAAGGTCGCTAAAACATGATTTAAAACAGTACGTTAAGATTGTGTTGTTAATGGCAAAAATCGAGATGCACGATTGCTTTGAAAATAAGTTGCATGCTAAAGACACCTTATTCTGGATGACGGAATAAGGTGCTTTTAGTGTGCAGTGTTTTTAAGACTCAGAACAAACGACTAGGCGTTTAATAAGCGTACTGATAATGGATAGTGATTCATTTTGAATAAATCGCGTATAATATGACCTAAACGTAGCGGTCTTTTTATAAAATTATGAGTTTTAGCAGAGGAGGGATTGTGTGGCTCTTTCATTTAACGCATTGATGGATGCAGTACCGATTGTAATTAAGGCTGGCAATGTGCCAAATATTGTTGGCGAGGCTGGGATTGGCAAGTCGGCTTTAGTGGCAGCCGTCGCGCAAAAGATGAGTGCGCAACTCTTTACGACGGTTGTCAGCCTGTCTGAAAAGGGTGATCTAGCAATCCCAGTGCCACCATTAACGGCAGATAGCTTCATTCAAACGGACCAGTATGGACGTTTGGCCGACGTTCAGTATGGTTACGCGCACACGTTGGTGGCCATCATTCAATATGCGGAACAGCATCCGGAAAAGCCGATTATTTGGTTCCTCGATGAATTTAACCGTGGCACCCAGGCCGTTCAAAGCGAGCTAATGAACCTAGTGTTACAACGACAGATTAATGATTTGGTGCTACCACAGCAGGTTAAGCTCGTATTGGCTGAAAATCCGGACTCACAAATGCAAGGTTTTGCTGATTCGCTGTACGGTGTTACGGCCGGTGATGATGCCATTAAGGACCGCACCACCCGGCTAGTGATGAGTGCCAGTACACCAGATTGGTTAGTCTGGGCGCAGCAAACTGATGGTACCGGGAATCCTAATATTATTCAGCCAGTGCGCGATTATTTGATGCAACAGCCAAATGATTTGCGACCACTGCAAAACGATGAGGATGTTTATCCAACACCACGGGCATGGCAACGCGTGTCAACTAATTTATCGCAATTAGATGACGCGCCTAAGGAAGTTCGACAAGCACTTCAGTTTGACATCATCACAGGTGATTTAGGCGAAACAGTAGGTGCTAAATTTAATCAATTTTTGACTCGGGGGCTCACCGTCACTGATTTGTTTAAACATGCGGATACGGATGCTATTCCTGACGAACAAGTTAATGCTGCTTTTACTGCCTTATCAGTTGGCGAACAGCAGTCGTTACTGATTGCGGCAGGAAAATTGACTGAGATGCCGTTAACCACGGGCATCTACGCTGCTAGGTGGCGGAGCTTGATGCAACAACTTCCCGTCGACGGCCAGTTTGCCGTGGTCAATTCGTTGGGCCAGCAAAATGGTTGGCTGATTGCACTGCAACAAGCTACTGACGAAGCTTCAAAGACACTAGCTAAAACGGTGTTGAATATTATGAACGGCCAGGCCTTTAATGCATGAGTGGCATTAACATCAACCAAGCATTGCAACAATTTCATCAACAAACGAAGGTAAACCGAAACGAAAGTGAGCAGGTCTTACAGGCGGCTATTATGCGTTTGCTACAGCAGCAACCTGTTTACGGACAGCTAATCGCTCAGTTACCGCGGCAACACGTGACGACGCCTTCAGAAGAATTAAAGGATGAACAGCGCGCGTTTGCGCCATTATTCGGCTTGGCATGGTCACAATCGACACTCATATTGCGCGTTAATGATTGTCACTGGCAACAAGCGCAAAATGAAGGGGTGTTGCTGGCATTACTAGTTCATGAGGCCTTGCATCTGTTATGGCAACATCCGTTGCGTTACTTACATGAATCAGGGCAAAACGTCGATATCGCTACTGATGTTGCAATCAATCAGGTAATGACCACACAGATCCCGGGCGCCTGGACACTTGGGTGGTTGAACCAACGTTTACAACGCCAATTACCGAGTAACGCTGATTCCGCCGTTTATTTAGCCGCTTTGAACAAGGTCAATGCGGACTCCACAAATCATGACCATACGAACAGTAAAACATTGTCATCATCACAAGGGTCAACAACAGATAAAAATTTATCCGCACAAGTTCGCTACACAGATGGGACGGGGCGACAGCAAGATGAACATTTTAACGAACCAAAGCGTAATGAACCACACCTCGCTGATAGTCACGACGGCTGGGCCAGTTCGTTGGTAAACGATGAGTTAGCCCGTACTAATTTGCGTCAACGAATTAATCAGGCGTTAGCGCGAACTACACCTACTCAACGCGGAAAGTTGCCGAGTAGTGTTCAGGCAAAGTTGGCTAGTTTTGCACAACAACGCGCGCAGTTGCCATGGACCGCAATATTAAGCAAATTAATCGGCACCGTGCCACATGGCAAACAGGATAGCCGAGCAAGATTCAATCGTCGTCAACCACAGCGCATGGCACTGCCCGGGCAAATAGCGAGAAGACGGGTCACTGTTACGGCCTTTATTGATGAATCCGCATCGATTTCAACGCAGACGACCATTCGGTTCATCAATGAATTGACTGGTTTAACGCGTGCATATGAACTGGCACTCACTGTCTTTCCGTTTGATGCTGCGGTTCACGATCCCATCACATTGTCATCGTCCTCACAGGTTGCCGAAAAACTGCATGCACGCCAGGTTGGTGGAGGCACAAGCTTTCAAAGTATTTTCGACTACTTAAAGCATGACCGTTTGCGTACACCGACATCACTCATTGTCATATTGACGGACGGTGAGGGTGAAACAAATATTGATGCACACGGTTATCATCGCGTTTTATGGGTATTAGTTGGTCAGCAAGAATTGAGTGTGCAAACGCCGCCAGGTTGGGTGGCAAATATTAACGAGTAAGGAGAACAAGTTCATGGCCGCAGTTATAATGACAGATGCAGATTGGCAAGACTACTTAAACAAAACCCCGCGCGCCATCCGTGCAGTGAGTTTGTTGACGGATCAATGGCAATCGGTATTGGTCGACAATCCACTGTTCATTTCTATGATAAGTATTGCTGATTTAGTTTATGCTAACCGACTTGCTGTTAATGAGGTACAGCCAAACGTTGAATGGCCGCTCGATACGTACGCACATCGCCAACAATTTCGGCGGCACTACGCCCGCTACTTAACGCCTGATAGTAATACGTGGCTGAAGCGGGAGGATTAAGGGGTAAGCAGGATTTGAACTAAAACAACCGCCAACGAATTGTAAAAAATCGTTGGCGGTTATTTTTGGGATTTAAAGCTTCGTGTTAGTCCAGTTTAGGTTCTTTCCAGTCAGGGTTTGGCCAGTATTCGAGACCAAGCGAGCTGATGATGGCTAGAATCGCAAAACTAATGAATAACAGTTGATATTGTTTGCTAGAAATAATCGGCGTATTAAATACATTTAATACGTGGTAGAGCAAGTAACGATGGGGATGTCCGGTGATTGCGTGAGTTGATAGCGGCAGGTACGGACTAGCAGTAGCCGGAATGTACAATGGTTGGTTTGTCCGGTTCGTGATCCGTAACGTGTAAGTGCCGGGATCTTGGAGTGTGTTTGCTGTTCCGGCATCGACATCCAATGACGACCACTGGTAAACGGTTTGCCGATTCATGCGTAATCCAACCGAGAAGTTTTCCGATTGACTGGCCACATCAGGTAAATTTAACTGACTAAATGGTCGTTTGGCAACGATCTTCTCAGAAAGCGAGTGATGTGGCGTTAGTTTAATCGCGTCATGTTGTGCGTAGTTGGACACCATCTGTGAGGAGACCGTTTGTGTTTGGACAACGGGAGTGGCGACCAACGGTTGGCGATTGTGGTGATCCGCATAACCTAAACCGATGGCAAAAATGAGAAGAGTGACAATTCCCGTCCATGTCCGGCCACGTTCACCATACGCTGGATGAGCGAAGAACTGCTGCAACAGATCGCTGATATCATGCAATCCGGTGGCCGCCATCATGAACAGGAAGGGAAAGGTAACGTATGCGTAATGAGCATCAACTGTCCAGAACAGCATGTGCATTCCATAAATCCCTAAGACGATTAATTCATAGAACAATACTTGATTACGACGAGGAGATAACATTTCAAACACAGAGCCGATCAGCATGGCTCCTAAAACAGTGATGTAAACGATCTGTGTTAAATTGACTAGTAAGAATTGTAGTTTGTTTTTGTGTTCCTGATAGAAACTTGGCTGTTTGAAGAACTGATTTGGTGATTGGAACATCCCTAAGTTACCGGTTGACCACATCGTCATGGTCTTTTGGTAACTTTGTTTGATGATTCCCCAAACGCCAGCATCTTGAAGCCGGTCGGAAAGAATTTTGTGTGTCGCTTTAATATTTTCTTTGCGGCCGTGCCCACTCATTGCTTGAGCGTCATGTTCGTTGAAGCGACCTTCACTGTCTTGATTCAATCCCATGGCTGTCCAAGCGGAGGTCGGTAAGGTTTTGCTTTGGTTGACATGGTAACCATAGTGTGATTGAACAGCATGACTGACGCCAACGCCAGCTAGCCAAATTGCGGCAAACACAACTAGGCCAACTAAGCCACGGATAACAGATGTCCGGTTAATTCGAGCGGCTAATAGCCAATAAATCAGAATGGCAATTGGCACAATTAGTAGGTTAGGTTTGATTAAATAGCCGATTGTGAACGTCACACCCAGTAATGCAGCATACCCGGCTTTGGACAGCGGTTGTTGTCGTGAAAAGTAACGATTAAGAAAAACGACCATCATCAGCGGAATAACAACTGCAACCGAATCAACGTAGAAGTTGAGCGCGAACCAGTAAAAAGGTGCAAAACTGGCAGCAAGAATAGCAAACATTGCTGCTGAACTGGCAGCCACATAACGACGAATTAAGCGCCAACTCATGATCAAAGTAAAGTCGATCAAGATGAAATTCAGAACGTTCAGCACATAGCCTGTGGCGACGGCTGAATGAACATGAAACAACTCAATGATCCAGGTGAGGAAAATCGTCAGGTTAACATTATGTGGATACCAAGCGAAATAGCTAAACCAATGATGTGAACCATTGGCTAAATTTAACGCTTGCAAACGCATTAAGGCAGGGTCTGTATTGCCGATGCCGACGAAGTGAAAGGCTAAATACACCTGAACAGCCACAGCAATGACAAGTACCACCGTGCTGACCCAATTGGCCACTTTTGCGGAGGCACGACCCAGCCACATATTAATCACGACCATGAAAACCCCGATGGTGAGTGACATGAAAAATAAACTTGAAGGTTGAAGCCACAGGGCCTGACCAAAGTCGCCTGATTGACGAGCTAGGGCCGTGAAAAAAATAACGCCAAAAATGATGGCGGTGATAGCGGCCACTGTGCGGCGTAATGCAATTTGAATGATGGTAACCTCCCAATGATTCCAGTTAAATATATTCTACCCATCCTGACAAATGAATGCTATACAAAGGTCGGCCAAATATGAGCATTTATTTATTAAAACACCGCCTAATAGCACTGTTTAGTGTTATTAGGCGGTGTTTATGACATTCTTGTTATTTTTTAAGCGTGCCGAACTAAAAGTTGTGAGACAAGAGCAGTCAATTGAGTTGCCAATGGTTCGGGCAAGGTAGCAATAAGTGATCGCGCTTTTTCTGTGTATTGTTGCGCCAATTGTTCCGCACGCGTCGGTCCGTCTGAGTCGATGACGCGTTGAGTGATTGTTTGGATAGCGTCATCACTGAGGTGTTGCTGATCTTGAAGGTGTTGCGCAAACCAGTCCGGTTCGTTTTTGCTTGCGAGAATAAGTGGGAGGGTGAACACGCCTTCCCGTAAATCATGGCGAACCGGTTTCGTTGCTGTTGACGGATTAGCGACATAATCTAAAATGTCATCCCTGATTTGATAGGCCATCCCCAGCGCAATCCCAATTTGCTGAGCCACTTTGGCCTCACTTGACGTTCCCTTGCTGATGACAACGCCGAATTGCATCGCGAAACCGAATAAACGAGCTGTTTTACCCTCGATCTCTGTTAAATAATCAGTCACGGTTGTTTGCGGATCAAAGTTTAAAGCGAGCTGGTTGAGTTCACCGGCTAAAATAAACCGCATAATATCATTGGCTGACTGAATTTCAGCATGACTATCCGTGGCTTTCAAAATTTCATCGAAGTAACTGGTAAATAGGAAATCGCCTGTGTAGATGGCAGTTTTATTGCCATGGCGAACTTGTAAAGTTGGCTGACCATGACGTAGCTCAGCATCATCCAGCACGTCATCGTGAATCAAAGTTGCTACATGTAACAATTCGATGGCCGCCGCTGCTGCTCGCTGTCGCTTTTCATCCTGAACAGGTCCCAACTGTGCGAACATGTAAAATAACCCAGGTCGCAACAGTTTGCCACCACTGGTGAGTAAGCCAGTGACTTGCTGATCAATTTCGGCATTTCCAGAATGAACCGTTGTTGCGAGGTACTGTGTCAGATCATTTAGTTTTCTATTGATGGTCGGAAATTGTTGCCAAAGTGCGTGCACCATATTGGTGAACATCCTCTCTGTGTAAAATGGTCATTAAACCGCATTATGTAAATTAGTTTAGTTAGAATTGATGAAATGAACTTGGCAACATGCCCTGACGTGGGCATAATGAAAGTATCGAACTAACTATTTTTCATGCTACAGAATCGATGAAAGCTTGTCAACGAAAGGCTTTGCGCCATACTAAAATGTTTTGAGGGGTCAAAATGAAACCAAAAGTATTTCTTGAATTTGTTGAATTTCAATCATTAGTTGCCAGTGTGTTGCCATTTACGTTAGGACTACTGTACGTTTGGTACAACTACCACGCCTTTAATCTCTTACATAGTGTGCTCTTTTTTATCGTTATCGAGCTGATGCACATGGCCGTAAATGCCAATGACAATACTCAGGATTTCGTGCACGCAAAGGACGAGAAAACGTTTAAACAACTAACAAACGTCGTAGGGCACTATCACATTTCGCTTCGGCTGGCGATCACGGTTATTGTGAGCTTGTCAGCTGGTGCCGCGATTATTGGGTTTGGCCTGCTGAAATTGACGTGGGGCTCAAGTAGTTGGATTTTCTTGGGGATGGGGATCATTGGCTTCCTCGTTGGCTATTTTTACGCTGGCGGACCATTGCCAATTTCGAATACGCCGTTTGGCGAGCTTTTTTCTGGTGTCACCATGGGATATGTGATCATGTTGGCAGCTGTTTATGTTAATTTAGCGCCGGCTCAGCAATTGTCATGGTCCCTTGCTGGCAACGTTTTACTGGCATCAGGATTAGCTGTGTTTGCCATTGGTAATTTAATGTTGGCCAACAATCTGTGCGATTACGAAGAAGATAAACTAAATGAGCGTCGGACAATCGTGGTTTTGCTGGGGCAACGCGTTATGTTGTGGGCATGGAATATTGGCTATGCGTTGGGATATATTTGCATGGTTGCTGCTGTGCTAGTTGGCACGCTGCCTAAACTGACATTATTAGCGTTAATAATTGTACCGGTCGTCATCAAAAACAACCGGCAGTTTGGCGCTGTGATGGTTAAATCAAAAAGTTTTGTATTGGCCGTTAAGAATTGTATTGTCATCACCATTTCGTTTGCTTTAGCGATGGGGATTGGCATTGTCTTTCATCTATAGTTGAGGCGGTCCTTTGTTGAAATTGAAAGTCATTAATTTTTTCTTAGCCACGTCGCTAAAATTAGCACGGACCATCAACTTTGTGATTTAATGACAATTAAACGCAATTAACAGAGTAAAGGACGGTTGGTGTGGCAAAAAAGCGACGAAAAATTAATTGGCGTCGTCGAATGAAGCGCTTTAGGCGAGCACTAAAGGGCTTTTTTGTCTATCGCGGTCATTTGCGTTGGTTCAACACGCTGTTAACGGCACTGACGATTTTGATTATTGCGCTAGCGTTTGGTGGCGTTGGTAAACGGGTGTTAGTGCCTGCTGGACAATCTTCACAGATTGACGGAACGGCAAAACAGCATCGGCAATTCATTAATCAAGTGGCACCGTATGCGCAACAACTGCAACAACGGACTCATGTGCTGGCCAGTTTACAAATTGCCCAGGCAATTCTTGAATCCGATTGGGGCGAATCGACGTTAGCCAGCCAATATCATAATTATTTTGGTGTTAAGGCAGGACAGGATGAACCGGGGGTTGTCTTAAGTACATTAGAGTATGTTAATGACCACTATGAAACAGTTAATGCCCGGTTCAGAACGTATCCCAACTGGCAAGCATCGTTTGCAGCGCACGCGCAGCTGTTTGTTAATGGTGTCGATTGGAACCCAAACAAATATAGCGACGTTCTTGCTGCTACGGATTATCGTTCGGGCGCCGCAGCCTTGCAAAAGGACGGGTACGCAACGGATCCTGGATATACTAGCAAAATAGTTACAATTATTGAAAAATATCATTTAAATCGTTTTGATCAATCTAATTGATTGTGCACTTATCAGGCGAACAACTTGTCATTCTGGGCCGGTTCACCTACACTAAGTGCATTAATAATCAAAAATTTGAATTAGATACAGAGGAGACTGTGCCGTGACGGGAAATGTTTTATACCCTGGTGATACGCTGGGCATTATTGGAAATAGTTCAAACGGACCATTATTAGTAAATGCAGCCCGCCGTGTAGGGCTCAATGTGGCCGCCTACACCTCAGAAACCAACAGTGAAATTGCAAGTCTAGCCGACGCAGTGTTCACCGGCGCGTTTGACAACAAGCAACGTTTACAGGCGTTTGCAGAAAATTGTGATGTGGTCACTTACGAATCTGAACATGTGCCCAGTGAGGTGATTGCGTTTATCGCCCAGTTCACAAAAGTGCCACAGGGATCTGACACCTTGGCGATGATGCAGGATCGTTCATTAGAACGTGCCTTTTTTGAAGGCCTCAACATCAATATCCCACCATATGCCACGATTATTGAACTGGATGACATTTACGCTTCGGCGGCCTCAATTGGTTATCCAGCCGTGTTGAAACCAATGCAAAAGGGAATTGAACAAGAACAGCAGTTAACCATTCGTTCACAGGCTGATGTGCCGTTGGCAGCAGATATGTTGCAGCATGGCCCGCATATTTTGGAGGCTACAATTCCCAATGCTCAGGAAATTTCTGTGTTGGTGGTCAAGGGCTATCCACAAGAAAATGAACTGGCTGATCAGATCCGGCTGTTTCCAATTATTGAAACCAATTATCAACAAGGACGTTTGATGCGCGCAATTGCGCCAGCACGAATTTCGGATGATATTAATGATGAAATTAAACGGATTACTCAAACGGTCGCTCACAATGTCGATTACTATGGTGTGTTTCAGTTAAGCTTTATGATTACGGACACCGGCAACCTCTTTCTCCGTGATTTAACGCCGGCGATGGATCGGTCCGGCTTAGTATTTGATAAGGCGGCTAACATCACGATGTTTGAAGCGCATTTGCATGCAATCGCCGGCTTACCATTGGCCATTCCGAAGCAATACATGGCCACGGTTCTGGCATCCTTTGACGATGAACAACTCGATGCCATTCGCACACAGTGGATCATCAAATCTAATTGGGAATTTGTGTTCTACCATAAAAGTGGTCGGTTGATTTCCCCCGCCGCGGGGCACGTGTTGATTCAAGCTTCAACGGTTCAAGATGGTTTGAATCAGTTGTCGGCAACGACGATTTGGGATCCTGCGCGGCCAGTGGCGCCAGCGCCGAGTCGATTGGACAAAAATAAATATTTCTGATTAGAATGACCGTTTGTGAGTAGGAAAACCTTGCAAGTGGTCATTTTTATTTTCAAAACATACGTTCGATATGATGGTGTGACGCTGTCGATTTTGGTATACTTGAACTACTGAATTTTTACGAGAGGAAGGCACATTTTCGTGAGCGCAACCACATTATTAGCAGGACTAAACGACAAGCAGCAGGAAGCTGTTCAGACAACAGAGGGGCCATTACTGATCATGGCTGGTGCCGGATCAGGGAAAACCCGAGTGCTGACACATCGTGTTGCTTACTTGATCGAAGAAAAAGACGTTAAGCCGTGGCATGTGCTGGCGATTACGTTTACCAACAAAGCTGCTCGCGAAATGCGTGAACGGGTGGCTAAGCTTTTAGGCGAAAGTGGAGAAGATGTTTGGGTTTCCACGTTCCATGCTCTGTGTGTCCGAGTATTGCGTCGTGACATTGACCGGATTGGGTTTAACCGCGCATTTACCATCACAGACACCAGTGAGCAACGGACGTTGGTTAAACGAATTTTGCGAGAACAGAATATCGATCCCAAGAAATACGATCCGCGTTCACTGTTGGCCGCAATTTCAAATGCCAAAAATGATCTACAAACGCCAGCTGATTATGTAAAAACTGCGAATACACCGTTTGAACAAATTACAGCAACGGTTTACGAAGATTATCAACGTGAACTCAAGGCCAACCAGGCCCTCGACTTTGATGATTTGATTATGCTTACGATCGAGCTATTTGATAAGGCGCCTGATGTGCTGGAAGGCTATCAACGCCGGTTTGAATACATTCATGTGGATGAGTATCAGGACACCAATAATGCCCAGTACAAGTTGGTCAGCATGTTAGCAGCTAAGTCGCACAATCTGTGTGTTGTCGGGGATGCTGATCAGAGTATTTATGGTTGGCGTGGTGCTAACATGAACAACATTCTGGATTTTGAAAAGGATTATCCAGAGGCGCAAACCGTTATGTTGGAACAAAATTACCGCTCAACACAAACCATTTTAAACGCCGCCAATGAAGTGATTGAAAATAATGTTATTCGTCGGAAAAAGAATTTGTGGACGGATAATGGTAGTGGGGAAAAGATTTCTTATTACCGCGCACAAAGCGAACGTGATGAAGCGCATTTTGTGGTGGCTCAAATCGAGACACAAATGCGAGAAAATCACCGGGATTACGGTGACTTTGCTATTCTGTATCGGACTAATGCCCAATCGCGAACCATTGAAGATGCGTTGGTTAAAAGCAATATTCCTTATAACATGGTTGGCGGACATAAATTCTACGACCGTAAGGAAATTCGCGATGTATTGGCCTATTTAACGTTGATTGTCAATCCACAAGATGACATGAGTTTCGAACGAATTATCAATGAACCCAAACGTGGTCTCGGTAGTGGCTCAGTCGAAAAGTTGCGGGAATTTGCAAACTTCAACAATTGGAGTTTGCTGCAAGCAGCACAGAACGTCACGATGGCAAACAATGTCCCGAGTCGTGCACGGAACAGTTTTGATGAGTTTGGCCAGATGATGGCTGAACTGACCAAAATGCGTGAATTTGTCTCAGTTACGGACTTGACGGAACAATTGCTAGATAAAACTGGTTATTTACCAGCACTTAAAGCGACTCATTCACTAGAGGATGAGGCCCGTGTTGAAAACTTGCAGGAATTTCTGTCAGTCACAAAACAGTTTGATGATTCCTATGAACCAACAACCGCTGCGCCGACTGACGTTGAAGCAGCTGATCAACCCGTACCTGAAGGTAGCGGTGACAAGTTTGTTGATTTTCTGGCTGACTTGGCCCTTGTTTCGGACTTGGACGATGTTGACGAAGAAAACGATCAAAATGTCACGTTAATGACGTTACATGCTGCCAAAGGACTTGAATTTCCAGTTGTCTTTTTGATGGGACTTGAAGAAGGCATCTTCCCGCTTTCTCGTTCTGTTATGGATGAGGATGAATTGGAAGAAGAACGGCGGTTGGCTTATGTTGGGATTACGCGTGCTAAACAAAAATTGTACATGACGAATGCCTTCTCACGCCTATTGTATGGTCGTGTGCAAAATAACCCAGCGTCCCGCTTTGTAGAAGAAATTAATCCGGATTTGATTCAGAGCGAAAACCATAGTGCTGGCAGTTTAACAGCCGGCGGACCGAAAACACCATTTGATAGACGCACAGAATCCGCTTTGTCCACCACTTATAAACGCAAACCAGTTGGCACCAAGTCGACGAAGGTTGAGCGGTCACAGGGAACGGGGGCTGACCAAGTTAGTTGGGCTGCCGGCGATAAGGTGACCCATAAGAAGTGGGGCGAAGGCACCGTTGTGAAGGTTAACGGTCAGGGTGAGGATGCTGAATTAGACATTGCTTTCCCAGAGCAAGGCATTAAACGGTTGCTGGCAGCTTTTGCCCCAATTGCAAAGGCTTAATTCTCCGTTTAGTTGATGGTTAATCAAAAGTTTTAGCGAGTTTGGCATCTGTGTCTAGATACACGGGCAAATCGAGAGAGGAGTGTTAAAGCATGGCAGATCAACCAGTATCGGAACTAACAACCACACAGGCTAATCAAGAAGCTACACAACTGCGTGAACAGTTGGATTCATGGCGAAAAGAGTACTATGTGCAGGATGCACCAACGGTTGAGGATCACACATATGATATGCATTATCAACGATTGTTGGATTTAGAAGCAGCGTTTCCTGAGATCGTAACGCCTGACTCACCGACACAGCAGGTTGGCGATGTGACACTGCCTGGTTTTAGTAAGGTGACACATACGGTACCAATGCTGTCGATGGGGGACGTGTTCTCGGTTGAAGAACTGGCCGAATTTGATGCCCGTACGAAGCAAAATTTAGGGCAAGATGAACTGGAATATAATTGTGAACTTAAAATTGATGGGTTGGCGATTTCGTTAGTTTATGAAAACGGTAAGTTTGTTCAGGGTTCCACGCGTGGTGATGGTAATATTGGCGAGGATATTACAGCTAACTTGAAGACCATTAAGTCAATTCCAATGACATTGACCGAGCCCCTCTCCATTGAGGTTCGGGGCGAATGTTACATGCCTAAAGCGTCGTTTGCAAAACTAAACGAACGTCAGGAAGCCGAAGGGAAAACACCGTTTGCCAATCCACGAAATGCGGCCGCCGGTTCACTAAGACAACTGGATCGAAAGGTAACGGCAGATCGTAATTTAGACACGTTTATCTATTACACATCAAGCTTTGAAGCTCTCGGTGCGTCCACCCAAAGTGAAGCACTGAAGCGTTATCAGGAACTCGGTTTCACCATCAACCCACATTCTCGCGTGTGCCACAATATGGATGAAATTAAAGCTTATATTGACGAATACACTGGTCAACGTGAATCGTTAAGCTATGGCATTGATGGCATTGTCATTAAGGTTAACCCTGTGTCCCAACAAGATGAATTGGGAAATACTGTCAAAGTGCCGCGGTGGGAAATTGCCTACAAATTCCCGCCGGATGAGCAACAAACGGTAGTGCGTGATATTGAATGGACGGTCGGTCGAACGGGCATTGTCACGCCAACGGCAGTGATGGATCCTGTTCAATTGGCTGGAACAACAGTTGCGCGCGCTTCGTTGCACAATCCTGATTATTTAAATGAAAAAGGGGTGCGGGTCGGCGATACTGTTACGTTGCATAAGGCCGGTGATATTATCCCTGAAGTCGGCGAAGTCGTCATGGACAAACGGCCCGCAGATAGTGTGCCTTACCCGATTCCAACGCAATGTCCATCTTGTGGTAAAGACCTCGTTCATATTGACGAGGAGGTTGCACTACGCTGTATCAATCCTAAGTGCCCAGCTCAGGTCACAGAAGGGCTGACTCATTTTGCTTCTCGTGACGCGATGAATATCGATGGATTAGGACCTTCTTTAGTGGCTCAACTGTACAATCGTGAAATGCTTAGTGATGTAGCTGGTCTTTACCATTTGAAGCATGATGAATTGTTAACTTTAGATAAATTTGGTGATAAATCAGCCACAAACTTATTGACAGCGATTGACAACAGCCGCAATAATTCTTTGGAGCGGTTATTGTTTGGTTTAGGCATTCGGCATCTTGGCGCTAAGGCTGCTCGGCAAGTTGCGGAGCACTTTAAGACGATGACAGCAGTTATGACAGCATCCGCAGACGACATTGCGGAGATTGATGGCATGGGGCTGACTATCGGCGATGCGGTAGCACAATACTTCAGTACCGAGGCTGCTCAAGAGCTAGTCAATGAGTTGGTCGCTGCCGGCGTTAACATGACGTATGATGGCCCCGATACAGTAGCTGCGGCGGATGATCCATTCTTCGGTGGCAAACGGGTAGTGTTGACTGGTAAGCTAACACAGATGACCCGTGCCGATGCGACTGCGTGGTTAACCGCTCACGGCGCCAAAGTTTCTAGCAGTGTTTCTAAGAATACGGACTTACTTATTGCCGGTGAAGATGCTGGGAGCAAGTTGGCGAAGGCAACACAGCTGGAAATTGAGATTTGGAACGAAGATCGATTCGCACAAACGATGGCTGAGGATAATTAACAGTACAGACTAGTTTGACCTGTTTGTATTGATCCCAGCAGGGAGGATTTGGATTAAGGTGAAAAAGTTTCGTATTGTGGCCGCATTGTTATCTACCATGATGTTATTGGCAGCCTGTGGTAACCTCGACAGCACATCAAGTAGTTCGACAACACCGACTACCAGTAAAAAGAAGGTTCAAACAACTGGTCAAACCAACAGCAATAATTATCAAGGTGTCATCAAGGATGGGCATTATTTGACGAGTGCTGCCCGTGGTGTCACTAATGATCAAGACAATAACACCATGAACCTGAAGAGTTTTGAAAGTGGCTTATTAAATGTCTCTAAGAAGGAATTTAAGCCAAGCAAGTATATTTTTCAGGAAGGTCAGTATTTGTCTACGTCAACTGTTCAAAAGTGGGTTGAGCGTAAGTCAAACGATAATCCTACGGGATTGAACCCTGTTGATAACGGTCAAAAGGATGCTAATAAACGGAATCCGCTGTATTTACAGACTATTGAAGAACAGGATTACATGACCCAGGATGGCGATAATTTGTCCTTGTCAGGAATGACCATCGGAATCGGGTTAAATTCGGTTGACTACTACACCAAGGAAAAATATGGTGCCCAGTATTCGACAAATATTTCCGATGAGCAAATGACGACCCAAGGCCGTGCAATTGCAGCAGAAGTATTAAAACGCGTGCGTGCGGCTAAGGGCGTTGGCAAAGATGTGCCAATTGTGATTGCTTTGTACAAGCAGGCTTCTGATGACAGTTTGGTTGGTGGCACGTTCTTCTCATATAGTGTTAATGACGGGAACAATATCAGTTCCTGGCAGAACATCAATCAACGTAACGTGGTCTTCCCGTCTGCTGGCGGCTCCAGTACGTCAGGCACCAGTAATGATGAGAGCAACTTTGAAAACTTTAAGACTCAAATTCAAAACTTCTTCCCGAACCTCAGTGGTGTGACCGCTCAGGCACAATACCAGGACGATAATTTAGCTGGTATGAATGTCACGATTACAACGCAATTTTATAGTCAAACAGAGATTATTAGCTTTACCCAGTACCTGGCCCAAGTAGCGCCGAAATACTTGCCGTCAGGGGTACCAATTGATATCACGGTTCAATCAACGGATGGCGTGCAGTCGTTCCTGAGTCGTGATTCAGGACAAACTAAATTTTCAACACATGTTTTTGGATCCTATTAACAAAAATGAATAATTGACCAACCGCCACAACACAGAACAAAGCCTGTGTTATGGCGGTTTTTGTATTGAAGTGACAGAAAGATCATTAAGTTTGCGTTAGACTATTTTATTTTCGATCAAAATGGCTAAAATGAATTGGTGGTTCCAGATTATAAAAGTCGAGGTCGTTTTACGATGAATGCGAACACAAGAACTAAGGTCAGTCGAGCAGGCATTTTTATTACGTTAGGAATCGTTTACGGAGATATTGGTACTTCGCCATTGTATGTCATGAAAACGATTCTGGGCGATAATGGTGGACTGTCTACCACGACGCCGGAATTAGTTATTGGGAGTATTTCACTTATTTTTTGGACAGTGATGTTACTCACAACTGTGAAGTATGTGCTTATTGCACTTAATGCCACCAACCATGGTGAAGGCGGTATTTTTGCACTTTATACACTGGTAAGACGTCAAGCTAAGTGGTTACTTTATCCGGCATTGATTGGTGGCGCTGCATTGCTTGCCGACGGGATGCTGACACCAGCTGTGACAGTGACAACCTCAATTGAAGGACTAAAGGGGATTGTTTTTCATCATTGGGAACCCGTTCAAAATCAGGCTGACGTCATTTTTATCACCGTTGTAATTTTATCGATTTTATTTGTGATTCAGCGCTTTGGGACCAAAACGATTGGTCATGCTTTCGGTCCAATTATGACCCTTTGGTTTACGTTTATTGGTGTCGTTGGTTTGGTGAATTTGTTGCCAGACCTTGCCATTTTAAAGGCATTAAATCCTTACTATGCGATTAGTGTGCTGACGAGTCCAGATAATAAGGTTGGCATTTTTATTCTTGGGAGTGTCTTTTTGGCAACTACTGGGGCCGAAGCGTTGTATTCAGATGTTGGTCATGTTGGAAAGGCAAACATTGATGCAAGTTGGCCGTATGTTTTTGTATGTTTAATGCTTAACTATTTTGGCCAGGGTGTTTGGGTGATTCAACACGCACACGTGACCAATTTGGGACAAGCAGTGGACTTTAATCCCTTCTTTGAACTTTTACCTGGCGACTGGCGTTTTGTTGGCATTGTGCTGGCAACCTTAGCTGCAATTATTGCATCGCAAGCACTGATCACTGGATCGTACACCTTAGTTGCAGAAGCAGTACGGTTAAAATTATTACCACGATTGAAGATTAATTACCCAACGCTTCAGCACGGGCAAATATACGTACCGGCCGTGAACGGTATTTTGTGGATTGCCTGTGTCGGAATAGTTTTCTTTTTCAGAACTTCTGCGCATATGGAAGCCGCGTATGGGTTAGCCATTACTGTGACAATGTTGATGACGACACTCTTGCTGTTCCAGTATTTACGGTTACGGCATGTGAACGTTGTGTTGACTTGGTTGATGGTTTTATTCTTTGGCAGTTTGGAAACCATGTTCTTCCTGTCATCGATGGTTAAATTTGTTCATGGTGGCTATGTAACGGCCATTCTGGCTGGCTTAATTTTGTGTGTGATGTTTATTTGGTATTACGGCAATAAAATTCGTGATCGCGATGAGTTTGAGTCCGGCTATGTGGATTTAGATGATTATAAGGACCAGTTAGTTGCGCTGAGCAAAGATGAAAACTACCCAACTTTTGCAACCAATTTAGTTTATATGGCTAAGGTAAAGCCGGGCCATATGATTAAAAAAGAAATGCTCTATTCAATTTTGGACAAACGTCCGAAACGTGCGCAGGCATATTGGTTTGTGACGGTTAACGTTACAGATGAGCCGTACACAGCTAAATATGATGTCGATATGATGGGCACGAATAATGTTATTAACGTTCAACTTTACCTTGGGTTTCGTCGTGAACAACGGGTGAATGTTTATCTGCGGGCGATTGTTCACGAGCTAATTGAGAGCGGTGATTTGCCGGCCCAACCGCAAACTTATACGATGCAAAAGGGCCGCAATGTCGGGGACTTCAGCTTTGTTGTCATTCAAGAAGAGCTGTCACCGGAAACACGAGTCAAACCATTTGATCGCTTTATTATCCAAGCGCGAGTAACGCTTCAAAATTGGACGAGTACGCCTGCAACATGGTTTGGACTGGAATTTTCAGATGTTGTTGTCGAGCATGTGCCACTAATTCTCGGACGCCGGCGCCGGCCATTTTTACGGCGCATCAAACAACAACATACGGATGGCGCAGATCGACAGTAGCCGAATCGAGATGTGTTTGTTGAAAAAATTAATTATGACAATTAAGGGGCTGGATAGGCCATTATTTTTGTCGCGATTATTTAGAGAAGAACACAAACTTACCGCGCTTTGTCGTATAATATTAAAGATAGTGACAACTTTTTACAGAAAGAGGGATGGGCATGGCAGAAGAACCAATTTCACGTGCTGAAGTTGAGCACGTTGCCGAACTGGCAAAACTTTCGTTGACCGATGAACAGGCCAGCAAGTTTACTAGTCAACTGGACGAAATTATTACCATGATTGATGGTTTGAACGAGGTCAACACAGATGATGTGAAGCCGACAACCAACATGGCCGACGCGACTGCAATTTTACGTGAAGACGTTGCAGTGAACGCCCACCAAAAAGATGCGTTAATTAACGAAGCTCCTGAAACCGAAGATGGTTTTATTAAGGTGCCCGCAATTATTGACGAAAGTGAGGACGCCTAATGACACAACAGTTTGATAATTTAACTGAGCTTCATCAAGCGCTCGTTAATAAAGACTTATCTGCTACTGAATTGACGCAACAAACGTTAACTAATATTCATGATCATGAAGACGCCTTAAACGCTTATGTGACGGTGAACGATGATGAAGCATTGGCACAGGCTAAACAGGCTGATGAAAGCGGAATTGATGCGGATAACGTCTTTTCTGGTGTGCCAGTTGCATACAAAGATAACTTAACGACTAAGGGCTTGCTGACAACAGCTGCTTCTAAAATTCTGTACAACTTTAAACCTGTATATGATGCAGACGTTGTGACGCGTTTGCGCGCTGCTGGCGCCGTTACAATCGGGAAAACCAACCTAGATGAATTTGCCATGGGTGGCTCGACTGAAACATCTTACTTCGGGACCGTTCATAATCCTTGGGATACAACTAAGGTGCCTGGCGGTTCTTCGGGTGGTTCTGCAGCTACGGTAGCTGCTGGCGATGTGCTAGCTGCTCTGGGTTCTGACACTGGTGGTTCAATTCGCCAGCCGGCTGCTTTCAACGGAATCGTTGGTTTGAAGCCAACGTATGGCCGTGTTAGCCGTTGGGGATTGATCGCGTTTGCGTCATCATTAGACCAAATTGGTCCAATGACCCAGAACGTGACGGATGCCGCTGCTATGATGAATGTGATTGCGGGTCGTGATGAACGTGACGCCACTTCATCCAGCAAAGAAGTGCCGGATTATGTGGCTGGTTTGTCTGGCGACATCAAGGGCTTAAAGATTGGTGTGCCTAAGGAATTCCTTGGTGACGGAATCGATGAAGGCGTTCGTGATCAGATTAAGACCGCGATTAAGAAACTTGAAGCCTTGGGTGCAACGGTGGATGAAGTTAGTTTGCCACACAGTACCCACGGGATTCAGGCTTACTACATTCTTGGACCGTCTGAAGCTTCTTCAAACTTACAGCGGTTTGACGGAATTCGTTATGGATACCGCACACCAAATGCTAAGAATTTGGAAGAACTGTACGTTAAGACCCGTTCCGAAGGATTTGGTGACGAAGTTAAACGGCGGATCATGTTAGGAACCTTTGCATTATCTGCTGGTTCATTCGATGCGTTCTTTATGAAGGCTGCTAAGATTCGGACACTCATCATTGAAGACTTTAAGAAAGTGTTCGCTGATTACGATGTCATTGTTGGACCAACTGCACCAACACCGGCCTTTGGTATCGGTGCTGAAACTAAGGATCCGATGACGATGTACATGAACGACATGTTGACGGTTCCTGCTAATTTGGCTGGTTTGCCTGCCGTTTCAGTGCCTGCTGGCTTGGTAGATGGTCTACCGGTTGGTTTACAAGTCATTGGCCGTCCATTTGATGAAAGTCGCGTTTTGAACACAGCGTTTGCATTTGAACAGAACACGACATTCCACGAATTGAAGCCATCAATGAGCAAAGGAGGGCGTGCTTAATGAATTTTCAAACGACGATTGGACTAGAAGTCCACGTTGAACTTAAAACGAATTCAAAGATTTTTAGTCCGTCACCCGTTGAGTTTGGTGACAACCCTAATGCCAATACTAATGTGATTGACTGGGGATATCCTGGTGTCTTACCAACGCCCAACAAAGGGGTAGTGGAATACGGTATGCGTGCGGCTTTGGCCCTTCATGCCAAGATCAATCAGCATACGCACTTTGATCGGAAAAACTACTTCTATCCAGATAACCCAAAGGCTTACCAAATTTCACAATCAGATGTGCCGTTAGCCCAAAATGGTTGGATTGAAATTGACGTGGACGGTAAGAAAAAGAAAATCGGAATCGAAGAGATGCACATTGAGGAAGATGCCGGTAAAAACACGCATAATCCTAATGGGTATTCCTACGTCGATTTAAACCGTCAGGGGACACCACTGATTGAAATTGTGTCGAAACCTGACATTGCTTCACCTGATGAAGCCTACGCTTACCTTGAGACTTTGCGTCAACGAATTCAGTTTACCGGTGTTTCTGACGTGAAGATGGAAGAAGGTTCCATGCGTGTCGACGTCAACATTTCGATTCGCCCTTATGGAACGGACAAGTTCGGGACTAAGACGGAACTGAAAAACTTGAACTCCTTCAACTATGTGAAGAAGGGCCTTCAGTTTGAAGAACAACGTCAGCAACGTGTCTTATTGTCTGGCGGTCAAATTCAACAGGAAACACGTCGTTACGATGAAGCTTCTAACGAAACTATCCTAATGCGTGTTAAGGAAGGTGCGGATGATTACCGTTACTTCCCAGAACCAGATATTCCTAACGTTGAAATTGCGGATGACTGGATCAAACAGATCGAGGCAACAATGCCAGAAATGCCAGAACGTCGTCGTCAACGCTATGTTGATGACCTTGGCTTGACTGACTATGACGCCATGGTGTTGACACAGACCAAGGAAATGTCTGACTTCTTTGAGGCGGCTGTGGCACAAGGTGCAGACGCTAAATTGACGTCAAACTATCTGCAAGGGGACGTTAACGCCTATCTGAATGATAACCATTTGGATCTGCAAGATACGAAGTTGACGCCAGACCACTTGGCCGGCATGATCAAGTTGCAAATGGATGGCACGATTTCATCCAAGATGGCTAAGAAGGTCTTTAAGGCGATCATGGATGGTGAGGAACCAAATGATTATGTCAAGGCACATAACCTGGTTCAATTGTCAGATCCAGCTCAATTGCAGCCGATTATCGATGGCGTGTTGGACGCTAATGCCCAATCGATTGAAGACTTTAAGAATGGTAAAGATCGTGCCGTTGGCTTCTTAGTTGGTCAGATTATGAAGCAAACACACGGGCAGGCCAATCCGAAGATTGTTAACAAGTTGTTAATGACTTCATTGAATGCACGTTAAACGATTGTTATTTTAATCAGAACCGGTTAAAATTAAACCTCGTTGTGAACCTTACAACGGGGTTTGTACATAGTACTAAAATTGTTAAATGAAATGACTAAGACAGTTTGCAGTGGAGGCAATGAAACATGGGACAACGCGCACGGGTCATCTACAACCCAACGTCAGGACGCGAAGCACTAAAAAGAGATTTAATCGATATACTGAACGTCTTTGAACAGGCCGGTTACGAGACTAGTGCGTATGCGACCACGGCAGAGCCGGATTCAGCTAAAAATGAGGCGCACCGTGCTGCTCTTGAAGGGTTTGACCTAGTGGTGGCAGCCGGTGGTGACGGGACGATTAACGAAGTCGTCAACGGCATTGCTGGACTTGAGAAGCGACCTAAAATGGCGATTATTCCAGCTGGGACCACTAATGACTACGCTCGCGCGTTACGAATTCCACGTGATGCACCGCTGGATGCCGCTAAAGTTGTGCTTAAGAACCAAACCGTTAAGATGGATATCGGTCAGGCTGGCGAAACGTACTTTATCAACATCGCTGGTGGCGGCTTGCTGACTGAATTGACTTATGATGTTCCTTCCGATATGAAAACAATTTTTGGTTACCTTGCGTACTTGGTTAAGGGCGCTGAATTATTGCCGCAAATTAAACCGATTCAAATGTCGATTGAGTACGACGATGGTAAGTTCGAGGGCGAAGCTTCGATGTTCTTATTGGGACTGACGAATTCAATCGGTGGGTTCGAACAAATTGTGCCTGATGCATCGCTTGATGATGGTAAATTCAGTTTGCTCATTGTCAAAACGGCTAGCATGCCACAACTGTTGCGGCTGATGACATTAGTCTTAAACGGTGGTCGACACATTAATGATCCGTTGGTCATTTACAAGAAGACCAGCAAAGTGATTGCTAAGCCGCTTAACTCCGATCGAATGATGATTAACTTGGACGGGGAATACGGCGGTGACGCGCCAATGACGTTCATTGATCACAAACAGCACATTGAAATATTTGCTGATTTGGATGCGATTCCCGATGAACAGTTGACCGGTGAGGACCGTGCTATCGAAGAAGATGCCCGGAAGTTTGTTGAGGAAGTTGACAAGTTGCCAGAAGGTCAGACAGACGACAATAAAAAATAAGGATGTATCTCAGCAGCGGGTTCGCTTAAATGCGGATCCGCTGTTTTGTACTTCTTTTAAGTGAGTTGGCATGCTATACTAGTTTGGTTCGAAAATTTTACAGCGGACTGTTTTTGTTCGTTTGAAAAATTCCGTTGAGTGACCGTCGCAAAAGTCGAAAGGAAATAATTAATGAAATTCAAAGCACCAGTTGCTAAAAACCAAGAGTATACAGGCGATATTATTGACCTGACCTATCAAGGGATGGGTGTTGCTAAGATAGAAGATTTTCCAATCTTTATTACGAACGCATTGCCTAATGAAAAGGTTGTATTTGCGGTAACCAAGGTGGCGAAAACATACGCTTTTGGCCGAGTTGTTAAATTTATCGAAAAGAGCCCGCAGCGAGTTGATAGTGTCAATGTGACTTACACTCAAACTGGGATTGCGCCCCTGCAACACTTGAGTTACGAAGGTCAATTGGCCTTCAAACAACACCAAGTGGTTGAATTGTTAAAGAAGGCACACCTGGATATTGATGTTGCCAAGACGGTGGGGATGGAGACACCTTATCATTATCGTAACAAGGCTCAAGTACCGGTTCGTGAGATCAATGGTCAAATCGAAACTGGTTTTTACAAACGTGGCTCTCACACGGTTGTGCCAATTGAGGATTTCTATATTCAGGATCCTAAAATTGACGAAGCCATTATTGTCGTGCGTGATCTCTTACGTCGTTTCCATTTGGATGCGTATGATGAAACTAACAACACCGGTGTGATTAAAACCATCATGGTGCGTCGAGGCTATTATAGTCACGAAATGATGATTGTCATTGTTACGCGGACACATAAATTGTCGATGGTGAATGAATTAGTTGCTGAAATCACGAAGGCTTTGCCAGAAGTGAAGAGCATCATTCAAAATGTTAATCCACAACAAACGAACGTATTGTTAGGTGACACGGATCGAATTCACTTCGGTAGTCCAGTGATTCATGACCAATTGATGGGGTTGACGTTTGAAATTTCAGCTCACTCATTCTACCAAGTTAACCCACAGCAAACGGAAAAACTGTATCAGTTTGCAATCGACAAGGCACAGTTAACGGGTGAAGAGACTGTCATTGACGCCTACTGTGGTATCGGCACAATCTCTTTGGCGGTGGCTAAGCATGCTAAACATGTGTATGGTGTTGAAATGGTTAAAACAGCCATTAGTGACGCCAAGACCAATGCTAATTTGAATCACATCGATAACGTTGACTTTGTTGTCGGCAAGGCCGAAAACCAAATGGTACGGTGGCAAGAGGCCGGTTTGAAGGCGGACGTTATCATGGTTGATCCACCACGTAAGGGTCTGGCACCAGACTTCATTGAAGCTGCTACGGCCGTTAAACCGAGTCGCGTTGTCTACGTCAGCTGTAACCCAGCAACGTTGGTTCGTGATATTCAAGTGTTCATGGATCACGGCTATCACGTTGATGGCGACATTCAGCCAGTGGACCAGTTCCCACAAACAACTAGCATTGAATGTGTTGTCAGTCTGGTGAAAGACTAATTGAAAAAGGACAGTCCACTTTTGGACTGTCCTTTTTCAATGAACAAAATTTTTGAACGATTAATGGAGTGAATTTCTAATTGTGAAGACTGCTTTAATTAATCTATAATTAAAATAGAAATGATGTTGTAAATGATTCAGGAGGTTGTTTGATGGCAAATAAGTCGATCGAAACAGAAAATAAAGCAATGAGGGAAATTCTTCTTGCTATGATTAATTTAGGCGGTCAAGCGAGTCGAAAAGAAGTTTTGCAAGAGGTCAGAGATAATTCCCAAGTGTTTTCCGAAAATCAAATTGATGAAGTTCGAATTTCTAAACGAACGAATAAAACTTATCATCCTTTTCAATATAAATTTAATTTTGCTGTCAAGCATCTTATTTTGGCCGAGTTCATTAATTCAACGGCTGATGGTGAGCTGGAGTTATCCCAAAAAGGCCGCACAGTCAATTTTGATAGTTTTGATCCAGAAGAAGATGTTCGAAAAATTTCTGAAGATAAAATGTCTCACCAAAATAGGAAATCAGATATGGTCGATGAGGAAGCTATCGGTGTTAAAACTAATGAAGCTGATGAAGAAGAATCCTGGAGGGGAGAACTGTTAAGGTCCCTTGTTAAGATGGATCCAAAAAAATTCGAACTTTTTTGTCGCGGTCTTTTGACTAAAATGGGGATAGATGTTGACGATACTATTGGCATTCAGTATGTTGCAGATGGTGGAATAGACGGGTTCGGCTTTGTTCGATCTAATGACTATAGAACCACTAGGGTAGCCTTGCAGGCTAAACGTTGGCAAAGTAAAGTTTCGGCTCCAGAGATTGATAAGTTCAGGGGAGCTATGGATAAAAGAAACGCGGAATTCGGCATTTTTATTACGAATGCTGATTTTACTAGAGACGCTATTAGAACCGCCCGCCAAGGCACAAGAATTATAACTCTAATAAATGGCGATCAGATTTGTGATTTGGTTGCAAAATATAACTATTACGTGGAACCAGTTACAACGTATCGACTTAAGGGCTTTTACAAAGAGAATGATTAGGAGGGAGTATTTGCGAATTATGCTAGGAGCTAATTATGAAACGATTGAACGAGTATAAGCCAAACGGTGAAATTTATAGTTCAGTTGTCTTAAACTTTGATTCGAGTCAGCCTACAATTGATGGTCAAAAGGGAAGAGTCACTGTGACGGGCGGTAATCAGTATATTGGTTACATAGGCAACTATTTTAAGCGTAATGAAACAGAAACTTTCGATGTTTGTCATTATGATATTGATGAAGAAAATGATCGTCTTAAGAGCGATGTTATTACTGCTACAATAATTCCCTTATCGTGTGTAACACAAATTGAGGTCATTTTGTTCAGTTCTCCACGCTGGGACAGCAGAATGACCAACAAGTTTGTATTTTTAGAATGATGATGTATTTTTCTCTTTCTTTAACATCAAAGCGATCCTTCTTTTAAGATCATTCTACAAAAGTAATTGTTTATGTACTAGAATTAACCAAAAGTTCAAAATTAAATTAACATTAGAAAATACCTTGACTTTAATGAAAATCGAGTGTAAATTCAAGTCATTGAAAACGTATCGATGAGAAAAGTAATCTTTAACCAACGAGATAGAGAGCTTGCAGGGTGGGAACAAGTCACGCGGTGAAAGATGAACAATGGCCTCTAAACGGTGCCGCTGAACCTTAATGGCAAAGTGACAACGACCAGCAGTCGTTATCCTGCTACCGTATGAAAATGTACGGGATAAGGTTACAAGTGTGAGCTTGTGACAAAGATAAGGTGGTACCGCGAACGGTAGCTTCGTCCTTTTTGTAGGATGAAGCTACCGTTTTTTGTCGATTATTAAAAGCATTTAAACGAGAAGGAGTGTCATACATGACAGTTATTAGTAGCAATCTTGGTTACCCGCGGTTAGGGGAAAAACGTGAATGGAAAAAGACGTTGGAACACTACTGGGCAGGCAAGATTGATGAACCGGAATTTCATGCAGAAACAAAAGCATTGCGTTTGGCCAATTTGAAAAAGGAACAGGCAGCAGGTTTGGATTTAATTCCGGTTGCCGATAATTCAGACTATGATCATGTGCTGGACACGATTGCGGCTTTTGGCATCGTGCCAGAACGCTACGGTAGCTTCCACAAACGGTTAACGCTGGACGAGTATTATGCCATCGCACGTGGAACAAAAAATGCCGTGGCGTCAGAAATGACGAAATGGTTCAACATCAATTACCACTACATCGTGCCAGAATATGACCAACCTCATTTTGAATTATTGGATAATCGTTGGTTACGCTTCTACAACGAAGCCAAAACTGAATTAGGAATTGACGGAAAACCAGTTATCCTTGGTCCAATTTCGTTGTTAAAACTGGGCAAACGGAATGGTGATTACCTAGACGCAGACGCTGTTGATGAATTACTGCCACAACTGTTGCCACTTTACGAACAAGTCTTTACTGAATTGGCTCAGGCCGGTGTTAAGTGGGTTCAGGTGGACGAACCAACGCTGGTTAAGGTTGCGACGGCAGCAGAAGTTAAACCTTACGAAACGGCCCTAAACGCACTTCGCAAAGCGGCACCATCAATCAACATCGAACTACAAACGTACTTTGATAGCATTGATCCTTATGAAGCTGTTACCAAATTACCCGTTCAGGCAATCGGACTCGATTTTGTACACGACAACGGTGAGAACTTACAGCACGTGCTGAAGGACGATTTTCCAAGCGACAAGGTATTAGCTGCTGGTATTATCGACGGTCACAATATTTGGACAAGTAATTTTGCTGACAAACTGGCCGTAATTAAGAAATTGCAGGGTGTCGTTGACAACAATCATCTTTGGTTACAACCTGCTAACTCATTACTTCATGTACCAATCACGACAAAGAATGAAACGAAGATCGATCCTGTGTTATTAGGTGGATTAGCCTTTGCTGATGAGAAGCTACATGAACTGACGGTTTTGACTAAGGCCGCTAATGAAGGCCAACAAGCGGTTTCAGAAGAATTCACCAAGAATGCTGCCGCACTCAAGGCGTTAAATGAATCTGAACACCGGAACAACGCTGAGGTCCGTGCTGCGGAGGCCAACTTGGCCAACGAAACGTTTGAACGGCACAGTGCATTTCCAACGCGGATTGCACTGCAACACAAGAAGCTGCAATTACCGTTATTGCCAACGACAAGTATTGGCAGTTTTCCGCAAAGCAAATTGGTTCGCTCCAAACGGGCTGCTTGGCGGAAGGGCAACATTACGGATGCCGAATATGAAGACTTCATCAAGTCTGAAATTAAGCGTTGGATTGGTATTCAAGAGGACCTCGGACTGGACGTATTGGTCCACGGCGAGTTTGAACGGACCGACATGGTTGAATACTTTGGTCAGAAATTAACGGGCTTTTATGCGACGCAAAATGGCTGGGTTCAATCGTACGGATCACGTGGGGTACGGCCACCAGTAATTTTCGGTGATGTCGCTTACACGAAACCAATTACAGTTAAGGAAAGTGTCTACGCACAAAGTTTGACGGACAAACCTGTTAAAGGGATGCTCACGGCACCATTAACGATTATTAACTGGAGCTTTGTCCGTGATGACATTAGTAAGGCCCAGGTTCAAAACCAAATCGCATTAGCGCTGCGTCAAGAAGTGATTAACTTGGAAAAGGCTGGCATCAAGATTATTCAAGTTGACGAACCTGCGTTGCGTGAAGGTCTGCCACTAAAGAAACGTAACTGGAAGCCATACTTGGACGAAGCAGTTTACTCATTCAAGATTACGACGACTGGTGTTCGTGATGACACCCAGATTCACACGCATATGTGTTATTCAGACTTTGAAGACATCATCGACACGATTAGTGCACTTGATGCGGATGTGATTTCGATTGAAACATCCCGGAGTCACGGTGAAATCATTAGTTCATTTGAAAAGACACACTATGATAAAGAAATCGGACTTGGTGTTTACGACATTCACAGTCCACGGGTACCTTCTGTTGAAGAAATTCAGGCAAACATTGAGCGGGCGTTACGTGTTATCGACGTTCATCAATTCTGGATCAACCCCGACTGTGGTTTGAAGACGCGTCAGGAACCGGAAACGCTGGCAGCCTTAAAGAACATGATTGCTGCACGTGATAATGTTCGCGCTAGTTTAGCGGAACCGACAAAGTAATAGGGGGCGTTGCCATGGTGGCTGACGCAGAGCACCAAAAGTTAACGGATGATGGGCAGCGATTGACACATACAGGTGAAGCACAAACGGAACATCCTTTCCTCCATCCGTCCGTAGGTCATAAGAGCGTTCTTGTGGAAATGGATCCACCGACGACATTTAAAACGGCAAGCTTTTATCGTGGTGCGGAGCGTTTACGTGATGCAGGAGTGGACGCAATTACGCTGGCGGATAATTCGTTGGCAGCCGTTCGAGTGAGTAATGTGGCCGTTGCTGCTAAGTTGAAATTGGAATATGGCATTCATCCCATCGTGCACCTTACGACCCGTGATCATAATCTAATTGGCATTCAGTCTGAAATTATGGGGTTACACAGTTTGGGGATTGACGATATTCTAGCGATTGCTGGCGATCCTGCTAAGGCAGGCGACTTTCCGGGTGCTACTTCAGTCAGGGACGTTAATGCGTTAGGCCTCATTAAACTGATTAAGCAATATAACACTGGTGTTAGTCCAAGCGGGAAGGACTTAGATGACCGCCCTAATTTCTGTGTAGCGGCAGCCTTTAGTCCTAAAATTACCAATGGTGTTTTAGCAACTCGCGGGATCAAACGGAAAATCGACTGTGGGGCTGATTATCTCATTACACAGCCAGTGTTTGATATCGCCAGGGTTAATGAATTGGCGGATGCTTTCTCACAATGTGGGTTACAGATCCCCGTGTTTGTTGGCGTTCAGCCGCTAATGTCCAAACGGAATGCTGAGTTCTTAAACGAGCACGTGTCGGGGATGAGTTTGCCTCAATCTGTACTAGATCGAATGGCTCAAGCCGAGATCGACGGCAATGAACATGAAGTTGGCTTGCAAATTGCTGAAGAAATTGCGGATGCAATCTGTGATCGATTTGATGGCGTTCATGTGGTTACACCGTTTAATCGGTATAAGATGGCGGCAAAACTGGTAACACATATTAGACAGCGCGAGAATGTGGCTGTTAACGGGTAAGTAGAATAATAAAGAACTCCTTACCAAAGTGGTTGCGAACGAATCACTTTGGTAGGGAGCTCTTTTAGTATGGACAGAAGCTAGAATTATTTAATTGATGTGTTACCGCATTTCTTTTCTATAGGTCACAACAAGATAGATGAGCCCTGACAACATCATAACAATGTATTTAATCATGCGAAATTGATTAATGAGATAGTCACTTGGAAAAATAATGTCGCAAATGAGGTTTGTTGAAAGCATGATTGAAGCAGCTGCCAGATAGATGGTTGCTGTACGTTCATCTTGAATTTTACCAATTTTGCGCATCATAAAATAACCGGCAATCATAAGAAAGATTAACAGAAGTGTGCCGGTACCAACCAAGATGTTAAAATTCAAGTTACTTTGTTCGGCCCACTGTTTTAACGGCCAAAACAAGGCATCTGGAATATCAGACAATGATTTAATTTGCATATTAGTTCTCCTTATAACCAAAAATATCAGTAATATCCACATTGAAAAAAATTGCAATTTCAAAGGCTAATTTCAATGTCGGTGAGTAATTGCCTTTTTCCATTACCAAGATTGTTTGTTTACTAACACCGACTGCTTTGGCCAAAGCGGTTTGAGATAGATGATTTAATACGCGGTATTCGTAAACCCTATTGGTGATGGTGAGACCTGAATTTTGTTTGCTAGCGATAGTGATCACCTCAATAATCATGGTAAACAATACTTTACCAAAAGTAAAGTATTGTTTTGAGAAAACTGACATTTAATTGCCAATCGGAGTTTTAACTATAAATGCCTTTAAACCAGCATTATGCTATCTACAACTGTTGAAAATGTGCAATACAATATGTCTGCTTTAGAAATTGATTTCGATGTAAAGTTACCGAGAACCATTATTTTGATTCCTGAGTCAATATACCTGATCACGATTAAACTGACCGATAAACGAGAGCAACCGCGGACATGAATTTAAGCAGTTCATCGGCGTTCAATAATGGCTTCATGGTAAACTAGGCTTAATAGCAAAGCGGGAGGGTGCATCATGACAGCAAAGCACTGGTGGCTTAGTTTGGTGATTGTAATTGGTTGGGTTCTTTTATTGCCAATTACTGGTATGGCTGATGGATCATATACAATCGATAAGTACGTTGCAAACGTTAATGTTTTAGAAAACGGGGATGCAGATTTTACACAACGCATTACTTACAACTTTGACGGTCATTTCAATGGTGTATTTGTAAAACAGGATCTAAAGGGATTGAAGGGTGTCGATACACCTCAAGTGACAGTTAAGAATCAGGGTGGTTCTGAGCAAACGTTGAGTGAGCAGGCAGATGGGCGCGACAATTCGTTTCAGAGGATACAGAATTCCGATGATTTACAACTTAAGGTCTTTCACAAAATCAGTGATAAAAGCGCCACGTTTACATATCGTTACCGTTTACATGGCGTAGTTACAAATTATGCCGACACCGCTCGCTTAAATTGGAAAGTTATTGGTCAGGGATGGGACGTGGCACTGAATAACGTGCACATTACAATTAAGTTACCAGTACAACCTGTGAACGATTTACAAGCTTGGGTTCATGGACCCTTAAACGGTAAAACCACGGTTAAGAATGCGGCTGGTAGGGTGAACATCACAGTGCCTAGTATTCCAGCCAATCAATTCGTTGAAACGGACCTATTATTCCCGACCTCAGTGACGGCCACGAATACTACCATTGTTAATCAGCCAATGAAAGAACAGGCCCGCAAGTATGAACGTGACCTGGCCGAGGCTGCCAACCGTAAGCGACAACAGTCGCAACGAGTGAATTTTGGGATGTTGAGTGCTGTGGGAGTGATGCTAGTTGTATTGCTCGGTGGTTCGTTGATTTACTTCACTCGCCGACCAGTAAACCGGCATCCTGCTCCAATTCCAGTTAATCATTGGTATGAAGTGCCAACGGTATCGCCAGCCGTGGCGGCCCGGTTAATTACAGACAAAGCGCCGACGACTAAGGCGTATACGGGAACCTTAATGACTGAAGCTGGCAATGGTGAAATCACTATTAAACCGGAAGACAAGACCTATATCATTACGAAACAAAAAGATATTTCTGAGCCACTGACCGATTTTCTGATCACAGAAGTAGGCGATGGTGAATATGTTTCATTGAAAGATTTAAAAACCTTTGGTCAACGCGATCAAAGCGGGCGTTTGAATGGGCGGTTTATTTCGTGGCAGGATCGGGTAGAAGATGAGGCAAGAAACTACTATGATGCACATAATGTTGCGGTGAGAAGATGGTGGTTGACCGTCGCCATTGTGACGACGGCATTATCTGCGTTAGCGGCGCTCATTGCGACAAATCTGCCAATAATTCGGTTAGGTGTGTGGATTGCCGCAGTTGGTTTAAGTGTTTTGGTCTGGGGCTGTGCGCTGTGGCAACGACGTGTCATCAGTCGTTACACGCTTGAAGGTGACCAACTGCACAATGAATTGTTGGGTTTCAAACGAATGTTAAACGATATTGGCCACTTTGACACGGCTAAGGTTGGGGACATTGTGATTTGGGAACAAATATTACCATATGCGGCAGCACTTGGCTTAGCTGAAAAAGTGACGCAGGCCTTAGCTGTTGAGTTCGGCAGTGATGCGCTGATGAAGACGGGGATGATTTTCCCACTGTATTACGGTTTCGGCGGCTTTGACAGCAGTTTTGATACTGGTTTTAGTAATGGCTTGTCATCATCAATTTCGGCCAGCAATACGCAAGCGTCCAGCTTGTCTGGTGGCTCGGGCGGATTCTCTGGTGGGAGTTCAGGCGGTTTTGGCGGTGGCTCCGGTGGTGGTGTCTTCTAAAGCATCTGCTGGTGAATTTACGTTTGGATAGATGACATTTTAAATAGCTGGAAGCAAAAAGATCCACAATATCGCGGTCACATGACCATAATATTGTGGATCTTTTGGTATTAACAAAATGAAATTAATTTAGTGAACGAACACACTGAGCAAGAGCACCATCAGTAAACCGACCACAGAGATGATGGTTTCCAACACGGTCCAAATACTCAACGTTTGCTTAACCGTCAGATCGAAGTATTCAGAGAACATCCAGAAGCCAGCATCGTTGACGTGTGAGGCAGCTAGTGAACCAGCACCAATAGCTAATGCCATTAATGCGGGGTTAGCACCAGATGCATGCATCAACGGAACAACTAAACCGGCTGCGGTCATACCAGCAACTGTGGCAGACCCAAGAGCAACACGCAGAATGACCGCAATCAGCCAACCAAGAATTAATGGTGATAGGCTAGAATGTGACATCATTTGTTGAACGGCTTTACCAACACCACCATCAATCAGAACTTGCTTGAAGGCGGCACCACCCCCGATAACCATTAACAACATGGCAATCGACTTGATGGCATCTTCAATCGTGCCACTAATCTGTTTCATTGTCCGACCACGGGAGAAGCCCATTGACCAGATTGCGAATAATAGTGAGATGACCATCGCAATGACGGGGTCACCGAGCATAATCATGATCGAAGCAAGGCCATGCGGGTGAGCGGGTTTAATGCCATGCAAAGCCGTCATCGTGTAAATGGTCGAAATAGCCATGAAAATAACGGGGAACAATGAGGTAAGGGCAGCCAAGCCGAAACTAGGTGTTTCATCCAAGTTGTATTCCTTAACCTCACCAAAGGCTGGTAATTCTTTTTTAATAACGAATACGCCTGGTTCCAAACGTTGCATGATCCGCGTAAATACAGGACCGGCAATGATCACACAGGGAATGGCAACAATAATACCGAGTAACAACACATTACCAGTGTTAGCACCCAATGCTGTTGAGACGGCCGTTGGAGCGGGTTGTGGTGGCAAGAAGCCTTGCGTTGCTGACAAAGCAGCAGCCATTGAAATACCCAAGTAAACGAATGGGACTTCGGCTTCTAGCGCAACAGCGAACACGATTGGTGTTAGTAGGACAAGGCCAACTTCAAAGAATAAGGACATCCCAATAATGAAGGAGGCAACCACGATTGCAAGCTGCAACCGTTTTTTACCAAACGCGTTAATCAACGTTTTGGCGATTCGGTAAGAACCACCAGAGTCGGACACAAGCCGACCAATCATCGCCCCAAACCCGAACACGATGGCTAACTCACCAAGTGAGCTACCAATCCCGTTCTTGATGGACGTCGCGATGGCTGCTGGGTTCATGCCAAGACCCAGGGCCACCAAAATCGACGTCACAATCAAGGAAACGAACGTGTTGAGCTTGAACTGGATAATCAATACCAGTAACAAGGCGATACCAAGAATTAGAACAATAAATGGCGTCATAATCAAAACTTTCCTCTCAAATGTAAAGACTTTTGGTAACTAAAAAACCAACTCCAACCATTGTACTCGTCCGAAACTCATTCTTAAACAGGATAATGGCAAAAAATGTAAATAGTTTTCAGAGTTATCAAACGATTATTTCATTGTGAAATTTAACTGGTGGTTTATAGCTGTCTGTCGCTTACGGTTGTCAGCATAGAAACGCTCATCGTGGGACCGGTTCAAGCCTCCTAAATCCCCAGGAGTCTTTCACCTCGCCAGCAAGCCTCGTGGGAATCCGAGTCTTGTCGCCCGTCCATGTTGTAAATCCGGCAGGCAACGCCTGATTAACAACATTTTCACGACTCGGTTTCTATGCTGACGCCCTTCAGCTACATTGAAGTATCTAATAGACGAGAAATTAGTAAAGAATTTTAGAGCGATTCTTCAATCGCAAGTATTCAATTTGAATTAATCGTCATTTTGCTAGATATCAACAGTTAGTGAAGCCAGTCAGGAACAGAGTTTCGTGAAGGCATGACTTAGTGGGCGGTGTTGGGCCACTTAGTCATGCAGGACGACTTCTGAGACCGAACTTGGGCTCAGAATCGAAACTCAAGACCGGTCCTGGGGCTTGAGTTGGTCCCATGAAACGGCGTTCCTGACTGGCGTAACGCAAGGCCTGCTGTATTTTCACGCAAAAAAACGACACTCAAATTTGATGAGTGTCGTTTGAAATAATGACTAATAAATTTTAAAACGAGTGTTTAGTGGAAAATAACGTTTAGAATCATAACCCCGATAATCCCACAGACGGCAATGATTGACTCCAGTACCGTCCATATACTCAACGTTTGCTTAACAGTTAAGTCGAAGTATTCACGGAACATCCAGAAACCAGCATCGTTAACATGAGATGCAGCTAATGAACCAGAACCAATGGCGATAACCATCAGGGCAGGGTCCACACCAGATTGTGCCATCAATGGGGCAACAATCCCTGCGGCTGTTAAAGCAGCAACCGTGGCTGAACCTAAAGCGATCCGCAAGATAACGGCAACTAACCAACCAAGTAACAGTGGACTGAAGTTTGTGTGAAGGAACATTGTGGCAACGGCTTTACCAACACCACCGTCGATCAGCACTTGCTTGAAGGCGCCACCACCACCGATAACTAACAGCAACATAGCGATGGACTTAACAGCGTTTTCCATGGAAGTCATGATGTCCTTGGTAGCACGGTTACGATGCCAACCCATGGACCACATTGCGAAACATAGTGACAAAATCATGGCGATACTTGGGCTACCAATGAAAGCAATGAACTGATCCATTGCGCTCGGGTTCTTTGGTAATTCACCACCCGTGAAAATTAACTGATACAGCGTGGTGATGGCCATGAAGATAACTGGGAACAGGGAGGTCAATACGGCTAAACCAAAGCTAGGGGTATCTTCCAACTTGAATTCTTTGATTTCACCAAGTGAGGAAAGGTTACCTTTTTGTTCAAACGCAGAGGGTGCGTAACGTTGTGCTAACTTAGTGAATAATGGACCAGCAATGTAAACCGTTGGAATCGCTAAGATAATTCCGAATAACAGAACTCGGCCAACGTTGGCATGCAATGCTGCCGAAATGGCAACTGGGGCTGGGTGAGGTGGCAAGAATCCGTGGGTAACAGACAATGCTGTTGCCATGGAGATTCCTAAGTAAAGAATTGGCACTTCGGCTTCAACCGCGATGGCGAAGACGATAGGAATCAAAAGGACCAAACCAACTTCGAAGAAGAGGGCAATCCCGATAATAAAGGAAGCCAACACAACGGCAAGTTGCAAACGCTTTTTACCAAAGCGTTTGATTAAAGTCGTTGCGATTCGGTAAGCACCACCGGCATCGGCAACTAGGCGACCAAGCATGGCCCCAAAACCGAAGACGATGGAGAGTTCACCTAACTGACTGCCGATACCGGTTTGGATGGATGTGGCAATTTTATCCATTGGCATCCCAAGACCAAGTGCAACCAATACAGCAGTGATAACTAGGGCTAAGAAAGTGTTGATCTTAAAGCGAATAATGAGAACTAATAAAAGGGCAATTCCCAAGAACAACACTATAAAAGGTAAAGCTGCAGACATGATTAATGTCTCCTTTCAAAGTGAAAAAATAAGAACTGAAGAAACAATACCAGATAATTGCCAAATAGGAAAGCGATTACATTTGATTTCTGTAATTTTTTTACAATATCGGTAAAAAGTCACTTTAAATTAATTGAAAAAAGTTAATGCACACGGTGATATTAATATATTAATTGAACGATAATTTTTTTCATGCTTTCAAGCTTAATTGTGCAAAAGCAAAAAGCTATCAAAAAAAGCAACCCCAAAATGAGGTTGCTCTGTAGACACAATTATTCTTGTGTTTCACCATGTTGCGCATGCTTCTTTTGGAAGTTGGCAATGTTGGTGTATTCAGTTTGGAGCTGACGGCTAAGGCGAATGTAAATTGGTACTAATTCACGGTAAACGTCGAAGTTTTCTGGGTTTGGTTGGTAAGTGTTAGTTTCACCAACGAATTTCTTAACATCGCTTAAGTTGTCAATTAAGCCTAGTGACTTCATGCCGATGACAGCAGCACCTAAACATGAAGATTCAAATGATTCTGGAATGGTGACAGGTTGTTCGAAGATATCGGACAACATTTGACGCCACAGTTCAGAACGGGCGAAACCACCAGTGGCCATGATGGACTTAGGCTCACCGACAACTTCTTCAAGGGCCAACAGCACCGTGTACAAGTTGTAAACGATACCTTCCAAAACGGCGCGAATCATGTGAGCCCGAGTGTGCATTTGTGTCAAACCGAAGAAGGAACCACGGGCGTCAGCATCCCAGATTGGTGCACGTTCGCCACCAAGGAATGGGTGGAACAACAGACCATCTGAGCCAGCTGGTACACGTTTGGCAATTTCTGTTAACAAGTCATAAGAGTCTTCTTGCAATAGGGCAGCAGTACTCTTTTCAGCGTCAAACAGATTGTCCCGGGCCCAACGGAAGACAACACCACCATTGTTAACTGGTCCGCCGACAACCCATAGGTCTTTGGTCAAAGCGTAACAAAAGACACGTCCCTTAGGATCAATAACAGGGTGGTCAGTAACGACACGAACGGCACCGGAAGTACCAATCGTAACCGCAACGACACCTTCGTCAATTGCGTTAACACCTAAGTTGGATAATGCACCGTCAAATGCACCTTGGATGAATGGAACATCCTTTGGATAGCCAATGACTTTTGCATATTCGTCACGCATGCCCGTTGATTGGGCATAGCCGTCGACGATCTTAGGCAATTGATCAGTGGTAACACCAGTTAATGCCAAAGCATCTTTATCCCAGTCGAGATCGAAAATGTTGAAAATCCCAGTCCCACTGGCAACGGAAATATCCATCTGCCAAACGTTTAATAAACGATAGAAAATGTATTCCTTAATCCCACAGTAATAGGCTGCCTTCTTGTAAATGTCAGCGTGATCATTCTTCAACCACAACAATTTACATAATAATGACATTGGGTGGATCGGTGTTCCTGTGTGCTCATACAGGGTTTTACCGGTGCCGTCTGCCTTCAACTGATCAGCGTATTTTGTTGCCCGGGTATCAGCCCAAGTGATGACACGCGTCAGTGGCTTATGGTTTTTATCTAGTGCAATCAAACTTTGGTTGGCACTTGAGAAAGAAACACCATGAAGCTTGCCATTCTTAAGGTCGGCCTTGCGTAGAATTTCTTGTAAACCATTCACAACAGCTTCAAGAATTTCTTCTGGATCTTCTTCAGCCATCCCCGTTGCGTCACGATATAACGGGTAAAGCTTGTTCGTGTAAGCTAAGACGTTACCGTCTAAGTCGTATAATACGGCTTTGGTACTCGTGGTACCAATGTCCATTCCGACCATATAGTCCATATGAATAAACTCCTTTGTAAACTTTTTTAGTTAAATCTACGCCTGCTAGTATAGGCGAAATTGACAGCGTTCACAACTGTTTCGATCACTTAATTTGTGAAAGTTGATGCAATCTGAAAGCGTTTGCGGCATAATGTTCTTAGAAAACTTTTTACATAAAAGTGGATGAATATTTTCATAAAGGACGGTGTTTATCATCGCACGAACTAGTGTAAGTACGATTAAAGCAAACTATCAGCACTTAACGGGGGCTGATAAGAAGATTGCTTCATTTATTCTCGGTAATCCAGCAGCCGCCAGTGAAATGACGATTCAAGATTTAGCGGAGAATGTCAAAGTATCGACGGCAACAGTTAGTCGGTTTGTCAAACGAATTGGGTGGCGTTCATTTCGTGAGTTTAGCCTTGGTTTTGGTGGCATTGCGGCACAAACCGACAGCTTTTTCAGTGAAATTGAAGAAGACGATGCGCCGTCAGTTGTCGTAGATAAGGTATTTCAGGGTGCGGATAACGCGTTAGATGCAACCCGTGCGTTATTGAAAGATCAAGATTTAGCGGATGCAATTAAATTGATCAAAAATGCACATACCCTATCATTTTTTGGCTTTGGTGGTTCTTCAATTGTTGCGTTAGATGGGTATCATAAGTTCTTACGGACAACGGTTCAACCGCAGTTTCACCCTGATGTCGACATTCAGTTGATGCAGGCAGTTAAGATGACTAAGGATGATGTTGCAATTATCGTGTCTCACTCTGGGCGTAACCATGACACATTGATGATTGCAGATCAATTGCGAGCTAATCACGTGCCAATGATTGCAATCACCAGTTATCCGGCTTCACCACTGGCAAAAAAATGTGACATTGTGTTCCAATCCGTTGCGGAGGAAGTCAACTATCGGAGTGAGTCAATGAGTTCTTTGATTGCCCAGTTGACGATTATGGACAGTTTGTTTACATTGGTTGGTGCTCAAGGGGCGCGCACTCAGTCTGGGGAAGGCCTATTAAAAGATGTGCGTCACGCAATGGCAACGACTCGCGAGTAATTATAGAAGTTATATAGAAGAATAAAAGTGAATCGTAGTTAACTAGTAATGTTACCCACCCGTAAACGTGATAGAATAGGGCTTAATCTTTTGTCACGAGGGTGGTGGGATTTGTGCAAAGTCGGCGGCAGTCGGCCTCAATATATCAACGGTTAAAACAGCGACGTATGCGGCGATGGCGTTGGCTATTGGTGCTGATTATCGTTGGCTTGATTGGTGGTGCCGGTTATGGTGTATTTCACTGGTGGCAATTACGACATCAGACAATGATGGCCAAGTATCCTGTCACTGGAGCCGCCATTGATCAGGATGCGGGTTTTTTAGATTTCCAGGCCCTGTCCAAAACAGGTGTTAAATTTGTCTACTTGAAAACGACGGTTGGCAATCGTTATACGGATGACGATTTTGCAGGTAATTACAGTCGCAGTGGCGGTAGTGGCAATACACTGAAAGTCGGGGTGTACATGGTGTACAGTCCCAATAGTTCCGTGCTCAGTCAAACGACTTATTTTGAAAAACAGGTCGGGTCAGATACGGGAACGTTGCCAATTATGATTTCTGTTCCAGACACCGGGTCTAGTTTTGGGTCTGCCAAGGCCATTGAACGAACTGTGGCACGTTTGACAGCGATGATAGCGACATTAAGAACGGATTATCAGCAACCAGTATTATTGTGGACGTCAACAGATGGCTATCAGGCGTTAAAAGGCAAATTGAGTCATACAATGTTTTCACTTGATGATAGCAAACTAGCCAAACGTAGTCCTCAGGACGTTCAATTTATCAGCTATGACGATAATGGTTCGCTAATTGTGGCTGGTGAGCGACAATCTATGTCTCTAATGGTATACAATGGCAGTAAGCAATCGTTTGATGCATTAAGCAACGAGTAAAGATGGGTGATAAAATGGCTTTTTTTAGTAAAAAAGAAAGTGACGATGCAAAACAAAGTGCACCGCGTTTGACAATCGATCAGGCGCAAACTGGTATTCTTGACGCCGTCACCAGTCAATTTGGTGATTCACAAACAGCATTGCCAGATTTCTCAGTTGTTGCAGGGTGGGCTAGTGCTGATTTTATTGCCTTCCGCAGTTTTGATATTCAAATCAAAGTGGGGGTCACTCCAGAAAATCCTCGCGATCAGAAACGTTTGAAATGTTTGGTCGCCGTTGGCCCGCGTTTTGTCTCGTTGTATGACCTTTTGGAGACGGATTTACGCAGTCAGTACAAACGACAATACACGCCAGAAAATTTGCGTGCTGACTTAAAGTTGTTGCAACATTATCTAGCTTGGCGCTTGACGCCAGAACAACGCGCCAAATTTGGTTTGACGCAAGACTAGAGTTAATAAAGTTCATGTTTGATATAAAAACACCACAACTCAGCGAAAATGAGTTGTGGTGTTTTGAATTTAATAAAGCCAGATTAGTGATTGATTGATATCAGTTACAACAACGGTTATATTAGTCAACTTGTTTAAGCTGCGTCTCATAATGTTGCCTGATTTGGGTTTCAGTAAAGTTGACCAGGTAACTCGGAATACATAACTGGTGAATAAACCGGGCAGAATTTGCATCACTAACAGCGACGTCAGCAAAGTATAAATCAATCAGCAACTGAATGCCACGTTTGCTAGCCGCAAATTCAATGCTGTTGTGTGATGCCTGCGTACAGCCGTATAGAATGCCGGCGTCGTTATTTAAGACATGGCCGAGCTCATGTGCCAACTGAAATGCAATCTGGTTTTGATTGGGCCAGTTCAAGTTAATGAGGACTTTATTCAAAGCCGGATTTGCTGCGGGCGGTGTATTAGGCGACATGGTGGTCGATAAAATAACATTGATTTGATGTTGCTTTGCAAATGCAAGTAAGCGATCAATTAGATTTTGCATTATCATCACTGCTTCCAAGAATACGTTTGATATAGGCAAGGTCTTCCGGTGGAATGGGGCGGCCTTCAAAGGTCATGATGACATCATCGTCGTTAAGATCAACTTGTTGTGATTTTTTGGTCGCAGTGGCCGTGTCGACACCAATTAAAGAATCAACGGATACATTAAGAATTTCGGCGACTTTCGTTAATCGAGAAATGCTTGGATCTTTTTTTTGCCAGCTATAAATACTGTTGATGCCCATACCAGCCTTGATAGCCAGGGTCTGGAGGCTCAGTCCCCGTTCTTGAGCGAGGGCCTTCACTTGTTCGTAGATTGACATGTTACATCCTCTTTTCCTTACTTTCTATTTTACACTAAAAAATAAACGATGTTGTAAAAATTATCCGATTGAATTAAAATGTTGTTGAATAATTATCCAATTGTGTAATTAAAGCACGATTATTTTATTCTATTGAGTAAGAAAGGCTGGATGATATGAAACGACTTATTGAAATAAATGTCGATTTTAGTTTGACACGACAACGAATTAAACAACAAAGTGAGCAGTTTATTCTTGAGAATATTAAACGTTCCGGAACACGGAGAATTAACGTTAACGAAGAGTATTCAATCATGGGAGTGAGTTTAACGGCAATGTCGCCAGAAACTTCCCATTGGGATCACTATGCACAGATGTTTAATCAATTAACGGTGATGGAACGACGGATTATTTATTATCGTTATTTATCGCAGAAAACGGATGTTTACGCAGAACTAAACACATACTATAGTCGTTCGCAATACTTCCGTGTTAAACGCACAGCCGAGTATGAGTTCGCTTATCTACTTGGTGTACTGGCGAACTAGCTGAACTAATGGAGGAGTTTTTGTATGCGACTTTTGCGAGGGCGAACTGGGATTTAAATGATAAAAGCTTCGGACTTCCAAAATGCGAACGTATGTTTGAATAGACTTGTACCAAAAAATAAATGAAGGAGTGATTATCTTATGGATAACACAGTTGATACAAGTCAGTTGGCAACGTCAGTGAAGACGTTACCTGAATTACATCTTACCGGTGATTTGACCGGAATGAGTCATGAAGTATACAAGAACTTGTCGTTTGATTTTAAATTGAACGATGATCGTGATATTAGTGGCTTTGCCAAGATTAAGTGGCAAGGGGATGGTTCGTTACGTTGGGACAAAAAGAGTTACAAGTTTAAGGCATACGAGGATGAGGCATGCAAGACAAAGCTTAAGTTTAAACCGTTAGCAGATTGGGCCGAAAACAGCGACTTTAACCTGAAGGCCAATTATATGGACATCACGCATGCTCGTAACATTACGAATGCCGCATTGTTTGCGGACATGACTGCGACACGTCAGCATGTTAATGATGAACTAGCACAGGCGATTAACTTTGGCGAGATTCAGGGATTCCCAATTCGTTTGTGGATCAATGACAAATTTAATGGCGTATATACATTTAACACGGGGAAAAACGGTACCCTGTTAAACATGTCAAAAGACAATAAGAATCATGCGGCCGTGGAAGCGGCTCAATTTAACGACACAACAGCTTTCAAAACTGATACTGCCAAGTTTGATAATAGTGATTTCAGTGTAGAATTTCCTGACGCGCTATCTGATCCATTGAAAACTAGTTTTGAAAATCTGATGAAATTTGCCCATAATTCTTCAATTTTCGATTTTCGTGCCCACCAGGATGAGTATATTAACATTGAATCGGTTATTGATTTCGGTATCTTTGCCAATGTCATCGATGACACGGATATGGAAGTTAAGAATGCGATGTACGTCACTTACGACGGCACTCACTGGACCATGGTTCCATATGATTTGGACACGAGTTGGCAATTACAATGGGATGGTAAGTCATTGCAACCGATTGATCAAGATCTATTCGATTTCCAAGGTAATCAGTTGTTATATAAGGCGTTTGCGGCTAACCAGGACCTTGTCTACAAACGTTATCGTGAGTTGCGTCAAACGGTACTGCGTGGGGACAATGTTATTAATCACATTAAGCAGTTTATACAATCAGTTGGCGAACCAAATTATGAAAATGATTTGAAGACATGGCCTGATTTGCCCAGTGAAAAGCTGACGGGGATGTCACAGTTGCAGTATGATATGCATCGGCGATTGAACATGATTGATGATCAGATTGAACGACACTTTGGTGGTGGCAAGACACAGGTTACACCCAACTTTGTTAAAAACTCTGATTTTAAATTTAATCTTGATGATTGGGGAATTTATGGTAATTTTTATCGTTCTTCATTTACTGAGTCAGTTAATGCTGGGAGTTTTGGCATGAGCTTTTGGAGAACGAATGCGACTACAGCTGATTGGGCTCATGCCGAGAGCAAACAGATAGGTATTACTGATCCAAATAACACGCCATATGTTTCATTTGCGGGTAAGGTATTAGTTAAGAGTAATACCCCTTTGGCAAACGACGACTTAATTGCAATTTCTGTGCGTTTTAGGGATAGTAATCAGCATGAAATCAGCAATGTGACGGTTTATGCAGATAAATCGCTTCTGGGATTTTCACAGCTTCTGAAGGCAGAGGGAATTAAAGTGCCTAATGGAACTGCTTGGGTTCAGTACGAATTTAACTTTGCCAAGAACGGACACGCCACATTAACACAACCACAATTAAACTTTGATCGTAAACTCGGTGATTATGTAAGTGGTGATTAATTGAATTCTTTTGAGTAGTAAATTAAAAGGATATAACTACGTGTGTACGTGGTTATACCCTTTTGGTATTTTATTCAGCTATCGTTTTCTCAGTAGTGGCAGGTTTCGTCGTATGTACGCTAACCAATGTATAAGTAGCGTTATCGGCCTCGTCATACAAAGAAACGGGTTGTTGTTCATTGGCATGAATTCTTAAATGATAGCCAAAGCCATCAAGATAGACCAACTCTTGTGCCGTAATACTTTCAACCGTCGCATTTTCCTTACGGCCATCGATGTGCAGCGTTAAATCTGGATTGATTTGAATTCTGTGGATGCGATGGTCGTTATGGTCGGAATATTTCCAGGTACCAGAAAACAACATTGGTAATGATGATTGATTATCAGTATGCTTTTTACCTGAACGGGTAAATGTGCTTGATAATCCGGCGGCCAGTGACACGCCAAATAATAAAATATTCCGCTTTAACGACACAAATGCATCCTCGCTTTCTCTCTTTTGCCAGTTAACTTACAAGTATTAATATAGCACGATTTCACGCTGTTTCCTTATCCAAACCATTGGCGTAACGGAATTAAAATATTCCTGCAACCAATCTGACTTGATTACTGAAACTTCGTCATAAAATTGGTAAACTAGATGTATTAACAGGTGATGGAAAATTTTCTTAAATCGTCTGGTAACGGATTAAAAAATTCATTTCGACGGAGGTTCTATAGCATGTTAAAACTAGGAATCATTGGCACGAACTGGATTACGCAGCAATTTGTTGAGGCCGCTGCGGCCAGCAAAGAATATGAACTGACAAGTGTTTACTCACGCCACGAAGAAAGCGGTAAAACGTTTGCCGACAAGAACGGTGGTCAAGTTTACACAGATTTGGACAAGTTTTTTAACGATGGTGATTTTGACGTTGTTTACATTGCTTCACCGAACAGTTTGCATTTTGCCCAAACGATGCAAGCAATTGATGCAGGCAAACAGATTATTGTAGAAAAGCCGATTGTTTCCAACCCAGACGAATTTGCACAGATGAAGGCCGAGTTAGCCAAGCATCCTGAAATTCACGTGTTTGAAGCAGCACGTCACATTCACGAGCATAATTTCCGTGCAATTCGTAAACAGTTAGCCAGCATGGAAACCATTAGTGGGGCGACCTTGACCTATATGAAGTATTCATCACGTTACGATGAATATCTGGCAGGCAAGGATCCAAATGTCTTCACGACAACATTCAGTGGTGGTGCCCTACAGGATCTCGGTGTCTACGTTGTGTATGACGCTGTTACTTGGTTCGGCAAGCCTAATCGGGTTCACTACTACGCCACGCCATTACGCACTGGTGCAGATGGTAAAGGGGTCGCTGTATTAGGTTATGATGGCTTTGACGTCACCCTGAACATTGGTAAAAATACGAATTCATACCTACCATCAGAGATTTATGGCGTTAAAGACACGATTGTGATGGATAATGCGGCTGAATTGACTTCTGTTATTTACCATGCAGCTGATGGTTCGACGAAGCGGATTTCTGAAGAACCTGACGATAATCCGATGATTGCTGAAGCAAAAGATTTTGCGACCGTGATTAACGATCCTAAGAATCCAGACAATGTCCGTCATTATCAGACATGGCTCCATTTGAGTGAAATTGTTAACAGCGTACTGTTTGACATGCGTCGCAAGGCTAGCATTGTCTTTCCAGCCGACAATAAATAGAAACGAGTATTATAGATGAACAAAGAATTTGAAACACATTTTAGTGAGTTGGGCTATACAAAACCAACTGCTATTCAAACTGGTGTTGAAACACCGCTGACCAATGGCGAGAATGTGGTCGGTTTGGCACCAACCGGATCAGGAAAAACAGTCGCATTTGCATTACCACTGTTGGCAAAACTGCTGCCTGGTGATGGGACACAATTGTTGATTTTGGCACCCAGCCAGGAACTAGCCCAGCAAACGACCCGTGTTGTCCGCGATTGGGCAGACATTATTGGGGTGAACGTCGCTGCCTTAACCGGTGGGGCTAATGTCAAACGGCAGATTGAACGTTTGAAGAAAAATCCAGAAGTTGTCGTCGGCACACCTGGTCGAGTACTCAACTTGTTGGATGATCACCGACTGAAGGCTCATTTGCTCACCAGCATTGTAATTGATGAAGCAGATGAGTTATTGGCTGGTGAAACACGTACCGATGTGGAAGACATTATTCGCGAAGCACCCGGTGACGTGCAGTTGAGCTTTTTCTCAGCTACTAAATCAGAAGCACTCGATCAGCTAACTAGCGAATTCGGTATTGAAGTGACCACCGTTGATGTCCGTGATATCGATGAAACCCAGGGACAAGTTAAGCACGGTCTGATGACTTTACCAGCTAATCAACGGGCGGTGATGTTACGCCGCTTTTCCCGCATTCCAGGATTTCAGGCACTGGTGTTTTTCAATCAGTTAGGTGAATTGGAACGGGCAGCCGCTTCAATGCGGCATGAACATGTGGCGGCAGTTTCTTTAGCCGGTAAGCAACGGCAAGTACAACGTGCTGATGCGATGCGTGATTTTCGTAATGGCAAAGTTAAGTTTCTGTTGACGACCGATGTTGCAGCTAGGGGACTGGATATTCCAAATCTGCCAGCAGTCATCAATTACGATCTGCCCGGTTCACTGGTTACGTATACGCACCGTGTTGGCCGGACTGGGCGAATGGGTGCTAGTGGTCTTGTCATTAACTTTGGGAATGATCATGATATTCGTAGCTTAAAGCAGGTGTTGCGGGGGAGTGATTACCAACTTCAGCCACTGTACTTTGCTAATAATGCGTTTGTCGATGAACGACCACAACGTGGAGAGTCTGTTGGCAGTGTTGCAAAAAAGACAGCCCGTCCTGAGCAAGGCAGTAAAGCTAAAGTGCGTAGTGGTGAAAAGCTTGGTAGTACCAGCGGTACTGATAGCACTACGGCAAAACCAAAGCCTCAACGTGCCAAGACGGCTACGAGCCATTCAGCTAAGAAGAGTGACTCGGCTAAAGTACAGGCAGCTTCGAAGAAACCACATACGCATAAAAAGCATTCGAAGAACAAAGGAATGCGGCACAAACATCAACTGAAGAATCAGGAAGGAAAATAACGTTATGCCATTAGTACGAGTTGACCTCCAACGAGGCCGTAGTAAATCAGAATTGAAGGCCATTTTAGATGCAGAACATAAAATCTTAGTCCAAGATTTTGGTGTTCCTGCGCGGGATCGCTACCAAATTGTGACGCAACATGATCCAGAAGAAATGGAAATTGAGGATACCGGGTTTGGCATCGACAGAACAGACAAGTTCGTGATGATTCAAATCACCATGCGTGGCGGTCGGACTGAAACGCAGAAACGAACATTCTATGAAGACCTCGTTAAAGAACTTCAAAGCAGTGCTGGTATCGAGCCAAACGATGTAATGGTGGTCATCTCAGAAAATGGCAGTCCTGACTGGTCATTCGGAAATGGTGCCGCACAGTTTTTAAATTAGTGTATACTAAAAAACGGTTCATCCATTAAGATGAATCGTTTCATCTGTCCCTATAGTTTAACTGGATAAAACCGCCGCCTCCTAAGCGGCTGCTCCCAGTTCGAGTCTGGGTGGGGACATTCATCTTATCTTATTGGAGTAATGCAGAAATGGCAGATAATGACACAATCGTGGACTATTTAGTTGATGCAATTGAGCGCAATGGTAAGGCCAAAAAGGTGCTTAAGAACGATAAAGCACGGTCCATCGCCTATGTGGCAAAAATGGGCGAGCCGAACTTCAACAGTAAAGAGTTAGTAAGTTTAATGCTGAAGGGGATGCAGGCTGGCATCATCGAATTTGTCCGGTCAGAGCCCCGCTTCGAGTGGAATGAGACGGATTTTCCTGTATTATTAATGGCTAGTTCAAAGGCCAAAGACGCGTTCGTTAAGCTTTTATGACATAAAAGACGAGCATCCTGAAATCTTCAATGATTTCAGGATGCTCGTCTTTTGACTGCTAGGACTCAAACATTAATGGCTCTCTGTCAATGAGTGTTGATGGAGCTATTGAAAGGAGTTGAATCTTAGGGTTCAATTCCTTTTTCTTTGGTTCTAATGATGCGTCACTTCAAGCCAAATTCGGTTAAAGTAATGGTTCAGATTATGATAGCCACAGGCGGTACGCTTAATTTGTTTGATTTTACGATTGGTGCCTTCTAAAGGTCCATTGGATAAATTGGTCTCAAGGCTGTGCTTGATGTCTCGCAAATTCTTCTTGAATGTTTTCACGGTTTGATCCATCGCAGTGCCTGCAGAATTATACTGTCCTAGACAAACTTCAAAATCGTGTTCGTTACGGTTCTGCATGGCCGTTAAGAAGGCCTGATACGCTAACCAGTCATGTTTCAGTTTAGGACTGGTGCTCAGGCAGATATCAATAACTTCAAAGTCAGAGAGATATTCATGTAGTCGATAACGGTATTTGCGGTGTACTTCATCCAGTTTATCAGCTGGTTTCTTAAGTACCTTCCATTGGCTCTTTAAGACGTGTCGTTCACGGCTTTTAGTTGGTAACTGTTTGCCAACTTTAACACGTGTATCGTCCAATGACCGGCCTAGCATTTGAACCAAGTGAAAACGGTCGATGACAATTTTGGCATTGGGAAACAAACCATGAATAATGCGACCATAGTTGGCATTGAGATCCATGACCACCGAAGTGACGCGTTTACGATTATTAAGATCAAAGCCATTGAAGAAACGCTTGATTGTCTTAATTAAACGATCTGGTAATAGTTCTAACAATTGGTGCGAGTCACCGTCGATACAAATAAAGCTCATGCGAGACCCGATAGATCGGAATTCATCAAAGCAGATATGACGCGGTAATGGTTGTGAGAAGCGCACACAGTGAGCTGAAATACGGTTAATACATCGATTAACGCTACTGGGTGAAATGTTAATCTGTTGCGCAATTTCCTTTTCACTAACATCTTCCAAACACCATTGTTTGATCATTTTTTTGGTGACATCAGCGATTGAACAATGTTTATGCATGACTGGTGTATGGGCCATAAAAGAGGCGTGACAGTTACGACAATAAAAGCGTTGTTTGTGTAATCGTAAAATAGTCACATAGTTATTGATGCAAGGCATCTTTAACTCAACTAATTTAGTGCCGTTATGGACTAACTTATTTTCATAGCCACACTGCGGACAACGACTGACCTGATAAGTCAGTTTTCCTTCGTAAACCAGGACCTTAATGGCACCGTGCCGTTCATAGTGATTAAAGTTTTCTGGATCAAAAGTAATATTTGCGTCTGTGATTCCAAGTGTTCGACGTGTACAATCGTTATGGGACATCTAATTCTCTTCTTTCAATTGGTTTTCGTCGACTTGATTGTAACATGAGGACTTAGGTGTCCTTTTTGCATTTCATTAGAACTAAAAAGAGCGTTGATAGATTTCTCTATCAACACTCAAAAGTGTAGAGCCACATTAATCCGTGTAAGCCCAGTGGTTGATTGGGCCATATTTGTGACCAACTTCAATTTGGTTAGCAATCGAGACATTAACATATTGTTTGGCAATCGTAATGGCTTCCTTAACGGATTTACCCTTAGCCAATTCGGCAGTAATGCATGCAGATAACGAGTCACCCGTGCCGTTAACACGGTCTGTATGAATGTAAGGTGCGCTGAGCCAGAAGTGTTCGTCATTCTCAAGAAGGACTAGATCACGGACTTCTGTTTGATTAGCATCACTATGTTGTCCCTTGATCATGACGTTTTTAGCACCCATTGTTTGCAATTTTTTAGCCGCGGTTAACATGTCTTCATCTGTTTCAATGACCATATCAACCAACTTTTGCGCCTCAAAAAAATTTGGTGTAATCACTGTTGCTAAGGGAACTAGCTGTTCGCGTAACGTTTCAAACGCAGCCGTTTCTAGCAACATTGCGCCGTGTTTAGTGACGATAACGGGATCCACGACTAGCGGTCCAAAATCGACACTTTTGTAATTGGTCACAACGTTATTAATCAATTCGGCATCGGCCAACATGCCTGTTTTGGCGGCCTTTAAATCAAAGTCATCTGCTAAGGATGTAAATTGTTGGTTAATGAAGTCGGTCGGCATTGATGTGGATGCCTGAATGCCATACGAGTTGCCAGCGACACATGCTGTGACGATGGACATGCCGTAAACGTTGCGGGTGAAGAATGTGTTTAAGTCTGCCTGTAAACCAGCACTGCCATCGGAATCAGAACCGGCAATGGTGACAACTTGTGGAAATTCATTTGCCATTTCATAAAACCTCGCTTTTCAATTGGTGTTGGTGATAGCGTAGCACAATCCAAATCAACTGCGACAGTCTTTTTAATCAGTTTTTGTGTGAGGTGGACAAATTTTCATTTTTGTCTATGTTTGCCTAATTAGATCGAAAGTGTTGACAAATATTTAGGTACCTATATAATAGTCGATGTTAGGTACCTAACTAACAATCTTTGGAGGAAAATTATGAATACTGAAAAAAACGATGAATTGTTTAGAACATTTATGGATTTAACAAAACAGATGCAGCGGTATGGGTTTGCGACCCGTGGTCAAGAGCACGGCCGGCACCATGGATTTGGTCGTGGCCGATTGTTACAACTGATCGCGGATCATGATAATGTCACACAGAGTGAACTAGCTGAGTTGCTGGACATTCGTCCATCTTCTTTATCAGAAATGCTGAGTAAGCTTTCTGATGGGGGATTGATTGAACGGCATACTGACGAAAACGACAAACGAATTACGCACGTCGTTCTCACTGAGGTAGGACGTAAACGCTTAGTGGAACGCAAGCAGACAACGGATGATTATCTGACAGGCTTATTCGATGGCCTGACTGATGAGGAGACACAACAGTTACAACAGTTGTTGGCCAAACTTGATGGTTCGCTAAAAGATAAGTTGGCAGATATGGATGACGCGCCGGAGCCTGAATTTGGCTCATTCGCTGGTCCTGCAGGCCACTTTGGCCGTCGTTCATTTAATGGCCGCAATGGTTTTGATTCTCGTGGTCAGGGGTTCAATCGTCAACATCACGATAACTCAGACATGGGCATGACGAACGGTTTCTGGCGTTAGTTTAACAAACGCAAAAGAGTGGTTACTGATATTATTTTTCAGTAACCACTCTTTTTACATATATAATTGCGGATCCTATGCTTTCGGTGCAAAAACGTCCTCCAGCATTGCAAATGAAATGAATGAGACGCCCGCCAAGAGAAGACCGGCAATAATGCCAACAACCAACCCCGTGACGACTTGCCCAGCAATCAGTCCATACAATAGGCCAATCAAAATGATAAGTGGTAAAACACTGCCAGAAATCCAAACAATAAGTGAATCATCGCGTTGCATGATAAATCCCCCTTGTATAATGATGACATAGTGTGACAAACACTGAACCCACCTATGTTGTATCATATTAATGAATAGAAAACGGAATTCTAAGAAAAAACGGTTTCATTTCTTAGAGAATAAATGATTTTATAATGGAGCAAACAATTTAATGAAAGAATTAACAGCGGATTTCTTTTCAGGACGGCCAACAGAACAAATTGCCAAGGATTTACTGGGGGTCACATTGACGCGAAAAATGGACGATGGTGTAGTTGGTGGTGTTATCGTCGAGACCGAAGCTTATTTGGGCGATCAAGATACAGCTGCGCATGCTTTCGGCCATCGAAAGAGCAAGGCTAATGCAGCCTTGTTTTCAGATCCTGGTACGCTGTATTTTTATACAATGCGTGGGCTAATCCTTATGAATCTTATCTGTCAGCCGTCGGGTACACCACAAGGAGTTTTACTGCGGGCGCTCGAACCAACCGTTGGCACAAGATTGATGGAACAAAATCGTCATAGAACGGGCATTGATGTTGCCAACGGTCCTGCTAAGTTAACAGCGGCGATGGGGATAGACACGTTGCAGTACAATGACATGTTACTGAGTCAGTCTCCCTTTAGCTTGAGCGTTAGTGGCCAGTATCAACCGCAGCAAATTGTGAGTGCTGCTCGGGTTGGCGTCAGTGAAGGGGAATGGCACGACCGACAGCTTCGGTTTTATGTCGAGGGAAATCCTTTTGTCTCGGGGATGAAGAAGAGAGAAATGAATTGGGATAATCACGGTTGGACGGAGGACTAGTTGGTTGCGATAACGACATCTAAAATAATAAATACCTAAGTTTTACTTATGAAGGGTCGACACGTTGCCGTCAAAGTCGTAAATTGTTATGTTAGTTGATTAAATAAGGAAGTTGGAATTCTCTAAATGGCGACTTTAGTAAAGTTATTTAAAAAGTATCAGTCTCAGATTGCCTATCTTTTTTTTGGTGGCGTTACAACGGTAATAAACATAGTTGTTTTCGCAGTTGCTAATAGTTGGTGGCATTGGAATTATCAGGTGGCAAACATTTTAGCTTGGTTGCTGTCAGTTCTCGTTGCTTACATTACAAATAAGCTATGGGTTTTCTCATCGCATGCAAAGGGTTTTCGTGAAAACATGAGGGAAATAACTTCCTTTTTTGGTTTTCGAATATTAACACTGCTTTTTGAAGTGGTCATTCTGTTCGTAGGGATTACATTGTTACATGGCAATAATATTTTAGTGAAAATCATTGATCAAGTTATTGTGATTGTTTCAAACTACTTCTTTAGTAAGTGGTACATTTTTAAAACAAATGATTTTGACTAGTATAGCTTTTAAAGCATGTCCTCGACGGACATGCTTTTTTTGTTTTGAACGACAATGTGGTTTAATTAGACAAGGATAAATCGACTTAAAGTGTGAACAGGGGTTAACAATGAAACGTTTCTTTAAAATTTTTTTGCGCCGATTTGGCAATGCTGAAGTTAGCAACTCAGCGGTAATATTGGCGTGGTATTCACTATTGTCAATCTTTCCTGCAGTGATTGTAATTGGGAATTTATTGCCTATTTTTGGTATTGACGCGCGAACGGTCTTAGATTATTTACAAACGGCAGTGCCAGCGGATGTGTATAAAACCCTAGCGCCAGCAATTTTGTCCTTTCTTCAGCGGGGAAGCGGAAGTTTACTTTCTATTGGGGCTGTCGTGGCTTTATGGTCTACCAGTCAAGTGGTCGCAGCCTTTCAACGTACAGTTAATCAGGCCTATGGCGTTGGGGAAAATCAAAATGCCATTGCGAACCGTTTATTTTCTTTTATGTGGATGATTTTAGTTATCGTGATTATGGCGGTGATTATTCTGTTCTTCACCTTAGGCCAGGTTGTTGTAAAACAGTTAACACCTTTACTTCATTTAAGTCGCAATATTACTAATGTTGTGAGTTCATTGAAATGGCCTGTGACATTAGGACTTCTATTTATACTGCTTTTGCTACTGTATTATTTTTTACCGAACGCACATTTAAAATGGCGGTATGTATGGGTGGGAGCTTTAGCATCGACAGTAGTGTGGTTATTGTTGTCTCAACTTTTTTCGTTGTACGTTGATTATTTCGCCAAGTCTGTGACTACTTATAAAACAGTAGGTTCGGTTATCGTGATTATGATGTGGTTGGATTTTTCGGGAATTGTTATTTTGACGGGATCAGTTTTGAATGCGACCATACAAGAATATTTCGGCGGCGACATAATTGAAAGTCGTCAGTCGTTGCATTGGTTGACCAAAATATGGCAAAAAAAATAAGCATTCGATGGAGAGACGCTTATTTAACGGTTTTAAAGATATACCAACGAGAAAAAAAGTAGTTTGCAACATTGGTGATACATTGATCTATAAGCTTGACAATAATGTCGTTGCCCTTAAACAGAGTAATACCCACAAAAAGAATGACTATATCCATCAATAATGTGACAGCCCTAAAAAAATAAAATGACCACATTTCATGAAATAATTCCTTAAAATTATCTGCATGAGTGGCAAATACCCACATCTTATTTGTAAGGAAAGCAAAAGTTGTCGCTAAAAGCCAGCCAATTGTATTAGCCAGTTGATAGTTCATGGGGGTCCAGACGTCCAATACAGTAAAGACAGACAGATTGATCAAAAAGCACAGGTTCCCCATACGGCGTATTCAATTAGAGCTTGGTGCTTATTAATCCATCTAATCATATAAATAGTTCAATTCCTTTTTAAACTTTGTTGGGATGGTCAATAAAGTTTTACTTTTTAGATTAAGCTTTGGCTGAGGTAACTATTTCCTTTACAAACTGGTCAAGTTTCTTGATATCGTCAGCGTCTGGACTTAGGTTTATTTTTAACGGATTTGCTCCCATCTTTGCCCCAGTTTTTAACATTTGATCATTAAATCGATCAACGGCGACACCATAATCATCGCCATAAAAAACGTCACCAGACCCAGCAACTCCAAAAATCTTTCCCCGAAGTTTTATGTCTGAAAGATCATCAAAAAAGTCAAGTCCTTCTTCTGGAAGTGCGCCCTCATCGTATGTATAAGGAACGATGACCAAAATATCAGCTTTGGCGAAGTCATCGACATCTGTTTGAGAAATTTCTGATTCCTTGGCTGGGATATTTAATTCTTCAAATGCCTCAGTTATGATGTCAGCTACATCTTCGTTGTTGCCTGTAATAGTTGCGTATACAACATGTGCATTCATTTTGAAAATTTCCTCCGAAGTAAAAATTGCTTTTATGGGATTATAACATGAACTAACATAGAGGAAAACTTTTGCAAAGATTGTGATTTATGCTTGTTTGTCCATCTTTAAGAAATGATGGCACAAATGATCGAATTTTTCTGAAATTGAAATAAGACAGTGGGAGATTCGATATAACTTTAAATTAATAAAATTGTGTTGAGCACTGAAAAACATGAAAGTGATTAAGCACCTGGCATATTTGGTTATAACGGATTGGATTGGAATCTTTAATAAGGACTTAGCATGACGGCATGAAATTAAGAGAGTTGTTTTTTTTTTGGTCATTTCATGATAGCATTAACGGGTTAAACGTAAAAAGGGAGGCAAGAACAGTTGAGAACTATTAGAAATTTATTGTATAACGCCTCATATCAAGTGCTCTTGCTACTTATCCCACTTATTACTCAACCATATGTATCACGTGTGTTGCAGCCGTATGGAAACGGTGTTTATAACTACACTTATTCCATTATTCAATATTTTGTCTTAATCGGTGATCTTGGAATTACATTATATGGAAATCGAGAAATAGCGTATCACAAGGACGACAAACAAGCTCGTTCACGAATTTTTTGGGAAATCGAAATTCTACAACTAATTACTACTACTTCGGCTCTACTAGTTTTTTTTGCATTTACTGCTTTTGATCGACAGTATTTAACTATCCAGTTATTGCAAATTTTATGGCTGATTGCTAGTGGCATTGATATTTCTTGGTATTTTATGGGCCTGGAAGATTTCGGAAAAACTGTTTTTAGAAACACCTTGGTTAAAGTTGTTTGTGTTATTTTGATTTTTATTTTTGTTAAAAAACCTAGCGATTTAGCAATTTACACTATCATTCAAGGTGCTTCTCAATTATTAGGAGGGTTAACACTGTGGCCATATTTGAGACATTCGGTGGAACGAGTATCTCTAAAATCATTGCAGGTATGGAAGCATTTTAAGCCGTCGCTTGTTTTGTTTTTACCCAACATTGCAGTTCAAATATACGCGGTAGTTAACCGCACAATGCTGACTCAGTTTGATTCTGTGAAGGCTACGTCGTACTTTACATTTGCCGATAACATTGTGCATACCGTTCTTGCGGTGGTGACAGCTACTGGGACAGTTATGTTGCCCCATGTTGCTGCGAAGTTTGCTAAGGGAGATATTAAAGGGGTTCATAACAGTTTGTATCGCAACATGAACTTTGTGACTTCTATTTCCGTTCCATTAATGTTTGGACTAATGGCTGTGGGTGGCAAGTTTGCGCCTTGGTTTTTTGGGAGTCGTTATGTTGCAAGTGGTCCAGTTATCGTCACGGAAGCTCCAATAATACTTTTGATTGCTTGGAGTACCGTTACAGGCAAACAATATTTAATGCCAGTTCAGAGAATGAAAGATCTCACAACTTCTGTCTCACTTGGTGCGGTTGTAAACATCTTTTTAAATATTCCTTTAATCATCTGGGCGGGGCCTGTCGGTGCCGCTTATGCGGCGGTCCTTTCTGAGCTAGTGGTTACGGTTTATCAGATTTATATAGTGCGTGACTCTTTAGATTTAAGAAAGATGTTTTTCGGTCAATGGAAGTATTTTGTTAGCGGACTTATTATGTATCTAATAGTGTTTGCAATGGTAAAACGTTGGTCTATGGATCCGATTCATATTATTGTTGAAGTTATGGCGGGGGCCATAATTTACACTATTGGATTGATGTTTACGAGAGCCAAGATAATTGACGATGTACGCTCGATTATTCGAACACAAATAAATAAGCGTAAAGGATAATAAATCATTTTCAGCAATAAAATGCGATATTTCAATTAAGCTTTGCTTTCTCATTTTTGGCCGGCTTGCTTGGTAAAATGAATAATGCTATCCTATTATTCGTGCTAGGCAACATGCTAATAGACAAAGGGTTGAATCTTACAGAATATGAAAACAAAATCAAAGTCGAGGTTTTACCTCATTACAAAGAGGTTTCTAGATGTAGTCTTGTCATGTGTTGCTTTAGTTTTGCTAAGCCCCATTTTTTTAGTTGTTTTTCTTGTTTATCAGTTTGATTCAGAGAACAAGGGGCCGGTTATTTTTAAGCAAAAAAGAGTCGGGCAGGACAATCAAGATTTCTATATTTTAAAATTTAGATCTATGGTTGTTAATGCTGATCAAAAGTTGCACAACAATGCTGAACTATATCAGAAATATATTGATAATAACTACAAACTGCCCCCAGATGAAGATCCAAGGGTGACCAGATTTGGCAGATGGCTTAGACGTACGTCAGTGGATGAACTACCTCAGTTTATAAATATCTTGCGTGGCGAGATGAGTATTGTGGGACCAAGACCAGTTGTCCGCGAGGAATTGGCAGAGTATGGCGACAAAGTTGATGTCTTTTTGTCAGTCAGACCTGGGGCAATGGGATTATGGCAAGCAAGTGGCAGGTCAAATATTGGTTATCCAGAACGATGTGATCTTGAGCTTTCTTATGTTAAGAATGCTGGATTATTATTTGATACAAGAATATTTTTCAAAAACATTCTTCATATTGTGACCTCAGATGGGGCCTATTAAGGTGGAAATTAAATTGAACAATCGTTATTCAGCTCGCCAGTTATGGCAATCTTTTTATTTAAATATTTTAGTTATTGTTATATTTGGTGCTGTATTTTCAGGCGGTGCTTATTTATACGCAGGGCATAAGAACAGTTTGACGTTTGATGCGCAGCGAAGTTTTTTTATTTATCGAAATGTCAGTTCAAAATTTTCTTCTTCCGCAATTCAGGGTAATATTGCTATGATGGATACATATTCAAATTTACTGACAGACCATTCAGTAACGAATCGTATTAATGACAAAATGCAAAATGTCAAAGGGTACACGTATAATCAGCAGTCTTTACCTGGTCAATTAAACTATGTAGTTACGCCGGGGACTACTTTTATTAAAGCACATGCTGAGGCTAACTCGGCGGCTGTAGCTAAGAAGATGGCCAACACAGCTGTTGATGTTGCTGCTAAAGAGCTGCCAAAGTATATTGGAATGGACGTTGCTATCAAGAAGTTAGCACCTGCTCAGGACAATCCAATTACTGTCAATAATTCAATTAGCAAGAAAAAGTTTGTTGCTTTTGGGTTCGCTCTCGGGGCTGTTTTAGGCGCTTTTGTTATGTTTACTTATGATTTATTTGCGAACAAGAAGCTTAAAATTGGAAAAGAAAAAGAATAGCAGGAGTTAGGGAAAATGTCAGGTTTGTTGATACCAATAAGTTTGTTTGTCAAAACTTACACATACTCATTACCCACAACTGTGGCCGAGTTTCCCATCCTCGCCTTTTTAGTGATTATTGCTTATCAAGCCGTTGTGGATCATGGCGCACAGCTTGAAGAGCAATTTGTTACTAGAAAGGCTTTTTTGTTTACAGTTTTTGCTTTTCTAGCCCAACTAACTGCAATTTTGATTAGTTATTTGCGTTATGGCGATTCTAAGCAAGATGCGGGGATTTTACACGGAACACTAAACGTCATAGGGCTTTTTTTAACAATACTTGTTGCTTATTTTTGTGTACGAGCCACAATCACGGATATGGTAGCCGTTAAGCGATTTATCAGAGCAATCTTTCTGACACTAATTGTTTTCAGCTTGTTTGTTTTGTTGCCACAACTCATCGCATCTTTGTCAAACAATGGTCTGCACAGCTGGGTTAATTTGGTCGCAAGCCTTTTTGAAAAACGTTGGAAGTTTAGAAATTGGTATGATAATGGTAGTTACGTTACTACTATGGGACGTTTAAATGGTTTCGAGGCGGAAGCTGGTTATTTGGCTGCCCAAATTGCGTGTGTATTTTTACCGATGACGATTGCGGCGATTACAAACCATTTTGACTACTTTCAAAATGCTGTTGTTAAATCACGCGGATGGTACTTTTTGGCTCTTGTTTGGCTTTTCGTTGTTCTGTTTTTTGCGAAGACAACAACCGGCTTTCTTGTTATTGGGATAGCATGTTTGACTTTATTTTGGAAATCAGGGGCTGCGGATCGTATTGTTTATGCAATTGTTGCTGTAGTAATAGGTATTGGAATTTTCGTGTCCTATTTAACTGTGCCGAGTGTTACGAATTTGTTGAATCAATATCTGCTTCAGAAAGGTGGGACAGATAATCGTCGTGGTGGAACTATAGGTTTGATTCTTACATTTATTCACAATCCGGTTATTGGTGTTGGAAATGATTGGGCCGGTTCTTATTTAATGCAGTATGTTCCGTGGCGGACACGTAATAATCCAGAGTATTTAACGGTTTATTCAAAAAATTCGTATCCGATTCTTAGTGTTTGGGGTGGGTGGCTTGCTCAGTATGGCTTGGCCATTGTTGGTCCAGTACTTTTTTATATTTGGAAAAGAATAAAGCTAGCTTTGACACTTAAGGCACGTTTACGCGCATCGCACATTAACGACAGGGCACTGTTTCTCACTTTAATAGACGCTTTTGAAATTTTTCTAATAATGTATTTTGTATTAGCACTGTTAGTATTTTCTTGGAGTGAATATTATATGCTTATTTCTTTCTTCTTTTATGTTTCTGTTTTAAACATCGCAGAAAATCAGCTTTCAAGCGAGGAGTCTCTGGCAAATGAATATTAAGGTTTTAGTTGCAACACATAAAAATTATATGATGCCCAAAGATCGTGAGGTCTATTTGCCAATTTTTGTTGGTAAATCGATTCATCCGGATGTAAACCATGATTTTCAGGGAGACAATACTGGAGATAACATCTCCTTAAAAAATTCTTCTTACAATGAACTAACAGCGTTGTATTGGGCTTGGAAAAATCTTGATGCAGATGTTATTGGATTAGACCACTATCGGCGTTATATGAGTTTGAACCACAAAAAGGACCTAGACAGCGTACTGACAAAATCTGAGATTGAAGAGATTTTAAAAAATGTTGATGTGATCTTACCCAAAGAACGGAAATATTATATAGAGTCAAATTACTCTCACTATGTTCATTCACATCATTCTGAACCGTTGGATAAAACTCGTGAAATTATTGAGCGTGATTATCCAGCATATTTGTCCGCGTTTGATCATGTAATGTCCAAAACGTCAGCGCATATGTTTAACATGTTCATAATGAAAAAAAGCTTGTTTAATGACTATTGTACTTGGCTTTTTGATATTTTAGGCAAGGTTGAAGAACAAGTTGATACCAGCAATTATGACAACTACGAAAGCAGAATTTACGGATTCATTAGTGAACTACTGCTCGATGTTTGGTTAGATACCTTAGATATCAGGTACAAGGAAGTTGATTTTGTGTACATGGAAAAACAGAATTGGTTGGTCAAGGGCTTTTCCTTTCTTAAAAGGAAATTCAAACCCAACTTTTCTAATTAGCGGATAAAACAAGAAGGAGTGACTTGAGTGATTAAGCAACGCTTAAAGTATTTTCTACAGGCATATCCAACCGTAAATGTCGATTATTTGTGGAAAAGTATTCAATCATATCAAATAGTTTCTTTTGATATTTTTGATACACTCATAAAACGTGATATTTCGAATCCTACAGATGTTTTTAAACTTCTAGAACGAAGGAATGGCATCGAGGATTTTGCCAACAGAAGAATTAAGGCTGAGTCGGCTGCAGTGGCTGCAAAAGGTGCCAGAGCAGATTTGACAGACATTTATGCATACTTAACGTCTAGTGAAGATAATGCACGCAAATTAGCTCAAGAAGAGATTGATTTAGAGCTTGAACTTTGTCGTTCTAATGACAAATTACATGAAATTTATGATCGCTGTCAAAAGGCTGGGAAAAGGATTCTTATTATCTCAGATATGTATTTACCTGCTAAGGTTATCAAGCAGATTTTAAAGAATGCCGGATATAGATGCTTTGAAAATTTGTTTGTGTCAAATGAGGTTGGTTCTGATAAGTTATCAGGGCAACTTTTTAAAGCTATTGCCCATGCAGATGGAATTGATACAGAAAAATGGATTCATGTCGGAGATTCAATTAAGGCCGATGTATGGGGAGCAAAACGTGCGGGAATAAAGGCGGTTCAAATTTCGAAGTATGATCGACAAATTTCCAATCGATCATTACTACAGCCAAATTTGGATGAGAGCTTCATCACTGCTTTCATCAATAATCGGTGTGATGAGATTTCAGAGAACCCTTATTTTTCTTTCGGTTTTGAAACGTTTGGACAACTGCTTTTTGGTTTTACAAAATGGCTTAATAAAAATTTAGAAGAAAAAGGCATTAAAAAGGTCTTTTTTCTTTCCCGTGATGGATTCATTATGGAACGAGCATTTTCCAAAATGAATTTTGAAAAGAATTATGAAACGCACTACATACATGTTTCACGACAAAGTGTAAAAGTTCCTTACTTAAGTCAAACAAAAAATTTGAATGATGTGTTAGATGTTCTCGATTTACCTCCGTTTTTTTCGGTGCAAACTTTTTTTAGTGCTATTAATTTGCAAGCTTCCGATTACAATAGCTTTTTGCTTAAGAACAATGTTGATCTAAACGAAAGCGTAGCTCAAGCAGATTTTAAAAAGCGGGATGTTTACTTAAAACTGTTTGAAGCGGTCAAGTTGGATATGTGGCAAAATGCTAATGATAAATTGAAGCTTTTTAAGAAGTATTTGGTTGATGCCAATTTTAATGGCAAGGTTGCAATCGTAGATATTGGTTGGAAGGGATCAATGCAGCATTTTCTGACCAAGGAATTAACTGATATGAATATTGATGTTGACATCACAGGCTTTTATTTCGGATTGGTCTCCGCCGCAAAAAAATTCGGGATAAAAGGTAAGGCCTATGTTTTTGATCAATTGAATAATTCGAATGATGTTGACCTAACCACTTCTATGCAGGGTTTGATAGAAATGATGTTTTTCTCAGGGGAAGGGTCAACAAAATCTTATCGATTAGAAAATAAGAAAGTTGTCCCAGAACTTTTCGACTACGAGTATGAAGGCACGGGTCATAAGGTGGAACGTGAAAAAGTTGAGCAAATTCAGGCGGGTGCAATATTCTTACTTGAAAAGCTGCGCGATTCAAAAGTTGCTGAAATAATTAATTTGGACGGAAAACAGGCATTTAGACCTTTCCATCGAATTGGGACTAATCCTTCTGCCAAAGACATCGAATTGTTTGCAGATTTTGAATTCTTTGATCACAGTTTTGTTCCACTAGCAGCACCACTTTCAGTAGGAACCTATATCAAACAACCGAATCGGTTTAAAAGGGATCTTTCAGCTTCTAGATGGAAAATAGGATTTTTAAGGCGTCTGTTTAAATTACCTTTACCTTATAGATGGTCGTATGATTTGGTTAAGCGTTTACGACATAAGAATTGAGGAGGCTTTTAATATCAATTATGTGAGTGTTATTGTTACTTATAATCGAAAGTTACTGTTAACCGAGGCTGTTGAAAGTCTTCTTCAGCAAACCAACAAGCCTCAACAAATTGTAATATTAGACAATCATTCCAGCGACGGCACGGAAACATATTTGCGTAGCCATTTTGACTTTGTTGATCAATCGATTGAATATCATAGATTACCAGAGAATATTGGCGGTTCTGGCGGTTTCGCTGCTGCAATTAAAGACGCTTTAAAGTATGAGTGTGACTGGATTTCGTTATCTGATGATGATGCAATTTTTGAAAGCCATTATTTCCAACAGCTTTCTAATTATGCCGAAAAAAACAGAGACATAGCGGCTTTGTCCGGCACTGTTAGATTTGAAAATATGGATATCGATTTCACACATCGTCGACGTGTTAGAGATTGGAACACATTGGCACCGATACCAGTAGCCACTTCTGAGTATGTTGATAATTTCAATTACGACGTTTCTTCATTTGTTGGACTGGTCGTAAAAAAATCTATGATTGAAAAGATTGGTTTGCCCGAATCTGATTTCTTTATTTGGGTTGATGATTTTGAATATTCCTTGAGAATTCGGCAGCATTCGAAAATAATAAATGTGAGTGATGCCACTATCGTCCATAAAACCGGTATTTCTTCTGTTGCATTCAGGGAGGCATATCAGCCGGATTGGCGGGAGTATTACGGACTTCGAAATCGTGTTGTTATGGTTCAAAAACATGGGAAAAACAAATTTTTGAGTACACTTTTTTTGGTTGCTTGGATGTCCGGAAAGATTGCAACAGTTCCGATGAAGAGGTTTACAGGTTATAGAAGACATGTTTTACGCGTATATGTGGATGCGTTTAGAGATGCATTTAGGCACAAACTAGGAAAAAACAATCGTTATCTGCCGAAATAATATGAGTTTGGAGTAATTTAATGAAATATGGATCTATTATAGTTACCTTTAATCGAAAGAAATTATTACTGGAAGCGATAAACAGTCTTTTAAACCAAACGGTAGCGCCAGATTATATAATTTTAATTGATAATCATTCTACTGATGGAACAAAGGCAATGCTGGATGAATCGGGGATTTTGAAAAATTCAAAACTCATTTATCAATTCTTACCGGAAAACGTTGGTGGCGCCGGCGGTTTTCATGAAGGTGTGAAGATTGCTCGTAATTTGAATATTGACTGGGTTTCCTTGTCTGATGATGATGCAATATTTAACAATAATTACTTTGAAAACATTGACAATTCAGTTATTGCGCATCCAGATGTCAAAGCGTTTTCTGGAACTGTTAAGTTAGAAGATGGTCGAATTCAAAATGATCAACGAGGAAATGTTTACAATCCTTATTGGTTGCGTCGACGGGGTCGTTCGGTAGAGGATTTTCAAAATCAAGATGAACTAAACATTGATTGGTTTACTTTTTGTGGTTGCTTGATAAATATTGATCTCATTAAAAAAATTGGTCTACCAGAATCAAAGTTTTTTATCTGGTGGGATGATGTAGAATATTCAATGAGAATTCGAGAATACTCTAAGATTATCAATGTTAACAAAGCAGTTTTGATTCATAAGACGGCTATTCCATCAATTGACATTCATACGAAATACGTTAGGGATTGGCGTTCCTTCTATGATGTTAGAAACACTATTTTTTTATTGAAAAAGCATGGTAAGAATCGTGTTATTACGACGTTATATCTTATTTATTGGTTCCCGAGATTGATGATTAAGATTTGTGGCAATGCGTATTCTGGTAACCGCTGGTATTTGATTAAAGCCTATGTACGAGCCTATATCGCAGGGTTATCTGGTAAGGGTGGTTTATCCAGGCACTACTTGCCTGGATCATCTAAACAAAAAAGTAATGGAGGACACTAAGTTGGTAAATTATGATTATTTGATTGTTGGGTCAGGTCTTTTTGGGGCCACTTTTGCTTATGAAGCCGCTAAGCGAGGGAAACACGTTAAGGTGATTGAAAAAAGAGATCACATTGCGGGTAATATCTACACAAAAGAACAAGATGGCATTCAAGTTCATCAGTATGGCGCACATATTTTTCATACTTCAAACAAAGAAATTTGGAATTATATTCAACAGTTTGCTGAGTTTAATCGTTACACAAATTCGCCTGTAGCCAACTACAAGGGTGAATTGTATAATCTGCCATTTAATATGAACACTTTTTCAGAGCTTTGGGGTGTTACAACACCGGCCGAAGCGAAAGCAAAAATTGAGGAGCAAAAGGCTGCAGCCAATTTATCAGACTCAGAGCCTAGAAACCTAGAAGAACAAGCAATTTCATTGATTGGTACAGACATTTATACCAAACTGATAAAGGGTTATACCGAAAAACAATGGGGGCAAAAAGCAACTGAACTTCCTGCTTTTATTATTCGACGACTGCCTGTTCGATATACATTTGATAACAATTATTTCAACGATATATATCAGGGCATTCCGATTGGTGGGTACACACAAATTGTTGAGAAAATGCTGGCCAGTGATTTAATCGATGTTGAAACTGGTGTAGACTTTTTTGATAATAAAGAAGAATATTTGAAAGATTATCCAAGAATTATCTTTACTGGAATGATTGATGAATTTTTCGATTACCAGCTTGGTGAGTTGCAATATCGTTCATTGAAGTTTGAAACCGAAGAAATGAACGTTGATAATTTCCAAGGCAATGCAGTGATCAATTATACAGATTCTGAAACACCATACACCCGTGTTATTGAACATAAACACTTTGAATTTGGTAAGGGTGACAAAGGTAAAACAATCGTTACCCGTGAATATCCTGCTAATTGGAAACGTGGTGATGAGCCCTACTATCCGGTAAACAATAAAGCAAATAATGAGTTGTATACCGAGTACCGAAAACTTGCTGAAAACCAGCCTAAGGTTACTTTTGGTGGGCGTCTGGGAATGTACAGATATTATGATATGCATCAAGTTATTCATGCTGCCCTAGAGGCAGTTAGTCAAGAATTTAAAGATTAGTTTTTGATGATTCGTAACCAAAGCCCTAAAATCAGGGCTTTTTTTATTTTTAGAATCTTTTTTTCTCCTGCAGTGTTTACTGTATACTTGTTATTAGATTTTATATTCGCCATATGTAGAAAGGGTGACAGTATGATTAATGGCCAGGTGCCACACGAAGGAGAATATGTTGCAATTAAGAGCTTTAAGCATGATGGAAGTTTGCATCGTACTTGGCGAGACACTATGATTTTAAAAACCAGTGATGAGGCTTTAATCGGTGTGAATGATCATACTTTGGTGACAGAGGATGATGGTCGGCGCTGGGTGACTCGAGAGCCTGCAATTGTTTATTTTCATAAACATTATTGGTTTAACATCGTGGCAATGATTCGAAATAATGGTGTTTCGTACTATTGTAATTTAGCTTCTCCGTACACTCTAGATAGAGAAGCTATAAAATACATTGATTATGATTTGGATGTTAAAGTATTTCCAAATGGTGAGAAGAAATTATTGGATGTTGACGAGTATGGTGAACACAGCAATAAGTGGCATTATAGTGACGAATTAGATCTTATCTTAAAAGAAAACGTCAAGGTTTTAGTGGATTGGATTAATAATGGTAAAGGGCCCTTTTCAAAAGGCTATATTGATTTATGGTATCGAAGATATAGAGAACTAATAAAACAAAAGGGCCATAATTATATTGTCTAGTCGTAACAAGAAGGAAGTGACGTAAATTCATGCTAAATAAAGCTAAACATTCGAGTTTGTTATTTTGGTCGATTGAAATACTGACGGTTGTGTTAATAATTTGGATTTGTACAAAGATAAACTTTATTTTCAGGCCTATTGGAACGTTTATTTCGGCCGTTTTTGTGCCTATTTTGGTGGCTGGTTTTTTATTTTATATGCTAAATCCGATAGTGAAATTATTTATGAAAGTTCACTACAAAAGATTTAAAATCACGAGGACTTGGGCCGCACTCTTAGTAATAGTTTTGTTGATTGGCATTATTGCATTAGGCATCATATCTTTGATCCCACAGCTCACCAAACAAATAAGCCAGTTAGTTACGAGCGTTCCACATATTGCTACACAATCGCAGAAGGTGATTACTCAGTATATATCTCGGTCAAATTTCCTTAAGAATAGTGATGTTTCCGGTTATTTAAAAGGACTTGAAGGTTCTTTATCAAGTTGGGCGCAAAGTTTCATTGGAAGCTTAAGCAGTAGCTTAGGGTCTGTTATTGGTACAATCACTGATGTAACAGTTACCGCCATCACTGTCCCAGTTATTCTTTTCTACATGTTACGCGATGGAGAAAAGTTAATTCCTGCGATTAGAAAGTTTTTGCCTAACAGCCGACAGGATAGAATCATTGATTTGTTATATAAAATGGGCGATACCATTTCTCAGTACATTAGTGGTCAAATTATTGAATGTCTATTTGTTGGTGTATTTACATCCATTGGTTATATAGCTATTGGAATACCGTTCGGATTGTTGCTTGGCATTATTGCCGGGTTGTGCAACATTATTCCTTATGTGGGACCATACATTGGCATTACACCGGCGCTAATTGTTGGATTGATAATGGTGCCTAACAAAATCATTTGGATTATTGTAGTTGTTATTATTGTGCAACAAATAGACGGTAATATTATTTATCCAAACATCATTGGACGTTCTCTTAAAATTCATCCACTAACAATCATTATTTTGTTACTGGCGGCGGGGCATATCGCAGGTATTCCAGGAATGATTTTAGCAATTCCATTTTATGCGGTATTAAGAACAGTAATTCAGTATATTTGGAATATTTTTCAACTCGGAGATTGAATCTTTTTCACGAATTAAGAGTCTGTGCTGTAATAAATCTTATCGTAATGAGACGTCTCAGAAATGACTGACTTGGGACGAAAAATCATAGATATTGGTTGTTTTTATCTAATTTTTTGATGCTAAATTAATATTTTCTATTTTAGTTTAAGGTAGATTGCAAATTTGATCCGAATTTTTTGACAAATTAGTCAGCATCACTTGGTAAGGTGTTTGCCAGTTAAGTACTTTAAGGGGGCGTTGGTTAAATGCACTGTGCCCTGTCAAGTTGACAGATGAAATAATATAAAGTTTTGGTATTCTCTAAGCGGCTTCATTCCAGTATTCATCTGGAGTGAGGCCGTTTCTTTGTGCTGAACGATTTTGGTGATTAAAGTACTCGATACCTGCTTCGATTAATCGCACGAGCTCTTCATACGTTTTTGGACGTGCGTGACGCGCTAACCACCGTAGTTTAAATTCATTCCACCATCGTTCCATTGGTGCGTTATCGTACGGTGTGCCTGGTCGCGACATGCTTCTGGTGACTTTGAATGGTACCAGGAAGTCATTGAATTCATTGGATGTGTATGCAGAACCACGATCAGTGTGAATCATCGGATGAACGTCTTCACCCACGGCGTCAAACGCGCGTTGGAAAACCGCAATTTCAGCTTTACTGGTCTCTGTTGGACTTAGGTGATAAGCCATCAAACGACGTCCATACAGATCCAACACACCACTGAATCTGACTTTGTTCTTACCATAAACTCCATAAGTAATTTCCGTTGAATCAGATAACCAAACTTGATTGGGGTGCTTAACATCAAATTCCTGATTAAGGAGATTATCCTGCGTATATTGCTCTGCTTGTTTAATTCGATTATGTTTCTTCGTTCGTATCTGGCATCGAATATTCAGTGCTCGCATCACACGACGAACTTGTTTTGGAGTCACCACAAAGGTGATCTGTTCATCTTGTTCGAGGTTAATTAATAGATTACCCGCACCGATCCCTTGATAATGAAAATCAAACCAATACTGGATGCGCTGTTTAAGCAATCGATCTTGTTTTTCCCACTCTGTTTCAACACGCTTAAAACTCTTGTTATAAGCCTGTCGGCTGACTCCGATGATTGCTAAGAGTTTTGTAATGCCACCATGATGCTGATAACTGACTTCCTTGATTGCACGATAAGCCAGTCGATGTTGTTCATTCACCCCTTGTGCTGAAGTTCCAGCAATTTTTTTACGAATGCATCCTTCAGTTCTTGATCTTTAAGTTGGCCTTCTAATTCGCGAATCCGCCGGTTGGCTTTATCTAAGTCTGTTAATTCGCTAAACTCCTTATGATGTCCGCGATTATCAACCAAAGCCTCATAACCACCGATCTTTACCTTGAGCACCCAAGAACGGGCTTGTTGATAGCTCACGCCAAAGTGAGCAGCCGCTTCGGTGTATGAATGGTTATCCTTGGTCACGTATTCAACGATTTCAATTCGTTCATCAAATGTTGTTTTGCGACTCATAGTGGGGACCTGCTTTCTAAACGGCGAGGCCGTTAAAGGTTTTTCCCCATTATACAGTGAAACCCAGTCTTGCAGTTGTGTCTTAGAACGCAAATCAAACTTCATTGTCAGTGATTGTAATGTGCCTTCACCAGCTAGATAAGCTTCTACGACCATCTGTTTAAGGCATTTAGAATAATGATTGTTTTTGCGAGACTCTTTTAATCCCTCTAAACCATCACGTTTGTATTTGTCACGCCATTGTTTAAGCGTTGTCACGCCAATATTGTACTGTTTGGCCGTTGCTTTTATGGATAAGTCAGACCGTTGATATTCGGTTAGAATAGCTAGTTTTTCTGGAGCTGTATATTTAGTTCTGGGCATACAAAAAATCCCTCCGTAACTGTCAGATGAATTATATTATTTCATCTGACAACCACAGAGGGATTATCGCAGGAATTTTTACGATTCCTCAGACCACCAACTGGTTACGAATGATTTTCGTCAAGCTAATGGCTATTGGTACTATTTCACTAACAACGGTTCAATTGCCAATGGTCTGACATGGATTCCACAACGTCATACGTGGAATTTTTACGATTCCTCAGACCACCAACTGGTTACGAATGATTTTCGTCAAGCTAATGGCTATTGGTACTATTTCACTAACAACGGTTCAATTGCCAGTGGATTGGTTCATACTTCGCGTGGTTGGCAATACTATGATTCTGGTAATTACCAAATCCACAAAAATGAAATTATCAATGTGAACGGACAGAATAGGTATTTTAACCACTCTGGGAATGAAGTTGTAAATGCAACTTTTAGTTTCAATGGGCAAGATTATTACGCCGATGGTAACGGCTTCGTAAGCAACCGGGCAGACAATACTGTGAAAAAAATAGTTAATGTTTTGTATTCTGAAATTGGTAAGCCTTATGTTTGGGGAGCTACTGGTCCATATGCTTTTGATTGTTCAGGATTGGTTCAGTATGCATATGCACAAGCGGGTGTTTCTTTACCGCGGGTTACTTATCAGCAAGAAAATGCTGGCTTCGCCGTCAGTTTAAGTAATTTAAAGTCAGGAGATTTACTATTTTGGGGAGCAAGAGGAAACTCATATCATGTGGCTGTTTACATTGGTAATTGGCAGATGATTGAGGCTCCATATCCCGGTGCGTCGGTCCATGTAGCCTCTTTAAATGGTTGGACACCGAACTTTGCCGTTCGCGTTTTGTAAAAAGTTTTTTAGGAGGGATCTATACGGGTTCCTCTTTTACTTTTTTTGCATTAAAATGGTATTTATTGTTTGGTTCAAAATAATAATGAGTCGACGTTAAATGGAGATTTTATGACTGATAAATCATTAAGTACTAGAATTAAAAAACGCAGAACTTTTGCTATCATCTCTCACCCTGATGCTGGTAAGACAACAATTACAGAGCAATTATTATTGCTTGGTGGGATAATACGCGAAGCTGGAACTGTTAAGGGACGTAAGACGGGTAAATTTGCTACGTCAGACTGGATGGAAATCGAAAAGAAACGTGGAATTTCCGTAACTAGTTCAGTTATGCAATTTGATTACGATGGGAAAAGAATCAACATTTTAGACACACCTGGGCACGAGGACTTTTCTGAGGATACGTATCGAACGTTGATGGCTGTCGACTCAGCCGTCATGGTGATTGATTCTGCAAAGGGGATCGAACCACAAACGCGTAAGCTTTTTCAAATTTGTAAAATGCGGGGTATTCCAATCTTTACATTTATCAACAAACTTGATCGGGATGGAAGAGACCCGTTGGATTTGCTTTCTGAAATTGAGGATACTCTTGGTATCGAAACTTATGCGATGAATTGGCCAATAGGCATGGGAAAAGGCCTCAAAGGCTTATATGATATCTATAATAATCGAGTGGCTCTCTATAATGGTCGGGAAAATGTTCATCAGTACGTTAAGCTCAACGAGGAAGGAAATCTACCAAACGATTCAAAACTAAGGGCGGATAGTATTTGGTCAGATACGCTTGATGAAATCGACTTAATTAAAGCTGCAGGTAATGAATTAGACGAGAAAAAAATTATTACTGGGGATCTGACCCCTGTCTTTTTTGGATCAGCACTAGTTAATTTTGGAGTAGAATCTTTTCTACAAACCTACCTACAATTTGCACCGGAACCGGCCAGTCATAAAACGGTAGATGGTGAAATTGTGAACGCTACGGATAGCGATTTGACTGGGTTTGTTTTTAAAATTCAAGCGAATATGAATCCTAATCATCGTGATAGAATTGCTTTTGTGAGGTTGTGCTCGGGTGAGTTCAAGCGAGGCATGGACGTTACATTAGAACGTAGTCAGAAACAATTGCGACTGAATAACTCGACGCAGTTTATGGCGGATGATCGAGAAAATGTAACAAGTGCAGTTTCGGGAGACATTATCGGGCTCTATGATACGGGAAACTTTCAGATTGGTGATACGATTTACACGGGGAAAAATAGGTTTCAGTTTGAGAAATTACCACAGTTTACTCCAGAAATATTTGTGCAAGTCGTTGCAAAAAATGTGATGAAGCAGAAGTCTTTCCATAAAGGTATTGATCAATTGGTTCAAGAAGGCGCTATTCAATTATTTCGATCATATTCATCTGGTGATTATATTCTTGGTGTAGTTGGTCAGTTGCAACTGGAAGTTTTTCAGTTTCGTATGAAGAATGAGTATAACTCTGATGTAATCATGACCCCTCTAGGTTCAAAGACAGCTAGATGGATTGAACCTAACCAATTAGAGGAAAGTATGGCATCAAGTAGAAATATGTTGGTGAAGGATCGTGAAGGAAGTCCACTGTTTTTATTCGAAAATAGATTTGCTGAAAATTGGTTTGCGCAAAAGTATCCTGAAGTAAAATTAACAGCACGCCTGTAGAATATGAATGTAAAGGTATTTGTTATACGCAAAGCGGAACTTGTATCGAGAATAGCACCCTAAGAGAACACCTCGTTTTTAAACTATATATATGCTATGCTTTGATGAGCAATTGCTACTGATTGGCAAATGTTTACATGCTATTTTTATTTTTGAATAGGACTTATAAATCAGTCGAACATTTTTAAGTAGGTTCGTATAAAGGAGATTGTGGTTTTATGAGAGAATCGCCACTATTAGTTATTATTCTTCCCTGTTACAACGAAGAGGAAACACTGCCAAATACTTTTAAGGTCTTAGAGGAATTACTCAGTAAAATGATTGCACAGAATCAGATATCGAAAGCAAGTAAATTATTATTTGTTGATGATGGTTCTGCAGATAAGACTTGGAAATTGATTGTTGAGCAGCAATCTAGCAGTACATTTGTTACTGGAGTTAAGTTTAGTCGCAACTTTGGTCATCAAAATGCCCTTGAAGCTGGTTTGGCGACCGCAGTCAATGATGCAGATATTATGGTGACTATTGATGCGGATCTCCAAGATGATCCGCAGGTGATTCCTGATATGGTAAAACAGTATGTTGAAGGCGTAGATATTGTATATGGTGTGAGAAGCGATCGAACTTCCGATACTTTCTTTAAACGGAATTCTGCAAAGCTTTTTTACGCAACGATGCATCGACTTGGCGTTGATATGATTCCTAATTCTGCTGATTTTCGCTTAATGAGTAAAAGAGCGACCAAAGAATTATTGAAGTTCCCGGAGCGTAACATGTTTCTTCGGGCAATGGTTCCGCTTGTTGGTTTTAAAAGCGGTCAAGTCTATTATCAACGTACTCCTAGAATGGCGGGGGAATCGAAATATCCACTTGGAAAGATGATTCGTTTTGCCACAGATGGAATTACATCTTTTTCAATTGTTCCAATCAGATTAATTATGGATTTGGGAATTACAGTAGTATTAATTGGTATAGTTATTTTACTGTATTCACTTGTCCGTCAATTTTCTGGAAACACAATATCAGGTTGGACATCACTGATGGTTTCCATGTGGGTGCTGGGTGGAATTCAATTAATTGGCATCAGTGTTATTGGAGAATATGTTGGTAAGATTTTTACTGAAGTAAAGCAACGACCTAAGTATATTATTGATAAGCAAACTTTTAAATAACGCATTTTACTGCTTATTGGTGAGAAGTATTGAGAGTATGGAGACAGTTGATGAATAGATTATCGAAAGAAATTAATAAAGTAGTGCTAGTCGTTTTTTCATTGTGGACTACTGTTGTTTTATTTGGAATAATTCACAACAACAATTTGTTTTTACCAAATGGCACTTCTGTCACACTTTTCTTACTGTTATTGCTGGTTTTTACCATAATCTCAATAAGTTTGTTTTCCAAGCTGCGCCAAAATGTTATTAGCTTTTTTTCTCATAATCGTTTTGCTGTCTCTTGTTTGCTTGTTGCACTTGTGATTGTTTGGCAAGTTGTTATAGTGGTTAATGCTAGTACGACAGTCGGTTTCGATCCTTTTCATATTTTTTCGTCTTTTTCTTACCCAGATAATCATTACTTTAATTGGTATCCTAATAATTTATTCCTCTTTTTCATGGAAAAGAGTGTATCAGTTAATATAGGCATCAAACCTAGCTGGTGGTGGTTCGCGACAGTATCTACGTTTTTAGTTGATTTTAGTGTCGTTATTAATTGTTTAATTATTTTTATTCACGCTAAATCTAAGGTCTGGACCGCACTATATATTCAATTATTATTTTTGCTTGTTTTTCCAATGATAATAATCCCTTACTCGGATACATTTGTGATGCCTTTTGTGTCGTTAACAGTGCTCGGCTATGTGCTGATGAGTGAAGAGTTATCCAACAAGAAAAAGTTTGTTGGTGCATTTATTGGAGGTCTAGCTGCTGCCTTGGCATATTTACTGAAGCCAACCACGATTATCTTAGTAATTGCCATATTGCTTATTGAATTTAGTCATTTAAACTTTAAATTAAATAATCAAAATTTGAAACGTTTTTTTGTTTCATTGATTGCTACCCTTACATTTGTATGTATTGTTTTGTCGTTTGGGCAATTTACTAAAAATCAGACGACCTTTAAACTTAACAGTCAGCAGGCACAACCCGCACTTCATTTTGTTGCAATGGGTTTGACCGGAGGCGGGGGATATTATGAGCCAGATTTGGACGCCACAGAGAATATGACGGAAAAGTCTGACCGTAATAACTACGCAAAAGAAATGATTAAAATGAGACTTAAGTCATTTGGATTCGGCGGATATTTGAAATTCTTGATATTAAAAAATTATAATAATACCTCTGATGGAACTTTTGGATGGAATAAAGAGGGAGCCTTTATCATTGGCAAAATAGATAAAGGGGAAAAAGGATTTATTCGATCGTTTCTATACCCTGGTGGGCGTCATCTAGGTGACTTTTACTTTTGGGCGCAGGTTGTGTGGCTGGCTTTAGTTAGTGTACTGTTATTTGGGTATGACTATCGTGACAAATTAAGCATTGTTTTAAGACTTTCTATTATTGGACTTTTACTTTACTTATTGATTTTTGAGGGTGGTCGAACAAGGTATCTAATACAGGGGATGCCATTGATGCTCATATTATTCACTTTAGTTTTTTCTTCATCTATGAATCGTTTTAGGATGTTGATCCATTCTCTCAAGTAGATGTTAATAATTGTGGCTTGGTCTACAAATTAATTGTTTTTATAATTTGAACCATCAATCTTATTAATTGAAGATAGTTATTTATCGAAGAGTGCTGATAGGCCGTTTAAGGGGAGTTGAATCTTAGGATTCGGCTCTTTTTCTCTTTAACGATAATTGAAACACATAGAATTTACAGCACATGCAATTTCAATTTGTAGATGGACAGAGAAGAAAAATGCAAAAAAATATGTTCGTTGGAGTAAAATCCAAAGAAGATTGTTTGGTGCGTGATTCAATGCTCATAATTATAGCGTGCTAGCTGAATAGCAGTATCGTGTTGAATTGAAGTTAAATACTGAGGTAAAATATGTATTATGATAGTATTAACTAGATAGTTAACTGGTATATGAGAAAAATTTAACGCCTAGTGATAAAAGATATTGTGATGATATAGCACCAAATACTAGACAGTTGGGTCATGTGCCTTTGATACTATGCTCGTATTTATATTATTTGGAGAGTGTTAACAGTTAAAATCAAAATATTTTTTCAATATTTTTAATGAGATATGTTTTCGCGAACTATGTTGCGAAGGTAAGTTCGAATTTATCATCGGTAAGAACCCTTTAAGGAGCTGAAAAATTGATTATTCATTGGCTGGATCATGGTGTGAAGGATTTACTAGTTTTTTTTGCTACTCTTTTTGTAATAGCTGCCGTTTTTTTTATTCCAACGACTAATGTGTTTGAATTCAATACGCATTGGTTTAGTCCAGCACTGTTACTATTAGCAGTCGTGGCTATGGTTATTTTTTTGAGATATCTTTACGTTCATGTTAAGTGGAATACAAAGTTAGCTGACGCCACCATCTTTTTAGTTATTGTTACTATACAAATAGTAATATCAAGACTTATGTTCGTTGGACTCACTTCTGATGATTTACGAGTTAAGGCGCAGGCATTTTCGCTGGCTGGCGGTAGTCACAGTTGGGACGATTATTTTTACATGTTTCCCAATAATGTTAACGTATCAATTGTTTATAGTTGGTGCATTCGTTTATTTCGGTTTTTTTTTAGTGCGCATGTCGATCGATATGTAACCTTGTTTCTATTTATTTTGGCTGATGCAGCCATATTTTTAGGCTACAGAAGTGTAAAAATGTTAAGCCCGTATAAAAAAACAGGCACTTTATTTCTATTATTGGCAGCGTGTTTCTTACCGTTTTATACATACCCTTTAAATTTCTACACAGATCCGCTTATGTTTTTCTTCCCCGTGCTCAGTTTTTACCTATTTTTGAAGTCAAGAAATTCAACTACTAGAGTTAAGCGGGTGCTTTTCTTTTTAGGGACAATTGTAGCTTTGTGTGTTGGTTATTTTATAAAATCCAACGTTGTTGTCATTATTTTCGCTCTTGTGCTGGCTTTGACGTTTGGATACTTTGACTCTAAAAAAGCTTCAAAAGTATGGCCTAAACTATTTATCCGTCTAGGTATTGTTGTCGTTATGTTTATAGGTGTTTTAGGTGTTAGTTCGTTTGTACAAAAAGCCAATAACTTTGAGAATATTCCTCAAAAAGAAATACCTTCTACTGCGTGGATATATATGTCCTTAAACCCAGAAACTGATGGGCAAACAAATGGTGATTTGTATCAATTTCAAAATATTAAATCAATGGCAGAACGTAAGGTTCAAATTAGACGGGCGATAAAAAAAAGGGTTAAAATGCTTGGACCGGCCGGTTTAATAAACCATTTTTGGCGAAAACTAACATATATGTTTAGCAGAGGAGTAATGGACAGCGATGAACCAGGGTTACAAGGCTTTTCACATAACATAATTTTTAAGAGAATTCAGCATGTTATGTTTTGGTTGGCTAATTTTACACAGGTTGTCTATGTGTTGACACTAGTTGGTTTCCTTGCATTTGCCATATATTTAAGAAGTAGTCGCGTTTTAAAGGGACATACGGCATTTGCAACTTTAAGTATTTTAGGCATTATGAGCTTTCATGTTCTTTTTTGGGAGTCGGAGGCTCGGTATGCATTTATCATTTTAATGTTTTTAATTATGTTGGGATCAATTGGCCTATCAGCACTTTTTGAGGATAAACAAATTAATCGTAATTCATTCATAAATAAAAAAGGAATTAAGGAAGTCGAAGCAATTGGTGTCATTGCTTTGGCACTTGTTGCATTTGCTACTACGGAACCACTAACGAAAGTAGAAATCAATCAAGAAATGCCGGTTGCACAGCAAACTGGCTTGACTTACGCGCTTAGAAAGCCATTTATTATTCATGCTGGGAGGGTTGCACAGCAGACTTTTTCTGCTAATGGCAAGTTTTCCAAAGTTTATTTAAATTCCGAATTATTTAAAACAAATAAGTTGCGAGTTTCTATTTTTGATAGATCTAGAAAAAAAATTACTGATATGAAAGTATTGCCATCCAATGACACAAAAACAATTGTTGAGATTAAGGGTCATCCCGGTGTATACGACATACAAATCAAGAATCTGACTAATACTTCGATTGATTTATGGGGTGTTAATTATAGTCCGTATTATGCTTTGACTCCCGAAGGCCTTAAAAATGGAAGTCAAGAAGGTTATTATTTAGCATTTAAAGCTTTTTCAGAAAGAAAACAGTTATTGTTGTCCACACGATTGTTGAGCTTTATAACTTTTTTGTGCTTAGCAATTATTTTGTCTAGTATCTACTTTTCAAATTTGAAAATTGAAACGAAGTAGAAAATTTAGGTCAAACTAATTCATTAAAACGTTTGAAGATTCCCGTTAGCCACAAAAGATGAATTTGAAATGTTAATTCTATATAGTAAATAAATTGCGAACTACCTGCCGAAATCGTGACAAATGATCCGCAATTTTTGGAGTTGATGTACATATTGTCTATCAGCTCCTTTTTCTATACCATTTATTTTGAACACAAAAATAGGCATCGATACCTTTCCCTATCTACCGGTAATTCTGTGCGAAATGCATTGAAAATTTAAGATCTCAGTATTGTTTTCCGTGAAGTTTACCGTTTTAAAAATCTCAATGCCCACGAATCTTTAGTTTATTATGGTTTTTTGACAAGTTGGTCAAACCACTGTAAAAACTATGGCTTGCCAGATCAGTTAGTTAAATATGGATTTAACGCGAAACGGATCAATTTGCCTGCCAGGGGTCCATACTCACTTAGCTGATTCTAAAACGCATTATTGATGCAAAAGTAGCAGTACGCACATCGGTGCCGACAGCTGAATCTCCAGAACATATCGCCTTGGATGAGTTTAGAGCAACCGGTTCAATGAGCTTTTTCATTTGGGAGTAATACACACGCCAAATTATTGGCGGAATCCTCACAATCCTCACATCAGCTTATTTACGCTAACAGTTCGAACACTTTCCATTAATGGGCTCGTGTCCATTAAGACGGTCCCTCTCTACTTGAACACGGCTACGTTAACGTTGTCAAATCGGTCTTTCCGAAGGTCAGAATCGTTGTAGATCATTTCAATTGCTTAAATGCTTGATTGCGCTGTTAACCAGCAACGAATTCGTGTCATGAATATCGGAGGACTCGAAGAAATATACGTTTGAAGCGTGAGTGGCAACAGTTCTTACGACCATTCGCAAAATTAAAAGTTAAACAGAAGCAATCTCATAAAAGTGTTGGCCATTATGAGATCGACTTGAATCTGAACACCGAATGCCGCCCACTCGATGAAGGCTTTCAAACTCCGATGTGCATCAAAATTCTAGAAGGATTTAAAAAAGAGTGGCACAGATTCATTTGAGACACGGTTGATGTTAGCGACCATTAGACATTAGTTTGGAATACAACCGCTCCTTCGGAAATACCGTCAAGCAGTTCTGAACGCCGTTACATCAGGTTACTTCAACGGTTATTTAGAAGGTTTTATTAGTCATATCAAAAAGATTAAGAATATGGCTTACAGTTAATCATAATTGATATAACTTCATGAACCGCATCAGAATTCGTTTCACTTGGTTCCAAAGTATTGAAAAAGAGTTAAAGAAAAAAGTACCTAGACCAATGACGGCCTAGATACTATGAAAATCATCTATCAACTTCGTTTGACGATAAGCCCGATTTTTGTTATTTTTTGATGTTTACGTTCTTGTTGTGATTAAGATAAAAGAGCTTTCCGGAACCATGTAAACATTGAACTTGCCGACAACAAAATACAATAGTTGAAAGTGAAATTGCAACAGATACAATCGAAAATAATCTGACCAAAATTGTACTGTAACCTATTACATGCAATAGATAAGTATAAATATATGCCATATTCAGAAAAATAATGCAGTCAAGAGAAATCCAAATATGACCGAAGGCCTTTTTCAAGTTTGGAGAATTCGAATATAACAAAGCCAATAGTACAAAAGGTAAAACGGTCATTTCGTATCTTTCGTGTTGACTCATTGAAAAGGTAAAGATAGCAAGTGTATATATTAGACCGCCAATGAACAAATTCTGTTTGTTTAATAATATCAAAACTAAAGCAATAATTAGTATTGATAAGAGTATTAAATAATTCAGCCAAGAAAAGAGTAGCATCCCGAAGATGTCCTTATGAATTGATGTTACACGTTCTAGTTTACGTGGATCAATAGCTCCCCAGAAGTTAAAAGCGCCTGCATTCAGTACGGGGTAGGAAGATGAACCTTTTAAATATATTTGAAAGGGTAAAAGTAAATTGCGATTTACAAATGCAAATGGTGCCCATACTGTAGTAAAGACTATGCAGCCAGTTAACAATCCCTGTAGCCATTGGTTATTCTTGAAATATCTTATTGCGTAAACTACAAAAATAGGAACGAAATATACGGCTTGAAGCTTTGTTACTATGCCCAAGACGAGAAAAAAAGAGGCGACATTGATTCGTTCATTAACCAGGAAGTAGAATGCAAAAAACATTTCAGCTATAAGGATGACGTCGACTTGTCCCCAAACGATGGCGTTAAAAAAAATACTAAGAGATGTTAGTAAGTATGTGAAAATAGTAGAAAATGCTTTTGCATCTGCTAATGAATCTCTAGACCTAGTTATGAAAAAACGGGTAAAAAAGGTTAGGACGATAATTGCAGGCATTTTAAGCAAACCATTCTGTAGAAAATAAATGGTAGCCGCAGGTAGAGAAAAAAAGTGATTTAACAATTTGATTAAAGCACCTATAATTCCAAAAATTAAAGGTAAAAGTGGCGGATAATCAACCTTTGGAGAAATCGATCCTGAATAAATATTTAACTTATTATTAGCAATTTGAGTGGCCCATGGAATATTGAATGAAGGAATATCAATCTGACTATAAATATAAAATCCTGAAATTGTCAAAATCAAAAACATGAGTAATACCACGTGATTTTGTGTTCGTTTATTGTCAATTATCATATGTTCTATTACTCCCATTTTGTTTTATGTGATTCATATTAAATATTGCAGTGTACCCAGGTTTGCTAACTGAAAAAATGTGTAATACAAATAAATGTATTGATGCAAAAGATCTTTAGAAAACGTGAGCTTTATTGTCTAAATGTAAGCAATCTATAAGTATCATAATAATTTGTTGTGACAGGGGATTATTGATTGGTTTATTGAAGTCATAGGGAAAATAGACAACGTAATACCGTGCAAATATAAAAGCACTATTATCAATGCAATTTGTGGGATTTTTCCCTTAAAATGACCGTTTTTAAATTGTCATAGAGCTAAGAAGCAATGTCAGTTTAACGGAATTTTCAATATTAGCAAGATACTAAATCCGATGCTTGATACATTTTCAATCGTAATTATTACATTATAATTCATATTACACAACAAGTGAAATCATTGTTAAATGTCTTCATCCATATGAGTTAGCTTGATTAGAGCACAAGTGAAATGTGTAATTTGATAGTATTTAATGTGTAAATTGTGAAGTAAAAAGAGAAACGAAAAAATGTAAAATTTCATTTTTAAAAATTAAATAGTTGACCAAAATAATTATGAGCATTACAATTAATTCTGCTTTTAAGCAATGGTGTTTATCTGGCCGGATATTTTTACACGCTTTTAATACTGAGTATAAAATAGAAGTAAATAATATGATTAATGAAATTAAAATTCCACAAATGACATTAACGGGTGATACATCAGGTATGAGCCATGACGTGTCAAAAGTATTAGCCTTTACTTTTGAATTAAATGGTCGAACAATCGAAGGCTATGCAAAAACAAAATGGCAGGGTGATAGTTCCACCGGTCTTGTTAAAAAGAATTACAAGTTTAAGGCTTACACTGATGTGGACTGCAAACAAAAATTATCTTTTAAAGTGCGACCTGATTGGGCTTCAAATAATACGTTTAACTTGAAAGCAAACTTTATTGACGTGACACACGCACGAAACATTGTTAATGCAAAGCTGTTCTCAGAAATGGCTGCTACTCGACCTAACGTAAATGCTGAACTGGTTAGTGCGACGAACTTTTCCGAGATTCAGGGATTTCCGATCAAACTAAAAGTTAACGACAAAGATGTAGGCGTATATACATTTAATACTGGCAAGGATGATGTTCTTTTCAATATGAACAAAGGATCGAACCTTCAAGGCGCAGTTGAGGCAGCTCAATGGGCAGATGAAACGCGTTTTTTAAAAGACGAAGCTAAGTTTGACGGATCAGATTTCACAGTTGAATTTCCAGACGAAATTACGTCTACTTTAAAAGATAGTTTTGACAAATTGATGAAATGGGCTCATCAAAGCAACATTTATGACATTCAGAATCAACAGGAAAATTATATTGATGTTGATTCAGTTATTGATTTCGGTCTTTTTTCAAATGTCATTCAAGACACCGACATGAACGTCAAAAATGCCATGTACGTCACCTATGATGCTAAAAAATGGATGATGGTCCCTTATGACCTTGATACAAGTTGGCAACTACAGTGGGACGGGAAGTCCCTGCAAAATATCAATCAAAATTTATTTGACTTTCAAAGCAATCGCTTATTACAAATGATCTTTGCGGCCAACCCTGAAAAGGTATTGGAGCGCTATCATTTTCTTCGTCAAACCACGTTAAGAGAGGATCATATTATTGAGCTTTTCCGGCACTTTATGTTTAGCGTCGGTGAAGAAAACTATGAGACTGATTTAAAATTATGGCCTTCGATTCCAAGTGCTGCATTGACGGACTTTACTCAATTGCAATCGGCTATTTACCATCGCTTAAAGGTTGTGGATCAGCAAGTTGAAGAGAAGTTTGTCGGCGGAGAAGTTGGGGCTATTCCAAACTATGTCAAGAATTCCGATTTTATGTATGATACGAGCGATTGGGATGTGTTTGGTAGTTTTCATCGAACACTTTGGCCTTCTTCTATCGGACATGGCAGTGCTGGTGCAAGTTATGATGATCAATCGTTAACCGAGGTTACATGGCCATCTATACAAAGTAAGCCAATATGGTTAACTACCGCCGCACCAAATAATCCTGAAATTTCCTTTGCGGGCAATATTTATATTTACTCTGGTGAAAAGCTCGTGCCTGGTCGAGACTCATTTAATGTATCTGTACGGTTCTTAGATACTAATTTAAAGGAAATTGGTTACTCCGCAGTTTGGGCGGATATAAATGTATTAGATCAGTTGCAAAGATTAAAGGCTGAACATGTTTCAATTCCTGAAGGAACGGCCTACGTAAGGTTCGCATATTTTGCTGGATGTGATGGTCATGCAATTATGACACAACCACAGATTAATTTTTCGCCAACATTGGGTAAGTACACCAGTAATTAGCTTTTAGCATGACCAAACAGGAGGTTTTTAAAATGAAACACACAATTAAGTATCTCGGGCAGGTTTTGATTGTCGCTTCTACATTAACAATTGGATTAGTTGCTTCACCGCAATTGAAAAATGGCGTAATTCTTCAATTAATGACCACAGTGGTGCATGCTGATGCCAGTCGTGGGTGGGTGACTCGTAATGGACAACGATTCTACTATGATGATAATGGAAACCTGTTAAAGGGATGGCAATATGCAGATGGTGCATCACGAATGTTTGACGAAAATGATGGACATCTAATTCAAAATACTTGTTATTATTTTTCAGGTAGTTGGTACCGTTTTGATAATGAAGGCCGTCGAATGGATAATGTTTATATTCAGGGATTTCCAGATCATCCTTGGAAGTATATGTTTGGCCCTGATGGCCGCCAAATCACGAATCAGTTTTACAACTGGGCCGGTAATACGTTCTATTTTGACAAAGGGGGCAATCGTTCTGATGGTTGGTTTACAGTTGATGGGCGAAAATATTATGGAAATAACGACTATGGCATTGAAAAAGGATGGCAGTATGTTGATGGTGCCTGGCGAATGTTTGATGAAAATGACGGTCATTTAATTCAAAATACGACTTACAAATTTTCGGGCAGTTGGTATCATTTTGATGATCAGGGTCGACGCATGGACAATGTATATGTTCAAGGCTTTCCAGACCAGCCATGGTGGTACATGTTTGGCCCCGATGGTAAGATCGTCACAGGCCTATATCAATGGATGGGTTCTTGGTATTATTTCAATCCCAATGGGTACACTAAGGAAACTAACACAGATGAAGTAATTAATGGTCAAACTTGGCATTTTGATAATGATGGTAAGGGCAGTATTGTTGGTGCTGCTGTCCCCAATAATGCAAGTCAGGCCGGCATTAACGGATTTAACAATGGGGGATGGAGTTATCCCGCCGGTCAATGCACTGGATTTGTTGCGGGGATATTGGCAGCACAAGGCATTCCCGCCAATAAGTTTGAATGGCTAGGAAACGGTGAGGATTGGGCTAGCAACGCTGCTAAACGCGGTATTCGAGTGGATCGTACTCCAGTCGCCGGTGCGGTCGTTTCATTCAATGGTGTTCCGCCAACTTATACACCAGGATTTGGACATGTTGCATTTATTACTCGCGTTAACAGTAATGGTTCCTTTCATATTATAGAAGGGAATTTCAGTGGAATGGCCTTTCATGAACGTGATGTTTGGATGGATAACGCGGTTGCAGAAATCATTCACTTTTAGTCTTACTTATATGCGCGACCGTTAACTTGATTTGCTTGTAATGACAATTAAAAATAGCTTCCGGACTAACCTTGAGGGTTAAGCCGGAAGCTATTTCATTTACATCTTTTCTAATCTTGCAATCCGTTCGTCAATTGGTGGGTGTGTATCAAACAGATGGGCAAATGAGCGTTTATTTTTAAATGGATCGGAAATGTATAGTGATGCACTACTTGGATCCGCCGCCTGCATTGGCTCGCCACCAGAAATCTTCTGTAATGCGGAGATAAGCCCTTGAGGGTTCCTGGTGAGTTCAACACTACCGGCGTCGGCTAAATACTCACGATTACGTGATAAAGCCATCTGAGCAATGGAAGCGGCAAGGGGGCCAAGCACGACTAACAGAATAGATACAATGAACATGATGATTTGCAGGTAACCACCACCGTTATCATCGTCATCACGGTCTCGCCGTCCACCGCCCCACCAAAACGAGTTCATACCAATATTTACTAATAAGCTAATAGCAGCTGACAAGGCAAGGGCGATAGTTTGTAGGCGAATGTCATAGTTGCGAACGTGCGACATTTCATGGCCGATCACGCCTTCAAGTTCTTCACGATTCAGCATTTCAAGTATGCCACTGGTTGCGGCAACTGCGGCGTGCTGTGGATTGTTACCTGTGGCGAAAGCGTTGGGACTAGGATCATCGATAATGAACACTCGCGGCATTGGGACGCGAGCCACTAATGCCATGTCTTCAACAATATGCCAGAGCTCGGGGGCTTGGTCAGCACTGGTGATTTCATGACCATGATTCATGCCCATCACAACATTTGTTGAATTACCAATCATGATAGCTGAATAGACAACTGCGATGACTAAAGCCATTAATAAGCCAGTAACGCTACTATTAAAGAACACATAGCCGATTGCCGCTCCAATTGCGAGAACGAGTAATACAAAGCCAATTAGCACGTAAACGGTTCGGCGTTTGTTTTGTCGAATTTGTTCGTAGAGCAATTCTGCGTCTCCTTAGTTTTAGTTATCAAAAGATACTTTTGGAGCTGATTTTTCTTCTTCAGGAACCTGTAGATAGTCGGCAGGTGTGAAGTGATGTAAATTAGCGACCATGTTGCTAGGAAATGTTTGAAGTTTCATGTTCAAACTAGCGGCACTTGAATTGTACAGTTGGCGTGAGTAAGCAATTTTGTTTTCTGTATTGCTTAGTTCTTCCATTAACTTGCTGTATTCTTCGTTAGCTTTAAGGTCTGGATATGCTTCGGAAACAGCCAAAATGCTTTTAAGGGTATCACTCAGCTGGTTAGAAACCTCCATAGCCTTTTGATGGTCATCAGAGGGAACACCCATTAATTGACTACGCAGACTGGTTACTTTTTCTAGCGTGGACTGTTCATAATGACCGTATCCCTTAACAGTTTCCACCAGGTTAGGAATCAGATCGTTTCGACGTTTAAGTTGAACGTCAATCTGGCTCCAAGATTCCTGAGTGTAAGTTCGAGCACGAACCAGTCCGTTATATAAGCTGGCGTAAATGATGCCGAGAACAACTAAAATAACGATGATGACGATAATTGCAATCATGTGTAAACTCCTTTTCTGTTGCAAGTTTGTTAGTGCCATTTTATCAAACGTTAGGATGGGAAAACCAATTATTAAGCTTGTTTAAGCTATTCTTAGCTGTGTGAACAATTCGAGAGCACTTCTTGAGCAAAATTAGATAAAAAATGTGGCACTGAAAACTGATCGACAAAGTCGTTGGCATTTATATTAGCAGGATCCGCATACTCCAAATATTCCGGTATTAACAATTCCACGGCCTTCTTATTTGCTTCCATTTCTATTTTTGAATGATTCGCAGCTGATGAAAAATATAGAATTCTGTCCGAGTTGTCACTAATTAGTACATGCGCAATTTCATGTGCAAGCTGAAATGGAATTTGGTTAGCGTTATGCCAATTCGGATTCATGACGATTTTTCTTGTCTGCGTATCACAGGCGGGTGTAGTGAATTCATGTAATTGGTTTAACCAGAAAATTTTAATCTGGTTATCCGCTGCTAAGCGATTTAAATATTCTAATACAGTTTGATTAGACATTGTCTTAGCCTCGCAAAATTCGCTTAATAAGCTCAAGGTCTTCTTTGGGGATTTCTTTACCTTCATAGGTCATAATTACTTGCTGATCTGCTATCTGTGCTTTTAAATCGACGGTTTGCTTTTCTTCAGCAGATTCTTTTTCGCCAGTCAAATCGCTCTTTTTAACATGTAAAGCATCAGCTATTGCTGTAATGGAAGCAGGGGATGGGTTGGCTCCTTGTAAACGCCAGCGGTAAATAATGTTTTTACTGAGACCTGCTTTGAGTGCAACTTCCTGCAAACTCATTGCGCGAAGCTTGGCAAATTTGGCGATATTATCGGTAAGCTGTGTCATGTTCAAAAATCCTACCCTTTATTGTGAATTTATTACACTCAGTATAATACAAAGATGGCTGAAAAGCTTTTATTAGTCTGGTTAATATGGTTGGTAGTTATAAATTCTAATTTCGTGAGCCAACGCAGATACTTTGAGCATTTTTATATTGAATATAATAATTGAAATGTTTTGAACGACTTCAACTTAACATCGACTAGTGCATAAGTAATTAAATTTGCTTGAAGTTAGTTTCCGTTTTTGCCTTTATAACGGCATTCATGTATGATATTGACATATAGAAACGGAGGAATTTTTATCATAACGATTCGTGAAGCACAAAAGGATGATGCTGGCCAGATAGCCCCCCTCATCAATATTATTTTCAAAGAAATGGAACTGGAAGAATTAGAAGACGTTCCTGACCCTGCCGTCCTGAAGGCCATCACCGCTGCGTACCAGAGTGAAGCATATCTATCTGGTGCCGCAACAACGGTGGTGGCCGAGGCCAACGGTCAAGTAGTAGGGGTAGCATTTGGTTATCCCGATGAAAATGAGCAAAAAGTGGATCAAGTATTGGAAGACGCAACAAGCTTTAGTGATGTCTTCGCAGATGATCCATTTGGTTCTGATTACGAAGCATTTAAGAACGAATGGTACTTGGATTCGATTGTAGTTGATCCTAAATATCAGGGAATGGGAATTGGCGGAAAATTGCTTGAAGCAATTCCTGAAGAAGCAGCGGAAGATGATAAGTCAGTTGTTGGACTGAATGTTGACTTTGAAAACCCTGGTGCAAAAGCACTTTATGACCGACATGGCTTTAAGACAGTTGGGATTATGAAAATTGGGGATCACTGGTATTTCCATATGCAACGGTTAATTGGTCATCCTGCTCAAGTACAAGCATAGGTGTCTATATTACTTGCATAGCATGAAAAGTGAGTGTTGCGTTGAAGTGCACTGGTGCTTTCATTAGTGTTTTTGAGACGTGTTGAACGCAAAAATAAGAGTTTGGAATATAATTCAAAATAAATTGGCTGGGGGAGAGCAATAGTTGTTTTCCTCTAGTCAATTTTTCGTTGGAATGCTTTTCTCGAATTTTTGGAATTAAATAGCATTTTTGAGGTCCAACCGGTTTTTTAGTGTAATTTTTAAAGTGCAGTCGGTGATACTGCCTTGGTGTTTGCGGTAAAATTTTACGTACAGCCAGATGGAACTTGATAAAAATTGAATTTACCTTCCTGATCATATTGGTCTTGAATCTTAGTAGGTTTGCCAATGTTGCTTCTTTCTTTTTATTCATTTTGTTAAAATCGAAGATCTTTAAGAACAGTATTAGTGTGCAAGAATTTGTCGAGTATAAAAGGAAAATTAATGCTGAATCTGCAATTTGTGGATTGTAACGAGTCCATTAGTCGTATCATGCATCGAAAGCGTCCTTCATCCGCATAAACGTAGTATCGTGATCTGTTTTTGAGTAAGTATATGATTAAATATGCCATAGAGTGTGAATCGATTTTATATGAAGCGACTGTAAAGAAGATCAGAATATGTTAAGTGGGTAGATTGTAAAATTAATCCGAACGCTGTTCGGACAAAAAAGATCAGCTTCCTTTAAAATGGTGTTTACCACAAACCCATTTTTTAGGAGCTGATCTT